>CAXXNR010000001.1:0-1928073 GCA_963666135.2 Fimbriimonadaceae bacterium | reverse complement strand
GAGTTGTGCTTGTCGGCGATTGCCTGGTCGAGTTTGTCTCCATCGATGTCGATGAAGCCGAAGCCTCGGCCTTCAACGATGCGAACGCTCGTTGCACCGTAGGGCTCGAATGCTGTGCGCAGTCCGTCCTCGGTAGTGGAATAGCTGAGATTGCCGACGTATAAAGATTTTGTAGCCATGTGTATGTGGCCTCCGATTTTAGATTGTCCGGTCTGAATGCGAGGTCCTAAGGTTCAAAACCAGCCACGAGGCGACGTTCTGAAGATCGAAAACACAGGCTCGAAACGAAACGCCCCTATTGTGGCCTACTTCTGCCAATAAAAGCTAGAAAGACCTATCAAAGACAGAAAAAAGTCGCATATGGCCGCCTTTCATTGTTTGGTTTCAGTCAAGTTCAAACCTCATGATGTTAGCTTTGGATTGCCAAAGGTAGGAACGACACGACAATCGACAAGCCTGTGGGAGTAAGATTGGGGTTACCAGAAATCCTTGTTCGGAGGTTATTTTGAAGGCAACTCACATGGCCCTATCGTGTTCTCTGCTGCTGGCAGCACTGTCGACGGTTTCGTCGGCGCAAGACAATTTGACGATTGATCCTACTGGCGCAGTAAAACAGCGCCTCGGCTACTTTCCAGTACAATTGCCGTTCCTCAAAGACGGCGAAAAGCTGCCTTACCGCATTGTTAAGGAGCCTTCCTATCAGGCGAAGCCAAAGTACGCCGTGATTTCCCTTGGCAACGGTCCGAAGTCAAAGACCCTGATCGCGGCCGATGAGCCCGAGCAGGGCGACTACAAAATCTACATTGATGTCAACCAGAACGGCGACCTAACCGACGACGGCAATGGAAGCTGGAAAGGCAAATCTGATCGTGGCGGCCGCGTTATGTATGGCGTGCTGAACACGTTGCTGAATGCCTCCTATGGTAGCAAGACCAGCGAACGTCGATCTGCGCAAGTTGGCGTTGCTTTCTACCGCTTCACAGGTCAAGACTATATCCTCTGCTATCGCCAAGCCACTCAGGTCGGCAAGGTTGAGATCGATGGCAAGTCGCACAAGGTTATCCTCGCCGAGAATGACGCCGATGCCATCTACAAAAAGACCGCTACGGTCAAAGAAGATTTGACGAAATCTCGTCCGTCTGGGCTCTCATCGACCTTAAGGACGATGGCAAGTTCAGCTCAGGATCAATTGACATTCGGTCGCCGTTCAAACTCGGCGAAAAGGTTTATGAAGCGTTAGTCAATGACGAAGGCACTTGGCTGGCCATACGGCCGACCAAGAAAACCGATCCTTGTCGAGCCGAAGAAAGTTGCTGAGCGGCCAGCATTGCTCGCTGCCGGCGCACCTGCTCCTGATTTCAATTCTGAAAAGTGGGGAGGCGGCACGCTGAAGCTCTCGGACTACAAAGGCCAAGTTGTTATTCTTGACTTCTGGGCAACCTGGTGCGGCCCGTGCCAGCGCTCCATGCCCCACATCGAGAAGGTGTATCAGGCTGTGAAGTCGCAAGGCGTTGCGGTTATTGCGTTGTGTGTGTGGGACGGCAAAGACGAATACGAAAAGTGGGTTCCTCAGAACCAGAGCAAATACAGCTACCAGTTCGCTTTCGATCCGGCAGGACGCGGCGCTGAGAGCATTGCAGGCAAACTCTTCAAGGTCTCTGGAATCCCGACCACATACATCATCGACAAAGAAGGAAAGGTCGTTGAGGCGATTGTTGGTTTCAGCGGCGACGACGACAAACGCATCGAAGAAGCCCTGAAGAAGCAGGGAATCAAGATCGAGTAGCAACTATCGAGGTGCCAGCATTCCGGGGAACCTAACCGATCCTTAATATGCTGGCACTAAACAATAGCGGCAGACCACAACATTGGCTTATCGGCAACATCCGGTTCGAGCAACGATCTATGGTGCAAGGCACTTGCACAAGTTCGCTCTCCCGCCTCGTGTGGGAGGGTTAGGGAGGCGGCAACAGGCCCTAACCCCAAGAATTAACAGAAAGGAATATAAGAACACATGCGATTCGCAACCAAAGCCATCCGAGTAGGCCAGAATCCAGACCAGGATTTCCGAGCAGTCGTCACTCCTCTCTACCAGTCCGCCACCTTCGGCTGGCAAGACCTTGACCATATACCCAGCGTCGACTATACGCGATGTACCAATCCAAACCGCCTCGTGCTGGAACAAGTGATTGCTTCGCTTGAGAACGGCAAGCACGCCGTGGTCTTTGGAAGCGGAATGGCGGCGATTATGGGGGCGTTCAGTCTGCTTCAGCAAGGCGATCATGTCGTCTCGGCGACCGACATTTACGGCGGCACCTATCGGGCTCTCGACAAGTATCTTCCTCGCCAAGGAGTTAGTTTCTCCGAGTTCGACGCTTCAAAGCCTGAAATACTGGAATCTGCCATCAAACCGAACACGAAGATGGTTGTCTTCGAGTCGCCGACCAATCCGAACGTTCGCATTATGGACATTGAAACGATAGCCGCCAAGGCTAAGGATCTCGGCTTGCTGTCCGTATTCGACAATACTTTTGCTTCGCCGTACCTGCAGAACCCGCTCGATCTTGGCGTTGATATCGTCGTGCACTCGACCACGAAATACATCAACGGCCACAGCGATGTTGTCGGCGGCGCACTGGTCACGAACAGTGGCTCGATCCACGAGCATGCCTTTGAGTACCTTAAGGCAGTCGGATCGGTGCCGAGTCCTTTTGATTGCTGGCTGTCTTTACGCGGCGTCAAAACGCTTGCGGCCCGAATGCGACAGCACTGCGAGAACGCTCAAATCGTTGCCGAGTTCCTTGAGTCACATCCCAATGTTGAACGCGTCCATTATCCCGGCCTCAAGTCGCATCCTGACCACGAACTGGCCAAACGCCAAATGCGCGGTTTCGGAGCAATGCTAGCCGTCGAGGTCAAAGGATCAGAGTCGAAAGCGCGAAAAGTTGCCGAAAGCTGCCGGATCTTCCAGCTTGCTGAGAGCTTGGGCGGCGTTGAGTCGCTTATTGGCTATCCGCCCTTGATGTCGCATGCAACGATGACGCCACAGCAGAGGCTTGATAAGGGCATTCCGCCGACCATGCTTCGCCTTAGCGTTGGCATCGAGGATTCGCAAGACTTGGTCGAGGACTTGGCCCGGGCGTTGAAGGCCTAGCTTTTTGACACTTTCCCTCGGCAACGATGGTCGAATCGGTTGCCGAGGGAACATCCACTTGTTCAAAACGAGCCTGCTTTTCGGCTAGACTACTGCAGTTGGCACTTAACCAGCCGTGCGGCTTTTGATGCAACGACCAAAGGCTGTATTGGGAGATAGCCGCTATGACACCATCCATCCGATCCATGGTCTTTCGGTTCGCGACAAGCTGTATCGCGACATTCGTGTTGTCCTTGTGTTCAGCCGCCACCATCGTTGAGGGCGTGCTGTCCGGCGGCTCTCTTGCCGAGTTTGGCTCCAATGTCGAAGCCTATGGAAGCAATATGAGCGTTGCCTTCCCAGGGCTGCCTCAAGGTCAATACACCGTGGAAGTAGAAGCCGCCGAACTTTACTTCAACTCTCCAGGAATGCGAGTGATGGATATATCGTGCGATGGCATATCGATTGCCAAGGACCTGGACCTGTCCAAATCGGCTGGCGGCAAGAACAAGCCCGTCAACGTGTCGGCGAAGGTGAACCATCGGGCCGACTCGCTTGGCGGAGCGCTGACGGTCGTCTTCGCCGGCAAGGTAGAGAACGCCAAGTTCGATCTCATCCGCATCAAGAATGCATCGGGAGCGATTGTTGGCGAATCCGTCCCTGCCAAGCTTCAAAACAAACAGGATGCCGAGATTAGCAGGATTCCCAAGGTTGCTGGACCGGAGATTTGGAAGGATCCAACGAAGAAGCCTGAAGCGCGTGCCGACGACCTCATTCGCCGTCTATCGACAAAAGAAAAGATCTCCCAGATCATGATGGCGGCACCTGCCATCTTGCGCCTTGGCATTCCTGCTTACGACTGGTGGAACGAATCTCTCCATGGTGTCGCGCGAGCCGGACATGCCACGGTGTTTCCGCAAGCCATAGCCGCCGCGGCAACATGGAACGACGACCTTTGGAATCAAGCTGCCAACGCCATCAGCGACGAAGCCCGTGCCAAGCACCATGAATATGCCCGAACTCATAACGGCGACTCCGCGCGGTATTACGGCCTTGATATGTGGTCGCCGAACGTCAATATCTTCCGGGATCCGCGATGGGGACGGGGTCATGAGACATACGGCGAGGATCCCTACCTGACCAGCCGATTCGGCGTTACCTTTGTTAAGGGTCTTCAAGGAGACGATCCGAAGTATCTGAAGACAGTGGCCACGCCTAAGCACTATGCAGTCCATAGCGGCCCGGAGCACCTGCGCCATGTGTTCGATGCCCAGGCTTCCGAACAGGACCTCTTTGAAACCTATCTGCCTGCATTCGAAGCGTGCATCAGAGAAGGTAAAGCCTATTCAATCATGACGGCATACAACCGGTTCCGGGGTCAATCGTGCACCGCGCACGACCTGCTCATGCTGAAGTTGCTGCGCGGCGTTTGGGGTTTCAATGGGTACACCGTTTCTGATGTCGACTCCGTGGACGATATCTGGCGAACCCACAAGCTCGTCAGAGATGCCGCAGAGGCTGCTGCCATTGCGCTGAAGAAGGGGCTTGATTTGAACAGCGGAGGAACCTATAGCGCGCTTCCTGAAGCACTCCGTCGCAAGCTCTGCTCGGTTAAAGATATCGACATCGCATTGAAGCGATGCTTGGTTGCCCGATTCCGCCTAGGCATGTTCGATCCGCCGCAACTGGTGAAATACGCCAAGATACCGTTCAGCAAGAACGACTCTCTCGAACACGACGCGCTGGCGCTCAAGGTAGCCCAAGAAGCGATCGTCCTTCTCAAGAACGAAAGGAAAGCCTTGCCTCTTGCCAAGTCCGGGACCATCGCCGTCATCGGCCCAACCGCAGCCGAAGGAAAGACCGATAACGCTTGGATTAATACCGTGCTGACGGGCAACTATGCGGGGCTACCTTCGCATCCAGTTCCGATTTTGGATGGTATCGCTAAGAAGCTCGAAGGAAAAGGCACCGTTCTCTATGCCAAGGGCTGCGATCTGATGGCCGCCAAGCCCGAACTTGAGAAGGAAGCTCTTGAGGCCGCGCGTAAAGCCGATCGGATCATTGCGGTCATGGGCCTCTCGCCTCAATGCGAGGGCGAGGAGGGAGACGGCGGAGAGCGGACATCGCTGGCTCTGCTCCCGCATCAAGAAGACCTGTTGAAAAGGCTCTGCGCTCTCGGCAAGCCGGTAACCCTCGTTCTGACAGGCGGGTCGGCGATTGCGGCCAACTGGGCGAAGGAGAATGTGCCCGCCATTCTTGATTGCTGGTATCCCGGCCAGCGCGGCGGGGACGCTGTAGCAGACGTGCTCTTCGGCGACTACAATCCGGCTGGACGCCTGCCCGTGACCTTCTACAAATCCGAGAAGGACCTTCCAGCTTTCGAAGACTACGGCATGAAGGGACGCACCTACCGGTACTTCCCCGGCGAGCCGCTTTGGGGGTTCGGATACGGATTGAGCTACACCACGTTTGCCTACAGCGGAATGAAGGTAGTCCCTGCACATAACGGAGAGCAAACGGTCTCTGTCAGTGTCAAGAACACCAGTGAGTTGGCAGGCGACGAAGTCGTGCAGCTCTACATCAGCCAGAAGGGTTCCGGATTGCCGATTCGCTCGTTGCGCGGATTCAAGCGCATTCATCTTAGGCCTGGAGAAACAAAGACCGTTGCCTTCCATCTAACACCATTCCAGTTCGCGTTCGCAAACACGAAAGGCATAAGAACCGTTGAGGTCGGCGAGGTCGAGATCGGGGTTGGAGGAAGTCAGATCGCTGCCCAGTCCGCAACGGTGAAGATCGAGAAGCGAATCGCGAATCCGCCGTACATGCATAAGCCGCCGTCTGTGCGTTAGCTGTCCAAGGGATGGCTGGGAACGTTGGCGCCCGACTACAGCCAGTAGGAAATGATTGTGGCTAGACTTCGTGCCCGTACAAGCAAGTCGCGACTCCGCTCAGATCCCTCGGAATGCTCGGGAAGACAGGAGCTATACTGCGCTTCTTAGAGCCTTGTCATTCCGAACGTAGTGAGGAATCTGACTGGACTCAATGCTTGCTATTGCTGTCAAGCAACAACCCCGCTCAGATCCCTCGCGATGCTCGGGATGGCATTTCTGACTGCAGCCTCTTGTGCCGAAAACCGATGCTTTGACTACCCCGAATCGCCGGAGAACATGAACGACTCGTGCAGCTTGTTGATCTGTTGCTGCATGTCGACAAGCTTCCTGTAGATGCCGTCTTCTTTGGCAAGTAGCTCGTCATGCGTGCCGATCTCTGCCACGGTGCCCTTGTCAATGACTACAAGCCGGTCTGCGTTACGCAAGGTGCTTAAACGGTGCGCTATGGCGAAGACAGTACGGTCCTTGACCAGCGTTTCCAGAGCTTCTTGAATCATTCGTTCAGTTTCGGTATCGACCGACGCCGTGGCTTCGTCCAAAATCAAAACCTTCGGGTTGTGCAGGATAGCGCGGGCGATGGCGATGCGCTGCCTTTCTCCGCCGCTAAGGCGCTGGCCGCGTTCGCCGACATAGCTGTCATAGCCGTCTGGGAAGCTAACGATGAAGTCGTGCGCATTGGCAGCTTTGGCAGCTCCGATCACATCCTCTATCGTCGCTTCAGGACGCCCATAGGAGATGTTGTCGCGGATCGTTCCGGGGAACAAATAGTTCTCTTGGAGAACGACGCCGACTTGGCGACGGAAATCGTCGATTTTGATGTCTTTCAGGTCTACGCCGTCCAACTCAATGACGCCCTGCGTCGGATCGTAAAACCTCATCAGCAGGTTGATAATGGTTGATTTGCCTGCCCCGGAATGGCCGACCAGTCCGATCATTTCGCCCGGTTTGACTTCCATGTCAATACCGTGCAACACTTCGCGCGCCTTCTCGTAGCAGAAATGCACGTCCTTGAAGACAACTTTTCCTTCAATGGCTGGCATTGGCACGGCGTTCTTTGCATCGTCGATATCGAGAGGCGTGTCAAGGATCTCGAAGACGCGCTCGGCGGCAGTCAGAGAACGGCTCGTCCAGTCAATGATGCGCTGTAGCATCATGAGCGGCTGGTTCAACATAGCCACATACGCGATGAATGCGACAAGGTCGCCGACCTTCATCTGATGGTTGAGCACGGCTAGGCCGCCGACCCACCACACGATGAACGCGCTTAGGTTCATGGAGAACTGAACAGCCGGGAAGAAATTGGCCCACGATATCTCGGCCTTGTTCTGCGATAAAGCCAAATCCCTTGCTCTTCGCTCGAACCGCCGTTCTTCTCGTGTTTCGCCGTGGAACGCCTTGACAACGCGTGTGCCTTGAAGAACGCCGCTAAGACTGCTGCTGAGCCTCGACCAATTGTGCCAATAACGGCTCCATACGCGCATCATCTTTCGTCGGAACCGGTTCACCGCCAGGACGACGAAAGGCACGGGTAAGAGAGCAAACAGCGCCAGTTTCCAATTCACGAAGAACAAAGCGGTAGGAATGCCGATGATCAGCATGCCGTTTTGAAGGACCATTGGCAAGCCGTCGACAAGAACGTCATAAAGCGATCCGGTGTCATTGGTTAAGCGCGACATCAACGAACCGACATTGCGCTTGTCGTGGAAGGCTAAAGAGAGCTGCTGGATCTTGTTGAAAAGCGTCGTACGAATGTCAACCGTCACGCCCATGCCCAGGTAAGCAACGTTACGGGCTCTAGCGACATGGAGGATCATTCCCAGCGCACCTGCTGTGATTAACGAAATGATGATTCCGAGGAACCATTCTTTGTGGCTGCCCTGCAGGACGTCGTCAATAAGCAAACGCGTAAGGAACGGCGGGAGCAGCGCCGCCAACGTCATTCCAAACGTTAGGAACGTTCCCCAAAACACTCGGACCTTATAAGGCTTTGCGAATGCGAACAGCCTGAGCAGCGTTTTGCCGCGGTTGATGCAGCCGACGCAGAGTTCAGAGTCCTCGGGGAGCGGACGCGCGCACTTCGGGCAAATGCGAATCTTGTCCTCGATATCGGGAACTTCCTTACCCTCGACTAGGCAATCCAACCTCTTTTGAGCGGAGGCTATGTGAAGGCTTCGAGAACTGGACCCGCGAATCAGCTCGACTTCTGTGCCATTATGAAAAGCAACTACGGCAGACGCGTCGACCAGGTCTTCAATACGGACATTCGAGAGTTCGCTGATCGGCCAAGCCGCAATCATCTCCTCGCCGATTGGCGTTTTTTCCATACGGAAGACGCGTTCGGACGTGACCACAAGCCAAGCTGTGCCGATGGTTCCGAGATGAGTCAGGTCGGTTTGCGTAATAAACAGCGCGGGTTCCCGTTCGGGAAGCTCCAAGGTATCAAGGCTTAATGTCGCCACTTATAACAGCATTCTAAACGATTCTTGCAGAATATTGCCGGGGGGCGTAGATATCGCCTTACCGCCTTAGCGCATCGGTCGTCATCCAGCCGCACAGCGCTCCGATGTAGACCAGGTTTCCACCCCAGATAAGCGCTTGCCAGCCCTCGACGCTGGGAGAAATGGCGCAGCCAAGCGACAGCACTGCAACGGTAGCGGCTGTCGAGCCGATGATTCGGTTCAATGAGAAATTGAAGCTCTTCTGGATCATGCTCATCACAGCATAAAGCGCAGCAGCAAGCCAGAAGTTGACCACAGCGATGGTGGCCAAGGCTATTACCGGCGAAATGCGCCCAAGCGAGTTCACCAGCATGGCATTGAACCGGTCGAGGTAGCCGCCGATGCTGAGCGCAGCTCCTACAGTGACGCCGCAAATCAGAGCCATTGCAACGAATCCGAGAGTCCATGTGTTGATCAGCGACAGCTTTTCAAGTATGGGCAGTTCCTTCGACAACGCCAAATATATGGCCGCGAGTACAACCATGGCAGAGCCGGCCATCGGCGCAACGACTTCAATGCTCTTGGCGTCGACTTTGGATGATTCTTTCGGTTCCTGATTCCTGCTTCGAACGAGTTCCTCATAGCGAGTTCGATAAGTCTCGTTCCTCGGGTCCATCTGGACGGCCAAAGCCAGAAGCCGCTCTGCTTCGCGTAAGTCGCCTCTGGATCGGGCAATCTCGCTGAGCACCGCATACGGAAGAGGCTGCCGCGAGTCCTGGTGCCGGATGCGGATCGCCAGCTTCTCGGCTTCTCCATATTGCCCGCGGCTAAACAAGACAGATAGCCGGGTGACTTCTGCGGTTAACGAAACGCTCTTGGTTGCAGTGCGCTTCTTGGTTGGTTGCGGATCAGGCGGCTTAGCAGTTTGGACCTTCGGCGGAGTCGGGTGCGATGCCCTCAAACGCTCGACAAGCAGCAACCGATCGTACTCTTTGCGGTTATCCGGATCGCTCAGGACGTTATAACTGTCCGTGATCGTCATGAAGATCGCGGCGGAGTTCGGCTCTGACGATCGGTCCGGATGATACTTGAGCACGAGCTTACGATACGCCGATCTGATCTCGTCAGACGTAGACGTTTGCTTGATTCCTAAGATTTCGTAATGGTTCTTTGCCATTGATACGGCCGCTAATCGCCCCCTGCTGCCTTAAAGGTGTTCTGAAAATACCCTGTATAGAACTTAATAAGCAGGATAAGCACGTAAACAGCCACGCAAAGGAAGACAACGACTCCGAAGATCAGAGCATTTCGTCTTGCCTGAACAGCCGCTTCTCCCTCATAGAACTCCGAGACTTTGAGCAACATCTGGTCTAAAGAACCCGTCATTTCGCCGGTGTGAGTCATGTCCAAGACAATCGGGTTGAAGATGCCGGTTTCTCGAAACGTTTGGGTGATCGGCTTTCCGGCCTCAAGATGGCGAACGGCCGGGTAGATGCGCGACCGGATATATTCGTTTCCGCATGCGTCGGCACCAAGGGTGATCGCTTCTGGAATCGATACGCCGCCCTTATACATGGCACCGAACGCGCGGCCGAACTTGGCCATGGCGAACTTGCGCGTTACACTGGCGAATCCAGGGATGCAGGCAATGAGAATATCCCAGTTGAACTTGATTCGGTTGTTCTGGAGACCTATTCTGACGAACAGAAACAGGAAGATGATCAGCGGCCCAAGCCAATACCATGTCCTGATCTCAGTCAACGGAGACCAAAGTTGCATCCCTCCGCCCACAGACTTGATCACTGCGTTAGCTGCAATAATGATGATAATCGACGCCACGATGACGATCTTCGGGTACATCGTTTCGCGCGAAATCAGCCGCCTGAGTTCCATCTCCTGCTCTAAGTACGTTGCCAACATTTCTGAAGAGGAGTCGAGGGTTCCGAGGCGCTCTCCGGTGCGGATCATGCTCATCATGAGCGGGTTAAAGACCTCAGGATAGCGCTGCATACCCGCGCTCATTGGGCGACCAGCCTCAACGTGGCCGGCCATCTCCTTGATTATCCCCCTAAGCTTTGGGCTTCGAGACTGGTTGGCCAGGGTATTCATCGATTGGATCATGCCAACGCCTGCCGAGAGCATCGTCGCAAGCTGTTTGAAATAGAAGTAAAGATCGCGCAACGGCACTTTGCCGACGACCGGCCCGACGATATCCTTCGCGATGATCGACCTGGCCTCAAGCGGCGGCAGATCCTTCGGCGTTTCGGCCGGAGCGGAGGTCTGAGGATCGGCAGGCGGATCGGCCGTCGCTGACTTCTTCTCGTTCTCAATCTGGACAGGAAAATCGTCTAGGCCCTGATGCTGCTGGACGCTTTGCACCGTTAATCCCTTATTCTGAAGATTCGACGTGACTGCAATGAGGTCAGCGCCATGGGCCGTTCCCGTCACGACCTTTCCGCTTGCATCCGTTGCTTTATATTCATAAACCGGCATTTTTGCTGTCCACCTGAAAACTAGACGCGAACTCTTGCCCATACCGTTCTGGCATGTGATAAAGTCACCCTATGCCTATTATTGACCTACCACTCGACCAGCTATATACCTATCAGGGCAGAAATCCTCGGCCGGACGATTTTGATGCCTATTGGGACCGAGCAATTTCGGAAATGAAAGCGGTTGATCCTCAAGTCGAGATGATTCCCGTTGACATCGGAGCGAACTTCGCTGAATGCTTCGATTTCTGGTTTACCGGCGTGCGCGGCGCGCGGATTTATGCCAAATACCTTCGACCTAAGAAGTCAGAAGGAAAGCATCCTGCATTGTTGCAGTTCCATGGCTATACCGGAAACAGCGGCGAGTGGCTCGACAAGCTTAGCTGGGTAGGCCAAGGCTATTCTGTCCTCGCGATGGATGTCCGAGGCCAAGGCGGCAAATCGCAAGATGTCGGCGGTCACATCGGCAACACGTTTCGGGGCCACATCGTTCGCGGCCTCGATGGACTAGCCGACGACATGATGTATCGCCAGATCTTCCTCGATTGCGCCCAACTCGCAGGTTTGGCCATGTCATTGCCCGAAGTCGATCCGACGCGAGTTGGAGCTGTTGGCGGCTCTCAAGGCGGCGGATTAACGCTTGCTTGTATTGCATTGGAGCCGCGAGTAAAGATGGCTGCGCCGATTTTCCCGTTCCTTTGCGACTATCTTAGAGTCTGGGAAATGGACTTAGACGTGGCGGCCTATGAGGAGCTAAGAGCCCATTTCCGAAGTTTCGATCCTTTACACGAACGGGAAAGCGAGATCTTCAACAAGCTTGGCTACATCGACAACCAGCATCTAGCACCGCGAATCAAGGCTGACGTGCTGATGGCGGTTGGATTGATGGACAGCATTTGCCCGCCATCGACTCAATTTGCTGCATATAACAAGATGACGTGCAAGAAGGACGTGTTGATTTACCCGGACTTCGGACACGAAGGTTTGCCGAGTGTGAACGACTACATCTTCAAGTTCATGGGCGGTCTGTAGGCAGTCCTCTGCCATGTCATCCCGAGCACAGCTAGGGATCTGAGTGAAGTCGTTGCCTGCCAGTAGCAACAAGCAGAAAGTTCAGTCAGATTCCTCACTGCGTTCGGAATGACAGGATTACCTACTTCGCGCCGAGGCTCTTCAGATAGTCCTCGCCCATGATTTCCTTCACGATCTTGTTCTGATTGATTCGGTATTTCCGGGCGCGCGGAGCGATGTACGAGCAATCGATCTGCTCATACGTGAACTGCGGGCCTTGCGGCGAATAGGTCGCTAAGGTCGTCTTCAGCCAGTCGGTATCGTTGCGGTCGGGCGTGTCCATCTTGAAGTGGGCGCCGCGGCTCTCATCGCGAATGATCGCGCCGGCGACGATCGCTTTCGACTGCTCGATCATGTTCTGGACTGAGCGCACAAACGGAACGGCCTGGTTCGACCAGCCGGAGTCGTCGAGCAACGCGCACTGCTTGGCACGAGCCGCCAGCTCCTCGAGCTTGGGCTGAGATTCCAGAAGCTCCTTCTGGGTTCGCCATATGCCGCAGTTGTTCCACATAACGTCCGAAAGCTCGGCGTGCAGTCGATACGGATTCTCGGTGCCGTTCGACTTCTTCAAGCCGTTGTACTCGGCAACCTTCTCTTCGACAGCCTTGGCCACCAGAGCCTCGGCATCTTCGCCAGCCACGTCAGCAGTCTTCAAATAAGCCTGGATACCTTGAGCTGTGACCTCGCCGCCATAAAGGCACGATAGAAGCGCGTTCGCTCCAAGTCGGTTGGCGCCGTGGTATTGGTAGTCGCATTCGCCAGCTGCATAGAGACCGGGGATGTTTGTCATCTGGTTCTTGGGCGAATCGATGTCGATGGCCGTCTCGTGGCCTTTCTCGTAATCGACCCAGAGGCCGCCCATCGTATAGTGGACCGCTGGGTAGATGCGCATCGGAACCTCAATCGGGTCTTCCCGCATGAACTTCTCGTAAATCTCGAGAACGCCTTCCAGCTTGTCGTTGATGATCTGGCGCGTGTAGGGGCCGCCTTTGCTCTCGTGCAACTGTGTGATGTCAAGGTAAACCTGTTGCTTGCCCTGCACGCCCTTGCCCATTCGGCAGACGCAATAAATGCTGAAGCTGACGATGTCTCGGCTCAGAAGGTTGCCATAGACCGGGTCAAGCTCTTCGCAGAAGTACCAGCGATCCTTCTCTGGGATGTCGGTCGGCTTGCGGCTATCCATCGGGTCGCGCGGAGTCCACAGACGTCCGCCTTCACCACGGACCGATTCGCTGATCAGTCGGCACTTGTCTTCGCCGGGAATCGCTGTCGGGTGAATCTGGACCATCTCGGGGTTGCCATAGACAGCACCTTGCTGATAGCAGATGCTGACAGGCGATCCGGTGTTGATGATCGAGTTCGTGGATCGGCCGAAGATGACGCCGTTTCCGCCTGAAGCGATAACGACTGCATCGGCGCTCAAGCCTTCAATGGCCATCGTTCGCAGGTTCTGGGCCGTCACGCCGCGGCAGTTGCCTTTAGCATCCTTCACGATGCCAAGGAACTCATAGCCTTCATACTTCTGAACCATGCCCATCGACTCGAACCGGCGGACCTGCTCATCCAAAGCATAAAGGAGCTGCTGGCCGGTTGTCGCGCCGGCGTAGGCGGTTCTATGCTTGAGGGTGCCGCCAAAGCGACGGAAGCTGAGCATGCCTTCATTGGTTCGGTTGAACGGAACGCCCATGCGGTCGAGCATATAGATAATCGCCGGAGCTCGCTCGGCCATGCGCATAACCGGCGGCTGGTGGTTCAGGAAGTCGCCGCCCGTGATGGTGTCTTCGAAGTGGAGATACGGAGAATCGTTCTCGCCTCGAAGGTTCACAGCGCCGTTAATTCCGCCTTGCGCGCAAACGCTGTGGCTCCTCTTAACGGGGACAATGCTAATGAGTTTGACTTTGACGCCTGCCTCAGCAAGCTTCATGGCAGCCATGAGACCGGCAAGGCCTCCGCCAACGACGACAACGGATTTTTCAGCCATAGGGATTCACACGCTCAAATGCGTTTGGAAGTCCCATTTTACCGGTTTCAGCAGGTTTGATGCTGACTATAAACAAGACGGCCAGGCTTGGCAGCCTGGCCGTCATGATGTTATCGAGCAGTTCTTAGTTGCTGCTGTTGTTAACTCGGATCCTTCGCGTTATTGCGAAAGAAACCGGTGCCGTTGGGTCCGGTGCGCCGGCAGCAATCCCGTACCACATTCCGGAGTAGCTAATGACAATCTCGCCATTATTTCCAGTCATCGGGCCCCAGATGGCGATTAAGGGACGAGAGCCGCCATCGCCAACCGGCGTGCTCGGTGTATCGATCGATCCATAACCGAGCGGCGAGGCGTAGGTCGCTGTAAAGGTGTTTCCTGTCGGGACCGTTGGGGGAATCACGGTCAAGCGATACCTTTTGCGTTGCTGCCCCTGCACCGTTACCCAGTCGTAGCCCCAGCTATCAGTGGTACACAAGTACATATAAGCAACAAACTTGGGAGGCGTATCTCCGTTCGCCTCAAAGTGATCGGCTGTCAGCTCAGAGGCAGGAATTCCGAATGGGACTACTGCAGTCGGGATCTTATAGAATTCCCAAGGCTTGAGAGGATCCACGGTCTGCGGGCCGCTTGACATATAGATCTGCGTGGGAGGTCCCCAAACTTCAACATGATACTTGTCCGACTTGACAGGATCATCGTCAAGCGTCATGGCCTGAATGTCAACTTGACCAGCTTTCTTGTTCGTCTCCAAGATCGAACCGTTCATGTAACACTCCGAAGTCGGAGCGATATGAGAAATGAGGTCTTCTTCTCCAGGATTGCCGACCTTGTGTCCGCCTTGAACGTTAAACGCCTTCCAAGTGACCACAAAGCTCTCCTTGCATTCCCAACCGTCGACGTCGGTCGCGTAGGAAGAGAAAGGAACTTGCGAATAAGCGTTGACAATCTTGTACTTGGACACTTGGGCTTCTGCGATCATGACATTCTGGAATTGCCGAGTCAAGAAGATCTTAGCCGGATACTGATTCGCCACTGTCGTGCCGTCAACCGTCGCGTAAACATAGTTCATGGCTTTGACGAGCTGATCGCCTGAGCCGTCGGCACCGTTGGCGTCGCCCGGTTTGCCGCCCAGAGGTCCATCAATTGGATCTGGAGCTTTGAAACGGACAGAAGCTCGGCCGTCGCTATCGGTTGTCGTTGATGGGGTCGAGACATCCTCGTCTGTCGGATCAACAAAGGCATAGCCGCCTGCGCTGGTCCTCCAAGTGTTGTCGCTCGCCACCTTAGCGTTCGACCAATTCATCTGGAGATCAGGAATCGCCGCGCCGTACTTGTTCGTAACTTCGGCTACGAGCGTGATATAGCTGGGAGTGTTGCTCGGTCTTGGGTCCGTGGCGATGTCCCATCGAATAACGACAGGCTCGGTCGCAGCAGAATCAATGCGCGTCAACCCAGCAACTGTCTTGCGATAAATCGCGATGTTTGCAGGCTCACCAAAATTATAGGTGAAGGTGACTTCGCCTTCTACATGGCTCGGGGCGTCGACTTCCACGCGAATCGTAACGTCGGCAGCGCTTTGGCCCTTCACGGCCGTGCTCAGGATATTGTCTTCCTTGTTAATCTGGATCTTAGCCGGCGCAGAACTCGTGATATTGACGCCGTTCCCGATTGAGGGCACGCCGGGCACGGCAAGTCCGTTGGCGTCGACATAGCCGATGCCGAGGAATTTGCGGTCTCCAGCAATGAGATTGTTCGGATCCGAAGGAGCTTCGCCGTCAAGAGTGAACTTCACTTCGGCGATCGCAGAGCTGTCCGGAGTACGCGTCTCAGGATCGTTCGGCGTACGAAGAAGAGCGGTTGTGCCCGATGGCTTGCCGTCGCTAACGGTTGTCTGAAAAGCTTCAAGAAGCTTAACATCCGAGCCAGACGTGATTCCAGAGCCGGCAACGTTTACAA
Source organism: Fimbriimonadaceae bacterium (assembly GCA_963666135.2). GTDB lineage: Bacteria > Armatimonadota > Fimbriimonadia > Fimbriimonadales > Fimbriimonadaceae. The sequence goes on along the minus strand of CAXXNR010000001.1, from coordinate 1,912,111 downwards.
CGCCGCCTGGATCAAGCTGAACGTTAACGATAATATCGTTGCCTTTTGTCAGGTCTTTTGTAAAAAAGGCGCCGCTATACCCGCTGGCAGCTTTCTGAAGGAAAGTGCCGTTTTCGGCAATCATCGTAACCTTGCCGCCGGTCGGAATGTTATATTTGTGCGGTTCGGCTGGCGGCGTGCTGGCAGGCGTAATGATAACGTCAGGATCTGTCGCGTTCACATTCGACGCATCCTTAACGTACACATAGCCCATCAGCGTCCTTATAGAGCCCGACTGTGAGCTAGATTTGCTGCCTCCGCCGCCGCAACCCGCAAGGAGCCCGGCTACGGCTATGGCAGTTCCGATCAACAACTTTATACGCATGTATATCCTCCGTTGACTGATTCCACTTACATATAGTGTAACCAGTCGCACGCCCGAATCGCAAAGGCCTGGCGTTTGTTTCGACCCGGTAAACGAAAAATAGCGATTATCAATCACTTTGACGCATTCTTTTCGCCTACGGTTCGACCAAAAACGAAAACCTAGACCAATTATATCGCAGAACCTTTTGCTGGACTGATCGATTCTTTGTTCCTGCGCACCATCTTACCTGCCTTATGCGCCTGAATGGTATCAGTTTGGAATGGGAGCGGCGCACTCGGGTATGTTCTGCCCATGCGTAAATGCGTTGTTCTCTTAAGCGGAGGACTCGATTCGACAACTGTGCTCGCCATCGCCAAGTCCGAAGGTTACGCTGCACACGCATTGACAGCTCTCTACGGACAGCGGCACGACGTGGAGATAGAGGCCGCCAGACGAGTCGCTTCCGCTCTCGGCGCTTCGGAACACAAGTTTGTGACGGTCGGATTGCGGCAGTTCGGCGGATCGGCGCTGACCGATGATATTGAGGTTCCCAAAGACCGGGACGAAGGTTCTCTGTCGTCCTCAATCCCCTCGACCTATGTTCCAGCCCGCAACACCGTTCTATTGAGCTTGGCGCTCGCCTATGCCGAGACCATCGGAGCTTTCGACTTGTTTGTTGGGGTCAATGCGCAGGATTACAGCGGCTATCCCGATTGCCGACCCGAGTTTGTTGAAGCATTCGAACACCTCGCCAATGTCGCAACCAAGGCAGGCGTAGAAGGGGGCAAGTACACGATTCACGCCCCTCTGATGCATCTGAGCAAGGTTGAGATCATTCAGAAGGGACTGTCGCTCGGCGTTGATTACGCGATGACCCACTCATGCTACGATCCCGACGAAAACGACCGTCCTTGCGGGCATTGCGACTCTTGCCAAATCCGGCTGAAGGCTTTTGCTCAGCTTGGGCTAACCGATCCTTCGCTCGAAAATGGCTAACCTTCGTATTGCTGAGATATTTGCGAGCATCCAAGGCGAAGGCTCTTGGGTGGGCACGCCGTCCGTTTTTGTTCGAGTCAGCGGCTGCAATCTGCGCTGCGCCTGGTGCGACACACCGTACGCGAGTTGGCAGCCTGAAGGTTCGATGTTTACTGTTGCGGAGGTCTTTACCCAACTCTCGAGCTATGGTGTGAAGCACGTGGTAGTCACGGGCGGCGAACCGATGCTGTTTGAACCGGTTGTTGAGCTATGCGCTTTGCTTCGGTCGGCCGGACATCTCATCACGATTGAAACTGCGGGCACCGTTTTTCGCGAAGTCGAGTGCGACCTGATGTCGATCAGTCCAAAGCTCTCCAATTCATCGCCTTCCGTAGAATCGGGGTGGCGAGAGAAGCACGAAGCAACCCGCCGCAACCTGTCTGCCCTGCGCTCCCTGATCGGCAACTACAACTATCAGCTCAAGTTCGTTGCTTCGCCAACAGAGATTCCCGAGATAAAAGCGTTGCTAAGCGAACTTGGGAAACCGCCTTCAGACCGCGTCATGCTCATGGCCGAAGGGCGCGACTCCGCCTTATTGCATGAGAAAGAAAAGGAACTCGTTTCGATTTGCTTGGCCGAAGGCTGGCGGCTCTCGCCTCGCTTCCATCTGGACTTGTTCGGAGATACGCGGGGAACGTGATCAGAAAGGGGTAAGGGGTATGGGGTATGGGGTTTGGTCCGACGAGTCCGACAAGTCCAACCAAGGATAACCACTCAAACCTCGAAAGAGCTACGCCAGCCGATATCTCTCAGCCAGCTCCGGCCAGGACTGCGTCACGATGGACTCCCGAATCTCACGCATCAGCCGCGCGTAGAAACCTAGATTATGCAACGAAGCCAGCCTTGCCCCAAGCGGCTCGGATGCCTTGAACAAGTGCCGCAGGTATGCAGCCGAGTATCGTTCAGTCTGCGGGAAAACACTTCCCTCGTCAACCGGGCCGTTGTGCTCTTCCCATTTCTTGCCCATGATGTTAACGCGTCCGTTCAGGGTGTAAAGCGCGTGGTGGCGCGCCATTCGAGTCGGCAAAACGCAATCAAACAAGTCGATTCCGCACGAAACGGCGTTCAAGATGTCTTTTGGGTGGCCAACGCCCATCAAATAACGCACTTTGTTGACCGGCAACAGCGGAGCGGCATACTTGACGACCGGATATTGCAACTCAGTCGGTTCGCCTACGCTGACTCCGCCTATGGCAAATCCCTCGAAGGGCAGGTCGCAGATGACAGAAGCCGACTCGACCCGCAAGTCCTCGTAGACGCCGCCTTGAACAATCCCGAATACAGCCTGCCCCTGGCGACGGGCAGACAAACACCGAGGAGCCCAAAGGTGTGTCCGTCGCATCGCGTCGGCTACCTGGTCGCGCGAAGCCGGATAGGGCGGGCACTGGTCCAGTGCCATGGAGATATCTACTCCGAGCTGGCCTTGAATCTGAATGGAGCGTTCCGGTGTCAGATGGAGCAACGAGCCATCCAGGTGCGACTTGAACGAAGCCCCTTCGTCGTCGATCTTCAGCATCTGCGCAAGGCTCATCACCTGGAATCCGCCGGAGTCCGTAAGGATCGACTTCTTCCACGACATAAACTCATGCAGTCCGCCCAATCGCTCGATGCGTTCGCTGCCGGGCCGCAAACCCAGATGGTAGGTGTTGGACAGAACCTGCTCGAAACCGAGTGCCTCAAGATCCTCCGAGCCGACTGTTTTGACGGTTCCTTGCGTGCCCACAGGCATAAAGGCAGGCGTCTCGACCATGCCATGAGGAGTGTGAAGACGGCCGCGTCTTGCCCCGGTATGCGGGCAAGTTGCGAGAAGCTCGAACCAAACCGAAGGCATCGTGCCTACTCGTCTACCCGCGAGAAGTAGATTACGGTCACAGTGTGCTGAGGCGTCACGAGATCGCCGTAGATGCGCGTCAGCATCTCAATCACTTCGTCTTGAGAGCGGAACTCTGGATTCTCTCGTTCAATATCGCGCGGGCTGAGTTCGGCAATGGTCTTTACTTCGACGCGGTCAAGAATTGCCGTGTAGAGCTTTTGCCGACGGGCGAACCGAGGGCCGACCGTGACCCATACGAGCATGCCGACATTGTATTTGTCCGATTTGTCGCCAAGGCGAATCGTCACCGTCTTACGGTTGTTGCGCAGAACATCGCCGTATAGGTCCGAATAGAAATTGAGAGCGTACATCATGGCGTGATTAGTCCTGTCAATCGTAGCACATAGCGGGCCAACTGGGTTAAAGCTTGCCAAACCTCCTTGAGTAAGCTCCCCCATGAACCTTCCTCGCAGACTCAACCATCTCGGGATACGGCGCATCGGCAACATTCAAAAAGCCGATATTGTAGTTCTCGCCGTCGAACCAGCGGCCGGACACCGGCTCATCCGCATATTGGAACCAATGGCAGCCAACGAGCGCTGGGTGGTCGAGAACGCTATTGAGATAGATCTCATACTGCGCACCCCTCGCCTTCTGATCCGGCATACTGACCAGTCCCGGATGGAACATGCCGCGGTCGGTGCAGCCGAAGTGGAACTCGCCGATGATGCACGGCTTGCCAAGTTCGTTGAGCCACGCGTACTCCTTCGGGTCGATGTGCGTTTTGTAGATATTGAAGCTGACGACGTCCGCGTACTTTGCGCAGATCGTTACCGGATCGCGCGCGAACCAAGCGAACCGCGTGCCGAGGTAAAGCGCTTTCGGATCAACCCGGTGCAATTCGTCCGTAATCGTCTTGAAATAGGTCTCGCAGTAGAGGTTAACGAAGGCCAGCAGATCGTCCTTACGCTTGGCGGCGTCGGTTTCCTTGAACTCACCAGGCTTGTTTACATCGTCCCAACTCGTATAGCTCGTACCCCACGCCTTGTTCAGAGCTTCAACTGCCTGATATCTGGTTTTGAGTTGGCCGATGAAGGCTAGCTTCGCAGGCGAGTTGCGCGGAGCCCTTAACGCTCCATATGCGATGCCATATCGGCCGCCTTCTTCGCCCGAGCCTGACCAGCTCAATTCGTTGTCGACGAACCAGCCGAGGCACCATTTGTCGCCAATGACAGCCTTGTCCATCTCGCCGATGCGCTGTTTGACAGCTTCCCTGTATGCTGGATCGAACACGTCGGGCATCGGTCCCCAATAATCGTTGCCGGTCATGATCGTCTTGTAGCCGCCCCAGATCGAGGTCGTCGCCACATACGGCACTCCCTTGTTGAATGCGCTGTGATCCGACCAGTTGCCTATCGTGTTGAACCCCCATGACTTCAGCCTCTGACCGGCTAGATCGAAGGCGTGTTTCTGCCAGTCTGGTCCGTATTTGCGGCTTAGGTTGGCTCTACGGAAGTCGTAAGTCTCGCCTTCCTTGACAGGTCCCGAATGCACGCCGCTTGCTTTGCCGAGGAATTCGTGCAATGCGTCGTCCTTGGATGGCAGCCACGAGAAGAAGCTCTCGCGTCCGGTGACCATGGTTCCCTCGCCTAGCCACACGCAGTCAATACCCATCGAGAAAAACAGGCGGCCGTCGGGATCGACAAGCCACCACTTGCCGTTAGCCTTTTCGGTACGAAAGCGGCCGGTAGCATTGAGTTTCGGACCTTTAGTCCAGCCGCCATAAGCGTTGCGGTCCGGCAACGTTGGTTTGGCCTTAAGTTCATCCGCCTCAAGGCGCGCTGCTTGCTTAAGGTCGGCATCGCTCTTCACCTTGCCAGGCCATAAGCCTATTGCGTATTGGCCGTACTTGTCGATAATGCCTGACAAGAGGCTCTGGCTGCCGACCAAGCAAGCCGAGTGGATGATTAGCGTTGTCGCTTCCTTCGGACTCGACAAGAACACCTGCCACTTGCAGATCGTCTTTGGGTTCAACTGAGCTTGCCATAGACTCAGCCAAACGCCGCTGTCAACTGGCGGAAAGGCTCGCATACCGACGTCCATCGGCTGTTTGCCGACAGGAATCAGATATTTCACACGCTTCTTGGGCTCGATCATCGCATTTCCGGTGATGCAGTGCTTCACGCCGTCCGCAGATGGATCGTCATCGACCCGAATATAGACTTGCACCGGCGATGCGCCTGGATTCTCGATCTCAACAGCTAGTCCAACTGCACTTGACCAGTCGCCGCCAGCTACCGAGAACGAGAGGTTCGGCCACTGCTCTTTGGCGAATTTGGCAACAAGCGAAGAGCCTTGTATGGTCACTTCGCATTCGTATCCAACCGCGGTTTTTGATCGAAGCGCGTCAACGAGGTCGAACGAATGAGGAGTTTGAGCCATGATTAAAAGGATTGGGAGCAAAGTCATCGCGTTAGTTTGAGGGTCGTGCGGATCGGCGCGTAGATGTTGTGGTCTTCCTTGCCGATCATATTCATGATGCCTGTTGCGGTGTCGTAGCCCCACAAAATCGTCTGCGCAGGGCTGATCGCCGAGATGACGACTTGGCCAGACGAGACCGAGTGGACAGTGACGACAGTCAAAGTAGTCGGGTCGGAGTCCAGTTGCTGGCCTTTGGTGAGTGTCTTGAGCACTGCGGGAGGAATGTAAACGCCTCCAAATTGGCCCAATCCGCTAATTGTCTCGCTTGGTGCGGATTGCGGAGGCATACCCATCGAGTTGGTCGTGGTCAGCATCATGGCGTAACGAACCCATCCGTTCCCGCTTCCTTGCGGCTTGGCGTTCAGTTCCTGGCCAAGCTGAAGCGACGCTCCGCCCGATGTCGGCACGGAGGTCGTACCGGTGTATTTCAACGCCTTCGGGTTCGAGGACCATTCAGATGCGCTGCCGCCTAGCCACGGGTACTGAACCATCCTTTGAGAGACTAGGCTGCCGGAAGCCAATGTTGTGCTAGGCGTGTTACTCACCTCGTTCCTACCAATAACGGGCGACTCCTTGCCTTCGGACGCGACGGCATCGTGCAGCAGAATACCGGTCTGCTCGTCGTAGACATAGATCGAATTGCCTTGATCGCTGAGTGACTGAATCCAGACGGCATCTCGCTTCACTCCGTTCGTGGTGTAGGGCATCCGCAGAACTTTTAGGTCTTTGGTGACTGTGTTCTTGGCCTTCTTCAGTTCGGCCGGATTCACCCAGAAGCCGCCGGCATTGGCCGCGTATCCGATGATTGGATAAGAAAGGGATAGCTTCGGAGCTTCTCCGGGTTTGCTTAGGAGGTAGAACGACGCCAAAATCGCACACGCACCATCGGATAGGGCCGTGATATCAAGCTGAAGATAACCTTCAGCGGCATTGGATCCCTTAGCGCCTGGAGACCACCGTCTGCCATCTTCGGTCTTCCAGATTCCGTTCTCGTCTTCTTTCCAGTTCGCGCCGGTGCCAGCGATGGTCGCGGTCTGAACCTTATAAGTAAGTCTCAATCCGGTCTTAGCCCAGGCAGGCGCGGAACTGCCACTTAGTCCCGGCAAAGCCAAAAGGGACGGGCCTTGGTCTCCAACGACCTTCACAGGCGGAGCACTAGACGCAAACTTTGACCGTAATGCGCCGGCCGAGTTTGCCATACAAGAAGCAACGGCGAGGCAGGCAACTCCACCGAGTAGCCACTCCGCGCACAAAACAGTTTTCCGGATCATGGACGCCCTCCCAAATGAGCAAGCAACAGAATTCCAGCAATTATGCGAGCTAACCTACAGTATAGCGTCGATTTGCTGTTGCGGCTATCTGTTTGAAACGATGCATGCAGCAAGGAGGAAGCGGTCCTCCACGGCAGCCAAAACTAATGGTTCGAGACCGGCAGAAGGATATATCCGATGCAACTCGGCGACCGCGCCTACCTCATCGCCGCCGGTATACAGCTCAAAAGCTCTCAAAGATTCCTGCTTGTCCTTCAACAGCTCCAATAAGGCAGCGTCTCGTTCGATGCTTCCAAGAAGGATGAGGCGGTAGTACTGCTGCTCTACGCCGAAGATGCTCGCGAGTCCAAGAAGACATCGGCGACGCGTAATAATCGATTGCCCTCGCGAGGCTTCAGAAAGAATGAGATCGACATCGTCGCGCGAACCTACCACTCCCAATGCATAGGCAACTTCACTTGAAGCCTCATCATTGTATCGCTCCAGAGACTCGCGAAGCATCTTCTTTGCCGACGCGATCTTCATTTCGGCAACGGCTTCAGCAGCGGCGATTCGAACGCTGGGGTCTCCATCGAGCAGCGCTGACTCGATGGCTCGGTAAGCCGAATCTGCGCCGAGGATCCTGAGCGCTTGAAGGCTCGCGCGACGCACATCTGGGTCTTCAGTAGATTCCGCCGTTCGCACCAACGCGGCTACGGCCAACGGTCCGCCGATCTTGCCAAGGGACTTCGCAGCCGCTCTGCCAAGCCTCGATCGCGGGCTGCTTAAGTACGAGCTTAGCATTGAGGCAGCCCTTTGGTCGCCCAAAACTCCAAGCGCCTCGATCGTCTCCTCTTCGACAAGGTCAGGATGCTCATCAAGCTGGTGGACAAGCGCTTCGGCCGCCTCTTGGCTACTTCCCATCGATGCAAGTGAGGCGGCAGCTTGGCGCCGTACCCGCGGCGATGGATCGTGCAGGGCACGAATGATCTCGTCTGACGCCAGCGAAAGGCTTTGGTTGCCAATATGGCGAATCGCTCTCTCTCGAGCCTGAGCGCTGGAGCTTTTGCCGACCCGTCTTAACGCCATCAGTCCTGTCGGAGTTGCTTTGCCAAGATCGCGAAGCGCGTCGCCGATCTTACGCGATCCTGGTTCATGAACACGGAAAATAAGAAGAAGGCTTCCCAGTCGAAAAGCCATCGTAATCATGAACAGCAGCTTGTAGGAGTTGGCCAAGGCCGCAGGAGATGCTGCAGACCCGGCAGGAATGAAGCGGTCGAGAACCATTGCTCCAACAATCGGCGCGATGCCGCCGACGATGGCCTGCAACGCCATGCCGACGCCCATATAGTTGGCCCGGTCGTCTGGGTTCGTCGTAGCTAGCATCAGGTTGAATTGGCAGACAGCGACTCCGCTCCAGATAATGCCCATGAAGAAGTGGCTGCCGATGATGATGGCGTTGTTGTGAAAGCTATAGCCCGGGTGGCAGACGATCCAAGGTATAGGAGTCAGCACCATGCCGAATCCGGCAAGCGCCAGCATCGGCTTGTTGCCGTACTTGTCTGCCAGGAAACCCCATACTTTCGAGGCAAGCATGTTTCCAGCGCTATGGAACAAGATGGCGATCTGGAACAGCTTCAACGGCATCTCCAGCGACTTAAAGGCATAGTCGGCAAAGAAGTTGCCTGCGAAGGTTAGACCGATGGTGAAGACCGCCAAGAAGAGCAATGCGCGCTGGAACTCGCGGTCGCGCAACGGACCGGAGAAGGCCATTACGCTTCTGCCGAAGCTCTCGCGAACGACATTCGTCCTCTTCAGGTCCTTCATCCGCATGTAGAAACCTTGGCCGATGAGCGAAAGCAGAACGCCAACACCGAAAACGATAAAGAATCCGGTTTTGTCAACGTTCTCTTTGCCGCCTGTGGTGTGGGTCGTGTATTGGTCGATGACCCATCCGCCACCAAAGCCGACCACCGCGCTGACAGCGGCCGAGATCATGTTCCGCTGGCCGAAAAGCCATCCTCGCGAGTTCGCCGGCACAAGCTCCGTCAGCCATTCAAAGAAGACTGGATTGGCGAGAAAGACGGCGAACCATGAGGCCGAAATGCAAGCAGCAAAAATCCACAGCTTAGCCTCATTACCAATAAAATCAATCAACGGCAACGCAGCAACGGGCACATAGAAAAGCCGCCATAGAAGCCAGCCAGGAGTTACGAACTTCCTGTAAGACTCATGCCGCCTCGCCCAGATCGCGCCAGGAACCTGAAATAAACCGAATAAGCTTGGAATCGCCGAAAGTATTCCGATCCACTTGACCGATCCGCCGAGGTGCGTGACGTACTTGACCATAAAAGCGCCGGTCGTCAAGGCAACGAACGCCGTGTAAAACGCCATATCGATGTTGGCGAATCGTATCGTGCGCAGATTGTCCAGTCGGCTAGGCTGATCGGGCATAGGTTGCACCTACCATTATGGCGGGGTTCCAGGCTAAGCTGCCCGGCACGTTTCGCTCTTCGATTCTGTTCGGGTTAAATAGAGGCAGATATGAAAAGAACGGGCCGCGTTAGTCTCATGCTCATCTTCGCTCTTGTCGGCGTTGTTATTCTGGTTGTCCTTGCGATGATGTCCGGCAGCTCGCCGTCGACCTCCGCTGGACGATTCCTCACAGCTCTCCAAAAGAAAGACGTCAAGACATTGGTCGAGCTTAGCGATGTCGAGGAGAAAGACAAGGCAACGATCGAGAAGAAGCTTTCTGACACGGTCAACCAAGCTGGCAGGACTTATAATTTCGTATGGCGAATTGTGGCCACCCAGCTTGATGGGGACTCCGCGATTGTCAAGCTTATGTATATAAAGAATGTAGACTCTCCGGCTTCTTACGAGGAAAACATTGACCTTCCGATGACGAAGGTTGACGGAAAGTGGAAAGTGCCGATCTTTGAGGTGCCTCGCAAGCTCTATCCGGGGCTTCCCCGCGCCGATGCTCTTCAGTAACGTCACAAATGAACGAAGTCTCTTTTGTCGAACGGCGCAACGCGGACTGGCAAAAGCTGACTCTTTTGTCGGATAAGGCCGAATATGGGATTCGCCAGCTCACGAACGCGGAGTTTCAAGATTTCGTTCGCACCTATCGAAGGGTTGTCGCCGATCTCGCAGCTGCTCGGACTCAATCGAGCAACAGCGAGCTGATCGTTTTCCTTAACGACTTGGTGGCGCGCGCTTATACGGTCCTTTATAAAGCGCCGCGGAAGGGATTCTGGAAAGGACTTCAGGGTGGGATCGAGAACTCCGCCCGAACGGTCCGCAAGCTCAAGTGGTTCGTCGCAGCCAGCGCAGGCATTTTCCTCCTGAGCATTCTATTCGCCTATACGGCGTTGAAAATCAACCCCAAGACCCTTGATGCAATCGTTCCGCCCGGCATGATGCGCTCTGCCTTCGATGAGTGGAAGACCGGCAAGTTTGAGAAGAAGAAACTGACCGAGTCGCTGGCAATGACCAACTTCTATGCCGCAAACAACCCGACCGTCGCCCTTCAGACCGGCGCGACTTCGGCTGGGACGTTCGGGATCTCCACGGCGTATTCGCTCTACCAAAACGGGCTACTGATGGGCGCACTGGCTCACGAGCTTGAGCCCCACGGACGCGTCGGATACTTGATACTTAACGTATCTCCGCATGGCGTCACTGAGATCAGCGGAATCATCATTGCTGGCGCAGCAGGCCTTTACATCGGCTGGTCCATCCTTATCCCTGGTCGGCGCAAGCGCGGAGAAGCTCTAGCCCAAGCCGCCAAAGACGGGATCGTTGTGCTTGTAACCGGCGTGATGATGATGTATCTCGCCGCCCCGATCGAAGGCTTTTTCAGCTTCAATGCGAGCATCCCCGACTGGCTCAAGGCAACCTTCGCCGTAACTTCGGCTATCGCCTGGTTCTTCTTCTGGTTCGGCGTCGGCCGAAACGAAGAAGAGGCCGCTCAGTAAACGCAGTCCTTAGCCGCATCGGCGAAAGCCTGCAGATGCTCAACAGGCGTATCGAAGAAGTGGTCGCTCATGCAACACACGTAACCGCCATTCTTGCCAACGGTCTCGAAAAGCTTGCGGACGGTTTGTCTTATAAGCGAAGCAGGACCGTCGGTGACCACATTGAACTGGTCAACTCCGCCGATTAGCGCGATTCGGCCGGCGATCTTCTTCGCGTAGTCCCAAGGCTCTTGGTTTCCGCCGATGCTGATAGGCGCGAGCGTTTCCGAAGCATCGCATCGGTTGGCCACAATTAGGTCCTCAATTCCAACCGTTCCGCCGCAAGTGTGGTAGCTGGCTTTTAGCCCGATCGCGTGCAGAGCATCGTGCTGAGCGCGGTCGTAAGGCAAGCAGAACTCTTCGTGGATAGAAGGAGATATGACGGTCGAAGATGAGGCTCCGCCGCCGGTCTCCACGAGGTCATATCGTGCGCCTTTCATCGACTCGATATAGGCCAGTTTGCGCTCGTTCAAGGATTTAAGAAGCGTATGAACCCATGCCGGATCGTCGAAGCATTTCATGATGAGATCGTTGATATCGACGAGACAGCAGGCGTGCTGCCAAGCTCCTGCTTGATCGCCCCAGACTGCGCCGCGCAAGATGCCCGCATCGCCAACTTCGTCGTAAAGCTTGGAAACAGGCGCATTGTCGTGCTTCGGCCAGGGCAGGTACTTAACAACGAGCTCAAGGTCCTTGTCCGTCTTAATGAGGTGGTCGGTAACCCAAACGGTTTTTTCGTTGCCTTCTGTTTGGTAGGTGAGCTGTCCTTCTGGGGTCGTGACCACATGATGGCAAGCGCGATCGGAAGGATCGGTCCTCAACATCGTCGCGTCGTCCCGCCATTCAGGAGTCGAATACAGCGAAAAGTCCTTGCCCATCAGAAAGAACTGGCCGAATTCCTGCAAATACTGGATTTGAGCATCCATGCCGAACCGCATGAAAGCATCGAGCGCCGATATGCCGCCTAAGTAGGTTTTGAGGTGGTAATCCTGCCATTGGTGGACCGAAACGGGCAGCCGATCCGGTCTCTCAAGGTTCAACGCGGCCATGATCCGCTCTTTCGATGTCATCGGCATGATATTAAGATAGCCTGAATCGCTGAAACTCGGAAGGGCAAACCTGCGTAATACTAGAAAGGCGCTCTGGTCTTAACGGCCACCATTTTGCGCGCCGAGGGCGGTAATGTATGTCCATGCGTTTTAAGATTCGCACCCAATCTTTTGTTGCCTTAATGCTGGTCATTCCGGTTTTGGGAGTTGCTCAGGATAAATTGAGCCTGGATGAAGCTTTGAATCTTGCCAAGCAGAGAAACGGCAATGTTCGCTCGGCCTATCTGAACTACAAGAGCTCAGAGGAGCGGGTCAAGCAGTCGTTCGGGCTCTTCTTGCCGACGGTAACTCCAAGCTACAAACTAACGTCAGGCAAATATAACGAATACACCGGTTTGCCATACAACAATACAGATTCCACGACACACTCAAGCCAAATCGCTGCCAACTGGCAGATATGGGATTCAGGCGAGCGCGAGTGGTCCTATAGAGCGAGCAAGCTCAACCGCGACGCAGATCAACTGAGCTATCTTCAAACTCTGCGGACGACGCTATTCAGCGTTCACTCCAGCTATTTCGATGCGCTCCGTGCCAAGGAGCTCCTGAAGATTTCTGAGGCCGAAGTCGTTCGAGCCGAAAAGGTCGTTGATAAAGCCAAGGAATTTGAGGCTAAGGGCGAAGGCGCAAAGCTCGATATTAGCCAAGCCGAATCGGATTATCTGAATGCCAAAGTTAATGTCTTGACCGCGCGCAACCGGGTCAAGAACACCGAGGCGTCGCTGAAGGCCGTCATCGGATGGGATAAGAACTCTCCTCTTCCTGAACTCGAAGCCTACAACTATCCGAACGAGTTCACGAAGTTGGATGACCTGCAAAAAGTCGTCGATACCGGTCTTCTAGAGCGTCCCGACTTGCTTGCGAGCCGCAAAGGAATCGAATCGCAGCGCTTCAGCGTTCTCAAGGCGAACCAAGACGCGTTCATGAACTGGTCGCTGGACGCCAGCTACATAAGATCGTTCTCCGAAGACGTCTCCGACTCGCGGGTCCTGTCGTTCTCAGTCTCATTGCCGCTGTTCGACGGATTCCGATCGAAATCGGCCGCCAAGCAAGCCAAGATCGACCTTGAAGCAACCAAGAGCAGCTTTGTGCAAACCGAGCGCTCAGTTAAATCCGAGATCGAGTCGGCCTATTGGACTTTAGTTCAAGACATTGAGAGAGTCGATGCCGCAAAGCAAGCGCTGGAAGCGGCCAAAGAGAATTACAACTCCGTTAACGATTCCTATACCCTCGGGGCTTCGACCGTGATCGACGTGCTGACGGCCCAGGTTTCGTTGAGAACCGCCGAGTCGAATTACATTGAGGCGATTTACGATTACTATATTGCGGACGTTCAGTTGAAGCTGTCCATTGGAAAGGAAATTCCAGGAGAAAAGAGTTAGGTACTAAAGCATGAAGAAAGGCTGGATAGTTGGCGCCGTCGTTATTGTCGTCGGAGCGGTTGCCTATAACGTTCTAAAAAAAGGCAACGCCGAAGCGGAGATTGAGTTCAAGTATGAGCCGCTAGCACGCGGAGAACTAATGCGCTCGACCTCGGCAACCGGAGTCTTGGTGGCACTGACAACCGTTGATGTTAAGTCGAAAGCAGGCGGCAAGGTCGTCAAGCTTGCTGTCGAGGAAGGAACCGTCGTCAAGAAGGGCGATTTGATCGCATTGATCGATCCGTCCGACACCCAAGCCGCTTTCTCACAGGCAGAGGCCGACTTGACATCGGCGACGGCCAAAGCCGACCAAGCCCGCATCAATTTCGAGCTACAGAAGGCCAGCACCCAGACGGCTATTGCCAACGGCAAAACGAACCTCGAAGCCGCGCGCATCAAACTTGAGCGCACGCGAATGCAAACGAAGCGCCAGCCTGCCTTAACAGCAAGTGCACGAGCGTCGGCAAAGGCGGCCTACGATGCCTCGTTAGCCGATCTGAAGAAGCTTTTGAACGTGACGATTCCGCAGTCGCGCCGCGATGTTCAAGGCAGCTTCGACCAAGCCAACGCGAGCCTCGATGCGGCAAAGGCAGAATATGCCCGCCAAATCGAGCTGAACAAGAAAGGTTATGTGAGCAAGGCGTCGGTTGAGAAAGCGCTTTCCAGCCTGGAAGCCGCGAAATCGTCCTACGAAACAGCAAAACAAAGGCGCGACACGCTGGATCAAGACATCGAGGTCTTGAAGCAAAGCCAGGACCTGGCAGTCAAACGTGCCAAAGCCTCTTACGATCAGGCAGAAGCCAGCGCTAGCGACGTCGAGATCGCCAAGCAAAACCTTGCCGAAGCCGAGACTTCCTATGAGACGGCTCGGATAGCGCTTCAGCAAGCCATCGACAACGCGCGAAACAACAATGTTCGCGAAAAGGACATTCAATCGGCTTTGGCCAGCACGGTGAGAAGCCGCGTCTCCAAGGACAATGCGAAAGTCCAGCTCGACAGCACGACTGTTCTGGCTCCCCGCGATGGTGTTGTCACCACCAAATACCTCGAAGAAGGCACGATTATCCCGCCCGGAACAAGCACCTTTGCTCAGGGCACCAGCCTCGTGCAAATCAGCGACACGACGACCATGTTCGCCGACTGCACCGTCAGCGAAGTCGACATCTCGTCCATCAAAGAAGGCATGAAGGTTCGTACGATCCTAGAAGCCTATCCGGGCGATGCGTTGGATGGCGTCGTCGTGAAGGTAAGCCCCGCCGCTGTCACCAACAACAACATGACCACGATCAAAGTCCGCGTCAAAGTCCTACCGAGCAAGAACCCAAGCGTTAAGCTCTTGCCTGGAATGAACGCGAACTGCGAGTTCATTCAGCTTTCCAAACCGAACACACTTCTCTTGCCCCAACAAGCTTTGAAACGAGAAGACGGTAAAACGACAGTACGCATCAAGACTGCTGATGCCTTAAAACCCAAGACGGTGGAAGTAACTGTTGGCGAAATGGGTAACGACGCCATCGAACTCGTTTCAGGCCTCAAGGAAGGCGACGAAGTCGTCGTAGCAGAGATCAACTTAGCGGAGATGCGCGATGTCCAAAAGAAGATGCAGGAAGCCCAGCAAGGCGGCGGCTTAACCGGAGGCGGGCCGCCTAGAAGGAACCAGCAGCAAGCGCGGCCGACTCGTGGCGGCGGAGCAGGCGGAGGAGGGCGCTAGCTCCCGAGAAGCTTATGAACTTCTTAAGCGCTATCGACAGTGCGTTGAGAGCGATCGCAGCAAACAAGCTGCGGTCGTTCCTCACCATGCTCGGCGTTGTTATCGGAGTCGGGTCGGTCATTGCCATGATGGGTATCGGCGAAGGTGCAAAGCGCAAATCGTTGGAGAACATCGAGGCGATGGGCACCAACATGCTAACCGTCGTACCCAACTGGCAGCGGGGCAACCAGAGGATGGGTTCTGGATCGTCGTCCGACCTCAAAGATGACGATGTTGCGACTCTCAAGAGGATTCCGCTCGTGAATCTGATCACGGGCGCTGTGCAGGGCCGAAACGTTCCAGTGACGCACGCTGGCATGAGTTACAACACCTCGGTATACGGCGCAGAGCCTCAGATTCAGAAGATTCGGAATGCCACCAAGATGCAATTCGGCGAGTTCTACACCTACGAAGACAACGCCGTAATGGCTCGCAAAGCCGTTCTTGGCTATCAGGTTTGGGATCAGCTCTACGGAGGCGACAACCCGATCGGCACGACGATAAAAATTCGCGGCCAGAACTATGAGGTTGTCGGCGTTGTGGCTTACAAGGGCGGCATGGGTTGGATGAGCCCTGACGACATGATCTACATCCCTCTCAAAACGGCCCAAAAAAGGCTTCTCGGGCGCGCCAATCTCAGCGAAATCGTCATCCAGGCCCGCTATACCGAGTTTCTCGCTTCTACACAGACGATGGTCGAAGATGCGATGAAGATGAAGCACAAGTCGGCTGTTGGCGATGAGCTGTTCCGCGTGTTTAACCAGGGCGAATGGATCGAGCAAATTGAGGCCCAAACCAAGCTTCTCAGCCTTCTGCTCGCGGGCATCGCTTCGGTATCGTTGCTGGTCGGCGGCATCGGCATTATGAACATTATGCTGGTCAGTGTCACCGAAAGAACACGGGAAATTGGCCTTAGAAAGGCGATTGGTGCAACCCGAGAGAGCATTTTAACGCAGTTCCTTTTAGAGAGCATCGTGATGTGTCTTGCGGGAGGCCTTCTCGGCATCATCCTCGGCCAATCCGCGACCACGCTCGTTGCTAAGTTGATGAAAGTTCCGCCAGTGTTAAATATGAACGCTGTCGTTCTTGCATTTGGATTCTCTGCTATGGTCGGTTTGTTCTTTGGCCTTTATCCGGCTATTCGGGCAAGCCGCCTCGAACCAATAGAAGCGCTCCGCTATGAGTAACAGAATAATCGAAGCACACCAATTGTCGAAAGACTATGTGATGGGAGATGTGGTCGTCCATGCTCTCCGCCACGCCAATTTAACCATCGGCGAGGGTGAGTTCGTGGCCATCATGGGCCCTTCCGGATCAGGCAAGTCAACGTTCATGAACATGGTCGGGCTGCTTGACCGGCCGACGACGGGCGAGTACTTGCTGAACGGACAGCCGACGGCCAGAATGGGCGATAACGAACTGGCAACGATTCGAAACAAATACATCGGCTTCGTGTTCCAGACGTTTAACTTGTTGCCGCGAACGAGCGCCATTAAGAATGTTGAGCTTCCGCTGATCTATGCTGGAACCCACAAACGGCACGAATTAGCCCAGAAAGCCCTTGAGACGGTCGGCCTCGCCCAGCGCATGCACCACAAGCCAAGCGAGCTCTCAGGCGGCCAGCAGCAGCGTGTGGCCATTGCCCGGGCGATTGTCAACGATCCGATGATTATTCTCGGCGACGAACCGACAGGCAACCTCGACTCGCGCACGTCGGAAGAAATCATGGCGCTATTCCAAGACCTCAACCGCCAGGGAAAAACGGTCATCATCGTCACGCACGAAGAGGACATCGCCCGTCACTGCAAGCGGATTATCCGCTTCCGGGACGGCCACGTGGTGCTGGATGAGCCGGTGAAGGACACGGTAGATGCCCGAGACATGCTGGCCAAACTCCCCGACCCGAACGCCGAGGACTACTCGCCGAACGGCAACATCCCGCCAGTGCAGTAAGTTGAGCTTGTTTTTGAAGATCGGCCTGCAGAGATATGCTCTGCGGGCCGATCTTCTTTATTAATCTGCGACAGCACGGCCGAATCGCTTAGTTCTTGGTCCAGTTGTGCCTTCACGGGTCGCGATTCGTGGAATAACCGGAAAGTTATACACCGAAAAACCTCAAGTGCCGCCTGAGGTTTCGCCCCAAATATCCCGACAAAACTACTAGGATTGATCCTCTGGAGAATTGCCGATGCATGAAACCTATTGGGGGTTAACAGAACAACCCTTCAGCCTTACGCCCGACCCGCGGTTCCTCTACCTGAGCCGTTCGCACGAAGACGCCTTGATGATGCTGCACTATGCCATCACCCGAAACAAAGGAGCCGCCATGCTCTCGGGTGACATCGGCCTAGGAAAAACCACCATCAGCCGCAAGCTTCTCGACCTGCTCGAACCAGTCAAGAACCGTGTCGTTCTGATCGTCAACCCGCTCTTGACGCCCGTTCAGATGTTCCATGAAATCCTTGACCAGCTCGAGGCCCCGTCGATGTCCAGGAACAGGCAGATACTCATTCAAGAGCTTCACAAGGCCCTCTTAACGCATTACGACCGCGGCCAGAGAGTGGTGCTAATGATTGACGAGGCGCACCTCATCAAATCGGCGGCCACCTTCGAGGAGATGCGGCTGCTCCTGAACTGCCAAATGAACGACCAGTTCTTGATCAGCTTGATTCTTCTCGGCCAGCTCGAAATCCGGCCCAAGATCGCCAAGGTTCCCGCTCTCGAGCAACGCCTTGCCGTTCGGTTCCATTTGAATCCGCTGGATGCGAACGAGGTCGGCGAGATGGTTCTCCACCGGATGCGCGTGGCTGGGTATGCCGCCGAGCAAAGCCCGTTCACGCCGGATGCGATCTACGAACTCCACAAGTTTACTAAAGGCACGCCAAGGCTTGTTTGCCAGCTTGCCGACAATGCGCTTCTGCACGGCATGGTGCGAAAGGTGAAAGTCATCGACGGCTTCCTAATGCACAGCATTATCGCCGACTATACAGGTGAGGAAAGAGCAGCATGAACCTAGCAGACGCAATCCGACAAGCAACACAGAAGGTGACAATCATGGAACCCGTCGTAGAGAATCCAGTAGCCGCTCAAGAATCGCTTCTTGAAAAGCTAAGCGAAGTCCAGGATGTTGTCCTCGAAGAGCCGGCGAAGCTGCCCGACGCCCCGTCGCAGCAGGTCTTCGGCGGAAATGTCGTGCGGCTAGAGCTTTTCCTTACGCCCGAACAGCTCAACGCCTTGTTCCGCGTAGCCATCGCGAACCACCACAGCATGATGACTCTGAGAGAAGCTGCAGCCTATCTGAGAGTCCATACCAGCGCTTTGGAACGAATGGCCGACAAAGGCGAAATCCCTGCTCTGCAGATCGATGGAAAGTGGCGCTTCCTCAAAGCGAGCATCGACGAGTGGGTTGCCTTGCAGGCGCATCGAACGGAGGTGAACGAAGATGCGGCTTAGCCCGTTCAAAACGAAATCCCTCATCGGACTAGACATTGGCCACCACTCGATCAAAGCGGTGACTATCGAGCGCACCGGCAACGGCTGGCGCGTCGCCAAGACCGGCTCAGTGCCGACCCCTCCTGATTCAGTCAAGGATGGAGTCGTCATCGACCAGGCTTCAGTCGGCGATGCCATCAAGTCGCTAATGCGCGAATCGAGGATCGGCGCAACAGGAGCAATCATTGCTGTGTCGGGAGGCACGGTAGTCTGCCGTATCGTTCGGATCCCCAAGATGCCCGAAGCCACGCTGCGCAAGTCGATTAAGTTCGAAGCGAGCAGGTACGTGCCGAATTCGGCTGACGATTCGTACATCGAGTTCGAAATAGTCGGATACTCGGATGACGGACAGATGGACGTTCTAATCGTTGCGGCCCCGCGAGATATCGTCGAGAGCCGAGTCATGGCTTGCGTCTCCGCCGGACTCGATGTCGAAGTTGTCGATATCGGCGCGTTTGCAGCCTATCGCTCGCTGGTTGAGGCCGACCAGCTTCAGAACTACGGCGAGACAACGATCGCTCTCGTTGACATCGGATCGACAACGACGAACATGAGCGTTGTGGAGTGCGGCGTCTTTACGATGACCCGAACGATCACACAGGGCGGCCAAACGCTAACCGACGCGCTCAAGCAGTATTTCAAACTTTCGGAGCAGGATGCCGAATCGGGCAAAGCCCAACTAGACATCACCGAACTCGTCAACGATAAGGCTCCGAAAGAGAATCCGCCGCTGCGCGTCATTCAGCCGCACCTGGATGAGCTTGTCCGTGAGATTCGACGTTCGCTGAACTATTACCAGTCTCAGCAGAAAGAAGGCACTCAGGCGAACTCGATCAGCCAGATTCTGCTTTGCGGCGGCAGCGCAGCCTTGACGGGCATGCCGGAGTACATCAGCCACAAGCTAGGCATTCCGGCAACGGCAGTCAAGCTGTACGGCAATCCGCGGATTTCAGGCAACGAGCCTGAGCGTCCGTCCGCCCAATATGATCTAGCTGTCGCTGCAGGCTTAGCCATGAGAGCGCACGCTAAGGCCGCTTAGGAGGAATAGATATGCCATTAATCAACCTCATTCAAGAACAAAGGGCGTTGGCTCGAAAGAGCGATGCAAAAGCCCGCATGCTCTTCTTCGGGTTTATCGGCGTTGCCTCCATTTCGGTGATGTCCTTCGGATACTTCATGTTCCAGACGGACTCTCTGATGAAAGAAGAGGCCACGTTGCAGGCGCAAACGCAAAAGATGCAGCCGATCATCACGCAGATCGAATCGGATGAGAGGGTGTTTTCGACATTGCAGCCGCGTCTAAGGACGCTGGAAGACGCCATTGGGTCGACCGAAAAGTGGACGAACATCATGAACCATCTGCTGGTCCAAACGCCAGAGAACACATGGCTCACAGGAATTCGAACCACCGGCAGC
Source organism: Fimbriimonadaceae bacterium (assembly GCA_963666135.2). Classification (GTDB taxonomy): domain Bacteria; phylum Armatimonadota; class Fimbriimonadia; order Fimbriimonadales; family Fimbriimonadaceae. Next base: position 1,891,982 of record CAXXNR010000001.1, on the reverse strand, counting down.
GATCCAACCAAGCCGATCACCGTTAGCTTTATAGGCCTCAGCGGAAAGCAGCAGCTCATCGGCGAGTTCATCATGCGACTCCAGAACTGCAAAACCCTAGAGAATGTAGGCCTCAAATACACCCAGGAAAAGGTCGTGGACCGAGGTTCTGGAATCGAGTTCGAAGTCGGCGCAGACGTTATCGGGACAACCGAAGAGAAAGTGAAAGAGGAGAAGTCCTCATGAAAAAAGCACCCAACATCAAAGTCCTCGCCGCAATAACGGCGGCAGTGTTTGTCGGAGGCGTTGGAGCTTCGTTCTACCAATACTCGTCCATGTGCGAAGTCGGTGCTCGAGTCGACACGCTTCGCAAGAAATCCGAGCACGAGAAAGAGCTGTCGAAACAGGCAGAGGCCACGGCGAAGAAGCTTAAGGAAACTCAAGAACTCCTCGTTCACCTTGAAAAAGGCGTTCCGAAAGCGGCTTACGTGCCAACGCTGTTAAAGGAGCTTGAGGCCGTTGGCACCCAAAACGGGATTTCCGTTCTCGGCGTGCGGCCGATGCAATTGGCTGACAAAGCGAAGAAAGACGACTCGAAGAAAGACAAGAAGCCATACGACGAACTTCGCATCGAGGTCAAGGGACGGGGCAACTACCGCTCTGTGATGAACTTCCTCGAAGCGCTAAAGAAGTTTCCGAAGATCGTGGCGGCCAGGTCGGTTACCGCTTCGCCCAAGGTAGAAGCAGGCAAAGAGAACACGGGCAGGCTCGATGTTACGTTAGAGCTCAAAACCTATGTCTTCGCCGAATCGAAAGATGAAACCGAGGCTGGCAAAGCTGCAAAGCCGAGTCCGGAGGTGACGGTTAAAAATGGATGAGAAGAAGAAAATCATAGCGATGGTGCTGCTCTTCATCGTGGTTATCGGTGTTGGCGCATTCCAGTTCTCTTCGATAAAAGGCCCCTCTGAGAGCTCGGCTGTTAAGCAGAAAGTAGAACAAGAGAAGAAGCTTGAAGCTGAGAAAAAGAAACTGGACGAAGAGAATGGCAACAAGGAGATTATCAATCCGATGTTCGCCCAGAATCTTCCCGCCCGCGATCCGTTCAGCCCAGGCACTTTGCCCGAGGAACCGACTGGATCGACCAGCTCGAACCAGCAGAATCCTCAGCCGCTGAAACCGGCGAACATGGGTCCTGGCTTTAAGCCTTTCGATCCGGGAGCGACGATTCCAATGTTGCCCGGCACTGGCAATCAGAAAGGCACAATCGGCATTCAGCAAACAGCGCCGATACAGCCCGCGGATCAACTGGCTTATTCATTGAAGGGCATTCTGCTCGGTGAGAAGCCGGCGGCAGTTTTTCAGGATGACAGCGGCAACCAACGACTGGTCGCTTTAGGCGGCTCGATCGACGGCGACAGCCGCGTGACGAATATATCGCAGGGCACAGTGACCGTGCGACACAAAGGTAAGACAGTGACTCTCACTGTGGGAGCAAACGCAAATGAGAAATAACATCAACCGTATTCTCTATGCTGGATTACTCGGTGCGTTGTGGAGCGGCGCATCGGCTGACGGCAAACTGACGGGCCTGAGTTTTCAGAAGGTCGGTCAGGGAGTCCAAATCCAGGCGCAAGGTCAAAACTTGCCAACACCAAAAGTGCTCCGCATGAACGGAAACAGGTCTTACATGCTTGAGTTCAAAGCCACATCTCTGGCAAGTGGATTCAAGCGAGTCCGCGTTCACTACGGCGGCGTTCAATACGCCACGGCCAGTTGGTTCACATCAAAGCCGCCTGTCGTTCGGGTCCACGTATGGCTTAGCCCCAAGCAAAGTCCAAAACTGGCCGAGAACGGAAAGGGCTGGCTGATCTGTGTGAACACGCCTGCGCCTGAATCGGTCGAGACATACCCTGCAACCGAAGTTGTCAAAGCAGATGCCTATCCGGCGCGCGTTCCGCCGCTAGAAAAGGCCTCCGATAAGATCGTGCGAGCTCAGGATATAAAGATTACCGAAGAGCCTGCACAGACGATGATGCCAGCAGTGCGGGTTGTACCTGCAGAGAAGGCATACGCCCCAGCTCATCAAGCTAAACCGGTCTATGTGACCCTTGACTTCAGCGGAACCGAAGTGGTCCAGATTATCAAAGCCCTGGCGATGCAGTCTGGTGTTAACATTATCGCTGGTCCGGAAGTGCAAGGCAAAATCAACGTGACACTGAGAAAGGTCGAGTTGACGGAGGCTCTGGACTATGTAACAACGCTCGCCGGTTTGCGATATGCAAAGGTCGGCAAGACGTATGTTGTGACCAGCAGCGCTCGATTTGCCGAGGCGATGCAGCAGCTCGCCGGCAAGCTTGAGGACGCCGGCGAAACCCGTGTTGTTCAACTGACCAGCGGAGAAGGCACGCAGATCAAAGCTGCCGCCTTCAAGGCCATTCCTCAGTTCACAACTAAGGGATCCTACGATATCATTCTGCCCACCGAGTCGATCAAAGTTACTTCGAACACGGGTACAGGCAAGGTCGAAGGAGCTGGATCAGCTTCAGGCGGCGCATCGTCTAGCGAGAACAAAGGCCAATCGTCCGGTTCGACTGGCGGCGCAACCCAGCAGGGCGGCGACGGCAAGCAGAACAACCAAGGCGGAGCGGCCGCTGTCCAATCCATCGGAACAGCCGAAGTCAGCGGATCGGGTGTTGCTCTCGAAGCAAAGACCCAGCCCTCCGACAAAGGCGCAAAAGACGCTTACGTCGTCGTGGTCGGATCGCCTGAGCGCGTAGGCGAGGTCATTACGTTCATCAAGAAACTTGATAAGGAAGTCGCATTGGCGGCTAACGTCGGACCGAACCGCGACATCACGACTCGAGTTGTGCCGATCTACAGCGGCCACCTAGAAAGAATCACCGAGGCCATGCAGGCTATTATCGATCGCGATGCTCGTAAAGCAGCGTTCAAGATCAGCAATAACGTCACCGTCGACAAGACGACGTCAACTCCGTCTGCTGGCGCGGTTCCGGAGACAATTGAGCAGAAGAAGCTGCCCAAGAATCCTCTGGTCTTCTTGACTGGTCCGAAAGACGCGCTCGATGGGCTTGCTGATATTGCCAATACACTTGATAAAGGCATATGCGACGCTCTCGGTATGCCTTATGCCAAAGATCTCAAGGCTCAGAGATACTACGAAGTGATCGGATTGAACTATATTGATCCGGACCAGGCTCTGTTCCTTCTCAACTCTCACATACCGCGTCTATCGGCAGACTATATGCCGGGCGGCGTTGGCACGACCATGGCGGCTCAGTCGAAGTCGACGTCTGATAAGGGCAATGCAGCCCCGCAAGCTAGTGGCACAACACCTCAAGCAGGCGGCTCAAGCCAGCCGGGCTCTGCGGCAACAGGCGGCGGATCAACCGTCAACAAAATGGATATTGACATCGATTCGACGCCGATGCAGATCCTAACCTACGGCACAGCCGAAGAAATCGCAGCCGCGAGGAAGCTGCTCGCTACAGTGGACCTGCCTGCAAAGCAGATTGCTCTTGAGCTCCGAGTGATGGAGATCAGCAAGGAAGATGCGTTCAAGGTCGGCCTCGACTGGTCGCTGTTCACCGGCGGCACGCTTCGATCCTTCCGCATGAACCAGGGACTCAGCAGCGGTCAAGACACTGCTGGATCTATTGGCAGCGGCTCGACATCGGCAATTCTGCCGAAGTCTGAGCAGGGCGATGTCTATCCGGGAATCAATCTGGGGCAAGGCGACACCCTGAACATTCTTGGCAAACTCGACCAGCTCAACGACAATAACAAGCTCATTTCCCGACCGAACATTCTTGCAACAGACGGCCGCCGAACGCGGATCTTTATCGGCGATACTGTTCGCTATGTCGAGAGCATCATCTCCGGCCAGAATGGACCGACGGTCACGTCGAAGGAACTCAACGTCGGCGTCGAAATGAACCTGTTAGCCCGAGTCGGCGCAGACAACTCGATTAACCTCGACTTGACGCCTTCTCTCACCCTTCTTAAGGGTTTCACGACAGTGCCGGGCGGCGGATCGCTTCCGCAAACCAGCACTCGAGAGGCCAATACTCTGATGACAATTCGAGACGGCGAAACCATCGCCATCGGAGGACTCATTCAGAACCAAGACATCAAGACCGTTGGCGGGATTCCGTTCCTGAAAGATATTCCTCTACTCGGCGAGCTTTTCAAGCGAACCGAAAAGAGCAAGATAAAGAAGGAAGTCGTGTTCTTCTTGACGGCGAAGGTCGTCGACAACTCGAACCGAGGGTATGCGGCCCATCCGAAGACCAATGAAGATCTGAAGATGCCCGAACCTCCAAAAACCAAGTAGCTCCTAACCAGCAGCAAACACAGAAACGGGCTGACTCAACGAAGAGTCAGCCCGTTTTATTTACCGGCACCGCTGGCGACCCCGCCGGGCATAAATAAAACCAACCCTCGGCTACAAGAACCGAGGGTTGACTCACGCCGCCTACAACTATACGCTGTTCTTCTTCACATACTCGAACAGCTCGTCGACCTGCGTGTGGCACAGACCCGTCACGGTGTCGGCGCAACCGTAGTAGAGAGTAATCCTGCCTGTCGGGGCGTCGGCTAGCGCGGCGCACGGGAAGGTGACGTTGGGCACGTCGCCAGCAAGTTCGTAGAGCTCGCGCGGATTAATCAAGTACGGTCGGCATCGGTAGCGAACCTTCCAAGGCTCGTCGAGGTCGAGGATAACCGCTCCGAACGAATAGACATAGCCGTTGCACGATGTCAAGACGCCGTGGTGGAACATAAGCCAGCCTTCGCTTGTCTCGATAGGCACGGGACCAGCGCCGATCTTCGTCGACTCCCACGGCTCTTTCGGGCTCATCACGTGGCGGTGGCGGCCCCAATAGATCATGTCTTCAGATTGGCTCAGGAAGATGTCGCCGAACGGGGTGTGGCCGTTGTCGCTGGGGCGGCTAAACATCATATAGCGGCCGTTGATCTTGCGCGGGAACAGCACGCCGTTACGGTTGAACGGCAGGAGCGCATTCTCGATCATGCTGAACTTTTTGAAGTCGTAGGTGTAGCCGATACCGATCGTTGGGCCGATATAGCCGTTGCACCAAGTCACGTAGTAGCGATCCTCAAGCCAGCACACGCGCGGATCATAGAGATATGTCGGCTTGGCCACACCGTTCTCAAGGTTCCAGTCGATTGTTTCGGGATCGATGTTCCACTTGTAGCCGTCCTCGCTAAAACCTGCATGAAGGATCATGTCGCGACGGTTGTTGTCGCATCGGAACACTCCAGCAAATTTCCCGTTATAAGGAACAGCAGCGCTGTTGAAAATGCTGTTAGAAGTTGGGAGAAGGTCGCGCGGAATGATGGGATTCTTGCTATAACGCCAGACAGGAGTGCTTACGCCGTCGCGCCGGTCTTCCCAGGGAATGTTGGGCAACGCCGAACCAATGATCTTGATGCTCGACATATGTGAATGTTACCATGTCGTATACGCTGCAGTGAACATTGTGTTTACCTGTTCTCGCTGGGCTAAAATGGGCGGAGGAGTTGACAACGATGTATCAAAGTCCCGTCCAGGTTCCCGACAAATGGAAATGGTTCTTTAACGACCGTTTCGGCATGTTCATCCATTGGGGTCTCTATGCCTTGCCCGCGCGCCACGAGTGGGTGAAGCATATGGAGCGCATCACCGACGCTGATTATCAGAAGTATTTCGACCACTTCGATCCGGACCTTTACGACCCGAAGGCTTGGGCGAAAGCCGCCAAAGAAGCGGGCATGAAGTATTTCGTCATCACGACGAAGCACCACGAAGGTTTTTGCCTTTTCGATTCGGCGCAAACCGACTACAAAGCGACCAACACACCGTGCGGCAGGGATCTGATTCGGCCGATGGTCGAGGCTTTTCGGGCTGAAGGACTGAAAGTCGGCTTCTACCACTCGGTAATCGACTGGCACCATCCCGATTATGGCGTCGACCCCATGCATCCGCAACGCGACAACGAAGAGGAGAAAGCCAAGAACTCGGGACGCGACATTACGAAGTACACCAAGTATCTGCATGCCCAAGTTCGCGAACTGCTTACCAACTACGGCAAGATCGACTACCTCTTCTTCGACTTCTCCTACAACGAGAAGGGTCACAAGGAATGGGACAGCGCGAACCTGCTAAAACTGTGCCGCGAACTCCAGCCGGACATTATTATCAACGACCGTCTCGACATGGAAGATGAGCCCGGCGGATGGGACTTCAAGACGCCCGAGCAGTTCATGTCGACCGAGTGGCCGACCAAGAACGGCAAGGAAATCCTTTGGGAGACCTGCCAGACATTCTCAGGCTCGTGGGGCTACCACCGCGACGAGGCGACCTGGAAATCGGTCGACCAGCTCCTGTTCCTGCTCATCGACACGGTCAGCAAAGGCGGAAACCTTCTGCTGAACGTCGGTCCGACGGGTCGCGGCGAGTTCGATGCGCGCGCTTTGGCATCGCTGTCAGGGATGGGCGAATGGCTCAAGCGACATGGCAGGTCGATCTACGGCTGCACCCAAGCTCCGAAAGAGTTCGCGACTCCGGCGGACACGCGGTTAACCTACAACCCTGAGCTGAACCGGCTGTACGTGCATGTTCTGCACTGGCCGATCGAGGACTTGATGTTGCCCGGATTCGCCGGCAAGGTGAAGTATGCGCAGTTGTTGAACGACGCCTCAGAAATTAAGATGACCGAGCCGCGCGGCCACTGGGGAATGGATTCGCAAGCCTCGTCAGGTTTGCTTTCTGTTCGACTGCCGGTAATCAAGCCGAACGTGACGATTCCGGTTATCGAGCTGTATCTGAGATAAGTATTGGTGAAGTGGCGCGGACATCCTGTCCGCGTAAAACGTAGCATGGGCTCTCAGCCCATGCCTCTTTGTGCCATGGCCGTCTCGGCCTTGGTTCTTGTCATACCTCGGGATGCGCCATCCCGAGGTTTTGGCCAGCAATCTGCCTTTGGACACCTTGAGAAGCCTCAGAACGGCGCGTCCTGAGGCATACAAAACCAGCAAGGATATCCGAAGCGCCGAAGGCGCGGTCTATAATTGCCTGGATTGAGCGCGAAGCGCGAGGCCCAGGTGCGGCGCATAAGAAACAAAGAGTGCTGAAAGTGCGAGATAGGTTCAAATAGGGATATTCAGTCTATATCGGACCTACAACCCTCTTGGTTTCGGGAATGCTCCGTTCCAAGCCCTTCGGCTTCGCTTTCAAGCGAGGCTAATAAAGACCGCGCCTTTGGCGCTCCGGAACTGCCTGCCAAATATCACAACTGCACCTAGCCTTCCGATCGACTAATCTGGATTCAACAAACCCTTAACAGATAGCCAAACCCGCGTGTACCACATCACTCCGGAATCGATTTGACCAACAACTGCCATCGACAACCATGGCGCGAGCCACAAGAACAGAACCCAGAAGATGAACTCAGTTAAGAGAGTTGCTAGCGCAAGCCACAAGCTGTGGTCGCCACGATCAGTAACTTCAAGTCTAAGCGTCATCGCGAGTGGCATGAATATGTTAACAAGTTTGATAAGGAAGCATCCTCTTAGGGTAGCGCAGAGGTATGCGGCCGCGCCGTCTAGTTTTTCCGGCAAAAGGAATCGGCCGGACTTGACAGGCGTGACGATCAGCAAACAGGCAACAGCTGCTGGCAAGAACAATGCGAGCGCCATCGATAGCCAGACTGCAGGATCTGCAAAGGCGGATCGATCATAGTTGAACAGAGTTATAAACGTGCCTGTTAGGCACCCGATCAACAACCAGAGAACGACCAGAAGCTGCGCCAGGTTTCGGATTAGCAATTTAGGCATCATCTTCGCTCCTCACACCCGAAAAACGCATTCTCAAAAGCAATGCCCATCCGAGGTGCAAATAGCACAAGAATCAACGAAACGAGGAAAGTTGGTATGACGGCATAGGGATTGTCGTTTAACCTGTACATTGAACCGATCATTGACGCTTGATTATCATCTGAAAACTGCCGCAACACAAAATACGCTACGCTCTTAGTGTTGCTCGCCATCACCCACAGGAAAGTGCCGGCGATAGCGCAAGCGATGAACTGCGCCATGTCAATTCTGACGATTTCATCTTCGGAGTCTCGGATCGAGTTACGGGCCAGCCACGGCGCGGTAAACCAGACTAAGAGTCCAACGACGAATCCGACCAGCGAATAGGCTGGAAAAGTACCATACAAACCATCCTTTCGAAATTCATTCAGAAGGATCGTTCCGAATACATCGCAAATGTTGACAACGATCAAATACAGCGACAGCAAACGAACTGCAACGGTGGCAACTTGTCGAGGTTTCACTATAGGAACTCCTGCCGCCAGGATACCTAAGAACGATTTGCTCCGGTTGAGTCAGGCATACCTTAGGATGCGCCGAGTCTGTTGCATTGTGTTTGACCGAAAGGCTGCAATTTCAGAATGCTTTGTCTCCGCGTCTTCTTGCTTGTTTGCCAGGGTTCAAGCTTCTGCGATAGGCTTTGCCAGCAAGTTGCTGGCAATACCTGGGCATGCCTCTCCCTAGCACAATGCAACAGCCTCTGAGAATCCCGAGGCATGCAATGTCCGCTATGCGTCTATCGCCAGCAGCGCCAACAACTCTCTCAAGTTCCCGATCTCCGCATCCGGTATTGGTCCGTCCTCAGGCCGAGATTCTGGCGCGGCGAACCGTGGATCGAGACTCGGCGGAACGTCGCTTGGCCGACGAACCCATGCCGTATGCCATCCCAGTTCGATAGCCGGCCTAATGTCGTGGCCATAACTGTTCCCGACCATCAGCATGTCCTCGGGCTTAGCCTCGAAGAAGGAAGAAACGCGACGGAAAACGGATGAGAACGGCTTCCCTTTCTTCATCTCGCCTTCGATGAAGACGCCGTTGAAGTAGGCTTCGATGCCGAGACAGCCGACCTCCTGCCTCTGTATGTCGGCAGGTCCGTTTGTTAGCAGACCCAGCGGAAATCGGCCTTTCAATACCGTCAAGACCTCAAGCGACTCCTCGAAAAGCACAAGCGCAACATTCCTCTCCCGGGCATAGGCCTTTGATAGCTGCCGCGCATGCTCCTTCGACTTAATGCCGACCTTCGCCAGAGTTCGCCTCATCTGCTCGGTGCGAGTCGGTTCACCACGGTGAAGATAGTCGTTGTACCACTCGCTGGTCTTGATAGTCGGTCCAAACTCGCGGTAGGCATCGCCCCAGATGAGAACCATCTCCTCGGGCGACTTCCCTTCAACGGGATGCAGCTCGAACGAGCGCTTAAGACCCGCTTTCGAGGCGTCCCAATAGGCGCAGAGAGTGTCGTCCAAATCGAAAACGACGGCTTTGACGTTCTCGAATAACGGCTTCATTGGTTAGGACTTAGCTCCGTCGAGATACTCCTCAAGCCGCAGGCAGCTTGCCTTCTCAGGTTCGCTGTACACGTTCAGTGCTTTGATTAGGGCAACGGCCGTGTCAATCGCAGTTACGCAGGCCACGCCTGTCTCAATGCACGCTCGCCTGATCTTAGCGCCGTCGAGTTCGGCAATCTTGTCGTTACTCGGAGTATTGATCATCATGCTCGCCTCGCCATTCAACAATAGGTCGAGAAGGTTTGGCGAACCCTCGTGAATCTTCATGACCCAGTGGCTAGGGATTCCTGCCTGCTCAAGAGCGTCGTGCGTTCCACCTGTTGCGGCAATCTTGAAGCCTTGGTTGTGCAGCTCGCGCGCAATCTCGACAGCCGCAGGCTTGTCCGGGTCTTGAACCGAAATGAGCACATATCCGCCGCCTTTGAAGTTGATGTGGCTGGCCACAAGCGCTTTGTAGAGCGCGGTTTCGAAGGTAAAGTCGGTGCCGAGGATTTCTCCGGTCGACTTCATTTCGGGACCGAGGCTCGGTTCAACCTTACGAAGCTTCTGGAAACTGAAGACCGGCGCTTTGACTGCGTAAATCTTCGGGTCCGGAACCACGGCGGTTTCATCGATGAAAAGCTTCTCTGGGATGATATAACCGGTGGCGTGGGGGGCAAAAGAGGAGGTAAGGGGTAAGGCGTAAGGGGTATGGATATCGTCTTTCAGCGTTCCTAGCGTCCACAATCCGCTTGCGTATCCCAACTCCCTCAGCTTCTGGCCCATCATGCACCGCGTGGCCAAATCAACCATCGGGATGCCCGTGACCTTGCTGAGATAAGGTACCGTTCGCGAGGCTCGCGGGTTCACTTCGAGCACGTACGCCGTGTCATTTTGTATGACGAACTGGATGTTCATCAAACCCTTGATATTGAGCGAACGGGCGATCTTGCACGCGCTAACGACCATCTGCCGCTGCACGCTTTGGCTAAGGTTCACAGCCGGATAGACCGCCATCGAGTCGCCGCTATGGACTCCGGCGCGCTCGATGTGCTCCATAATGCCCGGCACGAGTGTCTCTGCGCCGTCGGATATGACGTCGACTTCGGCCTCCGGTCCAAGAACATACTTGTCGATGAGCACCGGCTGGCCGGGGTTGGCATCCTCTGCCTCGCCGTAGAAGCTGCGCAGATGCTCCTCGCTGTAGACGATTTCCATCGCGCGGCCGCCGAGGACGAAGCTCGGTCTTACCAGCACCGGAAAGCCGATTTCAGTGGCGACAACAACCGCTTCCTCGAGCGATCTCACGGCTCGTCCCGCAGGCTTGGGAATGTCAAGCTCGTTGAGCAGTTTCTCGAAAAGGTCGCGGTCTTCGGCCGTGTCGATCGCTGACGGATTCGTGCCGAGAACGTTGATTCCGTTGTTCTTAAGCTTCGTGGCAAGGTTGATCGCCGTCTGTCCGCCGAATTGCACCACCGCGCCGATCGGTTTCTCATGTGCAGCCACATCGAGAACATCCTCAAGCGTAACCGGTTCGAAGTAGAGGCCGTCGCCCGTGTCGAAGTCGGTCGAAACCGTCTCCGGGTTGTTGTTGATGATGATCGCGCGGTAGCCCAGCCGTTCAAGGGCCCACACGCAGTGAACGCACGAGTAGTCGAACTCAATGCCTTGTCCGATGCGAATCGGACCGGAACCGAGCACCAGGACCGTCTCGCGGGTGTCATCGGGGTTGATCTTGGCGTCGTCTTCTTGCTCGAACGTGCCGTAGTAGTAAGGTGTCTTCGACTCGAACTCGCCCGCGCAAGTGTCGACCATCTTGAAGACCGGCATCACTTTTAGCCGAGCAATCTTGCCGACGCAGTAGAACCGCATCATCACCTTCGGATCGCCGATGTCGTATTTCTGCCAGAATCGGTTTGCCTTTTCCGCCACTTCAGCATTCGCGTTGAGACTGGCTGAAAACTCCTCAAGGTAGGCTCGGAATGCGTTCTCATCGCCTTCGGCGAATCCGTCTCTAGTCTCGAACGGGTTGCCTTCTTTGCTAATATCGAGCGACTTGGTTACCTCTCGCAAGTCCTTGAGGTCGTTCTTGAACTCCTCGTCAATCCCCAGCATCGATTCGATGGTCGGTGACGGGAAGCCGATAAGGAAGGCGTCCTCGATCGCCTTCGACATTGCCTCGGGATCTTCCACATGCGCGTGGAGGCTCGTTAAGCGCTGCTCCATCACGATCAGCTTCTGGATCTTTTCGAGGAACCAGATGTCGACTTTGCAAATCTTGTTGATCTCTTCCGGCGTCCATCCGCGCCTTAACCCCTCGGCTAGAGCCCATAGCCGCTCGTCGGTCGGCTTGCGGATAGCTTCCTTGAGCTGGGCATCGGACATGCCGTCCTGAGCATTTTCCGCCGTGTCATGGCCGTCTCGGCCATGAGTCTCCGCTACATAGACCCAAGCTTCTTCTCTTACGAGCAACTTGTCAGGATTGGCCTTGATATAGTTGAGCTGATTCTCAAAGTCATCGTGGTCTCGGACTATATGATCGTAGTATTCGGTCTCCCACAGTTGTCCTTCTCGACCTAGTGCTTTGTTAATCTGGTGGGCAGTGAATGACTTCCAACCATGTAGGATTTCAGGCAAGTCGAACCCGCTTCTCGGCCGCACCAACGCATGAACGTGGTTCGGCATCACCGTTGCGGCGACGAGGTCGTACTTTGCTCCATCGTGATGAAGGAGCGCCTCTGAAACAATGGATCTGGCACTTGCCTGGGCAAGCAGACATGAGCCGTAGCCTTTGTCCAAAGCTCCCTCAATCTTCTCAAGCCTCGCTTTATTCAAACGCGTTCTAAACTCGTTTGTCGATATTGTTGCGGTTTCCACGAGTTGTTGAAGGCTCTTGTGTTCTTCCAAGTACTGGTTTTGCACAGTCGCTGGAATACCGTCAGCCAGTCTAAACGTAACGGCATATGTAGAACCGTCGGCAGTCCAATGAGGCAGATATGCTCCACGCTTCTCGTCGAGCACCTTCAAATTCATGGGCGAGCCGCCCATGGCATTTTCGTCCGCGCCACCTTTCTGTTGCGCAGATCGTGCGAACTTCGGATGCCGCAGGTCCTTTTGCTTCACTTCCAGACCTCTCAGCGCTTTCATCAGCGCCGATTCGAACGTCCGGTCGATCGCCATGACCTCGCCGGTCGCCTTCATCTGCGTGAACAGCGAGCGGTCGCCGTAGGCAAACTTATCGAACGGCCAGCGGGGAACCTTGACCACGCAGTAGTCGAGCGCAGGCTCAAAGCATGCCTTCGTCGAACCCGTGACCTGGTTGTCGATTTCGTCTAGAGTTTTACCGATGGCGATCTTGGCCGCCACGCGCGCGATTGGATAGCCGGTGGCTTTCGATGCCAGCGCGGAAGAACGCGACACGCGCGGATTCACTTCTATGATGTAGTAGTCGAAGCTGTCCGGGTTCACCGCAAGCTGCACATTGCAGCCGCCTTCGATCCCAAGCGCTCGAATGATCTTCAACGACGCCGTGCGAAGCATGTGGTACTCGATGTCGCTCAGCGTCTGCGACGGGGCCACGACAATGGAATCGCCCGTATGGACACCCATCGGGTCGAGGTTCTCCATGTTGCAGACCGTGATGCAGTTCCCCGCCGAGTCGCGCATCACTTCGTATTCAACTTCTTTCCAACCGAGCAGGCTGCGCTCGACCATGAGCTGGCTGCGCATCGAGAGTTTCAGGCCTTTTTGGCCGATCTCCCAAAGCTCTTCTTTGGTCTCAGCGATGCCGCCGCCCGTCCCACCCAAGGTATACGCCGGGCGCACGATGCACGGATACGGCACGATGTCGAGGATCGCCTTCAGCTCTTGCGGGCTCTCGATGATCCAGCTCTCGGGCACCGGCTCCTTGATCTCGCGCATCAATGACCGGAAGCTCTCGCGATCCTCAGCCTTTTGAATGGCTTCAAGAGGAGTGCCAAGCAGACGAACATTGTATTTATCTAGGATGCCTTCGTGAGCTAGCTGAGTGGCCAGGTTCAAACCGGTTTGGCCGCCGAGAGTCGGCAATAGCGCTTCTGGCTTCTCGCGAGCAATCACTCTTTCCAGGAAGTCCACGGTCAGCGGCTCGATGTAGAGCGCGTCGGACATGTCCTGGTCGGTCATGATGGTGGCCGGATTGCTGTTGACCAGCACGACCTCGCATCCCTCTTCGCGAAGACTCTTGCACGCCTGAGTTCCTGCGTAGTCGAACTCGGCCGCCTGGCCGATAACGATGGGTCCGGAACCGATGACGAGGACTTTCATGGCTGCACCTCCGGTACAGGGGGTAAGGGGTCGGGGGTGAGGGGTAGGGGCAAATCACTTTCGCCAAAGATCTCGTTCTTAGTATCCGAATAGACTATGGATTCCTCCTTAACCGACGAACTGTCTCGCCGTTTGACTATCGCTACTCGCAGCCGCACGGTTAAGTTGGTCACCGAGACTGCTTGGTCCATTAGTGTCTTAAAGCGTTCTAGATTGATGAAGTTGGCGTCCAGGGCGACATAGAGATGGGAACGGAGTTCGGCAAGCGAACCTAAAGCTACGGACAAATGGTGGGCATATTCTCCAGGACCTGTCCGACCGTGGCCTTCCGCGATGTTCGCCATCGCGCTTATGCTTGCCCTTCTTATCTGGCTCTTAAAGGCTAAGTCTGAATGAAACGGCTGAGCGTTTGTGGTCGAGTAGATTTCCTTGACCAATTTCCGAGTTTCTTGCCAGGAAACCAAGTCCTCAAAGGATCGTACAGGCTGGGACTCCCCTACCCCATACCCCATACCCCTTCCCCCCTCTTCTCTCACTTCCCCTCCATTTGCCCCACGAACTCGCTAAAATACGGCCTGCTGTCCCAAGGGCCAGGTGCCGCTTCGGGGTGGTATTGGATGGACGAGGCGCGGTATTCCTTCACGCGGATGCCTTCGACAGTTCCATCATTCAGGTTAATTTGGGTGATCTCAGCGCCGGTGCCGGCAAGCGAATCGGGATCCAGCGCGTAGCCGTGGTTCTGAGAGGTGATCGTCACCTTGCCGGTCAAAAGGTCTTTCACCGGGTGGTTCGATCCGCGGTGGCCGAACTTTAGCTTAAAGGTCTTGCCGCCGATGGCTTGGCACAGAAGCTGGTTGCCTAGGCAGATGCCGAACAAGGGTTTTTTGCCAAGAAGCTGGCGAACCGTCTCGACGACCGGAGCGAGGCGCGCAGGATCGCCGGGACCGGGAGACAACACGATTCCGTCCGGGTTAACGCTCAAGAGATCTAAGGCAGTCGCTGTAGCTGGGAAGACGATGCTTCGGCATCCGACGGCGGCGAAGCGGCGCAGGATGTTGAACTTCAAGCCGCAATCAAGCACGGCGAGACGGTACTTGAACGTTCCGTCGTCTTCATCGAGGGCTTCCTTTCCTACTCGACCCCAAGCATATGGCTCTTTCGTCGTCACCTCATAGACAAAGTCGGTGTCGCCGTAGGTCTTAGCGGCCTTGAGCTTGGCGAGTGCTTCGAGGGGCGATCCGTTGGTGATCATTCCCATCGAGACGCCGCCTGAGCGAATGTGCCGAGTGATGGCCCGCGTGTCGACTCCTTGAATCGCAACCATTCCCTTCTCGACGAAAAAGTCGTGAAGAGACTTGCGCGATCGCCAGTTGGAAGGCACGTCGCAGGCTTCGCGGACAATGAAACCGGTCGGCTTCAACGTGTCGGACTCGAAGTCGTCGTCGTTGATTCCGTAGTTACCAATTAGAGGATAAGTTAAAAGAACGATCTGTCCGGCGTAACTGGGGTCGGTCAGGATTTCCTGGTACCCCGTCATTCCGGTGTTGAAGACGACCTCGCCGGTCGTATCTCCCACGGTTCCGAGGCTTTCTCCCTCGTAGACCGTTCCGTCGCTGAGCACGAGATAGGCTTTCAAATGAGGCTCCGATCTTCAGGCAGCGTCAGCGGCGCACGCGGCTCATCGGATCGCTAAACTATACCCTGATCGACCGATGCGTTTCTTGGCAGGCGCATCATATGAGGCTTTATTGCAAGATAAGGGACGAGGGACGAGGGATCTTCTCCTCCTCCTCGTGATGGTTCGTGCATGAGGAGGGGGGCAGGGGGGTGGAGCATTTGACCGCAAGAGCGCAACTGCAAAGATCCAAGAGAGCACCTATCGAACCAGTCGCGATATAGTAGCAACTATGAAAACCGCCGATGTGCTTTGGACCGGAGGTAAGGACAGTTGCTATGCAGCGATGGTTGCCAAGAACGAAGGTTGGACCATACGCCGCCTGGTTTTGTTTGTTCCCGAAGGCGAAGTCAAGTTCCAAGCCCATCCGATCAAACTGATTCAGGCGCAAGCAGAAGCCATGTCGCTGCCTCTAGGCCTCATCCCAGTAAAAGAGCCCTACCGGCAAAGCTATGTCAATGCGATCTCGCAGATGGAAGGCATCGACGCGCTGATTACAGGCGACATCGACCTCGTTGATAGCTATCCGAATTGGATAGAGGAATGCGTAGCCGAAGCAGATTCGCCATTGCAAGTGCTCAGACCTCTCTGGCAGCGCGATAGGTCCGAGTTGCTACGCGAGATGCTGGCCGCCGGTTTGGAAATCGCTATCACGCACGTCGCTTCGCAACACATTCCGCCAGAATGGCAAGGCCGAATCATCGACCAAGCCATCGCCGACGCTCTTGATGGACTCTCAACGACCTGCGGAGTTGATGTCTGCGGCGAGAACGGCGAATACCACACGATAGTCCTTAACTGCCCGCTGTTTTCAAAGCCGATCTCACTCGACACGAAGCCATAATATCAAGACCGACATGACACTAGGCGCAACTCTATATGTGAGCAACAGCGTTGAAGCGGCGCGAACCTACTGCGACGCATTCAATATGACGATTGGCTATCATGTCTTCAACGAAGACGGGACTTACCTTCATGCCGAAATCGAGAAGGCGGGCCAGTGCGGATTTGCCGTTAGCGAATCGCACGATGTCGCGGCCGCGGCAACAATGATCGCAGCCCAGCAGCCGACGATGAGTCTCGGTCTGAATCTAGACAACGACGATGAGCTTCGGCACGCGTTTGAAATCTTGTCCCAGGGCGGCCATGTCATCCGAGGATTAGGAGAGCTTCCGTGGTCGCCTCTATCAGCCGATCTGGTCGATCGCTTCGGCGTCTGCTGGTACCTTTACGTTTCCCAACATCGGCCTGAAGACGGCTAATTTGGTGGGCTGGCTTGTCATTCTGAGCGAAGCGAAGAACCTGAACGCAGTCATTGCTTGATAGGAATGGCGAGAAATGAGTTCGCTCAGGATGACAGCTCGGACAAGTGATTGACAAAACAACGCCTCCGCCCATCAGAAAACGAGCGGAGGCGTTTCTTCTTTACTTAATGGCAAGACTATTCGATCTCGACGAGGACTGTGTTCAGCTTCACTGCGTCGCCGGGCTTCACGAAGACGCCTTTGACGGTGCCGGCCATCGGAGCGGCGATGACCGTTTCCATCTTCATGGCTTCGATGATGACCACCGGCTCGTCAACTTCAACCTTCTGGCCTTCTTCGACGAGGACCTTCCAGATGTTGCCTGCAAGCGGGCTGACGCATGCACCCTTTCCGCCTGCAACCGGTGCTGCTGGGCGAGGAGCTACGGCCGGCGCTGAGGCTGGAGCTCGGCGCTCGGTTCGGCCGATATTCAGCGGGCGTCCGCCGGCGGCTGCCGACGGCAACAGAAAAGCATCTCCGCCTTCTAGAATTTCGACCTCGACTTCGTACGTCTTACCTTCAATAGCGATTTTAAGTTTCATGTTCTACTTTCTCTTCCCTAGCGCAAGAACTACCATTGCTGCGATGATGTTGAGTGCGAGCCGTGAATAACTAAACGGCCCTGCGTTCCCCAGACATTTGGCTTTCCGCCCGATACAAGCACGATGTCCTTGATGCGAATGGGCTTGCCGAGGGCCGTAGCCGCGGCCGCTATGATGATCGGCACGATTTCGGCCGGAATCTCTTCCGATGCTGCCGCCTGCTTTGCATTTTGATCTGTTGCCATATCTTGAGTCCTTTATACCCCTTCTAGAGCGGAATCAGGCCGTGCTTCTTCTGCGGGCGCATATCGCGCTTCGTCTGAAGGGCTTCAAGAGTCTGAGCGATGTAGCGCCGAGTCTCTGACGGCGGAATGACGTCGTCGACCATGCCGCGCGAAGCAGCAACATATGGGTTGCTGAACATATCGCGGTATTCGGCGATCTTCTGAGCTCTCATCGCGGCCTTATCCTCGGCCTTGTTGATCTCGTTGCGGAAAACGATCTCGGCTGCGCCTTCTGCGCCCATAACGGCGATTTCGGCACTCGGCCAAGCGATGACGCGGTCGGCGCCAAGGTCCTTTGCACACATGGCGAGGTAGCCGCCGCCGTAGGCTTTGCGCATGATGACCGTCAGCTTCGGAACGGTGGAAGCCGAATAGGCGAACAGCATCTTCGCGCCGTGGCGGATGATTCCGCCGTACTCCTGGTCGACGCCGGGAAGGAATCCGGGAACGTCAACGAGAGTGACCAGCGGGATGTTGAATGCGTTGCAGAATCGGATGAATCGCGAGGCTTTGTCCGACGAGTTAATGTCGAGAACACCTGCCATCACAGACGGCTGGTTGGCGATGATTCCGATCGAACGGCCAGTTACGCGGCCGAAACCGACCACGATGTTCTGGGCGAACGAAGCTTGAACCTCGAGGAAGTAGCCGTCGTCGACGATGCCGCCGATGACATCTTTGACGTCGTATCCGCGCTTGGCCTCGTCGGGAATGATCTTGTTCATCTCTGGATCGGACGAGACATCGTACTGTCCGCCCATCATGGGAGGATCTTCGAGGTTGTTCGAGGGCAAGAAGCTGAGGAGCTGGCGGCAAAGATCCACGGCGTGAGTGTCGTCTTCGGCTTCGAAATGGACAACGCCGGAGTATCCCATCTGCGCATCGACGCCGCCGAGGGCATCCGCCGTTACGTCCTCGCCGGTGACCTGCTTGATGACTTGCGGACCGGTGATGAAGATCTGGGCCTGGCGGGTTTGGATGATGAAGTCGGTTAGCGCTGGGCTATAAGCCGCTCCGCCTGCACACGGGCCGCAGATCATTGAAATCTGGGGAACGACGCCCGAGAGCATCGTATTGTTGAAGAAGACTCGACCATAGCCGCCTAGGCTGTCGATGCCTTCCTGGACGCGGGCTCCGCCGGAGTCGTTGATGAACACGAACGGGGTGCCGGTCTTGAGCGAAGCTCTCATGGCTTCGACGATCTTGTTGCAGTGGATTTCGCCTGCGGCGCCGCCAGCAACCGTGAAGTCCTGGCTGGCTACATGGACTTGGCGGCCGTCAACTTTGGCCGTACCCGTCACAACGCCGTCCGCCGGAAGGTCTTTACCCGCCATGCCGAAGTTCACGCATCGGTGCTTGGCAAAGAGAGAGAACTCCTGGAAGGTGTCGGGGTCCGTAAAGGCTGCAAGGCGTTCGCGCGCGGTCATTTTGCCGGCGGCATGCTGTTTGTCGATTCGCTCTTGCCCGCCGCCAAGATATAGTTCGGCGCGCTTCTTTGCGAGTTCGTTGATCTTGTCCGTCATTCCCATATTCGATCACCAAGAGTCGACCGACGCCAGTGAAAGGAAGCCGAGAAAGCAAGGTTCTCAGACTCAAACCACGCAGTTTGAACGCTTCTGCCAAGCCGGCTTAAGCGGAGCGCGGAGGACGGCGTCGTCTTTATCGCTCGTCCTTTCTAGTATGAAGGATATGGTTGGCAAAATGCTGGCGGGTTTGAAGAGGTTCCAAGGCATTTGAGGGTTGATTTATCGCAAGCTAGCGAACGTGTTGGGCCGCTTCGCATCCTTTGGTATAAAAGAGCACGATTGCTGCAAAAACGATCATAGCAAGATATAGCGGGGCAAGTTGGCGCTCGCGTCTTCGCTCCTACGCAATAGACTTCAACTCGTCGATGTCTTCTCCGGCGAGGTCATCGCTTTTCGTTATCGGTAACGGTTCAGGTTCGTCGAACTCCTGAAAGAACCGATTATCATCTCTCTTTGGAATCGGCCTAGGAGGTGGCGGAGGACTGATGACCGTTTGTTGAATAACCGTGACGTTAGGCTTGCGGTCGTCTTTCTCGATCTTCTCTATCCGCTCTTCGTGCTCCTCGATTCGCTGTTCGCGGTGCATTAGTTGTAGACCAAACCGTTTCTCGAACTCTTCCTTCCGAACATCTGCCAGTATGCGCCCAATCACGATCGGATCAGCGCCGGTCCCCTCGACGATGTCTTGCACCGTCGTCGCCGGTTCGCCGCCGAACTCCTCTTGTCCAAGACGTTCCAGAATGATGCGCAACTCGCCGTCCGAGACGGTTTCGCGCAACAAGTCTTCGGGCTGGTTGGCGTGCGTAGAATCGAGCATGAACTAATAGATTATCACAAGAAGATAGTCCAGCCGCTATCGTACGTCTGCGATGACAACAATCCTAGTCGTCTTCCTCGTACCGCCCATGCTTCCCATCGCGGCCTCTGTCCGTATTGTCGCCTTCGCCACGTCCTTCCTGAGACTCCCCTTCGCCTAAATGGATTCTTCCGCCAAAAATAGGCGAGGACGTTGTTCGGCTTTGAGGGCTGTAGTTGGCAACAAGCCCGCCAAAGAAGACGAACAAGATGACAGCGAAGACCGTCGCCCAAACCGGAGCAGCGTTTGGAATAGCACCATCCGGGTTCCCCGCCTTCTTTCCGTGGACCATACTCGGAATGATTCCGTCCCGATAAACGGCCGTGTGGAGAAGCACCCCGCAGATGTGTCCAATCGCGACAAAAGCAAGGAGATTCGCGCAGATCTCATGGATGTTCTTAAGGTCTTCGTATCCTTGCGACATCAGATATCCTGTTGTGGCAATGGTCATCAAGAGCCCAAACACGGCAAATATCGCCATGCTCGAGGCGGGATTATGGCCAGTATAGCTCTTTCCCGACTTTGTGAAGATGCTCTGCGCGTATTCCAAATGCGCTTTGGGTCCGTGCAAGAGCGTTGACAGCCTCGCCCACTTGGTGCCGACTATTCCCCAAACGACTCTTAACACGACTGCGCCAGCCAAAGTCAGACCTACCATCATATGGAACGGAAACAGACTGCTTTCTTCGCCAATGAACTTGGCTACGATGTAAGCAAACGTAAACCCGACGACGACCACGACGTGGAAAATGCGGACGACCAAGTCCCAAACAAGAACTCGTTGCATTGCCTTAAGATCTCCCGGAGTCCCTGAATTCTATTTGTGAACAACCACGCGTTTTCGCGCTTGGATCAAGGCGGTGGCGTAGTGGTAATCCTCAAGATAGTCGATATCGAACGAGAGCTCAGCCGGGCAACCATAAACCGCGACGCCGTTGCAGCCGATCATCGACTTCACTTTCTTCTCGATGTCAGCGACCGACAGGGTCTTCGTCAGGTACTTCCAGACGAACGGCAATCCGAGAAGGAGCGCCATGCCAATCTTGCTCTTCCGCTTCTCAAAGACGGCTTCGATCTGAGGCCTCGCTTTTTGCAAGGCAGCAACTCGGAACAAAAACGCGCAACCGATGGTGTAGGTGCCGTCTTTAAGTCCGACGAAGGTGGCATCGGTGTTCGGGAACGTCTCACCGAAATCCTCTTTGCTGACCAGCGGCAGGCAAATGTCCTTATCCGTTGGACATTTGTCCAGGAACTTCTCAAGAGCTTGCTTCGTGAGGAATGGCAGGTCCGCAGTAAGTACGAGGATATACTCGGGCGGCGTGTCTGTCTTGTTCAGCCAATACAGCCCTTTGTAAATGTTCTCCGGACCGGTGTTAAGAGACGGCAGAACGACATCCGCTTCCAACTGGTTGACGCTGTTCTGAATCTCGGTAGGACCGATCACGACAACGCGACCAATTCGATCGCACTCTTTGAGAACGCCGAGAGTCGTTTTGAGGATGGTCCGGCCATCAAGGGAAATCAGCGCCTTAGAGGAGGTTCCAACGACGCGAGCAAATTCGGGAGGAAGCATTCCCCCTGCAGGAACGATCACATCAATATTTGTCATATTAACCCCGCTATCGCCCCCTCCACGGAGCGATCCCCTCGTATCTAGTCTAGCCTATGATTTCAGTTTTTGGTCTATTCAAACAATGCATTTAGGTCTTGCGCGACACTCGGCTGCTTCAGACGCTTGAGCCCGCTTTGCTCGATTTGCCGAACGCGTTCACGGGTGACGCCGAACTTCCTCGCAACTTCTTCCAGTGTATGGCTTCGGCCGTCCTCGAGACCATAGCGTAGGAAGAGAACCTCTTTCTCTCTTGGCGGAAGCATCGACATGATCTCGCGAACACGGTTGAGAGTTATTTCCGTGGTCGCAATATCATCGGGCAATTGGTCGCGGCTGTTGGCAATAAGGTCCGAAAGGGAGCTATCTTCTTGATCGTTCAATGGCGATTCAAGCGAGATCGGCTCGTTCAGAGCTCGGCGGCACGATCGCACCTTCTCTGGACTCATGCCCAAAGCGCGGCCCACCTCGGTATCTGAGACCTCGCGGCCAAACTGCTGCTGCATGTCCTGGATCGCTTTGATAACTCTATGGATGATATCTAGGGTATGAAGCGGGATTCGGATCGCCCTTCCTTGGTCGTGAATGGACCGCAGGATTGCCTGGCGGATCCACCACGTAGCATAGGTGCTAAAGCGGAATCCTTTGCTGGGATCGAACTTTTCAGCGGCGCGGATGAGCCCTAGATTCCCTTCCTGAATCAGATCCTGGAGGGTGATGCCGCGGTTCATATATCGTTTGGCGATCGACACGACCAGCCGCAGATTCGCTTCAACCAGTGCGCCCCTGCTCTTTTCGCATCCGCGCTGAGCCAGCCTAGCAAACTCGATCTCCTGCTCAATGGTCAGCAGAGGAGTCCGCCCGATCTTGCGCAACCACGTTCTAACAGAGTCTTCGAGCAACGAGTCGTCATCGAGAGCAAAGCCGCCGAACTCGCTGTATTCGCCGTTCGCCGATTCGAAGTTGAAGTCGCGTTCGCGGACCTCTGTGGTATATGCGGGTGGACGCACAGCGACAGGCGCCGCCGGCTTCATAGCCGGTGACTCTTCAACAGGACCGCTGAAGGTCATATCGGTGTCGCGTATATCGTGATTCATCGCGCTTGCGTCTTCCTTCTATGATACGACGTTTTTCAAAGCGAATACTACTTGTTATGACGATGGAGATTGCGAAGTCTTTCGTTGATTTCGCGAAGTCGATCAGAATCGTCATCCGATCCGTCTGCACCGACATTGCTTTTCAATTCCTGGACCAAACGCGCATCCCGCTTCTTATTTAGCGCAAGCAGGGCTTCTTCGAGTTCCGCGTCTGTGTCGATTCGGTCATCGCCGATGCGGTTTGTCCACGCCTGTTCCAGTTCGGCGAGCACAGTGCCGTAGTTGGCTGGCTCGATTTGACCAAGCCATTCGACCGGTTTGCCTTCAGGTGGTTTCGACGGAAAAGCGCCTCTAATGGCTGCGGCCAGCTTCGCCCCCGCATCAGTCTCAAAGATCTCCGAAGATGCCATTGCTTGCCATGCTTTGCTTCGCTGACGGTCCCTTATAAAGGCTACAAAAACAGCCCTTTCTAGTACCGAAATCGGCGACTGATGTATCTGAGTTCTTTGTGCTGGCTGGCTATCTCGATGAGGATCGGCCGCCCGTTTGGTCCTTCTCGCGTTTATGACCTGTTTCCGCAGAATACTTTTAGCTGCAAGCTGGTCCCTAACACCAGGATAGAGAGCGGCTAGTTCCTCGATGTGTTTCTCTACCTCCAGGTTCATTGGATATGAGGCGAGCACATCGATCGCCTCTGCCCAGAAGTCGGATTCAATCGGGTTCTTCTGACTCTTGATACCTAGTAAAGCGAAATCGATCGGCGTAATGCCGCCCAACGCTGCGTTTCGAACGGATTGCTCGCCTTGAGTTCTCAGCAAGGTATCTGGATCTTCTCCGGCAGGCATCAGCGCCACTCGAACCTTGAGCCCTTCGGCGACGAGCATCTCGCTGGCTCTTTTCGCAGCCTTTTGTCCTGCTGAATCGGCGTCATAAAGCACAACGACTTCATCACACCAGCGCTTGAGCAGCTTGACATGCTCTTCTGCGAGCGCTGTTCCCAGGGAAGCCACTGCGGTATTGACTCCGGCACGATGGCAGGCGATAACGTCAAGATAGCCCTCCACGAGGACGGCTGATCGTGTCTTCGACATCGCTTCCTTGGCTAGATGCATGCCGTAGAGAACGCGACTCTTCTTGTAGATGGGCGTATCGCCGGAATTGATGTACTTCGGATGTCCATCGCCGAGGATTCGGCCCCCGAAGGCCACAAGCGCCCCCCTTTCATCGCGGATCGGGAACATCAAGCGTCCGCGAAACTTGTCGAAAAAGCCGCCGCTGGCATCTTGGTCGACGAGAAAGAGCTGTTTGCATTCGGCAAGGACATGTCCGCCCTTCTGAAGATAGATCGTTAGAGCCGAATCGAGTTCAGGCGCATATCCGATCTCCCATTGGTCAAGGATTGCCGCATCGAGGTTCCGCCTTTCACAATAACCTTTTGCGTTCGGCGATTTCTCGAACTCAGCCCTGAAAAACGCGAGCGCGCTCTCCATGGCGTTCAGCCTCTGGGTTCTTTCTGAACGCTCGACCGCGCCTTTTTTGCTCAGTTTTACGCCGGCTAGCTCGGCCAGGATATGAAGGGCTTCCGTAAATTCGACGTTCTGGGTTTTCATCACCCAGTTAAAGACATCGCCGCCCTCTCCGCAAGCCCAGCACTTATAGCGGCCCGTGGAGGAATCGACAACAAAAGAAGGGTTTCTGTCGTCGTGAAACGGACAGAGACCCTTCCAGGTTTTTCCTGCCCTTTTCAGGGCTACTCGTTGACTGACGAGATCGACTATATCGATTCGAGAACGAATCTCTTCTCTCTCGTCAGCCACACGTTCTGCTCTTTACGCCTTGCCGGCGGCAACAACGATGCCGGTAACCACATGCGGCTTATTCTCGCCGAGGCGGTTCAGCCGGAAAGCGACTTTGTGCTTTACAAGGTATCGGATGACGAGCGAGTTGCCACTGATTTCATAGGCGTCGGGAGCGCCGTAGGCAGCGATAATCTGCTTGAACTGTGCGCCGAAGCCGATGCCGCGAGCCGTTCGCACTTTGCCGTCAGCCATGCCGATCGTCTCAATCTGAACGACGCGGTTGAACTTGTCCAGAATGAACGCATATCGGCTTTGAGGCCGGTTGTAGACCCACCGGGTGAAAACCGTTCGGCCACTAAAACCAGAGCTCATTCCGGCGCCGCCGCCTGATCCGCCAGGCATGCCAGGACCCATCCCGCCGCCAGGCATTCCAGGCATTCCAGAGCCGCCCATTGCGCCAGGGGCGCTCATGCCGCCAGGACCGCTTGGGCCAGCGGGAGGTGCGCCGCCGCCGCCACCAGCAGATGCTCCTGCAGTTGGCGGTGCATAGTTGATGGTCTCGGGGTCGTTACGCAATTCGTTAATGGCTGGGGCCGATCCGCCGCCGCCGCCTTGACCCATCGGACCCATCGGTCCCATAGGGCCTGCGCCGCGCATTCCGCCAGGACCCATCGGTCCACCCATCGGGCCGCCAAAACCTGAGCCGGGTCCGGCTGTTGTGCCGCCGATGTTGACGCCCTGAATATCGATCGGGTTGCCGTACTTCTTCAGAAGCGTCATGCCGGTATCGTACAGGTGGATCCCCACCAGGCCGTTCTCAGCGCTGGCTTTCTTGACGGTCTTTTTCGCAACGGTCTTCTTCTTCGCCGATTTCTTGGGCGGAGCTGCAGGTGAAACCGCGGATACCGCAAACATTGCGGCAAGGGCTAATGTTAGATATGAAATTCGCATTTTCAAGGTCTTGAAACCCCTCCTGAGTGATCCGGTTAGGACTTCTTGTTATTGAGACGCATCCTCCGAGCCGATAGGTCACTCTTCATATACAGATGATTCTCGGTTTCTTAAAAGGACCTAAAGAGGTATACCAGAGAAGCACACAACAAGGAGCACTAAGACATGGGAGCTAACCTAGCCGTTTCAACAGCTGATTTTGAAGAGAAAGTATTGAAGTCCACCGTCCCGGTTCTAATCGATTTCTGGGCCGAATGGTGCGGACCCTGCCGCATGATCGGACCGAGCGTCGAGCAGATCGCGGCCGAATACCAAGGCAAAGCCAGCGTATATAAAGTCGATATCGAGAAGGACCCCGACCTGGCCAGCAAGTATGGAATCATGAGCATTCCGGCCCTATTAGTCTTTAAGGATGGAAAAGTTGTCGACCAGATGATCGGCGCTGCGCCGAAGCCGCAAATCGCCGCGCTTCTCGATAGGCAGCTATCGTAATCTGACCTTCTTTACGAGAGCAGACGCCTCGGCCTATTGGGCTGAGGCGTCTTTGTTTAGCAGATGCCTCTCTCCCAAGTCAACATTGACTTCCGGTCTACCTGTCATCTACGATCAACCGTGGCAAGCAACAACATGAGAACCGCTTGGTTTGAAGAAGCCCGGTTTGGTCTCTTCATTCATTGGAACGCCTGCGCAGCGCTGGAAGGACGATTTGCCGGAGAGGCGGTTAGGCAAACCGAATACGGCGAGTGGCTCCGCGCCCGCAACCGTGTCCCCCGCGAGGATTGGGACCGAGCAATTCGGCGGCTGCACATCACACCTGAGCAGGTTGACGAGTGGGCTGAATCGGCAGCGCTTGCCGGCATGAAGTACGTGATCTTCGTATCGAAGCACCACGACGGACTAGCCTATTGGCCGTCTGAAGTATCGGAATATACGATCAACAACCTCGCAGGAGTCTCATTTGACATTATCGCAAGACTTAAGGAAGCCTGCGACGCCTACGGACTTAAACTGGGCTTCTACTACTCGCACTGGCATGACTGGGAGCACCCTTACGGCTGGGGAAACTTCTGGGACCTCAACTCATCCGATCCATCTCAATTTAAAGGCTACGACGACTTCTTCTTCTATGGCGGCGAGGGACACCGCGACAACCTGACTCCCAAACAATTCGACCAGTACTGGCGTGAGAAATCGATGGCTCAAGTTCGCGAACTGATCCGCCGCTACAAGCCTGCTTCGATCTGGTTCGACTGCTGGAGGCGGCGCGAAGACACCAACATGACCCAGAAGCAAGTCGACGACATGCTGGCGATGATCCGTGCCGAGGACCCATCGGTCGTCGTGAACTCCCGCTTAGCCATATCGCAAATTGGCGGAGAAAAGGGAGTCGACTATGAAACCCTTGGTGACAATGAGTTTCCTTCGGGCCAGATCGACCACCCTTGGGAAAGCGCTGTAACGTTCGCACTGTCATGGGGCTATTCGCGCGACGACCAAAACTGGCGGCCGGCCACCTATTTCATTCGGAATCTCGTTCGAAACATCTCGCTTGGCGGGAACTTAGTCCTGAACTATGGTCCATTGGCCGATGGGTCGATCCCGGCCGAAGCACATCAATGTATGAAAACGATGGGCGAATGCATTCGGGCAAACCGTGAAGGGTTCTATGGATGCGGCCAGACTCCATTCGTTGAGACCTCGCAAGATTGGGGAGTGACGACTCTCGGCTCTCCCACGACTCTCTATCTCCATGTCTTTGACTGGCCGGTTGACGGGGTCGTTCGCGTAAATGGGCTACAGTCGAGGGTAAGGTCAGCAACTCTTTGCTCGTCGGGCGAGTTCCTGCCGTTCGCTCAACAGGGCCAATCCGTTCATGTCCATTCACCTCTTTCGATGCCGGTGAACTACGATACGGTCATTCGACTTGACCTTGAGCGCGCAATCGAAGTCGACAACGAGATGATTGGCGAGATAAGCGGCGGCGGGATTGCGCTCCAGGCTGGCCGCGCCGTCTTAGCAAACGTTGCTTTGGAAGCCCCATATGAAGGGAGCACGAAACTTCCATTCCAAATTGGCAGATGGACTTCTGGAAGCTCCGCGGAATGGACCTTCCATCTGCCGTCGGCAGGTAAATGGCGTGTTTCGGTTTGCTACGCTTGTGCGGCGACTTACGTAGGACAGGACTTTGAAGTGCTCATGGATGGTTCGCCTATCTCCAAAGTATCAACAAAGGCGACGCATCGCAACTGGAGCGATTTCAGACCTCATTCGCTTGGCTATCTTGAGATCGATGCACCAGGCGTTCACAAGCTGGCAGTTCAACCGGCCGGAGAAGTGAAAGATGAGCTTTTCAAGCTTCTTTGGGTATTTCTGGAAGAGGAATAACAGGCCTAATCGGACATGTCCGATTAAGCCTAAACCCTATAACCTGAACCCTACTTGCTCAGAAAGTCGCTCTTAGCCGGCAAAGAACTCGCTAAGTCCTTCGCCTTCAGCCAATTTAATGCAGCCTTATCGCCCTTCACATAGGCGTCGAAGAACGCTAAGGAAACGGCTTGAACGGTCTTAAGCTGGTCGGGGTTCGAGCCCTTGTTGAATATCTTCAGTTTGGCCTCGCCAGAACGCGCCACTCCGCCAAGTCCGTGGTTCGCGCCGTCCATCCAAAGCAAGTACTTGTCTCCCGGAGGGCTGTAAGTAAAGGGATCGCGGCGATTGCCAGGCTTGACTTCGCGGCCTGCGTGAGATTCGTCCTTTGTGCCCGAAACCACCATCATCGGCGAAGTTATCTTGCTCCAAGATTTCTCGGTCAAGCCGCCTCCGATTCCTTGAGGAGACATCAGCAGAAACGCCTTTGATCGTTTCTCAGGAAAACTGATCCTAGTGGAGCCGACTGTGCCTGCGCAAGCCATTGCCGTATGCGCGCCGAACGAATGGCCGCCGATGCCAATGCGCGATGCATCCAAACGGCCCTTCAACGATGGAATCTCTTGCTCAATCTTCGCGAAGGAGTCAATGACGAACGAAACTTCCTTCGGCCGATCGAGCGCATTGGCGAACTCGCCGACCGACTTGCCTAGCTGGTTGCCGCGCCTTGCTGCGGTGTTCTTGTATTGAAGTGAATCGGCGTGCGTCATCCTTAACACAATGTAACCGTGACTAGCCCAATAGGTTGCCATCGGTTCGTAGCCGTCCTTAGAGCCTAGATAACCGTGCGAAAAAACGATCACCGGCGCTTTGCCCGATCCAGCAGGCCACGTAGCTTTGATCGGCAAATCGCGTTTGCTGGCCATGCAATAGAGGGTGGTCGAATACGATTGGACAGCGTAGGTTCTGTCGGCGCTCCCCCACAAGGGAACCGCAAGGGCAAGAATCAAGGTTGTAAGCATATGGAGATGGAGACGCATCTGAGGGCTAAGTGTTCAGTTGACCTGCTGACGAACATAAGTTGTCTGCACCTAAGTTGCGACAAGCCTTCATAATAGACGCCAGTGTCAGAAAACGCAAAACTACCCAATGTCGCTAAGGCAAGCGGCATCATGATGCTCAGCTTGTTTCTCAGCCGAGTCTTGGGCATTCTGAGAGATACCGCACTTTCCGCGGTCTTCGGTCTCGCTCACGAAGCAGATGCCTATCGGCTATCGTTCCAAATTCCAGACCTGCTGTTTTTTCTCATCGCCGGCGGCGCTTTGAGTTCTGCCTTCATTCCGGTGTTCAGCGAGTATTTGCACACCGACCGGGAAGAAGACGCTTGGAAAGTGTTCAGCGTTGTTGTCACGGTGATGTCGATCATCGTTATCGCCTTTATTGTCTTCGCCTGGATATTTGCCTACCCGCTGACCTATGTAATCGCCCCGAGCGCAGAGAAAGACGCCATTCGCCCTCTGATCGCCGACTTGAGCCGAATCATTTTGCCGGCTCAATACGCGTTCTTCATCGGCGGGCTGATGTTTGGAACTCTGTATGCCAGGCAAAAGTTCACCGTGCCGGGCCTTGGACCGAATATCTACAACCTCGGCATCATTTTCGGCGCACTGGTTCTCTCGTCGTTCTTCCATCCCGGAATCATGGGAATGTCGTGGGGGGCGCTCATCGGCGCGACTCTGGGCAACCTTCTCATTCCCTATTTGGCGATGCGGAAGATCGGGATCAAATTCAAACCGTCGCTTGATGTGAAGCATCCAGGGGTTCGAAAAGTGTTCATCTTGATGCTCCCGGTGGTGTTGGGCTTGTCTTTACCTGGCGTCTACAGCATGATCATGCAGGCTTTCGCGTCGTATTATCCTTACGGCACGAACGCTTCGATTGACCTTTCGAACAAGCTGATGCAGGCTCCGCTCGGTATCTTTGGCCAGTCTTTGGCGATAGCTGTTTTCCCTGCGCTAACTCAGTTCTTTGCCCAGCAGAGAATGGACCTTTACCGAAACCAGCTTGTCAGCACGATGCGAACGGTGCTGTTCATCACGATTCCGATCTCTGTATTGATGTTCATCATGGCTCCGGAAATCGTTACCGTGTTCTTTGCCTACGGGAAGTCTGCCAGCAAGAATGGTGCGAGCGTCCAGATGGTTACCGAAAGCTTGCGGCTTTTTGCCATCGGCATATCGGCTTGGTGCTTGCATCCGGTGCTGATGCGCGGATTCTTCGCCATTCAGAAGTCGTTGCTCCCAATTATCTTGGGCACGGTTACGACAGCTTTGTTCGTCGCTTTCCTGCTGATCTTCCGGCTTACCCCTCTCGGCTACCTGGGTTTGCCCCTTGCTGGATCCCTCTCGGCGATCTTCTTGATTATCATGCTGCTCATCTATGTGGGACCGCAAATTGGGGGACTAGACATGAAGGGCCTTGGATTGACTCTCGTGAAGTCAGCCTTGTGCGCAACAGCCTTCGGTCTGGTTTTGTGGATCGGGAAAGAGATCCTGCCATATAACCAAGAGGTGGCGATCCTCGGCAAGAACCTAGGCAAATACTCCATCAACTTCTGGTCGATGGTCAAAGTGTTCGGACTCGGCCTTGTTGGCGCCTGGATTTATTTCTTTGCCGCGCGTGCGTTGAAGATGCCCGAAACGTCGTATTTCGACCGTGTCGCCGCCAAATTCGCGAAGAAGAAAGCGGCGGCGTCATAGTTGTTTGGGGGCATTTCGCCCCCAAACAATTGGAAACTACGCCTTCACAAATCCGTCCAACAGGATCTGATATTCCTTACGGTCCGGCAGATAGCGGATGTGATACTTCGTCGGATACATCTTGCCTTTATAGTTCAACTTCTGCGGCTGGGGAATCTTGAAGGTCTCGTTCGGTTTGGACTTCAGATACTCCATCGTGATCATCGGCTCGATGAAGGCGACCTTTCCGTTATACGAACCATAAATGAAGGTCTGCGTAAACGGCTTGCCGTGCAGTTCAGGAGTGTTCACATCGACCCAGTGGGATCCCATGTACTTGATCTCGCTATCGGGCGCATAGATGAAGTCCTTGGGAAGCGCGGTCGGCGCGGGTTTCTTCTGGCACAGCTTCATTCCTTCGCCTGCCGGATCGATCGTCATCCTTTCGGCTGGAGTGATCATGTAGAAGTGAAAGTCGAAATGCGGCACCGTGTAGATCGGAGCAGGCGTGTGGCCTTTCGGGTTCCAGTCGATTCCGATGTGGTCGAAGGGGAGAATCGACGCTTCCTTGGGAAGTTTCAAAGTGAATTCGTAGCCATCCATCCCGTTGTCAGGTTTTGCTGTCTGGAGTCCCTCCAGCGCGGTCTCCGTCAACGTGATTCCAACCTGGTCCGGTTTGCCGTCCTTATCGACATGGACCCAGGTTCGGGCGGTGCCGTTGCCCATATCCATCGTATCGCCGACGATGTAGTTCCGGACCTGATGGCAGAAAGGACATGCCAACGCTGCTGGTATGAGGCCTGCACAGGCGGCAAGCGACAATGCTCGAATTAATACTCGTTTAACCATAGCGACAATTTTCGCTAAGTTTATCAGAGCGCTATGACTTTCTACCCGCACATTTGCTTGTTTTCAGACGGATTTGCCTAACAAACGGTCTTTAGGGCTACGCCGCTCGAACTGGGTCCGACCAGAAACTCGACCGGCTTCTCCTCGATGACCCAGCCATGCGTCTCCACTGACCAATAAGCTAGTGTTTCCTTCTTGACCTCAAACTCGATCGCCTTGGTTTCACCCTTCTTGATGGATACCCGTTTGAACGCGCAAAGCTGTTTCTGGGGGCGCTCAACCGCTGAGTCTGCAAACCTGGCATAGACTTGGACAACTTCCTCGCCGTCGCACCCGCCAGTGTTCTCGACTTCGATCTTCAGCTTATATGTCTGGCCGCCGTCTGTGGCCTTAAGCGCTCTATAGGAGAACTCCGTATAGGACAATCCGAATCCGAACGGATAAAGCGGCTCGCCTTTGAAGTACATATAGGTCCGGCCGTTCCGGATGTTATAGTCCATCATTTCCGGCACATCGTCAAGCGACTTCGGCCAGGTTTGAGTCAGCCTGCCCCCAGGATTGTATTGCCCGAACAGAACATCGGCCAGAGCGTTGCCCTGCTCTTGGCTGTTGTGCGCCATCTGAATGATCGCCGGAAGGTTCTCTTGCGACCAATTGATCGCATAGGGGAAGCTGGCATTCAGCACGAGGATCGTGCGCGGGTTAGCCTTGAACACCTTTCGAATCAGCTCTTCCTCCGGCAGGTCGATGGTCTCGCGATCAATCGCTTCCCTGCCTTCTGATGGATGGTCGATGGTTGCCCAGCCGCCTTTGGTGCCGACTGGATCGTTGCCGCAAACGAAGATGACGATGTCCGCCTTTTTCGCAATTTCCAGGGATTCCTTCTCGTCCTTTGCCGTAAGGACCGTAGCTCCTTCCAGGGCAGAGCGAGTTCCTTCAAGCGGCGTAACCGCATACGGCGGCGTTCCGCTATACCAATCCAAATACACCTTGTCGGCGCGCTTGCCAAGAACGGCAATCGACTTCAGTTTGCCCTTCTCCAACGGAAGCAAGCAGCCTTCATTCTTGAGCAGAACAATCGATTCGCGAGTGGCTTGCCGTACCAGGTCGATGTTCTCTTGAGTTGTCCAAGGCTCCGGTCCTTCGCCGATCGATGCATAAGGCGACTCTTGATTCAAATCGAGCAAACCCAGCCGAAGCATGACTCGGAACACCGTCGTCAGCACAGAATCGATGTCGGCTTCAGTCAACATCCCCTTCTTCAGCGCATCTTTGACGCCGCGCTTATAGTTGTCCAAGAACTGCCCAATACCCGCCTTGATGATCTTTGTCGCGGCTTCGGCTTGAGTCTTTGCGGCTTTGTGGGCCTTGCGAAGGAGCATATAGCCGCCGCCGTCGGTGCAGATGATGCCGTCTTGGCCCCACTCCTTGACAGTGATATCCCTGTGCATCGGATTGATGTGGCAAGGCACCCCGTTCCAAGCGTTGTAGGCTGCCATATAGGCTCTGCTGCCGCCCTCGATGACGCCCATTCGGAAAGGAACCGAGTAGTACTCCCGCCAAAGTCTCTCGTCGAAGTCGGAGGACGAAAAGTCGCGCGAGTTCTCATTGCTATTGGCCAAGAAATGCTTCATCAGCGAGGCGGTCAGCCAGCATTTAGGGTCGTCGCCTTGCAGGCCTTTCACCATGGCCACAACAAGGGTGCCGGTCAAGAATGGATCTTCGCCATAACACTCCTCGGTGCGGCCCCAGCGCGGATCTCGGCCGAGGTCCGCATTCGGAGCGCGCACGACGATGCCGCCTTGACGATAGCCCTCGTTCTGCCAGATGTATCGACATTCGATGCCCTCAGCGCGGCCGATTTTGAAGAGCAACTCTGGGTTCCATGTCTGCCCCAAACCGTAGGACTGAGGGAACGTGGTCGTGGGCAGAGGCCGCTTCGGCGCCCAGTTCGCCGGTCCGCCTTGCGATAGCCCGTGCAGCCCTTCGACATGGTCGCTGCCGCGGATCCCCAACCGAGGAACGCTCGGATCGGTGCTGAGACACTTTATCTTTTCGTCCAGCGTCATCAGCGAAAGCAAGTTGGCCAATCGATCGTTTTCAGGCAGACTCGGGTTTGTGAAGGGGTATTCGGACATGGCAGATACAGAATATCCGGCAAGCCGAAGGCAATGAAACGATATACAGGTGATATATTCGCCGAAGCGCGAAGGAGCTTAGTTGAGAAGAAAGGTGGTGCCGGGAGAGGGACTCGAACCCTCATGGAGTCGCCCCCAACGGTGTTTGAGACCGCCGCGTCTACCATTCCGCCATCCCGGCAAAGGTTCAGATAAGATACCCGACTCGGCGCGCGATTCGGAAGGCTTGAAATACCTGCATAGAAAAAGAGCCTCCTCGGCAATTCGAGAAGGCTCTTGTGATTCGGTGAAAGCAGAATCTTATTTGCGTCGTCGTCGAGCGAGAAGGCCGACTGCGCCAACGCCGAGTGCGATCAAGCTGGCAGGCTCCGGAACGGCTTGGTTGCCGCTGAGGGTCACCATGTCGTAGCGCATCGTGCCGGCTGGCGAATAGCCATTAGCAGAGTTAGTCGCCGTGTAGGTTGCCTCGTTTGGGACAAAGACGGCAACGATTCTTACAGCCAAGTTCGCGTTATTATTAGCGCCGGCGATTGAAGTTAGGTCGAGCGATAGACCGTTAACAAAAGACGTTGTCGTCGAATAGGTGGTGCCTTCGATGAAATTAGAGCCATCCAGGCTGTAATCGACCCGGATGTACTTGCTGGAAGTATTCGAGTGTTTCGTGTCAAATGTAAAAATGAGATCCTTGTAACCGACAGACGACATCGCAAACTGGATGCCTGCGGTCCCACTGCCCGTTCCTTGCTCTGGATAGCCCTTGGTGCTATAAGCTACGTTTCCCGTTGCCGCTGGGTCAGAGCTGCCACTTCCGGACGGAAATCCTTGATCGGTTGAGGTTACAGATACGACAGCTCCTCCGATCAGAGAAACCGATCCGGTGCCGATTTGCGGAGTGAGCGTTTTATCGTTGAAATCCCACTGAACGATCGTGACAGCGTTTGATGCAGCCGAAAGGGCTACAAGAGCGACAGTAAGAGCCAAACCATACTTGCGAGACATATTCCTATTTCTCCTTCAAATCATAGACAAAGAGCCTTGATATGCGCGAATTCTACCCATCCTGCGCCGCTCCTGCATGCCTAAGGGTGCTTTTCTTAACCGACTTTTTATACGATTCCGGCAAATTTGCTTGCGGATTGCCAGTTACTGCGCTATTGTACCAAGAAGCAACTTCATCAGTCGCTCACGCGAATAGAGTTCTGCGCTGCCCCAGCCGTTCACATGAAGCGTATGAATCCGCAAAATCATGCAGCCGCCTAAACATTCCGGCAAGCTGGCAGCCCGGGTCAGCTCCCGTCGGACGGTCTTTCTTGGACCCATATCGGGGAATCCTGCCGCGGAAGCTATGGTCTCGCCGAGAAGAGATTGGGCGGCCAGTCCGCCAAGATCGATGAAACGCGGCCTTTTGGCTAGAGTCCAGCTTCTGGGACAAAGCTTCCAACGGAGTTTGAAGAGCCGCTTCGCACGATACCTTTCCATGATGAAGATGCGGCTTGCGAACTCAGAGCCGTCAATGAGTCAAACCATTTTCCGTCCGTAAAACGCCTCGCGCGCCTCAATATCGTCCGGTGAGATCGGGCTGTGCTGGAGTTCAAAGACGCCTCGGTCAGAAAAAAAACATCCGCCCGATGCTCGCCTAAAGGCACTTCGGTCCACTCCTTGGGAAATGCCGCTTTCCAACTGCGATGCCATTCGGTTTCCGGCTCAAACCAACAGTCGCAGTCCGCGCCTGCTTCATGGGCCCAATGGTGGACCATGATTTTCCCGCACTTGGCAAGCACCTTCTCGCCGCACGCCGGGCATCGAGCTCTAGCTCCCTTCTTGGGCTGAATACGCTCACCTTTCCGGTTCAGCGCATATTGCATGGGTTTAGTTAATGCTTTACCGTCCGCCCCATCGCGCAACTTCATCGAGGAAGTCCAATCCTTCTTCCTTCGACGCCGAAGATCCGATGGAGAACCACACGCCTTCCGGCTTGAGAACCTTCATCAACCTGCGAGCATCGTCGAAGTCCTCGCATATGATCTGCAGGCACTTGCCATGCTCCTGCGCCTCCAGATAGACCTTTTCCCATTTCGAGGCAGGACCGTTGCCAGCGCCATAGACCCATTGCAGGCCTTCGATCTTCGGTTCTTCGAGGACTAAGCTGAGATGCTGAAGCGCTGTCGGTCCATCAAGATGGAAGATGCTTCTGTCGCAGTGCTCGACCTCGCGGACGATTGAAGGCCAGATGGCTTCCTTAAACATGTCTTTCGAAATAAGCGCGTTGAAGTCGCAGTTCGGAACGAACATCTTTCCCCATGCCGGGGCGTGAAGCCACGTCACGCTGGGCTGGCCATAGGCATTGACTCGATTCCAGATATCGTCATAAAGCGCAGCGAAGGAATCGGTAACGTACTCGCACGCAAGCCGCACGCCTTCGATATCGTCGATCATCTCGATGCAAAGATCTTGCGGATCCCGCAATGAGGCCAGTGCATCGCCGTTGGTGTGCAAGTCTGAATAGCAAGTCACCCACTTGCCGTTTCCCTTTTCCAGCGACATGTCGACCATATTGCGGATCGTCTGCCAATACGGACTGTCGAGGTTGCATTTCAGGTTCAAAATATCTCGGCAAGAAGACACGAGAGGCTCCGACCACGACGACTCGTCCGAGAACTCGAGTTCCGCTCCGAACAAAGTCGCCACGACTTCGGGCCCTAGGTTCGGCAGAAACGTCGGCATAGCATCGCCGACAGACACGCGCTGCTTGAAATAGGCGTCATGGCATGCAATGGAGTGTTCATAGTCGAACCATCGATCCCGAATAGTGGCATGTTCCTTGTGGGGCATCTCCATCGGAGGTTGATGCACGCCCATTGTGACGATCGGCCGGTCGAGGATCTCGCACTTCCACCACGACGCATAGCGGTCCATGATCATCTGGGCGTCGGGACAGTATTCCAACTCGAATGCCATTGCTTAACTCCTAAACTGCGGAAGCCACTGAGCTTCTGCTTCGAACAACCGGCCAGCCATTTCCGATACTTGCGGAAGCGTTAAGTGTACGCCCGTGAGTGGATCGAGCGCAATTGCTCGCACAACACTATCGCGATCTCCGTTCAGGCCGCCGATTACGGCCAGTTCCTGAACGTTCACGCACATCCGGTTCACAGCAGCGCATTGCGGAGGCAAATCGCCGAAAGCAACGGGTTGAATGCCGTTCTTGTTGACCAAGCAGGCAACCTCGACGCAGCAGTTGCGGGGTAGGTTCGAGATGATATTCGAAGCTGATTTGGCCGGGTCCGAGCCAGGCGCACCCCAGTTCGGCACGTTTCCATAAACAACAGCAGGTGTTCCCGTCTCGCAGGCGTTGATGATTCGAGCGCCGTATTCTTCGCTGCACTCTAAAGGTCCGTTGCAGAGTTTCTCTATGTAATCCTGCTGCTCCTGGTTCTGGTAGCTGCATGAAATATCGTAGTAGTCCCATCGCCGATCGATATAGGAGTTCACGGTGTCGGCGTTCTTGCGGAACCAAGGCGTATATTCGGATCCGTGATGGGAGCTCTCAGTGTGGAAGTAGCCGAAAGTGCGCATCATCTCGGTTCGGACGACTTCGTTGTAATAGTGCTCGTCGCCGCTGTCGTGGTCCATGCCGCGCTGAGAGAGTTCCTTTCCTTCTAACCGGCCGCGCGCTCCTTTGGCAGGAGAGGGATTTCTTGCGAACATCGTCTCCTTCAGCTTCGGATAAATGTCTTCACCTTTGTGCACGAACGAAGTGAACCAGGCCTGGTGGTTGATGCCGGCGCACTGCCAAGAAACCTCGTCATAGGGTAAGCCGAGGTGCCCGATCAGCATCGCACTGGTGCCTTGGACGCTGTGGCATAGGCCAATCGTCTTGATGCCGAGCAGGTTCGTCGCCCAGCAATTGATCGACATCGGGTTGGCATATTGCAGCATTAACGCGTTCGGACAGACTTCCTTCATGTCTGCAGCGATTTGCTTGAGAACAGCAATCGTCCGCAGACCTCGGAAAACGCCGCCTGGGCCAAGCGTGTCGCCGACGCATTGATCGATGCCGTATTCGCGGGGAATCTCGACATCGTACTTGTAAGCCTCGACGCCGCCGACTTGGAACGCCACGATCACATAGTCGGCTCCTTCAAGAGCCCGCTTGCGATTGAGGGTCGACGATAGCTTAACTCCCAGGCCATTTCGCTCGATGATGCCTTGCACCAGCCCAGCGGTGCGGTTCAAACGCCCTTCATGGATGTCATAGAGTGCGACTTCTAAACTCTGAAGTTCGGGAAAAGAGAAGGTGTCGATGAGAAGCCGGATTGGGAATACGTATCCGCCAGCGCCAATAACTGTTACTTTCGCCATTTGTCCTTTTCAATCATGCTGGAACAGAACTAGCAAATACAAGTCTAGACGAAAACAGGCAATCCGCTTACAATAGTCGCAAATGGCCGAGATCGGCCCCTACAACTTGTTTAGTTAATTGCCATGTCTCTTTGGTATGCTAGTGACCAGAATATGAAGCCGATGACCCCAAAGGTCGTTTTGCCAAACTCATTCCCGCATAGGGATTACGTGCCGTTCGGATATATTGACAATCCGTGGCACTCCTCAGTAGCTAATAGAAGCGGCGTTTTACGCTCGGTTCCTCCTATCGGCTTCGGCTATTGGTGCCGACGGATGCCTTGGGCTTACGGCGAAGGGTCGAAGCGAAACGTCAACTACTTGTCGTTTATACAGCCTGCAGTCAACATCGACGGAGCATGCTTCCATACTGCCGAGGACTTTGCGACAGCCGGTGTCAACTTGGTCTCGCGATACCATACCAAGAACCTGATGTCCTATGACTGGGAGTACAGCAAGGTTAGCGTCAGCCTCAAGTATTTCCAGATCGACGAGCATGCGATCGGCTGCCTGGTCGAGTTCCACAACCGAGGCCGATCAAGCCAATCGATCACCTTCCACGCCACACACCAGTACGGCCATCCTGAGACGAACTGGTGGGGATCAAACGGTTTTTGCACCTTCTACAGTCCTGAAGCCGAAGCAGCCGTCGCCAAAATTTGGGCTTACGGCGATATTTTCGTCATGGGCGCGAACCGAACTCCCATGGCCTATAAAGCCACTGGGTCGGAACCGGAATGGCGCGAATGGATGCTTGCCGATTCGCTTGCTGAAAACGACGGAGCGACTTCGATCACTCCAAA
Source organism: Fimbriimonadaceae bacterium (assembly GCA_963666135.2). Classification (GTDB taxonomy): domain Bacteria; phylum Armatimonadota; class Fimbriimonadia; order Fimbriimonadales; family Fimbriimonadaceae. The sequence goes on along the minus strand of CAXXNR010000001.1, from coordinate 1,853,385 downwards.
CCCGGTTTTCGGATGCCTCAGTTATCGTATCGAACTTCCAGGCGGTTCGTCGGATAGCATGCTGCTTGTTCTTGCCCGTGGGACTAACGAAGTCTATGCTCGAAAGACCTTTGAAAAGGCGTTCGAGGATGCGCAAACAAAACTCGATCAGATCCGCGACGAGGACAAGGCTTTTTATGATAATGCGCCGTCGCTAACGGGCGATTGGCCAGACGACTGGAAGAACGGCTGGATTTATGACCTCGAGACCATCCGCATCAACATTCGTCCGCCTGTGGGAATCTTCAAACACCACTGGGACGCCATGCAGATTTTCACCCCTCGCTCGGTTCTAGGGGAAGCCATTCTGGACTCGATGTGCCTGAGTTATGCGGATCGAGAACTGGCGAAAGAAGTGATTCTAGGCACATTCGCCGATGCGCCGATGCCCAATGTTCCTTGCGTTCGCGAGGACGGCAGCGTGAATATGATCAGCATGGGCGGCGAGGAATGCGGCACAGCGCCGATTTGGGTTTTGCCGTTCAAGATGATCCATTCGCTTTACGCCTTGGACCATGACGACGAATGGCTGGCTCAGCTTTATCCCCACCTCGAAGCGTTCCTCTGCTGGTGGCTCGAAAACAGAACCGACGAAAACGGCTGGTTCTTCTGCAACAACAGTTGGGAATCAGGACAAGACGGTTCGAAGCGATTCTTGATAGAAGCTGACGAAGAAGGCAAAGAATCGGAGTATGTGCGGACCGTGGACGTCGAAGCGGCGATGGCCAGCGCGATGATGGAAATGTCGGTTTTCGCAAAGATCGTCGGCCGAGGCGACCGTGTCGAATATTGGCAAGAAATGGCGGCTGAGCGTATTCGCACTACGCGAGCCATGTTCGTGGACGGATGGTTCCGCGACTTCGACGCCCGAAATGACGAGCCGATCATCCTTCCGGACTATCTGGACGTGATGATGCTGCTTCCGATTGCCGTTGGCATCGCTACAGAGGAGCAGATCGAGGCGATCAAGCCTAAGTTCCAGTGGTTTGTCGACCATCCCAAGCACTGGCTGGAATGGCCGTCATTCATGTTTGCCTTTGCCGAAGCCGGGTGGTTGGCAGGACTGCGCCAACTGACCGCCGATGTGCTCTACACAACGGCTCAGCGCGTCTACGAAAGGACCAACAAGTCAGACATCACTTACCTTGGCCCGACCGTCGTGAACATGCCGCAGCAGTTCAACTACCGCATTCCAGGCATTGCCAACGAATTCTGGCCGATTGAGATCACCGGCTGGTCGCACAGCGGCTCGGAAGCTTACGGCTGGGGCGCGACTCTGCCCTTGCTCATCATCCGCAACATCCTTGGATTCCGGGAGTCGAACGGCAACTACAAGCGCGAGTTCTTGCTTGCTCCGACCCTTCCAACAGCTTTGCAAAAGGTTGGAAAGACGTATATGGTCACCAACCTCTCGTTCCGCGAATGCCATTACGATTTGCGAATCCAGGTTGAATCGATGGGCATGTTGCAGGTTTCGCTCAATCCGCGCAAGCTGGGCCAATCTTTCGAGGTTCGTGATCTGGACGGAAACGTGCTAGGCAACGGCGAATGCCTGTCGGTGCCGAACGGAACAGTGCTGAAGGTCGTGCCGAAAGAGTCGTGCTGATGCCATAGTCGATTGATCGCCGGGACAATCCATCCGGCGACAACACCGGATTGCACGTTTTTCCGTAGAACCTTTTTAGCCGCGGAAAGCGAAGGTACCGTAACCATGGACGGGCCGTCCATGGCACTTCTCAAACCCCTTCTCAGTTCACTTCGCTTATTGGTCTTCTCCTTGCTTCGCAAGGGACAGATTATCGGGAATATGTTAGACCGGTTTGAGGTTGTGGGAAAGGTCTATATTCAGTTCCCGAGAGGGGTTCACAGCGCATTGGTTGACCCTTCATAATCAAGCCATGGAACCATCAACGATGATGTTTTGGCAAGAGATCGCCAACGACGGCGTTCAAAAGATGTGCGAAGCCATTTCGGACCGCGAGGCTTTTGAGATGGCTGAGACGTTCGGCGCGCACAACTACCATCCCCTACCCGTGAATGTGGTAAGAGCCGAGGGCGGCTATGTCTGGGACGGATCGGGCAAGAAATATCTCGACTGCATCGGCGCTTATTCTGCCCTCGCGCACGGCCACCTGAACCCAAAGATTATCAAAGCATTAACGGACCAAGCCGCCAAGCTAACCCTTACCGGGCGCGCCAACAACACCACTGAGATGGCCTTGTTTGAGAAGTCTTTATGTCTCTATACCGGTTTGGACAAAGTGTGCCCGATGAACTCCGGCGCCGAAGCCGTTGAGACCTGCATCAAAATCGCACGCAAATGGGCTTATTCGGTCAAGGGAGTGCCGAAAGACCAAGCCGAGATCATCGCCTGCGAGGGCAACTTCCACGGCCGGACGACCACGCTTGTGGGATTCAGCGATACAGCCCAATACCACGATCAATTTGGTCCTTTCTCGTCAGGATTCCGACTCGTTCCATTCGGCGATGCGCAGGCTTTGGCAGATGCAATAACGCCGAACACGGCCGCATTATTTGCCGAACCGATTCAAGCCGAAGGCGGCGTTCTGATTCCACCCGTCGGTTACATGAAGGAAGTCAGGCGGATCTGCGATGAGAACAACGTTCTGCTTATCTGGGACGAGGTCCAGACCGGTTTCTGTCGCACGGGCCAACGATTTGCTTGGATGCACGAAGACGCAAAGCCTGACCTAATGGCAGTTGGCAAAGCCTTAGGCGGAGGTTTGCTACCCGTATCTGCAGCGGTCGGCACCAACGAAGCGATGGGCGTCTTGAAGCCCGGCGACCACGGCAGCACCTTCGGAGGCAATCCTTTAGCCTGCGCCGTGGCGATCGCCTCCATGGCAGAAATGGCTGTCCAAGACTATGACCGGCGGTCGGAAGCGCTTGGCAGCCGCCTGATGGAAGGCTTGCGGAGAGCAAACCTGAGGCACGTGAAGGACCTTCGCGGCAAAGGTCTACTGGTCGGACTTGAGGTCGACGAAAGCATTGACACTGCGCCTATCCAACAATCCTTCATCCAAGAAGGGCTCCTAACGAAGGAAACAAGACACCGAACGTTCCGGTTCACCCCGCCGCTGACGGTCGATATTGATTTCATCGACGATATCGTCAAGCGTGTCGCGCGCGTTCTTTCCTAGATTCTCAAACGGCAAAAAACCATCTGCTCCTGTGTGAAATAGCAGGTCAAACACGGAATAAATACCGTGAGGATAGGCATGTCGGAAGAGAAAAAGACAGAAGGCGAAGCTACAGCTAAGAAAAAGGGCGGCAAGTTGCCCATGATCGTCATACTGGCCGTCGTTTTAGGCGCGGGCGGCTTCTTCGGTATGAAAATGAAAGCCCCAAAAGAGGGCAAGAAGCCTGAAACAAAACTCGGAAAAGTGGTTCCGCTTGAGGAGTTTCTCGTGAATCTGAGCGACGGCTCCACCTACCTGAGAACGACCATTTCGTTGCATTTGAAAGACGGCTTCGAGATGGAAGCAGGCGGAAAAGAAGGCGGCGAAGGCAAGGGCGGCGGAGGCGGAGAAATGGACATCATTCGCGATGCCGTCATCGGCGTTCTTACGTCGCAAAGCCCCGAGGGCGTCAGGTCGCTAAGCGGCAAAAAGAAGTTGCGCGCCCAGCTAGCCGAAGCCATCAACAAGCAACTCGAAGAAATCGAGGCGCAGAAAGAAGCCGAAAAGAACGGCGGCAAAGCTACGGAAGGCGCAGACAAAAAGTCTGAAGAGGGAAAAGAAGGCAAAGATGGTAAGGACCCTTCGAAGGAAGGCAAAGACGAAGGCAAAGCCCATCCCGACTGGGACTCCCAAGAAGGACCGGTTTTGAAGGTCTATTTCACCAGTTTTGCCACCCAATAACCAGTCGCTTGGAGTGCGGAGGTCACAAGGGCGCATCGATCTTAGGTGCGCCCGTCTTTATTGGTCCTATGCCTTGAAGCCTGTTCCGATTGTCTCCGTTACAAAAGACAATCAATAAACGTCCCATGAATAGGCGCGTCTTTATAGACTTCTGCGCCGCGCTCTAGCTAAAATGAAGCATTAGGGCTACAGTTTATGCTAGTAGTCAGGAGGAATTGAGAACATGCTGAAAGCGCGATGCTTTGCCGTTGGATTAGCAACGTTAGGTATGGCCGCCTTATCGAGCGCCGACTTCAACGGTCCGGCCCCTCTCGTTTGGAGGTGGTCGCAAAACACGGTGGCCAGTCCATCGGGTTCTCCGGTCGTCGATGGCAACATCGTTTATGTGTCGGTCGGATCACGAATCTACGCCCTTGACAAAGACTCGGGCAACCAGCGGTGGCGCTATCCGATAGCCGAACCGATCGACGGCGTGTTTCTAACGAGTCCCCTTTTGGTTGACGGTCTCGTCATCGCATCAGATGAGAACCGATGGGTCTACTGCGTGAAGGCTTCGGACGGCAGCAATGTCTGGAAGTATCGAATGCCTCGAACGATCGTTGGACAGCTTCAACAGTCTGGGAAACTCATCGTTGCCCAACTGTCGGACAACACGATTCAAGTTTTGAATAGCGAAGACGGGCAGCCCGTGTGGGAGAATCCCCAGCGCATCTTTACCGGCATCCTTGGCAACATTGCCACGTCCGACGGGAATGTAATTGTCATGCAGGGCGACAGCAAGGTCGTTGCCAAGAGCATTGCCACGCAAAAAACCGTTTGGGAGAAGAGCTTTAACGATCTCAACATTGGTTCGAAGCCTGTCGTTGTCGGAGAGACGATTTATATCAACAACGGCCCCTATGTCACGGCTCTCGCCAGTTTGACCGGCAAGAAAAAGTGGGAAGTATATATCGGCGTTAAGACCGTGAGATCGCCTGCAGTGTCCGTTGACGGCGTGGCCACTATGAGCCAAGACGGCGGCCTCTTCTTGATCGACCCGTTCGGCAAGCTGATCACCCGAAAGCCGATCCAAACCGGCGCATCTCCTTCTACGAGCCCGTCATGGGTTGGGAAGCTAGTAATAGTCGGCTCTTCAAACGGTTCGTTGAATCTCATCGATCCTGCCTCAAAGGACATCATTTGGAGCTATTGGATTGCCTCTCAGAAGAGCGCTAAAACGACGACCACCGGCGGCGGCGACATCGGCGGCGGCATGATGGGCGGCGGAGGAATGATGGGTGGTGGCGGCCGAATGGGCGGCGGCGGCGGCGGAATGATGGGAGGCGGCGGCCGAATGGGCGGCTCGACGACCTCAACAACCGATACCGCGCAGCCTGTGCCTCCTGCAGGACCTGGAATCGTCTCGGGCAATACTCTCTTGGTTTTGGCTCAGGACGGCAGCCTCCTCGCATTCGACCGCGAACTGGGCGTAGACTTGACCGGCCCAACAATCAAAATGGTTTGGCCGAGCGCTGGCGACGACGTTTCTGGTCAGCCTCCGCTTGAACTCGTCTTCAAGATCGACGATCCCGTTACCGGAATCAAAGAGAGCTCCATCAAGGTCATGATTAACGACAAGCCTGTTAAGTTCAAGTTCGGACGAGACGGATATGCGCTTGTCGGGTTCTCAGAGAGCGACCCGAAGTCGTTGATGGAAGATTTCCAGTACAAAGCCAATAAGCCATTAAGCGACGGCATAAAGGTCATCACCATTGAAGTCGCCGACTATGCTGGAAATGTCACCAAGGCAACCTATCGACTGCACATCGATAACGTCCTGCCGCCACTTAACCGAGATAAGACCGACCAGAAAACTGGCGGAATCGGCGGCGGGGGCGGCATGAAGGGCGAATAACCCTTGGCAGAATCTGCCTTCTGGCAAAGATTATTATCGGCGGATCTGTCGCCGGAGCGTTACCGAGTCATCCTAAGGGAGCTCGGTAACTCTCGTTTTTGCGAGGCCGACCTGCTTGCCTTTTGCAACAGGTTGAATCCGAAAGAGGCAGAGGCGATTCGAAACGCCAATGTCAAAGCTCTCGGCCCGGCTCTGGAGAAAGGCATTGCTATTCTTGAAGGAGACTTGCTTCCTTCACCCTTAAAGCAGGTTGCCTGTCCGCCGCCTGCCCTGTTCGCTTGGGGAGACACTGCATGCCTTGGCAAACCGATGGTCGGCATCGTCGGCACGCGCGGGGCCTCGCTCTACGGTAAAGCGGCGGCCTCGAAGTTCGCTGAAGCGCTGGCGCTTTCTGGAATCGTCGTCGTGAGCGGAGGCGCTGCAGGCATCGATGCGGCCGCCCACAACGGCACCATGGAGGCTGGAGGACAAACCGTCGCCGTTCTTGGCACAGGCGTTGACAAGATATTTCCCGCCATGCACCGCGATCTCTTCGAACGAATTCGCAACCAAGGATGCCTGGTGAGCCAGTTTGCTGCGGGAGCTGGAGCTCTTCGTTACCACTTCCCTGCCAGGAACGGGCTCATCGCTATGCTCTGCGATGCTCTTCTCGTTATCGAAGCTCCAGCTAAGTCAGGCGCATTGATCACCGCAAGCGCAGCCGCCGACATGGGCAAGCAGGTGTTCGTTGTTCCTTCCAACATCACGAACACAGGCTTCCAAGGCAGCCACGCGCTGATTCGCGACGGTGCGACGCTCGTGGACCATCCGGACCAAGTGCTCGAAGCACTGAACTTCGGCAAGATTGCCGTTCGAGGTGCAGAAGAAGCATCCACCCCGGCACAAGAGGCTATTCTCAAGGCTCTGTCGGTTCATCCGATGTCGTCTGAGCAAATCCTTGCGCAGACGGGATTATCGACGACTAATCTGCTGTCTGAACTCACGCTGCTGGAGCTTGAAGGGCGAATCGGGCGCGAATCCGGGATATACGCACTTAAAAAGTAGCCGCGTCTCTGGTTTATCGAACCTGAATAACGGTAGCATCGACCAGATGAAGCGCTCGGCATTGCGCAAACACCTGACCGGATATTTGTTTATCAGTCCCTGGCTGATTGGGTTTCTGCTATTCACCGCAGGTCCGTTCGTCAGCAGCATTTGGCTGTCGCTAACCCGGTATGACATCGTTTCTAGCCCGAAGTACGTGGGCTTTGCGAACTATGTCGCCTTGCTGACGGACGATCCGTTGTTCATTAAGTCGGCCATCGTGACGTTGAAATACGCTGTGTTTGCCGTGCCGCTTGGCATCGCAGCCGGGGTGTTGCTGTCGCTCTTGCTCAACGTCAACGTCAAAGGAATGAGCGTCTTCCGCACGATCTTCTACCTTCCTTCAATTGTGCCTGCTGTCGCCACATCGGTCATCTTTATCTGGATTCTCAATCCGGAAATCGGCTTGGTCAACGGCTTATTGAGGAACGTAGGGATTGAAGGCCCGGCTTGGTTGAATGACGCCAAGTGGTCGCTGTGGAGTCTGATCTTTATGGGATTGTGGGGAGTTGGCGGAAGCATGGTCATCTATCTGGCCGGCCTCAAGGATATTCCGATATACCTCTATGAAGCGGCTCTCATCGATGGGGCAGGACCGACGCAGCGCATGCGGCATATCACGCTTCCGATGCTCACGCCGGTCATCTTTTTCAACCTCGTAATGGGCGTCATTGGCTCATTCCAATATTTCTCGCAAGCCTATATCATGACCGCAGGCGGACCCGAGGACAGCACGATGTTTTACTCTCTCTACCTGTTCAACCGGGCTTGGCGCTATCTCGACATGGGCTACGCCAGTGCTATGGCGTGGGTCTTGTTCCTGCTGATAACCGTCGTCACCGTGCTCATATTCCGTTCGCAGAAGAAGTGGGTGCACTATGGCGCGTAGGCTTAGGTTTATCGGGTTAGCCGCCGTTTCTGTCCTCTTGGCTTACCTCATGTTGTGGCGGCCGCAGAGCAACACCGATCCAAAGCGCATTCAGGTTCGTTTCTGGCACATGTGGACCGCCGAATGGAAAGACGTGGTCGACAAGATCGTCGACCGCTTCAACAAGAGCCAGGAAAAGTATGAAGTGGTGGCATTATCGGTTCCGTCGAGCGGCGCCGACAGCAAGTTCTTGATGGCCGTCGCCGGAGGCAATCCGCCGGACTGCATGGCCCAATGGAACGCTGTCATTCCCACGTGGGCTCAAAGCGGCCTCATTAAGCCTCTCGACGACTTCATGACGCCCGAGCAGAAGCGGCAGTTCGACGCCGAGGCTTATCCAGCCGTAAAGAAAATCGGCACCTACAAAGGCAGGCTGTATGCCCTGACGATCGGCATGAATCTCTTCGCCCTGTATTATCTTCCCGATCAACTGGCAGAGGCAGGCTACAAAGAAGGCGAGTTCCCGAAGTCGATCGAAGAACTGACTCGGGTAGCAGCCAAGTTAAATCGGTTCGAAGGCAAACGGTTGAAACGACTCGGTTTTATGCCCTCAAGCCTGTTGGGAATGGCTGAGGTCTTTGGAGGAGGTTATTGGGATCCGATCCGCCAGCGTGTGACTGTCGAGAACCCTAAGAACCTCGAAGCTCTGGAGTATATCGCCGGCGAATGGAAAAAGCTCGGATACGACAACGTCACCAAGTTCAATTCGGGACTGAACACGGCCTCCTTCGCAGGAGGATGGCCTTTCCTTGAAGGCTATTACTCCATCACAATCGATGGCCAGTGGCGGGTAGAGCAAGCTCGGAAATACAAGCCCAATCTCAAGTATTCGACCATCGCCATTCCTCCGCCCAAAGGGGGACGCAGTTTGGCTGGATTCACCGGCGGCAACTTCATGATCATTCCCACAGGCGCAAAGCAAGCAGAAGGAGCATGGGAGTTCATTAAGTTCTGGTCGGGCCTTGAGAACCCGGAGCGGGCTGCCGAGTTCTACACCTGGGGCGGCTGGCTTCCTTTGAGCCCGCGAGTTGCCGATGCGCCGATGTATCAAGCCTATCTGAAGAAGTATCCGCAGTTCAAGACTTTCCTCGATATGATGCCAAGCCAGAATGTCCAGCCCTTGCCGCCGGTCCCGTACCAGATATTTCTGAACGACGAGATCGGGCGAGCTGAGGACTACGCCGTCCGCGGCACATTGACGCCGAAGCAGGCGATGGCCGACTTAAGAAAGCGGCTGGACCACGAGGTTAAGAGGCGCAAGGAGCTAGGCTATGAAGACTAAATCCTACAGTCCGCTCGATCCTCGGGGGTTCAGCAAGGCCGCCGTCTACGTTTGCCTGATCGCCCTGTCCATCCCGGCGCTTCTGCCGCTTGTTTGGATGATTTCGACTTCGCTCAAACCCGAAACTGGCATCTATGGCAACGGCGGCGGCTCAGGCATCACCTTGTCGAGCATCTTCCCGATGCAGCCGCACTGGGCGAACTATCCTGATGCCCTATCGACCGTCCCGTTCCTCGTTTACTTGCGCAACACGCTGATTCTATGTTTCTTTAACGTTCTTGGCGCGGTCATTTCAAGCGCGATTGTTGCGTACGGATTTGCGCGGCTTCAGTTCTGGGGACGAAACACCTTGTTCACGTTGATGATCGCCACCATGGCCTTGCCCGGACAGGTTACGATGATCCCGGTGTTCGCCCTCTTTCGAGCCCTGGGATGGTATGGAACCTACTTGCCCATGATCGTTCCTGCGTTCTGTGGATCAGCTTTTTATGTGTTCTTACTCACCCAGTTCTTCAAGACCCTTCCAGAGGAGCTGAGCGAGGCTGCTCGCGTGGATGGCGCGGGCGAGATCACCATTTTCTCCAAGCTGGTGCTTCCGCTGGCCAAGCCTGCTCTGGCGACTTGCGCGCTGTTCCAGTTTCTCGGCACATGGAACGACTTCTTCGGCCCGTTACTGTATATCAACGATCCGCAAAAATACACGCTTGCCTACGGTTTGCAACAGTTTTGGTCGAGTTACGGCGGCAAATGGGGGCAATTGATGGCTGCATCGACGATGTTCACCGTTCCCATCATCGTGCTGTTCTTCTTCGCCCAGAGGACGTTTATCCAGGGCATCGCCACAACAGGCGGAAAAAACTAGGCGGAAGGCTCGGAATGCCGCTCGTAGTGAAGCATGATACGCTTGGCGATGTCCTCGGCGTGGTCGGCGACATGCTCCAGCGCGTGGAACACCTCGATGGCCCTTACCAAATGCTCGGTGGCCTTAGGATTCTCTTGGATCAGCTCGAAAATGCGGTTCCTCGCATTCACATACAGCATGTCGATCTCGCTGTCGGCCTTGCGGATTTCGGCCGCCAGGTCGTGGTCATAGTCGGTGAACAAGCGCAACGAACCGGCAAACACCTTACGTGACGCCTCAGCCATTTCGCTAAGCGGCCGCTTCATTTCGGCCGGGAACAATCCGCTGAGCTTCAATGAACGCGACGCCATCTTCACGGCGTCGTCCGCGACCTTCTCGATTTCGCCTAGGATGCCCAAAGCCGAAGCCAGCATTTTGAGGTCGGAGGCCACCGGCGTCTCGATCATCACGGTCTCAGCCGCGCGCTCCAGAGTCAAATTGTCTAACGCATCGACCTCGTCGTCCATCGCAATGACTCTTTTGGCCAGTTCGGTGTCATTGTTGAGCGCCGCCTCGACGGCCATGCGAACCATATCTCCGGCCAGTCCGCCAAGCTTAATCACCGAGCTGCGGATTTCGTCAAGCGTTTGATCGTAATTTGTGCGAAAAGACATAGTCTGCAGATACTATACGCGCGACCCATGCGAAAAGAATCGTTTTTACGTAAACTTGTGGTGAAAGACCATGGCAAATCAAAACGAGGAACACGAAGACATACCGCTTGAAAAACATAAGCGGCGCTCGAACCTGCGGCGGCTAATGCCCGAGCTTCGCCCATTCCTCAAGATCGAGGTCGTCTGCATCATTTTGACGATCATCCAATCGGCGTTCGGATTTATTCCTCCAAAGATCCTCGGCGACATCATCAACCAGCTCCAGAAGGGCTCTCACATCAACACGATGATGTATTTGACCTGGGTTGTCGGGTTTGCCATCGGTTCGGGCATCATCGGTTATGGACTCAGCATCGCGACAGCGTCCTTGGGCCAGCGATTTCTGCTTGCGACTCGAGAGAAGCTTTATCGGCATATGCAGTCGTTGCCTTTGGCCTACTTCGAGAAAAACCAAACCGGCAAGCTGATCAGTAACGTCATCAACGACGCCTCGACCGTGCAGGGTCTCATCACGGGCAACCTCAACACCATCGTCAACGATATCGTTCAATTAATCCTTGTCTTCGGGATACTCATCTACATCGATTGGCAGCTTGCGCTGATGAGCCTCGCCATAGCACCGTTTTACGTCTTCAACTTCTTGCGGTTCCACAAGCCGCTCGTGGACACATCCGAGAAGATCCGGGCAAAGCGCGATGTGATGTTCGGCGACATGCAGGAAAAGCTCTCGGGCGTGCAGGTTGTCAAGAGCTTCGGGCAGGAGCGCTGGGAGGCCCGCACATTCATGGGCACCACTCGCGCGCTAATGAGCTTGAACGTTCATCAGGCAGCGCTTGGCGGAGGCCTTTGGACCATCGCTGACGCTTTGACGGGTATCGGACAGGGCATGATCCTCTACTTCGGCGGCCTAAAGGTTCTGAACGGCCAGCTTGGCGCAGGAACGCTCATCATGTTCCTCATCTATTCGATCGGCTATGTCTACGGCCCGATCGTTCGGTTCCTAATCGTTCTGGATCCGATTGCTCGTACGCAGGCCGCACTGGCGCGCATCTTCCGCACGCTTGATACGGTCAATATGGTCACCGACAAGCCAGGCGCAGAGCCGATGCCGCCGATCAAAGGCAAGGTCCATTTCAAGGACCTGTGTTTTGAGTATGAGCCGGGCCAGCCGGTCATCCGCGGCATCGATCTCCAGGTTCAGCCTGGCCAAATGGTGGCGTTAGTCGGCTTCAGCGGCAGCGGCAAAACAACGATGATCTCGCTGTTGCTCCGGCACTACGACCCGCAGTCGGGCGGCATCTACGTGGACGATATCGACTTGCGCGACACCCAGTTGCTATCCTATCGTTCGCAAATCGGCGTGGTTATGCAGGAGAGCATCCTGTTCAACACAACCATCTTGGAGAACATCCGGTACGGCCGAATGGACGCCACCGAGAACGAAGTGCACGACGCAGCGAAGGCCGCCAATATCCACGACGCCATATTGGGTCTGCCGGACGGCTATGAGACGAAGATAGGCGAAGAAGGCGTTAAGCTGTCGGTCGGCGAGAAGCAGCGGATGGCCATTGCCCGAGCCTTGCTTGCCGATCCGAAGATCCTTATTCTTGACGAGGCGACGTCATCCCTAGACTCGCAGACAGAAGCACTACTCCAGAGTGCGCTAGACAACCTGATGAAAGGCCGCACATCGTTCGTTATAGCGCACCGCCTGTCGACGATCGTCAAGGCCGACAAGATCGTGGTTCTGGAAAAAGGCGAGATCGCCGAGCAGGGTTCGCACCAAGAGCTTCTGGACCACGACGGGGTCTATGCCGGGCTGTATAAACAGCAGTTCGCGGTCGCGCTTGAGGGTGCCGGGGCGTCGTCTTAGCTGGCTAGCGGCGGCCGGGCTAGAATGTCGCTTTGGTCCGTGTCATCTCGAGCATCGCTAGGAATCTGAGTGTAAGCGCCTCGTGCTAGTAGCAACAAGCTATTAGTTCAATCAGATTCCTCGTTGTGCTCGGAATGACCAACCGACAATAGATGCAGAAGACGCCAGCACATTCCATCTAGCGGAGATGTGCCATTTAATTCTCACAATGCGCCATCTGCCTGATACAGGCGTAGAGCGTTCTCCAACTAACCGGTTATTTTCGGCTGCACAAAAGATCGGCGAAATCCTATGATCCTATCGGCAGTTTTCTCCGTATACTTAATGAACTAGAAAAGGAACTATGGTTAACGCACTCATCTTCATTGTTGCCGCTGCCGGCACGAAGTACACTTCGATCGATTTCTCCATGTCTGCGACGATGAACGGAGTCCGAAAAGGATCGTTCGTAGGTTGTGCCAAATATGGCTCGGATGGAACCTTCAAGGACTGGTGTTGCGAAACGTATTCCCACCATGCTGTAACACAGTGGGTTTGGAGATCGTTCGACAAGAACGGCAGGCCGATCCGTGTGAAATATCTGAAAACAGGATTCCAATACAAGAACGCCGTAACGCTCGATTACCAAAAAGACGTTGTGGTGATCACAACGGTTGACAACTACAGGAGTTCCACTACGACGAAGCAAATACCAACTGGACTTCCGCTAGAGAACAAAGCGATCTACTGGTTCTTTTCAAAGACGCCAAGAATAGGAGATTCTTGGATTTGCCGCGAACTCGATTTCCGAACATTGAAGTGGGTTACGAAGACGACCCGATATGTGAGATCTGAAGAACTCGTCTATGCTGGCAAGAAGGTTCAAGCCCATGTAGTTGTGGAAGAAAATCCAGAAATCAACTTCACCTACACATCATGGTTCGGCCCGCGAGCTATAGCATACAAATCGAAGGTTTTTGCCTACGGACAAGAGACTCAATATGCCAACACGACGCGCTAATGCCTGACGACAACGATACTCCGATGCCACTTAATAACCAACCAGACGAACGCGACCTAATCAGCACCGAAGAAGCCAAGCAACTCATCGACCTCTATGCTCAGCGCGAACGGCAACGCCTCAAGGAAGCTGAGAGAATCGCGAACATGCCGAAGCTTGCAGATATTGCTTCTTTGCTAGGCACTACCGTCGAACAGCTTCGGCCGATGCTTTCGCAAGTTTATGTTGAGCACGCCATCTGGCTCACGCTGGATGCCAACGGCGAGGAGCATCTCTCTCAGGAAGAAGCCAACGATCTGATTGAGTATGCGAACTATGTGGAAGAGCAGCGCCAGAAAGAGCTAGAGCGCAAGGCAAGCATGACGTCGGTTCAAGAAGTGGCGGCCAACCTGGGAATTACCGAGGAAGAAGCACAGAGCCTTTTGAAAGAGGTTCGAGGTAAAAAGCCGCCGGAGCTTCCCCTTGCCCCGCCGATCATTCCGACTAGCCAGGTTCGCCCAACCGTTAAAGCGCACGCGCTGCCTGCTGAAGAGCCCAAGCAGGATCCCTATGCTACGGAACAAGCTGACGGTTACGATAGCCTCATGAACCGGTCGAGCTATGTCGATACAAACGACAAGCGAGCCCAAGAAGCATCCGCGGTGATCCTGATCGTCGTGCTCTTGTTCGTGTTGCTTCTCATTTTCGCCTTCGCTGGCAAAATGGGCTCATCTCACTACTATTCTCCCAGCCCATCGTATTATCAGCCCTACAGCCAACCCTATACCTACCCAACATCAACGCAGCCTGTTACGACGCAGGAGCCGCTAACTCAGATTGAGACTTACAACCTTGGCCAAGCGGTGCCGGGGACGATGACGCTTAATGGACCAATGCCGCCGCAAGGATGGACTGTGAAGGTCTATGGTCCAACTCGAATGTTGAAGGTGGCTGCTGAAAAGGGCGAAGCGGAGCCGAAACTTGCTGTCGAAGCCCAGTTGCGAGAAAGCGTAAGGTCGTTGATCAACTTTGAAGCCGACATGCAGGGACCGGCTACCGTCGACACGGCTGTTCCCCTATCACCAGCTGCCGAACCGTTGGGAACTTCCGACATCGGCCAATGGGCCAGCGTCGTTGCTACCGACGGCAAGACCACGCGAATGGTGTATTTGCCACTTTCATCTAACCTGAGCAAAGAACAAGCATCGGACGTTGAACAGCGGCTGGACTACCTGGTAGGGAAATCGAGTTCTCAGTCGTTGGCATCGAAATATCCACCGATTAAGGACGTCCCGTCAGTCGGCAAGCTGCTTCCCGAAGGATTTCGTCTGACTGCGAGTATACAGACGCAATATTATCAAGCTAACGGCAAAGCTTTCAACACCCCGACAATTAACAACCAGACGCTGTTAGATAATCTCGAAAAGGCAACGATTAAGTTCATCGGCGAACTTGAAGCCAAACGCGCCTTTGCCTCGGTCGATCTTTACAGCGCGCAGCTCGTAAGCACCATCTATTTAAGATATCCCCGAGGTTATATTCCAGTAGATATCAACACTTATCTGGACGCGTTGCGAAACGGCTCGGCGGAAGATAAGGCGATGGCGAAGGAACAGTTGCGAACCCGTCTGCAAGTAGCGGCCAACGAGTACCAGTCGAAAAATAGCAGGATTCGGTGAACGGGAAGAAGCGGCTTGGTATCTGCACCAGAGGGCGTCGTTTGGCATGCCTCGGGGTTATATCCCCGAGGCATGCGAACTGGCTTCGCCAAGGGGCAGATCAGCCTCATTCAGTCTCCTTGTGTCAAACTCATACCTGTGAGTAGCAAACAAGGCATTCCCTCGCGAAGCGAGAACTATAGCGATTGGTACAACGAGCTGGTCGTGCGCGCCGGACTGGCCGAGCATTCGGCGGTCGCCGGGTGCATGGTGATCAAACCGCACGGTTACGCGCTCTGGGAAAACATGCAGCGCGCCCTAGACGACATGTTCAAGGCGACCGGGCATGTGAACGCCTATTTCCCTATGTTCATCCCGAAATCGTTCCTCTCGCGCGAAGCTGAGCATGTCGAGGGTTTTGCCAAAGAATGCGCCGTGGTCACGCACTACCGTCTTAAGATGGACCCGAATGGTAAAGGGCTGATCGTCGACCCCGAGGCCAAGCTGGACGAAGAACTGATTCTGCGCCCGACCAGCGAGACGGTGATCTGGAACACCTATAAGAAGTGGATTCAGAGCTACCGCGACCTGCCTCTGCTGATCAACCAATGGGCCAACATTGTCCGCTGGGAGATGCGCGCGCGCCTGTTCCTCCGCACCCGTGAGTTCCTTTGGCAAGAAGGCCACACCGCCCACGCGACTTATGAAGAAGCTGAGCAGGAGTGCCTGACGATGCTGGACGTCTACCGCCAGTTCGCCGAAGATTGGATGGCAGTGCCGGTAGTTTGCGGCGTCAAGACTGAGAACGAGAAGTTCGCCGGCGCTGACCACACCTATTGCATCGAAGCGATGACCCAAGACCTGCGCGCGATCCAGGCCGGAACCTCGCACCACTTGGGACAGAACTTCGCCAAGGCGTTCGATGTGACGTTCCAGAGCGCCGAGGGCAAGCTGGAGCACGTTTATGCCACTTCTTGGGGTGTATCGACTCGCTTGATCGGAACGCTCGTGATGGCACATTCGGACGACAAAGGTTTGATTCTGCCGCCGAAGCTCGCTCCGGTTCAGGTCGTGTTCGTGCCGATCGCCCGAGACGACGCTTCTCGCGCCTTGACCTATGCCGAGTCGGATCGGCTTGCTGGCCTGCTGCGAGCAAAAGGTATCCGCGTAACGGTTGATAAAAGAGATAAAGAATCGCCAGGCTTTAAGTTCAACGACTGGGAGCTGAAAGGCGCATGCGTCCGCGTCGAGCTCGGTCCGCGCGACCTGGAAAGCCAGTCGTGCATCGTGGCTTTGCGCGACACCGGCTCGAAAGCGCCGATGCCGCTTGAGGCGATGGTCGATGACATGCCGACGATTTTGGCCGACATCCAAGGCAGAATGTTAGAGAAGGCCAAAGAGATGCGCAATGCCAACGTCAAGCGCGTGGACACTTGGGAAGAGTTCGAGAAAACGTTCGAGGGCGAAGGCGGTCCGGGTTTCATTCTGGCTCACTGGGATGGCACCAGCGAGACCGAGAACATCATCTCGGAGAAAACCAAGGCGACGATCCGGTGCATCCCGCACGTGCCTTTCTCACCGGACGATGAGCTACCAGGCGTGTGCGTGCTGACCGGCAAGCCTAGCCAGAGAAGAGTGGTTTTCGCGAAGGCGTACTAAGGGAAAGGGGTAAGGGTTAAGGGGTAGGGCGTAAGGTTCTGCCCCTGGACTGCCACCCATTCCTTAGACACTAAGCTGTAGTTTGTCCCGCCAGGAATTGTATCTCAAACTCGGCAGGCGGGAGATAGCCGAGGCTTGAGTGAAGCCGTTCCCAGTTGTATACGCGCCCGATGTATCTCTCCAGGCTGGCTTCAAGTTCGAGCATGGTCTCGTACTCCTGGAGATGGACCTCTTCGGCCTTGAGGGTCTTGAAGAAGCTTTCGGCCTTGGCGTTGTCCCTGGGGCAGCCTTTGGCCGACATGCTGAGCCTGCCTCCCGCTTCCAGAACCGCTTCCGAATAGGCTTTCGAGGCGTACTGGACTCCGCGGTCCGAATGATGGATGAACCCGGGCTTCGGCGGGCAGCTCTCCAAAGCCTTTCGAAGTGCTCTCAGGCACAAGCCGGTCTCCAAGTTCGAAGACAGCTCCCAGCCGACAGCCTTGCGCGTGAAGGCGTCCAGCACGACGGCCAGAAACGCGAACCCGCGGAACAGCCGGATGTACGTGATATCGGACACCCAGAGCTCGCCCGGAGCCTGCGGGACGAACGCCTTCGCCAGGTTCGGATAGACCTTCAGCCCGTGCTCGGAGTCCGTCGTCGGAACCCATCTCTTCTTCAAATGAACCTGAAGAGAGTTCTCGCGCATCACTTTGGCCACCGTCTTGAAGCCGACGATGAAGTTTCTGCGCTTCAGCTCTCGCGCAACGCGGCGGTATCCGTATCCCGTGAAATACAGGATTATCGACTCGATCTCGTCGCGGAGCGCCGCAAAGAACGCGGCGCGCTCCGGGCGGCTGTTCGGCCTCCTGTATACGAGGGCGCGGCTGACGCCCAGAAGCTGGCACATCCGGCTCTTGGAGAGCCCCGAGAACTTTGAAGCGAGCCGGCGGATCAAAGCGGCTTTCTCTCGGGGTTCCTCAGAAGCGAGAGCGCTTCCTTCATGAACTCGAGCTCCAGATGAGCCCGGCCCAAGGAAGCCTCAAGCTCCTTGATCCGCTGCTCCGGACTCGGCTCCTTCGGGTCTTTGAACGCCGCCTCGCCCTTTTCCTTGACCTTCTCGCACCAGCGGTCGAGAAGAGAAGGCGAAAGCCCGTGCTCCCGGCAGGTCTGGGCCTTCGTCTTCAAGCCCAGATCGATCTGCCTCACGACTCCGAGTTTGAACTCTCTCGCAAATCTCCTGCGCATATCCGTAGTTTGCATCACATTCCTCCTCAGAATGTGTGTCTACGATTTAGGTGGCACTTCACCCTTTTAAATATTTGGTGGGGTTAGGGGGTAGGGCGTAAGGGGTAGGGGACGAGGGACGAGTTTCTTTGCTTCCGGCGTCTAACGAAGGGCCGGCGAGGCCGCAAGCGATCCCGGTAATGCAGCCATGCTAGCGGGTACGAGCCACCAGCGTCTATAGACTTCGTCGCGAACAAAATTGAGGCTCCCACGTCCCTTACCCCCTACGTCTTACCCCTTACGTCTGTCGCGCAGCGCGCCTCCTACTCCACAAACGCGTCTTCGCTCGGTTTCTGCCTCAGGAAGGCCTCGATGAAGCCATCGATGTCGCCGTCCATCACGCCGATGACGTTGCCCGTTTCGTAGCCTGTTCGGTGGTCTTTGACCATCGTATAGGGCTGCATCACGTAGGACCTTATCTGACGTCCCCACTCGGCCGGTCCGCCGTCGCCTTTCAAAGCCTTCATTTTGGCTTCGTCGTGCGTTCGTTCAAGCTCAGCCAAACGCGCGGCCAAGACGCTCATTGCCGAGGCGCGATTCTTGTGCTGTGAACGCTCGTTCTGGCAGTTGACCACGATTCCTGTCGGAATGTGCGTAATGCGAACGGCCGATTCGGTCTTGTTAACGTGCTGGCCGCCAGCGCCGCCAGCGCGCAGAGTCTCGACTTTCAGGTCGTCCGGGTTGATGTTGACTTCGGTCTCTTCGATCTCGGGCAGAACTTCAACTTTGGCGAACGAAGTGTGACGCCGCGCGTTGGCATCGAACGGCGAAATTCGAACCAGCCGGTGCACGCCACCCTCGGCCTTGAAGTAGCCGTAAGCATTGTCGCCAGTGATCATAAAGCCGATGTTGCGGTACCCGGTCACGTCACCAGGAGTCTCGCTGATGACCTCGCACTTATAGCCGCGCCGCTCGGCCCAGCGTCCATATAGCCGAAAAAGCATCGATGCCCAGTCGCAAGCTTCCGACCCGCCTGCGCCCGCGTTGATCTCGACCAAGGCGTTGCGCGAATCGTGCTCCCCGCTCAGCAGAGTCTTGAGTTCGTAATCGTCGAGGTCTTTCAGGAACTTCACGGCCATGTGGTCGGCCTCTTTCTCCAGTTCCTTGCTTTCTTCCATCGCGAGAAGTTCATACAACTCACCGATGTCGCGAGACGTCTTGGCCAATTCCTCGAACGGCTGGGCAATGCCCTTCAGGCGCGAAAGCTTCTGAAAGTCCTTGTTGGCAGACTGGGGATCGTCCCAGAAATTGGGTTCGGCGCTCTTTTCTTCGAGAGCCTTTATTTGAGAATAGATTGAAGGGAGGTCAAAGATGCCCCCTAATAGCGTCCAATCGCCCCGTGGCTTTGGACAGCGCTTCTTGCTGTTCCATGTTCAGCATAGGGCACATGATACCACTTGGGTAAGCTGGCGTGCGAAGATGCCTTTTGAGCCGCTTAGGACCGATGAGAAGCTGGACAAGCCTGTCAAGAGCAAGCCTGACATGGACGCCGCCATGCTTTCAGGGTGCACGGCCTTTGTGTTCACTTCGTTGATCACCTATTTCCTGGGCATCTGGCCTTTTCTGGTGTTCGGAGAGACTTATAAAGTTCAAACCCTAATCCTCGACCTTGTCTGCGCCATTGTTCCATCTTTGATCTTCGGAATCATCATGACGCGCAAAGCCGGGTTGCCGGGGGCGTGCGGGTTTGTCGGCGGGACAATGTCGATGGCTGTGTTCATCTATCTGAGGCTCAAGATGATCGTATCGTCAGCAGGATCATCGGTCGACGTTCAACCCGAATATCCCGCAAGCTGGGCATGGCTCGCGCCTTTGATTTGGCTGGCCGTTTGCCTAATATTCGTAGTCATTTCATACCCAGCTGCAAAAGAAGATTAGAACCTTCATTATTTGCTCTTTGCAAGTGCAGGTATATCTGCTATGATGCCTGCGATGAAGAAGATTTCTTTCCTAATGATCATCGCAGCTCTGGGGGCGGCTTCTGCCAGTGCGAGCGACGGTCTCTTGCTTATCGGCTATTCGCTGAAGCAAATGGGTGTTGGCGGAGCGGTTACGGCCAATCCAATGACGCCTGTTACAGCGATCAACAATCCTGCTGGACTGGCCTTCGTAGACGCGCAAACAGACGCAACGATCGACTTTGCACTTCTCAACCTTCACGCGCACTTCAACGCAGCTCCGTCTGCAGATGCGAAGAGCCTGAAAAAGGTCCAGCTCATACCCAGCCTTGGCATGATGGCTCCGACAGAGAATCCGCGCGTCCGCTTCGGCCTCGGCGTTGCCGTCGTTGCAGGTTCGGGCACCGACTTCTCCTGGCCATCGCTTAGCCGCGCGGCCAGTTCAGACCTGCAGATCATCAAGATCGCGCCTGCGACATCCTACAAGATCGACGATAGAACCTCGATTGGCGGAGCGTTGCACTTCAACATCGGCCGCGCGAGTCTTGCTAATCCTGGATTCGGCCCCTCCACACTTCCTTCGGCCTTCGCCCATGGAACCGAAATGATCGGCTACGGCTTCGGTCTTGGCATCATGCGAGATTGCATTCCTGGCAAATTGCAGTTCGGTCTCAGCTACCAGTCGGGCACCAATTTTGCCAATGCCGAATATGGCAGCACTCTCGGCACCTACGAAGGCGACTTCAATCTGCCCCAGCAGGCGGCTTTCGGCGCGGCATATCAGTTAACTCCGAAGCTCAAGCTGAGCGGCGACCTCAAGTGGATCAACTATGAAGACACGTTGAAGAGCCTGATGATTTATGGTCCGGGCCTGCCCTCCGGCGGACTCGACCTCGGCACAAACTGGAGAGACCAATATGTGATGGCCCTCGGCGCGCAATACACGCTTTCCGAGCACATGAAGGTGCTTGCCGGCTACAACCACTGCAGCGCACCGTTCGGCAGCAACATGATGAGCAAGAACCTGTTGCTTCCGGCAATCGCTCGGAACCATTACACTTTCGGCGTGACCTATGATTCGGACAGCCGCTGGAGTCTCGGTTTGCTCGGTGTTTATTCACCGAAGCATTCGGTAACCGACGGTACAACGACCGTTTCGAACGAGACCTTCACAGTCGGCTTTAACGCTACGATTCGTTTCTAGACCTCCTTCGGATGCGCGGCTTCTCGTCTTCAGGCGGGGAGCCGCGTGTTTGTATTTACGATTGACTGAGCCAATTTCAAAAGTCCACGGGAATAGGGGTGCCACTGGTCGCAAGACCAGTGTTGAACCTACATTAGCTCAGATCTCACGATCCATGGCACCTTAACTAGGTGATTGGCAATTGGTTCGACTACTTGCGAAACCAGGATTGTTGTCGATTCACGGCGAAACGCAAGACTTTATACACTGCGATTCGAAACCGATTCTCTGATTTCTTTCCGTCATTGTTTAGTGTTGAGGCAAAATGAGACAGTTGCCCCGATGGAAGGTCAATGAGAAAGCTAATCGAATATCTGAAAGCGGTCAGGACTAGGTTATCGAAACGAGCCACGGAGTCGACGCCTAGATACACCATAACGCTTGATGATCGCGAACTAGCCATCTCTTGGTCTCAAGGCCAAAAGGAAGGTTCGCAAAGAATCACCTGGGTTGAAGTCGAGCGCGTAACTGCATTCAAGCATGATCTCGCAACCGTCGACCGGATTTGCCTCTATCTCTGTCGAAAGAATGGCACTGGAGTTCAAGTCGATGAAGATATGGCAGGATGGCATGAGCTTCTTGAGGCATTACCAACGGCCTTGCCCGGTTGCATGCCTGCGTCTAATTGGCACTCAGCTGTCGCGATTCCAGCGTTCGCAGAGAACGAGACAGTTATCTACAAAAGAATAAATCATTAAGAGAGCTTTGACATTGTTCAATTCCCCAATCCAGGCCTCCTGAACGCAAAACACGCCAAATCTGTGCTATCCTCGCCCAGACTCACGGAACCGAACATGAAACACGCATTCACTATTTTCATTGTTGCCTGCTGCACTGTCGCAGGGGCAACTAAGCAGGATGCCGCCGAGATCCGGCAAGGCATCACCAAAATCGAAAAACCCGACTGGCCCGCCATCTTGGTCGTCTGGGGCGAGGACGCCTTCCCCGCCATCACCGTCAAGAGCGACTGGGACGTGCACTATCCCAGCGTCGCAGCCGCCCGATACGGCAAAGGCCGCGTCGTGGCCATGGGATATGTCGTAGACGGCAAGCAACCAGCCAGCATTATGACGCTGCATGCCAATGCCGTCAAGTGGGCGGCACCAGGCAAACGAAGCCCGCGGATCGGCTATCTTGGCGGATCGTGCCCGATTCCTGCTGACAAAATGAGCGGAACCCGCAATCTGCGCGGAAAGGACGTCATCTACCTCAGCACCGACCAGATCGGCACGGACAAAGACATCGCGGCCCTGCAAGGCTATGTGAAGAACGGCGGCGCTTTGATCGTGAATGTTCTTGGATACAAGTACGCTTGGGACCATGCCGGCTTCCCATTCGCTACCGAATATCAGCCTAACAAGCTGCTTGCCCCGATGGGCATGGGCTACGTCGATAACAACGGTTACGAGATGGACGCAAACGGTTCGAAAGAGTTCGATGCCGTCTACGCGCCGACACAGCTCAAAAAGCTCATTGAAGCATCGAACCAGAAGGGCGAACTGAACAAACCCGAGATCATGCAGGCGAACGGCATCGTGGTTGACTCGTGCCGATTGGCACCGGGCGATGCTGCTTTCAACAAGGATTTGAAAAAAGCTATTGGGTCAGTCGGCGACGTGCTCATCACGCCAGAGAAGAAGCTGACCTGGAAAGAGCCGATGAAGCGCCTTGCTGTGGTCGTGAAGGCGAATGAAGCTCGACGGCTGCCA
Organism: Fimbriimonadaceae bacterium; assembly: GCA_963666135.2. Classification (GTDB taxonomy): domain Bacteria; phylum Armatimonadota; class Fimbriimonadia; order Fimbriimonadales; family Fimbriimonadaceae. The sequence continues at coordinate 1,830,481 of CAXXNR010000001.1, read as the reverse complement.
GCCGACAAGATCAAAGCCGACCCGTGCGGCGACGTCTTCCCTGGAAAGGTTCCCGCCGACGCGCCTCGTGTGAGTCAGAATGTGAACTTCCAAGTCGATTTCCCGCATTGGGCCAGCACCGGGCTATATATTCCTGCAGGCGAGGTCGCAACTGTGACGGTGCCGAAAGAACTTGCCGACAAGGGCGTCACGGCTCAGATCGGCTGCCACAACAGCCCCAACGTCATCACCGATTCGTGGGACCGCCATCCGATGCTGATCATGTCGTGGCCGATCAAGGCTGAGAAGACCGAGATCGCCACTCCTTACGGCGGCTTGCTCTACTTCATCGTTCCGGACGGCGTTAAACTCTCGCGGCAGACTGTTGAAGTCAAAGGCGCAGTCAAGGCTCCGCGGTATGCGAGAGGCGAAACTCCGCTCTACGAATGGCAAACCCAGATTCGCAACTATCCGGGTCCTACGGCTGAGATCGGCAGCTCGCGGATTACGCTGACGATTCCGTCGGAGATTGCTCGCAAGATCGACAACCCCGAAGAGCTGATGCAGCACTGGGATCGGACAATGGACCTCTACGTCGACCTCGGGATGCGCGAACTGCCTCTGAAGGGCGAGCGAGTTGTATCCGACCAGCAGATCGCCTACGGCTACATGTATGCCGGCTACCCAATCATGACGTTCCTCGACGCCGCCGACTTCGGCACGAGCGTGAAGTTCCTTACGGAAAAAGGCTCTTGGGGGCATTGGCACGAGATCGGCCACAACCAGCAACAGCCAGCGTGGACGTTCGACGGCACAGGCGAAGTCACGAATAACATCTTTAGCCTCTACATGATGGAGAAAGTCGCTGGGCAGACCGTCAAGGAGTGGCTGGCGAAACAGATGCCGAACGTCGTGAAGCATATCCAAGCAGGATCGCCGTTCGAAAAGTGGAAGTCCGACCCGTTCCTAGCCCTGTGCATGTATGCGCAAGTCGAACAAGGCTTCGGCTGGGATGTTTACTACAAAGTGTTCAAGTCTTATCGGGATACGCCTGACAAGGACCTGCCCCAGACTGACGATGATCGGCGCGACCAGTGGCTGATTCGGCTGTCTAAGGCTTGCGGTAAGAACCTCGGTCCGTTCTTCGAGGCTTGGGGCGTGCCCGTTACTTCTTCTGCGAGAGATGCCGTGAAGGACTTGCCTTCTTGGATGCCGGACGATATGCCGAAGAAGAGCTAGTATCTATGCTGCTTGACCCTCAACCCCATCGCTTCGCTAGTGGGGCTGAGGGATAGGAGCTGTGCCTCCAGCCGCCTTTCGGCTGGAGGCTTTTTTAGGTTTTCAGCGTTGAATCCTCAACCCCATCGCCTAGCTTGAGGGGCTGAGCGATCGAAAAAGACCGGAAACTATGTTAAATTATGGTCTCCAGAATCTCCGCAGCTCTCTGTACGAACTTCGGGCAGATATCGTGATGCGCGTTGACCAATCTCGCCTGCTCTCGGCCCTCTTCGGTGCTTAGGTCGAATCCCAAAAGGTCTTTGCAGTCGGTGCAGCCGTGCGCTTCTTTGAAGGTCGCCGTCAGCTTCTCGGTTAAGTCGTAGGTTCTTGCTTTTACCTCGGCATCCGGCACTTCTGACGCAACGGAAAGTCCCAGCGCCATCATCGCGCCGGTCAAGGCTCCACAACGCTCTCCGGCTCTCGCCATGCCGCCGCCGAAAGGTCCAGCCGTTTTCATCGCGATATCGAGCGGAGCACCTAGCGAAGGCGCATACGCGCCAAAGACAGCCTGCGAGCAGTTGTAGCCTTGCTCAAAGTAATCGAGTGCCTGTTGAACCCGCGGTTTCATAAGTTCACGGTACCCTTTGGCTACAACCGTGCGCTTTTTTGCTTAATCACTCCGTATCCAACCCGGGCAGAACGCCCATCTCAGGCGCGCGAAGGTCCTTGCTCTTCTTATCGACTTCGCCTAGCATCGGAATCTCCTCGCCCGTGGCCGCTTGAAGGTCTTTGAACCGTCTGGCTTGCGGCAGAACGCGCGACTCAAGCGTTCCAACAGCGTCGTTATAGGTCTTGACAGCTCCATCAAGGTTGCGGCCCAGCTTCTCAAAATGGCCGGCCATAATCCGAATGCGGTTGTAAAGCTCCTTGCCAAGGTCGCTGATGTGCTGGGCGTTCTCGGCTAGCTTTTCTTGCCGCCATCCATAGGCAACGGCTTTGAGCAGGGCGATCAAGGTCGTAGGCGTGGCAATGAGCACCCGGTTTTCGTTGCCGAACTCGATCAGGGTCGGATCTTGCTCAAGCGCAGCGCTGAAGAACGGCTCGCCCGGAAGGAACAGCACAACGAACTCGACCGATCCAAGCTGGTTCCAATAAGCTTTACTAGATAGCAGCTTAATCTGGTCCTTCACCTGCTTCGCGTGGTGCACTAAGTGGGCTTGGCGCTCGCCGTCGTCTTGCGTCTCCGCGGCTGTCAAATAGGCGTCGAGGACGGTCTTCGAGTCGACCACGATGCGCCTGTTGCTGGGCAGGTTGATGATGAGGTCGGGTCTGAGCTGGCCAGTTTCGGTTGCGCTCGATTCCTGCTGGGTGAAGTCGCAGTACTCGACCATGCCGGCCATCTCGACGACGCGCTGAAGCTGAATTTCGCCCCATCGTCCGCGCTGGTGCGGTGCTCTTAGCGCTTTGACCAGGTTGCCGGTCTCCGACTGAAGCTTGCTTTGTGTGTCGATCAGGCTCTTCACTTGCTCGGTGAGGGTTGAGTAGGCTTCGGTTCGCTTTTCTTCGATCTTCTGGTTCTGCTCATCGAGCTTTTTCAATCCTTCTTGAATCGGCTTGACCAGTTCGTCGACGGCCTTCTCGCGCGTCTTCAAGTTCTCGTCGGCGAGGTCGATGAACAGCTTATTGTTCTTCGTCAGCGCTTCTTGGCTGAGCGCGGCGAACTCGTTCTTGAGCTGCTTGCGCATTTCGTCGAAGTTAGTCAGCTGCTCTCTCAGGTTCTGTTCACGGGTGGCGATCTCGGCTTCGAGGGCGACTCGCTTGTTGTCGAACTGGTGTATCTCTTCTCTGAGCTGAGTTAGCTGCTCGTCGCGCTGCTTGATTTGGTCTTCGAGCCTAGACGATGCCTCTGCCCGGACGTTGGCCGCCGCGAGGTCTTGCTGAGCTTTGGATAGTTCGGTCTGAGCCGATGCCAGCTCCTGTTCTTTGATCTTCAGCCTATCTTCAGCCGTCGATATGCGCGGCTTTAGGAGGAAGAACGCGCCGGCGAGTCCGAGGACGAAAGCGATGGCAGAGAAGACGAACTCCATGCTAGACAGTATACATTCGTCTATGGGGTTTAGGTGTCCGGGTCTGCCTGGATCGAGATTGACGCTCTTTGCTGGAAGAGTAATAACCGGGATCGCTGGCGTCCTCGCCGGCTTGAATAAAGCGGTCATGAGGCCGAATGCCGCCACTTAACCCTCGGTTCCTTTTGAAAAGCTCGCGAGTACGCTCGCCCTCCAGACCTGACTCCTATTCAGATCTTGCCTGGCCAGATCAAGCCAGCCTACAGTTCAGCCAAGACCGTCAGCGGACCATACACCGCCTGTCCTTCTGCAACCTTGATCTTCAAGTTGGGACAGCCGCAAATTACCAAATCCACCTGGCTTCCGCGGCCTATAAAGCTGAGTTTGCTTCCTCCGCGGACCTCAAGATCGGATCCGACGAACGTTGTAATCTTGTCGATGAATTTGTCGGCGATCAGTACCAATGCGACCTTCACATCCGAACCGTTAATCCACATCGTCTGGCGTTCGTTTTCGAAGGTGTATTTACGGGCGAAGAGCTGAACGGCCTTGCGGAAATAGGTGATCCGCACATATTCCCAGAAGTCGAACATCGGCAGGTTGTGGCGGCATGAGAAGTGGTTGATCGTTCCTACTTCGCCGGGCATGGGGGCGTATTGGTAGTGCACATCGAGCGCGGTCATGGCGATGCCGATGAGCCATCCGTTGCCGTCAGGCTGATCAGTTGGCCAATCCTCTTTGGTGATGTCCTTGATCGGAATCTGTTCGCCAAGCTTATTGGTGACAATGTTGCCGTTTTCGACGCGCTTTATATACGCCACTTGGCCGTAGACCGGAGCGCGGATAGCGCGGGGATCTTGCTCGGTTTTAGTATGGTCGGGGTCGCGAGGGAACCATACATAGCGAAGGAATCCCAGTCCGCCGAGCCACAAAACAGCGATCCAAAACAGAATCCAAAAGAAGATCATCGCTTTGTCCTATCGTCGATCGAAGGCGTCTTGCCCTTCCATTCTTTATAGCCTTTATACGCCATATAGGGCAAGCGCAGGGCATAATAGCCGGCCAATCCCGTAATCAGGCGGACAGGCGAGAACGGCTTCCAGCACACCGATTCTTGACCTCTCCAAATCGCATCAACCATCTGGTAGGCGTCTTCGATGGACGACTCATGAGCAATTGACGCCAACTGCTTGCTAAGAGTGTTATCCAGCAAGGAAATATCGAGCGGACAGATTTTAAGAAGCTCGGCGTGCCGTTCACGAACCCAGTCGTTCAGACCGAACTGCGTCCAAGCCTTGCGCTCGCGGTTATATTCCTCGCGGTCGAACTTGAAGTGTCCGTCATAGGCCACGATGGCATACAATGCCGACAAGACAGCTTCCATACGGTCGATCTCAGGCATCGGATCAAGAACTCGAACCTCGATGGTGCCAAGCCGCTTTGTTATGATCAGGTCTTGGAATCGGTATTCGTTGTCTTCCTTCAACGGTCCAAGGGCATGCGGGCGAGCCATTCGGTAGCTCATGCCGTAATATTCGCCATCCGCATATGGGCTTGATGCCGACGCCACAGCGAGCACAGGCATGAAGTAGGCAATGTTGTCGAAAACGCGCTGGCGGTGCTTGGTTGGGACGCCTACGTGAACGTGCAGACCCGACGTGTTCGACGGCGACGACAGCGTAAAGAGCGAACCGACCGGCACGACCATCGCACCTTCGGTTGCCTTGCCGAACTCCTCGCGCCGCTTCTTCAGATCGTCCATGAGCGAAGACACCGAGGTATGGATGCCTGTAGTGATCTCCACAGAGGACATCCGGCACTGCTTCGCGTCGGGTCCACGAGAGAAGTTGGAGGCCGAGCAGGTGGCATACCGCTTGGGGTTTTTCCAAAGAAGGCGGCGCATGTAGTCGAGCGATTGAAGGGTAGGCGTTAACCTACCCTTCTCCAGGACGAATACCTCTTCTTCAACGCCAAGCGTTATCTGCATTAACGGCTGTAGAACTCGCCGATCGAGTCGGCAGCGAACTGAACTTGCTCGGGCGTCAGATGGCCCTGGATCGGCAGACTAAGGACGTCGAGCGATACCTGTTCGGTGATGGGCAGGCTGCCCTTTCCTGCCAGGTGCTGATACGGCTTGTGCCAGTGAAGCGGAACCGGATAGTAGATCATCGAGTCGACTTCGCGCTCTTTCAAGAAAGCTTGAAGTTCGTCGCGCTTCGGAACCCGGACGCTGAACTGGTGCCATGTGTGGTTGTTGCCCGGCAACGTGATCGGCAATTGGACCGGAGTGCCCTTCAAGGTCTCGAAGTAGATCTTCGACAGCTTGTCGCGGTTTGCGTTCCAATCGTCCATCTTCGTCAGCTTCACGCGGAGCACGGCCGCCTGGATCTCGTCCATGCGCGAGGTGTAGCCGACGTAGTCGTAGTAGTAGCGTTCGCGTCCCATACCGTGAACCCGGATGGCCCTGGCCTTTTCGTTGACCTCGTCGCTGTTGGTGATGATCATTCCGCCGTCGCCTGCTGCGCCGAGATTCTTGGTCACATAGAAGCTAATGCCAGCGGAGACTCCGTAGTTCCCGGTGTACTTGCCGTTGCACTTTGCAGCGATGCCCTGAGCCGAGTCCTCAAGCAGGATCAGGTTGTGGGCGTCGCATAGAGCTTTGATCTTGTCGATCTCGCAAAGCTGGCCGAACAGGTGAACCGGCATGACCGCTTTGGTTTTAGGCGTGATCGCCTTCTCGATGGTCTCCGGCGTAATCATGAAGTGCTCAGGATCGATGTCGACGAAGACGGGGATTGCTCCGGCTTGGACGACGACCTCGATGCTGGCGACGAAGGTGAAGGCGGTGGTGATGACCTCGTCGCCCGGGCCGATGCCTGAAGCGTCGAGCATGATTCGGAGCGCATCGGTGCCGCTGTTGACAGCAATACCATACTTCACTCCGTGATACTTGGCGATTTCCTCCTCGAGCGCTTTGTTGTGCTTACCCAGCACATAGGCTCCGGTGGACATGATCTCGTGAACGACGGCATCTAGCTGCTCACTAACGTCGTTGTACTGCGAGCGAACGTCAACAAAAGGAACTCTCATAGCGGTGGAGTCCTCGGCCCTTCGCCGGGACTAGCCTATTTTGGCTTATATGGCCTTGAGATTGCCGAGTTCGGGGGATTGACGATTGGACGGATTGACTATTGACCATTGGGGATCGTTGAAGAGAAGGGTTCGGGTTGGAGCGCCTGGAGCTCTGGACGTAGGTGGTAGGACATAAGACGTCGTTGGGTGATGGGCGAGTTGCGGACTCAGGTTGAAGCGCGAGCGTACTCGCGAGCATGGCTGTAATACCGGGACCGATGGCGGCCACCCTGGCTCGATCCGATTGGCTTTTTAGACGCCGCCTTGCATCAGCAATCCCATCCCTCGGCACCTCTAGCGCCAGCGAAGGTGCCGTTGGCAAACCGTAAGTCATCTCATCGGCCGAATGACCGGCCTTTGGGCATCGACTAGGCCAGTGACTACCGGCCAAAGCTTGTTCTTGCTTAGTTTCATCGCATAGATCTCGGTTGTCCAGACGAACATCTCCGGACCGTAAGAGCTCATTTCTCGGTCGCGCTGTTCGCAGACCATCAAATCGCGGCCGGCATCGACATAGATCGCCTTCACTCCTGTCCGAATGAACTTGGCTGATAGGGTTTGCCAATCGATTCGATATAGAAATTGATACTCCCACATGCCGTTGGCGGAACAGCAATCAGTGACGACATATGTCTTCTTGGGGCCGCCGCCGAACGCGCTGTGCAGCTGTTCGTCATTCTCCTTGTCAGTCTGGGGCAGTTGAACCGTCTTGCCCAGTCGCGTAGCAAACACGCGCCATTCATACTTCTTGGTCTCCTTCTCATAGACTGAAACCTGCGGGATGCCAGGGATTTTGGGGTTCACTGTTCCAATATATTGCGCATATAGAACCGGCAGGCGAACACCCTTAGCCCTGATTCTTTGTCCCGAAATGACGTCGTAGATCTCCCACGCTTCGTTCTTCCGCTTCCATGCCAGCCGATGTCCGTCAAGCCAGCCGAACTCGGGCTGGCTGTGCCATGTCCGAGGTTCATCCGAGACCTTGACTTTGCGCGTTCCGTGAAGGTCGGTTAGATAGACGAAGTACCGGCTCTTCTTCTCGGAAGGGTACGGGTAGTAATATCGCGCGACGTAGGCGATATCAAGTGTGGCCGGCTTAGCCGACAAGAAACAGCAGGCAAGTAGGAACGGGGTCATTATATTCTAGGTGCTGACGTTTCATGTGTCTTTAGAGGTACTGCAATTTGAGGCCAGTAGCTCGTTTCTATGCTTTACCTTTCAAACCAACTCAGAAGAAAACCACCAATAAGCACAGCTAATCCGGCACAAACCAGTAGGAGGAAGGCAAACACAGCCGCTCGATTGCCGCGATAGGGTCTGGAACGCATCTGCTTTCGCAACTCTCGCCATACGCGCCGCTCGACTTGAATTCGGTTCTGTCGGACTTGAGCGAGAAGGGCTAGCGCTTGATCCGTGTCGCCGATCTCCTCGGACTTCTCGTGAGCAAGAAGCAAGACAGCTTCGGTTTCTTCAGGCAATGGACTTGCCTCAAGATAATGAGGATCGGTGCGGAAGTCCATACTTCCATTATAAGGTGGAAGTATTTAGTAGCGACGAGGCTATTGCAGTTTACAACTTGTTGTCGTGATCAATACCCTCGGCACCATCGCTGGCGCTAGAGGTGCCGAGGGATGGCGGCGAATAGGTTCAGCTTCGATAAAGCCGGCGATGCCGCCAGCGATCCCGGTATTGCAACCGTGCTCGCGAGTACGCTCGCGCTCCAAATGGTTGTAAGGATTCATTAGGATTGGTGAGGAGTCGATCTTCGTCCCTCGTCCCTCGTCCCTAGCCACTCACACCAACGCCCGAATCGCGTCCCAGATCTCGGGGCAGACGTCGCGGGGAATAGCTTCCAAAATCAAGAAAGTCTGCTGCACATATCGCAACAGCCGATCGGGCGGACGTGTGGCGCGGGCGTTCTCCAGGTTCGATAGTCGGTCGGCCAGCTTGATGCGCTTCGCGTTCACGCTCATCTTGCGGATGTCATCCAGAAGCCAGTCCGACCGAAGCTGCCAGATTTCGTCCTCAGACATACCTTTCACGGCTGCTGGCGAGGGCTCCCGGCGGGTCAGCTCTTTCACCAGGTCCTTGACGACCGATCCAAACCGCGACTCAATGTCATCAAAAGTCGCTTCGCTCTCTTCAATCACATCGTGAAGAACGGCCGCAACCAGAACATTTTCATCGGTCTCGCTGCCCAAGTACCGCAGCTTTGTTGTCACGTCAAGAGGATGCGTCACATAAGGCAGCGGATAAGCGCCGTCGCGGTCGAGTCCGCGGTGCAGCTTCGCCGCATACTTAACGGCGCGATGGAGGGTGTTGAGCTTCTTGGTCGCCATGGGTCTTCCTTAACAAGAGAACTCCTTACATGATGCCATACTTGAACTCGATGGCACGGATTTTAGCCTCGGCGGATGTCGGCAGCAACACCGCCCATCTATTGATCGCGCGGACAGACGGCAAGACGGTCACACGGCTCGATAGCCGCAACGACTGGATCGCCCTCGGCGAAGTTGTCGCAAGGCTTGGCGCGATTCCGACAGCTCACGTTTCGCGCATCGTGGCCACGCTCAAACGGTTCAAGGAAACAGCCACGAAAGCACTCGCCGAGGAGATGGTCGTATTCGCTACCGAGGCCATGCGCAGCGCAGAGAACAGCAAGCAGGTGCTGGACGCCATACGCGACAAGACCGGGATCAAGATAAAGCTGATCTCGCATCAAGAGGAAGCCTATCTTGGCCTCAAAGGAGCCTTGCTGGACGCTCCGAAGGCTGATCCGGCCATGCTGTTTGAGGTCGGCGGCGGAAGCGCACAAGTCGCCGTTTGCTCCAAAGGCAGGATCTCTCAAGAGTCGTCGATGCCTATAGGAACGGGCCGGCTGATCGTCGAGGCGAATCTGACCAACCCTTGCGCTCCAGAAGCGATCGAGACGGCTAAAGAACAGATTGCGAAGGCCTTGCATGGGTGCACGTTATCTGAGGTCGGCGAAGTGGCCGTCGCAAGCGGAGGAGTCGGCCGCGGCATTTGGCGCGCTTTGCACCCGGACGGCGACAAAACAATCCATCGCCGAGAAATCGAATACCTGATCTGGAGTGCGGCAAACCTCTCTGTTCCGGCAATCGAAGCGCGGTTCCAGGTTAAACAGCGGCGTGCGGAAACGCTTCTTCCTGGTGCGCTGGTCTACCTCGCACTCATGGAAGAGTTCGGCAAGGAGACGTTCGCAGTTAGCGAGTTCGGCGTGCGCGAAGGAGCAATCCTCGAAGTCGCAGAGGGCAAGATGAAGGCGCAGATGCTATGACGAAGAAAGCCGCCAAGCACACCGTCGAACCGAGCAACTATCTGAACCGCGAGATAAGCTGGCTTCGCTTCAACGAGCGCGTCTTAGCCGAAGCAGAGAGTTCAAAGAACCCGCTTCTGGAGCGAGCGAAGTTCCTTGCCATCTTCGAATCGAACCTCGACGAGTTCTATATGGTCCGTGTTTCGGGCTTCATCGACCAGCGCGACAACGGCATCATTGAACTCACGCCGGACGGATTAACGCCGACGGCGCAGCTTCAGCTCATCCGTGAATACGCCCAGCCGCTGAGGAAACGGGCTTCAGCCTGCCTTCAAGGCCTGCTGAAAGAACTCGGCGACGCAGGTCTCATCATTCGCAAGTACGCCGACCTTAACAAGAAGCAGCAAGAAGCTCTGGACTCGCATTTTCAGAAGGAAGTTTTTCCTGTCTGCACGCCGCTCAAGCTGTATCCTTCGCCGTCGGTGCCGTTCATCTCGAATCGGTCATTGAACCTCGTGGTGGAGCTTGAGGACAAACCGGGCGAGGTTCGACTGGCGCGCGTAAAAATTCCGACCGTCGTCTCTCGTCTCGTCAAGGTCAAAGGTTCTCGCAACGAGTTCGTGCTTCTCGAGGACGTCATTCGAAACAACCTCAAAGCTCTCTTTAGAGGCGAGACGATCCTTGGCGCTTATGAGTTTCGCGTCATTCGCGACGCCGACATCGAAATCCGCGAGCTTGAGGCCGCCGACCTGCTGGCAACAATTGAGGAAAGCATACGACAAAGACGGTTCGGCGATCCGGTGCTCCTGCAATGCGAAGCCTCTGCGCCTAGGCACATATTGGATCGATTGCTACACCTGCTGGAGCTAACGAACCAAGACCTGTTCCTGATCGATTCGATGATAGGCATGGAGGTTCTGTGGGAGCTTTATAAAGCCGACCGGCCATCGCTTCGCTACCCGCCGCACGTCGCCCATTTACGCGATAGCCTCTCGAATCCGACTTCACTCTTGGGGTCGATCTCGACTCGCGATATTCTGGTTCACCAGCCCTACGACAGCTTCCGAACGGTCCAAGCGTTCTATGATGCGGCCGCGACTGACAACAGCGTGATCGGGATTAAAGCGACTCTCTATCGCGTTGGCTCATCGTCTCCCGTTGTCGAATCGCTTCTCAGCGCTGCCCAAGCCGACAAGCAGGTTACGGCGATGGTCGAGCTCAAAGCACGGTTCGACGAGAGCAACAACCTGGTTTGGTCGCGCGCCTTGGAAAGGGCTGGAGTCCACGTTACCTACGGCTTTCCGGAGATGAAAACGCACTGCAAACTGTGCCAAATCGTCCGTCGCGAACAAGGCGCGATCAAGTCGTATGCCCATATCGGCACGGGCAACTACAACCCGGTGACCGCACGGCAATACACCGACCTTGGGCTGTTCACCGACGACGCGGAGATCAACGAGGACGTCAGCGAGCTGTTCAACTTCCTGACGGGCTATTCAAAGCAAACCACCTATCGCAAGCTGCTGGTCGCGCCATACAACCTTCGCGAAGGCATCATTGAACGCATCGAGCGCGAGGCATCGATTTTCGCGCAGACAAAGAAGGGCCGAATTGTTTTTAAGCTGAACTCGCTCGTCGATCCCGAGGTTGTCGACGCCCTTTATGTAGCGCACAAGACCGGCGTGCCGATTGATCTGATCGTGCGCGGCATCTGCTGCCTAAGGCCAGGACTCGAAGGCTTGAGCGAGAAGATCCGCGTCGTTTCCATAGTCGGAAGGTTCCTGGAGCACAGCCGCATCTACTACTTCGAGAACGGCGGCAAGCCGGAGGCATTGATCGGAAGCGCCGACCTAATGCGACGGAATTTGGACCGCCGAATCGAAGTTCTCGTCCCAATCGTGGATAAAGATATTGTCGAGCATTTGCTTGAAGGCGTCATGGAGCCATGCTTAAAGGACAATCAAAAGGCGTGGACTTTGCGCTCTGACGGTACTTATGTCCGGAGATCGCCAAAGCCGGGAGAGCAAGAATTCGACTCGCAACGGTTCCTAATCGGCCATCCGACTACGAAAGCGCTTAAGAAGTAGCCTTTCGTGTCAAAATCGGGGTATGCGCAAAGCAAAGCTGGGAATCTTCATCGGCACTCATGGGCGGGGTTCGAACATGAACGCGATCATCGAGGCGTGCGAGAGCGGGGAGATCAAGGCTGAGGTTGCAGTCGTAATCGCCCCAAACGACACGAGCGCTGCCGTCGCGCTGGCCAAAGAGAAAGGCGTCCGCGTCGAAGTGATTCCTTATGACCGCGAGGACTACGCCAAAGCCCTTCTGAGTACCCTTCGCGATGCCGGCTGCTATGCCGTCTGTCTGGCAGGATACATGAAGCTGCTTCCCGAGAACGTTCTCCAAGCCTATCCGGACCGAGTTCTGAACATCCATCCGGCGCTGCTTCCCAAATATGGCGGCAAAGGGATGTACGGAAAGCATGTCCACGAGGCGGTTATTGCGGCCGGCGAGAAAGAGAGCGGCTGTACCATCCATTTCGTCAATGAGCGCTACGACGAAGGTGCGATTTTCCTTCAACTACGGTGCCCGTTGAGACCGACAGACACTCCCGAGAAAGTCGCCGAAAGGGTGTTGAAGCTGGAGCATAAGGCGTACCCGATGGCGATTAAGGAGCTGCTCAAGCGGCATGGCTTCTGAGATGCCGCGCCAGACGGCGGCCTATCAGAAGTTCTGGCTGCCGTTTTGGAAGGTTGTTTTGTGGCTCCCATTCTTACTTTTGGGTCCGATTGTCGTTCGAGGAGCCTATCGTGTGCCGAGAAAAGGCGGGGTGCTGATCTTGCCGAACCACATCTCGGACTGCGATCCGCCGATGACCCAGTATGGATGCCCAAGGCCGACGCACTTTATGGGGAAACACGACCTGTTCGACGTACCCTATTTGGGATGGGTGATGCGCAAGTGCGGGGCGTTTCCGGTCAAGAGAGATTCAGCGGATTTACGTTCTTTGAAGTACACGGTGAAGCTCCTTCAAGAAGGTGAGGCCGTGACGCTTTATCCAGAAGGCGAAACCAGCGAGACTGGCGAAATGCTGCCCCTAAAAGAAGGTTTCGGCTGGATCGCCAAGATCGCAAAGGTGCCGATCATCTGCTGCGGCCTGGTCAACACCAACCGCATCATGCCTTATAGCAAGCTGATCCCGCGGCCATCGTTTCGGCGCGTTGTGGTCAATTGGGGAGAGCCAAAGCTGTTTCCTCCTGAGACACCTCAGGAGGAAATCGTCGCTTGGGTTGAGGGTCAGCTTCGCGATCTGACCTCTCAATAGGATCTTAGAATTCGCCGAAGTCCTTTTCAAATGCCTTCACAAGCTCTTCACCCCAGTTGTCCAGAGCTTCCATCTTGCCGAAGAAGAACCGTAGGACCGGCGGCTCGTAGGTGAACCTGAGACCCTTGACCAGGTGGCGATGCTCATAGAGCCAAGTCATCCGGTCGACGGCGTATTCCAGATGCGAAATCGTATAGACGCGGCGCGGGACGGCGAACCGGCAAAGCTCCAGGTCGGCCATCATCTCTTTGCCGTCCGGCGATCGGTCGGTCGATACAGTGCCCCGCTCCATCGTGCGGATTCCCGAAACCAAGTAGGCTGCGGCTGCCATAGCGCCTGCGATGTAGTTCGGCTGCTCGATGTGCGGCAGGAACTTCGTGGCGTCGATGTGGCAGGCGAGGCCGCCAGGAGGCGTCACAATCGGTATGCCTGCTTCAATGAAGCGCTTCGCGAAGTAGCGGATCTGAAGAACAGACGCGCCTGCGACTGTATCGGACACCATCTCGCGCAGGCCAACCGCCATCGCCTCAACTTCCTTGATCGACATGCCTCCGTAAGTCTGGAATCCCTCGTAAACCGGCAGGTAGTTGCGAGTCGCTTCGAAGTGCTTCTCGTCGTTAGTGGCGATCAGGCCGCCTCGGACGCTCGCCGACTTGCGCGCGCTCATGTAGTAAAGGTCGATATACGAGCACATCTCCTGGACGATCTCGGCGATGGACTTCTCGCTATATCCTGCTTCCCTCTCGCGAATAAGGAACGCGTTCTCGGTGATGAGGCTGCCGTCGAGAACCAGCGGAATGCCGAACTCGTTGCAGACCTGTCGAACTTCGCGCAGGTTCTCCATCGAGAACGGCTGGCCGCCCAGAAGGTTCGTGGTAGCCTCCATGCGGATGTAGACGATCTTGTCCTTTCCGTGCTCCGCGATCGCCTTGCGCACCTTGTCGAGGTCCATGTTGCCCTTAAACGGGTAATCGCTCTCAGTGATTAACGCTCGGTCGTGGTAGAGCTCAAGCATCGTCATGCCGGGAATCTCGACATGCGCGCGGCTGGTGGTGAAGTGGTAGTTCGTGATGACTACTCCGCCCTCTTTATAGAAAATCTTATTGACCAAGTGCTCGGCGGCGCGGCCCTGGTGGACGGGCAAGGTGTAGTTGTAACCCATCACGTCTTTCACAGAATCGCAGAGGCGGTAATAGCTCTCGCTTCCGGCGTAGGCGTCGTCGGCAACCATCATTGCGGCAAGTTGCTGGTCGCTCATTGCGTTCACGCCGCTGTCGGTGAGCATGTCGAGGAAGACGTCTCGGGTCCTCAGCAGAAAGGTATTGTAGCCAGCCTCTTCCATGGCCTTGAGGCGCTGGCGGACCGGTTGCAGCTTGATCTCTTGGACGATGCGGACTTTATGCATCTCGACGGGGACTTCGACCCCTGAGCGCAGGCGAATATTCATATACAGACTCCAAATAAGCGGTTTACGGTCAAAGCGAACGGGCCACCGCGTCGTGGAATCCAGCCTTATCCGACTCCTTATACTTTATCACGGATTGGCTTCCTTGGGAAGGCTGCCAAGTTCAAACGGGTCAAGCTTACAGGTTTGATTCGACTCTTTTCGGTTAACCTTATTGTCGTGGAGCTCAAAGTCGTCACTTTCAACATTAGAAACGGCCGCGCTGAAGACGGGCCGAACAACTGGCCGCACCGGATTCCTCTTGTTCATGACCTGTTGCTTAGCCTCGACGCCGATATTGTCTGCATGCAGGAGGCGTTCAAGTTCCAGATCGACGACATAGCTTCAGGTTTACCGGGTTATCAGTGGGCTGGCGTTGGCCGCGAGGACGGCCATGATGACGGCGAGTATGTCAATGTGTTCTATAGTTCGTCTCAGTTGCGCTTAGTCTCGCAAAGCGCTTATTGGTTCTCGGAGACCCCGTCTGTGCCTGGCTCGATCAGTTGGAACCACGGCAATACGCGGATGTGCAATTGCTTCCGGTTCGCCTTGGTTGATGGCGGACGAGAGTTTGAGGTGCAAAACCTGCATATGGACCACGAGTCAGAACTTGCACGCGAGAAGTCGGCGCGCATGCTGGTCGATCGGTTGCCTGCCGGCGTTCCAACTATCGTGACAGGCGACTTCAACGCCGGGCCTTCTTGGTCAGAAATGCGCTATCTGCTCGACGGAGGAGTTTTGTTCGACATGGCTCCGGTTCCGGACGGACAAGGCACCTATCACGGGTTCACCGGCCAAGCAGATCCGCACCGCATCGATTACATTTTGGCCACCCGAGAGTTTCGTATGGTTGAGTTCGGCTGGGATATGCGTGACTATGATGGCAGGTACCCGTCGGACCACTTCCCAGTCTGGGCGAGGATTCGGTTGGGGGAATAGTTGACAACAGTTGCTAGTTGCCTCCAGCCGAAAGGCGGCCGGTGGCATAAACTGATACTTCCCATTCCTCAGCCCGCCGAGAGAAGCGGTCGGGTTGAGGGTTATCCGTTAACGGAAACTAGCGATCAGTCGTAAATGGACTTCAGCTTCCTGACCGTCAGCTTCTTGATCTTCGGCGATCCCTTGGTAGCCTGCACCGACGAAGTCATATTATTTGCGGAAGGCGTGAAGTAAGACGTCAGCGAAACCAATCCGTCGTTGCCGAAAACCTCGACCGACGATCGATCTACCAAGATCCGCAACCTCACGACGCCGTTCTCCGGCTTGAGCGGAGCTTCAACACCAAGCGCTGTTAGTTTGCCGGCTGAGGCATAGTACGAAACCGATGCGCCTCGAATATCGAACTCAAACGCGTCGTCATTTGAGACCGCGAACGACGCCTCGATATCCAGCAGATCGCCTTTCGCCAACTCGCCAAAAGCAGTTAGGCTTGAAGAAGCAGACACCAATGAGGAGATCTCCTTCACCGGCATTCGGAGCACCCGCCAACCTTCCTCGCGATGAACCAAACGAAGCTCGCAGGGGAAGCTCATCTGGTTCGTGAAAGGCATGGCAGGCAGGTTGCCGCCGTTCATCCAAGCGATCTGAATCCGCCGTCCTCGAGGCGCATCGCTATAGGTCTGCGACGCATAGAAGTTGCGCCCGAAATCGCCTTGGATTGCCTCCTGCTCTGGCTTGAACGAGCGGCCATCGAACGAACCGACCAGATACCGGTACTTCGCGCCGAAAAACACCCACTTATCGCCAAGAGGAAACAAATCGGGACACTCCCCGTCGCCCGGCGAACGCAGCCGGCTCAGCTCCTTCCAATCCTTCAGGTTCGTTGAGCCGAAGAACGCGAACTCGTCGCCGTCCAGATACAGCGCCATGATCCATTGCTTTGAACCTTCATACCAGACCACCTTCGGATCGCGGTTGCCGCCGACAATGTGCTTCAGGATAGGATTCGTCGGCAACTTTGACAGAGTCATTCCGCCGTCGTTGCTATAGGCTAGGCACTGGGTAAACGGCTCGCCGGCTGCCGTGTAGAACGCCACGACCGGAGGATTCCTCATTGTGCCCAACCCCGAGGAGTTGAGGCGATCGACAACCGCCGAGCCTGAGAATATAGTGCCAAGTTTATCTGGATACAGCGCGATCGGCAGTTCCTTCCAATGCACCAGGTCCGAGCTGATCGCATGCCCCCAGTGCATAGGGCCCCACTCCAGCTTGTCGGGACAGTGCTGGAAGAACAGGTGCCACTTGCCCTTCGCATAGACAAGACCATTCGGGTCATTGAGCCAACCCTTCTGGGCGGAGAAATGGAACTGAGGTCGATATTGTTCGTTCATGTTTCTGTCTGTAACGTTCGATATAGCAACGGCAAGGGCAACTGAGAGCATCTCTATTTGGCCTCGAAAACGCGCACTTCGTGCAAGTGCACCCCTGGATTCGCGCTGTTCAGGTTCATGTTAACGCGGATATATCGGGCCTCAATCGGCTCGAAAGTAAAGCGGTCGCCTTTTCGGGTCGCCTGCTTCGTATTCATGCTCATGTCGCCAACGACCTTCCACTCTGAGCCGTCGAGAGAGACTTCAACCGTGTACTGGTAGTACCGCGGCTCGGCATAGTAGGGGAAGACATGCACCGAGTTCACCTTTCGCGTCTTGCCTAAGTCGATCTGCACCCATTGCGGATAGGGGAAGGCCGACCAGTAATCGCCGTAAGGGATGCCGTCGACGATCAAACTGGAGTAATGCGAGCTTTCGATGTGCCCCGAGTCGGTGACCTTGCAGCCGACGGCAATGCCTGCGTCTCCTTTCGGGATGGCGATCTCGCGATATTTCTCGAATAGCGCTTTCGCCGTCGCGGCCGTGTCCGCAGGCCGTCGATCCGGGAACTTCGGCAGCTTCAGGCACCAGTCCAGCTCCCATTGCTCAAGGTCGCCATACAGCTTGTTACCATCAAACTTGGGCTGAGCCATGGCGTCGAAAAGATGCTCCCAACGCCCTCTATAGAAACCAGACGTCAAACCTGACCACTCCTTGGCGGCATAGTCATAAAGGTATTTGTTTCCCCAGACGGTGATCTGAAGCCGCGCATTCTGGTCGAACTGCCGTTTCTCGGCTGGAGTCGTTCCCCAGGCTCTCGCAGCATCTGTCCACCGGCTTAACCGGAACTCAGGCCGAGTTGAAAGCAACAGGTCCAAATCGTCCAGAAGCTCGAGATAGTCTTTAACTGCCTGCGCGGTCTTCGCCTTGTCGCCGGCGTCGTGCGCTTCATAGACGCGGTCAAGGAGGAGGCTTCCGACGCTCTGAAGGAAGCGCTTCTCAACGTCTACAAGGTCGTGAAGATAGGCAGGATTGGTGCTCAGATTCCCTGCTAAGCCCAAGAACTTCTCGGTTAGCATTTTGTTCTTTCCGAATCCTTCCATCGCCTCAAGACCGCCGCCAAGCGAAGGCCTCCGCGTATAGACAAACGGCGATCCGCCTTCTTTGTAGTAACCGTTATAGAGCGCTAGCCAGGCATCCTTAACTGCCCAGTCGTCCGATCCGTAGCGTTGCCGGGCGTAATCCTTGACCCAATCGCGGACATCTAGCGGCTTCGTGCGCCACATCGTGTCCGTAACGAGTTCATAGACAACGGCGTTCTGTTCGATTCCCTCGGGTGTCGTGCCCATGCCGGCCATGTTGCCGTGGCTTGGATCGTTCAGGGCCGCAATCGGCGCGTTGGCGTAGTGGTTGAGGTCGCCAAATAGAGTCGTGTTCTGCCCGAAGTTGTGCAACGTGCACCAGATCCACTGCTTCTCGCGCATGGCTGGCTGGTTGCGCCAGGCTTCATAGATCTCAGCGCCGAGGTCGAAGATGATCATGCGGTCGTTCGGGATCGAGCTGAGCATCGAAGCAGCTTCCTTCTCGCCCCAGAACTCCTTGTCGTTCAGAAATAGCCAGCCTTGCATCACCCAAATTCCGTTAGGATCGCCGGCCAGAATCGTTTTGTAGACCGCTTCGCCGAGGGCCTTCAACTCCTCGAATTTGGTCTCCGGATTCAATTGAGGACGCATCTCGTTGAACGTGTCGCAGAGATAGAGGTGGTCAGTGCCGAACTCCTTGGTGTAAGCCTCGATGTACCGTTTGCCGACTTCTTTGAATAGCGGATCATTGGCGTCGAGGATGACCGTGGGCTCGAAGCCAGCCCAGCCAGAAGATTTTCTGATTTTAGCTTGTGGGAACACTCATGCAAAGCCTGCAGGCACAAAACCAGAGAAACCTGCAACGACCGGGGTCATTCCGAGAGAGCGCTCTCTTTGCAGAATCTTCTTCTGAAGCGCGACTTGGCCGTCTTGCCAGCTCTTGGGCAATGGACCGGCGTGCTGATAGCAGTTGCCCATTCTGAACCAGGGCAGGAATGCAGGGCCCGTGAAGAAGTCGTCGATGTCCTTCTTTGGAACTCCCATCTCAGAGAAGACTTTCTCCCAGATCGCTTCCATCCCGTTCATCGCCAGGGGCATGTTGATGCCGTGCAACGCCATCCAGTCGATCTCGCGCTGCCAGCGATCCCATTTCCACCAAACGGTGGTGTAGCCGAACGTGCAGACGTTGAAATAGTGGCGGTATTGGTTCGGACATACGACGCGCTTTTGCGCCTGATCTGGCAGAACCTCCGGCAGATCGACCTTCCAGTTGTCCCAGGTCACTTGCCGGTGGCAGGCGTTTTTGATGTAGTCGTAAGCTCCTCTCGCCATGGATACGCCGGTCGAGCCTTTGATCGTGATCTTGCCGTTCTTGGCTTCGATCTCATAGACGTCCTTGCCGTTTTCGGGTTCGATTTGTTGGAACGCGAACGCTCTGGACTTCGAGCCGAGAAGACGCTGAAGGACGCCTTTCGCGGCATCTTCTTGCGGGGTTGCCAGGCTCATCGACGCCATGGCGGAAAGAACGAGTAAAACGCTGCTTCGTCGCATGGGTGCAGTTTGGCACAAGCTTGCGCCGAAGTGATGCGGCATCGAATGGCCGGGATCGCTGGCGGCCTCGCTGGCCCTATTTTGGACGTAAGACGTAGGACGTAGGACGTCAGGGACGAGATGTGGACTCAGGTTGGAGCGCGAGCCGCGTTGAATGACGAATTACGAATGACAAATGACTTAGTCGCTAGATGTGGAGTCGGGTTGGAGCACGAGCGTACCCGCGGGGTATTTAGAACCACATGATCTCATTTAAGCCCGTGTTAAGGGCCTATACGTAAAACGCCTCCAGCCGAAAGGCGGCCGGAGGCATTAACTGCTAATTCTCTACTGCAAGTACAGCCGAAGCAACTCGGTCGCATGCGGAGGCACCCGTCGAGAATACTTCTCGCTCGCCTCGGCGACATCCAACTTCGACCACAGATCGCGGATCACGACCTTCTGCGTATCAAACAGACCGACGTCACGCCAGCGAAGCTCCATTTCCTCTTCAGTGTCTCCGCGATTGAGTAGAGCGACGCATAGTGAGCCGTCGGCAAGCGGCTTGAGCCACACTTCCAGACCGTTCTTGCGGGCCACACGCTTGGCTTGCTTGCCCAGCGGGTCCTGGTTGATCTCGATAACGTGCTTGTTCAGCATGATCTCGGCCGTTGCGCTGTCCATCGACCGGATGTCGCAGCCAGCCATCAAAGGCGATGCCAGAATGGACCACATTCCAAATTGAGTGCGGTACTCCTCGTCGGTGCAGCCGGTCTTGGCCGTGTGACCTGAGCCGCGCACGCCGACCACCAGCATGTCCATGTCATTCCAGCCGCCGGGTCCGGCATAGTCGCCGATGTAGGCCGCCAAGTCAATGGCCGCATTGATCGTGAGGCCGCCCCAAGTCAAATCTTCTTCTCGCCAAGCGTCCACGACGTCGCCGGTAACGCGCCACATCTGGCCGCCGACCTTTCTGCCCCAAAGGTGCGGAGCCCTGCCGCCCCATTCGCAAAGGCTGAAGAGAATCTCGCGCCCGCAGTTCTTCAGCGCGTCGCCCATCCGCTGGTAGCGGTCGATGGCAATAACTTGCTCGCCGGGAGCGTGGCAATAGTCATACTTCAAGAAGTCGACACCCCACTTGGCGAAGATGGCGGCGTCCTGCTCTTCGGAGAGATAGCTGCCCGGCCAACCCGCACACGTCAGGTTTGCTGCGTCGGAATAGATGCCGAACTTCAGCCCAAGCGAATGCACGTGGTCGGCCAAAGCCTTGATGCCGTTCGGGAACCGCTCCGGATCGGGAACGAGGTCGCCGTTCGAGTCGCGGCCGTTCTTGTCGCTCCAGCAATCGTCGATGACCACGTACTCGTATCCGGCGTCTTTCATGCCTGTGCTGACCATGGCATCGGCGGTTTCGCGGATGACGTTTTCATCGACTTTGTTGCCGAATGTGTTCCAACTGTTCCATCCCAGAGGCGGAGTCTGGGCTAGGGCTCTGTTCTCCATTCCGATAAGGATACGCGATATTGCGTTTTCTTTGCATTCGTCCATCCAGCATGGCTTCTTTGCTCCAAAAACATGATTCGACGCGAGATATTCGGTTATTGAGCTTCGTGTATAATATCCCCTAGAACAGGCGACCCCCCAGCGAGGGTTGGGGTGCGGCCGGGTCTTAATAGACAGCAGGATAGAAGCCCTGTGGGACTGTAAAAAACAAGGTATTACAGCCCATTGGGCTTTTTTGTCGAGGTTAAGCATTGGCCGTTCTAACTAAATCGCGCGTTGCCGCCCTGTCGGTTGCATCCAACACGTCTCTCGTCATCTTCAAGGTGATCGTCGGTCTGTCAATAGGATCGATTTCCGTCATTTCTGAAGCCATTCACTCGGGCGTCGACCTGCTGGCCGCCATCATCGCCCTTTACGCCGTCACCCACTCGGATAGGCCCGCCGACAAGCGGCACCCGTTCGGACACGGCAAAATCGAGAACATTTCCGGAGTTGTCGAAGCGCTGCTCATCTTCCTAGCTGCAGGCTGGATCATCTTTGAGGCGATTAAGAAGCTGATGCATCCAGAGCCGATGGACACCGCGACCTGGGGCATCGTTGTGATGGGCGTGTCTTGCGTTGTCAATGTTGTTGTTTCTAAGATGCTGTTCAAGGTCGGCAAGGCGACCGATTCGATTGCTCTTCAGGCTGACGCTTGGCACTTGCGCACCGATGTTTGGACTTCCTTCGGCGTAATGGCCGGTTTGTCAGTCATCTTGGTCGGCAAACTCATTTCGCCTTCAACCCACCTCGATTGGGTCGACCCGGTTGCAGCCATGGCCGTCGCGCTGCTGATCATAAAAGCCGCATGGGAGCTTACGGCGCAATCGTTCCACGACCTTCTGGATGTGAGTTTGCCGGATGAAGAAGTCCTGACCGTTAGGTCGATTTTGGAGTCCACTCGGCCCGAAATCGATGGATACCACGCCCTTCGAACGCGCAAAGCCGGAGCCGCAAGATTCGTCGAAGTCCATGTTCTAGTTTCCCCGACGATGTCGGTAGACCAGTCGCATGCCCTTACCGACCGCATCGCTGACGATATCAACGAGAAAGTCGGCAAGACGCGCGTTACGGTGCATGTCGAACCTAACGACGGCTCGCACCCGGTCGCCGACGAAGAGGATGAACGGGACTAGAGATTCGCTGCTCCTACCCTCTTTGTAATCGCACTGACCTGTCTTGTACATGGTCTATTGCTTTGGGAAGGAGGTTATCAACTCCTTTTGCTGTTGGCTGATCCGTATTTCATCTGATGACTTGTCCTCCTTCTAGTAACATGGGCTAATATAGAATCAAGAGGACCTTAAATGCAAGAAATCTGGACAGACGGCACGATCGACATTGCACAAATAGATCTAGATTGGTTAAATCCTCGGATTGAGGCTGAGGAAGATTCTGATCAACCATCAATAGTTGAGTCATTAATTTGTAATGAGCATGTTATCGAATTAGCTCGGCAAATTGTCCAGTATCAAGGGCTATTGCCTGGCGAAAGAATTATCGTACTCCGAAATGGTTCCCGTTTTATTGTTCTAGAAGGTAATCGTCGCTGTTGCGCCGTGCTTCTTTTGATTGAACCTAGCAAGGTACCGGAAGTCTTCCGGAAGATGTTTCCTACTGCTCAGCCCGATCTTCAGGCAAGAATACGATTGCTAAAGGTTGATATTGCTCCATGCAGAGCTGCAGCAGAACCAATTATTACTAAACGACATACAGAACCAGGAATTCGCCAATGGACTCCAATAGCGAGGGTTAGAAGAGCAGGTCGTTTGTTTTCTGAAGGGATACCACTTGAGAAGATTGCTGATGATCTAGGATCCAGTGTTAGCACTACAAAGAAACATGTCAGGGAATATATGCTATTACAGCGTATATTTCGCATGAATTGCTGGAGCAACGATGAAAAAGCGATTCTATTGAGCCCTACTCTAAAGACGAATCCATTTACTCGTTTCTTTTCACTAAGTGACGCAACCAGGCAACTCAATATCTCTTTTGACGATACCCAATCCATCCACACGAGGCTTGACGATAAGTCAGAGAGCGAACTACTAGAAAACCTAGTAAGGGCATATCTCTTACCTGCTGAAGATGGAGGTAAGCCATGGGCGAACACAAGAACTCCAGCGTTGGAGGTTCTCAATAAATGCGGTTTCCCTAGTCATGCTGCCGAACCTGAGGAGAATAGCAACACAAGCAAACAAAATGCGATCATAGAGGACCAAAATAGCCAGCAACCTAAGCCGCCGGCTAGCTCCGACCAACCAAGCACCCCTCCGCATAAACCGCAGCCTCGCCAAGCAGTATTTCTTGAGAAGTTGAGCTGTGTTATCCAAGATGAACGCTGTCTTGCCCTTACCAAGGAAGCCACGAGAATCCCATGGAAGGACCTACCTATCGCCGGGTTCTTTCTTGTTCGAGCACTTCTTGAGGCGACTTTATACTATAAGCTCAATGAGACCAATATGATGGCTGCATACAAGAAGAACTTAAACGATAACCGAAAAGTTGATGGACTTAGTGAGTTACTCACGTTTTGTTCAACTAAATCCAATCTAGTTTTTTCTGACAATCGTGTCTGCGACACGATCCACAGCTTTCGAGGTTCAGGGCTGAAGGATCATACTGATTTCGTCATCCATGGCAAATATGTTGAAGCAAATACAGAAACTCTTCAAAGAGCCATCAAGCATCTTCGCCCTATCATTCAGGATATACTACAAGGCAGACTATAATGGACACAAGTCTCCTTCGATTTCCAGGAAGCAAGCGTCGATTCTGTGAATATGTAAGACAATTCGCTATCGCAAACCAATGCACTTGTGGAACCATTATCGAACCGTATTCTGGCAGCGCTAGTGTCTCAATTGCTTTACTCACTGACAACACGTGTTTAAGCGCTTTAATATCAGAAATAGATCCACTAATCTATAGTTTTTGGAAAGCCGTATTTTCATATAACGATTCGTTTGCTAAATTGGTATCTGCTACTACCCCTACCATAGATACATGGAGCGAATGTAGAAGGTGGTTAAACCTCAAAAAGCCACCGAGTTCAAGGGAGGAGTTGATTGACGCAGCTTTCGCTTATTTGGTACTTAATAGAACTTGCTATTCAGGGATAATTACTTCTGGACCGATAGGAGGCAAGCTTCAGACCTCAGCGTATAAGATTAACTGCCGGTTCAACAGCCATCAACTCGCACTTAGGATCAGGCAACTAAAGAACCTAGCCTCTCGAGTATCAGTTCAACATGCCGATGCACTTGATCTTATTAGTTCAGGGCTCTGCCGTTACGATAGCAAAACATTCCTCTATGTTGATCCTCCATATTTTAAGCAAGGTCCTAAGTTGTACAGATACAGTTACGCAGAAGAGGATCACCAACGCTTAAGGAACTTGCTACTAAACATGGATACTCCGTGGTTGTTATCGTATGATGATGCACCGCAAATACGCGACTTATACAAGGACATCAACTACAGGACTGTATATTTTGACTACAGCATTCGTGTAAGTCGATCAGCTTCTGAACTGGCAATATCAAATAGACTCTTACCCCCAGTATATATTGTTGATGGCGAGATCCGTTATAACAACGATATATCAGCATAGCAAACTACATAAAGGTCACGCCTAGTAGCTTTCTATCCTATAACTTTACGCCCCAGACTTGAAGCATGAACTCACTGTGAAGTTCCTTGTCGTTGATCTCCAGAGACGGCTTCATCGCATGATAGACAAGGTGCATATGGACCTCTTCCTTGCCTTCTCCAAGCGACGGCTGGACATAGTCGATGCCCTCAAGCGGCCGTCCGCCGAGCCGGCAATAGAAGTCGAGCCTCCTTTGTCTGAGCTTTCTGTCGCTCTCGTCCAAAGCTAATTCCGGCCGCTCCACTTCATACAGCAGTCCGGCGAAATTGAGGCTTTCCTGCGCGCTGGCTTCCTCGAAGCGCTCTCGAATCAATCCGTAGACCTCTTCGCCGTACCCGCGGCCGCGCAAGTTCGGATCAATCGCGAAGTAAAGAATCTCGCCGAGAAGCCAACCGGTCCGCACCTCGATCGCTTCGAGCATGGCAAAGCCGATGAAGCCGCCATCCTGCAGTATCTCGACGATCTCGAAACGCGATCCTTCTTCAAGTCTGGCTCGCACGAAGTCGGAATCCACACGCTCGTCGGGCACAAACGACGACTCATAGAGGGATATGGCTTTTGGAAAAGCAGGATCAGTGACTTCGGCGATCTTGCGAAGGATCATAGGCCTAGGATTCGGCGCATCTGCGCAGCCGTGTCGCCGAATCGGTCGATCAGATACGCATCCCATCCGGCCTGTTGTGCGCCTTCGACGTTGCTTTGCACGTCATCGAAGTAGACAACTCGATCGACTGCCACGGCAGCCAGCTTGGAAACGGCCAGAAAGATGGCGGGATCCGGCTTGCGGGCCTTAAGCAAGTGGGAGGCAGTTTGAATCTGCAACGATTGCACGGCTGGGTAGTGCGAGCTGGTCATCTTCTTCCAGTGCCATTCTTCGGTGTTCGAGAGGCAGGCCGTTTGCAGGCCAGCGGCGTGGATAGCCTGAACTAGTTCAAGGCAGTTGGGATAGGGATCGTGCAGAAACCCCAAGTGCGCTTTGAAGGCATCGTCCGAAGTCGGCAATCCAAGGTAGGCAGCCAAAGCCGACAAGTAGGCTTCGTCTAGCATCTCACCGACCTCGTGAAGGTTATACGGCTCAAACGTATGAACCGGCGCATCGAGTTCAGGCCGGCAAAAGGAGGAATATCCCGCCCACGACAGGCATTCGTTCCAAGTCTTGGCCATTTTGACCAAAATGCCGCCAAGGTCGAAGCAAATCAAGCTCTTTTCTGCCAGGTTCACGCTTTGATAATAGCCGTTTGCGTACAATGAAAGCAGATGGACAGCAATCTGGGCATGTGGGCGATTCTTAGCATCGTCCTCGTTCTTGGCAACGCCTTCTTCGTTGCGACAGAATACGCCCTTGTCGGGGCAAGGCGAAGCAAAGCCGAAGGATTGGCAAAGACCGGCCATGCGGGCGCAAAGCTCCTTCTCAAAGCACTCGATAACCTCGGTCAGACCGTTGCCGGAATCCAAGTGGCGATCACGATGTTCGGCATCGGCGTTGGAACGCTGACGGAGCCGTTTATCGGGCACCTTCTGAAGTCGATGCTGGGTACGGTAGACCCGAGAGTCAGCATCGCCGTCGCCTTCTTAATAGCAACATACTTGCTGGTTGTTGTGGGCGAGCTCATGCCCAAGTATTTGACTCTCATCGACCCCGATCGCATTGCCTTGGTTGTCGTTCGTCCGCTGCTTTTATTCGTTGCTGTCTTGAAGCCCCTTGTATGGGTCGCTGCCATTTCCGCGAAGGTGTTCCTCAAGCCGTTCGGCATCAACACGGACACAATGGGCAGCGACAGCTATGAGAAGAGCGAGCTGCTTTTCATGGTTCGGTCGGGGTCCGACGAAGGCTCGATCGACAAAATTCAAGCCGAAGTCGTGACACGCGCGTTGCGACTCGACGCCTTGTCTGCCGACGACATCATGATCCACCGGTTGGACATTAAGTGGATCGACGCGTCGCTATCGAAGGATCAAGTGCTTCAAAGAGTCGCCGATGTTCCCTATAACCGTTTGCCTGTTTGCCGAGGCGATATTGACGACGTGGTGGGCGTTGTCTACATCCACGATATCGTTAAGCACCTCGACGACGATCCTTTCGACCTCGAATCGATCTGCCGAGCTGCGGTGGTCATCCCCGAGAACCTTTCGCTCGACAAGATCGTGGCAAGGATGCGAGAGGACAAGATTCAGATGCTCATCGTCTGCGACGAATATGGCGGAACGAGCGGACTGATAACCCTTGAGGATGTGGTCGAGGAGGTCTTCGGCGAGATCGAAGACCAGCTTGAACAGGAAAGGCCGCCGATTGAAACCTACCCGAGCGGCAGAATTTCAGCTCGCGGAGAGGTGCGGCTGGACGAGTTGGCTTCTTACCTCGGCGTTGAAGTTCGCGAGGGCATGTCGACGGACACTTTGGCTGAGATCATTGTTAACGAACTGGAACGGGTGCCTCGTATCGGCGATGTTGTGGAAACGGAGTTCGGCCACATTAGAGTCGAGAACATGGCAAGGCGCCGCATCACACGCGTTGCGTTGATTCAAAAGAACTAGCCGACCAACGCGGCGATTCCGTCGTAAACCAGCTTGCACGAAGCGATTGCGGCCAGCCAAAGCACCAAATCCTCGAATAGCCGCTCTGAGATCGCCTTCAGCAACCACCTTCCGCCGACTGCGCCAAGTGCCATTGCGGGCAAGAGCCACAGATCGAGCAAAAGCGAATGGCTCGTGATCAAGGCCGATTTTGGTTCCTTATAGCCCAGGTAGAGGAACAGTGGCACCTTCGTTAGGTTGAAGATGCAATAGAACCAAGCCGATGTGCCGAGGAACTGCGTTCGATCGATCTTCGCCGAAGCCAGATAGAGGCTTGTCACCGGTCCGGCGGCATTCGAGACGGTTGTGGCGAATCCGGCAGCTGCGCCGGTAGCCCTTCGATAAAGCGACTTTGATGGCACGAGGAGGTCGCCCCACCGTTGTCGGCCGAGATGAACTCCGAGCATGATAAGTACGAGGCCGCCGATGATCAAGTTCGATAAATTGGCAGCGCTAGCGCTCTTGCCCGACCAATAGAGCGTCAACCCGCCAAGCGCAACTCCAACGAGAACCCACTTGGCGAGTCCGAGAAGAAGGTCCCATCTGGCATGGCGGCGGTACCAGGCTAGGGCAAATAGATCGCCGCAGATCAGCAAAGGAAGCATCACACCGACGCTTTGTCGGCCTCCGACTGCTATTGCCAGCAACGGCACGCCTAAGGTTCCTGCGCCGGGCAGACATGTTTTCGACACGCCCATGATGAAGGCGGCTATTCCGGCGAGAAGCCATTGGATTGCGGTGAGATCGGGCATTGGAGGTTCTTAGGTTACACGAAATAGGTTTAAACGGACTGCATGCGTCTTCCGTAAGATAAGATGGCAAGGTGAGGAGAACATGAATCCAAAGGCAGTTTCGGCTTTAGTAAGCATCGTTGTTCTAGCAGCCTATGCTCCCGCGAAGGACATCCAAACCGACGTAGATGCAGCCTATCAGCGCATCAAGCGACTTCAAGATATGAAGCCTGACACTTTGTATCGGTTGCCGGTCGGTAAAGCTGTCGTCGCCGGCCCAAAGGAAGAGTTTCTGCGAAAACGCACGGCTAAGCAGATACTCGACAGCAACCTGTCGAGCGGATGCGGCGATTATGCCGTCTCCTTTATGTACTTGATGCAGAAATCAGGCTATCGAACATTGTTCGTCGACGGAGCGCAAGTCTCCACTTCTTCGCTCATCAGCACATTTTCGGGACATGCGGTAGTTGCCGTAAAGGATCCGAAGTCCGGCAAGTGGTGGTTGGCAAATCCAACAGATCGTTCCATTCTCAGCCGCAATTGGTCGATGAACAGCAAGAACTTCGAAGCATTTGGTCGGCTTTTCTGGATTGGGTATTGCGGCAAGCTAGACGAGTATCCGGCTAAGGACGGCGAATCCCTGAGGTTGTTCTATGCCCGTACGCTTCGCAAGATACCGAAGGACGTTTTGAATCAGCGCCTGACAAGGTTGGCATTTACGATTGACCAAGACCTCAGAAATGCTGACGGCAACCTTTTGAACCCGAAAGTCGACAACCTTGAAAAGGAGCAAGCCAAGCTGTTCGCCGACTATGGCGTTTCGCCTGAAAAGAAGATCGAGGTCTTGGTTCAAAAAGGCAGCGAAAACGACGAAACGTCGGTTGAACAGGAGGGTAGACGGTGGATTGTTAACGTAGGCCTGAAGTCGAGTTGTTCCTCAGGGTTGCTCGCGTATCTTTATGCCCATATTGAAGAGACACGTTAGGCCTTGGCATAGCACGGTAATCCGGTTACTCATCGGTCTCGCCGGTGCTCTTACGGCTCTGATCCTCTTCGGCATGGCTGGCGCAGCGGCCAAAGATCCGAGCCTGGAGAACCTGAAGAACAGAGCCGTTATCCTGATGGCGACCGGGCTGTATCTGGTTTGGTGCGTCGGCGCGATGCGGGCAATGCATCGATGGCGTTCTCAGGTTCGAACCTGGTTCCATCGTGTTCCCGGCAACACTTGGGTCAAATTCTTCTTCTTTTGCCTCTTGCTAATCTGCCTTGAGGAGGTCGTAACCGTTACGATGACCAACCTGGCTCCGGCGTTTGGCTCGCAGATGGGCAAGGCCTATATCACAGGCTCGTCGAACTATTTTGAAACGATTCTTTGGCATTCTGTTGTCGCCCTGTTTCCAACCTACATCGCGTGGACCCTTGTCGTGCGCAAGGTCGCGATCCATCCTAATACGGCTTATTTGTTCTATGGATTCCAAGGCGTTTTAGGCGAGGCGATGTACGGCGGGCCGTCGGCGTTCTTGTCGTTCGCATTCTGGATCAGTGTGTATGGCCCGGCGGTCTATCTGCCTGCCTATTGCGTCTACGGCTTAGGAGAAGCGCGCAAGCCGAAGGTCAGGCATTTCGCCGTTATTTTCGTCCTTTCCTGTATCCTTACTATCCCGTCGGCGCTGTTCGTGAATACATATCGTCCCACCGACGCCGGCTTTCCTGAGGTCATAAAGAAGGACCAGGCAAAGTAGCCAACCGGGCCAAGATATCAACTCCGGGTACAATAGGGTGTTGTGACTCAGAAGAAACTCGTCAAACCGGTTTGGTGGAAGAACACTTTCTTTTTGATTGCGGCGATTCTTGCCGCAGTCGGCATCTACGGTTTGCCGTTCATCGGCGGCGAGGAGTCGATCCGCGACCCGGGCCAGGTTCGAGAAGGCGGTTTGGCGCTTCTATACTTCGTCGGGGGAATCCTGATGTTCGTCAACGGCTACATGAGCCACAAACAGTGCATTCAGCACTACAACGAAGAGATCGAGGTCAATAAGCAAGGCTAATGGTATATTGCAGCTGCGGTAAAGCTATCGAAAAGGTTCCCGACTGGATGCAGAAAGTGAACGTAGAGTTCGTCTGCAACAACTGTCCTCAACGCAAAGTTCAGAACATCGTTTATGCGCCGTTCGACACGATGGTAGCTGAGGCAAAGATCGAGGAACCGGAAAACCTCGAGCAGTTCGAAGACGAAGAAGAAGCTTAAGCGGATCGTCGCCGGTTCGACATCATCATCAAACGCTTCGGCGTCTGGCGCTCTCCCAGTTCGATCAAACACGCTCGTTGCAGGTTGTCAGCGGTGATTTTTCGTTCATCGTAGACCACGATGTTGGCGATAAGGTCGCCGTCGTTCAGCCACACCGACGCGTCAATCACTCCTTCCTGGTTCAGCAAGAAGCTTTCAGTTGCCTTCAAGTCGACCCTAGATTCATTGACAGCGGAGGCCATAGCCTATTCTCTGGTCCTTTTTTAGAAATCCTCAGTGCGGAATTGCTCGAAACCCCGCAAAATTGACGGTATATGGATTTCTACGCCAGAGAGAGACTCTCATGGCGCGTAATCGACCTTACAATCCAGCATCTTTTCTGATTTGTGCATTTTTGCAAAGCAGTTTGAGCACGAATCGCTTCGTCCTCAGAACCGAAAAGTCCTAGGACTGCAGAGCCCGAGCCGGTCAGTAAAGCCTGCGATGCTCCCAACCGAAGCAACTCTAGCTTTGTCTGCAAGCATTCTTCAGGCATGACCCTCTCGAAGTCGTTATATAGGCCGTCTGAATCGTTCCAGCTTCTCCATTCGTAGTCGATCTTGTCAAGTTTGCTGTAGGCCGGTCCGGTCGGGCAGTCGACAGGCGGCCTCACGATCAGCATCCATTGCTCCGGTTCATCGTCCATCGGCGTTAGTATTTCGCCGTAACCCTCGGCTCGTGCTCGTCCGCCAACAAGGAAGAACGGAACGTCGGCTCCTACGGCAAGGGCGATATCGCGCAAATCGGAGTCACTCGGTCTGGCCGGCAGAAACTTCATTACGCATCTCAGGAAGCCTGCTGCATCCGAACTCCCGCCGCCGAGTCCGCTTTGGTCGGGTATGTGCTTTTCGAGCGTTACCTTAAGCGGCGGCATCGCTGCGATCTCCGAGAGCATCCGCATTGCCTTCGTGACCGTGTTATTCTCGGGCATGTCAGGCCAGCGGCAAATAAACTCGTTTCGGTTGGAGCGCTCGATCGTTAGCACGTCGAACAGGCTAACAGCTTGGAAGATCGTGCGAAGAGGGTGGTAGCCGCGAACGTCCTTTGGACCGACAGCCAAGAACAGATTAACCTTTGCAGGACATTGCATGACAACCTTCATCGACGCCGTCCATTATGGACGATAGGCCTCCCCGTTTACTTTGCCGCAAGGTTCAAAGTATGATATCGATTACTATGAAGAGCATTGTTATTTTGATCGCGATTGCATCTATTGCCATTCTCGGATTCGCTCCTCCTGCCAAGAGCGCCTGTTCGGGTTGCGACAGCAAAGCCGTTAAGAAAGAAGCTCCGAAGGCTAAGACTGCCGCCAAGAAGGGTTGCGGCGGATGCGGCGGCGAGAAGGCCGCAAAGAAAGAAGCCAAGAAGCACGAGTGCTGCGGCAAAGATCCATTCATCATGGAAGCCAACCGCATGGCCGCCGCTTCGGAAGGCAAGAAGAGCACCGGATGCGCATGCGAGGACAAGGCCAACGCCAAGAAGAAGGCCGCCCAACCCGCCAAGAAGTAAATCCTGTCTCCATCTCCAGCAAGCCGCTTAAGGGTTCTTGAGCGGCTTTCTTTATGCAAAGCCCCACTCGTTCTATCCGCCTCTGCAATCTGTGGAATAATAGAAACGTTCCCGCCGAGGAGCGCTGCGATCCCGCTTCGGACCAGGCTCGGCGGATCCCGGCTAACTGGGTAGGCAACGGCGCTCGCGAGCAAAGTTCGAGGCTCGCGATGATAGGCGAGTCTCACAAAGGAGATCGCTCCACCATGTCAACACAAGACTATAAAATCGCCAATATCGGTCTGGCCTCTTGGGGCCGCAAGGAAATCGCCGTCGCCGAGACCGAAATGCCTGGACTCATGGCAACCCGCGCCGAATATGCCGACTCCAAACCTCTGCATGGCGCGAGGATAGCAGGATCGCTTCACATGACCATTCAGACCGCCGTGCTGATCGAGACTCTGAAGGCTCTCGGCGCGGATGTTCGGTGGGCAAGCTGCAACATCTTCAGCACCCAGGACCATGCCGCGGCCGCCATCGCCGAAGGCGGAACTCCCGTATTCGCCTACAAGGGCGAGACTCTCCCCGAATACTGGGAGTACACGCACCGCATCTTCGAGTGGGCCGATGGCGGAACGCCGAACATGATCCTGGACGACGGCGGAGACGCCACGCTGCTCGTGCTTCTGGGCTGCCGGGCCGAGAAAGATCCGAACGTTCTGGATAAGCCAACGAGTGAGGAAGAGACCGCGTTGTTTGGCTCGATAAAGGCCAAACTCGCCAAGGACCCGGCATTCTACAGTCGGATTCGCGACAACATCAAGGGCATCAGCGAGGAGACCACGACGGGCGTCCATCGGCTCTATGAGCTTCAGAAGAAGGGCGAGCTGCCATTCCCGGCGTTCAATGTGAACGACTCGGTCACCAAAAGCAAGTTCGATAACCTGTACGGCTGCCGCGAATCGCTGGTTGACGGCATCAAGCGCGCCACCGATGTGATGGTCGCCGGCAAGATCGCGGTCGTCTGCGGCTACGGCGACGTGGGCAAAGGTTGCGCCCAGGCTCTGCGCGCACTTTCCGCCCAGGTTTGGATCACTGAGATCGACCCGATTTGCGCTCTTCAAGCTGCGATGGAAGGCTATAAGGTCGTCACGATGGACGAAGCCTGCGACAAGGCCGACATCTACGTGACCGCAACCGGTAACTTCAACGTCATCACGCACGACCACATGGCTAAGATGAAGAACAACGCCATCGTGTGCAACATCGGCCACTTCGACAGCGAGATCGATGTGGCTTCGCTTGAGAAATACGACTGGGAAGAGATCAAACCGCAAGTCGACCACGTGATCTTCCCCGACGGAAAACGGATCATCCTGCTAGCCAAGGGCCGCCTGGTCAACCTCGGTTGCGGAACCGGCCATCCGTCCTACGTGATGTCGTCTAGCTTCGCGAACCAGGTTTTGGCTCAGATCGAGCTTTGGATCAACCAGGGCAACTACGCGCCGGGCGTCTATGTGCTACCGAAGACTCTGGACGAGAAGGTTGCCCGTCTGCAGCTGACGAAGCTGGGTGTAACGCTGACCCAACTCACTCCGGAGCAAGCCGCCTACATCGGCGTGTCGGTCGACGGACCCTACAAGACCGATATGTATCGGTATTGATATCCTTAGCCATGCATGGCCGGGCAATGGCTGTGCATGGCTCTCCTATTGCAGGTATGCCTCGGGATTGTGAGAGGCTGTTGCATTGTGATGGCGGGAAGCAAGCCCAAGTATCGCTAGCAGCTTTCTGGCAAAGCCCCAGGCCGAAAACTGAACCTGGGATGGGATGCCTCGGGATTCGCGAATCCCGAGGCATGCAATACAGCCCCACTGTTTCCCGAGGCATGCCCAAACACACATCCGCCACGTTCATATCGCCTGGAACGCATGTTCTAATAAATAAGGCCCAAGCAGGACCTGGGCTTGCAACCTCCGAATAGTTAGTCCGTATCCCTCAATGCGCTGCTGCAATTGCCGATCACGGCAAAGACCAGGGGCAAAGGAAAAACTATGGAAACGCTACCATTCGGAGCTATATTGCTCCTCTGGCTCCTCGGAGTCGCTGTCTTGATTTGGCCGATTCTGCGCTTTATTGGCGTCAGGCTCATCGGCAATGATGAAGTGGGCATCGTTGAGAAAATCTGGAGCGCTAAAGGCTCGCTCGACGGACAAATCATCGCTCTCAATGGCGAAGCTGGCTTCCAACCTGAGATGCTGCGCGGCGGCATCCACTTCGTACCCGGTTGGCAGTTTCGCGTGCACAAGTACCCCCTGCTTACAATTCACCGTGGACAAATCGGCTACGTCTTCGCCCGCGACGGCAAACCTTTGAGCTACTCGGCTGAGCACGCCAATAGTGAATCTGGCCAAACCCTCGGACGCGTGGTTGCCGGCGGCGACTTCAGCGACGTTCGCAAGTTCCTGGGTCAAGGCGGCCAAAAAGGACCTCAGCGCGGCATCCTTCGAGAAGGAACCTATGCCATTAACCTCGCGCAGTTCATCGTCATCACCGGCAAAGATCAGATCCACTATCTGCCCCTCGGCGACAAGCATGAGGATGTCAACATCAAGAAGATGGCCTACGACCTCGAGTCGATGGGCGGATTCCAACCGGTTGTCATCGCCGGCGTAGAGGACCATATCGGCATCGTGACCGTTCACGACGGTCCGTCTTTGCCAAAGGAAGACATCATCGCTCCGACAGTCGGCGACCGCAAGGAAATGCCGCACTATCACAACAACTTCCAAGACCCCGAGGCGTTTCTGGCTGCGGGCGGTTATCGCGGACGGCAGTACCAGGTTCTGACGGAAGGAACTTACTTCATCAACCGCCTCTTCGCTTCGATCGAGCTGAAAGAGAAGACGGTCGTCCCGGTTGGCCATGTCGGCGTTGTCGTGTCGTACTACGGCGAAAAGGGCAAGGACACTTCGGGCGAGGCGTTCAAGCATGGAGAGCTTTGCGAAGTGGGTGAAAGAGGCGTTTGGCGAACTCCGCTAATGCCGGGCAAATACCCTTTCAACACTTATGCTGGAATCATCATGCTCGTTCCGACGACCAACATCATCCTGAAATGGGTCGAAGGCGAGCAGGGATCGCACAACTTTGACGAGCATCTTTCGGAAGTCAGCCTAATCACGCGTGATGCGTTCGAACCGTTGCTGCCCCTGTCGGTGGTCATCCATATCGACTACATGAAAGCGCCGTCGGTCATCCAGCGCTTCGGCAACGTGAAGATGCTCGTTGAGCAGACTCTGGACCCGATGGTCTCTAGCTACTTCAAGAACGAGGGTCAAAAGCGCACGCTGATTGAGCTGATCCAGAACCGAAGCGAGATTCAAGAGAACTCATCGCAGAGCATGAAGACGAAGTTCGCCAAATACGACCTAGAGCTTGAGGAAGTGCTGATCGGCACGCCGCACTCGCCGGCCCACGACGACCGTATCGAGAAGATTCTGGTTCAGTTGCGCGACAGGCAGATTGCCGAAGAGCAGCAGGAAACCTATCGCAAGCAGGAAGAAGCCGAAGGCAAGCGCATGACGCTGAACGCGGCCCGCGCCAAAGCCGACCGGCAAACCGCGCTCTCGGAATCGGAAATCGACGTCCAGATTCAGGTGAACCAAGGTAAAGCCCAGGCGGCTCGCGCCGAACAAGAAGCCAAGAAAACCGTCACGCTGGCTGCCGCCGACGCGGAAGCTTCGGCGAGAACCGGCATCGGCCAGGCCATCGGTGTTGCCGAATTGCAGAAAGCCTACGGCGACCCTCGTCTGATGGTGGCCAAAGAAGTCGGCACGCGGTTCTGCGAAGCCATCGCTTCCGGCAAGATCGCCATTGTTCCTCAGACCCTGATGCAGATGGGCGGCTCTGGCGGCGAAAACAGCGGCGGCACGAATGTGCTCAGCGACCTGCTGACATTGTTCCTCGCCGACCGAATGGGCCTCGTCGACGTGAAACCGGGCGAAGAGGCTAACCCCGAGGTCGAGCGCATGAAGAAGCAGATCATGGAGCCGATTCTCAAGGAGTTCGAGAAACCTAAGGAGTAGGCGAGGAGTGCCCCCCGGGATGCACAATCCCAGGGGCACTTGCCCTGTAAAAAACGTAGCTGGGACCGCTGGCGTCTCGCCGGCAGATATCGCTCGCGTGATATAAGATGTGAATAGTCCCAGCGACTTTCCATTGGTTATCTGTATCCATTGCTCTCAGACGAAATCGTAAACCAACATTCGAGAACCGCAATGCCCAACCCTAACACCTCATTCGCCCGCATCCATCTCCTTCCTGCCAAGGAAGCGCCGTATGTCGTCGTCATTCGGCGGAAACCTTCGAAGCAGGTTCATATCATGCGGTGGAACACCCAGACCGACGAGATCGAGCACGGCAGCTGGTTCTCTGGGCGAATCTATGAAATGCGATCTGACGTCTCGTTCGACGGCCAGTGGATGGTCTACTTGGCGATGGGAAGCAAAGGCAACACTTGGGTGGGTATTTGCCAGCCGCCTTATTTGAAGACCGTTGTTGACTGGGAGAACTGCGGATCCTGGCACGGTGGCGGTTACTTCGAAAAGAACAGGCTTCTAAGGCTGAATGCTGGCTATGCGCTGTCAGCAATGGAGAAAGCGCTCGCAGCCATACCCAAAAAGCTGCCGTTCAAGACCGCAGAGATCGACTATAAATATGGCGGCGAAGACGAAAATGTTCTGTATCAACGGCTGGAGCGGGACGGTTTCAAGTATTCTGGCGAACGCGAACTTCCGGATATGTCCTATTACGGCAAGCCGTATCATTTTCTAGGAAACCGGCAAGAAAAGGAGAATGGATATTACTGGACGATCCAGCCGACTCCTCATCACCCGGTTCTGAGGGTCACCTATGTAGGCTATTACGAGAAGCGCGGCCGCGTCTTCCACTTCGATTTGCCGGACTATCCTGAGTTGCTTGGCTTCGGCGTAACTTGGGCGACCTATGACTGCTTAGGTCAGCTCATTGTAGCAAGAGAAGGAGCTATTGAACGCTATACGCTAGAGAACATCAAGTCGGGCGTGCCGAGGTTCCGGCTAGACCTTGAGGATATGGTTCCTCCCGAAAAGAAGACCAAACCTGAAAGAGACCTTGACTGGTTTCCTTTGGAAGAACCTTTCACCCCGATCAAGTTCGTCACAGATGCCCTAACCGACATGGAAGTCAAAACCATCGTGATTCCAATCGCATCAACGCCGAGGGCAAATGCGGTGCGAGAACTCGCTGGTGAGTTCCTCATCAATGAGCTTAAGGATCTTACTGATGCTCGGTTGCCATTTGCAACCTCGGCCTACTATCTGCGCCACAACGATATAATCCACGATCCCGAACCATCCGCTACGTCAGACCGCGATGTTCTTGAGTCGTGTAGCCGAATGGTCTTTGACTTAGCTGGCGAACGAGGGGCTGTCAGCGTTGGGTTGCATCCAATCGGCCTGGCGGCTGGGTGGGACTGGGAGACGGCAATTCGCGCGACGATCAAGGCGGCGAGGGAGTTCATCGCCGAAGAAGAAGGCCGCTGGGTGCGGATTGTGGTTGACGATGAAGAGCAAGCGACGGCTGCTCAAGTGATACTCGATGAGTAAGGGGCAAATCATATTTGCTCGCATCCATCTGCTTCCCGCCAAGGAAGCGCCGTATGTTGTGGTTTTGCGCCGCAAGCCTTCGCACTTGTTTCACGTCATGCGTTGGAACACGCAGACCGACGAGATCGAGCACGGCAACTGGTTCTCAGGGAGGATCTATGAGTTTTACTCTGATGTATCCTTTGACGGCGCATGGATTGTCTACCTAGCCAAAGGACGTTTCGGATTTAAATGGGTAGGCCTGTGCCACCCGCTCAGACGAACCCATGGGGTTGGCTGGAGTCTTAGTCTTATTTTCGACAATCATGCGGGAGGTTACTTTTTCAATGCGGACACATTGATTCTAAGCAGCAATCTTGAGACCGGCAAAGTTCAAGAGGGGTTTGATCACGGCTTAGGAGAGTTTGGATTCAATGCAAAACATGATCAACAATGTTATCCAAATGTCGATATTGGGTACCTGGGTCACCGGTTCGAACGTGACGGGTATAGGAAGACAGAGCCGATTCAGATGCCAGATGTTTCTTTCTTCGGCCGATGCAAACAGCCTGGTAAAATCAGTTGGGTGCACCAACCCAGCAAAGATCACCCCTCCCTGAGAGCTACCTATATTGGTGAGTACGTCAGCTCCGGACGCGTGGTCTTCTTCGACTTACCTGAGTTCCCGGATTTGCTCGGGTTTGGCGTGACCTGGGCAACATATGATTGCCTCGGCCAGCTTATTGTAGCAAGACTAGGCGCTCTCGAACGGTACACACTCGACGATATTCGGCTAGGCAAACCTAGTTTTCGGCTTGATTTGGAGGGTTTGGTTCCGCCTGACCGTGAATGAAAAACCTAAGACGCCCCGACCGTTCGCGAATGAGAAGCCAACGTTAATGATCATTGACAGTAAACATATTGCCACAGGTACGAGGAACGAAGGCTAATAGTTTTTGAGTGTTTTAGTCGAAATACCGCATAGGCTTGCAGCTGAAACCAGCAACGATATCCGGAGCACCAAAGGTGCGGCCCAAAATAGCCTAGGTTGAGCGCGAAGCGCGAGGCCTAGGTCAAAGCCGCCAAACCAAAGAGCGCTGAAAGTGCGAAATAGGCCTGTATTGCTATCTTCCGGGCCTACAGCCCTCTTGGTTTTGGGGACGCTCCATTCCTAGCCCTTCGGCTTCGCCTTCGAGCTAGGCTAATATAGATCGCGCCGTTGGCGCTTCGGAGGAACTTGCCAAACAAAGCAAGCATTTCCGACTGCAATGTCAACCTATTTCATTAATGACCATCAGCCCTCGATCTGCGGCACTCGGTGCCAGCACAAGGATCCATTCTTAGGTAGCATAGACTCAATGAAGGTCACCTTTCGCAAGCTGACGCTTCCCAAGAAGCACCCATTCGCCATCAGCCGCGGCGTCGCCACCGAGTCGCAGAACCTCTTCGTCATCGTCGAGGATAAAGGACTCAAAGGCATCGGCGAGTTCTCCGTCGGAACCGGCGATCCGCTGACGCCTGACATCGCTGCAGGCCAGCTTCAGGAAGTCGTCGATGAGGGCTTAGACGGCCTTTCCATTGCCGAGATCTACACCAAAATGCGCGAAAAGGGTCTTGCCGGAGCGACGATGGCCGCCCTGGACATCGCCCTTTGGGACCTGAAGGCGAAGAAAGCCGGCATGCCTCTTTACGAGCTTCTCGGTCTGCCAAACAAGCACGTGCCGACCTCGATTACGGTCGGAATCAACCCGCCAGATATCGTCAAACAAAGAGTGCCCGAGCTGCTGAGCACCGGATGCAAGTACCTCAAAATCAAACTC
Organism: Fimbriimonadaceae bacterium; assembly: GCA_963666135.2. GTDB lineage: Bacteria > Armatimonadota > Fimbriimonadia > Fimbriimonadales > Fimbriimonadaceae. The sequence goes on along the minus strand of CAXXNR010000001.1, from coordinate 1,791,398 downwards.
GGCTCGAAGGATGGCATCGAAGCGGACCAAGCCAGCTTCGAAGCCAGCCGCGAGGCCGCCAAGCCGTTCGGTGCGGGTCTGCGGATCGACGCCAACGGCGGATGGAGCTTGAGCGACGCCAAGACCATGATGAAGTGGCTCGCTGAACGCGACGTCGAATACGTCGAGCAGCCGCTGGTCAAAGGGGCAGAGGATCAGTTGCCGGAGTTGTTCGAGGGGCGGCCGCTGCCGATCTTCGCCGACGAATCAGTGCAATTTGCCAGCGACGTTGTGAAGATCGCGCATTGCGTCGACGGCGTGAACCTGAAGCTGATGAAGTGCGGAGGAATCGCTGAGGCCATGCGAATCGTGGCGGCGGCGCGGGCCATGAACCTGGAAACGATGATCGGCTGCATGAGCGAGTCGTCGGTTGGCATCGCGGCCGGCGCAGCGCTCGGTTCTTTGTTCGACCACATCGACCTCGATTCGCATTTGAACCTGAATCCCGATCCTGCAATCGGCCTAGACCTGATAGACGGCATCGTGACCCCGCGAGAAGTCCCTGGACACGGAGCTTGGCTGCGCGATGCTTAAGCGAACGGACAAGCTGGCGCTGTTCTGCGAAGGCGCATTGGGCGATTACACCGGCAAAATGGCGCATGGCCTGCTGATGTATAGCCTGAATCCAGTGGTCTGCGTCGTTGATTCGCGACACGCTGGAAAAGACGTTCGCGAAGTCGTCCCTAGCAGCCAATCGTGCCCGGTGGTTGCCTCTATTGACGAAGCCATCAGCCTTGGAGCGCATGCTGTGGTTTTAGGTGTGGCTAATCCCGGAGGATTCATACCCGCAGACTGGTTTGCTGCGCTCGATAAGGCCGTCGCGAACGGTTTAAGCTTGATAAACGGTTTGCATGAACGCTTGAACGAGCGCTACCAGAACCTGAAAGACCGCCAATGGATATGGGACGTCCGTGTTGAACCTGAAGGCCTGAGCATCGGCGTTGGTGCAGCGCAGGGACTGAGCAATAAGCGCGTCCTGATGGTCGGCACGGATATGTCGATCGGCAAGATGACCGCCGGGCTGGAAATCTGCAAGACAGCCCGGGAGAAAGGCGTCAAAGCCGAGTTCGTGGCGACCGGCCAGATCGGAATCGTTGTTTCGGGTCGCGGCGTTGCCTTGGATGCGGTTAGGATCGACTTCGCGGCCGGCGCGATAGAGCGCGAGGTCATGGCCTGCAAGGACGCCGAACTCGTCGTCATCGAGGGTCAAGGCTCGCTCATCAATCCGTCGTCCAGCGCCAACTTGCCGCTCATCAGAGGTTCGGTGCCGACGCACTTGGTGATGTGCCACAAGGCCGGCAAGGAGACCTTGCGCCGGTTCCCCGACATCAAGATTCCCCCGCTGGACCAGCTCATGCGCCTTTATCAAGACCTGGCAGAAGCTTGCGGCTCGTTTGTCCGCCCGCAACCCGCCGGCATCTGCCTGAACACGTCGCATCTTTCGGCAAAAGAGGCCGAGATAGCGGTCAAAGAGACGGAAGACCATTACGGCTGGCCTTGCACCGACCCGGTTCGGTTTGGGACGGAGAGGATCGTGCAGGCGTTGGGTTAGGCATCTTCCACTTTCATGATGTATCATGATTTGAGAAGGTCAAGAACATGGCGGTCAGACAAAAGTTGGCCACACAAGTCGAAACCGATCTACTCGCTCAGATGAAGGAGCTGGCTCAACAAGAGGGTCGGCAGATTCAGTTCCTGTTCGAAGAAGCAATTCGCGATCTCCTTGAAAAGCGAAGACAAACCAAGCTGCGCGAACCAGTTATGCGCAAATACGAGGAGAGCGTTGCCGAATATGGCGCACTCTACGACAAACTGGCCCGATGGGAACCTATCTGACCGTTGTTGAGGTTCTCGCCATGCATCGCGACCTCATCGCGCGGTTCGGAGGCTCGAAGGAGGTGCGCGACATCGTCCTGCTTCAAGCCGCCCTCGCCCGACCTCAATCCGGTTACTACTCCTGCTTGATCGAGGAAGCCGCGGCCCTTTGGGAAAGCCTATCGTAGAACCACCCATTTGTTGACGGCAACAAGCGCACAGCTTTCGCGGCGATGCACGTCTTTCTCCAATTGAACGGATATGATTTGGCCGCTTCGACCGATGAGGCCATCGAGAGTATCAGAGCGCTATACGAAGGCAACGCCTTTCGTTACGATTGCATACTCGATTGGCTAAATCGTAATTCGGTCAAGGGCTAGCCTCAGTATCCCTTCCGGCCTTTCAAGTCCTTCTTCACGTTCTTGACCATTTTGCCGAACATCTTGCCTCTCTCGCGGCGCTCCAGCTTGGTCATTTCGAACCTATTGCTCTCTTCAAGAAGCTTCTGGTAGTTCTCGAAGCGTTTGCGGTCGATCGTTCCCTGCTCTAGAGCTTGCTTGACGGCGCAACCTTTCTCGTGCGTATGCGTGCAATCGGAGAAGCGGCACTGCCGGACCAGTTCTTCGATATCGTCGAAGGTGTTGCGGATGCCTTCTTCGCTGTCGGCGACGCCCACTTCGCGGGTGCCGGGGTTGTCGATGACAATGCCGCCGCCCTTGAGGAAGTGCATCTCGCGGGCGGTCGTGGTGTGCTTTCCGCGCCCGGTCGAATCGCTGATCTCCTGCGTTTCGATCGCCTCTTCCTCGAGCAGCCGGTTGATGATGGTCGACTTGCCAACGCCGGACGAACCGAGGAGGCAATAGGTTTTGCCACGCTCTATTTGGTCTTTCAACGCTTGCATGCCGCTCCCGTCTTTAGCGCTAATTGCAATCAGTTGCACGTTGCCAAGGCGGTTCTCGACAAGCGATTTCATTTCATCGAGCTCAACGGGGCTGACGAGGTCGGCTTTGTTCAGCACGGCGGCCGGCCGGATGCCGCCATCTTTGGCAAGGACGCAGTAGCGCTCAAGACGGTTCAAATTGAAGTCGCGGTTGGCGGACTCGACGATGAACGCTGTGTCGATGTTGGCGGCGATCAGTTGGGCGTCGTCTTTGCCTGCGTATTTACGCCTTAGAACGGTCTTGCGCGGCAAAACCCTTAGGATCGTCGTGTGGTCGACGTCGATCTCGCCGATCTCGACCCAATCGCCGACGGCAGGATAGTCTTCACGGCTCTGGGCTGCGAACATCGTCTTGCCGGTGACTTTGGCTGCATATTCGCCCTGCGCGTTTTGGACACGGTAGAGTTCGCGATGTTCGGCGGTTACGCGGGCGATGCTCAAATCGAGCGTATCTATGCCATAGGCTCCGTAACCGAGATCGATGTCTTTGGCCATGTCCTAGTTAACCACGGATTCGGTCCGCATGCAATCCTCGTCAGATGGTCCTAATCATTTCAGATTTCTATGCTTTGCTTAGAATGGCAATGCTGGACGGACGATGAACTCGACTGCATCCACTGGTAGACTTGCCGTCATGCGAAAGTCCACCACCAGGCTAATCAGCGCATCGAGCCTTCTGATCGCCGGTGCATTATCGATTGGCGGCCAAAACGATAATTCAGAAAATGAAAACTACTTCAGCAAAGGCGGCCTGTTCATCGTATCGTCGAGCCACCAAGACACAGCATGGATGGACAGCCCGGCGGCGTGCCGAAAGTTTCGCATCGAAAACAACATCATGCCTGCGTTGATGATGATGCGGGAGGACCCGAACTACACCTTCTGCATGGAGTGTTCGTTGCATGCGATGGAATTCCTTGAGGCGCATCCCGAGTTGCGAGGCGAGGTCATCCAGCGCATGAAGGAAGGGCGCTTGGAGTTCGGAGCGACATACAACCAGCCTTATGAATCGTGGCTGTCGGGCGAAGAGCTGATCCGCGAAACATACTATGGCCGGCGATGGATCCGCAAGAACCTGCCGGGTTGCGATGCCAAAGTGGCGTTTAATCCCGATCCCCCGGCACGATCGCTTCAGATGCAGCAGATCCTGGCCAAGGCAGGCGTCCCATATATGTTCATCAGCAGGTACCACGAGGGGTTGTACCGCTGGCTGAGTCCAGACGGCAACGGAACCCTGCTCTACACGCCGGGACACTATGGCAACCACAGCCCTATGCTTGGCGGTTCGCCGGATTCGAGCCTCAAGGCCATCGAGAGCAAGCTTCAGCAACAAGCGCCTATCTATCAAGAAAAGGCAATCCCGCCTTACTACTGCCTGATCAACTCGCAAGACTTCTCGCAGCCCATCAACTTCAACCCGCTGATTGAAGCGTGGAACGCAAAGCAGCCGCCGCGGCCCATGATGCAATACAGCTCGATTCGAGGGTTCTTTGAATCGATCGACAAACCGTCAGCCAATTTCAATACGCTGATGGGCGAGCGCCCGGACGTCTGGGTCTATATCACTGGGCCGACGCACCACTGGACGAGTTCGGTCAAGCGCGAAGCGGCTCGCCTGTTGCCTGCGGCTGAGACCTTTACGACTTTCGCCAGCCTGTTGGACGGCGGTTTCAAGTCATGGCCGACGAAGAGATTCGACCAGGCATGGATGGACGCTCTCTATATGGACCACGGAATCGGCGGCTACAACGGCGACATCACCGATACGGTGTTCCACCGCAAAGCTGAGAACGCCAGGAAGATCGGCGGAGAGTTGCTTAATACCGCTTTGAAACGCATTGCGTCTCGTGTTAAGACCGGTTCGGTTAAGGGCCCTCCTGTTGTTGTTTTCAACTCACTTTCTTGGAAGCGATCGGGGCCGGTTGAGCTCGAGGCAGGTCCTTCTTGCCGGGTGCTTGATGCCAGCGGGAAGGAGATCCTGAGCCAATATACGACGCTGGGGATGCCGACCGAAGTGAACGTAGCATTGAATGCAAAGGCAACATCGAGTTCCAGGTTCAATGACGGTTACGGCCCCGAGAAGGCAGTCGACGGACGCTGGGATGTGCGCGATCCGAATAAGGAGACCGGCCCATCATCCAAATGGAACTCGGAGACCGGCCGTGGTCCGCACTGGCTGACACTGGATCTTGGTCGCAAGCGAACGATTCATAAAGTCGTCATCCGGCATGAAGGAGTGATCGGAGCGTTTGGCGGCGAGACCCAATACAACACGGCGGCTTTCCGCCTTCAGTGCGCTGATTCGGCGAATGGGCCATGGGACGACTTGGTTGCGCCTGTCGTTGGCAATACCGCTTCGCTGACGGTTCATCGGTTCGCTCCACGCTCGTTCCGGTTCCTTCGGCTATACATCACGAAAGGTGCTGCCAGCGACACGACGGCCCGTATCTACGAAGTGCAGGCCTTTTCGAAGGTTTCGCCAAAGCCCAAACTCCTGTTTATGGCGAACGATATCCCATCGCTTGGATACAAGACATTCTATCTCGCTCCGCGCGTCTCTCCAGGTCACAGCGCTATTGCGAAGAATCGCGATAATCCCTTTTATCGCATCGCGCTTGCGCCGGGCGGGATCAGGTCGATCTATGACAAGCAGCAGAAGCGGGAGATGCTGGACACCAGCAAGTTCCTCGGAGGCGAAGTATTCACGATGCTATCTGTTGCTCCGGACAACCGAGGCGCGGGCACCGATGCCGGCGAGTTTGGCAGCGTCCCTTTGCCCGTGATGGATAAGAGCTTCGACCGCGTTAGCGCCCATCGGCCTGCCTGGAAGCTCATCGAAACCGGTCCAGTTCGCGATGTATACCAACTTCAGCAGCCTTTATCTGACACAACGGTTCGCCAGCGACTTATCGTTTGGCGCACGATGAAGCAGCTCGATTGTGAAGTCGATCTGCAGGAGTTCAACGGCTCTCTCTGGCGCGAATTCCGCATGGCGTTGCCGCTAGCTTCTGCAAGGCCGCAGATTTCTTACGAGGTGCCGATGGGAGTCGTAGAAATCGGCAAGAATGAGATACCGACGACCGGCGGCCCTGCCTACGGAGGCTTAAATTATTCGGATCAGTGCCGCGACATCCATCCGAGAGTAATGCAGAACTTCGTGGACGCAAGCGATCAGCGCGGCGGAATCACGATGAGTTCGAGCGTGTCGGTGTTCGATTGGATCGATCCGACATCCAACGTTGCCGGCAAACCGATTCTTCAGCCGGTGCTGTTGGCTTCGCGAAAGAGCTGCCACGGCGCAGGCGTGTGGTATCCGCAGGCTGGAGACCATACCTATCGTTTTGCCTTGACAACTCACGACGGCGGATGGCGGAATGGCTATCGGAGAGGCATTTCGGCCAATCATCCGCTTGTTGCCATCAGGGCGAAGTCTGTTAAGAGCGCTCAGCTGCCAGTGGCAATGAGTTTTGCATCGATCTCGATGTCGAACGCGATGATCAGCACCATTAAGAAGTGCGAGGACGACGGCAGTGTTATTGTTCGCCTTTATGACATGGAGGGCAAGGCGAGCGAGGCTAAGCTGGACCTGTTCCGACCAGTCAAAGAGGCTAATCTGTGCAACCTTATTGAGTATGCCGCTCAAAGGCTTCTTTCTTTAACGAAAAGAGGGGCTTCTGTGAAGGTCGGCAAGTGTGGGATTGAGACGGTCAAGTTGCGATTTGGTGTTAGGGGCGGAGAAGAATCGTCAACCCCATCGCTTCGGAAGCGGGGCTGAGGGATAAAGAAAGTCACCTGGACGATTTTATCTCTCCACGATCACAAGAGGGTGTTGCATAGTGATGGCGGGAGGTCGGCCCATGTATCGCCGGCAGCTTGCCGGCAAAGAGAAACCTTCCAAATCGAACCTACGCTGCCAAGCGGGCTAACGCGGGGACAAAGAATCCTTCGCCTACGGACTCGAATTCCAACACAATGCAACGGTCTCTGACAATCGTGGAAGGTAGTCAGGTCTGCCGAGTCGTCCGGCCTGCGTTGTCGTGTGTCCAGGATGTCGTTTCGTTGTTCCTGTTGGTGAGTTGAGTGAGACGTCCCGCATCGTCGTAGGTATATGAAGTCGTCCCCGTGCCTTCGACCATGGCCGCGCGCAGGTTGAAGGAACAAAAATGCCCCTGCGATCAAGGAACGCAGGGGCACTATTAGAAGAACAGTGCTCAAGGTTGGCCACCTTGGGCTCTTGCTCTGATGAAGCTAACTATGTAATGACATTAAACGGTTGCTCCACCCATTCACTTTCCATATACCAATCCTCATACTCGTCGAACGGATGAAACTTAACGCCGCGAGGTTTTGCTTTGCGTGTGACATCGTGGAACTTCTTTGACACAAGTCTGCGCTGCCGGTTCCGTGGCATAAAGATGTCGCAATCCGGCGGCTCTTCGTCGAATACGAAGTTCTTGGCTTTCGATAAGTGCTCGCCTTTCTCTATGAGGGTTGGCCGGATGACGCCGCATTCGCCGACTACCTGCAACAGGTAGTAGTCAAGTTCTTGGCCTTCCACCGGATCGATCTTGACTTTGGTCGCCTTGTAACCGGTTAGTCCGGCTTCTTCCCATGCGCTGACAAGCTTCGGGGAGACGAACTCCAAGCCAGGGTCTATTCCATTAACTCTGTCATAAAGCATACACCCAGTAACCACTCTGAACCTAGCACCGTCGGGCAGATCCGCTTTGCCTCGTGCAATGGCCCAGCCTTCGTAGTAGCCAAGCTTCGACGTATACAGGTCAAGCTGAATCACCGTGTTGGTTAGCAAGTGATTGAATTCATAGTATTTATTCATATCGAATGCCACTCACGTCAACAGTGTCCTGCTGCTAAGGTCTTTGTAGACCTTAGCAGCATATTGCACGAACTGCTTCCATGTACCGTTTAGGTTTTATCTCAACCATTTTATCTCTCCACGATCACAAGAGGGTGTTGCATAGTGATGGCGGTAGGTGTGCCCAGGTATCGCCGGACGCTGGCCGGCAAAAGGAACCGCCCAGATTGAACCTAAATAGATTAACAGGCAGACGCGGGAACAAAACATCCCTCGCCTACGGTCTCGAATTCCAGCACAATGCACCAGCCTCTCACAATCGTGGAGCGAAGTAGAAAAGTAAAGCCTCTACTATTGAGATTGTCGAGGCATTAGAAACCATGGACGGGCCGTCCATGGCACTTTCCAAGCCCCTACTGTGTTCGCTTCACTCACCCTTCTTCTCGCTGCATCGCAAGGGGCAGATTCTGGGACAGCCGGGTCGTGCGGCCAGCATTGTCATAGGTCCAGGATGTGGTTTCCTTGTTCCAGTTCGTTAGCTGGGTCAGGCGTCCGGCACTGTCATAGGTGTACGAAGTCGTTCCTGCGCTCTCGACCATCGTCGCGCAAGGGAAGATGAGACGAAAAAGCCTACAAGAGAGTTAATGTTGTGGCACAGGTGACTTCTAAAAGGAAAGTCCCTTATCTCTCAACAGCTGCATTAGCGACAGAATATGCTCATAGCAACATGTAAATATAGTCCATTCACTAAAATCGAGTACTTCAATGATAATATCTGCATCACTATCACATATGACTTTCATACAATCATACTCTTGCTCATTAACATACCTGCAATAATCAGATGACACAGATTGATTTATTCCTACGATCGTTGTATCGGCAATCTGGAATGGTTCAGCCGACAACTGCAGCAAATCATGCCAAGTAATACCAACAGATGCACAACTTTCTTGAAAGCGCTCTGCATATCCTTGTGCTAGTGAGGAATCGCAGGGCTCGTAAAGATTCCCATCCCAGAACTCCAGAATCCACTCAAGGTCGCGATCAGCTGAATATAACACACCTAAGACGTCCTTTAGCATAACACCGTCCAATGGGCACTTTGATGGAAAGCGTATGCTAAAGGATGGTCTTTTCATGGTATTCGATTATACGCTAGAATTGCTCACGAGGTTTCCAAGAGCCAAAGAACCGCTGAGGGTCGCCCCGTTGTCCACCGTCCCAAGGATGCCAGTGAGGATTCGGATGTCCTCGCCTGCCTTCGAAGTCGATTATTCCTAATAGCTCTACCTGATCAAAAATAAAGCCTTGGGCATACTTGAATGCACGCTTGCCAGAACTTTTCGACGTTCTTTCAACAATTGCTATCATTGGAACGCCAGGATTTGGATGAAGAGGTGTACCTTGCATTACACCAGGAATTCCTCCTCCGGCCTTTGTCAGGCCATTCGGATAGAAGACCACTGGAAGCCTTCCAGCCCCACCGGTTGCTTCGTCGCCTAAGCTCTCAATTAGCCCAAATGCCATTGTTGCCAGCACTTGAAGAGGTTTAGGTAGTTTGCTGAACCATTCAGCAAAAGCCCACCCGAGCCTAGATCCGAAACCGCAGTTGAGGTAGGTGACTCCCGACTCGGCTGCTGCTCCTGCCCCACCATCAATTATGCCCTCCGCTACTAGTTCAGCTGCAATCTCAGGATTTGCATTGACCGAATCAAGAGCAGGAGCAAGGCCAGAAGGATCTACGTATTGTAAAGGGTTGTTAACGCAATACCCATACCAGTTGCGGCCGTCTTTGATCGGGTCCCGAGTCAGGAACCGGCCCGTGGACGAGTCGTAGTAGCGGTGCCCGAGGAGTTTGAGGCCCGAATCTGGGTCTTCCTGGTAGCCGAATCCGCCTGCAAAGCCGAACGGCGACGCGCTGCTGCCCGAACTCAACTCAAGGTTGCCGAAGGCGTCATACTGCTTCGTTGCCGACACGGCCTGGCTGGCGTTCGTTTCGATTCCGAGAGTGCCCAGCCGGTCGCCATGGTTGAACTTGGTCGCGCCGGAAGTCCGGGTAGGGATGCCGGGAGTAAACGCTGAGACGCCGTCGCTGAGCACCGGAGCCGTAACGCCAACACCGTCGCGCTTGTACGTCTTGGTGCCGCCCGAATCGGACTTTCCGACCCGCGTGTCCAGCCCGTTGTAAGTAAACGTGTTGGTCGCGTTGTTCGAATAAACGATTTGCGTCAGGCGAGACTCGTAGTCGTAGTAGAGATTGGTCGTCTGGCCGCCGGAAGTCACCGCCGTGGTCCGACCCGCTGCGTCGTAGGTGTAGCTCTTCGAGCCTGCCGTCAGCATTTTGTCGGCGTCGTCGTAGGTGTAGCTCTCCGTGACGTTGTTCAGAACCTTTGATAGCCGGTTGCCGTTCGCGTCGTAGGTGTAGTCGCAGTCGTACCCCGTTCTAGTCTCGCTGAGAAGCTGGTCGATATTGTCGTAGCCGTAGGTTGTCGTCGTTGATCCGACGGTCTTAGAGGACATGTTGCCCGCATTGTCGTAGACGTAGCTCTCGGAAGAGAGAACCGTGCCGTCCGACTTCTTGTGGCTGACGGAAGTCTGCCGGTTCCGCGAGTCGTAACCGTAGTCCGTGTTGGCACCGGAAGCGATCGTCTGCCGAGTCGTCCGGCTCGCGTTGTCGTAGATCCAACTGGTCGACTCGCTGTTCCAGTTCGTTAACTGAGTGAGACGGCCTGCATCGTCGTAGGTGTACGAAGTCGTTCCCGCGCCTTCGACCATGGTCTTGCGCAGGTTGAAGGAACAAAAATGCCCCTGCGATCAAGGAACGCAGGGGCACTATTAGAAGAACAGTGCTCAAGGTTGGCCACCTTGGGCTCTTGCTCTGCTGAAGCTAACTATGTAATGACATTAAACGGTTGCTCCACCCATTCACTTTCCATATACCAATCCTCATACTCGTCGAACGGATGAAACTTAACGCCGCGAGGTTTCGCTTTGCGTGTGACATCGTGGAACTTCTTTGACACAAGTCTGCGCTGCCGGTTCCGTGGCATAAAGATGTCGCAGTCCGGCGGCTCTTCGTCGAAAACGAAGTTCTTAGCTTTCGATAAGTTCTCGCCTTTCTCTATGAGGGTTGGCCGGATGACGCCGCATTCGCCGACTACCTGCAGCAGGTAGTAGTCAAGTTCTTGGCCTTCCACCGGATCGATCTTGACTTTGGTCGCCTTGTAACCGGTTAGTCCGGCTTCTTCCCATGCGCTGACAAGCTTCGGGGAGACGAACTCCAAGCCAGGGTCTATTCCATTAACTCTGTCATAAAGCATACACCCAGTAACCACTCTGAACCTAGCACCGTCGGGCAGATCCGCTTTGCCTCGTGCAATGGCCCAGCCTTCGTAGTAGCCAAGCTTCGACGTATACAGGTCAAGCTGGATCACCGTGTTGGTTAGCAAGTGATTGAATTCATAGTATTTATTCATATCGAATGCCACTCACGTCAACTATGTCCTGCTGCTAAGGTCTTTGTAGACCTTATCCGCATATTGCATGAACTGCTTCCATGTACCGTTTGGATTATCTTCCAGCCACTTCTCCAATAGCCGATTATACTCATACGCCCACTTTCTGTGACTGCTCTTTTCCCACCACCTAGCAAAAGCAGGATTATTTAACCACTTCTTCAAATGGGGCCATCTTCTAAGTAGTTCTGCATGTAGTTTTACCGGCATCATATGGTGCGCATCGCAGCCCTCGCCAGCTTCTTTCCCGGTTCTCTTCTCCAGACCCTTCCTCACAGACTGTCTCTTGACCTTTTTCTTAACAACGTTCTTAACTGCCTTTCCAGCTGTCTTGCCGCCTTTAAGGACCTTGGAACCACCCTTTACGACTTTATAGGTGTATTTAGCGCATTTGAGAACGTCGCCGCCAGGCACCATGCTAACCAAGCACATTGCAGCGTTTTCATGGTCGCCTTCAAGCGCATAGCCAATTGCGTTAACTCCATCAGCGATGCCTGTTGGGTCAAAAACGCCTATAATGTCAAGTCCAATATGCATCCAGTCTGGCATCAGTCCTAAAGGATCGACATAGCTTAATGGATTGTTATCGCAGTAAATGTAAAGGTTGCGTCCAAAGGAAGAGGGATCCCTAGTCAAGAACCTTCCAGTTGTCGAATCATAGTATCTATAGCCTAGAAGGTATAGTCCCGAGTCCTCATCGCTATGATATCCCCAAGCGCCTTTGAAAGAAAAAGGACTAGTACTCGAGCCTACTTTGCCGGTAATAACGCCAAATGCGTCGAGTTGCAGTTCAAGACTTGATGCGTAAGATCCATCAACTTCCTTAACAGTTGTTCCCATTCGGTCGTCAAGTATATATTTGGTTATTCCCGTTGTTCGATAGGAGATTCCAGGAGTAAATGTTGTAGCACCGTCTGAGAGAATGTCATCGTCAACATCCACTCCATCTCGCCTGTAAGTTTTTACCCCGCTTGAGTCTGTCTTGCAAACTCGTGTGTCAGCTCCGTTATAGGCGAAAGTATTCGTAGTGTTATTTGGATATCTTATCTGGACGATTTGGTCCTCATAGTTGTATGTGAACTGTGTAGTCTGTCCGCCGGAAGTGACCGCCGTGGTTCGTCCCGCCGCGTCGTAAGTGTAGGTCTTCGAGCCTGCCGTCAGCATTTTGTCAGCGTCGTCGTAGGTGTAGCTCTCGGTGACGTTGTTCAGCGTCTTGCTCAACCTGTTTCCGTTCGCGTCGTAGGTGTAGGAACAGGAATAGCCTGTTCGGCTCTCCGTCAGAAGCTGGTCGATGGCGTCGTAAGTGTAGTTCGTGACTACCGAGTCCACCGTCTTTGACGTGAGGTTGTTGTTGTTAGCGTAGTCGTAGGTTTCGGAAGAGATCACCGAGTTGTCTGGTTTCTTATGCGTTATGGCTTCAGGTCTGCCGAAGCAGTCGTAAGCATAGTCGGTGTAGGCACCTGATGCGAAGGTTTGCCTGGTTGTACGATCAGCGGCATCATAAGTCCAAGTCGTCGTTTCGTTGAACTGGTTTTGAAGCGACGTGAGCCTGTCCGCATCGTCGTAGGAATAAGTCGTCGTGCCTGCGGAATCGACCATTGTGATCCTTCGGTCGGCGTTGTCATAGGTGTATGACATGTTGCCTTGCGGAGTGCTGAGCCCGGTCAAGCGGTTCGCATTGTCGTAGCTCCAACTGGTTGTGCCGGTCGAGTCCACCATCTGGGTCTGGCGGCCCGCGATATCGTAGCTGTAAGTTATGTCGGTGCCAGTAGGATAGTCGACTCCAGTCATTCTTCCCGCATCGTCATAGGCATAGTAAATCACCTGGCCGAGCGGGTTGGTGTAGGCGGTCGTGTCGCCGTTGCCGTTGTAGCTCCAATACTCTACCGAGTTGTCCGGCAACCTCTGACTCAAGACTTCGCCACGGTCGTTGTAGGTATAGACGGTAGTCTTGTCACGGGCATTTGTGATCGAAGTTACACGGTCGGCGTTATCATAAGTATACGTTTCTGTTTCGTTATTAGCATTTGTAACGCTTGTTAATCGCCCAGCATCGTCATATGTTAGCGCTGTATAGTGATTTGCCTCGTCGCCGTAGCTTGCGATTTGGCCAACCGCATTGTAAGTTGCATGTGTCATCACTTCCTGGCTCATCAAGTCCGACTTCATCGTTGAGACGGGGCGATGCCACTCGTCGTAGCTGATGTGGATCGAGTTCGTTAGATCCTTGTGAGTAGAAGTGATCTGACTAAGGTCGTTATAGCTGGCATACGCTGAATGGCCGAGAGGATCCTCGACTTCAATCAGTGCGCCGTTTGTGTTGAAAGTCAGTGTTGTGGTGTGGCTCAGAGGATCGGTGATCGATGTCGGCTGTCCGTTCGAGTCCCATTCTATTGAAGTCGAGTGGTTTAAAGGATCTGTAATCGCCGTTGGAATACCGTTTGTGTTCCTTGTAACCGTCCAAGTGTGGCTGAGCGGATCGGTTACCGTCAGAACGTCGTTCTTCGAGTTGTAGGTGTAGGTCGTCGTATGGTCGTAAGGGTCTTGCGCCGTCAAGACGTTGCCCATCGAATCGTAGGTGTAGTCCCAATACTTGCCGCGCTTGTCGGTGACCCGAGTGACATTCTTCGATGAGTCGTAGGTGTAGCCGACCGAGTAGCCGCAAGGGTCGGTGACGCTGGCTAGCTTTCCGTTAGCATACGTGTAGGTGGTCGTGTGGTTCAGCGCGTCGGTGGCCGTGAAGGCCGTCGCGGTGTAACCGTATGTCGTCGTGTGGTTCAGCGGGTCCTTTTCTGTGGCGACAGAGCCGTCGGAGTTGTAGGTGTTGTCCCAGTACTTGCCGCGCCTGTCGGTGTGCCGGGTGATCCTGTGGGAGCTATACATGAACCCGTCGGTGTAGTTCGTGCTGTCAAGTGTGGGCCAAGTTACCGTCGTAAGGTCGTTGCTGGCGTTCCTCGTGAATGACCAAGTACGCCCCATAGGATCAGTGATGCTGTTGAACTTGCCGTTCGTCACACTGATGTCGATGTAGCGGCCACTTGGGTCGGTTACGCGCGTTGCGTAGTTGTTCCCGTTCAGCGTGATGGTGATCGAGTTGCCGTTGCGGTCCTGGATCTGGTTGCAGAAGCCGGACGTGTTAAAGTAATACTTCACCTGGTTCTTCTTGGTCAGCGTCCAGGTTCCGTCGTTGTTCTTGACCAGACTGTCGTAGATTCCGGTCGGCGGATAGTATGTTGTCGCCGTCGGCTTAGGCTTTGGAGAGCAGTTCTGGACGCCGGAGTTGCCAGTTTCAATGCCTCCACTGCCTCCTCCGCCCCCGCTATACATCGAGAACGGCACGCAAAGGCCGTCACCCCAGTGGACCGTAGCCGTGCTTCCGAGGTCGTTGATGTAAATGTCGTAAGTCCAAGACCAGCCGTATCCGAGCTCGTCGTTATAGTTGGTTTGGCTGTTGTGGTAGATGGTGAAATCGAGAACCATGCCACCGCGGCACTTCCACGAGACGAGGGGGATCGTCGTGAGCTTGTTGCCGTTTCCGGAGTTGATTTCGCCGGAGTTTCCTGCTACTGAAGCTTCCCACGGGAATGTCGAACCGGGCTCGGCGGCGACTGCGGTGGAGTGAATGGGTTCTCCCGGCGGGGGATTGAAGCAGCTCTGGACAGTATTCTGGATGTCGGCGAGGCAAGAAGCGCTCCATGCGCCGCCCCGGGTCTCGGGATCGCGGCTGAGCCTCTCGGCATAGCGGATGGGAACAGGCCGGTCGGTAAACGAGCCGGGATGGCCGCGGAACGCTTGACCAGCAGCGCTGGCAAGGGTTGGAACCAGCGCCTGCAAGCCGGAAGCCGTCGCTGACACAAACATCATCAGGGCGACGCCTATCGACGCCGCTCTCATGTAACGGTTATTCATATTTAACCTCGGAGTTATATTTGGAGCGCTCCAAATACACTGTACAATATAACAGGTCAAAATGCAAGAATAATATTCATTTTTACACTCCTGCATCAGTACTGTATGTGAGTACGTGTATTTTTGAATAGCAGGTGTGTTTTTAGCACATTGTACTGGTCAACTGGGACTGGAGATCGTATATTTGTATTATCACTCTAGCACACACGGATCTCAAACGAACCATGAAATCTGTCGACAAAGCCTGCGAAGCACCAGCGATCCCAGTTTGGCATCTACTATCTGGGCCGCTCCATTTACATCTTTGTCCTTTTCTCCAATGCCAGCCGCCTGGGAGGCAGCGGTCCCAGCTATCTCGTTCGAAAGGCTGCCGTATTGGAAATGCAAGTTGGAATCGGCAAAGCGAAAGAGGCATGTCTAGCCCGAGGCGCACCAAATCCCGTATAATGGAGTGACCCCCAACGTTGTGCAAACGCGGGCGACTTTATGCGCTCGTGCGGCGTCTGTTTGTGATAGGGTCAGGAGGATTGTGGTGGCGACGAAGTATATTTTCGTGACAGGCGGCGTTGTAAGTTCGATCGGCAAGGGGATTACCACCGCGAGTTTGGGACGGCTTCTCAGGAACCGCGGATTCACCGTCGCTCCGGTGAAACTGGACCCCTACATCAACGTCGACGCCGGCACGATGAACCCCTATCAGCACGGCGAAGTCTTTGTGACCGACGACGGCGCTGAGACCGACCTTGACCTGGGCCACTACGAGCGGTTCATGGACGTCAGCTGCTCGCAACATTCCTCCATCACGACGGGCAAAGTCTATTCGGCAGTCATATCGGCCGAGCGGCGCGGCGATTATCTGGGCGGCACTGTGCAAGTTATTCCGCACGTGACAAATGAGATCAAGCGCACGATCATGCTGGTGGCCGAAAAGCAGAAGGCCGACGTGGTGATTGCCGAGATCGGCGGCACCGTGGGCGACATCGAGAGCTTGCCGTTCATCGAGGCGATCCGCCAGATGCGCAAAGACCTGGGCTATGAGAACACGATGTATGTTCACGTGACGCTGGTCCCGACCGTTGGTCCGTGGAACGAGATCAAGACCAAGCCGACCCAGCACAGCGTCATCAAGCTCCGCGAAGTGGGTCTGGCTCCGGACGTTCTGGTTTGCCGAACCGAAGCGCCGATGACCGACGACGTGAAAGAAAAGATCAGTCTCTTTTGCGACGTGCCTGCCCGAGCGGTGATCGAATCGATGAACGCCGAGACGATTTACGAAGTGCCTCTGCTCTATGAAGATGCCGGTCTGGGCGAGTTCACAGTGAACCGGCTTGGCCTTGAGGCGCGGGACAACAACCTGGCCGAGTGGCGCAAGCTCGTGGGCGTTTTGAAGGAGCCGACGAACCAATGCCGCATCGCTGTGGTGGGCAAATACACCAGCAACGGCGACGCGTATAAGTCGATCAATGAAGCCTTGATCCATGCTGGCATTCCGAACGACGCGAAAGTGAACATCACCTGGATTGAGAGTGACACCTTTGAGAACGGCACCGCGCCGGCTGAGATGCTTGAGGGCATCGACGGCATCGTGGTTGCTCCAGGATTCGGCGCGCGCGGCATCGAAGGCAAGATCGAGGCGATTCAATATGTGCGCGAGAAGGGGATTCCGTTCTTCGGCATTTGCCTTGGCTTGCAGATGGCGGTGATCGAGTTTGCGCGAAATGTATGCGGATATGAGGGCGCGAACAGCGAGGAGATGGACGAGAACTCGGCCCATCCGGTGATCCACCTCTTGCCCGAACAAAAGGATGTGGTGGACAAGGGCGCGACGATGCGGCTGGGCTCGTGCCCGTGCAACATCGTTAACGGCACCCTGGCGGCCAAACTGTATGGAACCTCGAAGATCACCGAGCGGCATCGTCACCGATATGAGGTGAACAACGACTACCGCGAGAAGCTGACCGAGCACGGCATGGTGATCTCAGGCGTGTCGCCCGACTATCGGCTGGTCGAGATGGTGGAGCTTCCGTCGCACCCGTTCTTCATCGGCACGCAGGCGCATCCCGAGTTCAAGTCGCGGCCGAACCGCCCGCATCCATTGTTCAGGGGGCTGGTGAAGGCGGCTGTCAAACGCGCAAAGGCGGAAGGCCGCGGAACGTTCGTTAAGGAATCTGTCGCGCCTTGTTGCGAGAAAAGTTAATCGAGGGTATAATTATCCCCACTTCACTGCCGCATAGCTCAGTTGGTAGAGCAGCTGACTGTTAATCAGCGGGTCCTAGGTTCGAGTCCTAGTGCGGCAGCCACGTTTTGAACCTAAAAAGGGCCTCTCGAATCGAAATCGAGAGGCCCTTTTTCTTGACTTGTCGGTTTATTGTCGGTTTACAGCTCTGAAAACCCCTGAGCGAAATGCCTTTTTATAGGGTTCACGAAATTCACTATTGGGACCTAGAACGCTATGCGCTTTCCTTGAGGACCGAGGCGCGCGAGCTGCCCCACTTCTTTGCCTCGGCTTCTAGCTCCTGGATCTCTCCGGCCTTCTGGTCGATCTGGCCGTGGATCATCGTTATTCGCTGATTGCGGACGGCTTGAGTAGCGGCGTCGGGGTGAGGGCTATGCTCGGCCTCGGCAACGACGAAGCCTTGCTCGAGGCACTTGTCCAGATCGGCGATGTCGGAGCCCTTGGCAACTGCGCCGATAGAGAGGCGCGTCCCGTCCTTTAAGCTCGGGCCGCGGCTGATGACGTGAAATAGGTTATCTGCAGACATGCTCGAACGAACGGACCGTTCAGGCCTGTGACAACCTTGCTAAGACTTGCTGGCGTTTGACACGCCGAGCAGATCCGCGGCCGCCTCGTGCTCGATCGGCTGGCCGCTGTCGGGCAGACGGTCGCCTCGCCCGTTGTCCGGCAGCTGAATGATCACAACCTGGCCCGCGCCGATAGGCTGACCCCCGGATGTTACATCGACCTTATCCTGGAACATTCCCAGGTGCCGGCCGATGCTAATAAGCGCGTCGACCTGGCTGTTTAGCTTGATCTCGATCCCGTTGCGTCCTTGCTTGATCCCTGCGATCAGCCCTTTCGCCCTCTTGCTCAGCTTACGGGTGTCTGCTACCCAAACAGACGCACAGCCGCGCCCGAAGCACTCCGGGCAATCGTCTGAAGGATCCCGCCTGGGATCGAATCCGCAGCCGCCCTTTTCGTCGAGATCCGGAACGGCCTCGCCTTTCGATTCGGCATCCGCGCACCGGCGCCGGTGCTCCTCGAGATGCCGTTCGAACTCGGACCGGGTGAACTGGTACCGGTTGTCCTTGCCATAGCAGAAGCGGCAGCACTCCCGGCGAACCTGGACGATCTCGTTTATGTCGCATGTGGCAATGTCCTCGAGCTGCTTGAGAACCTTAACGGTATCGATCGAAGCCTTCTCGGCCACCTGCTCTCGAGCCAGCTGTATTGCGGCCGCCACCTGAGGTTTTCTGAGGTTCTCGGAACCGGCGGCATATGCGGCCTTCTCCTTGTATCCGGCCCTTACGGCGGCTTGGGTCGCGTTGAGATCGATCAAGTATTCGAAAACGAACCGCTCTTGCTTGTGCGTTAGTCTCATAGTTCTGCAGCCTTCGTTACGATGCGGGCCTCAATTCGGCAACCTGAGCACCGGCAATCGATAGCCCTGTTTGTCCCGTTCCGTCCGAAAATCAGGTTCAAAAGCCTGTTTTGGGCGTCCCGTTTTTGTCCCGTTTTCACGAGATCGGCCATGGCTTCTCCGGGCTGTCGTAGACCTCGGTTATCTCGTCGGCCGAGAACTGGGACAGGATATCGCGCGGATCCGCCGCCTCGATCGGCCAGGAATCGAGGATCCTCGCCTGCCAGTTGGGAGGATCCCCGGCGCCCGTGGCAGAATAAGCGTCGAAGTCGTTGGTCCCCACATAGAAGAGGTATTGAACAACCTCGAGGCGCTTGCGCCTGGCCTTCTTGTCGAATGTAGTGAACGCCACTACCCGGCCGTACTCGAGGTTCCTTCTTACTAGGCCGGAGGCTCGGCGCTCGATCGCGCGAACGAACCGGAAGTTCGACAGGTCCTCGAGTACCGTTAGACCTGTAGCGTCGTGAGGCCGCCACCACTTGCTCATAGGATCACCTCTTCGTTAGGATCGAACTCGCCGGCTTCATCCTCGTCATCATCGCAATCTTCGCGCAAGAATCGCTGGCTAAGCTCGATATTGTCCTCGTTAGGGATGTATTGGGGAGTTATGGGGAGATAAGGGGTGTTTTTACAGCCCTTATCTACAGCGTTAAACAAATTGCCAATATTGTCATTTCTCACATGCGGGCTTATAGAAAACTCCCCATTACTCCCCATATCTCCCCATTTCTGTTTAAGGACATATTGAGTTGGGGATCCTTTGTGCTTTGATTGTCTTGGCAGCACTGAGTGGACGAATCCGCCGTTTATGCAGTCCCTTAACGAATTGAGGCAGTGTCCGAACTTGCGTCGAGTAGCAGGATCGCTGCTGCCGAACCAAGACGGGACAAGCTTTCTCTCATCGGCCAACGCCATTAGCTGCGATACAGATACCGGCTGGCTTCCAAACATCTCGTGCCATGCTTCGTAAAGGTCCACAATCTCCGATTTGTCGGCGCTCGCGGCTTCCTTCTGTGACAGATAGTTGGACATGAATCCTTCAACACCGCACGATTCAAGGATCCCGCCTAGCGTCTTGCATGCGCAATCAAGACGGCCGCCGAGACTATAAGGGCTTCTCATAGGCCTGCCTTGGCTAACCCAGTGTGCAACCATGCCCATGGCGGCCGAAACTGCAGTCTTACGGTTGGCTGCAATCCACGCATGCAACGGGTCGTGGTTGAATCCAGACCTATTTTCAGGGAACTCCTCATTCGCCAGCAACGATATGACTATTCGCCTGCCTGCCAGGTCTATCGAGCATTCTCCATTGTTTGTAGTGGCAAGGAATAGTGTGTTATCAACCCTGAAGGTTGTTTCTGTGTTAGTGCTTAACAGCCTTATTGGAATCGATTCCGACGTAAGGCAGGCCTCTAGTGTAGGCGAATCAAGCTTAACCTTTAAGTTGTCAAAGAACACGTAAGGCAATCCTCGGCTAAAGCGAGCGTATAAAGATTTCTTCATCTCTTCGTCGTCGCCGATTTGCGGACCTCCTATAATGTCCCCGTTGTACGGCAGCATGCAGGCTTGGGCGAGTATCGATTTACCAGTTCTTGACTTAGGAGCCTCAACCCAGAATAAGGGCATATTGCCCTCTATCGCATATATAACAAAGGGTGCAAGTATCAGCGCTAATGCGTTCGCTTTAGAGGCCTGGTCGCGAAACGGAAAGTCGGCAAGAATCTCATTGATCAGCCAAGATGCAGCGCTAGGACCGTCGCCCGGCCAGTCCGGCCAGTCGCCGTCTCCTTTGATGTACCACTTTGTCTTATCGTCGTATCCCGGCCCTTTGGCAAATGTGCCGTCCTTAGCCATTATCGGGCCTGATGCTATCCCTTCTAGCCGCTCAGCCAATTCCCATTTAGCAGTGTATGCGCGAATATAGGACAGTACATCTCTTGGCGGAGAGGATGCTTTATAGTCTCCATCTTTACAGGGGGCGTACCAGTTAGCAGAGTCGCATGCTATCTTGTGTATATGGTCAGACGAACACTGAGGCTCAGATTTAAATAGCATCTTCCCTAAGTGTTCTTCTAGCTCATCTTCTTTACATTCCCTTAACTCGACAAGCATGCCGTCTTTATAGAATAGTAAGTTTCTTCTTGACGATGCGCGAATGCACTCTATTGTTTCTTTAGCCGCGTCCTGTATCTGCCGTCCGCTGCATACCATGTCCGGAAGTCCGTTATCCGACTTCTTAGGCATGTGCGGCGGGTTCTCGGTTGCCGTCGCCGCCAGCTTCTCCGGACTTACTCCGCGCGCCAGGGCGTCGTCGAGCCCCATCTTGGATCCGTCCGGAGCGCTTGGAATGTTCACGTAGAGAACGCGCGCACCTCTCGCCTCGAGCTTTCGGCCGAGCTTGGCCGCCTCTCTGGCAACATTCGGATTCACGTTCATATCGGAATCGAACGCGATGTAGACGGTTCTCGGGCCGTTCGGGCCTTTCCATGTGATCGCGCCCCAGTCGGCCAGATCGGCCACCGCCTGGCGGCTGTTCTTGCCGACATGCAGCGTAACGCCTAGAAGCGCAATGCAGCACAATCCATGGCTGCATCCCGCCAGCGCCTTCTTGATGCCTTCGGTGATCCACAAGGGAACTTCGGGATCTCCGAGCGCATCGCGGATGCTGGGAATGGCGTATATGCCGATCTTCTGGCCGAAGGGAACCTCATACTTCCTAAGCTTGTCACCCTTCGCGTCGATCCGAGGAGAGTCCGGACGGATCTGCGCCCATTCCGGACGTTCGGACATCAGCCCGAAGAAAGGAAACGCCAGGCCGCCGCCGGAGAACTTCGGATTAGGAAATCCTATATTCGTGAGTAATGCCTTAGTGTCCGCCGTGTGGCATCTCGCCTCTGCGATCACTTCATCAGAGATGCCCGACTCCTTCAGGTGGCGCCGGTGGACGTCCGAGAGACTTGGCTGCTCAATGTCGAAAGCCGATAGATTTTGTATCAAAGCCTAACCTCCTTGGCTTTCAGGCCTGCGCCGCCGAGGACGGATCCGCTGCGCATTCCATGGCTATTTCGAACTCCATCGAGAGCTTCTCCACGAGAAGGCCCGCCGGCTCTCCGGACTCCTGTAGCCGGTTCGTTTCGCGCTCCAGGACGCGGATAAGATACTCGCACTCGGCGACGGACATTTCGACGCCCGACAGGTCTACCGTCGGCATCTTGTTGGCGATTTCGTTTGTTTGGCTGCGGTGCATTACAAGCCTCCAGAACTAAAAAGCCCTTTGCGCCCGCGTCCTGCTGCACCACAGCTGCCGAAGCAGGCTTGTGACAGGAACACGGGCGGAAAAGGCTTTGGTCTAGAAACTTCGGCCATGCATCGGTATTCAGCTGTGGTGCAATTCCGATTATACAGCAATGGACGGTCAGATGCAATCTTTCGCTTCGCATTTATCGCCCTCCCGTCTTGTTTCGGCGCCGCCTGGCTCTCAATATGGCCCTATCCTTAGCCTGTTGCCTATATGCCTTGACAGCCTCGCCGAACTCTTTCACATCAGCCAGGTTTGTCTCTTCCGACGCATGGAAGTCGAAGTTCGGATCTTTGTAGACGATTGCCGCGGCAATAGCAGCAGCCTCGAGCAGACTGTCCGGTATTTTGCCCATTATTCGCCCTCCTGCGCGTCCGATCCGCCCGTATGGCCGTTGAGACCCCTGGCGGCCTTTTCCGCGTCCATGGCCGACATGCGGGCCGCTATCGTTAAGATCTCGGTGCGGCCGATCCCGCCGAGGTCGGGAAGGTCCTCCGCGCTCTGCCCGCAGAAGGCAATGCCGGCTGCAATATTGGCGGCTTCCAGCCAGACGGCCGGCTTGGCGCTCAGGACTTGCCCTACGAAAACGCCGGCGCGAACGTCGATGAAGTCGATGCATATGAGGTTTGACCCGTAAATGCTCGACACCTCGGCTGACAGATCCCGGCGCGCGATCGAGCAAGCTCTGCGCTCGGACCTCGTTATCCTCCGGACTGCCCGAAGGCCTCCGCTCATCGCCAGGAGCCCGACGTCCATCGCGTGGCGCTCGGATGCGGCCGATATAGCGAACGACATGGGCATATCGGGCGCTTTGCCGTCCTCGGATATAAAATCGGTCCCGTCCGGTTTACGGCTCGAGCAATAAGACGCTTCAAACAGAGTAAGGACGGATGCCCCGTCCATAGACTCAAACCAAAGCCGCCCTTCAGGCCGATCCTGGGCGGCCTTTTCTTTTCCTCTCATCCCTTCACCTCCCGAACGGCTTTCTCTGCTCTGCCATGCCTGCGGTCATCTCGCCCGACAAGAACCGGTCGATCTCGGTTCTGGGGATCCTAAACTCGCGCACCATCTTAATCGCCCTAAGCGCGCCGGATTTAATCATCCTAAGCGCTGTGCTCCGGCCCATTCCGGTAGCCTCGCACCATTCATTTACTGTCAAAACTTGCCTTTCCAAACTGGCCTCCTTGGGCCGCGCGTGCTGCGCAACCGAGGATTTGAACGTGCAATAGCGCATTTTGTCAACCATCGTAACATCTTATGAATGATCGGGAGTTGTTACGGTAGATGGTCCAGGCTGACGCCCATTGCGGCGGCTGCCGTCTCGACCTTCTTTCGGATCCGCAGCTTCATCCTGAATACGGCCTGCCTCGAGCATGCGCGCGGCTCGGCGGCCTCCTGGAGTCCTTTGCCGGACGACAGCTCCCAAATAAGCTCTCTTTGTCTGTCCGTGAGCTTCACTTTTGAAATGGCGGCATAGATGCCAGACATCCCCTCGTCGCGCGCGCCGCCGGCCGACTCGACTTCTCTTTCTGCCGATGGATCGGCGGTATCGTAAGGAGGCTCGAACCGGCTGAGCGATTGGGTCCTCCTCCTCTCTCGCCGGCTCACGTCTATAAGGCGGTTCCTGGCCACCTTGCATGCCCAGCTGAAAAACACTTGTACTCGGGATCCTTCGAACTTGCTGAAACCTGCGCATATGGCGGCCGCCGCCTCCTGCTCGAGATCTTCCCTGTCTACGCCTGGGATGTAAAAGCCGCTCGCAACTGTCTTCGCAGCCGCTAGCGCCTGGCGCTCAAACCGTTCGTCCATGGCCGCTGATTGCGTCCCGCAAGATCGTTTGTCAACTGGCTCAAGTGATTTGTAATCAGCGGTTTATATTGGAGATTTGAATACAGAGAAGGCCCGATATTCGGGCCTTTGTCGGTTTATTGCGGGTTTCAGGGCTCGGTTAAGGCCGGTTTAGAACGCCCCCGCCGCGCTCGACACGACGTTCGCCGCGATGTTCTGGAGGTCGCTGCGCTTATGGGCTTTGGACTTAGGCTTTACACCAAAGAACGAGTAGGCTATCTCAGCGGCGGTCCCCATGGTGCCTTTTCCCTTGCCGGCAGCATTGTCGAGCTTGCCGTTCACCACCACTGATTTAGCCTCAATATTCGCGGTGCCGACAAGCCTGGATTGATCGCGAAGCGCTTTGGCTTCGTTCATGCGCTTGATATGGCCTTCAAGCTTGGCGATGTCGGAATCTGAATAACCCGCGTCTTTTGCCGTTTGGAGCAATTCGTCGGCAGCCGATACGGGCTGCTTGCCCCGGTAACGAAGCGCCTTATAGTAGAAGGCGGCTAGGTGAGCCGGTCCTTTCTTGGTTGCTTCCCAGGCTTGGTAGGCGGCATCTCCGCGGTTGTCGAAGCCGAAAGGCTGGTAGATGTTCTCATCGGCCCAATCGCCAATAGCTGTTCCTGCCTGCCAGCCTTCATAAGCCGTTGCGCCTATCAGTCCGGCTTTGACCAGTTTCGATCCTCCTCCCAGAGGCGCTGCGGCCGCTGCCGCTTTAGATCCTGCGCTTCCCGAGGTTGCGGCAATGGCCGCGCTTCTGGCCAGCCCTTCGAGAGCAAAGGTCGCACGGACGATGGCGGCCATATATCTGGCCATGGCGACGGTCGTCACACCGAGCCCGGCAACTATCAGCTTAAACGACTTGGTTCCGTCTTGATCCCACTTGACGAACCAATCGGTAAAATCCTCAGCCTTCTCAATAAGCGGCTCGAGGGCCTTCGCTACCTTCTCGCCGGCCGGAGCCAGCGCGTTAACGAACTTCTCGAGGGCGTTCATGATCGCAGTTGTAGGCAGAGGCTTCTGATCCGGCGCTTTTTCTGCGTAGCGCATGTAGGCCTCGAGGAACCGGCCCGAATCCATGCCGGATAGATCCCTAGGGCTAGACTTGCCGAGGCTCTTAGCCACTCCCTGAGGCAGAGCGCCGGCCTGGGCGAGCTCCTTGACGTCCTCCCACTGCACGGTAGGAAGCGAAGCGATCTGAGCGAGCTGGAAGCTGGCTCTCGCTTTGGCGTCCTCGGTCATTCCTGCGCCGAGTTTGTCTAGGGCCTTCATCATCCGAAGGACGGACTTTTCTCCGCCGTCGACCATGTTGACCCAGTTCATAGCGAACTGGCGGAGCATAGCGCCTCCGCTCTTAGCCTCCTGCGCGACTGCGGCGATCTGGGCCGCCAGCTTTGTGCCTTTCGACTCGCCTACCGTCATCGACAGGACGCGCCTAAGCCGCTCCATCGATTCGTAGGACGAGAGCGCCAGGCCGGCGAACGCGGCCGTAGCCGTGCCGGCCGCTATGAACTGCGATCGTGTCTTGTCGACGTTGGCCTGCAGCGAGTCGGCCGATCTGGCCACCTTGCTAAGCTGCTCGACTGCGTTGCTGGCGCCGACAACCGCCAATTGAATCGTTACTGCATTTGACATTTTGGGTTCCTTTTACAGAGCATTCCGCGCCTGGCGCCTCTGCTCGTCTCGATTGATGCCTTCCTCGATAGCCGAGACGCCCGCAGCCCTGTAGATCTCCTCCCAGGGCCAGCCGTCCCGCCTTAGAATCTCCGGCGTCTTGCCGGTTGCTTTGACTGTGTGCCAGACCAGATCCGCATAGCCTGGCAGGCCGGTCATAAAGGGTCCGATGCCGCCACAGCTGCAATAGGATCCTCCTCGAGCTCGCCGCCGTCTCCCACGATTCCGACGGCCGTAAGCGCTGCACCCGCTAGAGCCAAGAATAACAGGCCGTGGTTAACCGCGAGCTTGGCGATGTCCATCTCATCGTTGTCCGGTTCGCCTTCGGCCGGCTTGAGGCACCGATGAACTAAAAGGATCTGGCCGACTGTTTTCGAATCAAACTCGGCATCATCGTCTAGAAAGGCTCTGTAATGGGCGCTTTTTGCCCGTTTCTCGTTTTCGGGCAGGTATAGAGTGCCGCCTATCAGCCTGGCGTCCGGACGGCCCCTGACGATGTACGTTTCGCCTTGGTATTCGACGGGGATCTCTTTCCACGTCGGAGGGTTCTGCAAGAGATGTTTAATGCTTCCCATAGATCCTCCTTAAGCCTGAACAGCCACTGTGATCGTGAGGTCGCCGCCGTAGGGGACAACTCGAAAACTCATCGTGCTCGGCGAATCGTGGGTGAACTCGAAGTCCTCGACCAGGCCGTATCCGGTCACGCCGCCCGCGTTGGACGTGATAACCACCTTTACGACCACTCCGCCGGATGAGATGAGTTCGCTGAGCGGCTGGCTTTTCGTGCCGGCTCCGAACGGTTTGGCAAGCTTGGTCTCGACCGAGATCTCCCAAGACAGCTTCTTTGTGCGCTTGTGTTCGAGAGCATCCTGAGCCGCCGAATGATCCTCGGTTACCCGGTTCATTCTTACTCGGCATCGGTCTACAGTGAAAGTGACAGCGGAGCCGGCCACGGTCCTCGAGGAGTTCCCGTCGTCGCCCGTGCTTGTTTGCTGGATCGAGAACGTCGCGCCGTCTAAGACTAGATTTTGTGCAACCATGCCGAGCAGAACGATCTAGGGCCTGTTTCGTCAACTAGAACCGTGGCCAAACGGTAACCACCGATATCGACAGTTGACAGTCGGCAACAAGGTCCGTACCGATGCGCCATGGACAATCCATACACTCTAGAACCATCGCAACATGACAAGACAAGCGCGATCGCCGCGCAAGAGTCGGCATCAAAGGCCATTAACGCCGTCGCCGGCGAGGCCCGCGACCTGTCGAGGCAGACGCTTGAGAGCTACGCTGAAGCATGGGCGGATCCGGAAAACACAACCGTCCAAGAGGCGGCTGCGGCTCTTAAAAGGATAGAAGCCGAAGCCGGCAAGGTCTATGATGGGCTGCTGGCCAAATACGAACGAACGGCCGCCACGAAAGGCGCAGAGCTCAGAGATGCGGTCTACGAACTCGCCGGCGCCGGCAAGTACGGCGATGCCGACAGGCAGAAGGCCGCCGAGATCGCCGTGCAGCTTGCGAGCCTGGCTCCCGAGGCCGCCGTCCATGCCTACCAAATGGGAGTCGAGCACGGAAACGGCCCGATCGCATTCGCCGCGGCCATGGACCTTTACAGGCGCGGAGCCATAAGGAGCGGATCCGGCGAGGGAATGGACTTCTGGCGGCCGTTCGACGCTGTGAGAGCCCGCGAGCCCTGGCGCGCCGAAGCGATCGAGACTATCGCCGAAGCCGACAAGTTCATCGCATCGGCAAGGCCGGCCCGCCCGCAGAGCGCGGCCGACGCCCAAGAGCGGATGGCCGCTGCCCGCAATATTAGGGCCTCTCAGGAGTTCCAAGACAAGTCGAGGGCGGTTATACTCCGGCGCCAGGCGGCGGAGCTCGACAAAAGAGGACGGTAGCCGGCACTATGAACGCTTCGCAGGAGAACATGTCAAGGTGCCTGTCGACGTCCCAAGCCGCCCGCGTTCTAGGGATATGCGACAACACCTTGCGCAGCAAGATCAAGAAGGGCGAGCTCGAGGCGGTCAAGATAAGCAGATCGAAGATCCGCATTACGCACGAAGCGATCAATCGCTACATCGAGAGCAAAGCAGTCGGAAGGGCCAAGGCCGAGTAAACCGAAAGCCTGGCCGCCAAGGGGATCCGCATCGTTAGGCGCGGGTCCTCTTTCTTGTTAGCCATCGGCAGATCCGGCTGAGCATCGAACCGAACCGAGGATCCCG
Source organism: Fimbriimonadaceae bacterium (assembly GCA_963666135.2). Classification (GTDB taxonomy): domain Bacteria; phylum Armatimonadota; class Fimbriimonadia; order Fimbriimonadales; family Fimbriimonadaceae. Next base: position 1,763,699 of record CAXXNR010000001.1, on the reverse strand, counting down.
TTCGAACCGAACCCCGCGGTCGCCGGCATACGGCTTAGAATGCTTGTTCTGCCCGCTCCATATCTCAAGCGGAATGCGATCGGGGAAAGGCCTTGCAGGTCCGGTCGGCGCTGTCGGCCAAGTGAATGCAAACCGAGCACACGCTCGAGTAGGGCGGAATTGCTATCGATCGGTCGTCTAGCTTGCTGATGCTATCCTTCTCCCTTCGGCGCTTCAGCCGGTTCTGGGTTCTGTCCGTCCGGTTCCTTTTCGACGGATTCGGGATCGGTCGCCTTGATCAGCGCATCGACGACGGGCCTGATAGACTCGATGCTCGAATGGCCGTAGAGATTCGCAGTAAGCGCTACCTGGGCGTGGCCGAGCATCTTCTGCACTCCGAAAAGGCTCTCGCCGCTCTCGAGGGCCAGCGTCGCCGCCGTGTGGCGGAGCTTGTGCGGCGAGATCTCCTTGACGCCGGACGCCTTGCATAGGTCCTTTAGGATATCGGACACATGGCGCGGATCGAATCTCTTGCCGGCTTCGTTCAGGAACGCTATGCCGTCGGCGTCCTCGTGCCCGTGCATGGCCTGCTCGATCTGCATATGCCTGAGCTGTTTGGCCAGATCCTCGCCGATCGGCACGATCCGGACCTGATTGGTCTTAGTTGCCTGCCGGTATACGATTCCGGATCCCTTTACGCGCTGAAGCTGTCCGCAGATCCTTACCGAGTTATTGTCGAAATCGATATCAGCCCAACGGACTCCGAGCGCTTCGCCGATTCGGCAGCCGGTAAGGAGCATTAGGCTGATCGCAATGCCGGCGGATCCGGATGAGTCCGCGGACTTCCTAAGCTTGGCGGCCTCCTTGGCAGTAAGGTGGACCTGGGGCGGCCTTTTCGACCCTTGGCGCTTCGGTGTTGGTTACCGGATTAACCTGGCATATGTTGGCTCGAACGGCCGCAGAGAACGCCGCCCTCAGGGTCCTTCGTACGGCATGTGCCGCGTTCGGAGACTTTGCGGACGCTACCTTGGCCTGCAGCGCGTCGACGTGCGCAGGCCTTACGTTTGAGATCCTGAGCTTGCCGATCGCCGGCACGATATCGCGATCGACGAACCCTTTGTAGAAAGAATAGGTTGAAGGCGCCTTTGTTCGGCTTCACGCGAACATCGAGCCAGTGCTCGAGCCATTGCTCGACGGTCGGGCCGCCCGGCTGATCGATGGGCACTCCCAGGACGGTCTTGCCGTATTGCTCGGCCAGGTAGCGCTCTGCCTCTCCCTTTGTCCGGAACGTCTTGATCGATTTGACCGGCAAGCCTTTCTCATTGTAGGAATGGATGATCTGCGCCACATATTTGCCCGTCGGCTTGCCGTTAACGATGCGCTCATAGACGCATCCGGATCCTCTGGGCCTTCTCGTTTTCTTTCTCGGTCTTGCCATAGCTGCCTCTTGTCGGTTTACGACGGTCCTTGTCGGTCTATTGCGGGCTTACTAGCGGCTCATGGCGGCGGCTCATGGCGCGCTTCTAGCTTGATTATATACCATCGTGGCACATTACGGTATATCCTGGCTTGATTGTTTTCAGTGACTGTTAATCAGCGGGTCCTAGGTTCGAGTCCTAGTGCGGCAGCCACGAATTTAGGTTCAAATCCCACCCTTTCGAGGTGGGGTTTTTGCTTTGTGGAGATCGATTGGTGAAGCTTCAGCTTCTCGGAACTCCGAGCAATCGTTTTCGTGACCCAGCCCATTCATTTTGATTCAAAGAGAAAGCCGCCCGTTATCCATGAGTGGCTTCAACAAGGAGCCATGTCGATGCGCCAATTCGCATCTATCACAAAGCAAGCTGAGAGCTGAAGTATCTATTAGGAGAGTTCTTTCCCGAAGCGTTGGACCAAGCAAGCGATATCGTTCGCTTGCAAATGAGGCAATATATATGCGATATTTAGAATACATATAGCTTGAGGATACAGGAATGGTTGGAATTAAATGCATCGGCAAAGGACTATGTTTCGTGTCAACCGTGTTGGTTGCCAATATTGCCTTCGGCCAGGTGTCTGCACTCGCGGATCTGCACCAATCCAAGGTTCAGGTCCCTTCGAAAGTTGCATTGAAGGTTAGGCCGTTTGCCTTGAGTCAGGTGAGGTTACTCGACGGTCCGTTCAAGCAAGCTATGGAAGCCGATGGGAAATACCTTTTGACCGTCGATCCCTACAGGCTGCTCAATCGGTTCTATATTAACTCAGGCTTGCCGACTAAGGGCGCGATTTATGGAGGGTGGGAGCGCGACACAATCTCCGGCCATTCCCTCGGGCATTATCTTTCGGCTTGCTCCCTGATGTACTCAGCCACCGGCGATTCGAGGTTCAAAGAGAAGACCGACATCATCGTTAAGGAAATGGCCCTCTGCCAGGATGCTCGAAAGGACGGTCTCGTTTGCGGCATACCAAACATCGACAAGGTCTTCGCCGAGATCTCTAAAGGCGAGATTCGCTCTCAGGGATTCGACCTGAACGGGCTTTGGGTGCCGTGGTATACACTTCATAAGGAGCTTGCGGGACTAATCGACGCTTATCTCGAGTGCGGTAACAAACAGGCCCTCGATGTCGCTTCCAAACTCGCCGACTGGTCGATCATGGTCACGAAGGACCTGACCGCAGAGCAGTGGCAAAGAATGCTGAACTGCGAGCATGGCGGAATGAACGAATCGCTCGCAAATCTCTATGCACTCACCGGCGAGCAGAAGTACTTGGACTTAGCGTTAAAGTTCCACCACGAACGCGTTCTCGGTCCGCTTGAGCGCGGCGAACGCAAACTCGCCGGACTTCATGGAAACACCAATATTCCGAAAGTGATCGGCAACGCTCGTGAGTACGAACTCACCGGCGAGAGCCGATTCGAGAAGATCAGCGATTGTTTTTTGGGATCAAGTCGTCCACGATCACACCTACGCGATTGGCGGACACGGCATGCGCGAGTATTTTGGCCCTGCGGGCAAGCTGAACGACCGGTTAGGGCCGAACACGTGCGAGACCTGCAACACCTATAACATGTTGAAGTTGACTCAGCACATGTATTCCTGGGAACCTTCCCTTGCGCTTTACGACTTCTACGAGAGGGCCGCCTACAACCACATCTTGGCTTCGCAAGACCACGCTACGGGGATGATGAGCTACTTCGTCCCGTTGAACATGGGTGCCGAAAAAGGGTTTAGCGATCCGGAAGACAACTGGACCTGTTGCCATGGAACCGGAATGGAGAACCACGCTAAATATGGCGAAGGCATCTATTACCACTCCGACAACGAGCTCTACGTGAACCTCTATATTCCCTCCTCGGTCGATTGGTCGCCAAAAGGTCTGAAGCTCAAAATGTCAACGGCGATGCCGCTAAGCGAGAAGGCCACGATCGCTATTGAAGCGACTCCTAAGGATCCATTGACAATAAAGCTGCGCTGTCCGGGCTGGCTAACGAAGCCCATGGTTGCGCGCGTTGCTGGAAAAACGTACCAAGGCAAGGCTGGGGAGTATCTGGCGATAAATCGCACTTGGAAAGCCGGCGATACCATCGTGGTGACCATTCCCTTGGCACTCCGCACCGAGTCGATGCCGGACAATCCGAAGCGCGTGGCGATCCTCTATGGGCCTGTCGTTCTCGCCGGAATTTGGGATAAGAGCACATCGTCTGCAACTGTCCCGGTTCTGGTCGTCGGCGACAAACCTGTGGCTAAGTGGCTTTCGCGCGTTCGCGGGAATGAGCTACGGTTCCTAAGCAGCGGCTCAGTCAAACCGATGAATTTGACGTTCATGCCGTTCCCCGAGGTTCAGCACGAAAAGTACTCGGTCTACTTCGACATGTTCAGTAAGGAGCAGTGGTCTGCCAAGGAAGCAGAATATCGCGCAGAAGAGAAGCGTTTGAAGGAGATCGAAGCAAGAACGGTAGACCTGTTCGCCATCGGCGAGATGCAACCTGAGCGGGATCACAACCTTGCCGGCGAAAGAACCTCAGCCGGAGACATATTCGGCCGCAAATATCGCCATGCCGATGGCGGCGGATGGTTCTCGTTCGATCTGAAGGTCGACTCGGATAAAGCCAACGTTTTCGTGATGACATATTGGGGCAGCGACCGGCCGCCGCGCACTTTCGACATCTTTGTTGACGGCGTTAAGGTGGCAACGCAAGCCTTGAATAACAATGCGCCTGAGCGGTTCTTCGATGTAGAGTATATGATCCCACCAGAGCTGACCAAGGCGAAGAAGAAAGTATCGATCAAGATTCAAGCATTGCCAGGAAACACTGCAGGCGGAGTCTTCGGCGTGCGGATGCTGCGAAGTTAAACGCTGGTTCAGTGGGTCTTGGCTTTCTGCTTCCATTCGGCTGAAGCAGCATGGTTCTTCGCTGCTTCATAGAGGTTGGCAACCGCCAAGCAGGCTTCCGATGCAAACGGCTGAGCCCTATCGGCCATCGCGCGATCGGCGATCGGCACGAGAGTTGCTGCAGCGAACGGAGCCATTCCAGGTTCTCTTTGCACCATTGCTACATAGGCCTTCAGCAATGAATCGTAGATGTCCTTGCGCAATGCACTGGCTTTTAGGGCCGCCGCCAAGAGTGACAGGCAAGCCTTTTTCTGCGGCTCGGCCAACGGCTTCAGCAGGCCAGAGTCGTCCTTTCCTGGTCTGAGCGCGGAAAGGAAATCGGCTGACGTTGACGAAGCGGCTTTTAAGGCCGAATCGAGGAGCTCGGTCTGTGCCCACCACGCGCAGCCGAGTTGCTTCGATGGGTCGCCTGCTGGAATGGTCTCGAAACAGGTCGCAACAGCTTCTCGGGCGGATGGGTCGGCGGCCGAATCGATCCAGATTGAGCCAGCAACCTCTTTAAGCAAGTCGGAAACGGCATAGGGATTCCCCTTGAGGCCAGCCAGTCCGACTCGCAACGCCGAAACGAACTCGCGGCTTCCAAGTCCTTTGGCGCAGGCGAGAAGCTCCTTAATGGCAGGCAGGTTGGCTGGCGCAGCCTGTACAGACAACGAAAGCAGTTTGAGGCGCAGGTCCAGATTTGGTTCGAGCGCGGCAAACCACATCAAGCGCTGGGACTGCATGAACTTAAGCGGGTCGGTGACGGCCTTGTCGTATAGCACCAGATACGACGGACGCGCGCCGAAAAGGATGCGGATGCCATCGTGCTGCCACGATTGAGGCCAACTTGAGATGTCCTGGCCGAGTTTCCAGCTTCCCTCTTGGTTGCGCCACACGTGTGCGCAATGGCCTGGCTGGCCGAGCGGCATGGCCGGAATGCCGTAGGCTTGGCAAACCGAAGTTCCGAACCTCGAAATCGCCCCGCAGACGCCGCCGACCTCAACCATCAGTTGCAGTGTCATCGGCTTGTAGTCGTAGTATTTCGAGCCCTCCTGGACGCTGACACCCTTCGCGTTCGTGTCGCGATAGGGCACCATCCAGCAGGCGTCGCCGATCGATTCTTGGTTCTTCAGCTTCGGATCGACCTTGGCGCGAACCCAGTCCATATCGTCGTCGCGAGCCCACGAACTGACGACGTAACGGAGCTCCCACGGCGCTCCCTTTTCGAAATAGGGAAACAGCAAGCCTTTCTTGTATGCATCTGCAAAGTAGTTGTATCGTTTAGTTGGATCAACCGGCGCGCCGTCTGCCATGTGTCCAAACGGGGCAGCGAAGGTTAGCGCCGTTGCGACAGCCAGACGTTGATAGACGCCTTCTTCTCGCGAATCTAAGCGAGTGCCCCAGATTTTGCCCCAAACGTTAAGACCGGTTGCGTTGTATTCATTCGGCGTTCCGCTGGATAGGTAGGTCTCGAGCAAGGTCGGCCGGCCGGCCAGCCACTTCAGAAACGCTTTGCCGTAGCTCGATTCTTGAACGAGCTTTATCTGGGGTTCCGAGACCTGGTTCAAGAGACGCCAGACGGCGAGCTCGGGAACGGTCTTTTCGAGTTGCTTGACGGCAACCTGGGCCTTGACGATCTGCCGTATCTTGAGTGCCAGATCGCCCTTAAGTTTGGCCGGGTCTTCGGTTGCCAAACGGTCGCCGAGAGAAGCCGGCGGCGCGGCGCGGCAAAGAGCGCTGAACAGGATACCAAACAAGGGAACGGCAAGGGACGAGCGTCGTCGCATGGTTCCATTATGGTCCTGTTCGAGTTTCGATAGCGATAGCGTTCTGCAAAGCATATAGCCGTATACTTGCGACAACAGATATGGTTGCCGTTACTCTACTATTGGTCGCGATTCTTGAGTCCCATCAAAGCTTGGTTGATGCTCCCGTGCCGATGCCGTTTTCAATCTGGCCGGATGAGGCTTCAGCGAACTGCCCTTTTCCAAAGTCGAAGGACATTGTCGGCGTCGGCTTCACCGGACTTCATGCCGAATACACCGGAGCTGACACTTGGTATCCAAGCTGGGCATCGGACGGCAACCTCTATTCCCCTTGGACAGACGGTTCAGTCAACGGCACTTCGAGCGGATCAGGCGGCGAAGGCGCTACAACTGGTTTCGCTCGGATCGTCGGCGACGACCCGTTAAAACTGACGGTTGATCGCGCAGGCACATATCCCAGCAGCCCAAAACCCTATGAGGGACGATATCCGTGCGGCTCGTTGGTTTATGAAGGCGTTTGGTACTACGGAACGTACTGCCTGCACCCCAGCGGCGGAGTAACCAAAGACGGACAGGTCTATAACTGGCCTTGGATGGGACCGTTCGTCGGCTTCCGCTACTCGACCGATTTAGGCGCGACATGGACTCAAACTCCTTGCACGCCTGCCAAGCCTTTGTTCGGAGAGTCCGCACTGAACGGAGAACCCGTCAAGATCGGCGCGCCCCACTTTGTGGATTTCGGCAAGAACCTAGAGCACTCGCCGGATGGTAAAGCGTATCTCGTTGCCCAGGGATCAAGCGATGGCCGCAACAGGAGATATGCATTCAACAGTTGGATCACAGCCGACCAGACTTACCTCATCCGAGTCACGCCTAGCGTCAGCAGCATCAACGATCCGAAGGCATACGAGTTCTTCGCCGGTAAAGACTCGCATGGTCGCGATGTGTGGACTCACGACTTCAACAAGATCAAGCCCATTGTCGAATGGCGCGATCATTTTGGTTGCGTTACGATGACATACAACGCACCTTTGCGCAAATATCTTCTCTGTGTAACCGACGGCGGCAACACCGTCTCGCGATATCAGACCTTGATTCTAGAGTCGGACTCCATCACTGGACCGTGGAGAAGAGCGGCACTTCTCAAGGATTTCGGCGAGCAGGCCTACTTCGTCAATATTCCTTCAAAGTTTATTGATCCAAAGGACGGCAGAAACCTGTGGCTATGCTATGCGGCGAACTTTAGCTCAGGATGGGGCGGCATCTCCTTCCAGGCGAAGCCTAAAGGCAGCAGATACGGAATGTGTCTTCAGCAGATTCGTCTCGTTGCTCCCGCTGAAGCCGTTGCCGCGGGTCCGTTGGCTGGAGCTGACAACATCGCAAGGAAAGCTGTCGTATCCGTCAGCTCAACGCATTCGGAATACTCGCCTGATGGGTTGACTGACGGAATCGTCGACGGTTTCCCCCGCAACATCCAACGGGAGTGGGCCAGTAACGGCGAGAACGACTCGGCATTCGTGCGGCTAACCTGGCCCGAGCCTGTTCAGATCAATCGAATCTGGCTATTCGATCGACCGAACAACCTTGATCTGATCGAAGAGGGCATGATTCTGTTTAGCGATGGCTCGACTATAGTTACAAAATCGTTGCCAGACGACGCTCGAAAAGGCCTTGAGGTCAGGTTTGCCGCCAAGAAGGTGAAATGGTTGCTGTTCTTGGTGACAAAGACAAAAAAGAATAGCCCGAATATCGGGTTAGCTGAGATCGCGGTATATCGCACGAAGTTGGGACGCTAACGCCCGATCGGGTTGACCGCTTTGCCGCCGATATGCACTTCCCAATGCAGGTGGTTGCCGGTCGATAGGCCGGTTGAGCCGACGGCCGCGATGGTCTGCCCGCGCTTCACGCGATCGCCCGTGTGCACATAGAGGCGAGAAGCGTGTCCATATAGAGTGGAGACTCCGCCGCCGTGGTCAAGGATGACCCGGTTGCCGTAGCCGCGTCCCCAACCGGCGATGATGACGATGCCGTCGGCGGCCGCGTGAATCGGCGTGCCGTTGCGAGCGCTGATGTCAATACCTTTATGCATGCGCTTCCTACCCAGAATCGGGTGCATGCGCATTCCGAATCCGCTTGTAATCGGCCCGTTCACCGGTCTCATGAATCGGCCGGTAAAGGCAGGCAGCTTATGTTTGTTGGTGCGATTGTAGGCAGCGATCTCTGATTCGGCTTCGGCTTCTGCGGCATCTAGCTCGTTGGCGATCTTCTGGAGCTCACGTTGCTTGCCTTTAAGGCTGACCAGTTTCTCATGCTTCGTTGCACGAGTGTCTTCGAGGTCCTCCTGCTGGCTTTCTTGGCGTTTTTTCAGACCGGCAATTTCGACGACCAATTGGTCAGCATTCCGCTTGCGGTCGGCCACACGCTTTCGTAAAGCTTGAACTTCATCGAATAGCTCTCGATCCTTCTTGGCGACGCGCTCAAATACATACTTACGGGAAGCGAACTGTCCGACGTTGTTTGAACTCGCGAGTGCGGCCACAACGTCCGCGTTGCCACGCATATACATCAGCTTCAGGCGATGGCGCACCTCTTCGCGCTTGTTGCACAGCATCTTCTCGGCTACTTGAAGTTGCTCGCCAACAATGACCTGGCGTTTTCGGCCTGTAGAGAGCTCGTTCTTGGTGTTATCCAACTCGTTTTCGAGCTTGTTCATCTGGGCGTCAAGCTCGTTCAAGTCGCCCTTAACCCGCCGAACCTGCTTCTTGGTTTCTTTAAGCTTCTTGTTTATCTCGTGCTTTTGGCTCTTAATAACCTTGAGGTCAGACTGCAATGCTTCCTTGCTCTTTTTAGGCTTCTGGCCTTGAGGAGCAGCGGCTGCCATGGCAACGAGAACGATAAGTGCGAATAAGGCTAGACGTCGGATCATTTGAGCTTAAGCGGCTCGCGAACCGCAAGGACCGAGCAGAGCAGACCGAACGCCGCGCCTGCAAGGCACAAATAGCCGAGAGCAGGAAACACGGGAAACGGCTGGCTGTCCGCCTTCGCGATCATTTGCTGGAGCAGGCGGAAGAACGACGTGGATTCCGCGAGAACGCGGAACATGCCCGAAGCGGACCACAGCAATAGCGTGGCGAACACGCCGCCGACGATGCCGTGCAATATGCCTTCGAGCAGGAACGGTGTGCCGACTTGGAACTGGGTCGCGCCGATGAGCTGCATGATGCGGATCTCGCGGCGGCGAGCGATGATCGACATGCGGATGGCGTTGTGGATCAGCACCCCGGAGGTGAGGAACAGAAGGCCGCCGATGATGCTGCCGATCCACTTGATAAACTTGATCGTTTGGTCGACCACGTTGAACGCGTCCTCGTAGTAGACGATGCCGTCTGGGTCAACGACCTTGAGCTTCTTAACCGCTTCCTTAACCACATCGGCTTTGGAGAGGTCCTTTAGCTTGATTTTGAATGCATCGGGAAGAGGATTTTCGAGGCCCTTCGTTTCTTCGGGCATCTCTTCCTTATACTTTTGCCAAGCCTTATCGCGCGGGATATGGGTGACCTGGCTGACGCCCGGAATCGCCCGCAGAACCTTGGCGGTATCCACGATTTGGGCGTATTTGGTGCCGTCTTTCAGGTGGACTCTTATTTCAAATTGGCTGGGAATCGTGTCGGCGAAGGCGGCAAGGCGGATATAGAGGATTCCGAGCGAACCGACCAGGAACAAGGCGACGGTGACGGTGCTGACAGCCGCAAAAGTCATCAACCCGTTACGCCGGAACGCAATGAACGCCTCGCTGATGAGAAACTCGATGCGGTCAAGCACCGGGAGCCTCCTCAGGGCAAGGCTCTTCGACGATCTCTCCGGCGTCCAGTCTTATAATCCGCTTCTCCATTCGCTCGATGACTAACATGTCGTGGCTGGCAACCAAAATCGTCGTGCCTCGCAGGTTCAGTTGCTGCAGGATCTCCATGATTTCCCAGCTATGCTCGGGATCTAGGTTGCCGGTGAGTTCGTCGGCAAGGAGCAGGCTGGGATTGTTGATGAGGGCCCTGCCGATAGCGACGCGCTGCTGTTCTCCTCCGCTGAGTTCATGCGGAAAAGCGTCAGCTCGGTGGCCGATGTTGACGCGCTCGAGGATCTCCGGGACTTTGTCGCGTACTTCTTTGCGACTGGCTCCGACGGCGCGCATGGCATAGGCAACGTTTTCCCAAACCCGTTTCCTGGGCAAGAGGGCAAAGTCTTGGGGGATGATGCCCATTTGCCGCCGCAGGTGGGGGATCTCGCGCGGCTTCATGCCCGCAAGTTCGCGGCCGTTGAAAACGAGGCGACCGGAAGTGTGCTGGACTTCGCGGCTAAGGAGTTTGAGGATCGTGCTCTTGCCTGCGCCCGTTTTGCCGCAGAAAAAGACAAATTCGCCCTTCTGAACTTCAAAAGAAACGCGCCGCAGGCCATACACCATGTCGGTGTATTTGACCTCGACGTTGTCGAACACGATATAAGGCGGCTGCTGTCCTTCGCTCACAATCCCTTCGGCTTGAGTCTGAATCGTACCTACAGGGGCACATCCATTGCCCTCGGCGCCATAGAATTATACGCTAGTTTTGCTGGGGCCGTTCCGGGCAATGAGATTGGTATGCGATGTTTGACATTTGATCGATCTAATTCAACCAGTCCGTTGACGATTGATTGTGTCTGGTGGAGCGAGGGCTGAAGCCCTCGGCTACATCGATAGATTCAACTACCTGTAGCCGAAGGCTTTAGCCTTCGTTTCATTAGAAACGCCGATATGTTGGCATGCCTCAAGATTAGTAAAGGCTGTTGCATTGTGTCCGACCGTAAACCCATTCTCTCAGGGAAACTTGCCCTAGTGCCTGCTCAACAAAACTTCCAGGTTCAATTTTTGTCCTGGAGCTTTGCCAGCAAGTTGCTGGCGATACCTGGGCCGACCTCCAGTCATCACAATGCAACAGCCTCTAGTAATCCCGAGGCTCCTCACAACGAAAAAGCCTCAGGATTATGAATCCTGAGGCATGCGAGGTTTAGCGTTAAGCCTTAGTCCACTTTGCGGAAGGCCAAGCAGACGTTGTGGCCGCCGAAACCGAACGAGTTCGACAGCGCAACCTTCACATCGGCCTTGCGGGCTTTGTTCGGTACGTAGTCGAGATCGCAATCGGGATCGGGCGTTTCATAGTTGATCGTCGGCGGGATCATGCCGTCGCGCATGGCGAGCAGGCAGGCAGCCGCTTCAACTGCGCCGGCAGCGCCGAGAAGGTGGCCGACCATCGACTTCGTGCTGCTGACCGCCACCTTGTAGGCGTGGTCGCCGAGCGACTTCTTGATCGCCGCTGTTTCGAGTTTGTCGTTCAGCGTCGTCGAAGTGCCGTGCGCGTTCACGTAGTCGACATCTTCGGGCTTCAATCCAGCGCTTCGCAAAGCGTTGCGCATGGCCCGGAAAGCGCCGTGGCTCTCGGGATCCGGAGCGGTGATGTGGTAAGCATCGCCGGTGAATCCGTAGCCGATGATTTCGCCGTAGATCTTCGCGCCGCGTGCCTTAGCGTGGTCGTAATCCTCGAGGATCAGGACCGTAGAGCCTTCGCCCATGACAAAGCCGTCACGGTTGAGATCGAAAGGCCGACAGGCATGGTCGGGATCGTCGTTGCGGGTGCTGAGGGCTCGCGCCGCACAGAATCCGCCAAGACCGATTTCGTTGACAGGAGCTTCAGTTCCGCCCGTCACCATCGCAATCGCATCTCCGCGCTTGATGATGTGGTAAGCGTCTCCGATCGAGTTAGCAGCCGTTGAACACGCCGTGACGACGCACGAGTTCGGCCCTTTCAGCTTGTGCACGATGGAGATGTAGCCCGAAGCCATATCGGGGATCATGTAAGGAACCAGGAACGGCGAAATCTTGCCCGGTCCCGAAGCAATTTGTTTACGGTGGTTATCGGCCAGAGTCTGAAGACCGCCGATGCCCGAACCGACGAGCACGCCGATATCTTCCCGGTTGTCGTCGTTAACTTCGAGCTTGGAGTCTTCGAGAGCCATCGAAGCAGATGCCACGGCCATGGCGATGAACCGGTCGACTCTGCGCGCCTCTTTCTTGTCGATAAAGTCTTCGGCGTTAAAGTCTTTTACTTCGGCCGCGATGTGCGTCGTGTACTCCGACGGGTCGATGTGAGTGATCCGGCCGATGCCGCTTGCACCCGCCAGCATCTTTTGCCAAGTAGGCTCGATGCCGGTAGCGAGAGGGGTTACAGCGCCAAGGCCGGTGACCACGACCCGCCCAGACGGACGGGGTATATCGCTCATCCTTGCTTCTTCGAAATGTAGTTGACGGCATCGCCAACCGTCTTAATCTCGCCTACTTCCTCGTCAGGAATCTCAATGCCGAACTCATCCTCGAAGGCCATTACGAGTTCGACGACGTCTAGCGAGTCGGCGCCGAGATCATCGGTGAACGAAGCGGCTTCCACCACTTCTTCTTCTTTGACGCTGAGCTTTTCGACGGTTACTTTCTGCACTCTTGTGAAAATGTCGTTGGACATAGTATCTCCATGGCCACGCTTAACACCGCATAATATACGCGGACGCGCAAGGCCAACCTATTATGTCCCATTCTGACCATCAGGCTTACCCAAACTTGCTGTTTATATGTCAATGAGGCTTATTGTCCTAAGAAACTTTTGTTCTGGACGCTGCAGTACTTCTCATCTTTGGCCAGATGTCGCAAGCGCCTTACAAGCAAAAAGCCCTAGCGTCAAAGTTGTACCCACCGAGCTTGGCCGAATCTCCGAACAAGCGAGAGAACTGTCTCTTGAGGCGGACATGGTCGTCGCCGCCGGAGGAGACGGAACAATCCATGCTGTCGCTCAGGGATTGATCAACACGAACGTGCCTCTCGGCATCCTTCCAATGGGCACGGGAAACGACTTGGCGCGGACACTCGGCATCCCATCTGATCCTTTTTTGGCTGCTGGCTTATTATTTGACAATGATCCGCTTCCGGTGGACGTCGTGAGGTTCCGATGCTCGGGCAGCGAAGGATATAGCTTGAACATTGCCGGAGTCGGGTTCGACGCCACAGTCGCTCAACGAATCAACGACGGATTTCGGTTTTTGAGAGGGACGACAGCCTATCTGGCGGCCGTGTTGCAGTGCTTAACAACCTATCGCCCTGTGCAGCTCTCGATCACGGTCGATGGCGAGACCTTTGAGAGCGACGCGATGCTTTGCGCCGTTGCCAATGCGCGGTTTTACGGCGGCGGCATGCAAATCGCACCAAATGCAAAGGTTGACGATGGATTGATCGATGTTGTCGTTGTTGGCGGCGTGTCGAAGCTTGAGTTTCTGCGCCAGTTTCCGCGCGTTTTCAAAGGAACCCACCTCAGCCATCCGGCCGTGCGATCCTTTCGGGGGAAATCAGTGCTCATTGGCTCGAACGAACCCATTCCGGTTCTTGCCGACGGCGAGATTGTTGGGTTGACGCCTGTCGAGTTTGAGGTTGTGCCTAGGGCGTTGAAGGTGGTCCATTGACCATTGACCGAGCCAATTGCAAAACTCCGTAAACCAAGACAGGTGTCACAGATCTTAAGACCAGTGGCGCCGCTATTCCCGTAGACTTTTGAAATTGGCTCGTAAATCGTCAATGAAGCGCTCGCGAATACCCTCGCCCTCCAACCTGAGTACATGTCGGTTCCTTCCTCATTCCCCAATCCCCGAATCCGCGGTAACCTGTATCCATGAAGCCAGTAGTTGCATCGGTGCCCTACTTGAACGCGAAGCCGCTTATCTACCAACTTACCAAAGATCCTACCATCACATTGGCATTCGACGTGCCATCCAAGCTTCCGGCAATGGTTGATGCAGGCAAGGCGGCGGTTGCGATGGCTTCGAGCTTCGATGCGATCCGAACTCCAGGCCGCAAAGTCGTAGACGGGGTTAGCATCAGCACCCTGAATCAAGTCGAGAGCGTCCGCCTCTTCTCAAAGGTGCCTTTCCAGAACATAAAAACGCTCGCGCTTGATCAAAGCTCATTGACAAGCAACCATCTCGCTCAAATTCTGCTTGCCGAGGTTTATGGCATCCGCCCTAAGACGCAAAAAGCGAAACCCGAGATTAGAGACATGCTGTTGGAATGCGACGCTTGCGTGCTCATCGGCGATAAAGGGCTAACGAGCGACTATGACGACGCGCACATCATGGACATGGGATCCGCGTGGCGCGAGCTAACCGGGCTTCCCTTTGTCTGGGCGCTATGGATCGGCGGTCCTCAACTGAGCGGCGAACTGGCCAGCAAGCTTAGGCAAGCCAAGGAATGGGGGGGCAGCCATCTGGATGAAGTCATTCCATGGGCGGCGGCCGAGACCGGGATTGACCTCCAGACATGCTCGAATTACCTCCGCCATACGATGAGCTTCGATCTATCGAAAAAGCACCTTGAGGGGCTTCAATCCTACGCCAATTATCTAAGAAAGCACGGGTTCGTCGCCAATCCAGAACCGATAGCCTTGACCTAAGGCCTTTGCAACCCAATAGCTGCCAAACCAGTAAACTGCTGTTGGGGAAGTTATGAAAACGCTTTTAAGAACCTTGCCAGCAGCTGCGATCGCGCTTGCGTGCCTGTCTGCGGCTCAAGATTACAACCAAAAGGTCAGCTACACAACCGTCGCGGTGCCAGCAAAACGCGCTGTTGCAGAAATTGCCAAAGCGACCAAGACGCCGCTCGACATATCGCCGACAGTGGCAAACGAAGTTCTGGTCATCGATGTGAAAGATGTCGTGCTCGAAGACCTGATGGCCCGGATAGCTAAATCGGTCAGCGGCCAGTGGGATGAGCACGACGGCATGCGAATGCTCACACGCTCGAACGACCAGCATCGAGCTGAGTTTCTGGAGGAGCTTGCAGCCCGAAAAATTGCAATCAAAAAGGCCATCGACAAGCTGATCGAGCCTCTGAAAAAGAACCCGACCTTCGATGAAAGCGACGCCAACAAGATGGCCTCGAAACTCGGCGAAAAGTCGGGAATCGGCGGGATGTTGCAGAGCGGAGATATGTCAGCCATGGCGCAAGGCGCAAGGTCGATGTTCACGCAAGGCTCGGAGCATCCTGCGGGCCGTGCAACCGCAAGGCTGCTGTCTTTGGTAGATCCCGGAATTATCTCAAAGCTGAATGACGACGAGCGCGTCGTGTTTTCCACGCGGCCGAACATGATGCAGATCGGGATGCCGAACGGAGCAATCCAAATCATCAACCAGTTCGTCCAAGAGCAAAACATATGGGCGGAAGCGGTGAACAAAAGAGCCGCCGACCAGCCTGGCATCATCGACCAGGCGATTGGCATGGCCATGGGCGCCAACAACTCGGAAATCAAGGGCGCTCCTGACAAAGCGCTTCTCTGTGTCGAAAGGTCGTCGCTCCTCGATAGCTACGAAATCCGGCTCAAAATCTACGACAATCAAGGCAAGATTCTGTATCAAGGCGGACAATCGGTTCTACTAGACTCCAGCATTCTCAACGTCGTTGACAGCATGCTGAAGACCGAGCCTACCAAGGACGCTGA
Organism: Fimbriimonadaceae bacterium; assembly: GCA_963666135.2. Classification (GTDB taxonomy): domain Bacteria; phylum Armatimonadota; class Fimbriimonadia; order Fimbriimonadales; family Fimbriimonadaceae. The sequence continues at coordinate 1,748,044 of CAXXNR010000001.1, read as the reverse complement.
AATCGCCCTCACTCCAGACTCGAAAGAATTGCTCGAGTTCTACAGAAGCCTAACCAACATCATGTTCAGCGCAGGCAAAGCCAAGAACATGAGCAAGCAACTCTTCGACAAACTTGCGCGCCCCGATGTATACGATCCTCTGTCGTTCATCCATTCCGAAGCGCTTTTGGCGCTGGCAAAAGGCCGTGGAGCCCAGTTCGTCGCCAATGTTCCAGACTCAATCATGCGGGCGAGTGCATTCGCAATGCCCGGACAAAAGTTGACGGCAAACGGCTTTCTTAAGCAGCTTACGACGATGTCGATAGTTGACATTGAGGAGAAAGACGGCTGGATGGTCATGAAGCCGACTCGCCCGTTCAATGACAGGCAAAAGCGAGTGGACCGCTTTGCGTTGGCACAGTTGATCCAACTGACAGCCAAACGAGGCTATATGGCGCTCGACGATCTCGCTACCTACTCGTTGAAGAACCCGCCGTTCATGTCGACAGAAATAACCCAGACTTATTCGATGACGATGCTTCCCGGAGCGGCGATTATGACCGGCACAACCAACTGGAGCATGCTGAGGTTCTATGGTTCGCTTGGATTGGCTCAGCGTCAATCGCTTGCACGTGGCGCCAAGATACCGTTCCGAAACCTAGCTCCTAACCTGCTTGAGCTTGTGCGTCGAATGGCATTCCGGACGTCGGCCATAGCTGGCGGCGGCATCGTTGTTAAGGCTGCACCAGGCGGCGGCCCTGCTTCAATTGCCGATGCTTTTGGCACCGATTACCGTTCAGAGCCGACGGAGCTAATGCCGAATGGACTTCCTGGCTCCGGCGAGGTGTCGATGAACCTAAAGACCGACTTGGTTGTGAAAGATGCCGGCGAATCTCAGCCGCGCATTCAGCTCTTCTCGGCCTATGGCCCTGAAGAGCTTGCCGCGTTCAGCTCTTTGAAAGAAGATCCGACGCTTGGAGGGTTGATCGGAGCCATGGTTCCCGATCTGAAGACCTTCCGCATGGCAGACCGACTCACCTACGCGTTCCAGTTCACACTGACTCCGGATGCCTCGCTAAATCAAACGCTGGTGGACCTCCGGTACGATGCCGCTGGACCGGTGATTGATGTCAACGGACTACCGACTGATTTCAAGAAGCGGTTTGACGACACCCAAGCGCAACTGAAAAAGGCAGGAGGGCTCGGAGCTCTTCTCGGCGGACTCGGCGGAAACCCCAAGCCTCGTCCGTAGATTTGTTAAATGCAGGGGGCTGGGCTTTCAGTCCCCTGCCTTGGTCCGCTGGTAGTTGAGTTAGTGAGTTGCTTACGACCGTGTCAATAAGAAGCAGGAGGTGGCGGGTCCTGAAGCGTGAATAGCTACAAACTAACCGATTCGCCCTTCTCGTCTACCACGTGCAACTTGCCGTCTTTGGTTACGACTTTGCCAACAAGCTTCGGGCTCTTGTTATTGCTTCCTGAGTAGCGAAGCGCGGCAACGCCTTCCTTTTTGGTTCTCAGATACAAGTCGTACTTCAGCGAAACACAGTTATCTGTTTTAACAACTTTGCCCTTGGTTAAGGTCAGCCTTCCAACATAGCATTGGTGAACTCCAGACCCGCCAGACCAAGAGTAGTAGAGGTCCTTCCCCAACATGGCCCCTGATAGCAGCTTAGCCGCCATTACGCCATTGTCGATCCTCGTCAGTTTGCCTTTTCGCACGAAATAAAGTTCGGTTCGAAAGATCGAGCCGTCGGCTGATTGGTAGCGCGCTTCGGCGAGAACCCCGTCAAGCGCTTCATTTGCGCCTGCCACCTTCAGTTCAACGATGTTGATTTTCGAATCCTTCGCCAACGTCGGATTCTGATGGAACAGCTGCTTACTGACCGAACTAAAGCTGCCTGTGTCTTGCGCAACCAGCGAACTAGCAAGAAAGCAAGTAGCGAGTGCGGTAAAAAGAAGCTTGCGATACGACATGTCCATAAGACGGTTGTCTCAAAAGCACGTTACGTCCTTAACATATGGATTCTAACGCCTCATGCAGAGCTCTTCGTAAACCTCGTTATAGTATAGAGCGCTGTCGACCGGCGTGTTCGGCGGGATGTGGTTGCCGACTGCCATGAAGAAACCGGGGCAATCGCGCCCGACAGCCATGCACCGTTCCACTTCGGCTCGAATCTGCTCTCGTGTGCCATTCAGCAGGATGCGCGTGTCGGCATTGCCGATCAGCACCTGAGTCTTGCCGTATTTGCCGGCGGCGAACTCGAGACTCGTCATCGGCTCCATCACCATGCCGTGCACGCCGCAATCCACCACGTCGTCGATGAACATCGTGTAGTCGCCGTCGGAAGTGAAAAGCACCTTCTTCCCAGAGTCGCGCAGTGGCTGGATGTAGCGTTTCAGGTTCGGGAAGATGTATTTGCGATAGTAGTCGGGACTGAACACCGGACCTGACGTCCACACCATGTCGTCGTGGATCATCACAACTTTAGCATCCGATTCGGCCAGCGCGTTATAGAACCGCATCATCCAGTCGCCGTAGCGGTTGATGAGATCGCCGAACCGAACGGGGTCGTCGCCTGCTGCCAGCAGGAGCATGTCCCAACCGAGCATGCTGATGAGCCCTGAAACGCATGTGGTATAGGTGCCGGTCATACACACCGCATCAGGATTGGCATTGGCTTGAGACCAATAGTGGTCGGAGAACTTCTTCACCCATTCGTCGTGGTTGATCACGCCGTAGGTCTCGTCCATGTCGACCGAGAAGACCTCTTCTGGATCCTCAAACGCCTCATAGATGTTCTCGTCCCAGTCTTCGCCGCCTTGCATATATTCCGCATGGCCCATGCTTGAGTTTTTGGCCGACAATTCCCCTCCGCCGACCAGAGTGCTCCAGAAAAGATCGATCTTCCAGGCTTGCTGGAACGCTTTTTGAGCCTGCCATTTGACTTCGTTTGGGCTGTCGATTCGCACATCGAGCCCGGTTATGGCGCGAAGCAGATCCCAATGCATCTCGACCGAATACTCGGTGCGCGGAATGCGGGCAGGCATTTCAAGGTTCAGGGCTGACCAACCGTCGGTTCGTGGCATGCCGCTAGGTTACACCTTAAATGCCGATGATGAAAAGGGTTTTTCGAAGCTCGAACCGTCAGACATCAACAATGCGTCTAGTCGTTGGCAATGACGAAGAGTTATCGACATGCGACGTACGCGGCCGGTCTAGCATTACTGGTTTTAGCAGGTTGCCAACCGAAGTCGCGCGAGACGATGCTAATTCGTCTGGAGTTGGTCGTAGGCAAGGCGCCAAAACTAGTTGCAGACAACGTTGGCTTCTATGACCTCAAGTTGATCACAACACCTCAGCAAGCCATCGCCAAGCCGGTCGCAGAGCGCTGCGAGCTAAAGGAACTATTTATCGGCTCGCATAAAACCGCTGTTGCGTACGTTCATAGCAAGGATAAGAGCCGAGTCGCCCGCATATGGGCTGACCTTGATGCCAACGGCAAGTTCGATACTTACGAAGAAGCTGTTAACATCGGCAAAGCCGCTAGATATCCAGCATACGACTACTTGAAGTTCAAGAGCATTCCAAAGACCGGCGGCCGTCCGCTCTATGTTGCCGGGCTATCGAATGGGATTTCCGGGCTTGGCATTGTTGGCGATGCTTATCTCAAAGGCAAGACCGAGATCAATGGAAAGTCGGTCGAGTTCAAGATATATGACACCGATCTCGATGGCAAGTTCGGCACAAGGGACAGCAACTTCGGCGACCAGATTAGCTACAAGCTAGACGGAGTCGAAAGCACGACCGATCCTTCCGACTACTTAGCGCTCGGTTTCGGTCTTTACTACAAGCCGTTCATCGACAGCGACCGTCGAACCCTGTCGCTAATCAAGTACACCTCCAAGCTCGGTAGAATTGAGGCTCCACGAGGCAAAATCGTCAGCTTCGGCTTGTTCAACTCGCACGGCTATTTCAATGCCGTTTCCGATAAAACCAGCGTCTCGGTGCCGGAAGGAGCCTATTCTCTTTGCCAAGTCGACCTCGAAATCAAAGGCCAGGACGGCCAGCAATATGCGGTTGGATACCGATTAGATAGCGGTATGAGGGTCGAGGTAAAGAACGACAAACCTCTTTTCCTAGGATTTCGAGATAAGCCTGAGATGAAGGTCAAAGCCTCAGCAAGCAGAGGATTTATAACAATCAATATGGGTCTATATGACAAGGATGGCTGGCACGTCATGTATATTCAGCCTGCTGCTAGGACTAAACCAGGGGTGAACAGAACTCCCGATCCGATCGTAACAATTGTCGATCCGATGGGTACGCAAGTCGCAACAGGCCCGATGGCCAGTAATTGGACGGGCAGATACTTCGGGTGGAAAGCTCCTCCTAACGCTTCTCGAGGCAAGTACCGCGCGTCCGTTAAGTGGCAGACAATCGCTTTTGGCGAGATGTCTTCTAATGCGCAATTCGAGTTGTAGCGAATAAATGTTGCGTTCCGTCCTCCTAAGGGAACCTGAATTGCTTTCTAGGGCGTCAATCCTTTTGAGGATGCACCAACCTCAAGGAGGAATCTATGTTTGTCACAGCCATTGCGGGCTTAGTGGCGACCGGAAGCATGCTTGCTCCCCCGGCCGTCATCAACGTTCCGCTCAAACTCACCAAAGTAGACCGTAAACAGAACCAATATGTTGGTCTGAGCTTTTACGGCGTCAGCAAAGGCACTCAGAATCTACGGGATATAAACGTTCCGAAGTCGATGGGCGTTACCCACTCGTGTTTAATGTACTTTAGCGAAGACCCGATGGCTTTGGCGGCCGCCAAAGATCCGAAGGCAAACCGCTTCGCGGCTATCTGGTTCGACTTCAACCGAAACAAGAAGTTCGAAGAATCCGAAAAGGCGACCTACTTAGGCAAGGACAAAGTTTATAGCGGCTACGACCTGTTTGAGTTCAAAGGTCAGCCCGTTGGACTCAAAGGCAAGATCTATGCCAGCGCCATAGCTTCGGGCACTCAAATGGCCGGACTCGTCCCGCTCGCCGCTATGGAAGGTACGTTTAAGGTTGCCGGGCACAACACAACAGCTAAGGTGCTTGATTCCGACTATGACGGCAGATTTGGCACCAAGAGTCGGTACGGCGGAGATACATTGCTATGCACGGCCGACCGGCCGATGAATTTCGCCAACTTCGATCAGCTCATTTCGATGTCCGACGGACGTTTCTACACTGCGGCTATGAGCAAAGATGGCAAATCGCTCGTCTTTACAAGGGACGAAACTCCGATGGGAACGCTAGCAGTCGCCGGATCGAAGCTTCAGTCGCTCCAACTGAGTAGCCCAAAAGGCAATCTGAGTCCGGTAATCGTTAATGGCGAAGCTAGTGTTCCTGCAACCGAATACATGCTTTCCTATGCTTCAGTTGAAGCTAAGAACGCAGACGGAAAGACATATCAGGTCAGCTATGCCAGCAGCGGCCAGAGCAAAGTCAAGGTATCTGCCAACCAAACAACCGAGCTTAAGTTCGGCGACGGCATGAAGCTAAGCCTTTCATGCGCCAACGCAGGCCCGAGCAAATCGTTCAACATCAGCCTGAACGACAAGAACGGCTTCAAGGTTAGCGGACTTTACGATAGATCGAACAACAACTACCAGCAACCGAAAGAGCCTGAAGTCGTCATCTATGGTCCTGACGGATCAGTTGTCGACAAGCAGACGCTCCACTATGGGTGAGGCTTCACTTGCTCGGCGTCGTGGACGCCGAAACCGAACGCAGTTAAAGGCGAATATACGGCAAAAGTGAAGTGGCAAACAGGTGCATTCGGCGAATTGGAAGCTGAAACGAAAGTCAAGCTCTAATACGCTCAAATCATTAACGAGACCTCGGGCGAAGACGTCCGGGGTCTTTGTTATTTACCGACTTTTTCAAGAATCAATCGAACGATCTTTAGCCTAGCATTGTATATATAGTTGGCTGTATAAAAAACGAGGAGGTGCCGAATGATACTCAGTTATCTTGCGGCAGCGGGGATAGCCTTTGCGAGTCCCCAAGCGTCGGGAGGTGCATTACGAGCCGAACTGGCTTTTGAACCTTATACCGACATGTCCGAAATCTACAACTTCTACGGCGGCCAAATGGGCAGAGGCATGCCCGACCGCTCAACGCGTTACTCGAAGCAGTACCAAGCTCCGCCGATGGCTTCTAAGCCGGTGTTCTACAAGATCAGTATCGGCACAAGGGACTATGTCGGCGTGAAGGGTAAGTCCAAAGCTGACCTTAAGGCAGATGATCTCATGTGGATCGACTGGAACAGCGACAAGCAGTTCTCCGACAATGAACTGGCGAAGCCGCTTCCGAACACGTCGAAGGTGCGCCGGTATAGCTCGCAATATGCGATGTTCATGCCGACTACATTCGAAGGCGGCATCCCGAAGGCGGCCTTTGTCTTCTACAGCAGCTCGAACCTTTACGTCACTTCGGCGGGATACATGACTGGAGTGCTGCCTGTCGGAAAGGGTCTCAAAGTCGGTCTCGTTGACACCGATGGAAACGGCAGCTACGGCGACGTGCAGAATACTTCTGACCCGGAAGCCTACGAAATAGGCGACGCTATCTACATCGACTGGAACGGCAACGGCAAGTTCGACGAGCAGAACTATACGCGGCAAAGCAAGATATCTGACATCGAGTCGCTTCCGTTTTCAAAGGTCATGCAGCTTTCCGACAAGGCGTTCTATACAATAGAATCAGACCCCGACGGAACGTGGCTGGAAGCTAAGCCGTATGACGGCGAATGGGCAACCGTTACAGTTAGAGGCGCAAAAGCTGAAGACTTGGCATTAACCGGCCCAGACGGCATGCTTCTTCTGAATAACCTCGCAGGGACGGCTAAGGTGCCAGCCATCAACGTCAGCATCAACGGCCTAAGTTATGTTGTCACCGACCCAAAGGGGAAACGATGGCACGCTAGCGTGTCATTCTATGAGCGCTCGACGCGCAAGCCGTTGAAACTAAAAGCTGGCCAAGACAACTTGCTGCGATGCGGCGCACCTTTCAAAGCCGCCATCGGAATCAGCTCTTGGAACAAGGCGCCGCAGAATGTTGCCGGAGTCCAGAACCTTTCCGTCGAGATCATCGATGCCGGCGGAAACAGCCTCGGGAGCTTCTACGACGACAAGAACCAGAATCCTAAGCCTCCTACGATAGACATCAAGGATGCAAGGGGCAAAGTTGTTAAGTCGTTGAAGCTCAGCTATGGGTGAGGGTTCACCTGCTCGGCGTCGTGGACGCCTGACAAGAACACAAAACTCGGCACCTATACAGCTAACGCCACTTGGGACCTCGGAGCACTCGGCAAGGTAACGACCACCAAGAAGTTCCATCTCAAGAAATGGGTTCAACCCAAAGCAACCATGCGACCAGAAACATTAGCTCCGGCAACCGCCGTTGAGGCGAAGTAGCATCCTACTTGATCGTAAATAAGCCCTTGGCCGAACTGCTGCTAAGGGCTTTCTCATATCTCCACATCTCGCTGCTTAATTCGTCGCTACAAGGGATACGATTAAGTTTATCCACTTGAGTTTAACTTTCATGAGAATAGAGAACTATATTTGTAACATCAATGGCTACTATGTGTACATTTTGCATAGCTATTGACAGGTTGGCCTAGTAACCTTACTCAACAAGCCATTTATGAGCGCTTTATTCTCATATCGAACCAACACACAAACGTTGATTCGTCGCGGTTTAACTGAACTAAGAACCAAGGTCGATACGTCCCCAAACTTCGCCAAAGGTATGAACCGCAAGTTCTAAATCGGCATTCTCAGCCGTTCACTTGCTGTGCGCTGTGACGACGTTATCGCCGACGGCAAGGCGATTTGCTCGAATGCAACTCTGACATAAGTAGATGGGGAGTTAAAACTTAGTCTGTGCTAAAAGGTGTCGACCAAAAGGCCAGCTAAACCCAGGGACCATAGGCCTGTCTTGTTGCTAGGATCTTAAGTCTTTTTCGAACCTATATGCGAACCTTTTTGCTTTCCTGTTCGTTCTACTGTAACGGGAAAGGGACTGGCGCGTAAAAGCTATGAGGGACCATGAAACGAGTTTACACTACACTAATTATTGCAGCAGTCTGCTTGTCCATATCAGGATTGTTCTTGCTTAACCGCAACGCGCAGAGATCGACCAAATATGCTGAGAGTTACCAGCGAATCTGTCTTGAGTACGCCCGATTGAATCAGAAGCTCAGCAGTCCGAAGCAGCTTGCTGATCCTGCCTATACTCATAACTGGAACCATGAGATAAAGGACCTCTTAAGGCGCTCTCAAGACCTAGATCCGACAGCAATCCAACGGCCAGCACAAGCAGCTTTGACCACCATGCTACTTAACCAGGTGAGTAACCTCAGCGAGATTGAAAAATGCGCCTTGCATGGCAACAGGAAGGCCTTGGGAGACAGTTTCTTGAGGCTTTGCGATACCATGGCTTGCGATTTGACCATGATGAGAAGCGAGGCCAGCAAATCGGGCATCGACGACCTGACCGCGCTGAATCGGCTTGAGTTCGGTATGAACCGGTTCCGGATTTAGGCGCAGAATACCGCCAGCGTCTAAGCCGATCGGCGCTTGTGCGATGACAGCAACTTCGTTTTGTCTCGGTACTTGTTGACCGTTCTTCGCGCCACGACCACGCCTTTCTTCTCAAGCATCTTGGCGATTTGCTCATCGGAATAGGGGTTCCGCGGATTCTCGGTCGCCATGATCTCCTCGATCATCTTTTGCACGCGAAGCGCAGGCTTGAAGAAGACTTCGAAAGGAACGACTTCGCCAGTGGCGATCTGGACAAACTTGCCCATTGTCGCCCGGCTGACGGTGCTCTCGTGGACTCCTATATCGTGCGCCAAGCCGCTTCTCGTTAACGACGCAAGGAACTGATAGCGGCCGGTTGACACAAAGCTGCCCTGATGGTTAACCAAGTACTCGCCGATGAGCTTGAGCGTCTTGCGGCGCTGAGATAGGCTCTGAATAAAGTTATTGGCGCGCTGGACATACTCGCCGATGTGGCGCTTCTCGTCTTTCGGCGCGTTGGGCATGTGATCCAGTTGCTTTTGGCGCTTCAGGTATGTTCGGCTGACGGCCAGCGACGAAGGATCGACGCCGCGAACCTCGATCTCCCAAACGCCTTCTTGAATCGAGAGCGTCAGGTCGGGTGTAACTCCCGATCGGCTTGAGCAATGAGGCATGTAGCAGTCGACGCGGTAGCCCTCGCCTGGGAAAGGATTCAAAGACAAGATAAGTTCGAACGCTTCTTCGACGACTTCGGGCATCACGCGGTATTTGCGCATGATTCTCGATGTCCGTCGGGCTTGAAGATCATCCAGATGGTTGCGGACGATTGCTTTAGCCAGCTTTCCTTCGACTGACGCATCGGCACGAAGTTGTAGAAGAAGGCATTCTTGAAGCGACGTCGCGCCGACTCCGGCAGGCTCGCATTTACGAAGTTCCGCGACCACCGACTCGGCCTCCTCGAGGCTCGAGCCGGTTTCGAGAGCGATCTCTTCGACAGGCGTTTCCAGATAGCCTTTTTCGTTCACGCAATCGATTACGTAATGCGCGACATTGGCCAGGTTGGCGGGTACCAAGGGAAGCAACTGTCCCCGAAGGTGATCCCACAGGGTGTCGAAGGCGGGCACCAATTCGACCCAATCGCTCTGCTCTCGGTCGTCGGCAGGAAGACTTTTCCGGAACTCGATGTCTTCGCTCGAAGGCTTAAGTTCCGAAGGTGCAACGGTCTTCAATATTCTCTCTTGCGTATCCAGTTCCTCGTCCTCCTCGAGGCGCTCGAGGGCCGGATTGTCGCATAGTTCGCTTTCGACCGCCGCCTCGAGTTCTTGCCTTGTGAGTTGCAAGATGTGGCTCGATAAGATGACGCGCGGATCGACTCGGACTTCAGTTCCGAGGTGAACCTTCTGAGTATTGTTGAATGACTGTCGCACTTGATTCCTTCCTTTGAATCTGAACGATGTTCAATGTTGTTATCGGTTGGAACCGGTTCGAACTTCCCTAATCGAATTACGAGGTTATTAAGGTTGCTCTATTTGGCGGCGTCATCGAGTTCTTGGTTGCATTGGAAAATGCATTTCCACTGAATTAGTTTAGGTCGCATCACCCTTCCTTTAATGGTAAAGTCGGACGATGTTTGGTCTAATTGCTTGTGTTCTTGCTGCCGGAGGTGCAGATGGAGCGCTTTCACCTGCCGACTTGACGTGCGAGCTTCTCAAGGATCCCTTAGGCATTGACGTGCTGCGCCCGAGGCTGGCCTGGAGGCTAGTAGCCGCAGATCCAGCAACTAGAGGCTTGAAACAAACTGCCTACCGAATACTCGTCGCCTCCGATCTTCGAACTCTCAGCAAAGGCAAAGGCAACCTTTGGGACACGGGAAAGGTGCTTTCCGATACCAACTGGCAGATTCCCTACAAGGGCCAATCGCTAACATCAAGACTAACCTGTTTCTGGAAGGTCAAATGTTGGGACCAAGACGGCAATGAATCGGATTGGAGCAAGCCTGCAAAGTGGACGGTAGGGCTGCTGGAAACGAGCGACTGGGGAGCCAAATGGATCGGATATGAGACGAACCTGCGACCGACGCCTGTCGTCGCAACCTACGAGAAGCCTCACGCCGACTGGGTTCAAGACCGTCCTGCACCCATTTTCCGGCGCACCTTTTCAGCAAAGCCTGGTCTTAAATCGGCTGTCGCCTCGGTATGCGGAGTAGGCCTCTATGAACTGAGGCTCAACGGCAAGAAGGTCGGCGACCACGAACTCGACCCGCCTTTCACGCGCTATGACAAGCGGTGCCTCTACTCCACTTTCGACGTGACCAAGCAAATCAAGCAAGGCGAGAACGCGCTCGGGATGCTGATCGGCAACGGCTGGTTCGACGTCAACGAGAACGAAGAGTGGAACTTCCTTAACGCGCACTGGCGGGCCAAGCCTCGCTTCATTTTAAACCTGCATCTGACCTACGCCGACGGCACATCGGAAAATGTCGTTTCGGACGGAACCTGGAAGGCGGTTCACGGACCGGTGTTACGCGATGCCATTCGTAACGGCGAGGTGTTTGATGCTCGCGAAGAGCCAGCAGGATGGGACAAACCGGGCTTCGACGATGCCAAGTGGCAATCCGTTGAAGTCGTCGACGGACCCAAAGGAGCTCTGAGATCGCTGTCGATGCCTGCCATCAAGACGATGCAGACGCTGAAGCCGGTCAAGATCGCTGAACCCAAGCCTGGACAATATGTGCTCGACTTCGGCCAAAACATCGCCGGCCGCTGCGTATTGGGCGTGAAGGCGAAGCCGGGAACGGAGATCACGATCCGATATGGCGAGAGGCTAGCGCCAGACGGCACGCTAGACATGAGGTTAATGTTATTTGGCGTGTTCGCAGGTCCTTTCCAAACGGAGAAATACACTGCTTCTGGAAAAGGCCTGGAATCGTGGCACTCGCGGTTCACCTATTCGGGCTTCCGGTATGTGCAAGTCTCCGGACTGCCAGCCAAACCGACGCAGAAAACTCTCGTCGCGCAAGTTCTGCACACAGCTTTCGAGGACACCGGCACCTTCGAGTGCTCTAATCCTCTGCTCAACGACATCGTTAGGATCACGAGGTGGGCTTACAAAGGCAACTACGTCGGGATTCCGACCGACTGCCCCCACCGCGAGAAGAACGGGTGGACCGGCGACGCCCATGTCATCTCTGAGACAGCGCAGTTTCTTTTTGAGAACACGGCCGCCTACGAGAAGTGGATCAACGACTTCAAGGACGAGCAGCCGCCAGCAGGGGATTTCCCGGGCATCATTCCCAATCCAGGCTGGGGATACGGCATCGGTCCGGCGTGGGATAGCGCCTATATCATCATCCCTTGGAACATCTATCTCTACCGCGGCGACAAGCGCATCCTTGAGGAGCATTACGAGGGGATGAAGCGCTTTGTTGACTGTTTGGCCGGCCGGGCGAAGGACTACATTGTTGAATACGGCCTGCCGGACTGGCTCCCGCCAAAGACCGGCACGCCGACTCCGATCACGTCCACGGGATACTTCTATTGCGATGCCAAAACGCTGGCGAAGATCGCTTTGCTGCTTGGCCATAAGGACGATGCGGCTCGATACTCAGAATTGGCCAACAATATCCAAAAGGCATTTGTTAAGTCCTTTTTGAAAGCTGACGGCAAGGTTGGAGAAGGATCTCAGGCGGCGCAAGCTTGCGCACTCTTCTTTGGTTTGGTTTCCCCAACCGATTCTCAAAAGGTTGCGGCGGCCTTGGCCGCAAATGTAGAGGCCAATGACGGGCACCTCGATGTGGGCTTCCATGGCAACCGTTGGCTGTTTTCTGCCCTCAGCGATGCAGGCCATCACGACCTTGCCTATCGCATCGCGACTCAGACAACTTTCCCGAGTATCGGCAACATGCTGAAGCAAGGCGCGACGACGATCTGGGAGGATTGGTATGCCAACAACTCCCTCAACCATGTTGCGTTCGGATGCGTGGTCGGATGGTATTACACCCACTTGGCTGGGATCCAAATCGATCCGGACCAGCCGGGCTTCAAGCACTTCACCGTTCGTCCCCGGCCGGCCGGCGATCTGAAGTGGGTTAAGGCGAGCACAATGACGCCGTGCGGCAAGGTTGCCGTTGAATGGCGGCTGACGGGTAAGACGTTCACGCTCAAAGTGACGGTCCCTCCGAATGCAACCTCGACGGTCTGGGTGCCTTGCGATGATGCTTTGTCCGTTGCCGAGAGCGGCCGAACAGCGGCGTCTGCTCAGGGCGTGAGATTTATCGGAATGAAGGACGGCTCAGCCCAATTTGAAGTCGGGTCCGGCAGCTACAAGTTCAGAGCAAGGCGTTAGCAACCTCTGCGATGTGGCCTGTAGAGGTGCATATATAGCACCTCTACCTTTTTTTGCCACGAACTCATACCACGACAGCAAACCAGTTCCATTGGAAGTGTGCGGCGTGGTGACACTGTGCAAGCGATCCGCAATGCCAACACGCACAACCAATCCCAACTTTGAGAGCACGTGACAAACGATCATGTCTAGTCAGCATCCATGAACATAACTGCCGGTAAAAGATAGACAAGGTCGGTAAAATGACGGCCAATGATCTTAAAGAACAGCCTTGCCTTTGGCACCATCCTGTTGGCAAACTCGTCTTTGGGCGCTATATCTACAATGAACCGCTTCGACATCAGACAATATAACGTCCTCTGGCATCAACAATGCATCGATTCTCTCGATTCGATGCCGCTGTCAGGCCGATGCGGCGCCGGAGCGAATGTATGGGTTCAAGACGGCTCAATCTGGATTTACTTGGCAAGAAACGACGCATATGACGAGCAAGGCCGGCTGCTTAAGCTTGGGTGCTTGCGAATCACGCCGGAGTTCCCAGTTTTGGATTCTGAGCCATTCGAGCAGAAACTTGACTTAGCAGAAGGCACCATCTGGATCAAGGGCTCAACCCGACAAGGAGGAAACTTTCAGTCCAGGCTGTGGTTTTCCAAAGACAACCTCTATATCGAGTTTGATTCGATGAAGCCAGTTAGCCTTAATGTGGATTGGGGCACTTGGAGAAACGCGCCTCGGACCGGAATCAAGCTAGATGTTTGGGGAACCGAATCGGTCAATCCTGATCATGTTGAGGAAGTCGAGAATCGGATTGCGTGGTCACACCATAACGCCGAGTTCCCGTCTCCGCTAGCCCAAGCGGCAGAATCGCAACATATCCCTCTTAGCGCAGTCAACGACCTGACGAGGGGCCTCGTGTTTGGCGGCGCTGTGGTGTCGAGTACCGGCTTGCGCTTCAGGACGTCTGAACCGGTGCGCTGGCAGCTCTGGGACGGCAAAGCCTGGATGTATGCTACTAGCCGTTCGAACAAGCATACGCTTTGCGCTGTGCTCAGATCCTCCGTCAGCGGAAATCCAAAGAAGTGGTTGAAAGAAGCCGAGAATCTTGTCAAGGCCGACCGACTTGCCGCCAATCGCAAAGCTGAGATCGCGAGTTGGAAGGAATATTGGTCTCGGTCTTATATTGAGGTCAATCCAAGTGCCAACAATGACGACCTGGGCTGGCAAGTTGGTAGGAACTATCAACTGTTTCGATATATGATCGCATGCAACAGGGGAGGCAAGCTGCCTCTGCTGTTCAACGGCGGCATCTTCACCTTTGACAACGTTCCTGGAAGAATCAAAGGGAACAACAATGACGAGCTTCCCATATCGCCTGGAGAGCCGACCACACCTGACTTCAGACGCTGGATCGGATGCCGGTTTATGTCGCAAAACCAGCGTTGGAGCGGCTGGCCTGCTGTGGTTTCTGGAGATAACGACATTTTGGCTCAATCTGCGACCTTTTACCGAGAGCGCGAACGGGTTGCGGCGGCACGGGCGGCTGGTCTGGGAGCAGAAGGCGTGGTCTATCCCGAGCCGCTCGATATTTGGGGACTGCCCTGCGTGGCTCCGACCTCCAACAGCCTATGCGGAGCTAGCCACCTGACTTACCACTTCTCGATGATGCTCGAACACGCTTGGATGGGGCTCTGCGGCTTTGCTGTGAACGGACTGCCGATCCGCGACGATATTGGTTGGATGCTTGGTACGGTGCGCTTCTACGACAGCTATTACCGAGCCGAATGCAAGCGAAGAACCGGCAATGAACTGGATAGCCGCGGCCGGCTCGTTATCTATCCTTCAAACGGACTGGAATTGGCTTACAACGCGACCAATCCGATCGAAACAGTCGCCGGTCTGAGGCGAGTAACTTGCGCGTTGCTGGCTCTTCCCAAGACGTATTTGAGCGCTAAGGAGCGCACGTATCTAGCCGAAGTTAAAAAACGGCTACCTGACCTGCCTGTCGGCACCAGCAACGGTAAAGATATATACAAGTTCGCAGAGAAGCACGAGTCGGAATACAACAAATGGGAGTATCCGGAAATGTTCGCCGCATGGCCCTACCGGCTTGCAGGCGTAACCAAACCCGAAACGCTCCCAAGGTTAAGAAACACCGAAGACGAATTGCCACAGTATCGACTCGACTTCATAAGTCGTGACTTCTCGTGGATGCCGAACGCCGTTAATGCCGCAGCTATGGGCAAAAGCAATGAGGCCAAGAAGCGGATCATCCATAAACTGGCCAACCAGCAAGCCCAAGCGCGCTTTCCGGCTTTCTTCGGACCTGGACACGATTGGATTCCCGATCACAACTGTGGAGGAAGCGGCATGACGGCGCTACAGGAGATGCTAATGGCGGCTGATCCGTATGGCGACGGCCATATCTACCTGTTGCCCGCATGGCCGAAAGACTGGGATGTGCGTTTTAAGCTACATGCTCCGCACAAAACCGTGCTTGTGTGCGAAGTGAGGAACGGTAAAGTCGTGTTCTTGGAGGTCAGCCCTGCATCTCGAAAGAAGGATGTGGTGATCGCTCCTGGATTCTAGTGTCTATCGACCTGGTTAGCGGCTTGCCAGTTGTTTGCGGCATCTAGTGCATCACGCGACTGCAACCTGTATAGCACACCTAGTTTCCGTGCCATACTCAAGCCACTATGGCAAGCGAAATCCATCAGAAGCGCGTTGCGCGGTTAGCTCAGATTCTGCAAGAGATGGGCATTGACGCCTACTTCGCCACATCGCCCGTCACCATGGGGTGGCTCTACAATCTGCACGAAGGCGGAGGCGAGCGCTTCATGATGCTGGCGGTTAGCGCGACCGGCAAGACCCGGTTCATCTGCCCCGGTCTCTCTGTGACGCAAGCGAAAAGAGCAGGAGCAGACGACGTTCGCGGATGGAACGACGGTCAAGACCCTCTCGCCCACGTCCGGCAGCTTGCCGAGGACTGGAATCTGAAGTCGGGCATCATCTCCGTCGAAGACGAGATGCGCGCGCAGATGCTCCTGCAGATGCAGAAAGAGCTTCCGGCGGCGCTGTTCAAGCAGGGCCAAGAGGTCATTGCCAGCCTGATGGGGCGCAAAGAGCAGGACGAAATCGACGCTCTGGAAGCCGCCGGAAAGATCGCCGATGACGCCTTCGCGGTCGCTCTTCGAACCATTGAGCCCGGAGTGACCGAGAAACAGGTTGCCGAAGCGCTGGTCGGCGAGATGACGCGAATGGGCGGCGGACCCGGTTTCTGCATCATCGCGACTGGAGCCAACGGAGCGGAACCCCACCACGGAACCGACGACACGGTCATCAAAGAGGGCGACGTCATCATCCTTGACTACGGCTGCAGCATCAAAGGCTATCCCAGCGACATCACGCGAACGGTCTGCTGCGGCAAGGCAAGCGACGAGGCCAAGAAGGTTTATGACACCGTTTACCGCGCATTCAAGGCAGGCCGCGAGGCGATCAAGGTCGGCAACGAGTGCCAGTCAACCGACCGCGCGGCGCGGAAGGTCATCGCCGACGCGGGCTATGGCGAGTACTTCATGCACCGCTTGGGCCACGGCATTGGCATGCGCGGCCACGAAGATCCTTATATGATCGAGGGCAACACGCTCAAACTCGACCTTGGGCACTGCTTCAGCATCGAACCGGGAATCTATCTGCCAGGCAAGTTCGGCGTGCGAATCGAGAACATTGTGACGGTTACGGCGGACGGCCACAAGAGTCTCAACGCTGAGCCCAGCCCAACACTAATCGAGATCCCAGTCGAATGAGCGAGACTGTTCGATCGAGGTTTGCGAAGACGATCAGGGGAGAAAAGCCGGAAGACCGGTATCCCCTGATCGAGTGGGCCACATGGTGGAACCTGACCATCGACCGCTGGCGCGGCGAAGGACTCCCCTCTGACCTCGATTACCCCGGCATTAAGCGCTATTTCGGCCTCGATGTCGACTATCAACACTGGTTCGGCGTTTTCGGTCCGAATGCACCGTCGCCGGAGCACGGCCAGGAGTGGGTGACCGACGAAGCAAGCTACGATGCCTTGCGGCCGCACCTTTATCCCGATCCGCCTCGGTTCGACGACCCCGTTTGGTCAGCTCGGTTCAAAGAACACGAAAGAGGCGATGTCCTTATTTGGTTCTCGCTGAGCGGGTTCTTCTGGCAGCCGCGCGTGCTATTCGGCATCGAGCAGCACCTTTATGCATTCTACGACCAACCAGGTCTGATGAAAAGGATGAACGAGGACCTGCTGGAGCATTGCTACAAGTGCGTCGACGCCATTTGCGACGTTTGCCAGCCCGACTTCATGACGATCGCCGAGGACATGTCCTACAACCACGGCCCGATGATCTCGAATGACCTGTTCGAGGAGTTCATGACGCCGTTCTATCGCGAGCTGACGGCTGTTCTGCACAAGAAAGGCGTGCCGGTGATCGTGGACAGCGACGGCATGGTAGAAGATTTAATACCGTGGTTCGAAGAGGTCGGCGTGCAGGGCATCTTGCCACTGGAAAGGATGGCCGGAGTCGATGTGGGCCGAATCCGACAGAACCATCCGAAATGGATGATGATCGGCGGATATGACAAGACGGTCATGCACAAAGGCGAAGGAGCGATGCGACGGGAGTTCGAACGATTGATGCCGACTGTGCGCACAGGCGGGTATCTCGTCAGCGTTGACCACCAGACTCCGCCGGGAGTCTCGCTCGAGGACTACAGACTGTATCTTAAGCTGTTGAATGAGTATCTGGTGATCTAAGGACGCGGGTCTAAGCCGCCCGCGTAAAACCTGTCCTACGCCTCCATTGGCGTTCTTTGAAAGCTCGCGAGTACGCTCGCCCTCCAACCCAGCTACAAATTAACTCTGTGAGTCAATCGTCAATAGTCGAGCCAATTCCAAAAGTCAAATGGTAATAGGGGTACCACTGGTCGCAAGACCAGTGTTGAACCTACAATAGCACGGATCTCACGAATCGTGGCACCCAAACTTGGAGTTCTTAAAATTTGCTCAGTCAATCAATTCCTCCCCCCTACCGATAGACGACCTGGCCATCAATAACCAGGAACGGCCTTTCCTCGCGGTGCCCGCCTTTATCGATGAGCCACAGCAGACTGTCTGCCGGCACTGCATCGTAGGCAACCTTCTCATTAACGGGCTTTCGTGTTCCCAGACTCTTCCAGCCGCCTTTCCAATAGAAAAGTTCATACGTGCCGGTTGAGTTCTTGGCATCTAGTTGCATCTTCTGAGCCTTGTCACTCGCAAGTATCGATTCGGCGATCCCGTCGTTCTTCAAGATAAACGGTTCGCCAACAGGCTGAATTCCTTTCTTCCCATAGGATGCTGGCAGATACAGGATATCGCGGCCCATGGCCTTGAAGGTCGCCATTTCGCCTTTCACTTCCGCCCACTGAATGGGTCGAAACTCGCCGTCGTTGAACACGCAAAGGTAAACATGAGGAGCCTTCGTCGTAACTCGAAGCAACAGATCGGTTGTTGGCAAGTATTGGGTGGTCACATCCGTGTAGTCGGGCCGGTTCAACCACGGCGGCAGAACCTCGCCTTTCTGCTGATGATAAAGAAGGTTTTCCGGGTGGTTGGCGAAGGTCTTGCGGTAAATCTTCGCGGCCTTGTGAATGGACGAGTCGGAAGCAGTTCCTGTCGCACTAAGTGCTAGAGGCCAGGCATGGTTGTTGCCGGTGTCAGCCCAATAAGGTGTGTAGTCGATGGTGCACGGGATGCCGTTGGCCCGCAAGACCGTGTTGGTGAAGTTCGATAGATCGCCGCACCGGCCTTTCCGGCTCCGCTTCATCTCGCTGTAGCCCTGCTCGGTCGGGTGCATGTAATAGAGGTCCCAGAAACCGACCCACGAGTTGATGTCGGCGCCGATCAGCGCATTGGCCTCGGTCAGGCTCGATTTGTCTTGAATCTGGTTCGGAACCCACGAGTAACGCGCCATCAGCTCGGGCCGCCAGGGCTCTGCAGGCTCCTTGCCCGAACGGTACGGCAGCACGTAGTTTTTGAACGTGTTCCAATCAACCGCGTGCGCCCACGGCAGTTCCTTCCAAGCCTTGAAAGCATAGTCGATGTGGCCAATCAGGAAGTCGGCGTTTAGGCATTGAAGGTCGTAAAACGGCGTGACTTTGTCTTGAAGCGTGCCGTGTTTCTTTTCAAGTGCATCGTAAGCATTCAGCGCTTCATCAAGGTTCTTGTAGTTCAGCGCGTCGAACCCGACATCGTTGCCTTTCTTGTCGACGGTCGTTACGACCTTGTAAGCCTTGCCGATCATGTGCTCGATCAAGAACTGGGCCGCCTCCAGTTTCTGAGGGTCGTTCTTGTAATGATCCAGGACCTTCTGGATCTCCGGTCGGTTCTTGCCAGCGATCTTCAGGGCTTCCTTGATAGGATCTTTCGGGTAATCGGCCAGGGTTTGAACCGCTGGAAAAGCAAGCACGACGAAGGCGAGGGGTTTTGCTAACCGCATGTCGAAAAGTATACATGGCTGGCGATAGAGAGCGAAGCAAGTCTCAGTTCGATATGGGAATTCCTACCAGGAGAGCCTGGACTTTACCCTCGGCACCAACGCTTCGCTCGGGGTGCCGAGGGATTCGTACGATGCCGAACACCAGCGGCATTCGGCATCGGGTAGCCTTGCCTCATGGCAGGGCAGCTTAGAATCGGCATGGTTGGCGTTGGCGGGCGAGGAGGCCTGTGGCGGCACTGGCATCAGCCCGAAGGCGGACGTTCAGTAGTCGTCGCCGGTGCAGACGTCAGCGAATCGAATCTCGAACGATTCAAGCAAGACAACGGCAAGATTCCGTTCACGACAGACGACTATCGCGTATTGCTTGAGCGTAAAGATATCGACGCCGTGGCGATTTGCTCGCCAGACTTTTGCCACGAAGAGCAGGCCGTCGCCGCGCTCGAGGCAGGCAAGCATCTCTTCCTTGAGAAGCCGATGGCCATCACAACAGAGGGCTGCGACCGAATCCTCAGAGCCTGGCAGGCATCTGGCAAGCAGATGATGATCGGCTTCAACATGCGCTACATGCGCATCTTCCGCGTTATGAAGGAGATCATCGACAGCGGCGCGATCGGCGAGGTTAAGGCGGCGTGGGTGCGGCATTTCGTCGGCTACGGCAGCGACTTCTACTACCACGACTGGCATGCCAACATCAAGAACACGACATCGCTTCTGCTTCAGAAGGGCTCGCACGACATCGACATGATCCACTGGCTGACCGGCGCTTACACGACCAAAGTGGCCGCGTTCGGCAGCCTCGATTTCTTCGGAGGCGACAAGCCGAACGACCTGACCTGCGACATTTGCGATGAGCAAAGAACCTGCATCGAGGCTCGGCCAAAGAGCAGCCTTCGCCAGTGCGCGTTCCGCCAAGAGGTCAACGTTGAAGACAACCAGGTGATGATCATGGAGCTCGAAGGCGGCATCAAAGCATCGTACTTGCAGTGCCACTTCACGCCGGACTACCAACGCAACTACACGATTATTGGCACCGAGGGCCGCGTCGAAAACTCTGAGCCCGACATGAAGGTGTGGGTCAAAACGAGGAGATCGAACTCGTATCGGGAATACGCCGACCGAACCTACGACATCAAAGAAGCGGACGGCGGACACGGCGGCGCCGATCCAGTTATTTGTCAGGACTTCCTCGATATGGTGCTCGAGGGCAAACAGCCGGTGGCGACGCCTAAGGCCGGAAGGATGAGCGTGGCGGCCGGATGCGCTGGGGCGGAGTCGCTGAGAAACGGCGGCCGCGTCGTTCACATAACCGAGAGTCTAGTCTAGCGAATCTAGTCGCGAGTCCAGTCGGCGGCTTTAGAGACCAACGCCTTGGCCGCCGATTCGCTTTCAGCCCAGCAACTGATGTGCAGCCCGCGGCTCGATAGCGACGTCATGAGCTTTTCTACCTCCCAAGCTTCGGCGCAAGGCAAGATCAAGCACTTGCCGGCGTCTTGGATGCGTTCGAAGTAGGGCATCCATCGATCGTGGCTCGTCGGTTCGTTTCCCGCCCCGGGAGTCCACTGGATTGCTTTGAGCTGGTCGAGTTCAAGCAGAGCGTCCAGGTGCTTCAATTCATCCGGTCCATCCCAGTGATAGATCGAATATTCGTTAACCGTCATATAGTCGACCAGTTCGGGAACGATGAACTCTCGGAACATCGAAGGCGAAAGAGCTGTTGACAAGTCGCACGACATCTGATAGCATGGCCCCAGCGCCCAAATCTGCATCCAGGGAATCGCGCATCCGCCATCGTTGCACGGCTTGGCGATCTCGTATAGCTCGGTATGAACCTGTTTCCAAGTCTTGGTTATCTCTCGAATGGCTCGCTTCACCGAATCGGGCTCATCGACCATGTCGTAGACCAGGTTCTGCATGCCTCGAAGCAAAGAGAGATCGTCCGTTGCCGATCCAAGTTCTGGCAAGCCGGCCAGACAGATCCCACGAGTATGGGCGGCATAGTAGGTTGCAGCGTTGATGGTCGGCTTATAAAGAGGAGCATCGTCTAATTCGATGTCCCACGACCAATTCGCAATATCTTCGATGCACTCGTGGTACCAGACGGTGTCGTCCCGGAACTCGACCGGACTGCCGTAGAACGCCGCCATCGCCGAAGCTCCGAGGCACATGGTCGTCGCCGGAAAGGCGTCACCGCCGTAAAATGTGCATGCCATTGATCGGAGCATGCGCTCCAGATTCAGCTCAGGATCGATCCAGTATTCCTTCAACGCCGCGGGCTCGGTTGGAATGTCGAACACTGGATAGCTGGAAACTCCGTCCTTGATGCTCTTGACCGAAATACAGCAGCGATCCAGGATCTCTCGATGCCAAAAGGCCTCCAACCGAGCCTTTGTCTTGTCCCATTCCGGTTTCAGCTCATACACAGGTACTCATTATAGGTCGCCGCAACCGTCCGTAAGCAACCCGCAAGAGTCCATTCACGTATCGATTGTTGAGGAACCTAAATGAAACAAATCCGCGTCTTGGCCGGTCTGGCCTTAGTTGCTTTGCTGGTGTTCAGTGCTGGCTGTGCGCCTCACGGAAACGACTTTAAGCTCGTGCAAGAGTTAACCGGCGAAAAACCGGCTGGATTCTGGCTGGGACTTTGGCATGGAATCATCTTCCCAATAACGTTCATCATCAGCCTCTTCAACGAGAAGGTCGGCGTCTACGAAGTCTATAACGTCGGCAAGCTGTATAACTTCGGATTTGTTCTAGGTCTATTCGGATCGATTGGCGGGATGGCTAAGAACGGCGCGATCAAGAAGAACAAAGACAAATAGAGAGCCCCTCTGCCTTGGGGGTTGCGAGAGAGGCTGTTCGACGTGTTCTAGAAGCCATTAATTGTTCTAATTAGGTCTTCAATATAGATATAGGATAAATAGTACTGATCTTTAGTATGGTTCCATTTATGCGACATTGAGTTCCATCTATCCCACTGGCACTATTGGTATTAGGTTAAAGACAATTAGGCCCTCCTTCAGGGATTCCTTCCGGAGGGCTATCAGCTAGTTGGCAGCAGCTAGGCCGCCAACTTCTGCCGCTCGCGATTGTGGTTGTGTTTTTTTGGTTGCGTATCAGTCTTAAATCGCAGGGCTATGTCGTTAAGCCCCGTTGCCATAGCACTTAGGTCCTTCGCTGCATCGTTTACGCCTTCAACGCTGGCAGAGGCTTCAGTTGTTGCTGAAGTCACAGTCTCAGTGCTCGCATATACTTGCTGCGATCCTGCTGAGAGCTGTTCCGCCGCCGCCGCATTCTCTTGCGAAACGGATGCCGCAGTGGCGATGGCATCGTTCACCCGTTGCGCCTCATGGACCATCTGTTCAACCGCTGAGATATTCGTCTTCGCGGCTTGAGTCACCTTAGTCGTAGCCTCAACAATTCGGCTTAACGACTCGCCAGCTTCCTTGCTTCTAGCAGCGCCTTCCGAAACATCGTCTGTTGAAGCCGCCATTGCTTTAACAGCCAAGTCAACGCCGTCGCGCACGCTGCTTATCAAGACCCCAATTTCCTGCGTCGCAAGCGCTGATCGCTCGGCAAGTTTGCGGACTTCGTCGGCAACGACTGCAAATCCCTTGCCTTGTTCGCCTGCGCGAGCCGCCTCAATCGCCGCATTTAGAGCCAACAAATTGGTTTGCTGGGCAATTTCCTCGATTGTCTGCACAATATCGCCTATTTGCTGACCTTTCAAACCAAGGTCCTTGATGACGCCGGCTGCGCTTTCAACTTGATTCTGAATCTTCCGCATGCTCGATTCGGTTGCTTGTACGGAAGCGATGCCGGCATTTACATTCACGGAAGACTCTTGTGCAGCACCAGCCTGCTCATCCGACCCGGTCTTCACCAGTCCGATAGAGTGCTGGAGTTTATCCATCGCAGCCGCAGCTTCTGTTGCAGTTGAGGCAAGCTGCTCGCTTCCCTTAGCAATCTGCTGGCTGCTGCGCGCCGACTCCTCGATCGCAACGGATACTTGCTGGGCAGAATCAGCTATGCTGGTCGTCAGCTCGGTCGTATCTGCAGCTGCAGCAGCTAATTGCTGGCTTGTCGCTGCTACTGCAGAAGCGCTATCCTGAAGCTCGATCACCATGTCGGTCAGGCTCTCCCGAGTAGTGCTATAGGCGTCAATCGTCGATTTGACGCGGTCAAGCATCTGGTTGAACGCTTCGGACATATTGCCAAGCTCGTCCTTACTCCTAACTGTTATTGGTGTGGTTTCTGATTTTGCATCGTATGTAAGGTCGCCGTTGCTTACACATTCCATCGCCGTTCTTAAGTTCGACAGACACTTCTCATTTAGACTAGCCATTCCAGCCTTAAGATTTTGCACAGAACTGACCACCATTCTCGATAAGATGACTGCTAGAAAAATAGCCAGGATCGAGGCAACACTTGCTATTGTGCGACTCGACATCTGGGCCGATCTCTTTACCCGAACTCCTTCCTTCACGGTTGACTCGGAATTCTTGATGTTGTAATCGAGCAAAGCATCTATCGAAGGCGAGACCGTGTTGTCGGCAAGAGGTTTGATTTTGTTGTCAAGAAAGTCAAGAGATTCGCTTAGCTTTCCAGTATCGACAAGGTTACGCCATTGCGCATCAAGTTCCTTATACTGGGAAAGACCGTCTTGCATCTTGTCATAGACTTTTTGCTCGTCGTCGTCGTCGATGACTTTCTTGTAGTCGCCAACTTCCTTTTCGAGTTCCTTTTGCTCTTTTTCTAAATCGGCGATATTCGTTTTCTGATTACTCAGGTCTTTCTCTGAGGAAACCTCGTAGTGCAACCTTCCGCCGTTCTCGAAGGCGTCGTTAATGTTGTATACCAGCTTCAACGGATCGATCACACCTGACTTAAGCTCTAACTGCTGGGCATCCAGTTTCGAGACTCCTGATTCGCCTGTCCACCAGACAAGACCCATTAGGATCAAGACAGCACCGAATGAGATAGCCAATTTCGTCGCTATTGCCGCGTTCTTAAACCAATTCACACTTACCCCCTTGCCGACACAGAAGCATTAAAGCTTTCGCCGGACAAAAAACAACGAGCCGTATGCTCGTATTAATCGTTGGCACTTATTAACGCGGAGGTGAGGTAATGATCCACTCGTGCGACTCGTATTTCCATATCTGCGACATTATGTACTAACGTTATACCATGTCATTGTTTCTATATTTGAATAAATTAGCGCCTAAGCGAGATAATTCGAAAAGGTACGAATTATCTCGGTTAACTATTTCAAACAATGCTAGCAACTATCGACTAGTAGAGTCTTGTAGATGATAGCCCTGCTATCCACCTATCTAGAAATGCCAAGGAGATTAGAAAAATAAAGCCCGCACCTCATACCAGGCACGGGCAACCTATTCTTAGCGACGCGAATCTACGCGGCTCGTTTTAGCCTAACTGCCGTTGCCGCAACGGTATTATCATCCAGTTGGAACTGCCGCACGATGCCTCTCAGGTCCACAACCATCTCATTGAGGTGGTTAGCGGCATCGTTCACGGCTTCCATACTAGCCGACGCCTCGGAAGTTGCGGCACTCACCGTCTCGGTTCCGGAGTAGATCTCCTGCGTGCCTGCCGACAGCTCCTGGGCAGCAGCGGCGTTCTCTTCCGATACCGATGCGGCGGTTGTGATAGACATGGTAACGTTTTGGGCGTCGGTAACCATTTGCTTCACGGCGTTCCGATTGAGGTCGATGGCTTTCGTGACCTTTGTCGTCGCCTCGACGATGTTGCGCAGCGCTTCGCCCGCTTCCTTGCTTCGACTCGCGCCTTCGAGAACTTCTGCAGTCGATGCATCCATCGCCTTGACCGCAGACTCAACGCCGTCGCGCACGCTGCCGATGAGTGTGCCAATTTCCTGTGTCGCCAGGGCAGAACGTTCTGCCAGTTTACGGACTTCGTCGGCAACGACGGCAAAGCCTTTGCCCTGTTCGCCAGCGCGAGCCGCCTCGATAGCCGCATTGAGAGCGAGAAGGTTTGTTTGCTGAGCGATGTCCTCAATCGTCTGGACGATCTCGCCGATTTGCTGGCCCTTCTGGCCGAGTTCCTTGACCGACTCCGAGCTCTTTCGAACTTGGTCTTCGATTCGGTTCATGCTGGCAATGGTCTTGTCTACCGCTTCGATACCTTGCTTGACGTTGACAGAAGATTCTTCTGCAGCGGCCGCCTGGTCCTCAGAACCATGGTTCACCGATTCGATAGCGCTATGAAGCTTGTCCATGGAAGCGGCCGCTTCAGTCGCTGTAATTGCGAGCTGTTCGCTTCCTTCGGCGATCTGCTGGCTGCTGCGTGAAGACTCCTCGACGGATGCAGATATCTGCTGGATCGAAGAGGCGATCTGCATCGTCAAGTTCGATGTTTCCGTTGCTGAGACTTTCAATTGTCCGCTAGTACTCGCGACTGAGTCTGCACTTACCTGAACTTGGTGGACCATCGATGCAAGGCCCGCGCGAGTGCCGTTATAGGCCTCGACCATCGACTGAACGCGACTAAGCATTGCGTTAAGCGTAGCGGCCATTTGGCCAAGTTCGTCTTTGGATGGATCTGGAATGGCCGTTGTTTGAGGAGTAACGACATAGGTCAGGTTGCCATCTTTAACCTGCTCGATTCCCTTCGACAGGTCGGCAAGGCAGTTGTCGCTGAGGCTAACCATCCGCGACTTAAGAGCGTTTATTGAGCTCAGAATAAGCTTTGTGAGGATGACGCAAAAGACAACTGCAATTGCTATGGCAACTATGACAAGCGATGTGTTTAACGACTTAGTCGTCTTAACTAGGCCGTGTGCACTTTGTTCAAGCTCTTTGGAATCTTTGAGACCGATGTCCATCAGCTTCTGGAACGCAGGATCCACTTTTTCGGTAGCAGAAGCTCTCAGCTTGTCGCCAAGAAAGTCGAATGCCTCTTTGTCTTTTTTCGCCTTTATGAGTCCATACCACTCCTGTTCAAGAGCCATAAACTCGTTCATGGATTCCTGAACCGGCATCAAGTTCTCAATATCGCTTTGAGATACGGCATTGTTTTCGAACTCCTTAAGCAGGCTATTTGCTTCATCAAGCCTCTTGGACAACTTGTCGATTGCCTCGAGCTTCTTATCATAAGTCTTTGCCAGAATCACAAGGTAGTGCATTCGTCGTGCGTCCTGGAAAACATGACGAGCATTGCTTGCTTTCGATATATGATCTACACCGTCTTCCTTAATCGTGGTGATGGCTTTATCAAGAGAAGACATCCCTCGACTACTCGCAACGAGGGTCACTACCATCAGCACAACCACAACTCCGAATCCAAGCACGAGCTTATACGCAACTCGCATATTCTTAAGCCAGTTCACCGTTACCTCCGAATCTCCATCAATCTAGACGAGGCGGACTTCCGAAATTCAAAGTTGCTCCGCCAAGCCTATAGCGAGTTATCGGTTTATGCGGTATGGGAACACACAGTACATTTGGTACTTCAAGGTTCGTTCATTGCGGATTTTCGCGCAATTTCAGAAAATGCGAAGGGGAAAGACGTGTTGGGTGACCTTCCATTGTTCGGCTTCCTCGCAGTCTTACTCTCAGCATCAGATGTGCGTAAATGTTAAAGGACCGTGTGTAAACGGTCCTTTAACATCCCAGGCCGCAGCCAATTCTCTGGAGACTACTCGCCTTCGCCTGACATATACGGAGACGAATAGTTAGGCGGCTCTTTCGTAATCCATACATCATGCGGATGGCTTTCCCGCAAAGCGGCGCCCGTTATCTTGATAAACTCAGCCTTGCTACGCAACTCTTCGAGCGAACTTGCTCCGAGATATCCCATGCCGGACCGAATGCCGCCAATGATCTGCGCCATCGTTTCGGAGATGGGCCCTTTAAACGGAACCCGGCCTTCGACGCCTTCAGGAACGATGACTCCGCCGGCTTCTTTGACTTGCATATACCGGTCGGAGGAACCTTGTTTCATGGCGCCGATAGAACCCATCCCGCGGTAGACCTTGTAAGCGCGGTTTCGGTAGATTTCGATCTCGCCTGGGCTTTCCTCACAGCCGGCAAACATGTTGCCCATCATAACGCAGCTCGCACCAGCCGCGAGGCACTTCACAACATCGCCTGAGCTTCGAACGCCGCCGTCTGCAATCGTCGGAATGCCGAGTTTGTTGGCTTCTTCGCAACATTCGAGAACTGCAGTGAACTGGGGAATGCCAACGCCTGCGACGATACGCGTTGTGCAAATCGAACCGGCTCCGATGCCGAGTCTAAGAGCGCTTGCACCGACCGCAGCCAGAGTCTTTACGCCTTCTTTTGTTGCGACATTGCCGGCGATGACCTTCAGATCGGGAAGCTTCTTCTTGAGCATCTTCACGCATTCGATGACGCCTTTGCTGTCGCCGTGCGCGGCGTCGATGACGATAAAGTCGACTCCGGCGTCAGCCAGTGCCTTGGATCGCTCGTAAGGTTCGCGCAGAGCGCCAATCGCCCCGCCGACGACCAGTCTGCCTTTCGCGTCCTTGGTTGCCAGAGGGTGCTGCTTCACCTTCAAGATGTCCTTGATCGTGATCAGGCCCATCAGCTTGCCTTTTGCATCGACGATCGGCAGCTTCTCAATCCTGTGCTCTGCGAGCATCTCCTCGGCCTGCTCAAGGGTAGTGCCCATCGGCGTTGTGATGAGGTTCGTACTCGTCATTCTCGACAGGATCGGCTTCTCAAAGTCGGTTTCGAAGCGGATATCGCGGTTAGTCAGGATGCCAACCAGCGTGCCTTCCTCGTCAACAATGGGAACGCCGCTAATGTGAAAGCGCTCCATGAGCGCAGTGGCATCTTTGAGCTTGGCATCAGGACCGAGCTTAATTGGATTGGTAATGACGCCATGCTCCGATCGTTTAACACGGTCGACTTGCTCAGCTTGAGCATCGATCGTCATGTTGCGGTGGACGACGCCGACGCCGCCTTCGCGGGCTATGGCAATGGCCATTCGTGCGTCCGTCACAGTATCCATTGGAGCGGCGACAATGGGAACTCTAAGAACGAGATCGCCGACTAGAGGTGTCGAAATATCGACTTCACTGGGCAAGACTTCAGTGTGCTGGGGGATCAGAAGTACGTCGTCGAAGCTGAGACCTTCGCGAAAAGCGGTCATGGATGCTCCTTGGCTTTTCAATAGATTATGGCGTAGATTGGCCGTCTGCCGCAAGGCCGTCGAGATATGGCGCGGTACACTCAAACCGAATCCGGACAACATGAACAGCCTTAAAGAAACCGATCCGCAGGCTTACCACCACCTGGCGAGTTTCTTGCGACGCAATCCTGACGCTATTAACCAGGATCCGTCGTTGCTGTCTGACAGGTTCGGCGTTCCGAGATCGGTCGTCGTCGAGGTTCTCGATTCGGTCAAGGAACGGGTGAGTCGACGATCCGGCGATACGATGACTCTTGCCAAAAACCCGGTTTCTTCGATGCTTCTCTCTGTCATAGAAGGTGCGATCGTTCCTGCAGGAAGGAAAGTACGCAAGGGCTGGTACTCGACAACATCGAGTCCGTCTTGGTTCGTCGGGATATCGACCGCCATATCGATCCTTGTAATCTTCCTCCTGTCCCAAAGCTTCATTGCTTCCCACGAGCTAGTCAAAATTGAAAAGAACGGCATCTCAATCACCACGAAAGACGCGGCCGGGCTGATTACGGTCGTCGCCACGATTATCCTGCAGTTCTTCTGCTATTACCGTCATGGCATGGCCCGATATGCGCTATATGGCGCTTTGGTCAATTGGTTGATATCCTCGGTCCTGTCCATCGTGACCGTATGGTATTCCGCTGGCGAAAAAGCACAGAACGATATATCGACGGCGACAATGACATTGGCTATCGCATTCGGTTTACTCTTGGTCGCCGCTATCTATGCTGGCATCGGCGTCGTATTCGCGGTTCTCGGCGCGTTCGTGGCCCTCAACAAAGCAGAAGCGCGGAAGGAACAACTCAGCCGCCAAGAGCTGCTTGAACGGATGTTCGAGATTGAAGAGAAGCTGCGCCAAGGCTCGTCAGAGGAAGCCCTAGAATTCGGACTTGCAAGCAACCCGTTGATTAGGAAAGTCTCATCTCATCCGATGATGAGCACATTAGCTCTTGGTTTCGGACTCGGCATACTTCATCCTCTCGTTCTTGGCACCATCCATCTGATCTCAATTCGGAATCCGCAGAACGCCGGACTCGAAATGACTTCTTCATTTGTCTGGATCGTCCTCGGCATTTCATGGTTCCTTGGCGAGGCTATGGTGGGTTTTGTCAACAAGCGATTCGCCCAGAGTTTTGCCGCCTGCATGCTCTTTGCGGCCGCATACACGATTCCATTAGCGATACCTTACGGCGGGTATGGTCCGGCCAGAGTATCGATGATGTACCCCCATCTACTCGGTGCAATGCTCCTTTTCATCCCCGCCCTCGCATATATTTCTTGCCTCGGCGCAACAGTTGAAGAAAAGGCGACGCGCAATCGAGGATTGCGGAAGAACGATCCCGGCGCGCTCTTGTCCGAATTGCTCGACATCCAATATCTGCTAACTCCAGAAACCCAAGAGGTCTGCGTTCTCGTGGTCGATGTTGCCCGCAGCGCCGACATGAAGACCGCGGCCGATCCTTTTGTTGTCGAGTACAGCTTCCGCGAATACCAGCACCTCGTTGCCGATATTTCTGATCGCTATCGAGGCACTGTCCACTCGACGGCTGGCGACGGAGCAGTTGTGGCCTTCCCCAGTTGCGCCGAGGGATTCGGGGCGGCGAAACGAATCCAGACCGAAATCGACGACTTCAATCGCGAAACCAACCGTTTGCGAGCTCCTTTCCGACTGCGTATCGGTCTGCACCGCGGCCAGGTTCAAGGCGACATCGGCAAAGTTCAGTTCACCGAAGTCATCGACATCGCGGCGCACGTTCAATCTGTCGCACCGGTCGGCGGCATTGCCATGACCGAGGCTGTAGCCACCGAACTAGGCGATGAGCCAGCAGTGCAGCTTCGCGACAAAGTCGACGGCCAAACCGTCATGCTCGTCCTCAATCCAACCCTCGACCAATGAAAGCAAACGTTGTCAATCTTGGAACCATGGAATACCAGGCTTGCTTTGAACTGCAAGCAAAGGTCTTGGACGCCGTTGCGTCGGGACAAATCGACAACACTTTGCTTCTCGTTGAACATCCCTCGGTTCTCACCCTCGGCGCAAGTTTCCACGAGGAGAACCTCCTGCTGACGAAATCGCAGTACGAACAGCGAGGGATCTCGGTGCATGTCACCGACCGTGGCGGCGACGTAACTTTCCATGGTCCTAAACAACTGGTCGCCTATCCGATTTTCAATATTGCGAGCTTCGGCAAGGACCTCCATAAATGGCTTCGCGACATCGAAGAGGTCGTTATAAGGACTATTGGCTCGTTCGGACTGGAAGGCTATCGGTTCCCGCCTAACACCGGCGTTTGGGTAAACGAGCGCAAGATCGCTGCGATAGGCATCAAGGTCAAACGCTGGGTTTCGATGCACGGCCTGGCTCTCAACTGCAATAACGATCTTGGGCCGTTTGACCTCATCGTGCCCTGCGGAATCCGAACGAACGGCGTCACGAGCATCAGTCGCGAACTGGACAGAGAAGTCACGGTTGCAGACGCTGTTCCAGCTCTGGAACGAGCGTTTCAAAGCGTTTTTGGGATTGAGATCGTGAGTGCCGACTTGGCCTCCCTGTATTTCTGCTAGGCCGCTGATTTGGCGAAAAGTGCTTTTGGACATATAATGGGGTTGTTACTTGCTCTCGCCTAAAGGAGGCAAAAAATGAAGCTCAAAATCCTCACAACAATCGTGGGATTGTGCACTCTAGGCACAACTCAAGCTTTGGTTTGGGACACGATTATCGACACCGGCTTCGAAGACTACGCAACTGGCGGCCTGGACGGCCAGTTTGGATGGATCGGCTCTCAGGCCGGATCTGGAATAGTTCCAACCGTTATCACTTCAGCCGACGGCCCAACTCAGGGCAACCAAGCCGTGCTTCTTGAGGTTAGCAACCTGCAAGGCGACGCTTCAGAAATGGACCGCACATTCTCCGACCTGATCGGTCTAGGATATAAGCACCTGTCTGTCTCATACGATATCTATCGGCCGACAGACGGCACAGACCAAAATCTTTGGTGGTGGTTGCCAGATTCCGGCGAACCGACTTACGGTTTGCAATGGGATATCGGCGGCACAGCTCCGCACGGGTGGAATACTGGCGCAGGTTCAGCCACGACCATCTTTGGGCGCTATGCGACCGTCTCCATGGAATGGGACCTCGAAACGATGCTGGCCTACTCCTGGTATGACGGCGTTGCCGTAGATAACGGCATCCCGATCAAGGACATTGCTACATTATCTGGCTGGACCATTGTGTTAACCCACGAAGGTTCAACTAACGATGTTGGCGACAAAGCCTACATCGACAACTTCAAGATATTGGCCGCCAAGCCGGTGCCAGAACCAGCAACGATAGCCGCCGTTGGAGCAGGCTTGCTCTTAGCGCTTAAGAGGCGCAGAAAGTAAGCAGGATCTCTCGAAAGAACCCTTTTACTGAAGTGAAAGGGTTCTTTTTAACGTCGAAAAGACGTTTGAAAATGAAATGGAGCCTTTGACGAGAGTCGAACTCGTGACCTTCCCCTTACCAAGGGGATGCTCTACCACTGAGCTACAAAGGCTTGAACGTCGTATAATACCCCGCGTTGTAGGTGTTCGTCTAGAGCCTTCAGGCTAGACCAAAGCGCGGCCGTTCGAGTCAGTCATCGAGCCTGTCAGGCACATAATGCCTTCAATCAGACCCCAAATACTGGTAATAACAGCCCCCCATCCGCATGTGAGCACGGTTATCAGCAGCATCGCGACGCCGACTCCGCTGTATCCAAGATAGAACCGGTGCACGCCGAAACAGCCTAGGAGGATGCCCAAAACACCGGCGACGACTTTCTGTCTCGGTTCGCTGTATCCAACAGGCATGTTGTTGCCATAACCTTGGTAAGGTTGAAACGGCGGAGGTGTTTGCGGCTGCAACGGAGGCGCTCCATATGCGGTTGCCGGCGGCGGAGAGTTGAAGTACTTCTCAGCCAGTTCATACACATCCTTAGCCTGAATGACCTGGCCGTTGATCGCGTCGATGAGGCTCGTGTGCGCAACGATTCTGCCCTCGGCGCACCATTGCATCAAAACGTCGATATCTACTGGCCCATACACCTGGCCGTCATTGCCTACTACCGAATACATTTTTCCCCCGTTAGCTCTGGCCTTATTATAGCTTTGCCCTCGCATAAAGGCCAATTTGGCGGCTATTATCGTTTACGCGCAAGGGTTGCGTCGGGTTCTAAGACCTTTAGGTCTGGCCAAGGTCCAAGTATGTTGCGTTAGGTATCAATGCCAACCTACTTTCAACCAAAATAGACTCAAAAAGGGGCGGCTAGACACAACAACTCTCTGCAGTATTGAGTCGCTCGGGGCCGAGGACTACCAACGCATGGAGAAATCGTTAACGCCGGATTGTAAAAAAGAAACCCTCCCCCATCTCATGGGGGAGGGTCAGTGAGTGAAACGAACTGGGGAGAGGGCTTGTTTCGCCAGATTACTTCGGATTCTGGACGTAGTCGCCGCCGCGGCAAGACCTCAGATAGTCCAGAGCATAAACTTGGCCGGTCATCTCGAGGTCGCCGTTATAGACCGGGTCGTGCCATCCTTCGATGTCGATTGCACCGACGAAGCCGTTGATGCGAAGGATCGAAATGATGTCGGACCAGTTGGTGTCGCCGAATCCGGGTGTTCGGTGGTAAACCAAAGGCAGGCCGCTACGGATGCCGAAGTCCTCGATCACGTCGTGGTTAACGGTGGCGTCTTTGCCGTGGACGTGATAGACGCGCTTGGCATACTTGCGGAGCTGGCGAATCGGATCGACGAAGCTATACATCTGGTGGCAAGGCTCCCACTCAAGGCCGATGTTGTCCAGGGGAATCTCGTTGAACATCATCTCCCATGCTCGCGGGCTGTGGGCGATGTTCCACTTCGGCGATTCCCAAGTGCCACCCATGTCGCAGTTTTCAAAGGCGATCTTCACCCCTTCATCCGCTGCGATCTTGGCCAGGCGTCCGAAGACCTCTTTGAACTTCGGCATGCTCTCGTCAATCGGTTTGCCTTCGACCGCGCCGGCAAATCCCGAAACCACCGTTGCGCCGAAGAGCTTCGCGCTCTTGATCAGCGTTTCCCAGTCGGCCG
Source organism: Fimbriimonadaceae bacterium (assembly GCA_963666135.2). Lineage (GTDB taxonomy): Bacteria > Armatimonadota > Fimbriimonadia > Fimbriimonadales > Fimbriimonadaceae. Next base: position 1,714,356 of record CAXXNR010000001.1, on the reverse strand, counting down.
CCGTCTTCTCGTCGATCAGCGGGTTGCCGTAGATGCCGATGCAGCGGATCTTTGCGTCATCGCCGCAGATCTCAAGCACTTCCTTGGCATACTGTTCAAGGTTGACGTCGCCGATATATTGCCAAACATTGGGCTCGAACGACTCGAAACCGTGGTCAATGATCTGCTTGATGTATCCCGGGCCTGACGACATGGAGGCCATAGTTCCGATGGTGATGTCTTGGTGATTGACGTGTGACATGATAGCTACCTCTGTTGCAAAACTGGTGCCAAGGTTACCTGTGCAGATGCGATTTTTCCTGCCGTGGTAACCTAGCTTCATGATGAGCTTAACCGTTTCCGCGATCATTGCGGGCACCGCTTCGACAGCGTCATTGCCGCGTTCGAATCCTGAAGCCGAGAATGTCGATCCAGCAGGCGTCCTTGCGTTCATAAACGAATTTGAGAAAGCGAACCCGGACACGCACAGCTTCATGCTTCTTCGGAACGGAAAAGTCATCGCCGAAGGATGGTGGAAGCCGTGCGCCGCCAATGACAAACATACGCTTTATTCGCTCAGCAAGAGCTTCATGTCGACGGCTGCTGGCTTGGCCATCGCTGAAGGAAAGCTCAGCCTCGAGGACCCGATTTCGAAGTTCTTTCCGGATGATATGCCAAGCAAGATATCCGACAACCTCGCTGAAATGAAGGTGAAGCATCTGCTGTGCATGGGTTGTGGCCACGAGAACGAGCCGATGCAGCAGATGTTCGGTGCACCGGACAGCAACTTCAACAAGCCGTTCCTTGCGCATCCGGTGCCCTATAAGCCCGGCACCCACTTTGCCTACAGTTCGGCAAGCAGCTATATGGTCAGTGCAGCCGTTACAAAAGCAACGGGCAAGACTCTCACGCAAATCCTGACGCCAACGGTGTACAAAGCTCTCGGCATCAAAGGCGTCTATTGGGATCAGAGCCCGGCAGGCGTCGACTTCGGCGGCTTTGGGTTGCACGCCGGCACCGAAGACATTGCCAAGTTCGGCCAGCTATACCTGAACGACGGCGTCTGGAACGGCGAGCGAATCCTGCCGAAGGGCTGGGTTGAGACGGCGACCACGAAGAAAATCGAGAATGGCACCGACCCGAAAAGCGACTGGGCGCAAGGATACTGCTACCAGTTCTGGCGATGTCAGAACGGAGCCTATCGCGGCGATGGAGCCTTTGGCCAATTCTGCGTCGTGATGCCCAAGCAGAAGATGGTTCTTGCCATCACCAGCGGCGGCAGCGATATGCAGAAAGGCTTGGACGCCGCATGGAACCACCTGTTGCCTGCTGTCGACCGCAAGCCCTCGCCGACCCCCGAACTTGCAAAGAAGCTAAAGAGTCTGGAGTTACCTTATCCCAAGGGAAAGACGACGTCGAAGCTGGCGGCCGAAGTCAGCGGCAAGCAATATAAGGACGCCAAAGGAAACGCCGTTTCGATCAAGTTTGATGGAGCGGCGGCCGTATTGACATCGCCTTTCGGCGTCATTAACATCGGTTTGAAGAGCTGGAAATCGAGCAAGTCGAACATGATCGATGATCGCCCGCAAACGGTCGTCGCTCGCGGCGCGTGGATCTCGGACAATACCTTCGAGGCCAATATTTTGAACCCAGCCTCGACCTGGAAAGTCATCCTGACTGCCAAGTTCGACGGAAAAAAGATAACGGTTGAGCAGAAGGCATACAACTACTTCGGTCCGTCCGACCTGCCGACCTTCGAGGGGAGCTACTAATTAGTTGCCATGCCTCCGGCCGCCTTTCGGCTGGAGGTGTTGATTCTTGGTATTTGAACCCTCAACCCCATCGCTTCGCTAAGGGGGCTGAGGGATAGAGGGGGTCGCGGCCTATTTCACGCCAGAAGTCCGATCCTCGACCAGCGAGATCAAGGGGAACATCTCGTTGTAGTGCTTCTGGATGAACATCGCGCTGCGCTTCTTGAACAGCGTCTCGCCCACCTTGTCCGCGATCGGCAAAATCATCCGCTCGTGCGCGCACTGAACCGGCGAGACGGTGTCGAGGCTGCCGGTTGTGGCCAGGTTCAGGCAGCCGCAATAGTGGTTGCACCGCTCGCGGATGGCGCAATCGACGCAGGTCGCTTTCTCCTCGGCGTTGTTCTCGTAGAGCCTTTGCCGCGCGGATTCGTCAATGCCGTCGTCCACGTTGCCGATGCAGTATTGAGTCACGGAACCATCGCCGACGAACTGCACACAAGGGAACAGCCTGCCATTCGGGGCGACCGAGATTTGCGTTCTTCCAAGCTCGCACCGGTCGGCTTTGCAGCTGCCGGGGAACACGTGCGAGGCGATCTTGACCTCGAACGGGCTGTAGTAGAACTTGCGCTCGGCCAGCGTCTGTTCGATGTACCAGTCAGCCAGGTTCAAGTACTGCTTCTTCAGCGCTCTGATGTCCTTTTCGGTCCAGTTGGCGGAGTAGTTCAAAGAGCAGATGAGATAGCGGAAACCTTTCTGATAGAGATACTTCACCGACTCGGCGTAGAACGGCACGGTGTCAGGGTTCGTCACCATCATCACCGGCGAATACGGCTTGTTGCGCAGGAGCATCTTGATCTTGGATTCCAGCTTGTCGAAGGTGCCTTCTCCGTCGACGGTGCGCCGGTGGGCGTCTTGTGCAGACGGAATGCCGTCGTGGCTAAGCGCGACAAAGACCTCGCCGGTCAGGTCGTCGGTCAGGAACTCCTCGTCGAGCAACGTGCCGTTCGTGGTGATCTTATAGTGGAACATCTGGCCGGTCTTTTCCTCGGCCTCGCGGCAATAGGCGATGCACTGCTTGATGAGGTCGCGCTTCAGCAGGGGCTCGCCGCCGAAGAAGATCACGCCGAGGCTCTGATCCTTCCCTTTCACGGATGAGATGCCGATGTCGATGGCTTTCTTGGCCGTCTCGAAGGTCATGTCTCCGCCTTCGTGCGGTGAGGCGTAGCAGTAATGGCATCGCAGGTTGCATCGCGCGGTGAGGTGGAGGGTTAGGTGCATTCAGATGATTCCTTGTTGTTTGAGCCAGGTTAAAAAGCTTCTAAGCTCTGCCTTTCGATTGTCTTTCTTGACAGCTTTGGTCTCTTGCTTGGGATTTAGCTTGGCTTCTTTCTTGAGTGCTTTGACGGCTCGGTCGTGCGTATCATCCTCGGCTCGATAGTTTGGAGGAGCAACAGCGTCGCAACCGTAAGCCGCGCTGCTGCATCCAGAATCGATCATAACTGCGGTTGCCAAGGCCGTTAAGACCAACGGTTTGGCTAGCCATCTTTGCGGCAGGCGCGATCTGTTCTTAAGTTCGTCTTTGAGTTCAAAGTTGAGCGGATAGTTCGGCTTGCGATAGGCTCTAACCACCTGAACTTCCATCTAGATCACCCCTTGCTGCTTCAGCCACTTGATGAAGTCGCGGACTTGGGCTCGGAGGGCTTCTTTGTTGGCGTTTTCAGCCGCGGTTTCACCGATCGCCATGGACTTGCCATGTTGAATGTCCTTAACCATTCTGTCCCAGTCGTAACTCCCGAGCGGTTCATAGAATGTGCCCACAGTCATTTTCGGTTTGGCCTTGGTCAATATGGCAACTATTTCATTAGCGCTTTTATTGGTCTGGTATTCAAACGCAAGGGCCCTTAAGGACGACTTCTGGTCGATGCTCTTTTTGTCTGAATAGACGAAGCCGATTCCACGCTTAGAGTCCAGACCGTTCAATGTAATGCGAATGTGATCCGTTGGGCTCTGCTTCTTGTTGTCGTATATTGTTCGGTGGTCGGGCTTAAAGTGAATCCCAGCCTTCTTGGCTTCCTCATAGATGACCGTTCGGGCTTCCTCCTCGGAAAGGAATACCGGAGGGTTGATTGCAACGCAACCATACGAGCCTATGCCGTCGCCGTGCTTGAAGACTGGAGCGATGAGGCTGGCTGTTTCTTTCAAGGGTTTGCTTTTTGCTTCCTGCTTCTGGCAACCGGATGCGATCGCGGCCAAAGCTGCAACGGCGCTGATCACCGTCGGGTTTCCTTGCCACCGCGCGGGAAGCTCATGGAGCAACCCAGGATCAGAATCTACCTCTGGCTTTTGGGGCAGGTTAGGATTGCGATATGTCTTAACAGGATGGATTTCCACCTAGATCACCTTTTGCGCCTTGAGCCACTGGATGAAGTCCTTCACTTGCTTGCGCAATTCCGCTTTATCGATTTCCTTGGTCTTCTTTTCGACCTGTTGCCAATCACCCGTCGGATTCTTTGCTTGGGCAAACGGCTCGTAAAACACCCCGACGTTGTCGGCAAGGTAGGCCGCCCTGATCTCCTTGGCTAGGCTTTGGGCATCTTTCTTGGCGTCATAGCTGTCGATTGAGCGGTTCGAAGGCGGATTCCAGTTGTTCGCGTCTGCTTGCGATACAAATACGAAGGAGACATTACGCTTCTTGTCAGCGCCGTCGGCTTTCAGCTTTACTTTCGAGTCTGCTTTCGGAAAGGCATGAACCGTTCTTTCGATGCCGCCGAGTTCGGGTCCGCCCTTCGTGAACGTAATGCCCGCCTTCTTGGCTTCTTCATAGATGACCTCGAAAGCTTCAGCCTCAGAGAGGAATACTGGCGGGTTGACGGCCTCGCATCCGAATGTGCCGCGGCCCTCGCCGTGAATGAAGATTGGAGCTACCACGCCGACCGCCTGCGTCGATTGCGCGGCGGCATTCTTGCATCCTGCTGCCAGCGTCAAAAGACCCGAGAGCGCAGCCAGCACAACCGGATTCGCCCGCCAACGCTGGGGAACGAGGCGCAAGACTTCTGGATGCTCGTCGAGAATCGGCTTTGTAGGGTAGCTGGCTTTTCCATATTTGCTTACCGGTGTTACTTGCATCAGATCACTCCTTCCTTCTTCAGCCAATCGAAGAACTCCGATATCTGCTTCTCCAGCTTCTTCATTGCTTCCTCCCGGCTTGGGTGCCATTCTTCATTTTCGACGACTACGAGCGAATGCTTGCCGTAAGGAGTCTTGTTAAGCGCGTTCTTAAGGTCTTTGGCGAGATCGGGAGGATCCTCTGGAGAGTTGGCTCCGTATACGATATTGCAGTCTTCCTGGGTGGTGTATTCGAATGCAATGTGATGGATCGAATCGATTTCGTCGACCTGATATTTGACTGGCTTCGGTTTCTTGCCCGACTCGCTGGGCAACGCCAGCGTTATGTATTGAAACTCCTTGAATGCCATCCCACGCTTGGCGGCTTCAGCATGCCATATCTGCCGAGCGTCGGCTTCGGTTAGGAGGCGAGGCACTGGCATGTCGCCAGTAACGACAGGTTCGTCGATCTTTCTAGCGCAGGAGACGAGCACGCCTGATCCGACAAGCGCAGCGAGCACAAGCCTGTTCCTCGCCCATCTTCGTGGTACAGACAACTCTTGAGCTTCTTGTGCGCGAGGGTAGCCAGCTTGCCGATATCGCTTAACAGGCTCAACGCGCACTAAATCACTCCTTGCTTTTTGAGCCATGCGAAGAAGTCCTGGAGATCCTTCCTCAACTGCTTCGCTTGTAGATTACTATCCTGGGCTCCGCTCTCTGCAACGATCATGATTCGCTTGCTCTTTAAGATTTCACTTATCTTCTTAGCAAGAATCGATGGAGTCAGCGGCGGCACATCGCCATAGAGCTCATAGGCATCGGAATATGTGAGGAAGTCGATGTTAACGCCTTTCTTGATGTCGGACTCGTCAAAGCAGTATTTCTTGACAATTGGCTTCTTGCCATTGTTCATCGGGATTGGTACGGCAATTGACCTTCCCTTATGTACTAATTCCAATCCGACTTTCTTAGCTTCGACGCGGATAATGCTTAGAGCCTCGGACTCAGTCAAGTACCGTGGCAAGGCAACTGCGCCGCCGACGGCCGCTCGTTCTTGCCCAAGGCTTAAAGATGCAGCCATGCCGATAGCGCTAAGCGACGCCATTACATGCCAGTTGCTCCGCCAACGTAATGGCGTTAATGTCTCGATATTCGGGCTAGCTTGAATCTGGATGTGCGTCGGGTATTTTGCTACGCGCCTGCAACGGACGGGTTTCACTCTCATCAGATCATTCCCTGCTTCTTCAGCCACGCAAGAAAGTCGCCGATCTCCTTCTTGATTCTCGCCTCCTCGGCAACCCAAGCGCTTCGAGGATGGATGTCAACAACCTTAACGTGCTCTTTGAGCTTCGCATTCTTCAGACCAGCCTCAATCACCTTAGCCAAGTCCTGCGGCGTTTTGGCCGTTCCTTTGCCATAGACCGCGGCCACATCATTTGGGGTCACGAACTCGAATCCAACGCCTTTCGCAACGCTGAACTCGTCCAGCTTATAGTCAACCGACTTGGTCTTTGTGCCATCGGGCACTTGAATCTTTATAGTCTTAGTTTTGGAAGCCAAGACAACGCCTAGCTTCTTCGCTTCTTGCTGGGCATAGGTACAGGCATCGGCCTCGTTGATGTACCGAGGCAACATCATCTTGCCCATGAGCACCGGCGGCTTCTTGTTTTGAGCCTCAGCGATGTGCGCGAGCATGCCCATCCCCGCGATCGCGACAATAAGGCGGCCGTTCGTCTGCCATCGGCTTGGCAACTGGCGTAGGAGGCTGCTGTCTCCACTGACGGGATAGCTCGGCTTTGCATATGTATGGACCGGTTGGACTTTCATCAGATCACTCCTTCCTTTTTAAGCCAATCGAAAAACGCCTTCAGCTCGGTCTTCAGTTCGTCCGCTTCTTTTTTGGGTCCCTTCTTCGACGTTCTCCCAGACTCCGTTACGATCTTGATCTTAGATCGGTCCGCTTTACTCAGGTTGGCTTTTATGGTCTTGGCCAGTTGTTGCGGGGTCACCTTCGTTTCGTATCCATAGACATCGTAGCAGTCGAACAACGAGAGGCACTCGAATCCGACTCCCGTCTTTTCGTCGATCAAGTCGAGGACGAAATCTACCCTTTTGGTTTTTCCTGACCCGGTTACAATAGTCAACGGAATCTTCTTTTTGTTCAGCTTGAACGACAGCCCGGCTAGTTTGGCCTGCTCTTTTGCGACGGCAACCGCGTCGCTCTCGGTCATATATTGGGGCGCCATGAGGCCACGAGTGACGGAATGTTCGTTGGACCAGCCTGTCTGCATCGTCGCGCCGCTTATGGCGACGAAGGCGACGATCCTCGGGTTGGCGGCCCACCGTCTCGGCAATCTTCGTTCGAGTTCACGGGACGACGCCATCTCAGCTTGAGTTGGATAGGCAGCTTTCTTACACTTCGTTACCAGCTGGATTTCCATCAGATCACTCCCTGAGCCTTCAACCACTTGAAGAACTCCCTCAGGTCCTTCTTCAGCTTCTTTGCTTGAACTTCTGACGATTCGTCGGGGCTCTCCGCAACGATCATTACCTTCTTGTTCTTGATGCTTTTCCGAATTTCATTTGCCGCCGCCGAAGGTGTCTTCTGCAGTTTGCTTCCATAGAGCTTTTCTGCATCTTGATAAGATAGGAAATCGATGCTTATCCCGCTCTTCGGGTCCGTCTCGTCGAGGCAATACTGCTTGTCCACTTTGGATTTGCCGTCCTTAGATGGAACTTGCACAGTGATATGTCTGCCCTTGTGGACCAGCCTCAAACCGACCTTCTTGGCCTCGTCGCGGATGATGCGCAAAGCTACCCATTCATTCAGTAAGTCTGGGGCAACGATTTTGCCTCCTAAGGGCTCGGTTTGTCTTGCCATGCAAACCGACGCCGCAACACCGATAATGCTCAATGCTGCGAGAACGTGCGGGTTCGCCCTCCAGTTCCTCGGGGTGAGGTTAGCAAGTCGGGAGTTCTGCACGATCTGAGCATGGGTCGGATACTTTGCTTTCCTTACTGTTCGGATCGCCTTTACTCGCATCAAATAACTCCCTGCGCCTTCAGCCACTTAAAGAACTCGCCGAGTTGCTTCCTTAGCATCTTCTTTTGATTTACAGACGATAGAGAATGGTCGTCGCCAATAATTAAGACGCGCTTAGTCGCGATGCTCTTCCGTATCTTCTTCGCGAGAGTTGGAGTTTCGAAAGGAGGATCTTGGCCGTACAAGCGATAGGCGTCTTCATAGGTCAGGATGTCTATGCTTACGCCTTTCTTTACATCGGTCTCATCAAGCGAATAAGTTCGTGTTGCGGTCTTGCCGGTTCTTAACGGGATATTGATGGAGATTCTCTTAGCCTTATGCAATAGATTCAGTCCTGCTTTCTTCGCCTCGGCTCGAATAATGGCGAGTGCTTCTCCTTCAGACAAAAGACTTGGTGAAGCGATATCGCCCGGGATGATGCGTTTTTCCTGGGCAAGGCTCAATGATGCAGCAATGCCGATTGCACCAAGTGCAACCACAACATGCCGATTAGCCTGCCATATCCTCGGTGTTAGGCTCGCCAGACGCGGGTTCGACGCGACTTGATCCCTTGTCGGGTACCTGGCTGTTCTGATTGTTCGGATCGCTTTTACGTGCATTGTAAGCACTCCTACTTACTATATGCTCATTCGAAGAGGATTCGTTCGATTAATCTAGGTTTTGTGGATGTCTTTAAGCTCGCGGGTACGCTCGCACTCCAACTATGTACGTCTTCCCGTCTATCCGTCATTTGTCATATCTAGAGACAGTTTCAAAACTCCATTGGTGATGGGGTGCCACTGGTCGTAAGACCAGTGTTGAACCTAAGTTGGCACGGATCTCACGATCCGTGGTTCCCATAAGCGGGCTTTTGCCACCATCTCCGTCATTCGTCATTCTGGACCCGACGTCTTATGCCTTTCGTCTGACGTCCACAGCATGATCCCTGCCCTTCTTCCTTACCCGATCAGACTCTATTCGCTTATCGCAGGTACGATTAGGCTACTGTGTCAGCAAGAATCCTCATGAATCTCCCCGTCGGCGAGCGCGTCGGCATCGCTTTTTCCGGCGGCCTCGATACCAGCGTCGCCGTCAACTGGATGCGCGAGAAAGGCGCGATTCCTTATTGCTACACCGGCATGTTGGGGCAATACGATGAGGACGACGTCGACAGCATTCCACAGCGCGCGATCGAATACGGCGCAGAAAAGGCCCGGATCGTCGACTGCCGTGAAGAGATGGTTCGCGAAGGTTTGGTTGCTTTGCAGTGCGGAGCGTTCCACATCACCACGGCTGGCAAAACCTATTTCAACACCACGCCGATTGGCCGCGCCGTCACGGGCACGCTGCTGGTCCGCGCAATGGCAGAGGACGGCGTTTCGATTTGGGGCGACGGAAGCACCTATAAGGGCAACGACATCGAGCGCTTCTACCGGTACGGCCTTCTGGCCAACCCAGATCTGCGCATTTATAAGCCCTGGCTTGACACGGCATTCGTCAACGAACTGGGCGGCCGCAAAGAGATGTCGGAGTGGCTGGAGACCCGCAAGCTCCCGTACCGCGCCTCGAAAGAGAAAGCCTACAGCACCGACGCCAACATCTGGGGTGCGACGCACGAAGCCAAGGACCTAGAGTTTCTGAACAAAGGCGTACATATCGTCGAGCCGATTATGGGCGTCAAGTTCTGGGACCCGACGGTCGAGATCCAGACCGAAACGGTCTCGATTGAGTTCAAAGAAGGCTGGCCGGTGGCGATCAACGGCGAGACGTTCGCATCATCGGTCGATTTGGTCTATAGAGTCAACGAGATTGGCGGACGCCACGGTCTGGGCATGAGCGACCAGATCGAGAATCGCATCATCGAGGCCAAGAGCCGCGGCATCTATGAAGCGCCGGGCATGATGCTTCTTTACATTGCCTATGAGCGCTTGCTGAACGCCGTCCACAACGAAGGCTCCATCGAGAATTACCGAACGAACGGACGCCGCCTCGGCCGCTTGATGTATGAAGGCCGCTGGTTCGATCCGCAAGCGCTGATGCTTCGCGACAGCCTGCAGCGCTGGGTTGCCAGCCTCGTCACCGGAACTGTTACCATTGAACTTCGGCGCGGCGACGATTACTCGATTTTGGATACTCAGGGACCGGCATTCGCCTATCATCCCGAGAAGCTGTCGATGGAGAACGTCGAGAGCGAGTTCAGCCCCGAGGACCGCATCGGCCAGCTCGCTATGCGCAATCTCGACATCTTGGACACGCGCGAGAAGCTGATCGACTACAGCTCGAAGCGCGCGCTGGATGTGGGATCGCTGAAGGAACTCGGCCCGAGGGAAAGCGAATAGAAGAGCACTTCTTTCGTCAAGCACCAAGCTTCCAAGAAATCGACCGAGCTGAAGGCGGATAAGCAGATTATCCGCCTTTTTGTTTTTGTACATACCACCGACAGGCCATCTCTCGATCCAAACCTCTTTCGTTATTTTCCCTTTTTCCTGAACAACTTTCCAACCCACTTGTGCAATTTACAAAACTATTGTCAGATGGTCGGCAATTTATCAACAAGCAAGTATGATATTTATACTTTTGTCGGCTTCGTACCGAATTGCGCACGTGTTCGCGCCAGAGGTGAGGAACTATAGTATGAGAAAACAAGCCTTTACGCTCATCGAGCTACTAGTCGTTATCGCAATCATCGCCATTCTGGCTGCGATCTTGTTCCCCGTTTTCGCCCAAGCCAAAGCGTCGGCTAAGCAAGCGTCTTGCGTCAGCAACATGAAGCAGATCGGCACTTCGGCTGTGATGTATGCTGCCGATTACGACGACATGATGGTGCTTTGCCAGTCTTGGAATGCAGCTGCTCCAGTTAACGGATTCCAGATTCAAAAAGGCGGCGTCAATTTCAACAGTTGGCGCGCACTTGTCTGGCCATATACGAAAAACGCGGGCATCTATGTTGATCCGACGGCACCGAACATTTTCGTCAGCGCTGCCTTTTCGAGCAATCAATCGTTGGCGGCTTTACTCTATGGAAACATCGGCATCAACCACATGGGAATGGCGCCGGTCTATTATGATCCTGCAACCTACTTCAATCCGAAGGGGATTTCCGCTACGTCATTAGCGCAGCCGGCAGCCACTGTGTATTTCACAGAAATGTATAACATGGGCCAGGATACGACGCAGGAATATGTCGAGCCGGGCAACTTCTATTTCAATGGCATGGTTGACGCGCCCATGTGTTGGGACACCAATCTTGCTGGAAACGACCCGATGCAGGTCGACGGCAACGTCTATTGCTGGTGGAACTGGGGCCAGGGAATCGACGCATGGCTAGGACTCGACAAGACCAAAGGCGGCAAGTCCGGCGGCGTCACTCCGCGCGTTGCGAACAAGGTTGTGACTGGATGGGCGGATGGCCACGTTAGCAAACCGGCCCTTGGCGCCTTGGCGGCAGGCACGAACTGGTCTATCGACATGACCGGCGATATGCACTTTATTCCTGCAGACTTCGACAAATACGTGTGGGACAACAAGTGAGAAAACTGACCTATCTAGCTGTTGTCGTTTTGGCCTTAGCCGCGGGATGCAGTTCTCAGGGCGACTTGTCGAACGAAAAGTCGCCGAGTCTTGCCAAGGCTCCGGAGAGCATGAAAGACCAGAAAGTAAGTTCAAAGCCGAGTATGCCAAAGCTCCGTTTGGTTCCCGTTGGCTCTGAAGACAGCATTAAGCAAGTAGGAGAAAGCAGCACAAAGTAAGTCAGTAACGTTCCTTCATTGGGTGACTCTTGGGTTGCTCCGACATCTGGAATTTCAGATGCAACGGAGTAACCCTCTTTTCTTGTATAACAGGTTAATGAAGCGTTTCCTGTATATTCTGCAAGGGCTCGTAATGGCAGTTGCTGCTCTTATAGCAATATGCCCGCCGACGGTCGTCGTAAAGAACTTCGTCGAAGGAAGAACTGTGCTCTGTCCGTTCTGGTTCGACCGTTTTGGGGGAGACCTCATCCGCGAACGCGACATTATAGCGTCAGTATGCATCGGCATCGCGCTACTCGTCATCGAACTCGGGCTGTGGTGGTTCATGTTCATGCTGAGGTTGCAAGTACAGGTTTCAACTCGAGAACAAGGAGCCGAATGAACCAACCTAGCGGGCAGTCCGAATAGCCAGCGGGTAACCTCGTTAGCTGTTACATGTCGCCTGTTGAACTCGTTCTGCTTGCCTTAGCTCTCTCCATGGATGCCAGCGCCGTTGCCGCGGCGGCTAGCTCAACCATGGATAAGGTCAGCGGACGCCAGCTCTTCCGCTTCGCTTACCACTTCGGTTTGTTTCAGGCGATTATGCCCGTTATTGGATGGCTAGCCGGCTTCAAAGCGCAAGCATACATTGAGCCGTGGGATCACTGGATCGCAGCGGGACTTCTATTCTATGTCGGCGGAAAATCCATTTACGCGGCATTGAAGCCAGAAGACGGAGAAACCGATGAAAAGAAGGATGACCCGACGAAGGGCTGGTCGCTCGTAATCTATTCCGTGGCCACAAGCATCGACGCGCTCGCAGTCGGACTGAGCCTAGCCATGCAACGGATTCAGATTGTTACTCCGGCCATCGTAATAGGTGTGATCACCGCCACGATGACGGCGGGTGCGATGCTGCTCGGAAACAAAATTGGCCGCCTTTTGGGCAAGAGAATGGAAGTAACCGGCGGGCTGGTACTCTTAGGAATCGGGATCAAAATATTGATCGATCACCTTTCTCAGTGAGACAGCATGTCGCGGAGCCTGCGTCTCTGGGCAAGAGCGCGCAACTTTTTAATCGCCTGTAACTCTATCTGCCTCACTCTTTCACGAGACAGCTTCATTTCCTTGGCGATGTCTTCTTGAAGCGACACTTCCGATGAGCCGTCGAGGCGGAACCGAAGCCGCATCACGTGCTGTTCGCGATCGTTCAGCTCGCTAATAATGCGTTGCAGTTCGACAACCATTTCCTGTGAGAAGTAAAGCGTTTCGGGATCAGCCTGGCTGTTGTCCTTCAGAAGTCCGCCGAGAGTCATGCCAGAACCGTCTCCGAGCGACATGTCGAGGCTCAAGAGCTCCTGCGAAGATTGGATCAGCGTAAGTAGCTTCTTCGGAGTGATTCCAATGGCTTGGGCGAGCTGCTCGGTCGAAGGCTCAGTGCCCAGTTCGCGCATTAGGCGGGTTTTCTCGCGTTCGATTTTGCGAAGGGACTGGGAAACATGGGCTGGCAAGCGGATGGCTTTCGATTTATTATCGATGGCCCGGCCGATGGACTGCCGGATCCAGTGGGTCGCGTAGGTTGAGAACCGGAAACCTTTGGCCGGATCGAACCGCTCGGCAGCCTGCATGAGTCCAATGGCCCCTTCCTGGATCAAATCCTCAAGCGGGATTGTTCGATTCCTATAGGACTTAGCGATATTGATTACGAGGCGCATGTTCGCCTCAACAAGCCTTTGGCGAGCGGATACGTCGCCGTTTTGCACGGCTTTGGTCAAGTCGGCCTCCTCTTCAGGAGACAGCAACTTGGCTTGGGTAAGCCGGCTTAAATAGCTCGGGATCCCGTCTTCGTGCTCGCCGTGCGGTGTGCCTCGAGTCATATCAGAATCGTACATGCTGCGGTTACAACCCCTGGCCTATGTGTTCATACGGCCATTGCGGACACTTCATCGCATAGAACGTGCCACATGTAAGGCGGTGGGCAGAACGCAATTGTATCCTATATTGATCGGACGCTATAGGTTTCGATATGTTCCGGTTAGAATCCTTCAAGGGTCCAAAATCTCGACGTTACTCGCGATGATTCGTCCGAGTTTATCTCGACGATATATCACTTTGACGCGGCTTCCTGTATTGACGTCGCGGAAGGTTACTGACTTTGAGCCCTTTAGAAATCGAGTCGATCCGACGTAAGTCACGTGGAGAACCCGGCCGCTTTCCAAGACGTCGATCATGTTAATCGTCGGGGTCACCTTGGTCACAACGGCTTCAAAGGTTCCCGCCGCAGGCAGAGGGGCGACCTTGACAGTCTTACCGGTTTTCGAGTTTTTCGTCGTTTTAGTGTTCGAGGCGATCGGTTGATCCGATACGAGGACAGCCCACGTGTCGAGCGTCGCCAACGTTCTTCCCTTAATATAGACAACGAGTCCGGGCGTGAGGTCGGAAAGTACCGCAGGATTCTTGCCTTTGAGTTCGATGCCCGACTTTTCAGTAATCCGGTATTTATACTCGCCTCCAATGGCAAGCTTGACATACAGGTATTTCTGATCGAGTTGAGCAACGGTTGCTTGCTGGGGAGTCTTCCGAACGGCTTCCAGCCAAGTCCAGCTTGTTTTGTCGGTCAGTTCGCGAAGTTCCGTTGGGTCGGCGTTTGTCTTCAGGCGAGCGACAACCATATCGCCTTCGACGAACTTGTCAGCCGAAGCCTCTGCCTTGTTTTTCCAGAACTTGGTTTTGTCGTCAAAGGCCACGGCAAGCGGGCCAGACGCCGTGTTGAGGACGATACTTTTGTCGTCGACCTTTGCCACGCGAGCATCGATGATCTGCGTTTCTGCGAAGGTTAATCCGGTCCATATAGCAAACAAAAAGATAAAGCCGAAGAACCGCATGAGACTTTGGCGCTTCATAGTTGCATCATAGCCGATAGCTAGGTTAAGAGCGCAACGTTAACCATCTTTATTTGCAATATTGATGATGCGAGAAGTTCTGATCCTCCACGTTCGCAGAGGCTGTTGCATCGTGTGTTTAAGCAGAACCGTAGCCGCGGGATGCCTTGTCCCCGCGGCTGCCTGTTGATCTTTTTAGGTCCAATCTGGGAGGTTCCATCAGCCGGCCAGCGTCCGGCGATACCTGGGCCGACTTCCCGCCATCACAATACAACAGCCTCTGCGAACGAGGAGTGATCTAAGGCAACGTGTTGCTCCGTCGCCGGCTCAAAAAGGGTCCTAGCCGAACGCCCTATCAGATACACTCCTAGCCATGCTCTTTACGCTCAGCCTTGCTATTATGGGAGCCATGGCCGCCACCGACATTCCTGACGAAAGAACCAGCTTTCAAACCAGCCAACCGTATGCCGACTGGATGAACATCCGGTCTAAGGTCGCCATGGTCTATGGCATTGACAAAGGCCTGCCAGCGCGAATCGAAAGCTGGCGCAAGAAGGGTTACCGCATTCATGTGATGACAGGCGTGGCGTGGGGCGAATACCAAGACTATCTCTACGGCCGGTTCGACGGCATCAACCATGAAGATGAGGCGCAAACAGAACGCGACGGCAGGATAATCGGCCACGGCGGCGATGTCTATTACATGTCTCCCGGCGAGAGCTATGGCAAGTTCCTGTGCGTCGGCGTTAAACGCGCCCTCGATGCTGGCGCCGAAGCGATCCACCTCGAAGAACCTGAGTTTTGGGTCAGAGGCGGATATGAACCCAGATTCAAGGTCGAATGGAAGAACTTGTTCGGCGAAGGCTGGCAGCCTCCGCACTCATCTTGCGAAGCCCAATGGAAGGCCTCCAAGCTCAAGTATTTCCTCTATCGTCGCGCGCTCCAGCAGGTTTTCGACTTCATTCAAAGCTACAACAAGGAACATAAGAAATCGGTGAAGTGCTACGTGCCGACGCACAGTCTCATCAACTATGCCCATTGGAAGATCGTCAGCCCCGAATCGAGCCTGGCCCAGCTTAAGGGTTGCGACGGCTACATCGCCCAGGTCTGGACCGGAACGGCCCGCACACCGAACGTCTACCGAGGCGTGCTAAAAGAGCGCACGTTCGAGACGGCGCTGATGGAATACGGCTCGATGCAGAACCTGGTTCGATCAACCGGCAGGCGGGTTTGGTACCTGAACGACCCGATCGAGGACAATCCCGACCACGACTGGAACGACTATCGGTCGAACTGGGAGAACACGCTGACGGCTTCGCTTCTCCAACCCGAAGTCAACCACTACGAGGTAATGCCCTGGCCCGAGCGCATCTGGCATGGCGCATACCGTAAAGACAGCAAATCGAACGAGCGGGTCGGCATTCCTACCGAATACGCCACCGAGCTTCAGGTGGTTTGCCGCGCCCTTGGAGAAATGGACACCAAGCCGATCCGATGGAACGCTGGCACGCAAGGCATCGGCATAGCGGTTAGCGACAGCTTGATGTTCCAGCGCGGCGGACCCTCGCAGAGCGACGAGCACATGGGGCATTTCTACGGTCTGGCGATGCCGCTGGTCAAACGAGGCATTCCTGTTGAACCGGTGCAGCTTGAGAACATGCCAATCCGTGGATATCTTTCAAAGACCAAAGTGCTCGTGATGTCGTACAACGGTCAGAAGCCTTTGTCTCCAGAGCCGCACAAAGCCATCGCGGACTGGGTGTGCAAGGGTGGCGTGCTCGTGTTTGTTGATGACGATACCGACCCGTTCAACGGCGTTCCAGACTGGTGGCAAAAGGAGAAGTGCCAGATACCTCGCGATCATTTGTTTAGGTTGCTTGGCATTGAGAACAAATCCGGTCTGTTCGCGGTCGGCAAAGGGCTTGTGCTCTTTTCAAGAATGAACCCGGTTGCCATTACCGAGAATCAACAGAACGAAGCGATCTACATGGCTCTGATAAAGGATGCTGCGGCCAAGGCCAACTTAAGGTGGTCTGAAGCGCCCTACATCGTCCTTCGTCGCGGACGCTATGTCGTAGCTGCCGGTTTGGACGAATCGCCTGCAGCCTCTGGTCCGGCGATTTTGAAGGGCTCATTTGTCAATCTTTTCGACCCAACCCTAACGTTGTTGAACCAAGTTGAGGTTAAAGCGGGCGCGAGGTATCTGCTGCTTGACTTGGACAAAGTCAAAGGCGATGGGGTGCTGGCCGCGGGATGCTCGGTAACCGACCAAAAGGTTAGCGAACGGTCATTCAGATGCTCTGTTGAAGGAGTTGCCGGGACGAGTGGTGTTCTGTTAGTTCGCGTACCCAATGAGCCTAAACAGGTTATTGTTGGCGGAAAGGAAACGAGCGATTGGACGTTTGATCGCAAGCGGCGGCTTCTGCATGTGCGGTTCGCCAATTCTGCAACGCCCATAGATATCGGCGTCGTTACGAGATAAGCGATTGGCAGCCGCCAGAATGGAACGAAGGCTAATGGCTATTAAGAATATAAGCCGACATATCGGTATGGCGAACGAACGAAGGCTAAAGCCTTCGGCTACAGGTTGTTGAATCTATAATGTAGCCGAGGGCTTCAGCCCTCGCTCCGCTAGATCGGTTTGGGCGGCCAAGGATATGTTGAACTAAATTGTTAATGACCAACTGCCCTCGTTCCTTCCGACCTAACGAGCTGTGCGGTAAAAACTCAATATGACGAACCCGTCGCAAAGCGCGTCTTAGTGATCATGAGAGTCAACAGAAAGCTCGCGGCTTCGTTGGGTTCCGGGTTGATCATTGCGGTTTGTTTGGCGGTAGTGGTTTTGGTAATGAGACCTATGGTTCAAACGGCACGCAATTCTGCGTTAATGGACTCGTGCTTCGCCAACTTGAATCGTCTTGGCAAGGCGATGGATCTCTATCTGGCTGATAACGATGATCACTATCCGCGGGCCGAAACTTGGATGGACAATCTTGGCACGGCTATTGAGTCCGGTTCAAAGAAACCTGTAGAGCAAGTTGCACTCAAGTCATACTTCCGATGTCCCGAAATAGCACGGGAAGACCAAGCGGCCGAGTTTGGCTACGCATTTAACGACGAACTCAGCATGGGTTTGGCTAAGAGCATCGACACCCATTCAAAAACGCCGCTCGTTCTTGACTCTTCGGACCTGGCCTACAATGCGCACGGATCGATCAACTTGCTTCCCAATCCACGGAGGCACATGGGTAACTGCGTGCTTTGGTGCGACTTAAGCGCCAAGAACATAGCGGCACGAACTGCCAAGGATCTTCGCTAGAAACCACCTGCCGCCAAGCGGCATTGTCTGATGGGACGGCTCCCCATTAGAGCATCGATTGGGCTGCCCGAGACTGCACAAGATTTGGAGCAGGTAGAAAACAAGGTGTATACTGCCGCCATGCGAAAGTACGCTTTTCTAATCCTTGTGTTGGCTGTCGTCCTCTGCGGATGCAAGGGCAACAACTTCATCGGCAAATGGAACATTTCGGGAATGCCGGTACCAATTCCTGGCGCGACGATGACCGCTGAGTTCACCTCTTCCGATGTATTCTTCAATCTTGATATACCTCAAGCTAATGTAAAGCAAAAATTCGTCGGCACCTATAAGTTGGAAGGGGACATCATGACCACCAACTTCACAGACTGGGTGATCGATGGACAAGGCCCACAGGTCGAGGCCTCCAAAAAGATGGTGGATGCGATGAAGCCAAAATTGCTGGAAGCCATGAACAAGGATCCTAAGGCTACAGTCAAGTGGGACGGCAAAGACTCTTTCACCATGACCGGTACAAACGACAAAACACTAGTCACGTTCACGCGGATCAAGTAATCGCCCGATTCAACAACCAGTCTGGTAGTCCTTTGGCTATCTTGTGAGTAGAGAATGCCAAATAGGTGAACCAGGTAAGCCTAGCCCTAAAAGGGCTAGGCTTACCTATTCTACATAGCTGAACGCCTCATACCGAAAGTCGTTCATCGGGCTCAGAACCTTCAACTTAATTACCAGCTTCGACTTCCCCTTCGTCGACGAAGCCGGAATCTCGAAGTCGTCGTCCCACCAGCGCAGGAACGAATTCTGGTCGGCATGGTACCACACTCCGATCTTCACTCCATCAACATAGACTTCGGCTGACTGGCGGCCCGTGTTCTGATCGAGCCGCCGCCTCAGCAACGCTCCGTTGTTCTTGGGATCAACAGCCACTGAGAAGCTGATGGAGCCTTTGGTATGTGCGCGTCCGTCGTCTCGGATCGTTGTCGTCGAGGCGTTGCCTTCATAGCTGGCATCTAGCAAATCGGTTAGGACTGAACCTGCAGAACGATAGCTGTGCGCCTTTTCGCTGGCTTCGTTCGCCACGTCGATGAAGTCGGTGAGACGCATGGCCGGCCGCTTACGCAAGTAGTAGAACGCGCAGCTGCGGTAGTGCGAGACGATGTCGCTATTGCCGCCGTGCTGGATTCGTGCATCAAGCGACGAATAGAAGTTGATCGGCGACTCCAAGTGAAATCGGTAATAGCATGCCGGACCGGGAACCAATGAAATGTCGCCGGCGCAGCCGGCAAACGGCAGGTTGAAGTTTCGGTTCGGCCAATAGCAGCCCAGATAGTAGTCCTCGCTGCCGGTTCCGTTGACCTGCGGCATGCCCGTTCCATCAACCGTGATGTGCTCGTCGCCTTCGCAGTAGTGCATACCATGCATTGTCTGGACGCTTCCCAGGTATTTACCGGTACCGATAGCGTCGGCAAACAGCCAGTCACGCCCCATTTCGGTGCGGCCGTCACGGTAGTAAGCATAGAAGTATCCGGTTTTGTCTTCTTTATAAGCGTTCTTGATCAGCCGCACCTCTGCCGAGATCGGCCCGCTGTTCTTTTCTTGGCGGTTCGTAAGGCCGATGACGCCGTGCCTCCAGAACGGCATTCTTAAGTAGTTCGTGAGTCGGATACGCCCATTAGGGAGCTTCTCGACCTTCGTCGGCATAGATCGCACCTCCTCGGGTCTGACTGCACAGCCGCAGAAAATGCCGATGGGCGAATAGACTTGCGGATGCCGGTCGTCGTCCCATTTGGCCACGATCTCGACGTTGTTTATGAACTCCTCGGTGCAGTCGCCTTCGACCGTGATCTGGCAGACCGTTCCAGCCTTTTCAACGTTCAGCAACTCCATCCAGCCTTCTTTGTCGATCCCTGGCGAACTCGACTTAACCACTTCTGCTTCAGGATGCGGGTTCAGCTCCTCGCCGATCTCCTTGAACGCTCTCTGCAGGAACGGCTGCCTATCCTTGCCGTCGAACGTCTTGACTTCGGTTCCGTCGGCATACTTCTCGACCATGAAATGGTAGAAGCTGAAGATGCCGGCAAGGGAGACTTTGAGCGATTTGGCGAAAGGGATCGGTGCAAACGAGTTGCCCGAATACTGGTCTCCATTCCATCGTCCTGCCAGCAAATAGACGTTCAATGATGGCGGAAACAAAGGCGACTTGCCTTGATAGAGGTCCATGACCGGCACGACGATCGGCTCCTTAGCTCCGTCGAAGTAGAACTTGAAAGACTGAGTCGGGTTTGCGTCGGTTTCCCAAATGCTTTTGATGTAGCCCGGGCCTTGGACGTCGAGCACGACCGCATCGCCGTGCTCGTCTTTGTAGAGGTGCCATTCGGCGTCACCGTTCAAGCCCTTCTTGTTTCGGCTTGAGAACTCGTAGACTCGCGTAGCTTGGGGAAGCAATGGAAGCTGGTCAAGCGTTTGCTGGTTTGATGGCACGGCAGGTTTCATAAGGGGCAGCTCCTTATCTTGGATTGCGTGGCGGACTTATACGGCGATGAGTATCGGAACGAACATGGCGTTACCTCGCGTTTCTCTATTACGCGCTAATCTTTGAGGTTTCCTGCACCGAATTGTTACTTCCCGTCTGACGCCTCTGGGTTTGGCACCATATTTGCCATGTCCATAGGTTAACGCGAGGTCAAAGGTATCCTTATTGATCTTAGTCAACTATGAATGTCAACCCGCAACGAATCGCTTTCTTCATGCCAGATCTGCAGTGCGGCGGCGTCCAAAGGACGTTCATCACACTTTCGAATGAGCTTGCCCGGAAAGGCCATCCCGTCGATTTGGTCGTTTGCTCGGGCGAAGGTCCGAACGGCGAACTAGTCGACCCTTCCGTTCATCTTGTTGACCTTGGAAAGACCCGCACAGCCCTTGCCCTATTCGCGCTCGCAAAGTATTTGAAGGATCGCCAGCCAAGATGCCTCATTTCGGGAATGGAGCATGCCAGCAACCTGGCGATTTTAGCCAAGCGCCTATCTCATTCTAAGGTTAAAGTCGTTGCCAGCATCAGGAACACGCTTTCCGTTCAATACGGCCCAAACAGCTCGCTGAAGATGCGTCTCTCTCTTTGGCTGGCCAAGCTTTTATACCCTCAGGCAGATCTGATCTCAGCCGTTTCGCGCGAATGCGCCGACGATGCGGCAGAAGTCTTGGGCATTGACGCAAAGCGCATCGGACATATCTACAATCCTACAGTGAACCCGAATCTTTTTGAGAAGGCCAAGGAAGAAGCAGACCATCCGTGGCTTCAGGATCACTCCCAACCAGTTATCGTGGCGGTTGGACGGCTGGATGCCCAGAAAGACTATCCGATGCTGTTCCAAGCGTTTGCCAAGGTCATAAACAAGCGGACCTGCCGTCTCATCATCCTCGGCGACGGCGACCTTCGCGGCCAGCTTGAAGAACTAGCGGCCAGCCTTGGCATAGCAGAATCGGTTTCGATGCCAGGTTTTACTCCCAACCCCTATGCCTATCTTGCTCGCGCCGATGTGTATGCTTTGAGCTCTCAATTCGAAGGCTTGCCGAATGTCCTCATCGAGGCGCTGGCTAGCGGAATCCCTATCGTTTCGACAAACTGCAAGAGCGGCCCTAAAGAGATCCTGGCTGAAGGTAAATGGGGCAAGATCGTGCCTGTAGGCGACGTTGAAGCCATGGCAAAAGCGCTCGAAGCTCAGATTGAAGCCGGCCGCACGCCGAGGCCGCCTGAGAGTTACGCTCCATTCATGCTTCAAACGGTTAGCGAACAATACTTGCGGATGGCGACCGATGCCTGACAAGCGCAAACGCGTCATGCTCGCATCCCCTTCGCTATCGGACGGCGGCGCGGAACGCGTCATGCTGAACGTCGCGATTGGGCTCTCCGAGCTTGGATACGATGTTGATCTTGTGATCAAGAACGACTTGCCCAACAATCGCTATGAGGTGCCTGAGTCGCTGGCGGTTCACAACCTCGATGCGGGCAAGCTCTTTGAGACGATCCGCAAGCTTGCCAAGCGAATCAAGGAAACAAAACCGGATATCGTCATCACTGCCTTGGAAACGCTTGGGTTTGCGGCGATTCTGGCGAAGCTCCTCTCGCGCCATAAACCAATCGTTGTTCCCTCGGTTCACACCTTGCTTGAGACGAGTTACCGGGAAATACCATCAAAACACAACAAGCGCTATCGGGCCATGGTGAAGCGATTGTATCCGTTTGCCGACCATATCATTGCCGTTTCAAAGGGAGTCAAGAACGAGATTCTGGCGCTGACCAAGGTCAAAGACAGCAAAGTGTCGGTTCTTTACAACCCGGTCATCACCAATGAAACTCTAAAGTCAGTCGATGAACCAGTTGCACACCCTTGGTTCGGATCAGACAAGGTTGTTGCTGTGGCGGTTGGGCGGCTCGCACGCGCCAAAAACTATCCATTGATGCTGCAAGCGGTTGCCGAGGCTCGAAAGCAGATTAACCTGCACTTGATTATTCTCGGCGACGGCGGCCTAAAAGACTTGTTGAAAGAAGAGGCAAAAGCGCTCGGGATTGCGGACTATGTTGACTTCCGCGGCTTTGTCCCGAATCCGCTTAGCTATGTCTCTAAAGCCGATATGTTTTTGCTTTCCTCGAGTTGGGAAGGTCTCGGCAACGTGCTTATTGAGGCCTTATCAACAGGCACTCCGATTATCTCTACCGACTGCGAATCCGGGCCGCGAGAGGTTCTGGAGGGAGGCAAATGGGGCACTTTGGTTCGACCTGACGATGTCGATTCATTAGCTAACGCAATCGTCAAAGTCGCAAATCATCGTGGAATCGTTCCTAGCATTCAATCGTGGGATCGCTTTTCAGCGGCTAAGGCGACGTCAGAATATGCGAGGCTTATCGAATCTCTTTAGGACAGCTGGCCAGCTGAAACTTGGTCGTTGCTCGCTAAGCTGCTTGTGTCAAATACGGGATTTGCGACCAACTTCTGGATTATCGACAAATGAGTCCAAGTTCCGATTGTAATAATACAGTATCATGGATGTAAGTCTGAGTAGCCATTTCGAAAACCTTTGTCTTGGCACGTATGTTAAGTTAGCGCCAAATAGCGTTGCCGAACCATGAATAGCATTGCCTTATTTGTATTCAATATCCTGTTCGCTCTTTCATTCATGTGCGCGAACAAGATACCGCTACTGTCGATCATCTCTAACCGTGTCGGCTTCATCGCTGTGCTGCTCAGTTTCTTAACAATCATCGCAGAACACCGGGCTCGCAAGTTGCCGTTGTTTGCGTTCTTATGGCTCTTGTTTACCGCTTATGGCCTAACGACTATGCTCTGGTCGCTAGACTCAGACAGCACATACCTTATGGGCATGCGGCAGATCTACCTTGCACTCGTGTTTGGTCTTGCCTTATTATCTGTCCGAACTGAAACAAACCTTATCAATGTTCTTAGAAGCGCATGCATAGGATCTGGCGTCATGTTAGCTGGAACGATATGGAGCTATGTAACAAGGCGTCCATATGCATTTACTGACGTTGGTGATCTTTCCGACTCCTCGAGATATTCGTTCTTGAATATTAACCCGAACTTTGCCGGTGCGGTTTTCGCCATATGCCTGCCGATAGCATGGTGGATTTTCCATGTTGACGTCAGGAGCAACAGGCTCGTTAAATCTCTTGCCTACTTCCTTGTCATTCTGACACCGGTAGGTATCGTGTTAACTGCCTCTCGAGGAGCAGCTTTGGCGTCCGTTTTCGGATGCGGATATGTGATCTTATCGATTATCCGCAGCAAGCATCCCTATAAGAATGCGGCATATGTTATTGGCGTGGTGCTCGCTGGTTTGATCGTTATCTCGTTGTTTAAAACAAGCGGAAACATAAGCCAATCTATCGACCGATTGATCGGCGCGGGTTTCGACCTTAAATCAAAGAACGTCGTTACTCGTTTTGAGTTCTGGGGTCAGACTTGGAATATATTTTCCAACCATCCCATCATTGGCGTCGGTATCGGCAGCGGCCGAATCGAATATGAGGGTATCGGCAACCTGTCCGTGTCTCACAACGCCATTCTTTCAATCCTATCAGAATATGGTTTGATTGGCTTCTTCTTGTTCATTGGAATCGTCGTCCAATCGGTTCGAGCCGCTCTTACCTGTCCTCCGAGATACAAAGCGATGTTTCTCCTTTGCTTGGCTACTCTGTTCGTTATCGTGATGAAAGAAAGCTTTGAACCTGAGCCGTTCTTCTGGACGACTCTACTGCTTCCAGTGCTCGCTTCGAGAGTGTTAAGAACCGATAGAGAGCCCGTTAAGGAAGACTTGGGCGATCGAGCGGCCACTGGCAAGCCCGCTTTGCAAACGGCGTCAGCATCTGGAGAATAGACTTCAGCTTGGAAATCGATTTCAGGAAGCTTATCAATTGCTTCGGTGGTCAGCTCTGCCCGAGCCTTAATGTTTGCCCATGTCGAAGCCATGCCTTGAGAGGCGACCATGGTTTTCACTGCCGCCGAAACGCTTTAGCAAGCTACTTCGCTTCAGAATGAACAGGTTTCCTCGACTTCCATATATCACCGATCATCGAAGGCTCTATGATGCGAAAACCGACGCATAGAGCTGTATATATTGCGATGATGGGAACAGAAAGAGCAACAAGTAATCCCATCGCGCCATAGCGGCCGCTAGGTATAAGGAATTGGTTCAAACATACATAAGCGAGAGTTCCAAGTGTAAAGGCAATGATCATACCAGCAGCTACCGCTTTGAGCCCAGCTAATGGGACGGGTACCGACCTATGGAAGGTGATATAGAAGTAGATGCACGATACAGTCTTGGCGACGATTGTCGCTATCACTGTGCCGTATGGTCCAACTAAGAGAACGAGCAAGATCGTCAACGTCAAGTTGAGAACGACACTCACAACCGAATAACCGGCTTCTAGTCCGACTTTGCTTATTCCTCGGCACATCGATGTTGCCGGTCCTGTGCAAAGGTGAACGAACGCGACAAAGGACAGGCTGAAAAGAAAGGGTGCTACCTCATGGCTAACTTTATTAAGCCACGCCTTCTCAATTAGATGTTGAAGACCGATTATTATAGAAACAAGCAGGCCTAAACTGAAAGCCAGATATCTCATTGCTGCAAGATATATCTTGTTAACTAGATCCGTACGCTTTTGCTCCCATAAGGATGAGATTGCAGGCACAAGAGGCTGCAACGTGAAACCAGCTACGTCACTGAGCAATGACACAAGCCGCGCGGCAATGCCGTAGTATCCTGCCCATTCAAACTTACTGATGAATCCAAGGACAATTCTGTCCGTGTTGCCAGATAGACCTTCCGTTAAGCGAACTACGAACATCTTGCCGCCATAGTCAAGGATCTCCTTGATTTCGTTTTTCTGCGGCACTACAGGCCAATAAGGCAAATCCCGATCAATTCGTCGAATCACAACAAGCGATACAATTAGAAGCAGGGCATTGCGTACAATTTCGCCTACGGCGAGTGCCAGTATGCCGTATCCAGATAGAACTCCAATGAGGGCAATGATCGTGGATGTAATCCTTCCTCCTGCCACAATCCAGTTGGTTACACCGGTTCTTTGAGTCGCCGATATCATCGCCAAATAGCATGTCTGCACGTTTTGAACGGCAATTGACATCGCCAGGATGTTAAGACTTAGCAGCAAGTGGTCCAAGCCATGAATGCGTCTTTCTATCGAGCCAGCGATGTAAGGATTAGCAATTAGCAGTATGGGTATGACTATAATGCTAAGGAATGCGTTAAGCGATAGCGAAGTTCCAACCAGGCGGATGTTTCGAGATCGATCTTTCTTGCTATAGTCCGCAGACAGAAATCTTAAGAGGGAGCCGCTGATTCCGCCCTCAAAGATACCGACAATCGAGCATATCGCAAACATCGATTCATATACTCCGTACCCGCCCATTCCGAGTTTGGCAATCGTAACAGGAGTGAGAATGAACGCTGCAAGCACAGACAAGAATCGAGAGGATGCAATGCTGATGCTGTTGCTGATAAGACTGTGTTTGAAATGTTCAGCGCTACTTGAGATACGGTCCTCCGTGGAGCGGAACTGAGACGGTTCTTCCAATTCTGGCTCTTCGATCAATTATGCCTTATCTGGGCGAGGCCTCCGACGTGAGCGGCTGAACTAAGGCCTCTTCTTGGTAAGGCACCAAACGAGAACCGCGCGATACATATCCCATCTTTCGCTGCTGTCCGACTTTCTCTTCAGCGTTGATGCGATGGCAACGATAAGCAGCCGAAAACAATAGAAAACGAGCACAGACAGACGATAAACAAAGGCGCTAAAGGAACCTTCTACTTTGCGGAAGAAGGTGTACCTGCTGTCCAGGCTCTTGACAAATGTCTTTACGCTTGCTTTCGCGCCGCTTCGGTTGTGATAGTGGTTTAGTTGGGCTCCGGCCACGAACTTAATACGGTAACCCAATTCTAGGCAGCGTTTGCAGAGATAGGTGTCTTCTCCGCCGTGCAAGAACTCAGGATCGAATCCGCCAACACTAGCATAGACTTCTTTGCGAACAAGCATTGCCGCTCCAGAAACCCCCTCCACATACAGGTCGCTGTCCGTTGGATAGTAAGTCGATTGCATCTGCAAATTGTTGCGCTGAACCAAACCAAGTTTGCCCAGCCCCATCACTTCATAAAGAACGCAATGCCCCATTCTATCTTCGCGGCGCGCCGATGATTTCTGAACTGATCCATCTCCAAGAATGATCTTTGGACCGGCGATTCCGGTTTTCGGTTCCGCGTCGAGCACCTCCACGAGCTTCGTCCAAGAAGAATCGACAAGCTCTGTGTCGGGATTGAGAACAAACACATACTCGCCGATCGAGTTCTCGAAAGCCAAGTTATTGGCCCTGCCGTACCCAAGGTTCTCCTCGCTGAAGATGACTTTGGCTTGAGGGCATTCCAATGGCAAATACTCCCGCGCACCGTCGGTTGAGGCATTATCAACAATGATGACTTCGATGGCTATTTCTGGAGGCGTGTTTACAGTGATCGACTTGACGCACGGAACGATAAACTCGCGGACATTCCAGTTGACGATCAGAAAGCTGACCTTGACCATATTTGCAGCTGGCGGTTGGGAAGGGCTGGGCGAATTCAAGCAGTAGGCTCCTTATGCCTGCGAGTATTGCGTCGTTGGCACGATAGTTCCCATTATAATCGGTCGAAGCGAGGGGAGTCACTCAGCCGTTTGGGGCTCGATCGGCAACATCAGCGAGGTTTGATCCTTTCTCTCATGCTTATCGGCACGATCCGAGCAGATAATAACCGGCATCGCAATGGAGGGCACACAGCCACAATCGTGCGATGATTGTAATAGAAACGATCCAGCCTGTGCCATACTGAAGCCACTACTCATCTATCAGACGCAAGGAATATCGAATGAGCCTAATCCTGCAAGCAGTTGTCGCATCTTTAGTCTATCAGCAAAGCCCCTCTCAGGAACCTGCCCCGTTCACAAGAACCTACACGCTCAAGGAGCAGTGCATCTATTCGCTGAGCATGGACTTACCCAATGATAGCTTTGTTAAAGGTCTCAAGGCGACTATCTCTGTTAATGTCGTGAAGTTCCTTCCAGACAAGACCCCTCAAGTCGCGTTCAAAACGCTGAAATACGTTGACTTGAACAATCCAGCCAAGTCGAAGCAACCGGACAGCCAGACATGCCTCATTGAGAAATATAACATTCCGGCTAACATCCGCATCATGGACACGAACATGGTGTATTTGTTCTTGGCCGCAGCATCCCCAACTCC
Organism: Fimbriimonadaceae bacterium; assembly: GCA_963666135.2. GTDB lineage: Bacteria > Armatimonadota > Fimbriimonadia > Fimbriimonadales > Fimbriimonadaceae. Next base: position 1,686,758 of record CAXXNR010000001.1, on the reverse strand, counting down.
AGATAAGGTCATCAAAGTAGGTGACGAGATCCCAATGGAGATGAGCTTCCCAGATGGGAAACTGGAATTGAAGGGCAAGGGCAAATTCCTCTCGGTTGACGCTGCTAAGCGCACCGCAACCATTGAATGGACCTATAATTCGCGGATCAATAACATGGACATGGGCACAATGAAGTTCACAAGCACCTATGACCAAGCGAACTACGCCTTGATTAAAAGCACAGGCGCCATGAACTTTGGCGGCCCGGATGGCCTATCTTCCACGGTTAACATCACGAAGACCGTTACCGAAAAAGTGATCAAATGAGCTCAACTTGGACGTACCTTGACGTTGCAAAGATGATCGACCACTCGTTGCTCAATCCGACATTGACTGAGGAAGCGCTTCGGGCTGGTTGCGAGCTGGCCTTGGCCTACGATGTCGCGAGCGTTTGCATCATGCCGTATCGACTCAAGATGTGCGCCTCGATCCTAAGAGGCAGCAGCGTTCAGCCGTCGACAGCCATCGGCTTCCCGCATGGCGGACACACGACGGCGGTCAAACTCGCCGAAGTCAAACAAGCGCTGAAGGACGGCGGCACCGAACTCGATATGGTCGTAAACATCAGCCAAGTTCTATCTGGGGAGTGGGAATACGTTGCGAGCGAGATCGAAGAGCTGACCAAGGCAACTCACGCCGACGGGGCCAAGATTAAGGTCATTTTCGAGAATGCGTATCTTAACGAAAGCCAAAAGATACGGCTGTGCGAGATTTGCGGCGAGATCGGCGTCGATTGGGTAAAGACAAGCACCGGCTACGCCCCATCTGGAGCGACAAACGAAGACTTGATCTTGATGCGAAGGCACTCTCCAGCAAATGTCCAGGTGAAGGCCGCGGGAGGCGTGCGAACGCTAGACCGTCTGCTTGATGTTCGCGCTCTAGGAGTAACTAGGGCAGGTGCAACGGCAACGGCTGCGATTCTTGATGAAGCCAAGCTTAGGATAAAACCGGAATAGGAAACTTCAGCCAAGTTAGAATGGCGTCGGCTACCAGAACGATGGTGAAAGCGCCTAACAGCACATGCATGATGCCGCTATGGTAGAGCCTCTGCATAATCGTGGGGTGGCTTGAACGGCTATGGGCGTAGAGATCGAGAAGCCCGTAGGCCGATTGTATGGCCCCTTCAAGCTGTTTGCGGGTCGGCTCCTTGGTTGTGCACCATTTCTGAACGAAGGAGCCCAGCCATCGCCAAGTAAACAGCGCCGTTAGCACGGCAATCAACAGCCGCACCGTGTCGTCGGCGATAAAGGTACTCGTGGCAATTCCGAAGAAAAGAAGCGCTCCAGCGGCATAGTTGGTGCCGCACCGAGGATGAACGCGAGGCATTCGAGCAACCACTTCCGGCACAAGTTCTTCGCCTCGTTCGATGGCGTGGACAACTTTGTGCTCAGCTCCGTGGATGCCCGACAGCGGAAGGAATCGGAAGACAGCTGCAAAGATGGCAAAGATGAGCAAACGGTCCGCGAACGGAGCGGCTGCGCTGCCCCATCGGCTGGATGAAAGCCACTCGACGACCAGCCCTGAGGCAATGGCTGCGAAGACCATGATCGTCGCCATGGTCATGCCGGTCGTGATCAAAGCAAGATGCGAAGCCCCGTTATGCACCGTGCCTGAGGTTAGGTGAACGCCGAAAGGAGTCGCCATTCCGCCAACGCTGGGAGGAATCGGCTGAAGCGTGCGCCTCGGAGCCAGATCGCTGGGTGCAACAATACCGACTACCCGTCCGGTGTCCTCGGCAACAATAAGCGCTTGGCAATCGGTTAGGCTCATCGTCCGCAGAGCTTCGGCTCCCGACATATATGGCCCGACAACCATAACGGTCTTGTCGATCACTCCATCAAGCGCTCCGCTCATTTCGGCCCCGTCAGCAAGCTTTTGCGCAAAGCCCTGTTCGGTAACAGCCCCTATAAGGCAACTATCTGAGACGACAGGAATCAACGGGGCATTCGACCGGCGGAGCATCGCGCCAGCCCGGTCAAGGGAATCCTCAACGCTGAGAAGCTCGGTCGGGCGCATAAGCTCGCGAACGGTTTTGCCAAGCGAGTTCTTTTCCAACTAGCTCTGAACTCCTTCCGCTCGAAGACGGTCGAGGAACTCTGCAAAGTTGCGCTTCGGATTGTAACCGAGTATCGATCTCGCTTTGCTGATGTCGAACCGATGCCAAACCTTGGGTACTTTTAAACCGTTTCGGGAAAGCAATTCTATTGACCCAGGATAGTAGCGCTCCACCACCGACTCAGGTTCTACCTTAAGCATCGGCCAATCGGAATCGACAAACGGTTTTGAGCAGTGAATCAAGAACTCCTCGTAGCCGATCTTGCCCTCTCGGATGGCGCGCAAAGCAAGGAGATTCGTTTCGGCGACATCTTCGCGATCGAGCCAATTGTTTAGTCTGCCAAGGCCTTGCACGCGCCAGTCCTCAGGCACAAAGCATCCGTATCGAAGACTAGCGATACGAAACATATGCTGTCGCACATAGTATCGGCACATCTCTTCGCAAAGCACTTTTGTCAGCGGATAAATGTGCGTTGGGATGCACGGCACCGACTCGTCCATCGTCAGTCTGTCTTTCATCCCGTCGCCGTAAACAACCTCGCTGCTTGAGAAGACCAAGTCTTGGATGCCCAGCCGCAACATGGCCATCAACACATTATGGGTTCCCGTCACGTTAACGCCGTAGTAGTCGTCATAGTTGCTTCGGCCTGCCATATTGCCGTGATAAGCCATGGCATGGATCACACCATCGCAGCCGACCATCGCGGCAGTGACTGCTCCGGCATCGCGAATATCGGCTTGGACAGTCTTGTGACTGGTCGAGTTCATCGGCTCAATATCGAGCAAGACCAGTTCGCAACCCTCGTTCTCAAGCATCGGAATGAGAACAGTCGGAAAATTCCCTTTTGCGCCGGTAATGAGGATACGCATCGTCTCGTTCATTGTAACCGTGCTCAGCGTCGTTAAATCCCCTGTTTAGGCCAAAGCTGGCATTTCATCAAGCCTTTTCTTAGCGGATATGTGAGCAACGGCCTAGCAATCGTCATAATTGCAATAACTGGTAAAAAAGCGAGGGTATTTGCGTGAAGAAGATCGGAGTTATCACAAGCGGCGGCGACGCGCCGGGCATGAATGCGGCGATTCGAGCGGTTGTTCGCAGCGCCAAAGGGCGAGGAGCAGACGTTGTCGGATTCCATCACGGGTGGAGAGGCGTCCTGAACACGCCTGGCGAGCCGATGGACACGAAGTCGGTCGGCGGCATTATCAACCATGGCGGCACGATTTTGAGAACCGCTCGTTGCGCCGAGTTCCGTGAAGCCGAAGGCCGCAAGCAGGCCTATGAGAACCTAAGAAAGCTAGAGATCGACGGTTTGGTCGTCATCGGCGGCGACGGTTCCTTGACTGGTGCGCTAAAGCTGTATGAAGAGTTCGGATTCCCCGTTTACGGCGTTCCCGGATCCATTGACAACGACATATCGGGCACCGACTGGTCCATCGGCTTTGATACCGCCGTTAATATCGCCGTTGAAGCTATTGACCGGGTTCGTGATACGGCCTATTCGCACGAGCGTGTTTTTGTTATTGAGGTAATGGGACGGCGCAACGGCTATATTGCTATCGAATCGGGCTTGGCGGGAGGCGCCGAAGCTATTCTGATCCCAGAAGTTCCGTATTCGCTAATGGGCATCTGCGACCGTCTGAGCGGAGCGGCCAATCGCGGCAAGCGCAGCAGCATCATCATCGTGGCCGAAGGCGCGGGCAAGGCGTCCGAGATACGCGACTTCATCGAGAAGAACACCGGCTACGACTCGCGATACCTTGTTCTGGGGCACATGCAGCGCGGCGGCAGCCCATCAGCTTTCGACCGAGTCTTGGCTCTTCGGCTTGGTTCTTTTGCAGCAGATCGCCTTCTGGGCGGCGAATCGGGAGCAATGGCCGGCGTTGCAGGCACTCAGCTGGTTTCAACCCCATTGGCTCAAGTGCTTTCGACGCCTCGAAAAGTCGATTCTGAAAAGCTTCTGCTGGCCGAGGTTATGGCTCAGTGATCCTGAGCGTCACGCTGAACCCTTGCATAGACCATGTGCTGTTCGTCGACCAATTGGTGGTCGGCGACACCAACCGCATCGTGCGTACTGAAACCGATGCAGGCGGCAAAGGCGTGAACTTGTCTCGTGTTGTTGCCGAACTCGGCGGAAAAACGACAGCCACCGGTTTCCTTGGCGGCGGCCCGGGCGCATATGTCCGCAAGGTGCTCGATCTGCAGGGAGTCAGCCACGATTTCGTTGAGATCGGCCTTGATACGCGCATGAACTTCAGCGTCGAGCAAGCATCCGGCACGCCGCCCACGACCCTAAACGACAAGGGACCGAAGATTCACGAGTCGGAGTGGAACGCGCTTGTTGAGCATGTTCGCACCTACTCAAGCAAAGCGTCTTGGGTAGCCCTCGGCGGCTCCTTGCCGCCTGGCGTTCCTCCTGACGCTTTCGCGATCCTGACGACGATTGCAAGAAGGGAGGGAGCCAAAGTGCTTCTCGACGCAGACGGAGAGCCGATGAAACTCGGGATGCAGGCGAAACCGTCCATGATCAAGCCGAACTCGAAGGAAGCGGCGAGGCTTCTAAACCGGCCCATTGAGACGACCGAGGCCACCATCGAGGCAGCGAGGGAACTTTTGAAGCTTGGTCTGGAGATCGCCATCATTTCCCGTGGAGCGGACGGCGCGGTGCTTGCATCCGGCAACGACGCATGGATCGGCTACACGCCTGAAGTCGACGTGAAGAGCACGATCGGCAGCGGCGATTCCCTTCTCGGCGGGTTCCTGTATGGACTTGGGTCGAACCTTGGATTAGAGAAAGCGTTCTCTCTTGGGCTGGCGTCAGGCGCGGCTACCGCGGCAACCGACGGCTCCGAAATCGCGCGCAAACCGGTGATCTATCGGCTTCTGCCCAGTGCACGCGTTGAGAAAGCCTAACAACAGGTTTTTTACAAAAGATTCACGGTTATGCTATAAGCATAGCCGTTTTGCTATATAATCGGATTATTGAGCTTCATTAGCAGGGCAATTCAACGCCGAGTCGCTAGCGAAACTCGAATGAAGCTGATACGAGGAAGTGAAACCCAACGATGAACCTTCGCATCTTCTCCCGCATTGCTAGCAAGAGTTCAGCACGTTCTCTAATGATGCTATTTCTTTCAGGAGCATTCGCCATGGCACTATCGCAAACCGATACCACACCAAGAAACGTCGCCGTTTCGGCCGAGGTAAAGGCCTCGTTCGTCAGCGGGCACGAAAACGTCACTGCAATCAATGATGACTTCACGCCAAGGAATTCGCGAGACCGCAGGCGCGGCGTCTACGGCAACTGGCCGAGCAACGGTTCGCAATGGGTGGAATACACTTGGAGCAAACCGATCTCGACGAAGCAAGTAGAGGTCTATTGGTATGAGGACAGACAAGGAATCCGGCTACCCGTATCGTGCAAACTCACCTACTGGAACGGAACGGAGTATGCTCCAGTCGCCAATGCGGCCGGACTCGGCGTTCAACCGAACACCTTCAATATAACGACCTTTGATGAAGTCATTACGACCAAGTTGAGGCTCGAGTTCGTATCCAATGAAACTTTTTCCACCGGTATCATCGAGTTCCGCGTGATCGACTCCGGCAAGTCGGCGAACTTCCCGCCAACCGTGCAAGCTGGCAAAGACCGTTACGTCGCCATGCCAAGCAAGACCTACCTTAGCGGGCTTGCCAAAGACGACGGCAAACCAAACGGCACATTAGCAACCAAATGGGTAAAGAAGGAAGGCCCAGGCGATGTCAAGTTCGCTACCGCGACTGCCCTGCAGACGACGGCTTCCTTCACGAAGGCTGGAACGTATACGCTTTGTCTGGTTGCCGACGACGGCGAATATCAGACCGAAGCTCCAATCGAAGTAATCGTGGAAGCCGCGCCGAAAGGTCACCTCACGAGGGTCGAAACGGGCAGCTACAAGGTCACGAGTCCGTTCCTGTTTCCGCGGCTGAAGAATCAGATCGTCAATTGGCTCCCGTATCTCATCAAGAAGATTGAAGATCCTCAGACTAGAGAAGGCGGCCTAGACAACTTTGTGCAGGCGGCGAAGAAGATGGCAGGCACGACCGACTGCCGCCACCAAGGTCCGGTTTTCGCCAACGCTTGGGTTTATAACGCGCTTGAGGCAATGTGTTTGGCCATGATGGTTGACCCGAACGGAGACGCCGAGATCAAGAAGGCCCAATCTCTCATCAAGAAGGCCATTGACAAATGGGTGCCAACGATCCTTGCAGCGCAAGAGCGTGACGGCTACCTTGACACTCTTTACACGATCAGCGGACAACCCCGATGGTCCAACCTGGGAGACCACGAAGGCTACGTGATGGGCTACTTCATTGAAGCGGCTCTCGCGCACTTCGAATACACCAAGCACAAAGATCGCAGCATGTACGAAGCGGCCAAGAAAGGCGCGGACCTTTGGTGCTCGATGTTCGGTCCCGCGCCGAAGAAGAAGTGGTACGACGGGCACCAGTCGATCGAACAGTCGCTTGTGCGTCTGGGCCAGACCGTTGACAAGGTCGAAGGCGCAGGCAAAGGCAAAAAGTATATCGAGCTGGCCAAGTTCCTTCTTGATTGCCGAGACAAGGGATCGGAATACGATCAAAGCCATGTGCCGGTAACGCGGCAATACGAGGCGGTCGGCCACAGCGTGCGGGCATCCTACAGCTACAACGCGATGGCTCTTGTCGCCCTGGCAACCGGCGATACTGACTACTTCAGCGCTGTCAAGTCGCTCTGGAACAGCCTTATCAACAAAAAGTATTACATCACGGGCGGCTTAGGAAGCGGCGAAACCTCAGAGGGATTTGGTCCGGAGTTCTCGCTGAGCAATGAAGCCTACTGCGAGTCTTGCGCCGGGTGCGGAGAGCTCTTCTTCCAGCACTCGCTCGGAATGGCCTATCAATCGGCGAGTTATGCAGACCTGATGGAAGAGGCATTCTATAACAACATCCTCGGCAGCGTCGATCTCGACGGCAAGCACTTTACTTACACTAACGCCCTAGATTCGCGCGAGAAACGGTATCTATGGCACGTATGCCCTTGTTGCGTCGGCAACATCCCGCGCACGCTCCTGATGGTGCCCACTTGGCAATACTCAATCGGCACAGACTCGCTCTATGTGAACATGTTCTCCGGCGGCGCAGCAAAAGTCGGCAAAGTCGCGGGCGTCGATGTCACTGTCGAACAGACAACTGGCTATCCGAACGACGGCAAGGTCGCGATTAAACTCATGCCTAGCAAAACGGCTAAGCTTAAGCTGATGGTGCGCATGCCCAACCGTAAAACAAGCGACCTCTATATGCCTCTACCCGAAGTTTCCGGTATTTCCGAGCTTAAAGTGAACGGCAAAGCCTATCCCGTAAAGGCCGTCAACGGCTATGCAGCCATTGAGAGAGAATGGCATTCTGGCGACCTGGTCGAGTTCGCTCTGCCGATGAAAGTCCAAATCGTGAGGGCTGATCCGAGGATCGAAGCGAATGTCGGCCGCGTTGCCTTGCGCTACGGCGCAATGATCTTCAATATCGAAAGCGTCGACCAGGACGTCGAGAAAACGATTGATCTGAAAGCGCCGCTGAAAGCCATATACGATCCGAAGCTTCTTGGCGGAGTCATGACGATTCAAGGCAAGTTCACCGACGGAACGCCGCTTCTGGCAATACCGAACTATGCGAGATTGAATCGTGGCGGACGCTCAATGGTTTGGATTAAGGCGCAATAGACGACTAGCAATTGGATTGCCTCCTCGCTGACAGCGGCGAGGGGGCCTTTTTTATGGCTTATGGTTCTTGATTCGTGATTGGATGAGCTCGGTGTTATCGATGAGCAACACGAGGCACAACCTCTTGCTGCATGCATCGAATTGTGTATAAGACGGATATAGCCAGAGTTGGCCGCCGTTTCCACCATGCAGTTCATAGGAGTCTTCCCGTATCGTCTTACCTTCGATGCAATCCATCAGGAGCTTGCCAAACTCTCTGTCTTCAACAGCTTGCGCGAAGTCGTTAATGGTCAACCCATGGACAAACTGCTTTTCAAGTCCAACAACTTCCACGAAAACGTCGTTGACCTCGGATATGGATCGGTTAGTCACATCGAGAAGCATCATTGGTTCCGGGCAGAGCTCGAATGTCTTGGAAAGGCGTTCTTCGCTCTCTTGGGCTCGAGTCAAAGCCTCAATCTCCTGAGTTATGTCTTGAACCATGGCAACTAGCTCAACTTCATCAGAAAGAACATTCTTGATTACCGTTGTTCTAGCCCAACATATCGTGCCGTTCTTGCGGACATACGCCTTTTGCACGGATATTGACTTGCCCGATCCCTTGTTGAGGGCATCCACTACTTGCTTGGTCTTCAGAACATAAGCCTCATGGGTGATATCACGGGCGTTCTTGCCAACAAGTTCCGATGCTTCATAACCTAACATACGGCAAAAGGCTGGATTTACAAAGCGAATCGTAGAATCGGATGTAGTTGACACGATACCAATCTGGGAGGCATCAACCAGCTTGGAATACTTCCGACTTATGTCGGAGAGCAGCGTCTCGGTACGAACGTGCTCGGTTTCGTCAATGAGCACGCCGAAGGCGACTAACGGAACACCGTCGTCGTCGCGCGTGTAAACCGTGCTCTCACTAAGGTAGGTGCGGTACTTCCCGTCGGCGCATCGCATCCGGAACCTTACGACCAAGCTCTTGCCGTCAAGGAGCCGCGATAGCCTGCGAACAAACCGTGGGACCAATAAGAAATCTTTGGGATGAAGCGCTTTAGGCCACAATGAGCCGCCGAGTTGGGCAATTTCTTCGCGGCTCGTTCCCACGCATTCCCCGATTTTGTCGCTAGAGTATTCAAAGGCGAGTGTCTTGCAGTTAAGCAAGTAGAAAGCCATCGGCGCGGTCTTGCTGATCGAGTCAATGAGGTGTGCGCTCTCTTCGGCTTGGCGACGCAACAGAGCTTCCTTGCTTCGGTCAACGATAACGCACATGATGTAGTCAGGCGCGCCGTCTGATCCATAGTAGCAATTTGCCGAAAGGTGGACCTGAATCGGATATCCGTTCCGGTGTTCGAGTTCGGCTTCAGTTTCGATGGACGCCAGAGCGCCTTCGGCAAGTTTGCCGAGTAAACCTACAATACGATCAGAAGCGCTATCGGCTAGCTTTGGGAAGTCGTCGCCGATCAAAGAGCTCGCATCATATCCGACTAAAGAGGCGAGATACGGATTGATTTCTCTGATCTTTAGTTCTGGCGTAAGAATGGCAGCGCCGACAACAGGTAAATCGAAATAGCTGCGCAGGATCCGCTCTTTCTCAAGGATCTGTTTGCGTTCCTGCTTAAGGGATACGCGCATTTCTGAGCGAGACTTGGCGGCCTCAATGGCATTCACGACGAGCGGCAGCTCATTTTTGTGAACGTAGTCGTCAGCTCCGCATTTCAACAAACCGACAGCAAGGTCTAGGTCGAGTTCGCCAGATACGATAACCATAGGAAGATCGGGGGCGAGTTCGCGGACTACCTTAACCGCTTCGTGAGCGGTGAACTCGGGCATCTTGTGGTCGGATGTAACGCAGTCCCATCGATTGTGAACCAGGGCGTGTCTTAGGTCCGTTTCACGGCATACCACGTGGTGGTCGATGTCATAACCAGCCCTCTTGAGCTCACGAATAAGCAGGAAGGCATCATCTGGATTATCCTCAACGATGAGTAATCTAAACTTGGGTCGCTCCATTATATAGCTTCTACAGGCGGTTCAGCGGATAGGATCGGTTAAGAGCTTGGGCTACTATTTGAGCGCTTTAGCGTATACGGTCGAATCCCAGTTTTGCAGATGTGCAGGATAGAACCGCATACATATTGTATGGTTCAAAATGCCAAATGATACACTGCGATTTTGCGGATTGGGCAGCAAAAGTTGATGGATACGCCTATTGGAACAAATTCCCTTAGCTATATCCTTTTGTTATTAATTCTTTTCTAAAAATATGCAGAGTTATTATGACGGGGCTACGTATTGCAGTATCCACTCATATATATGCATCTACTTTGACTTGCCAGAATGGTGCAGCCGCAGAATCAGGTCTTGCTCATAGTTGCCGAAGCTCTTGCCGAACAATGTGAATCCGCCGTGCACTTCGGCGTCGTCCTTGATGCCGATTCGAATCGTTGTCGGCTGATAGGGCTCGATGCTGAGTTGGTCGATCGTTGTCGACGAAATGCTGATGCCATCGACATATGATCCTGTCCCATCGACAATCCAAGACTTAAGGAAACCGAACTGGTTTAGATTGTCGGCCCACCAGGAAGGATTCAGCCTGCCGCGATGCCCTCCCATATCGCCGGGGGACCTCCAGGAACCGATTTCGGTGCCGTTGATCCAGAGGGTGATATCCGACGGAAAGTCGTTGTTATAGCCGGGCGTCTCGGATCCAACTTCCATCATAAGCTCAAGGCTGACTACCCTAACTTGTGGAGCTAGCGTGTTTGGAAAGACATATTCGACATAGCCGTCTGCCATCCACAGGATTTGAGCCTCTGCTCGTTGCGGAAAATGGAAAGAGACCGGATCATCGACAAGACCGATCCAGCCCGTCCGGCTTGCCAGACCGCAAGTGGGCTTCGGCACAGCAATCGAATACAAGCCGATCGGCATCTCAATCTCGGCGATGTTCTCAATCGGCCTCGCGGCATCCTCAAACGTAACAATGCAACGGTCGAAAGGCCGGTGGCATCGCTTCTGAGTGCCTTGAGCGCCGGGAGCATAGTCAGACGTGATAAGCCCCGCGTCTTCCAGGATCTGGATATGCTTCGTCACACTCGGCTGGGCAATGTTCAGAGCGATACTTAGCTCATTGATATTCATATCGCGATCAGTCAGAAGCGACAGTATCTTGATTCGCGTATCCGATGCCAATGCCTTAAAAGCAGGCAATCCGTTGTTCGCATTTAGCTCAATAATATGTGAGGGCATTAATCCACCGTTCGGCTTCGTTCTCTCAGCCGCATTAGAATCATTATAACCGCATGGAAGCTGCAAACCTTCTTACACTATTCGAACCAGTAGCGGCTTGCTGCGAATTGTCGGCAGGATTTATTTTACATTCCTATTTGGCTATATTTATTCCCTTTTTCCTTGGATTTTACGAAGATTCCGGCTACGGGGCACTTTTTTAAGGATATATTGAAATAAGCAACGTCAAAAACATATTTGGAGGCTAGTTTTGTACTTAGCACTAATCGCAGCTTCTCTTTTGAGCCAACCTGCACTTGCGCCAGAAGGACCCGTTCTTGCCATAAAGAATAGCGAAACGGGAATACCGGTTGACAAGCGACTGTGGGGCATCTTCTTCGAAGAAATCAACTGCGCAGGCGACGGCGGCATCTACGCGGAGCTTGTTCGCAACGGATCGTTCGAAGACTCCAACAATCCCGATAGTTGGAAGTTCTCAGATGGCATCTCGAAGAAAGAGATCGTGCCGACCGGCATCTCAGGCTTCAACTCGAAGTGCCTTCAGGTCCAGTTTGATAGCGAGAGCGCTTATATCGAGAACGGCGGCTATTGGGGAATGGCGGTTCGAAAAGGCGAGAACTACCGCTTGACTTTCAGGTCCTTGAACTCCCATCCCGATGCTTTGCTGAAGTTCCAATTGATGTCCACGAAGGGCGGCGTCATCGGCCAGACTGTTGTGAGGCCGAAAACGTCGACGGATTGGGCAGAAACATCGGTTAGCATTAAGGGAACCGGCAATGACCCTAAAGCCGTGCTGCGCGTCTCGGGCAAACCAGGCCAAACCTATACCCTCGATAATATTTCCCTTTTTCCCAAGACATGGAAGAACCGGCCGAACGGACTGCGACCCGACCTTTTCCAGATGCTGGACGGGCTGAAGACGGCGTTCGTGCGATTCCCAGGCGGATGCTGGGTCGAAGGCGACACGATGGCCACCTCGATGCGATGGAAACAGACGATCGGCAAGGTCGCCGACCGCCGAACGCTGCCTAACCTCTGGGGTTACAAGTCGACAAACGGACTCGGATTCCACGAATACCTTCAAATGTGCGAAGACCTCGGCGCAGAACCCCTGTTCGTCATCAACTGCGGCATGTCGCACCGAGAAGTCGTGCCGATGGATAAGATGGGCGAATACGTCCAAGACGCAATGGACGCCATCGAATATGCCAACGGCCCGACCGACACCAAGTGGGGCGCGATGCGAGCTCAGTCTGGCCATCCGAATCCGTTCGGCTTGCGACTGATGGAGATCGGCAACGAGAACGGCGGCCCGCGGTACCACGAGCGCTATGCCTTGTTCGCAAAGGCGATCAAGGACAAGTATCCTGAGATTCAACTTGTCGCTTGCGTGTGGGGCGGTTATCCCAACTCGAAGTACGTCGACCTCGTTGACGAGCACTACTACAACAACCCGAGTTTCTTCTTCCAGAACGCGAATCGTTACGATACTTACGACCGCAAGGGTCCAAAAGTGTATGTCGGTGAATACGCGGTCACTCAGGGATGCGGCAACGGCAACCTGATCGGCGCTCTTTCGGAGGCCGCCTTCATGACCGGCATGGAACGAAACTCCGACGTCGTCGTCATGTCCTCGTATGCGCCGCTCTTTGCGAATGTGAACCACAAAGGCTGGAATCCTGACCTGATCTACTTCGATTCGTCGCGAGTGATCGGCACGCCGTCTTACTATGTGCAGAAACTCTTCTCGGCGAATCGCTACGATCGCAACTATCCGGTGAAGCTTAGCCAGGCAGAGTTCGATAAGCCGACCTTTGCTCCCGGCGGCATCGCAATGGGAACCTGGAAGACCCAGTCTGAGTTCAAAGACATCAAGGTCGTATCGGATAGCAAGGTGCTTTTCGAGAGCGAAGACGGCTCAAAGCTGAAGAAAGAAAAGGGCACATGGACTGTCAAAGATGGCGCATTGGTTCAAAGCAGCGATGCCGAAGGGGCTCGAGCTTACATCGAAGGCGAGAACTGGACGAAATACACCTTGACCTGCAAGGCCAAAAAGAACAGCGGCGACGAGGGCTTCCTGATCAGCATTGGCTATCGTAACCCGCAGAACTGGATCTGGTGGAACATTGGAGGCTGGGGCAACACCAAGACTGCGCTTGAAGGAAACCAAGGCGTTGGGCCGATCGTCAGCGACCGCGGCTTTGAGGACAGCGTCGAGACCGGCAAGTGGTACGACATCAAGGTTGAGTTCGCGCCCGATTCCATTAAGTGCTACTTGAACGGAAAACTGACGAACGAATCGAAGCCGTCAGCCGTTCCCACACTGTTTGCTTCGGCAGGCATCGACGAGAAGACCGGCGAGATGATCGTCCGCATCGTCAACAATTCAACAAAGGCTCAGAACGTGAAGATCGAGCTCTCGAATCCGCAAGCTTACGAAGGAAAGGCGATTGTCCTGACTTCGGCTTTGTCAACCGACGAGAACTCGCTTGACGAACCGAACAAAGTGTCGCCATACTCACGTAAGGTACGAATCGATCCGAAGAATCCGACGGCGGCTTGCCCTGCGCTCAGCCTGACCGTCTTAAGGTTAAAGCCCGTTGCTGGGCAACTTGGAGGAACAAGATGAAATCGTTATTTACAACATTCGCGCTTGCGATGATGCTCGTCGTCGGCGCGGGATGCGGCCAGAAATCTGAAGGAGAAAAGCCTGATGCAAAAAATGGCAAAAAAATCACCGTCGGTTTTTCGCAGATCGGCAGCGAGAGCGGCTGGAGAACGGCCAACTCCGAATCGATGCGCGAGGAAGCTGAAAAACGCGGCATCGACCTGAGATTTGACGACGCTAAGCAAAAGCAAGAGAACCAGATTAAGGCTCTCCGTTCGTTTATCCAGCAGCGCGTCGATGTCATTGTGTTCTCACCGGTCATCTCGACGGGCTGGACCCCCATTCTCAAAGAAATCCAGCGCGCGAAGATTCCCGTTATCGTCGCCGACCGAAAACTCGACTCCGATCCCAGCCTCTATGTCTGCCACATCGGTTCTGACACTGTTGAGGAAGGCCGCAACGCAGCCCGCTGGCTCGTCAAGAAGATGGGCGGCAAAGCCGTCATCGCGCAGATGATCGGCACCGTCGGCAGCGCCCCCGCCAACGACCGCAAGCAAGGCTTCGAAGAGATTCTGGCCAAAGAGCCCGGCATGAAGATTGCCTTCAACCAATCCGGCGACTTCCTGCGAGCCAACGGCCAGCAGGTCATGGAAGCCTGGCTTAAGATGCCGGACTTCAAGAAGGTTAACGTCCTCTTCGCCCACAACGACGATATGGCCATCGGCGCGATCCAAGCGATTGAAGCCGCGGGTCTCAAGCCAGGCAAAGACATCGTCATCGTCTCCGTTGACGGCGTTCGCGATGCTTTCAAGGCCATTAAGGCTGGCAAGGCAAACTGCACGGTCGAGTGCAACCCGCTTCTCGGCCCGCAGGTTTACGATGCCGTTGCCGACATCATCGCCGGCAAAGAGCTGCCGAAGGAGATTCCGGTTAAGGAAGGCGTCTACGACGAGACCCAGATCAAGAATATCGATCCTGAAAAGGACCGCAAGTACTGATCGTCTGACATAGTCAGCTTATCTATCCCTCAACCCCCTAGCGAAGATATGGGGTTGAGGGTTTTCTATTTAAGTATCTGAGAAATCTTCTATCCCTCAGCCCCCGTAGCGAAGCGGTGGGGTTCAGGGTTGCTAGATCGAAGCATCCTAAAACCACTGGCAATGATATCTCACCAATGATCTCACGATAATAGTACATATTCGTCTACATGTACTGTATAATGACCTAGGGGATTGATTATGATCGAATTGCCTGAAGCCGTTGTTATTTCGAAGCAGATTTATGAGACGCTGAAAGGAAAGCGCATCAAACAGGGGAACCGAGGCAATTCGCCGCACAAGTTCTCATTCGCCTCCGGCGACGATGCTTACTATCGCGAGAACCTAGCCGGACGCACGATCGAGCGCTCGTGGGCTCACGGCGGCGCAATCATGATTCACCTCGATAGCGGCAAGAACCAAATCGTAGGCGGCGGAGGCGAGCGCATCGCCTATCACGAGTCTGAAGCTACTCTTCCGCCGAAACGCCAGCTTGAACTGGAGTTCGAGGACGGCACTTGGTTCACCGTGTCGATCCAAGGCTGGGGACTCACCTGCCTGGTCGATGACGAGGGAATCAAGGACTTTCCATGGCTCATTAGCGACCGGCCGCTCGTGGTTGAAGACGGCTTTACCGAGGAGTACTTTCTTTCGCTGTTCCGCTCTTTGCCTGACGGCGACAAGAGGGCCATCAAGTATTTCATGATTAGTCAGCCTGGGGTATTCGGCATCGGCAACGGGTGCCTGCAGGAGATCCTTTTTGAGGCGGGAATCCACGCCAAGCGGCTTGCGGGGGAGATGAGCATTGATGAACAGAAGACTTTATACACAGCTACCAAGCAGATCATCGGCGACATGATTGAAGCCGGCGGCCGCGACTGCGAACTCGACCTATTCGGTCGTGCAGGAGGTTACGTGCGCCTCTTGCACGCCAAGAAAGTCGGCTGGCCCTGCCCGAAGTGCGGAACGCCTATCGAGAAGACGGTGTTCCTCGGCGGAGCGTGCTATTTCTGTCCGCAATGCCAGCAATTGTGAGGGCTATACTGCACCCATGAGCCTGAGTGCTTTGATCCTGGCTATGGCTATTGCACCTGCCAAACCGACCTCGTTCTATACCATCGATCTGACGCCGTACCGTTCAATCGACCTCGCCAGCATCGAACAGAGGCGCAAGAACTGGGACGAGTTGCAGGCGATTTTCGTCCTTCAGGGCATCGTCAACCGCAAGTCGCCGCGCCTCTACGCCTACTTCGTCGGCGACAAAGGCGCAATTGACCGCTATTGGATGAACTGGCTGCAATCAGAAAGCGAATGGCTGGAAGGTGTTCCAACGAAACCTCTGAAAGACCTCGATGAGGCCATGCAGGTGTTCGGCAAGGAAATCAAAGGTGCAATCGTCTGGGATGAGAGCGTTCCGGCCACGTCCAACGTCGCAAACTCACTGGCCGGTGTTAGGGATGCTTTGCCCATTCGATACGACGAAACGCCAGGTTCTCTATACGACCGGCTCATTAAGAACGGTCCCAAACTGAGAGTTCTGGACAATCTAAGAAGCAAGTTCAAAAGCAAGAACGACGCCTATCGCTGGGCCATTGTCAACCTGATCAAGACCGGCAAGTGTTCCGACCGGTTCATGGCTTACTACCCCGACGCGCACTGGATCAAGGACCCGAAGGGCATCTATCCCGAGCGCTCGCTCATCAGCAACTACGACTTCTTCATCTCGAAGAAGGCGTTCTTTTTCGACTTCGGACCGTGGGACGACGACCTTCCCGACGACGATTTGAGCCAGCCCCTAGGCGAGGATTTCAGGACGTTGACGGCGATGCTTCATGCGATGCACGAGCGCACGATAGACCGCCCGATCCATGTTGGCGGATTTACTCCATGGGACCAGAAATACACCGATTTCACCGGCCGCAAGCACGGCGGAGTGGACTCCGAATGGCGCTATGCCGAGATCCTGTCGTGCTTCAACGCATTCATGGACGCAGACGCCGCGGGCCTGCACGCCATGGCGAACGCCTCTTTCTTCACGCACTATCCGCTGGCCGCGAAGTATCCCCAGAAGAACCTGCCGACTCGCGATTCCCTGGCTTCTACCAGATATCTGACAAACGGTAAGGTCGCAAATAAGCACTACGTGGCGATTTACGTTGGCGATTACGACTCGTCAGCTTGGCTCTATGAGATGCTCCCGCAGGTCTGGGACGACAAGGCGAGGGGCACGATCCCGCTCGGTTGGGCGTTCAACCCGATCATCCAAGAACGCTTCCCGGTCGGCCTGGCCTACACGCGCAAGACCGCCTCGCCACTGGACACCTTCGTCATGGGAGACTCCGGAATCGGCTATTTAAACCCGGGCTATCTCGTTTCGCCGCGCAAGTGGAGCGGGTTGCCGTCCGGTATGGCGCAATGGGAAGCCTTTTCCAAGCCCTACATCGATAGGTGGGACCTGAAGGTGACCGGATTTGTGATCGACGGCTTCGCCCCAGCGATGTCCGATGAAGTAAAGGAAGCGTATGCAAGAATGTCGCCGGTTGGAGTGGTAGCGCAGAAGATTCCGCCCGTTTCGTTTGTCAACGGTGTGCCGTTCTTGCGGATGGGCAGCGATCTGGACCGCGACAAGATCGATGACGACGCCCGCCTGATCAACAACGAATGCCAAGGCGGCGGCCCATCGTTCCACATCTATCGAACCATCCTCTGGACCGCCTCAAAGCATAAGGAGCTGTTTGAAAAGGTACGCAAGCTGAACCCGAACGTCGAGTTCGTCGACCCGCATGTGTTGTTTGAGCTGATGCGGATGTCGTATGACGGGCGATAGGCAAGTACCATGGGCGTCTTGCCCATGGAGTTATGGCATAAGTCTGATATATTAAATCCACAACTTTCACCGACAAGGTAGGCTGTCCTCAACTAGCGAACCAAGCGGAGCGCGACCATGCTCTTTGCCGGCAACGTGCACTCGAAATCGCGGGGGCCCGGCAAAGTTGACTTCGCTTCGCTTCTTTGTGGAGTGATGAAGTCCAAGTTAGGATAGCTCGCGATGGCTCTGATGACCTGAACGGTACGTGGCTTTGGGTCCATTCCCTTCAGATACCAATGAGCTTTTCTCTCAGATAATCCTGCATTCGCCGCGATCAGCACGATCGACCCGTCGGGCAAGGTCGCGCAAGCAGAGGTCAGGTCCTCCGAAGAACCGGAAGAAGCCAAAGGATGCACGCGCACCTTCTGCGACTTGGCGTTCAGGCCGCACTCCACTAGTAAACGCCACGGCTTCTGAAGGTCGGCGTCCTTCGGGTCGAAGTTCTCCTGATAGTTGTAGAGGCAATTGTTGATGCCGCGGCTCAGCAGCTCGGCCAATATGAAGCCGTACCACTCCATCCCGACTTGGGGGTTCTCCCAATAGAAGTCCCACTCGGTCAGCCAAATCGGCTTGCTTTTCCATGGCGCTTTGTAATCCGAAGGCAGAGAGGGCAGCGTGCCGTCGAGTACCGCGCGCGTTTTGTCGAATCGGCTGAGGAAGGTCTTCAGAGGCGTGTCGTAGATGTGGATGCTGAAATAGTCCAGGTTCTTCGGCTTCGAGCGCGGGTCGAACGGCAAGGTCTCCAGCGCTGAACCGGCCCACACGTCGATCCAAGTCGCCGGTCCGCCCAGCGGCTTCTTGGTTACTTTGGCCAGCCGCTCGTGCGCGTAGTGATAGATGTCGGGGTCGGCGTCGATGGTGCGCTTGTAGCCGGTCTTGTCGGCTTTGGTGAAGAAGTGCGCCTCATTGAAGATCTCGAAGGCGTCGACCTTCTTCTCCACTCGCTTGGCCGCCTGGTAGCAAACCTCGCCCCAGCCTTTCCAGGCTTGCTCGTCGCCGTTAGTCGGCAATGTCCCGTTCACAGTGAAGCATTCCGGAATGTAGGCTTCCAATGCAAGAACCTTGAAGCCTTCAGCCCTAACTTCGTCGATCCAGCCAAGCTGTTTCCAGTCCCACGAATCGATAAATCCGGGCTCGCCAATTCTCTTCCAAAAGGTTGCCGTGTCGGGGCAGACCGCTTTGCTAACCAACGCCTGCAACATCATATCGCCTCGAATCAGGCGAATGCCGCACTTTCGCAGGTTCGGCAGGAACTTGGCCTTGAGTTCCGGCGTGTTCGGCCAGTGGTTCGTGCCGAAGAACAGGCTAGTGTCCACAACATGCTCGGTCCTTCGCAGGTCAACGGCCCATTCGACGGAAGGCAAGTCGAGAGTCATAACGGTGGCGGCGAGGATGGCTAAGCTGATCATGGGTCCAATGAAACAATACCACGGCGATGACAATCTGCTAATCTTGGGCATGAACGGTCGACTCCTCCTTGCAATTAGCGCCGCCCTCTTTACGGCATATACCAACGCCATCACCGTCCACGATACCTTCGGCCGCGATGTGACAAAGCAGGGCATCGTGCTCCTCGATTGGGACGGATACATGGCCAATCCGGCAATCAAGTTGACTGTCGAAGTCGATCCAAAAGATCAAACGCAAGTCCTAGATGTCCGATCAGACTGCGTCCGTATGATGTTTGACCGGGCTGGTGACATCTCCGGCGGGCCGCTCGGTAAATCAATGAGGATCGACCCAGGTCAAAACAAAGCCGAGGTTTGGGTCAGCATTTATCCCGACCGCGATGGAAAGGATGAAGACTGGACAATGGAGTTCAAGCAAAGGAGCCAAAAATCGTGGACGGCACTCATGGTTCGCGTGATCGACCAAGACAAGCAAACCCCGCCGGCCTTTAATATCACCACCAACTACAGCCAAGATAAGACGGGTTTCCTCAAAGACAAAGACATCCAGCAAACGATCAACCAAGCCGCCGCCGACTGGACCTATTTCATCGACGACATGAAGTTCGACTCAGTGCCGAAAGGCGACGAGACGACAACCCTTTGGACACCAGAGGGATTTGTGAACACCTACACTGCCAAGAATGACAAGCCGTATAACGGCTTTTTACTCTATTTCGTCGGCATAAAAGGACCAGATATGAGGTCGGGAGGAGCGCCGAGTTACGATGGAAAGAAGCAAACAAGCAAAGGTAAAGAGTTACCTCTGTTAAGGTCTGGAGCGGTTGAGGTAGAGCTTCAGGGCAGCTATACCAAATACGGCTGGTATGTGGATAGCTCCGATTCCAACTGGTGGGCATGCGGCAGCCAATCGAACGAACAAGCCGACCTTTACTCAATCCTTCTCCACGAGATGGGGCACGCAATTGCCTTCGAGGCCAACTATCCGTTCTTCGGACAGGCGCTCAAGAAGCGTGAACTCAAGGAAGCTAGAGTTGAGGAGTACTTGGGCAACGATCCGGCAGTCGATCAATATTGCCACTTTGACCATTGCATTGATCCGGCCAGCGGATTTGGGGCTTTCGGCGCTGAGTACCAAGCTAGAATGAAGGTTAGACGATGGTTGATTACCAAAACCCATCTTCTTCTATTGCAGGCGGTAGGTTATAGGATCAGACCTGTTTCTTGTTTCGAAGCACTATCGTTTCCGTCTACAAAGATAGAGCTCAGACTTGGCAAAGAGTTCAGTAGCATATCGCTTATAAAAGGCGGATTACCTGCCTATAGATGCTCGCTAACAAACGGTGCTTTGCCGAAAGGGGTCAGCCTTGGCGAGTATGACGGAAAACTATCAGGTGCGCCGCTTGAAGAGGGCTTCTTCGAGATCGATTTGCGTGTTGACGACCAGAGCCCTACAGGAGCTACTGCGTCGGCAAAGATTGCTATAAAAGTCGCTCGCTAACTCAGAACAGCATGGGTTCTTGAGGCCTACGCAATAAGCCTTAAGACCCAAGTTCAACAAGATTAGAATGGTTCTTGCGCTTTCCCCCGCAAAAATATGAGCGTTTTTGCTTCAATTGAGCCTATATTAGAGTATGCCTAAGGTATTCTTAGGCAACCTGAGAAAGCAGGAAGCTTATGTCGAGTTGGCGCCGCGCAACTTGTGACTCGTAGGAAACTCAAGGAAAGTTGCGGGAAACATGCGGCAAAGCTCCATTCGGCCAAGCGCCTGTGATCTTTGGAAATAAACCAAATCACAAGGAGATTACGGAATGAACCGTACACTCAAATTAGCTCTTAGCGCAGTGTTCACGTCAGCCCTCGTGCTGCCCGTGTTCGCACAAGAGAACTTCCCGGATGTTCCGGACAACCATTGGGCCTACGAAGCCCTGAAGAACATGAAGGCCGACGGCCTTCTCGTCGGCTATCCCGACGGCCTGTTCCGCGGCGGCCGCCCGGCTTCCCGCTACGAACTGGCGGTTGCGATCCACGCGACGTACCAGAAGCTGAAAGGCCTCTACGACGGCCTGGACAGCCAGATCAAGGCTCTGAACTCGAGCCTCGACGGCAAGGCCGACAAGGCCGACCTGCAAGCCCTTCGCGACGCCCTTTCGGCCGTTGAGAAGGACCTTTCGGGCATGAAGGCCTGGGGCGACGACATCGCCAATCTGAAGAAGCTCGCTTCTACGTTCGAGAAGGAAATCGCTTCTCTGGGCGTGGACGTCGAAGCCATGAAGAAAGACATCGGCGATCTGAAGGACCGCGTCGACAAGCTTGAGAAGCGCAAGCCGGCTGTGGACATCCACGGCACGGTCGACCTTCTTGCCCTCGCCGGCTACAGCACGAGCGACCGCTTCGGCCTGACCGTCGACGGACGCCCGACAGGCGTCGGCCGCGGCGACTACGAGGACACTCCTTCCGGAGTTACCCGCGACCTGACGATCCTCCACGAGGGCGCCCTGACTTTCAGCGGCACCAAGGAAGAGGGTCCGAAGTGGAAAGCCACTCTCGTCGTCGGCAACATGCTCAGCGACTACTATCGAGCAGCCGCTGGCGGCGCTGGACTTGGAGCTCAGACGGGCACCATCAGCGCTCCGTTTGAGGAAGCCCAGCAGTCCATTTACTTCCAGGACTTCACGGTCAGCTTCGACACCAGCCTTCTCGGCCAGAACTTCTCGGCTGAGATCGGTCGAACCGGCTACAAAGTCAGCCCGATGATCTTCCAGAGACCGGACAACACTCCGTACTTTGCGAACGATCGATGGGACGATGGCAAGTATATGCTCGACGGCGCTATCCTGACGATGAACCTTGGCCCGGCCAAACTCGACATCGTTGGCGGCAGAACCAACACGCAGACCTCCAGCGGTTCATACGGCGGCGTTCTTCAGCCTCTGTTCGTTGGCAGAGTCGGCAGCCCGTGGGATGGCGGTTCTCGCCCGGTCGGACTCAACGACGGCAACCAACTTGGTATGTCAGTCGACCAGTTCCTCGGTCTGAACCTGACGGCTCCGATCACCGACAAGGCAACGTTGAACCTTGCTTATCTGTGGCTGGATTCGAACAACGTAGGCAACTACAACTCGACCGACATCTATAACCGCTTGACGGTTTATGGCGGCGACCTTAAGGTCAACCTCGATCCGATCGCCATCGACGGCGGCTATTCGAAGAGCGTGCTCAACTACAACGAGCATGTTATCCTCGATGATGCCAACGACGCTTGGTATGTAAACGCTGGCTACAAGACCTCCAACTGGGGACTCGGCGCTGGCTATAAAGAGATCAACACCAACTATGCAGCTCCTGGAGACTGGGGCCGCATCGGTCTGTGGTGGAATCCGGTTGACATTCAGGGCTTCAACGCGAAGGCTTGGATGAACATCAACGAGAACCTGAGCCTCAAGGCTTCCGGCGGCTGGTATTCCGGCATCAATGATAGCTGGAGCGGCTACGGCGAAGATGACAAGATCGACAACTATACAGTCGACCTCGGCTACAAACTGTGGAGCGGATGGGACCTCAACCTCGGTTGGGAGTACGTCCAGTACCATGGCGGATCTTACGCTGACGGCGTCAAGCCTCAGGAGCAGTGGTACAACATCGGCCTCAACTACGGTATGGGCGCCAACGCTAAGCTGTCCATTCTGTGGCAGATCAGCGACTACGACGGAAAGGGCAACAGCCTGTTCAACGTCAACGGCGACAACCGTGCAACGGGCGGCCTCATCACCACCCAGCTCAGCGTCAAGTTCTAATCTCGGTTAGCACTTAACGTGAAAAAGGTCTCGGCTTCGGCCGAGGCCTTTTCCATTTGAACATGAAGAAAACGGCACTCTTACTCGTCAGTTCTCAGATCGTCCTCATTGCGGCGACTCTTGCTGTTGCGGCAATGTCGGGACACGCAAATGCGTATGCCGCCGTTTTCTGGCTAGCGTCTCTGCTCGTTTTTTGTTCTGCTTTCCTTTCCTTAGGAACAAGCCTGACGATTTCGCCAATTCCGAATAATAACGGCTTGCGCCAAGGCGGGGTCTATCGCTACATCAGGCATCCCATGTACTTGGCCGTCCTTCTATTCGGCTTCGGTGCGTTAGCCTTAACCATGTGGGCAACAATCCCTTTACTGCTCCTTGTTGCCGTGCTGGCAATAAAGATGAATATCGAAGAGAAGCTTCTGTCTGATGTGTATCCCGATTTCGCGCAGTACCAGGCTCGAACGAAGCGACTGATTCCCTTCATTTGGTAACAGAAAGGGCCTGCCGAGATGTCTCAGCAGGCCCGTTTTGAAAGATATAAGAAACGGGGCTTAGCCGCCGATTCCTCCTCCTCCGCCGCCGCCGCGGTTTCCGCCGCCGCCGCCGCGGTTGCCTCTCTGGCCGCCGCCCATCATGCCTCGGCCGCCGAACTTATAGGTTACTTCCTTGTCGGGAGTAAACGTCTTCGTTCCCTTGAGAGCCTTGATCTTGTCGGTTTGCTCGGTTGTCAGCAGTTTGCCAAGTTGCTCGTCCATGATCTTGTTGTTCTTCTCTCGAGATGCCTGAGCATCCTCTCGAGTAATTTCCTGGTTTCGCAACTTCTCCATGAGCGCTTGGTTTGCTTCTTGCTGCTTGGTTTGAAGAGCTTTGATGTCTTCTTTCTGCTTGTCTGTAATCGCAAGCTCTTTCTGCAAATCGACATATAGAATCACTCGGTTGCTTTCGAGCTGCGCCCAGATTTCCTTGACGCGCGTTACCTGCTCGGGCTTCAAAATGCCTTCAAGGGTCTTTTGCTGCTCCTTCAAGTCCGCTTCGCGTTGCTTGTCGAACTGCTTCATCCGCTCTTCCATGGTCAGGTTTTCGCCTGAGGTGTTGCCGCCCGGCTGGAATCGAGCGCGCATTTTCTCCATGTTCTTGGTGCTCAGTTCTTCAAGCTTCTTGACTTGCTCATCCGTCAGGCCAAGATCCTTCTCCACGTCGGTTCGACCCAGATACGTCATTGGGTCATAGCGCAAGACCATGCCGCCCATGCGCTGGCCCATACCTGCGCCAAAGCCGCGTCCGCCACCTTGTCCTCCTCCGCCGCCTTGCGCGAACGAAGTGCATGCCAAAGACATTACGGCAATAGCCGCAACGATTAACGTTAACCTAACTTTCACTTGGAACCTCCTAGGTTGGTACCATCTCCCTGCCCCTTTCCATCAGATTTGACGCCTTGGTTATCGTCTTTCTTCACTGGGGGCAGGACGCCGTTAAGAGACTTCTTTGAGGGATCGGAGAGCAGGTTCTTCTGCTCGTCTACTAGCTTCCTCGCATCTTCCGCATTGCGAACCACGCGCGGAGTCAAGAACACCATGAGCTCGGTCTTTGCCTTTTCGCGGCTAGTCGACTTGAAGAGATTGCCGAGCAATGGAATGTCGCCAAGCAACGGAATCTTCTTCGTCGTTGAGTTCACTGTGTTTCGAATGATGCCGCCGAGAATGATTGTTTCCGTGTCCTTTACCGAGACGGTCGTCGTGGCTTGCCTTTGGTTAACAATCGGAGCGTTGAAGTCCGTATAGCCCTGCAAGTCATTCGCAGTCTGGGTGATGTCCATCGTCACAAAGCCGTCTGCAGTGATTCGCGGAGTGACCGTCAGAACGATGCCGACATCTTCGAACGCGTAGTTGTATGTAATGTTGCCGTTCGTGTCTTCGCGCTGGCTGAGCACATAGGGAATGCTCTGGCTGATATTGATTTCCGCCTGCGAGTTGTTCGCCGTGAAAATGCGCGGAGTCGACAGCACTTGGAACTTCGTGTCGGTCTTGATCATGTTCAAGAACGACTCAAGCTTTCCGCCGCTCATCGTGTATTTGAAACCTTGGAGCGAGTTCGCCGCCGACTTCAGACCAAAGTCCGTTGAACCTGTGCCTGTGTTGCCTCGATCTCCGGCCAAATTCGGCTCAGTGAATTTCCATTCAATACCCATCTTGTCAGAAGATGATAAAGAAGCTTCGACGATGATCGTCTCAATCATAACCTGCTCAGGAATCTTATCGAGCTGGTCGAGGATCTGCTTCACCAGCGCGGCATTCTCCGGAAGGGTCACAACAATCAGGCTGTTAGTGTTGGTATCGGGGATGACCGTTATCTGGCCGCTGAGATCGCGCACATTGACGATCTTGCCTTCGGCGTCTCGACCGAAGTTCTGAGATCCAGAACTTCCAGTGGTTCTGCGCTGGCCGCCGCCACCCGCCATGCCGCCGAAACCCTGGCCGAAAATCTGAGTCAAAAGTTCTCCTTCGTCCTTGCTGGGATCTTGAAGGGCGATCTCAAGCTGGTTGAGATCAGGCTCGGTGTTCTCTGCGCCAATGCGAGTTCCTCCGCCCGAACCAGTGTTGCGCCGTTGGTTCGTCGAAGTGTTCGTTCTTGTGTTGCCCGTACGAGATTGGCCGGTGTTCGTCATGCCCGATCGGCTGCCGAAGGCTTGGTTCAACAGAGTCGAGACTTGATCGGCTCGGGCATTAGAAAGAGTGAAAACGAATGTGGTGTTCTCGTAGACTACTTCCTTGTCGAGTTCCTTGATGAGCGAACCAACGATTTTATGGTTGTTGTCTGTCGCCGTAATGATGAGGGCATTCGTGCGAGTGTCAGCCGTCACCGTTCCAAAAGCCGATTGCGATGAGCCGAAGCGCATCGCCGTCATGAACCTTTGGTCCATCGGCACGCCCTGGTTACCCTGTCCGCCTCGACCTGTAGGAGCGTTTGAGACAAGAACGTTCTGGACGATCGGCGCAACATCGGAAGCAGACGCATACTCAAGCGGATAGACCTTCGCGGTTGTTGGCGACTCCGTTTGCTTGTCGATCTGCTTGATGAGCTGGCCGACTTGCTCGTGGTCCTTGCTCGATGCGTTGACGATGACTGAGTTGCTGAAGTCGTCTGAAGATGCGCGCACAGCCCCGCCTGCGGTGCTGCCGCCGCCGCCAAAACCACCGAACCGGCCCATTCCGCCGCCGCCGCCACGTCCACCGCGCTGGAAGTTCATACCGCCAGGCATGCCCGGCATGAACGATTGAAACATGGAGAACGGGTTCTGCTGCTGGGCTTGCATCATGAACACTTCGTTTACGACACGGGCAACCTGGGCAGCGTTAGCAAATTGAATCGGGTAGACCTTGATCTCAGTCTTATTCTGGTTCATCATGTCGCCCATCATGCTCGGATTGAACATGGACGACATATCAGGACTCCCGCCAGTGTCTCCGCCTCGACCGCCACGTCCCACATTCCTGCTCTTAACAATCAAGTGGGCGCCGTCTTTCTTGATGTCGAAACCCTTCATGCTGAGGACTGAGTTCACGATCTCGAAGGCTTCTTTCAACGGCACCGCAGTCGCGCTGGAAACACTGATTGTTCCGGTCAGCGTGGGATCCTTAACAATGGTGATTCCCGAGTTCTTCGAGAGGAAAGCGAGCACCATATCGACAGACGAATTCTTGAAGTTGAGCTTGATCTTCGTCTTCTTATTGAGCTTGAACGATTCCCAAGGCGGAGTGGCTGGGCCGCCGCCGCCGCCAAAATCGAACTGGGCCATGCTCACTGTACCAAGCATTAACAATCCCAGTGCGAGGCCAATTTTAGTTGATATTCTGTACATCCATAAACCTTCCTGATCTTCCACGTCGGCCGCCAGCGTCAGGTTGAACCTGAATGCCTGCCGGGTTCGATCCACCGATAGGGCCTGTCATATTAGGCGTGATCCGCAGCGGCTGGAACCCAGCGGCGGCATTATTAGCCGGCTGGACTACTGGCGTTGCGGATTCCGTTCCACTCACCTTGACGGTGTGACGGACTCCGTCAGGCCCTGATAGCACCAATTCGTCTTCGCTGATCTTATATACGGTCGCCAGCTTCCACTTTTCGCCGCGCTTCAGGAACACCCCATCCTGAGTCTCTGTGTTTTCAACAAGAGCTGTCGGCACGTTGTCAACCTCAGCCATTCCCGTGTAAGTCCATGTCGCTTCGCCAAGAGTCAACTCTGGCGGAACCATCATCGGACCCTGGCCGATCCCGCCTAATGTTCCGCGCAAACCCTTTGACCGTGCGACGAGAGGAGAAAAGACGTTCTTCGTCGGCGATCTGAGAGAAGCGAACTTCGCCGTGTAGTCTTCTTCCGTATACTCAGTATCCTTGACTTTCTTGACGACTTTCTTCGACTTGGTTATGCTCGATTTCGCCTTAGTCGGCGTATCGCCAGTCGCGATATACCATACGGCGACGGCAACAAGCAGGACAAGCATGTAGATTGTCGGCTTAGATATCTTAGTCATGCTTGGCTCCTAGCGAAAGGTCGGTCGAATAGGCGATGACGCTGATCGTCGCGTTGACTTGGTCCGTAACTCCGTCAGAACTGTTCAGTTGCAACATATTTACGGCCAGCTTCGATTGCGGCATCTCTAGGTCTTTCGTAAAATCGACGACGTCAGAGTAGGGTCCCTCTAGCGCCACCAAGAAAGGTATACGTGTCAGGTCCTTCTCTTGTTCTGCTTTCTGGGGCCGAAAAGTAATGAGTTTGAGGCCGTGGTTGCGCACCAGCTTCGAAATGCTCGCCAATGCCAGCGGTCCGATCTCTTCTTGCTTTTGGCGCCAGGTGAATGCCGCTACTTGGCGCCTCTGGTAATCCAGCATCGACTTCTCTGCTTCAATGTCTTTGTTGGCCGAGTCGATCTGCTTGATCTTCTCGGAGTCGGTGAGGGCTACCGGCTTGTTGGGTCGGAAGTACATCGCCAAGCCCGCCAACAGCGCAACGAACGCGATGATGATCAGCGCTTTGGATGCAAGTTCTCGGTCTACACGTATGTCCCTCATTTTGCTCTCTTGTTTATATCTCGTTCCTTCAGCGGAAGGTTCCCGACTACATGCGCAGTAACCGAAAATTGGACGATTGGCGCGGCGTCGATGAGACCGTTATTTGCGAATACCAACTTCACATCCCTGAAACGCGCCTGTGCGGTCATTTTTCTTACGAACTGGGCGACCGCATCGCTGCTTAGCGACGTGCCCCTAACCGATAGCTGGCGGCCCCTCTCCAAGGTAATACCGCTCAACCAAATCGTTTGCGGAGCGCAATCGCCGATGACTGTTAAGACATCCGTAAACTTCTGCGCCGGTTTGAAGCCTTTGCTCAGCTTATCGCTGGCAACTCGAAGAACTCCATTTGTTTTATGCATCTGCGTCTTGTAGTCTTTGAGTCCAGCGAGCTGATCGACATGTTTTTCATCAGCTTTCTCGATAACCTTCGCGCGATCAGACATGTCCATTAAAGTCGCCGTCCAGACAATCGCTGCAAGCCCGGCAACGAGCACGCCTATCCTAATTCGGTTCGTTATACGCCGTTCTCGACGCTTCTCGCCTGCCTCCGGCGGCTCCAACTCGACATGCAGCCCCATCGCCTGAGGCGTGCTCAACGCTGCAAGTGTTCCCATCTCTGAATGGAAGTCGGCTTCAGGATAATGGTTCTGGCCCGCGCAAATTATCGGACATGGATCCGCGCCTGCAACGGACAAAGTCCGAGAGATTTCAGCACTAATGTTGGTTTCGCCCGGCGTAAACGGCACGACGCGGCTGTACCGAAGTTCTCCGTCGCAAACAATATCAATCGCCAAGCCTTCGAACGTCGTGTCAATCACGGCGCAATTCTTCTGGCCGAGCGTCTTGGCAACGATCACCGATCCAAGAGCTGCCGGAACAACCTTGTAGTTCCTTATCGATGCGTCGGAAAGCTGACTTTGAAGGTGCTTCAGAAGGTCGGTCTTCATGCCGCACACGACGGCTAGCTTTCCTTCGCTCGTGACGTTCGGCGTCAGCCAAAGGTCATATGCAAGCTCACCTTGCTGCACCGGGAATAGCTGGTCAAGCTGAATGCGCAGTATTTGGCGAATCTCCGTCTCGCCTGCATTGGGGACACGAACCGGCTTTATAAAAACGGTTCTTCTGGATACTGCAACGACCACCGTTGAACCGTTCGAGGCGACCGCGCCTAAGCCCGATATACTCGCGGCGTTTTGAATGGCCTTTGAATCCGCACGATATCCGCTGACGCCGTTCGGCGACCATTCAATGACAGAGGATATGTGGTGGGTGGATGTTTGTTTCACTCGTTACTCACTAGAATCGATTCATTTGATACGTCGGTATCCCATTCCCATCGAGAAGCCATGTCTTGATAGGGTGGAGTTAAATATTTAATAATTGTCGCATTGCCGTCGACGACTTTAACCAAAGCCTCAAGGGTCACAGATGCCCGGCCGGATGTCCCCACGCTGCGGACGATGAACGTTTGCGAGCCCACCGTGACGAGATCGGCCCATTGCCTGATCAGGTCAACCGTGATTCCTGCGACATTTCCCAAGTCGGCAAGCGAAGCGAAGGTCGTGTCCTGGGTGCTCAGCAACGCATTCACAATGTCGTCCGTCGCGCCGGGCAAAGCCTCCAAGACAGCCTTGGGCGCGGTGTTCAGGTTGATGCGGCCGTCGAGCTGGGTTGCCGTATTCAACGTAAAGTTCTCCAAAATCGCCGCCGCGTCCGAAACGGTAAGACCAGGGATAGCGAACAAGTCGGCCATCGAGGAGAATTGGCCTTGGTTGCGCCTGTTCACGATTTGTTGAGCCAGTTGCTGGCTGACGCCTGCCTGTACCATTTCGTTGAGCTGGGCGCTGTTAGGGTTGAGCTTCGTTCCGCCAGAAACCGTCGTGTTCGGGCAGGAGCTCTCAGTGGTCAGCAAAAGATAAAGAGGAACCGTGGGAACCGTCGCGGTCGTATTGGTCTGAAGCTCATACAGGTCCGGCGGTGTAAAGCCTCGAACAAGTAGTAGTTCATCGACGGTGTCGAAGTTGCCGAGTTTTGCGTTGTAGCCGTTCTCAAGGACGTTATAGTAGGAGTCCTTTGCGCCTTCGGTGCGTGCGACGGAGCCGGTTTCGCGCCAGTCCAAAAGACTGTCAATCTGCTCCGTGGTCAAGGCGAGGTTCGTCAGCATCTCTTCAGTGATCGTGTTGAGGTTCACATAGGAGCACGCGTCAACGATTTCGAACCTGAAGCTGTCGTTTCCGACCAAGAACCTCTCATTGCCTTTCGATGTCGTAGTTGCCCACGCGTCCGTCAAGGAAACAAGGTTGACATCGATATCTTCGAACTCGACCAGCGCGCGTTGAACGCCTGCCTGAGCCATTCTGAAGGCGTTTCGCTTGTCAATGCGGTTCTTCTCAGCCTTCATTCGGTAAGTTTGGATCGAGGCGGCGTTGACAACGATGGTGACCAGAAGCGCCATTGCTGCCAAGGCGATGATCAACGAGGCCCCATTGCGCTTTAGCCGCTTCATGGCGTCGTGCCCCCTGTCGAGTAGTCAACCGGGTTCTCCGTTGTCACGTCGCTGTGGGGAAGCCGGATGACGACCAGCCGCTCTTCATCTTCTCCGGTGAACTTGTAATAGACGCTGACCGCAGACGGAAGCCTCGGCGTCGACATAGTCGTGGTATCCCACGAGGTCAACCATTCGCTGCCGTCCCAGGCCTCAAAGCGAATGGACTCGATGTTGGCATTCAGCACCTGTTCTTTGCCGCCTTGAGTTGTGTCGGTGTCCGCAGGCACCTGCTCGCGAAGAAACAAGCCTTCATTGTCGCCAGCATCGCCGACAGCAACCATCGAAAGCGAAACTTCGTGCATGCCACCTTGCGGTCCATACTCGGAGTTCAACGTCTCAAAGTCGCTATCGGACGACATCATCGGCTTTGACGGCATATTGCCGATCGACGTAAAGGTCAACGTGTCAGCCGTCTCATCATTCGTGTTCGACGTTGACGAGAAGACAAAATAGGTGCTCGTGTCGCCTTGAGTTCCCTTCAAATAGGCTCTCTCGACGATGGCCTTGAGCCTGTCTTCAAACGCCATCTTCTCCGAAGAGACCCGGTAAGCCTCGTCCATTCGGTCTTCGTACCGAATACTTGAACTGACCGCCATCGAGATCGCGGGAATCATGATGGCAAGCACAAGAAGGGCGATCATCAGCTCAATGAGCGATAGGCCGCGCACATGCCTCGTCATCTGGAAGCTCCTTGGGCGCCGCCAGATGCCGCCGTGCCGGTCGTCGTCGTCTCTGGAATGTAAACCAGCCCGATAGCCTTTACCGGCTCTGCCCTCGATCCTGACTCCTTAGTGACGGTAACAGCAATCGAGTCGAGGTTGCTCTCGCCGGTCGGCTCCACCTCCACTTCCCACGAAAAACCGGTCTCGCCCCGATCGTCGAAGTTCCCGCTGAGGCTCGAGTTGGCATAGTCCTCAGTGGCCAGAATCTCGTCCAGTTTCTCACTTGCGAGACGGTGCATCTTCTCGGTCATTAGGGAGCGGTCTTCCGAGCGCGTCATTGCGCTGAGGGTGCTCAGACAGCCGACGATGGCGATGCCAACGATGACCATACTGACCAACGCTTCGATCAACGAATATCCTGACCGGCGGCTATTGCGTGCGTTGCTCATAGTCGCCTGCCTTCCAGCTTTCTGTGCTGAGGTCGGGAATATCGCCGTCAACGACCGCGCCGCGGCCATCGTCGCGAATCGTCAAGGAGAATTGGTAGTTGCCAGCTTCGAATCCGATGCCGCCAGCTTCGGAAGTGCCGTCCGGATAGAAACGAATAGACCAGTTACCGGCATCTGCTTCGACCCCTTGATACATGTAAGAAGAGGCTTCCACAGTGCCAGGCACCGGGATCGTTCGCAAGGTCGTGCCCTCTTCACCGTCGTCGGTTGACGATTCGATTCCCTGGCCCGCAGATGCTGTTTCTTGAATCGCGGAGACGACCAGTTGGGACTCCTGATCGTCGTAAGTCACCTGAACGGTCTGCCCGTTGCTAATGGCGAGTTCTCTTGCAGAAACGGGAAGCGTTTTGAGGTCAGTCTTGAACGTAGCGATCTCTTGGCCTTCGGCGAGATGCTTCAGGTTCGGCATGGCGAGGCTCGCAACGAGAAGCAGCACGACTAGCGTGACTGTAAGCTCGATATACGTAAAACCTCGCTTGTCCGTTGTCATTCGCCTGAACCTTGCTAGCTTCCGGTTACGACGATGTCTTCGTCGTTGCCTTCGCCGCCTTCCTTGCCGTCCTTGCCGTAGCTCATGATCTGATAGCTGTCATCGCCGCTGGGACCGGGCGACTCATACATATATTCGTTGCCCCAAGGATCGGTGGGAATATCGCCGTCGATATACGGTCCGCGCCACTTCGTAGCATCAGCCGGAGCTTCTTGCAAAGCCTGCAATCCGTCTTCGGATGTCGGATAGTTGTCGTTATCGAGGTGATAGCTTGCCAACTGCTTTTTTAGTTCGTTGATGTCGGTTCGAGCCTTTACGCGCTTGGCGTCGTCAGCTCGGCCCATGACACGAGGCACGATCATCGCCGCCAAGATCGCCAGGATCAGGATGACGACCAGCAGTTCGATAAGTGTAAATCCTCTTTTGATGCGTTTCATAGAGATTCTCCTCATTGGTTGATAAATTACTTGATCAGGTTCTGCGCCTCATAGATGGGCAGAAGCACGGACAGCACGACAAAACCGACGAAAACGCCCATGGTTAGAACGATCACCGGTTCGACCAGAGCCGTAGCGCGGCGCATGCTGTTGTCAACTTCGAAATCAAGGCTGTCGGCGACCCGGCCGAGCATCTTAGGAAGATCGCCGGTTTCTTCGCCGATGGCCACCATATGCGTTAAAACGGGGGGAAATGCGCCGGTATCGCGCATCGCATCGGCAATAGCCCGGCCGTCTCGCACGTCCTCCTCGACCGTATCAGAGCTGTGGCGAAACACCTGGTTGCCTGCAGCCATTCCCGCCAGCCTAAGAGCCTCCAAAATGGGCACGCCTCCATACACAAGCGTTCCAAGAACGCGAGCATATCGAGAGACGATCGCTTTCTTGATAATCGATCCGATCAGCGGCAACTTCAAAATCACGCGGTCCCGCATGCTTGCGCCCATCGAAGTTGCGGACCAAACCCGGTAAACCACAATCGCCGCGATTGCGCCGCCGATGATATACATCCAGTCTTTGCCAATGAAATCTGCCGAGGTCAACAGGATCTTCGTTGTCGCAGGCAGGTTGGTGCCGAGACCCTTAAAGACCCCTGATAGCCGCGGCACGACGAACGTCATCAGAAACACGATGACGAATATGGCCGTCGTCGCCAACACCGAAGGGTAAATAAGAGCCGACACGATCTGGCTTCGGCGAGTGACTTCCATTTCTTGAAAGTTGGCGAGTCTCGAAGCAACGTCCGGGAACTGGCCGCTGGCTTCTCCAGCCTTTAGCGTCTGCGTATACACCTCTGGAAAGAACTTCGGATGCATCGCGAGAGCCTGCGAAACGGGCATGCCCCCCCGGACTTCCTTGAGGACATCAAGCACGATGGCAGAAAGTCTTGGGCTTTCGGATTGTTCACTGACGACCAGCAAGACACGATCAAGCGGCAATCCTGCGGCGGAGAGGTCAGCCATTCGGCGTGTGAATAGCGCGAGGTCGGCGCGGCTGATCTTGCCGTGGACGTGTGCGTGGCCATGATCGGCGGCTTGCTTCTGCTCGTGCATTTCCAGCACGTAGCGGCCTTCCGATACGACTTTGGCCACAGCGGCTTCTCGATCCGCGGCTTCCACAAAGCCAGACGCGCGCTTGCCGGATGTATCGAGAGCCACATAGGAAAAAGTCTGCACGGCCTAGAACTCCTCCCTCTGGCAGACGCGCATCACTTCCTGCGGAGTAGTCTTCCCATTCAATGCCAAAACGCGGCCGTTCCCCATCAGGTTCAACATCCCTTGCTCCTCGATGGCGTATTGCTTCATGTCGTTCGAGCCGCGGCGGTCGACGGTCATGCGCCGGATCGTTTCATCGACGAAGAACAGCTCATAGAGTCCAAGACGGCCCTTATAGCCTGTGCCTTGGCACTTATCGCATCCAACGCCCTTCATAAACCTGTGGGTTGCAATCTCCTGATCGGAAATACCGATCGGCCGGAGCACTTCGGGCGAAACATCGAACGGCTGGGCGCAGTTCGGGCAGTTCCGACGCACAAGACGCTGAGCGATGACACCGACCAGCGAGCTGGCAACCAAGTAAGGTTCAACACCCATGTCGAGCAAACGAGTGACAGCGCCCGCGGCGTCGTTGGTGTGCAGCGTGCTGAAGACCAAGTGGCCCGTCAAGGCCGCATGGATGGCAATCTCGGCGGTCTCATGGTCGCGGATTTCGCCGACCATGATGACATCGGGGTCTTGTCGAACAATCGTTCTCAACCCGTTCGCGAAGGTCAATCCAATCGACGGTCGAACCTGGATTTGGCCGATGCCTGCAACCTGATACTCGACCGGGTCCTCGATGGTCAGGATGTTTGTTGTCGGCGACCAGATTTCCTGAAGCGCCGCATAGAGCGACGTCGACTTACCTGAACCTGTTGGTCCGGTCGCCAGAACGATTCCATGCGGGATGCTGATGAGCTTGC
The DNA here is from genome assembly GCA_963666135.2 of Fimbriimonadaceae bacterium. Lineage (GTDB taxonomy): Bacteria > Armatimonadota > Fimbriimonadia > Fimbriimonadales > Fimbriimonadaceae. The sequence continues at coordinate 1,652,228 of CAXXNR010000001.1, read as the reverse complement.
GGAACTTGGCTAAGGCATCTGGGAGCATACCGAGTTCTTCAAGACCGAGCATGGCCGTCGACTTGTCGAGGATACGCATGACCGCGCGCTCGCCAAAGACGGTCGGCACGATGGAAACGCGAACGTCGATAGGACGTGCCGCGATGGTGATCTTGATGCGGCCGTCTTGGGGCAAACGTCTCTCGGCGATGTTCATTTCGCCAAGAATCTTAATTCGCGATATCAAAGCCGCCTGCATCCGCTTCGGCGGGCGCATCATTTCCTGGAGCATGCCGTCAATTCGGTATCGAACCTTAACGTCGCGCTCGTAGGGCTCAATGTGGATGTCCGATGCGCCGTCGCGGACCGCCTGCGCAAATATCAGGTTCACCATCTGGACGACGGCGGTCTCGCCAGCCATTTTTTGCAGGTCGGCAAGGTCGGTAGTATCGTCATACTCGGCCGGCGCGGCATCTTCGCCCGAAAGTCCCGACAAAATCTGTTCGAGGAAATATTCTTCGATGCGGTTGCGAATGAGCCCTGGATCGCCCTGAACAGCTTTCACCGGCCGGTTCAACAGGATGCCAAGATCATCGACCGCAGCAAGCGAATCGAGGCTTCCGATCGCCACAACGAGCACCGTTCCTTCCAAGCTGATCGGCAAAACCTGGTGCTTAAGGGCAAAGTCGCCCGGTGCTAAAGATATAGCTTCTGGATTGGGTTTATAGGAGTTGAGGTCGACGAACTCTAGTCCGATCGCTCCGTTTGAATTATTGCTATTGGTTGATCCAGATGTGTCCATATCGTTGCAGGCCTTGTTGCAGTCTGATTATTTCACACGCATATACGATTCGGCTTGGGTTCGTCGTTCCCATTTCATCTCAATTTCATGGTTCCCTTGCTATAATGCATCATAGTGAAGCTCATAGTTTGCATCGTTCACAATCGAGACAAGGGCAAGATCACCGATGAACTTGTTCGTTCGGGTTTTAAGTTCACGATTATTGGATCGACCGGCGGGTTCCTTCGCGAAGGCAACACGACGTTCCTCATCGGCATCGAAGAGAATGAGCAGTCGACGCTTTTCAAGCTGATCCAGCAAAATTGCAAGACGCGCGAGCAGCTCGTGAACGTTACTCCGATCGAAGCGGCTCCTCCAGGGGCCTTCATACCGAGTCCGGTAAAAGTGCCGGTTGGCGGAGCGGTCGTGTTCGTTTTAGGTGTCGAGCAGTTTGAACGCTTCTAAGCTGGACGATCTGGTCGGCCTGCAAAGTATCAAACGCGCCGCAAGGAAGCTCGCAACGCCTGGGAATACCACGCACGCCGTCCTGCTTTACGGCGGAGAAGGGAGTGGCAAGTCCACGGTCGCGCGGCTGCTCTCGCAAGCTTGGCTTTGCCTTAGTCCCGTCGAAGGCGAGGCTTGCGGGGACTGCAAGGCTTGCCGGTCGTTTGCCAAGCAACAAAACGCGGATTTCGTGCGCGTTTCGCCTATGGGAAAGTCGAACCTGATCCTGCTAAGGCAGATCGTTCCAGTCGAATCTCCAGAGCCTGCGCCGCACATCCCGGTTACCGTGTTGCTCCGCACCCCGCCGATCACAAGCAGGCACAAAGTCGTGCTCATCGAAAACGCCGACAGGATGAACAGCGACTCGGCTAACGCCCTACTGAAGTCGCTTGAGGAGCCCTTCGAATACACTCGGTTCGTCCTGACCTCTTCGTCTCTGAGCCGCATCCTCCCCACAATCCGGTCAAGATGCATGTCCATTTCCTGTCCCTATCCGATGGCACAAGACTTGCCAGATACGATCGATAAGAAGGTTGCCGAGATGGCCGAAGGCTCTCTGGGCGAAATTGAACGAATCATAGAGAATCCCGAAATCTACAGCAGCCTTTGGCAGTTTGCCGAGTCTTTGATGTCTCGAAAGGCCTACGAAGCGTTGGCCGCCGCCGATGAGTTCAAGAGAATTTGCGAAAACTGGGCAGAAGCCTATGATATTGCGGCGCGAAAAGCTCAATCGGAAGCATCGGCTCATCTCGCACGTTATATAATGAAGCTAAGACCGGATCGACCCGCATGGGTTCATGCCGTTGCCGAAACGCACCGGCGAATCCAGCAGAACGCCCATCCGCTTGCGACTTTTGACGCCATGTTTGCAGAGATGCTAGCAGAACAATGAATAAGCTAAGCAAGTTCAAAAACCTGACCAAGGGCTTCTCCTCAAAAGAGCCGGGAACTCCCGCGCCTCCAGCCTCCGTAGTAGAGAACGAAACGGACAACAACATGGCCTTCGCACTCGTCAAAAGCCGGACAGCCACTCTAGAAGACACCCGAGAAGTTTTCGAAGATCGGCTGAGAAACACCTACAAGCAAGCCTACAACCTGGCTTACAGGCTAACGGGCAACGTCGCCGATGCTGAAGACCTAGTCCAAGAGACTTACGTTCGCGCTTTTCGATTCTTCCACAGATACGACACAAGCCTTCCGTTCCTGAACTGGCTGTGCCGCATCATGAGCAACGCCCACATTGACCTTATTCGGCGTAAAGGAAGAATCAAAGCGACCAGCATCGATCAGATTGGCCAAGCCGGTTCCCAAGTTTACGAATTACCTGACTTCGAAGCAATGCCAGACCGAGACATCTTGGACCAGTCGTTCAGCGAGCACGTCCAGGAAGGCCTCGAGAGCATCACCCCTGAATTTCGCACAGCAGTTTTGCTGGCAGATGTGGAAGGACTAGAGTACGAGGACATCGCCCAAGCCATGAACACCTCAATCGGAACCGTGAGGTCGCGCATCCACCGAGGACGCAAGCAACTTCGCAACTTCTTGATTGCGCACTGTCCAGGCTTGGCAGGAGGCCGCGATGAACTGTAGAAACGTCCATCACAAACTGTCTGCCTACATCGACGGCGAATTGACCGGCACCGAAATGCTGTCTGTTCGGTCGCATCTCGCGAACTGCCCGAACTGCGAGAGAGAAGAGCGAAGCATTCGAGCATTCAAGCGTCTCCTCGGAGCTATGCCGTGCGTTGAGCCTCCGTCGGGTTTAGAAGAGCGTCTCGTTGGCGCAATTCGTTCGGAACAAAAGAAGACCGTTTCGTGGTGGCCGCAGATAAGGATTGCATCCCTTGCTGCAGGCACGGCCGCGACGGTTATGTTTATAGTGCTTTCCGTCGCAAAGAAGCCCGTTGCCGATGCAGCTGCCGCCGAAACGGTCGATTACACCGTTTTCGACGCCACTCGCGACCAGGCCTACGTGGCTGGCAGCGATCCTTTAGGCGTTGGTCCTGTGGCTTTGCCGGCGAATTATGAGAAGCGCTAGTTTCCTCAAAGTAACCTCGTTGTTGCTTCTTGCGACGATTCCTTTGACGTCGCTTTCCGATCCCGATTGGCAACGGAAGCGCCCAAGCCCCAAGTACTTGCTCCTTAAATCGATGACTGCCGCAAGGCGCTACGCGATTAGCGCAGTTATCATCCAGCGGATGTCTCACGTGAACGACGCCGAAGTAGAAATGAAGATGGAGCAGGACGTCTACGGAAGAACCCGGTTCACGATCTGGCAACCTTCCCACATGCGCGGACTAATCTCGCTGGACGACGGCATCAACTGGTACACCTACATGCCCGACCACAAGCGGGTTATCAAACAAGAATCGCCTCGGGTGGCGCAAGGCAACCCAGCCTATCAAATTTATCTGGCTGACGAGAACTACACGTGGAAGATGGAAAAGGGCACGGACATCGCATCGTGTCCAACAGTGGTCGTTACAGCAACCCCAAAAGTCAAAGGTCTGCTAACGCGCCGCTATTATCTCGATTCCCGAACAAGCCTAATGTTGCAAATGGATACGATCTCCCCTGACGGTAAAAAGACTGTCAACCTCGAGACTCGATCCGTTGCTTACCTGAAAGAATCGCCCAAGCTGGCGATCCCTGGCGAAGGCGATTCGTCGATTACGACGAGGACTATGCCGACGCCTGAACGCATATCGCCGCCGTCTGTAGCCAAAGACAAGGTCGGTTTTACTCCGGTTATCCCGGATAAGCTGCCTTTCGGATTCATCGTTAAGTCGACGGAGATCGTGGGGCCGCCGAACGACCAGTTCATCGCCATTCGCCTCACCGACGGCCTAGTGACCGAAACGGTGTACCAGTGGAAAGACAGCTCGTCGAAGAGGCGAGGGCCGTTCGGCTCAAAGAAGAACACCGTAGCTGCAAATGGGATTCGCATGCGCTCGATCGGCGAGGTTCCATCGGACATGGCGAAGAAAATCCTACAGTCCTTTGTTACCAAAGGTTAAATCGACGGAACTCTGCCTGCTCGCCATTCGTTTTTTCATTTAGACTTCAGCCAGGCGGCCAACATCGCGATCGGCATGCACCGAATGTGCCGGTGACACGGATAACAACAATAGCCGTCTGATAAGAGGGATAACTAACAATGCGGCCAAGCAACGGTCGCGAGGATAAAGTTCAATTCAAGGAGACACATAGGACAAGATGAAGCTACTTGATCGAATAGTTGCCAAATCGGGGTACATCACCCTTGCATTGGGCGTGGCCATCGGAATGGGATCGGCCGCCTACTTATTAAGGACCAACGCTGTTCCCAAAGCCATTGCGCTCGATGAGCTGCCCGCCCGGCCGATCGCCGGCATGACTGTTGAAAACATGGCTGCTCTGCGCCAACTCGACTCCTCTTTCGCCAACCTGGCTGCGTACATCGAGCCGTCCGTCGTCCACATCCGAACCGAAGGGAACCGATCGACGGACGTCTTCGGCAACCGCATGGGCGTGATGGGCGGCGAGGGCTCTGGCGTCATATTTAGGCCCGACGGCTGGATCGTAACGAACGATCATGTCGTAGGCGGTTTCGACAAAGTGACGGTTGTCCTTAATGACGGCCGCGAGTTCCCTGGAAAGGTCATCCGCTCGGGCGACAAGACGATTGACGTTTCGGTCGTGAAGATCGAAGCCAAAGACCTGCCTTCGGCCAAATTCGCCGATAGCCGCAAGGTCAAACCCGGCCAGTTTGCGATTGCGGTCGGCTCGCCGTTCGGACTCGAAAACAGCGTTACCGTCGGCCACATCAGCGCTCTTGGACGCCAGCGCGTCGTCGGCGATGCACAGATGGGAAGCTATCGCGCCTATAACGACTTCATTCAAACCGATGCGCCTTTGAACCAAGGCAACTCGGGCGGCCCGCTTGTCAACATAGAAGGCGAAGTCGTCGGCATCAATACGGCGATCTTCAGCGGTTCGGGCGGCAGCGTCGGCATCGGCTTTGCCATCCCGTCGAACTTCGCGCGCACAGCAGCCGAGAACATGATTGAAAAGGGCAAACTGGTCCGCGGCTATCTCGGAATCGGACCAGAGAACTTGAAGGGCTACCAGGCGAAGCAACTCGGAATAACTGACGGCGCTTATGTAGCAAGCTTGCCGAATGATGGACCAGCCGCCATAGCCGGCATCAAGCAGGGAGACGTCATCACCCAGATCGGCAGCGCCAAGATTACTTCTCAGCAAGATCTGCGCGCTGCGATGCTAAGATATGCGCCAGGCGAGACGGTCAAGGTGGAGTACTTCCGCGACAAAGCGACTAAGACAGCCAACGTTAAGGTCGGCAGCGCTCCTGCTGATTCGACAATCAAGGATCAGCCGCAGTCAAAGCGCCGACAACTTGATCCGGAAGAGATCTTCCCCGAGTTCAAGGGCCTCGATCCAAACTTCGGATTCAAGATCCCTGACGGCTCTAAGGATGTTGCCCCTCTGCGAGAAGGCAAGGCGAAACTTGGGGTGACGGTCAAGGACCTAGATAGCAGCTTGAGAAAGCAGTATCAAATTCCTGCTTCCGCCAAGGGAGCGGTGGTCACCAGCGTTGCACCAGATAGCGTTGCGGCTAGCCTCGATCTGCGTCCTGGCGATGTGATCCAACGCATTGGCCTAACGACCATCACAAGTGCAACTGATCTGACTAAAGCAATGGATTCGGTGAAGTGGGGAGACTCGCGCCCGATAAAGATCACGCGCTACAGCGAGAACGGCCAATCGTCGGTCGAGCTGCCGGTGATGTTCAGGTAATTCAAGCAACTGATAAGACAGAAAAACCCCTCGCTGTTCTGGCGAGGGGTTTTCTATATCTATCTCTCAACCCGCCGAGCGAAGCGTTGGGTTTTCAGGTTACGGATGCTGCAATCTTAAACTATCTCAGGCGGCTTTGGAAAACAGAAGAACAGGATTGTTACCCGACCACGAGAGCCAGACCATCTCCCAGCCGTCAACCTGATGCTGCTTAAGACAATCGAAGAACTCGGTTGAGTAGTTTCCGTCTTCGGCATCAACCGTGATGACCTTATATGCCATTACTACCTCCTCTTCCTTGCGATGAGACCGAGTGCGCCGATGCCAAGGCCGACCATTGTTAAGGGTTCTGGCACAGCCTGCGCAGCCGTCGGTTCTGTCGGAGGGAACGAATCCCAACCGGTGCCGACGACATAAGACCAGCCGTCCCAGCTACCGTTAACCAATTGGCGCTCTCCCATGCCGATCCATGAACTTGCCCACGTGGTGGTTTCGTCATCCTTTGTGAAGTAGGCCCACCAACCTGAAGGCCAAGACCCGCCTATGTGGTTAATCGTGCTGTCGTGGTTGGCGTCATAGGTCGATGAATCAAGGAACGCTGTCGCTCCCGAACCGGACAGCCCCATAAACAGTCCGCTGTCGTCAGCATCGATTGCGTTCAGCATGTCTGCGCCGGTCGCCGAACCGTCCCAACGGTATCCCCAAGCATAGGAATGCGGATTGAAGCCGTCGTTGTAATCGACGACGAACACAGCCTGGTTCGAGCCGGAACCGACCCAGTAAGACACGTCGCTTGCTGAGAATGCGCTGCCCAATGCCGCTGCGAAGGCGAATGAGGATACAAGTGCGATGCGAGTCAATTTCATTTCAAATCTCCCTTTGATGTCTTTCGTTTACGAATGAGCGCAAGAGCGCCAATGCCCAGAGCGGCGAATGCTGAGGGTTCGGGAACGGACGATACGCGCGAAATGCCGTCGATCTCGCCGCCGCTGCCGTTGAACCGGATGTACCTGATGTTGCTGAAGCCGGAGACGCCGACGTCGAACGCCGTGCCGCCCGCAGAGCCTGCGTATAGACCGATAGCGTCGGCCACCGTCTTGCCGGTCAGGCTGCTTGCTGTCAGGCTCGGATCGACAGGCTTCGTCCAATCTGACTCAGCGCCCCATGTATGAGCCGTCGAATCCCATGTTAACGCCTGCGTCGGCCACAGGTTGTCTGCGGTAGGGGTCGAATAGGTGTACCAGTTAACGCCGTCGGGGCTGACGCTAGCCGTTGTCGGCTCTGCAGCGACGCCCGAGCTGGCGATCGTCACGTTCTCCATGTTCGAGTTCCACTTCGCGCCCGTGCTTCCTGAGAAGAACGAGTTGCCGAACACGATGAAGTCCATGCCGTACCAATGCGATGCGTCGTTGGTTATCGGATTGTCGAACTTGACGGTGAGGTAGCCACCGGTCTTGATTGTCGTAATCAGCGCCGATCCGTCCGGAGCTGTGTTCCATGCCCCATAGATCAGCGATGTGGCGATCTTTTGATCGGTTCCGCCGTTCTGTGCGTCTTTGATCCAAGTCGTCGGCTTGCCCAGAGTTGCCTCCGGCGAGCCGTAAATGCCCGATCCTAGGTTCGAATAGCCTACTACGCTCGAGGCGAAGCGGTCGTCAGCATGCCCGAAGCAGGCGACACCGAACGCCAGGAGCACAAGGCTTCTTTGATATGCCATGTTAGTCTCCTTAGGATCGGAGGCTTATTTGAGATCGTATGCCGAGTCGTCTTCCGATAGCGCGCCGCAATCGAGGTCGGGCGCAACCGAACGATACTTCTTGCTTGTGGACTTCGAGTGTCCGTCGGCCCAAAGCACGTTGGCTTGCCCGCGATGACGGTAGTGCACTTTGCCGGCGACAAACAGAGGATCTGACGGCGCGCGCAGATAGTTTGATGCGCTCAGCGGCTGTCCATATCCGCTGTCGGCGAACACGGCCGTGCCAACTGGATCTTGAATCGATCCGAGATTGGCAGCAGGCGAACCCGCAAAGATATCCCCGCCGATGTAGGTTGCGTTATACGCATAGCCCACAAACGGCCGGCCCCAAGCGTTGCCCGAGAAGTCGGGGCACTTGGCGATTTGGTGGTTCTTCGTGTAAGGCGTAATCAGTCCGTCTGCGGCCGCAGGGACAGCTCCTGCACTCCAATCGAGCCTGAAGTCCCATGCCGTTTCGATCATATAGTCGCTTGAATAGTAATACGACAGGCAGGCCATGTCGTCGTTATCGTTCGCATACATCGTCCATCCCAATCCGATTTGCTTGACGTTCGAAAGACACTGGGTCTTCTTCGCCGCTTCTTTTGCAGATGCAAACACCGGAAACAGAATGGCCGCAAGGATCGCGATGATCGCAATCACAACTAGCAGCTCGATTAGCGTAAACGCCTGGCCTTTACTTTTCACAATAGCCTCCGATATGGTTCGGGGCCACTTTGTAGAGAGAGAAGGGAGATTGGGTTTGAGCCCGATTTTCCCACCTATGCTCGTAGGTGACGCCATATTCATTCCGTTGGGCGGGCATACGGGCTTATCCCTTGCGGGCTTCACCGTTGCGGCACAGCGCCGGAGTTTAACCGGACTTCCCCCGTTTTTCAACCGCCCCACGACAGGGCGATCACCAACGATGTCTCATCATATCACGGTTTAGCGTTTTCGCGCAAGCTGGTAAGAGAGGTTAGGGTTCGTTAGGGTTCGTTAGGATTTGATTGGGTTGGTCCGGAATCTCCCCCTTGCGCGAGCCTGAGGTGACGCGGAGGGGGGAGAAGTGTGAGCGAAGCGAACACAGTAGGGGGTTCAATGGGGTAACCGCCATGAGAGACATCAACCGCCGAGTCTTGTTCGACACCGTTGCCCAGCTATATGGCGAAATGAGGCCGGGGTACCCGCAAGCCCTCCTAGACGGTGTCGTTTCCTTTTCAGGCATTTCAACATCAAGTCGCCTTCTGGAGATCGGCGCGGGAGCAGGACAAGCCACCAAACTGTTCGCGACCGTCGGGTGCCCGATCACTTCCTTAGAACTCGGAGCAAACCTAGCCGAACAAGCCCGCAAAGCCGTGCGCGAATTCACACAGGTTGAGGTCGTCAACGTCAAGTTCGAGGACTGGGAACTTGAAGAGCATGCGTTCGACCTCGTTTTCTCAGGTTCGGCTTTTCACTGGATCCCGCCCGAGATCGGCTACGCCCGCTGCGCCGCTGCTCTCAAACCCGGTAGATCGATTGCTTTGTTCTGGAACGGAGATGCCAGACCGATCGGCGGAGTCTATGACGAGGTCCAAAAGGTTTATGACCGCGTTGCGCCCGAGATGTCCAGAGGCAAAGCATACGACCGCAAGGACACCGCCCGCATCGACCGATACGCTATGGTCTCCGCCGGCTTCTTTGATGAACCGGTTTACAAGGAATACGCTTGGTCGCGGACCTTCTCGGCGGAAGACTACGCCAAGCTATGCTGCACCTATTCCGACCACATCGCCCTGCCCGACTCCCGGCGAGAAGAGCTATGCCAAGGGATTATCGAAGCGATCAACGCCTTCGGCGGAAGCTATGAGCGCCAGTACCTGACGAAGCTGTATCTGGCGAAACTAAAATGAGGTTAACATTTATCGACCAAGGGCTTCGATGTTGGTTCGAAACGTCAGTGACTAGAAAATCGTCTAACGGATAAAAGATCACTATGAATGTAACAGTGCAACCAGAACTATTGGTTTGGGCTAGAGAGCGAGCCTCTCTAAGCCAAGTTGCACTTGCTCATAAGGTCGGTTCGCCCAATAAGCCGGCTCCAATTGAGGTTTGGGAGTCGACAGGCGAGTTGCCCCTTAATAAACTTGAGCTGGTTGCCAAGAAAACATATGTTCCTATCGGATACCTCTTCTTAGAAAGGCCACCGAACGAGGACTTACCCATTCCTGACTATCGCACCATGGATGGAAGCCTGGTAGAGCGACCAAGTCCAGCCTTGATCGACACCCTCTATGCCTGCATTCAACGTCAGGATTGGTATCGCCAGTACCTAGCCGACATTGAAGTCAATGATCTCGATTTTGCTGGCAAATACTCGATCGATAGCGACCCCATTTCGCTCGCAGAGGAAATACGCTCTTTCGTCGGTTGGAATACTGAAGAAAGATCTGCTGAGAGCCAGATGAACTTAGTTGTCGGACGCTTTGCTAACCTCGTTGAGAAAACTGGCGTTCTCGTTATGCGGAATGGCGTTGTTGGCAACAATACGCACCGGCCATTGAACCCCAATGAGTTCCGAGGATTCACTCTCTATGATCCTGTCGCACCGCTAATTTTTGTTAATGCAGCCGATGCAGCGGTCGCACAGTTATTCACCATTGCACATGAACTTGTACATATATGGATAGGCCAGAGCGGTTTGGTTGATGTCAGTTTAACGTCCACCAGACCAATTGAGCAATTCTGTAACAGAGTAGCAGCAGAGATACTAGTTCCCGGTCAAGAGATTGCATCTGAATGGCAAGGATTTGATAGCAATGGTCGAGAACTTCAACGACTATGCAGGAAGTTCCGAGTAAGCCGCTATGTCCTACTGATCAAAGCATTAGATGCTGGACTAATCGATAAAGATCGATTTGAGACTGCATATCGAACGGAACAGGATCGATTGGTCGAAACTGGACCAGGTTCTAAAGGTGGCAACTACTACTATACGCAACGAAGCCGCCTCGGTCGCACCTTTGCTCGTGCTGTCATCTTAAGTGCAAAAACTGGAAGGACCCTTATGAGGGATGCATACGAGTTACTTGGAGTTAAGAAATACGACACATTCGTTCGGCTCGCAAATGTAATGGAGGTTCCGTTCTAGTGGCTTACTTGCTAGATTCTAACACCTTCATTCAAGCGAAGAACTTCTTTTATAGGTTTAGTTTCTGTCCTGGATTTTGGGACTGGTTAAGTATTGAGCACTCCAATGGCAACTTATTTAGCATTGAGAAGGTCAGAGACGAGTTAACTGCTGGAAATGACGACTTGGCCCTTTGGGCGACCACAACCATCGCCAGGAGTTTCTTTTTAAAGCCTACTCCTTCCGTAGTCACGACACAGTCGGTTGTTGCTAGATGGGTTAATTCACAATCTGTTTACTCGCAACCTAACATATATAGCTTCTTATCCAAAGCTGATCCGTGGCTTATAGCTCAAGCCATGGAAGGTAACTTTGAAATAGTTACATTTGAAACCCTAGTGCCGCCTAATTCAACAGTCGTGAAAATCCCTAATGTGGCGGTGAACTTCCAGGTACAGACGATAAGCATTTATGACGTGATGGATCGCATAGGTGCGGTTTTACGGCTTTAGGTTTCTCTATCGAAACACCACGCAAACCGGCGTTCCCACCGAAACCCTCGACGTCGGCTCGGACAACTTCCCCGACCTACGGTCAATCCGCAACGAAACCAGGTCGTTGCTGTTTTGCCCGCCGACAACCAGCCACTTGCCTAAAGGGTCTATCGCCATTCCGCGCGGCTCCTTGACTCCGGCCGGAGCGACACAAACCAGCTTGAGCAATCCACGAGATGAAATAGAAAACACAGCGATGCTGTCGTGACCTCGATTCGAGACGTAGAGCCATTTGCCGTTCGGATGGCACACGATTGCAGCCGTAGTCTTGCCCTTCTCATCGGTTCCGGCCGGCAAAGTCTTCAAAGTCTGGAGAAGCTTAAGAGCAGTGCCGTTCCAAGTATATGCGCACACCGAGTTGCCCATCTCCAGGTTCGCAAACACGTACTTTCCGTTCGGATGAAAGGCCAAGTGCCTCGGTCCACCGCCGCATTCCGTTCGAACAAAAGGCGTTGGCGCAGGCGTAAGCGTGCCTCTTGGGAAATCGAACAGGAAGACCTGGTCAGTGCCCAGGTCGCACGCAAATATCTTCGAACCGTAAAAATAGGAGGAATGCATGTGCGGGCCATCTTGCCTCTGCTTATTCGGACCTGAACCCTGATTCTGAAAAACAGAGGACACCGCGCCGAGGCGGCCGTCAGCCTCAACCGGAAAACACGCCAAACTTCCGCCGCCGTAAGCCGCCGCCAGAAGCCATTTGCCCTTGCTGTCCAGGCTGACATGGCACGGTCCGCCGCCTTTCCAAGCCTGCTTGTTAAGCAAAGACAAGCGGCCGTCGGATCCAAGACTATACGAAACCACATCGCCGCCCGTGAACTCCAGCACTGCATAAAGCGACTTGCGGTTCGGATGAACAGCCACATAGCTCGGGTTCTCCGTCTTAGCCGCCAGCACGGGAGCGCTCAGCCTACCGGTCGAGGGATCTAAAGTAGACGAGTAAATTCCCTCGCTGCCTCCCGGGCGGGTGTAAGTGCCGATGTAGAAGGCTTCCGGAACATTGGATGGGTTTATCATAGCGGCTACCAAGAAAGGAATTAGCATAGGATCTCAACTTATGGCGCAATCAACAGATACTCGTTCCACGAAGTATCGGCGGCGAACTTCATCCGAGCGTAGTCGGCGGCATCCGAGGTGAAAGCCGAAGAAGGCGAAAAGTCGATGGATACGCCGTGGCTACCCTCGGCTAGCGAGTTGTGCCCTTCGTAGACCACAGCCTGCGAGATCGCAGCCTGCAACGATGTCGCGGCGTTCTGAATGGCTGTTTGCCCGACGTTCAGCTTAAGCTGGCCGCATAGGTCATATAGGTCAAGGTAGTAGCGAGGAGGATTGCCTCGAGGGCTAAACATCTTAGTATTCGAGCGCACCGTCGGTATGACGCCAGTAATATCGGAGGCGTTGGCTATCAGTGCATCTGACAAAGCACTCGTAGCCGTTGCCAATGAGCTCAACCGCGACGTGTCGATGACGCTCTGAGTGATCTTTCGGTTGGCGTAGGCTTGGTTGTTCACCATGCCGTCCACGAACGCCTTGGCCAAGGTCAGGCTCGAAGCAGACGGGCTGGATGCGAACTGCCCGAAAATCGTGTTATAGGGATAGCCTTCTCCGGGAGGGCTCTCTTCGCTACCGACAACATAAGCCGCATGGTCGCGAGCTTCGCAGGCGATTTCCAGCATTTGCATCAAACTAGCGTCCCAAGCAATGATGTCGAACGTGTGTCCATTCAGCGCTTCTTCGAGCTGCCAAATCTGTATGGCATTGCCCGTCTCATCGTCATAGCTAAAAGCCCTGCTCCGAAGCAAGTCGTCAACCGAGCGCCGCCAGCCGTTGCCATGGTTCCAAATGACCAAAGCATAGCGCTCAGCCGGATAGAACTCCTTTGCCCACGCGATGAAATCGTTCAGCGTGCCCGGCGAGCCCATATCGACTCCGGTTCCAAGGTCTTGAACGACCGGGCTCTTGATGGAAGAAGACGTGTCGTGCTTTATCTGGTAGCGCCTTGTACCGTTGAACGTCTGATCCGGCGAGACATCGGTCGCCTGCTTCCATTGCAAAATGATGCGTACGTTAGAGTTGGTCGCGGCCGTCTCCATCTGGTTAACGTTCATCGCGCTGAAGCTGTTGAGGTCGTTGGCGGCGTTCATATAGACGAGGATCGTCCACTTTGCCGTTCCGCTTGCACCGGATTTCACCAAGACCGACGCTGATTGCGACAGCGATCCGGACGTGGCCGTAACTTGTCCAGTGCCAGCTTGCGATGCCTCAAATACGCCGGTGCTAGGCTCTACCGATCCTATCGATCCCGCCACAGACCACAAAAGAGATCCTGGAGCAAGGAAAGCTATTTGATCGGAGTTATAGGCTGTCGCCGTGAACGTTTGGTTTTGAGGAACGGTTAAGGTGATCGACGCCGGACTGACCGCCAGCCTTGTCGCGGCCTTGCCGACAACCGACCTCACAACCGTCGTGCGGTCCAAATATACCGATTGAGTGATCTCGCCGACTTTCGTTCCGCTCAAGTTCTGACCCGAGAACAACTCTGAATAGAGGAGTATCGTTCCCTTAGGAATGGCATCGAACGAGTATTGCTGGATGGCCGTCCCACCATAGTTCAAGACTACTTGACCGACTTGCATGCGGTTCGAGTCAGTCAAGGTGATCCGCTGCGATTGGCCGCCGCCTGCCTGGTCGTAGAGCGTCCAGTCCGTTGCATAGATAAGCGTGAACGTCTTCGGGCTCGATCCGCCCCCGCCTCCGCACCCCAATAGGCTAAGCAGCGCGCCGATCAAGACAAGGAGCGCAATTAAGAAACGACTGGACATAGTAGTTATTGTAGCAAGTTTGCTAGGTTTATCCAGACCTAACGAACTTAAGCAGATTCCCATGCGCGCCGGCAGTTCATCTGCCGATAATCAGATTGTAGTGAGCGGATCCGTCCCCTATCAATCGTTGCTAGATGTTCTTCGAGAGTTTGGGGTTCGCACAGTCGATGATCGTACCCAAGACGGCAAGTCGGGATTTCCAGTCCAGGTTAAGCTGTCCGACGGCGCGAACATTCTCCTTGACTTGCCCGAACCGGCCATTCTCAGCGCACTCGACCCTGAAGCGTTCGGGGTCGCCATCATTGATCCGCTTGGATACCCGCGCCAACTGTGGGGATTAGCCGGCCGTCTGCCGATGTTTCACAGCACCGACAGCTGCTTCACGAGGGAAATAGGACCGCTCCTGGAAGGCGCTATCTTCGGCACTTCTGGCTCCCTCTATTTAGACGGCTTTCGCTATCATGCAGCTCCGCTCGCTCTTGGATGCCGCAATGAAGCGCTCATCGTCGTCACAAACGCCCAAGAAGAGAAACTAGCCAAGTCGCAGGCTTCGCAAAGCATGCGAACCGCAGAAGCTCTTCGCCGCATCGGCCGCTCGCTCACGATGCACAACTCGCTTGATCAGCTATGCCTGGCAACCGCTCACGAAATTGCCTCGGTAGCAGATCTGGCGGCTGTTTTGCTTTGGACCGCCGGAGAGGAAGACAAAGTACTCCGGTTAGCGGGCCGAGTCGGAGTCAACCGGCAGGGATTGAGCCTGATGGAGGTGTTGGCCACTCAAGGCGCGCCAACTTGCATCGCAGAGCTCGTGGCGAGCAGCAGGCAAGCGTTCTTCTTGCCGAACGTGCTGAACCATGTGATGACCGAGGAACTTGAAGCCAAGTTCTGCTATCTCAAACCCGGAGGCTTGAGCGTTCATCCGCTTGTGATCAGCGACCGGCTGCTCGGAGTTCTCGAACTGGTCGGCCGCGAAGATGATCCTAATTTCACTCACAGCCAAGGTTTGTTCCAAACCATTGCTGAACATTTGGCACTGGCCTTGAACAATGCGATGCTTTTCGCCAGTTTTGAACGCCTTGCAACGCACGACGCTCTGACCGGAATCGCGAACCACCGTATGTTGCAGGAGTTTCTCGGCCAACGGATTATTGAGGCTCATCGCGGCGGCCACGAACTTGGTGTGATCATGATGGACGTCGACCATTTCCGGTCCTTCAACGAAGAAGAAGGCCACGACGCGGGCGACGAAGTGCTGAAGCTGGTCTCTGAAGCCATCAAGAGCTGCTTGCGGCCCTACGACCTTGCAGCCCGCTACGGAGGCGAGGAGTTCACTGTCGTATTACCCGGGAGCCAAGCTACGACCACACACCAGATAGCCGAAAGAATCCGCAAAAAGGTTCAGTCGTTGGGCTACCGAACTCGGTCCGGGCGCGAGAGGCATATTACGATCAGCCTAGGCACGGCGTCGTATCCTTCTAACGGGCAAGACCAGGGAAGTGTGCTCAAAGCAGCCGACACCGCCTTGTTTAACGCCAAGCGGCAGGGACGCAACCGCACGATCGCTTACAAGGGCGCCTATCTGCAGCAGAGCGACGTCGATGTCATCGATCTGGACCGCATACGTCGGTGGATTCGCATTGAAGAGCAAAGCGATGTCGACAGAATCGTCGCTCATATTGAAAACCTGATTGCGCCGCTCGCGAAGAATCTGCACTTATCGCTGGCTCAGCAGCAGATTCTCCGCGGCCTTGCTTGCGCGTATGTTCCATACCGAAACTCGGTGGCGCAGCGCGACATGAAGCGGATTCGAGGCATGGAGGAATCGGAAGAATTCCGCCTGCTGGTTCCTTCTCTCAGCACCTACGACCAGCCCTATGATGAGGAATCGCCAGAGGGTCGAACGCCTTTGCTTGCACGCATTCTAGCCGTTGTCGTTGCCTTGGTGTTCGAAAGCGGAGCGCCGATTATCAAGGACCCGAGCCGGTTCGATCCAGAAGTCGTATCCGCAATCGGCGACTTGGAAGACGCGGCTTAAGATAATGCCTCCATCTGCCCTTCGGAAGGAGGCCTTGTTGCGTTCATAGATACCCTCAACCCCATCGCTTCGCTAGGGGGGCTGAGGGATATCATCAACTACTTCGTTTCTAGCGTCGAAAGGAACTCCTTCCAGTTCTCGTCAACCGTCTTGCCGGTCCACTCGATCCAGAGGGCGTCCTTATAGGTGCTCTCGCGCATGGCTTTGTGCGCCTTCTTGACGAATCCGGGGTGCTTCTGCTCGACGTAGTTCACCAAAGCTGCCGCATCGCCGTAACCGTTCTTGTAGTTGGCGCGCTTCGGGTCGATCTTCACAACCTTCTTCTCGGGCTCATAGATGAAATAGCGGATGTAGTCCGCGAATCCTTCGATCAGCCATGACGGGTCGTATTTTGGATAGGCTTCAACCACGTGGACCAGTTCGTGGATGACCATTCCGAAATCGTCCGGATGCTTCTCGATCCAGCCGACATTGAACGCGATGTGATCGCCAGCGGTGCCTGCGATACCGTCGTATCGCTCGAACGACAGGGTCACCTTGGGTTTCGGATTGGTTGCGCCGAGGATCTTCTGAATCTTCGGGAACCACGCTTCGGTCAGCTTCTTGGCCTTCAGCGACCATTCGTTGATGTCGAGGACCTGCTTCTTGTCAATCGAAATCTTGACCTTGACTTTGTCTTCGGCATGGGCGAACGCCATGCAGGCAGCCAGGATGAGAATAGGTAGGATGCGAAGGTATTTCATTGGTTCGGGCAGTTTACCGGAATTAGAACACAGCAATCGTCACACCTTGGCCGCCTTCGGCGGGATCGGCGTCGCGGCAGCTCTTCACGCTTCGGTGCCGCCGCAGGTAATCCTGAACGACCTTGCGCAAGATGCCTTCGCCTTTGCCGTGCACAATCCGCACACTGGGGATGCCCGCCAGAACCGCGTCGTCTATGAACTTTTCGAGCAGCTGCTGTGCTTCTTCGACACGCATGTTCCGCAAATGAATCTCGGAAACGGCATGCATGGCACGGTTCAGTGTGACGTTCGGTTTGCGCTTCTTCTCGCCGATCTTGTCCTGAGTGATCGAGACGTCGTCGACCGGCACGTTCAGCTTGAGCATGCCCATCTGCACCAGGATCAGGCCGTCCTTCGGGTCGCCGAGCGTCGTGCCGATCTGCGTATAGCCTTCGACTCGCACCGTCATCCCTTTAGAAAGTTCGACCGGCTTTTCCTTCTTGGTGCGGGTCGTCTCGAACTGCGAGGCCAACTCGTCGCCAATCTCCTGGAGGCCTTTCAGGTGTGATCTCGCCGCTTCCATCGCCTTCGGATCGGCGCTCTTCTTCACGTCGTCGAAGACCTGCATCGCCTCGCGCCGGATGTCGCGCAAAACGCTCTCTATTTGGTCGGTCGCCTTCGAGTAGACCGTCTTGCGAATCTCCTCAGCCTCAGCCAGCTTCTTTTCGGCCTTGTCCTCAAGTTTTTTGAGTTCGGAAACTCGGCGGTCGGCGTCGCCTTGCGCGATTCTCGCCTGGCGCTGCGATAGCTCCAGCTTCTCCATCATGAGGGCGATGTCTTGCTGCTCGCTGCTGAGGCCTTCGCGAGCCAACTCGACAAGGTGCTTCGGCATGCCATATCGTTCGGCGATCTTCAGCGCGTGGCTAGCACCGGGAGCTCCCATAAGCAACCGGTAAGTCGGACGGAGCGACTTGGCATCGAACTCCATGGCTGCGTTCTGGAATCCAGGCGTGTTGTAGGCGAACGCCTTCAGCTCGCCGTAGTGCGAGCTGGCAACGAGCAAGGCTCCAGCCGAATGGAACTCCTCGAGGATCGCCTTGGCCAGCGCTGCGCCTTCTGCCGGATCGGTTCCTGCCCCAAGTTCATCAAACAAGACAAGCGCGCCTGCTTTAACGCCGTTTAGAGCCTCCGAGATGTTTCGGATGTGCCCGCTGAACGTGGAAAGCGATTGCTGGATGCTCTGCTCGTCGCCGATGTCGGCCCAGATCTGCGAGAACGGACCCAAACGCATGCCGTTTGCCGGCGGCATCAGGCCCGATTGCGCCATGAGTACCAGCAATCCGATCGTCTTGATGGCCACCGTCTTGCCACCCGTGTTCGGGCCCGTGATCAGAAGACCGTTGAACTCGTAGCCGACGGTCACCGTCAGAGGCACGACCTTGGTTTTATCGAGAAGGGGATGGCGGCCGCTGGTGATATCGGCGCACGCCTTGTTGGCGCGAAGCGGAAGGATGCCTTCGTCGGCGTAGCCCATTTTGGCCTTGGCCAAGATGAAATCGAGTTCACCTGCGGCCTCGACGCCTTGCTCAAACGCCAGCGCTACCGAACCCAGCCGCGCCGAAAGGTCGGCTAGGATGCGCATGACTTCTTCGCGCTCTGCCGATTCGACTTCGCGTAAGGTGTTGCCCAGTTGGAGCACGTCTTCTGGCTCAATGAAGATCGTTTGTCCCGTGCCGCTGGTGTCGTGGACGATGCCCTTGATCTTGCCGCGGTGGTTCGCGCTGAGCGGGATGACATAACGTCCGTCGCGGGTCGTGTAGATCGGGTCGGTCAGATATTCGCGCGTCTTGCCGGTGCAGTAGCTTTGGATGCGTTCGATGATGCGCGACTGGGTGGCGATCATCTTGCGCCTCAAACCCGCCAATGTCGCAGAAGCCGAATCTTTAACCTCGCCGTCGGGCTCAAGGCTGTCGAAAATGCGCTCCTCAACGGATTTGGCGTCTGCTAACCCTTCGGCGATGTTCCAAAGAAGCGGATAGTCCTCGCGGCGCGTATTGATGAAGGACCGGAAAGCGCGCATGGCGGCCAGTGAATCGGCGGCTTGGTAGATCTCTTGGCCGCCGAGAACAGAACCTTTGGCGGCGTGGATGACCTGCTTGCGGAGGTCGCGAACGGGTCCAAGCGACGGTGGAACGGCGACACCAAGAAGGCGATAAGCGCTCTCGGTCAGATCGAGCAAAGACCAAACGGCTTCAGGCTCGAACAATGGATCCATTCCGGCGGCATGCTGACGGGCCAGAGCTGTTTCGCAGTGCTCTGCCAGTTTCCGCCGGATGGCGTCATATTCAAGAACCTGAAGCGCGTGTTGCATATATTTATTGCTGGTTGTATCGGATCGGCGCGCTGCCGTTGAAACGAACGCTGAAGAAAGTAGCGTTCGTTACTGACAAGGGTACCTCCAGACTGTATCGTCCGCCTCGTGCGGTGACGTCCTGAAGGTATACGGTTTTGCGCCGCAAAGGTTTCTGGTCTTTATCGTAGAGCTGGACATAGAAGATCATATCGGCGATGCCGACTCGGTCTTCGTCCTTCGCACCCATCCGCTGGTCGGGCACTTCAACTTCGATGGTGAACTTCTGGCCGCTAAAATCCTCCCAAACCGGATCTCTGAAGCGCATCAAGCCTTCGCTGTTCTCAACTGCAAACCACTTGCCCTTCTCCGCGTAAAACTTGCCGAGTTCTTGGGTTCCTGCGTCGGAGACTAGCTTGCGCATCTTCTCTTCGGCGGCTGCATTGATCTCTTCGATTCGCTTTTTGGCGTCTGCTTCGGCGGCGGCGACGCGGTCGTCGGCTTCCTTTTGGATCTTGGCCACTTTAGCGTCAGCTTCCTTGCGAACCTCAGCGACCTTCTTGAAGTATTCCTCTTCGGTGTAAACCTTCTTTTGGGCTTGTGTATAAGGGGCGGGTGAAGTCTTAGCGCCGACTAGGATGATGCCGGTCGCCAAAACTGCGCAAATAGAAAGGATGAATTTATTCATGGGATTCTCCTTATCTCGGTTATTGCATATTCGGCTGGGTTCAGCGCAATTGGGATGTTTGTGAGGGTTGGCTAGGATTGGTGAAGGTTGGTTAGGGTTGGTGAGGATTTGCTGGAGCCTACTGCTCTTCACCCCGTACCGTCCAGAGCATTGCGAGGGATCTGAGTGCAACCACATCCTGATAGCAACAACAGGAGGCAAGTCCAGTCAGATTCCTCGCTTTGCTTGGAATGGCAGCGTCAGGCTATACTTGGACTGGAGGGATTTCATGATTAGAAAAGCCATTATTACGATGTGCCTTGGTGCTGGTTTATGCGCTAGCGCTATCGTCGCAGCATCCGATTGGGCACAGTTTAGAGGCCCCAAAGCCGACGGCTGGTCGCCCGAAAAACTCGCGAACAAAGACTGGACCAAGAAGCCTCCGAAGCTTCTTTGGAAAATCGACTTGGGCGACAACGGCTATACCGGACCGGCTATCGCCCGAGGCAAGGTCTATGTCATCGACCATCAGGGCAACGAGGATATCGTTAGAGCGATTGACATAAAGACCGGCAAGGATGTCTGGACTTATAAATATATTGAAGATGCCAAAGACCAGTGGGGCGTTGCTCGGTCGACTCCCACGATCTACGCCGGCAAGGTTTACACTATCAGCAGCTCGGGTATCGTGTGCTGTCTGAACGAGTCGGACGGAAAGCTTGTTTGGCAAAAGAGCCTGCAAAAGGACTTCAGCGGCGTTCGGCCGCAGTGGCTATGCTCCGCATCGCCGTACATCGATGGAGACAAGCTCATCCTGATACCAGGCGCGAAGGATTATCCTGTCTGCGCCGTCAACCGCAACACCGGCGATCTCATCTGGAAGAGCGCTATCAAAGACGGCGCCAGCTACGCCACTCCGTACTTGGCCACCATCGGCGGCGTGAAGCAGTATGTGGTGTTCCTTTTGACTTCGGTCGTCGGAATCAACCCAGATAGCGGCGAGATGCTCTGGCAGTTCCCGTGGGCCAGCGGCAACATGTGCCAGCCGCTGATCGTTGGCAACCAGATTAGTCTTTTCACTGCATACGGCCGCGGCTCGGTTAGTTTCGAAATCAAAGACGGCAAACCCGTTGAGAAGTGGAAGAACAAGCAGCTTCAGCCGCAGTTCAGCGCTCCAATCTATTCGAACGGCTATATCTACGGCACAAGCGATCCGGGCGATTTCTTCTGCGTCGATCCGAAAGACGGCAAGATCGTGTGGAGCCAGAAGGGCTTTGAGAAAGGCGGCTTGCTGGCAGTTGACGGCGTAGCGCTCGTGCATAACGGCGCGAACGGCGACCTGATTATTGTCGAGCTGAGCCCGAAAGGCTTTGTCGAGAAGGGGCGGATTAAGCCCTTTACAGGCCAGAGCTGGACAGCTCCGGTTCTTGCGAACGGCAAACTGGTTGCACGCAACAAGAACACGATGGTCTGCTACGACGTGAAGTAGGAATGAGGGACGAGGTTAAAGGGACGAGGGACGAGATGTCTCTCAGAAGTAGAAGCGAATTTGGTCAGCACTTTGGCAATTTGGGAATCAGGCTCCGAAACTGCCTGGCTAGCGCCTACTCGTCCCTCGTCCCTTTAACCTCGTCCCTTAGTTCCTCGATCCTATCGCTCGATTCAGCGCCACTCTGGCTTGCTGAAGCGCGACAACGGCGTTGATATTGGCGTTCTCTGCCGAATAGGCAGCCGCTTGCACGGTGGTGATTTCTACAAACGTGGCGAAGCCTTCGCGATAGCGACCTTCTGTTAGGCGAATCGCTTCTCGGGCGTTGGCCAGAGCCGCAGCCGTGACTTCAACGCGTTGCTCAGCGGTCTTAAGAGCCAAAAAGGCCTGAGACACGTCGCTGACCACCGATTGCTCGACTATTGTTGCCGAAGCCTTCGCCGAATCGAGCGAGGCTTGCGCCTGATCCTTCTTACCTTTTGCCGATCCGCCGTCATAGAGCGACCACGAAAGAGACAGTCCAAACGTCGAGTTGCTGGAGTCGAACAGAGCTTTTTCTCCGCGCGAGCTAACCCCGGCATTGAACACCAGCGATGGCGCGTTGCCGTTCTTCGCCGCAGCCAAACCCGCTTCTGCGGCCTTTATGTTCGCCGAAGCTTGCGCTTGTTCTGGCCTTTGCTCAAGCGCCTGTTTCACAAGGTTGTCCAGGCTATCGGCGTAGACCTCGTCTTCTGTTGATTCCTTCTGCTGGATGGATGTCCGCGGATCGACTCCAATAATCTGAGCCAGAGCAAGCCGCGAAACCGACAGTGTTTGCCGCGCCTGAGTCAGAGACAGAACGGCATCTGAGAGGTTCGTTTTTGCGCTGATGACATCGGCAGGAGCGCCCATTCCAGAATCCAATCGTGCTTGCGCTAGCTTCAATTGGTTCTGCCGGGCGAGCACGTTTGCCTCGGCGGCCTTTACCAAACCCTCGTTCGCCTGGACCGAGTAGAACGCTTTCTTAACATCCGAAATCAAGTTCGCCAAGGATGCCTTATAGCCGAACTTGGCCGATTGCTCGACGTATTCGGCTTGCCTTATGAGATCCGTGCTTCGGTTGAAGTCGAAGAGGAGCTGCTTTAGAGCCAAGTTCGACGAGTATCCCGACGAAGTGCCGGAAGACGGCTTCGAGCCCTCCTCGATAACGTCGAGATCGGTGTAACTGGAGCTGAGCGACAAGGTTGGAAACAGAGCCGACTGGGCTGCGTTCTTCTGCCCTCTCGCACCTTTCGTCTGGGCTTTCGCGATAGCGAGCGATTGTTGATAGCGCACAGCTATAACGGCGGCTTCGATTGCGTTAACCGGTTTCTCAAGTTCCTTGATGACTTGCTCAGGTCTTGTTATGGCGACGGCCGGCGGAACCTTGATGTCGGGCGTCTTTGGTGCAATCGGCTCTGTCTTCTGGCACATCGCGACGGAAGAAGCGGCAAGCATAGTAATGGCAAAAACGTATCTCATGACGGCAGCTCCTCCTGGGAGGTAGAGGCGAGTTCTTCCGAGTTCAGACTCGCTTTGGCGGTGATATCGATGCAAACGGGTTCCAACTCGGCTAGGATGTCGAGAAGACGATTCGAACGCTCCTCTCCAAGTCCATTCAGCATTTTTTGAGCGTTATCTGTCCGTTTCTCGTGGCGGCTTTGAATCAGGTTCTGCCCTTTCTCCGTCAGCCGCACCAGCCGTACGCGGCGGTCTTTTGGATCATCAAGACGGTTGACCAAAGAGGCCGATACTAGCCTGCTGATGAGCTGGGAAGCCGCGCTTGGCGACGTGTTAAACGACTCGGCTAAGTCGGTTACCGTTCTGGGGCCGCGCAATAGAGCCCGCATGAATCGGACTTGGGCGATCGGCAGCATCAAGATCGGGTCCTCCGACCTTTGGAAGTTCAAGGTGTAAATCACTCTCGACAGCAGAGCTTCGAGGCGTTGGGCGTCGTTGCATTGGCTCATTTGCCGCCTCCATTAGCCTTTTGCGTCTTCCTGAAGTGAAGATGGTTCTTGAAGTCGTCCATGATCTCATAAACGACCGGAACGACGAACAACGTCAGCGCAGTCGAGGTGGCCAATCCACCGATCACCGCCGTGGCCAATGGCGCTTGAGTCTCCGATCCTTCGCCGAGAGCAAGGGCCAGCGGCAGCATGCCAAGGATTGCCGCCGAAGTGGTCATAAGAATCGGACGCAGACGAGTCGGTCCTGCTCGCAAGATCGCATCTGTTCGGCTCAACCCGCGTTCGCGCAATTGGTTCGTGTAGTCCACCAGCAATATGCCGTTCTTAACGACGATTCCAACCAGCATCAGGATGCCGATGTAAGCCGTCAAGCCGAATGAGCGGCCGGTTAGGAACAATCCAAGGACGACGCCGATCGTGCAGAGCGGAACCGAGGTCAAGACAACCAGCGGATAGATGAACGACTCGAACTGCGTGGCGAGCATGATGTAGATCAGCCCTATCGCCAGGAACACCGCCAGGGCCATTCCCGAGAACTCCTCGGCTTTGCGCTTTTGGTTCAAACCGAAGTCCCAATAAGTGCCTTCCGGCATCGGGATATTCGCCATCACCTTGCGGACATCTTCTTCAACTTCGCCCGAAGACCGGTCTTGAACTCGGCCGTTCACCGCGATGAAGCGTTGGCGGTCCTGCCTTGTGATTTGGTTCGGACCGGTTGTGATCGTCGGGATCGCCACTTGGCGAAGGAGAACCTGATCGCCCTTTGTCGCGCCTGGAACGGTCAAGCTCGGGGTCACAGGCAGGTTCGCTAGTTGGTCGACCGACTTTCGGAGCGACTCCTCGATCTGGACGTAGATCGGGTACTGATAGCCCTTTTCCTTGTAGTAGCCCGAAAGCGTTCCTGTAGTGCTGGCATTTATGGCGTTGGCAATGTCTTGGAAACTCACCCCAAGAGAGAGAGACTTGTTGCGGTCGGCAGTCCATTGAAGTTCAGGATTAACGTCCTGAACGCCGATATCGACGCTCTCTAAACCGGCAACACCACGGATTTCGGCCATTACTGTCTGCGCCGTGCTCGTGATGTCGGCGAGGTTCGATCCAAAGATATCGACCTCCATATTCGTGCTGCCACCGGTCAAGACTTGCGTCACGAGGTCGGTTGCGCTCACGTTCGGCCTAATGCCGGGGATCGACGCCAGTTTCTTTTGAATGTCTTTGATGACGTCTTGGGTTTTCTTCTTGCGTTCTGCCTTCAACTTGACCATCGCCGAACCGCGGTTAGGCGATCCGCCGGATCCTGCGCCTCGAATGCTGACGTTTGCTCCGGCTGCTGCAAAGACAACCTTAACATTCGGATCGTCCATTAGGATCTTCTCAACCTTTCGCATCACCTCGTCGGTTTTCGAGAGCGCCGTGCCGATCGGCAAGCGGATATCGACGTTTACATCTCCGCTGTCGGTTTGCGGCATCAGTTCGGAACCGATGAGCGGCTTAAGGAACAAGCTCGCACCAGATACACCGGCAGCGGCAATGACAACGTGCCATCGGTGCGCCAGAGCCCAGTCCAGATTCCGACGGTAAGCATTTTCGAAGTTGTGGAACTTGTTGCCGAACCAGTCGAACGATCTTTCAAGCAGATTGGGCCTGTGGTCGCGGAGAGCAGGATCTTCTTCTTCCAGAACCTCTTGTCGGCTGATCAGGCGTGAAGCGAGCATCGGCACGACCATCGTCGCGTCCAACAGCGAGATGCCGATGCTGAAGATGACAACGAGGGCAAACTGGGTGAAGACCTGGCCAGCCTGGCCTTTTATGAGCATCAGCGGCAGGAAGACGATCATGACCGTAATGGTCGATGCCACGACAGCCGACGCGATCTCCTTCGACCCGCTGACGGCCGCTTCTTGAGGCGTTTTGCCGTCGCGCTGGACATGGCGGAAGATGTTTTCGAGCACAACGACCGCATCGTCGACGATAAGGCCTGTAGCCAAAGCAAGGCCACTCAAAGATATCGTGTTCAGCGTGAACCCGCAGAAGTAGACCAGCGAGAACGTCGAAATGATAGAAGTTGGGATCGACAGAGCGATGACGAACGTGCTTCGAGCGCTTCGCAGGAAGAACATCAAGATGATGACTGCGAGCGTGCCACCGACAATCGCGCTGGTCTTCAAGTCGTTGATCGAGTTCGAAATGAACGTGGACTGGTCGTATGCGATGTCGAACTTCAGTTGCGGATACCGCTGCTGAATCTGTTTGATCTTCTCTTTGACCGTATCAGCCGTATCGATGGTGTTGGCGTCGGTTTGCTTGGTGATCGATATGCCGACGCAGGGCTTGCCGTTCAGACGGGTATAGACGCGCGTTTCCTGGTGGCTGTCCTTGACGGTTGCAACGTCGGATAGGGCAACGAGCTGCCCATTAAACACGCCAAGCGGAATCTTCAGCGCATCTTCAGGTTTCGTGATGTCGCCGACGCTTCGGATGGTGAACTCGGTGTTGCCTTGCTTGGCGATGCCTCCGGGCAGGTTCAAGTTCTCCTGGTTCAAACGTTTCGTGATATCCGAAACCGACACGCCGAAGGCCTGCATTTTTTGAGGATCGACGTTGATGATGATGGCTCTCTGGTCGCCGCCAGTCACGTTTACCGACGCGACGCCGTTCGCCGACTGAAGAATTGGCGAGACCTCGTCGTCCATCAAGGATCTCAACTTGACTGGGTCAGAGATTCCGGAGATGCCGTAGCTGAGAATCGGCGCCTGTGACGGATCGAACTTGAAGACGACGGGATCCTTCAAGTTCGGGTCGCTGGGGAAGCTCGACTTCGCACGTTCAACCAACTGAAGCACGTCGACCGCAGCCTGGCCTATGTCGGTGCCCCAGTTGAACTGGACTGTGACGCGCGAGTTGCCTTGCGAAGTGCTGGATGTGACCGTGTAGATGTTCGGAGCAGAAGACACGGCCTGTTCGACGCGCCTCGTGATCTCCGTCTCCATTTCCTGTGGCGCGACGTTCGGCCAACTCGTTGAAACGGTTACCGACGGCAGGGTCACTTTCGGCAAAAGGTCGATCGATAGGCGGGTCAGACAGACGGCACCAAGCAAGACGAACGCTGCGATGCGCATCGTGACCGCGACCGGTCGGCTGACGCAGAACTGAAAGAAGTTCACTTTGCTTCCCTCGGGCCACGCCTGTCGCCTTCAGTCTTTTTATTGCCTGGAAGCTTCACCTTCTGGCCGTCCTTGATGGGCGAATACGACAACGTGACGATCCTTTCCCCAGACTTGAGCCCTTCCTTGACCTCATAGATCGAGTTGTTCGTCGCACCGAGCACAACCTCTCTGATTGTTGCGGTACCGTCTTCGGCGATGACGACTATGGTCGTTTTGCCTTTAGTACGAGTAATGGCTTCCCTCGGCACGGCGACCTTAGCTTCGGTTCGATCCTTGACGAAGCCCACCTTTGTATACATTCCGGGGCGAACAGTTCCGTCCGCATTGTCGAGTTTGATGCTGACTTTGAACTGCCTGCTTGCAGGATCGGCTGCCGGATTAACGCGGTCGACCTTTCCTCGGAAAACGCGCTTGGGAAAAGCATCGAAGGCGATGTTGACGTCCTGCCCCGGCTTGATGTCAATACCTTCATCGATCGGCACATAGCAGGTGATATACAGCCAGTCGAGGAACTGGACCATCAGAATCTGCTGGCCAGCCGAGACAAACGAACCGGAATCAAAGTTACGGGCCGTCACCGTGCCTTTGATGGTGGACCGCAGCGTCGTGTCGGCGAGTTTGGCCTTTGCCTGAGCAAGCTGGGCGACGGCGGCATCGACCCCTGCCTTGAGGGCTGCCAGGTTCTCGCGATAAGCTCTCGTCTGAGACCGGTTCGCGTTTGCGACGTCAAAGTTGGCGTTGGCCTGGGTCAGCTTGGCTTTCGATGAAGCCAAATCCGAATAGCTTTTGCGCTTGGCGATTTCGGCTTGTTTGGTTTGCGATTCGAGCTGGGCTTGCACCGACCTCAAGGAGCTCTTGGCGGCGTCAAGCTTTCTTTGGGCAACCAGGAGAGAGCCTTGCTGAACCTTGACGACTGTCCTAGCGTCGTCGACATCCTGCGCGGCGATGAACTGCTGGTTGAAGAGCGACTCCATTCGGGAAAGTCTGGTCTTCGCGTTCTCAATGTTCGCCTTAGCGCTTTCGACGTCTGCCGTCGCGCTCTCAACCGTTGCTTTGGCCGATGCCACCTTTGCCTCGACGTCTTGCACCTGGGCTTCCGCGGATGCGATCTGCGCTTTCTGATCGATTTCGGCATGGCTGAAGTCGGTCTTGGCGCTTTCAAGACTGGCTTTCTGCTGGCGAATCTGCGCATTGACGCCGGTTGCATTTGAGTCCTGGGTCAGAGCGGCTTGGGCAAGTCGCGCACGGGCTTCGGCGACGTTCGATTGCTGCTGGAGGACTTGGGCAACGACATCGTCCGGATCGATTTTCACAAGCACTTGGCCGGGAACAACCTTGTCGCCTTCTCGAACCTCTAGAAAGTCGATTGCTCCGGCTGTCTTGGCGGCGATTTTAACGGCGAACGGCGTCTCCACCGATCCAACAGTGTCAATCGTCTGCTCGATGACGGCCGGCCCGGCAACTGCCGTCTCCACGTTCGGCGCAGATTTCTTGCGCTGCGCCTGTTGGTCGCGCATTTGGCCAGTTTCTTTCATCTTGGCCTGCACGCGCCAACCAATAAACAAGGCAAAGGCAATGAGAGCGACTATGATTGGAAACGACTTCTTCATCGAGATATCACCGGCAGATAGTTTACACCCATAAAATATTCATGCGCGTTAACAATCTTTGAAAGTTCCCCTCGGAATGAACTTTGCGCATCAAAAATCGTAACTGCAGTGATAAGCTCCTATAGACGGTCGTTCAGTCCTATCATGATCCAGTTGAAACAAAAACAAACGACGCCGCGCAGCATCGATGAGTGCGTGTTCGATAGGTTGGCCAAGCTCGGTCTGAAGCCTGCTCCGCAGTGCGCCGACGAAGTGTTCTTGCGCCGGGCCTATCTCGACGCCATCGGCACGTTGCCGACTGCCGACGAAGCGCGGGCCTTTCTCGCGGACAAGTCGCCGGATAAGCGTTCCGTTCTCATTGACCGGCTATTGAAACGCGATGAGTTCGCCGACTACTGGTCGATGAAGTGGTCTGACCTTTTGCGCGTCAAATCGGAGTTCCCTATCAACCTGTGGCCGCTGGCTGCCAACGTTTACCACGAGTGGATTCATACGGCTGTCAAGGAGAACTGGCCGTACACCAAGTTCGCGAGGCTGCTCCTAACCAGCAGCGGAAGCAACTTCCGCAATCCGCCGGTCAACTTCTACCGAGCTATCCCTTACAAGCAGCCGGATTCCATTGCTAAAGCCGTTGCGCTTGCGTTCATGGGCGTTCGAACTGAGAAATGGCCGAAGGCCAAGCAGCAGGCCTTCGCGGCGTTGTTCGCCAAGGTTGGCTACAAGTCGACCGGCGAATGGAAGGAAGAGATCGTCTTTTTCGACCCGATGAAGAAGCCGCCTGCGGGCACGGCAGTAAAACCGCTCTTTCCTGACGGCGCGGCGGCAACGATCACTGCAGACCAGGACCCTCGCCTCGCCGTCGCCGACTGGCTTATCACGCCGACCAATCCGTGGTTTACCGCCAACATCTCCAATCGAGTGTGGTCGTGGCTGATGGGCAGGGGAATCGTCCACGAGCCGGACGACATGCGACCCGACAACCCGGCGTCGAATCCCGATCTTCTGGCGTCGCTTCAAAAGTCGCTGATCGCCGCCAAATACGATCTCAAAGCATTGTTCCGATTGATCATGAACTCGAAGGCCTACCAGATGTCCTCTGCGCCGATAAGCGCCAAGGCAGCGTCCAACTTCGCGGCCTATCCACTGAGGCGCTTGGAAGCCGAGGTCTTGATCGACGCCATTAACACCATAACCGGTACAACCGAGAGCTACATGAGCGCAGCTCCTGAGCCATATACGTTCATTCCTGAAGATCAGCGGTCGATTACTCTTGCAGATGGCAGCATTACGAGCGCTTTCTTGCAGCTCTTCGGAAGGCCGCCGCGCGATACCGGATTGGAAACCGAGCGCAACAGCAAACCTTCTGCCGGCCAGCGGCTTCACATGGTGAACTCGAGCCACGTCCGAAAGAAGATTGAGCAAGGCGGCAAGATCGGCGTCATGCTGCGAACCGCAGATTCAACGGCCGCCATCGCCAACGAGCTCTATTTATCCATTCTATCCCGATACCCGACAGCGGACGAGATGAAGACCATCACGCAATACGTGAACCAAAGCGCCAGCAAGCGCGACGCCGCCTTCGACGTAGCATGGGCCGCCATGAACTCCGTGGAGTTTCTCTACAAGCACTAGGAACCGACGATGAACAACCGCGAAAAAGAGATTGTCTATAAGCTGTCCCGGCGCGAGCTGCTGCGCTATTCGATGCTTGGCACGGCTGGGCTGATGTTCTCCGATGGGCTTGCGATGAAAGCTCTTGAAGCCCTGCAGAGTCCCATTTCGCTCAAGCCGAAAGCTAAGTCGGTCATTCAGCTTTGGATGTGGGGCGGGCCGTGCCACCTCGACACGTTCGACCCCAAGCCAGGCGCAGGTTCCGACTTCGAAGGCCAGTTCACCAGCCCGATCAAGACGAACGTCGACGGCGTTATCATAAACCAGCTTCTGCCTGAACTTGCCAAAATAGCCGACAAGTATTCGATCATCAGAAGCCTGACCCACGGCAGCAACGCGCATGAGACGGCGGCCTATTTGACTCAAACCGGTTTTCGCTCGGGCGACGGCATGACGCATCCAGGAATCGGCGCAATCGTCTCGCTATTTAAGGGTTACGAAGCGGGTTACAAGGGACTTATTCCGCCTTATATCGTGTTAACCCAGTTGTTAGGCCGGTTCTCAGAATCGGGATTCCTGGGATTTCGGGCTTCGCCATTCGCGACAGGCGGCGATCCCAATGCGGCTCGTTTCGTTGTTGAAGGCGTGGTAGCCGAGGGCTTGACGGATGCGCGACAGAGGAACCGAAGAGATCTGCTTATAAGGCTAGACAGGATGCGCCAGCAATTCAAAGACGATCCGCAGATTCAGGCCTTCAACGAAGCAGAGGCGCAAGCCTACGATTTGATCTTAGGCGATGCTGGCAAGGTTTTCGACCTCACGACCGAGAAAGAAGAGGTTCGTGCGAGATACGGCAAGACGAGTTTCGGCCAGTCGTGTCTGATGGCAAGAAGGCTGGTCGAGAAAGGCGTGCCGTTTGTTGCCGTGAACTTCGGCGGCTGGGACACCCATAAGCAGCACTTCCAGGCGATGAACCAAAAGCTGCCGCAGCTCGACAAAGGCATGTCGGCTCTCATTTCGGACCTTGCCGAGAGGGGTTTACTAGATACAACCGTCGTGTGGTGGGGAGGCGAGTTCGGCCGAACGCCACGCGTCCAATACGAAGCGCCTTGGAACGGCGGCCGGGGACACTATGGGCCGGTGTTCAACTCGGTTGTTGCAGGCGGCGGCTTCAAAGGCGGACACGTTGTCGGTTCATCGGATGCTCGCGGAGAAGAAGTGCGAGATCGACCGGTGCATCCTAACGATCTGATCGGCTCGATCTACACGCTCCTCGGCATCCCGCCAGAAACAAAGATTCCGCACCCGCAAGGTCTTGATGTCACTGCGGTGCCTGCGGCCTGGGATGGAACAACCAAATTGAACCTGCTTAAGGAGATCATGTAGCGATGAAGCTAGGTCTTGCTTGCCTATCAATATGCTTTGGCGCAGCAACCGTTGCCCAGCAGCAGTCGACTTCCCCGCAATTGGGTTACGCCTATCCGGCTGGCGGAAGGCAAGGCAAATCGGTCGACGTTGTCCTCGGCGGCCAGCGGCTGGCAGGCAATGTCCGCATTCTTGCCGGACCGGGAATCCAAGCAACCGTTGTTGAATACACCAGGCCGATGACCCAAAAGGAGCTTCAAGACACAAGGGACAAGCTAGAAGCCGCCGCCAAGAAGCTGGGCATTGCCAATAATTTTAGGCCGGGATTGCGCACCAACCCCGCCCAGTTGGCTCGAGCCGTCACTGAAGCCAGCATCAGCGAAAAGGACATGAAGCGGTTCTTTGATTTCATACGGGAGCGCTCGGATCCTAAGAAGCAAGCTAACCCTCAGTTGGCCGAATCGTTAAACCTGAAAATAGATATAGCTCCTGATGCGCAGCCGGGCCTGCATGAGTTGCGCGTCGTGTCGCCTCTAGGCATCTCCAATCCTATTCGCTTCTATGTCGGCCAGGTTCCTGAGAACAACGAAGTTGAGCCGAATGACGTCGATCCCTGCCCGGTCGACCTTGGTCCTGCTTTCGTATTGAATGGACAGGTCATGCCTGGAGAGGAAGATGCCTTCTCGTTTGATCTTAAGAAGGGTCAGCCGATTCAAGTGTCGGCCATGGCGCGAGGAA
Source organism: Fimbriimonadaceae bacterium (assembly GCA_963666135.2). Taxonomy (GTDB): domain Bacteria; phylum Armatimonadota; class Fimbriimonadia; order Fimbriimonadales; family Fimbriimonadaceae. The sequence continues at coordinate 1,620,205 of CAXXNR010000001.1, read as the reverse complement.
TAACTCCGTACCTAGCGGATGCCGTTCCCGGATGGTTCCAGGCCCACTTATCGTTAAAGGGCCCCGATGGGCACGAGGTTGCCTATGCCGACCACAACGAGTTCAACCAAGACCCGGTAATGAACTTCACTCCGCCGAAGGATGGCAAGTATTCGCTGACCATACGAGACTCGATCTATCGTGGTCGAGAAGACTTCGTGTATCGTATCTATGTCGGTCCACCTGCGCCTGAGCCGAAACTGAAGCTGCCGGCCGCCGATGCTGTCGAGAAGGAGCCGAATAACGCTTCAAAACAAGCGATTTCCGTTAGCTTGCCTTGGGTTGTCAGCGGAGCGATATCGTCTCCCGGCGACGTGGATTACTACAAGATCAATGGAAAAGCTGGCGACAAGCTGGCGATTGAAGTCACGGCAAGACGGGCTGGATCTCCTTTAGATTCGTCGATCACCGTCACCGATCCCGGCGGAAAGATCGTGGCCTATAACGACGACTTTGAAGATAAGTCTGCCGGATTGATTACCCACCAAGCGGACTCCTATGTTTCCCTTGCTTTGCCTGCAGCAGGTTCTTATTGGATTGCTGTTCGCGACACCCAGACGCGCGGCGGCAAGGACTACCGCTACAGCCTGCGCATAAGCCGAACCGAACCCGATTTTGAGCTTCGTGTTGTGCCCTCTTCGGTCACTTTGCGGCCAGGCATCAGCACTCCTGTGACCGTGTTTGCGTTGAGGAAAGACGGGTTCAACGGCGACATCAAGCTGCAACTGGCGAATCCGCCGCGCGGTGTAACGATGAGTGGCGGATGGATTCCTGCTGGCACCGACAAGACTCGGGTGACGCTAACTGGCAATGCCGCATCGTCGGAGCCGTTGGCTTTGCAGCTGACAGGTTCTGCCAGCGTCGGCGGCAAAGAGATCGTTCGTAACGCAGTGCCTGCCGAAGACATGATGCAGGCTTTTGCCTATCGCCATCTCGTCCCAGTTTCGAGCTGGCTTGCACTTAGTATCGGACGCAACGCCAGAGCAGCTGCTGGTTTTACCGGCCCAGATAAACCGGTGCAGATTCCTTCGACCGGCACGACCAAGATCCGACTGGCGGGTCCGGGCAAGTTCATTGCCGACTCGATGTCCTTCGAGCTTTCCGATGCGCCAGCGGGTCTGACGGTTAAGAGCGTGACCGGAGTCGAAGGAGCCCTGATTGTCGAGTTGCAGGCCGATCCTGCTAAGTTGAAGGTTGGCACTAAGGGCAATCTGATCCTGGATATGTTCACGGAGCGGACGAACGCCTTGGCCAAGCGAGCCAACGCGCGGAAAACGCTGGTTGGATGCTTGCCTGCTATTTCGTTTGAGGTGGTGCGATAGGAGGGTATAGGGTTTAGGGTATAGGGTTTAGGGTATGGGGTTAATTCGGACTCGCATTGCTGAGTGGCCTTAACCCTCGTTCCCAGCAACCCGTCTCCGCTTGCTCCAATCTCGCAGGTTCAAGGCGACGCTCATAGTGACGCTGATGCCGAAGACGACGCCCGCAATCGGGTTCAACACGGATTCGGCCATCCATACTCCGCTGACTTTGTAGACAAGGAGTTGAATGTAGGTACCGGCGACGTCGTGGATGCCCATTTGCTCGCGGATCTGGAAATGCCAATCGGTGCACAAGCAGTATCCGATGCCGTAGCGAATGCCCATCACAAGCCACGAGAAGGCCGTTGCTGAGAGGCAAAACAGGTTCCACTTTCGCGTCTTTCGCCACAGCCAACCGAATACGTTGAACAGGATCAGGAGTGTGTGAAAGACCCAAAAGAAGATGTTGGCGGCGGCAAGTAAAGCCATTGGACTAACCTGATGTGGCCTGGCAGTGAGCGCAGGTTCCGAGCATTTCCAGGCGAATGTCCTCGGCCTTAAAGCCTTGCTCATCCGACAAACCGACCGCCGCATCGACCGACGACTCGGGCAAGGTTAGCTCGGTGACGCATCCGCACTGCTTGCATACGAGGTGCTGAACGCGACCGTCATGCTCGCCGTCGATCCGGCACGGTATGAACCCGTCGATGATTCCCACGCGGTGAACTAAACCGAGTTCCTGAAGAGCTGAGAGAATGCGATAGACGCTGACGACATCGACTTTCTCGCCCTTTGCGACGATTTGCTCGTGAATTGAATAGGCGCTCTGGGCACGGTGCGAGCCCGCCAGCGTGCGAATAACTTGTATTCGAGGCTTGGTGATTCGGCAGCCGCTCGAACGCAAAACGCTCAAGGCGACCTCTTCAAACGAATTCGAAGCTTCTGGAGTCGCGACATGGCACATGGCTGTCGAGGCCTCGGACGGATGAGCCATGAAATCATTATAGGCCATTAGGTTCAACGGCTAATGGGCGTTCCAACCCGTTTGAACCTAACATTTTGGAAAAACAACTGAGTCGAACGGCTTTTTTGCATCGTATATCTAACAGGTCGCAAATTCTAGCTTCATTTGATGCTGAGTTGTGCTAAGCTAGATGCGATTGATACTTAGACTCACCGGAACCTACCGGTAGCTAGGAGGGAAAGATGAAGTTTTACAACCTAAAGACCCGATCTCACGTTGAAGTGCCGGATACGGCGATTAAGAAGAAGAAAATGGTCCGCAAGACCAAGACCGGCGAGCAGACTCGATACGCCCTTACGGCCGAGTTCGAAGGCAGCACGCTTTATAAGTTCGTTAACGAAGCGACCTACAAAGCAACCAACGCTCCCGAAGTCTAGAAACTACATCGATTTATAAACTGATATTTATAGCGCCTATCCGTTGGATAAGCGCTATTCTTTTTTCATTTTAGAACGAAGCTTGATCCGCAGCCGCAACTCTTCTTGGCGTTTGGGTTCTCAAACTTGAACGATCCGCCAATGAGGTTGCCCGTGTAGACCATCGTCGCGCCTTCAAGCAGCTTGGCCGACTTCGGATCGCACTTGACGGTTACTTCCTCTGTTTTGAACTCAAGGTCGCCGTTGATGCTCTTGGTGTCGAGTTTGACGACGTACTCGTAGCCGGAGCATCCTCCGCCTTTGACTCCGATGCGTATGTGCGCGCCCGGCTCGCCTTTTCGCTTCACGATTCGAGCGAGCTGCGCTAAGGCTTCAGGCGTGATGGTGATGGGGAACTGGGTTGTGGATTCTGTCATGGTGTGGTTTTCCTGATGTAGTTCACGATTGATGAAGTCCGCCTAACGAAAGAGTCATGGTTGCAACCCCCTCCCTAACCCTCCCCCGCAAGGCGGGAGAGGGAACTTGGGCTTCGCGCCTGGTTCGCATAGGTTCTTGCAAGATGTCAAAGGAAAATTGGATCCCGATGCCGACTTACATATCTTCTTGCAAGGCGGGTGAGGGAACCAAGCAGTAGCCCGGTGTTCCCTCCCCCATCTCATGGGGAAGGGTCTGTGAGCGAAGCGAACAGGGGAGAGGGCTATTGGAACGGCGTTTTGTCGTTTCATTAGTCTATAAATGGCTCAAACCTATGGTGAGACAGCGACTGTATTGCGTTTCCAAGGTTTGTCTGCGCCAGTCTCAACAGAACTCAAGTGCACCATCTTCCGGCCTTCTTCATCGCGCAAAATATCTGCAAGAGTGATCGCATTCACAACTTGATCCACCGCCGTCTGGATGTCGTTCCAAAGCCCGCGGATGGAGCAGGCCACGGCGCGGCTGCATTCTTGGCCATTTACCTGGCGCTCGCAGAACCCCGGATCGTATAGACGCCCGCCGAGCGCTGCAAGAACGTCGCCAACCACGATCTCGTCGGCGCAACGAGCAAGAACATAGCCTCCAGTGTGTCCGCGCAGGCTGTTGATGAAGCCGCCTTTCTTCAACACCCCAAGCAGCTTGGCCACATAGGGTTGCGTCAGACCTTCAGCGCGACTGATCTCAGGAATCGTCATGCTGCCGCTCGGACCGAGCTTGCCAATCTCGATCAAACACCGCAGTCCGTATTCTTCCTGAGAGCTGAACTTCATATCGTTACCACATCAATCCGAGCTGCATCCGAATCTCTTCGGGAATCATTTCCATCGTGAACGGCGGCTCCCAGGTGAGTTCGACCTTGACATCCTTGACACTGGTCCGCTCGAGCACAGCCTGCTCGGCTTGTCCGGGCAGAATCTCGGCTACCGGGCACATCGGCGTGGTCAGCGTCATGATCACTTTCACTGTCCGGTCGTCGTTCACGTTAACTTCGTAAACCAGACCGAGGTCGTAGATGTTGACCGGAATCTCGGGGTCATAGACAGTGCGCAAGGCCTCGATCACCTCGCCTTGGAGCATCGTTTTCTCAATGCTGTTGAGGGGCTTCTCTTCCATCGGTTTACTCCGTTGAGGCAACGCCGCCTTCTCCTTTAAGCGCTTCCTTAAGCGTGTGCCAGGCTAGAGTCGCGCACTTCACACGGACTGGGAACTCCTTCACACCGGATAACGCCATCAACGAGTCGAAATCCTCGAAGAACGCCTCGTCCGGCTCTTCGTCGGTAACCAGGCTGTGGAACTTCTCGAAGATGTGCTGCACTTCTTTGATCGTCTTGCCCTTCAAGGCCTCCGTCATCAAGCTTGCCGACGCCGTCGAAATCGCGCAGCCGCAGCCGTCGAACTTCAGCTCCTTGATGACGCCTTCTTCCAAATCTACATACACGTGGATGTGGTCGCCGCATAGCGGGTTATAGCCTTCGGCTGTGTTGGTCGCCTCGTCCAGCTTGCCCTTGTTCCTCGGTTTTTTGTTGTGGTCGAGGATAACCTCCTGATACAGTTCCCTTAACTCGCTCATGATAAAAGATCCTTTGTTTTTCGGATCGACTGCGCCAAGGCGCCGATCTCTTCTTTAGTATTGTAAACCGCCATCGAGGCTCGTGCTGTTGCAGGCACGCCGAATCGGTCCATCAGCGGCTGGGCGCAATGGTGTCCAGCTCGTATTGCTACGCCGTCCATGTCAAGGATCGTGCCCAGGTCGTGCGGATGGACGCCGTCGAGAATGAACGACACCACGCTGCTCTTATGTTTAGCTGTGCCGATGATCTTTAGCCCGTCGATTTCCTTTAGTTTTTCCGTCGCATAGACCGTCAGTTCGTGCTCGTGCTCGGCGATTGCCTCAAGCCCGATTCCCTCGACATACTCGATCGCCTTCTTCAGTCCGACAACTCCGGCGATGTGCGGGGTTCCTGCTTCGAACCTTGCAGGAGGCGGAGCGTAGGTCGTCTTCTCAAACGTCACGCGATGGATCATGTCGCCGCCGCCTTGATAGGGAGGCATATATTCAAGGATCGCATGCTTGCCGTAGAGGACCCCGATGCCGGTCGGGCCGTAGACCTTGTGTCCGGAAAAAGCGTAGAAGTCGGCGTCCAGATCCTGCACGTCGATCTTGAGATGCGGGGCTGATTGCGCTCCGTCGACCATCGCCTTTGCGCCGACTTGGTGGGCCAGTTCGATGATCTGCTTAATCGGGTTGATCGTACCGAGCGCGTTGGAAACGTGGGTTATGCTGACGAGTTTCGTCTTGCCGCTGAGTTTCTTCTGAAAATCAGCCAAATCAAGTTCGCCTTCGTCGGTTACGTTTACGACTTTGATTGCAGCGCCGGTTCGTTCGCAGATGAGCTGCCAAGGCACGATATTCGAGTGGTGCTCCATCTGCGACAGAAGGATCTCGTCGCCTTGCTTCAGATGGTCTGCTCCCCAGCTTGCGGCGACCAAGTTGATGGCTTCCGTCGTGCCCCGAGTGAAGACGATCTCATCCTTCCTCTTGGCATTCAGAAAAGCTTGAACCGTTTTGCGGGTTCCCTCGTAAAGCTCTGTTGATCGCTGGCTGAGAAGGTGGACGCCGCGGTGGATGTTGGCGTTGTCTTCTTCATAGAACCGCGTTATTTCGTCAATTACGGCTGACGGGCGCTGGGTGGTTGCGGCGTTGTCGAGGTAGACGAGAGGTTTGCCGTGAACGGTTTGGTGAAGGATCGGGAAGTCCTTTCGGATTTTTTCGATGTCAATGGCAGTTCTCGTTTTCATTGTCGGTTATTACGGTTTACGTTCGAGTGAGATAGCTGGGAGCGCCGGCACCTTGCCGGCAGAACACGTGCATGGTTGTTACGGATTGGCTGGCACTTATTGCGAATGCAAGAGACGACTCCGCGCTTCCTGCCGGCGAGACGTCGGCGGTCCCAGCTACGTCATTGTCAATCATTTCGCTTTTCTACTCACTGGTTTCATTTGTCGCAATGGTCAATAGTAAATCGTAAATCGTCAATCCCGATACACTTCCATCACGCGCTCGAACAGCCTCGCTTCCAGCAAATCCTTGACTGCCGGAACGCTGATCTTCTCCAGCACTTCGCTGACAAACGCATAGACCAGCAGGCTGCGCGCTTCGGCCAGCGGGAGTCCGCGTGATCGAAGGTAGAACAATTGCTCTTCCTCGATCTGGCCGACGGTTGCGCCGTGCGTGCACTTCACGTCGTCCGCGAAGATCTCGAGTTGAGGCTTCGAGTTCATCGTCGCCGTCTTCGATAGCAGCAAGGCTTTGTTAGACTGCTTGGCATCCGTCTTCTGCGCGTCCAGGTGGACATAGATCTTGCCGTTGAACACGCCGGTGCCTTGATCGCCGAGGATGCCTTTATAGACCTCGAAGCTGTGGCAGTTCGGCTTAGCGTGGTCGATCCGCGTGTGGTTGTCGATGAGTTGCACGCCGAACGCCGTGTAGGCGCCGTTTAGCGCGGTCTCGGCATGCTCGCCGCCTATCCATACGTCGACGTCGCTCCGTCCAAGCAGCGCGCCAAAAGTGACGTTGTTTGAGGTGTAGGTGCTCTCGCCTGCTTGCTCGACTTTGGCCGTCGAGATGTGGAACGAGGTCTCGCCTTCCTCCTGAATGCGGATGTGCTCAAGGTTAGCGCTTTTCTCGACTTTCACCGAGCTATATGCGTTCGAGAAGACCGTGCCCCCTAGGCCGTAGTAGGCTTCGATAACTTTCGCCTGGCTGTTCTCTCCTGCCTCAATCTCGAACCGAGTGTGATAAGCAACCGGCTGATCCTTGCTGATCGATAGATTCAAAAGCAAGATCGGCTTCGCGATGCTCGCGTTCTTCTTGATGACGAGCCGCCAGCACTTGCTGAGCGCGGCGTTCAAGACCACGAAAGGATTGCTTGAACTCTCAGACAGGTCTGACTCGCCAGTCTTGTCCGACAGGTCCGAAACCTCGGAAAGACCGGCATAATCCGACAGTGTCTGACTCAATACTCCGTTCACAAAGACCAGCCGATAGGCGTCGATCTTTGAAATGGCCGGAAGCTCAGGCAGGTTTTCGACATTGATATTTAGATCGGCAGCGGATATGAACGAAACGGCAGCCCAGTCGCGGAGCGGGGTGTATTTCCACTCCTCGTTTTTGCTGGTCGGGATGCCGAGTTCGATAAACCGGTCGAGAGCCTTGCGCCGCGATGGATCTCCCGCTAGACCCAACTTGGACAAGTGCGAATAGAAGTCGGTGGTTCTTTCGAGGGTGGTCGCCATGTTGTTCCTCACGCCTTCGCGAACTGCTCCTCAAGATCGCTGTAGCCCTTTTCTTCGAGCTCAAGCGCCAGTTCCTTTCCGCCGGACTTGACGATGCGTCCGTCCATCAAGACGTGAACGAAATCGGGAACGATGTAGTCGAGCAAGCGCTGGTAGTGCGTCACCACGACGATCGATCTCTCCGGCGACCGGAGTGCGTTCACGCCGTTCGCTACGATCTTTAGCGCGTCGATATCGAGGCCGGAGTCGGTCTCGTCAAGGATGCAAAGCTTCGGCTCAAGGACGGCCATATGGAAGATCTCGTTGCGCTTCTTCTCGCCGCCCGAAAAGCCTTCGTTGACGCTTCGGCTAAGGAGTTCGGGATCGAGGTCCAGCAGCTTAATCTTCTCCTTGATGAACTTCATGAACTTCATGGCGTCGAGCTCTTCCTCGCCTCGGTGCTTGCGGATCGAGTTGACCGCCGCCCGAAGGAAATAGGAGTTCGAAACGCCGGGAATCTCGACCGGATATTGGAACGCGAGAAAAATGCCTTCGTGCGCTCGCTCTTCAGGGTCGAGTTCGGAGAGGTCGATGCCGTTGTAGGTTACTTCGCCTTGGGTTACCTCGTAGGCGTCGCGTCCGGCCAGAACTCCGGCCAAGGTGCTTTTGCCAGATCCGTTCGGCCCCATGATGGCGTGGACTTCGCCGGGTTTCACCGTCAGGTTGATTCCTTTCAGAATCTCTCTTTCTTCAACATTTGCGTGCAGGTTCTTGATTTTCAGCATTGTTCTTTATTGTGCTCTGCTTGGCTTTGCATGGCCTTGCTTCGCCTGGTTGTCGTATTAACAGTCAGTTGTCAGTCGTAAATCGTAGCTGCCGTGTTCTCGGGTTACCGTCAGAAGCGATGCCTGAGTCCCAGCATTCTGCCGGCGAGACGCCGGCGCTCCCAGCTACGTCACTTCCAATCATTTCGATTCTTTTCACGGTCTTGTTAAGTCGCAATGGTCTATAGTCAATCGTAAATCGTCAATCTCTTAAGCTCGCGAGTACGCTCGCCCTCCAAAGCCATTCCGTCATTCGTAGTTGGTCATTCCCTAACCCTTACGCCCTTACCCCTTACGTCTTACGTCCTACTTATCCCACCGAGCCTTCCAGACTCACTCCAAGCAGCTTCTGCGCCTCGACGGCGAACTCCATCGGAAGCTCGCGGAAGACCTCTTTGCAGAAGCCGGAGACGATCATATTCACGGCGTCTTCGGTTGGGATTCCGCGCTGGTTGCAATAGAATATCTGGTCTTCGCCGATCTTCGAGGTCGATGCTTCGTGCTCAACCTTCGCGGTCGGGTTCTTGACTTCGATATACGGGAAGGTATGCGCGCCGCATCGATCGCCCATAAGCATCGAGTCGCACTGCGAATAGTTCCTCGCGTTGTCGGCTCCGGGCATGATCTTCACGAGGCCGCGGTAGGTGTTCTGGCCGTTGCCAGCCGAGATCCCTTTCGATACGATCGTCGACTTCGTGTTCTTGCCGATGTGGATCATCTTGGTGCCGGTGTCGGCCTGCTGCTTATTGGCGGTTAGGGCTACCGAATAGAACTCGCCGATCGAATTGTCTCCCTGAAGGATGACCGACGGGTACTTCCACGTAATCGCTGAGCCGGTTTCAACCTGAGTCCAGGTGATCTTGGCGTTCTCGGCGCACTTGCCGCGCTTTGTCACGAAGTTGTAGATTCCGCCGACGCCGTCCTTGTCGCCGGGGTACCAGTTCTGCACCGTCGAATACTTAATGGTCGCACCTTTAGCCGCCACGAGTTCGACGACGGCCGCGTGAAGCTGGTTTTCGTCGCGTTGCGGCGCTGTGCAGCCTTCCAAATAGCTGACATACGCGCCTTCGTCGGCCACCAAGAGCGTTCGTTCGAACTGGCCCGTGTTCTGGGCGTTGATTCGGAAATAGGTCGATAGCTCCATTGGGCAGCGCACGCCAGGAGGGATGTAGGCGAACGAGCCGTCGCTGAAAACAGCCGTGTTCAGAGTTGCGAAATAGTTGTCGGCAGTCGGTACAACGGAGCCGAGATACTTGCGCACCAGTTCCGGATGGTTCTTCACGGCCTCAGACATCGAGCAGAAAATGATGCCCATTTCCTCGAGCTTGGCTTTGAATGTGGTCGCAACCGAAACGCTATCGAATACCGCGTCAACAGCCACGCCTGCGAAAATCTTCTGTTCCTCAAGCGGGATGCCCAGCTTGTTGAAGGTTGCAATCAACTCGGGATCGGCTTCGTCGAGACTGTTGAGCGTCGGCTTTTTCTTTGGTGCCGAGTAGTAAATGATGCTCTGCAGGTCGATCGGGGCAATCTTCAGGTTGTGCCAGTCCGGCGCTTCCATCTTCTGAAGCTGCTTATAGGCTTTCAGCCGCCACTCTAGCATCCATTCGGGCTCTTCTTTCTTGGCCGAAATGAAGCGAATGACTTCTTCGTTCAGCCCTGGCGGAAGCGTGTCGCTGTCTATATCGGAGACGAAACCCCACTTGTAGTCGCGGTTCGCATATTGTTCGAGAATCTCGGTGCTCATGATCTACTTCTAGGTTACTCTGTTCTTCGGTCAAAGTATACATAAAAGTAGAGTTTGATTGGAGAAGTGGGGATTCATGCCCGGAGATTATCGAACTTGAAGACTTGCTACAAGACAGATCTCTAACGAAAGCAGGCCTTCTCCAGCGGAGAAGGCCTGCTCCCTTTTACTCGTTATCTGACGTTATTTGCCAGATTCAGGTATTGGCGTCTTACCAGAAGTTGTCGGCGCAGTGGGACCTGAATCACCACCAGGCTTAGCGCCCATTCTCGCAAGTTCCTCAGGCGTATATTCCCTTGCCATTCCCTCACGAACTCGCTTGTCGTCGTCAGTCGACGGACCGGACTGAGAACAACCCGCACCTAGGAATGTTAGAGCAATTGCCATGAATAGAGTCATTCTAGACATTAGGGAATCTCCGGCGATGCATATTTCAGATACCGAACGGTGCCATTGGAGACTGTCTGGCTGTGCATAGCGCTCCAAGTCTGCGCCTTAGCGTGGCCATCAGTGTAGACGGAAACGTTGGTTCCCTTAGGGAAGACTGATGGCTCATATGTCGTTCCCGGATAAACGCCGCCTTCAGGTCCGCTATAGCCGATTCTGGCATGCGGGCCGCAAGTGACGTTGCTCGTTCCATAAAGGTTTGGATCTGGCCAGTCGTCTGCGAAATAGCGATAGGCTTCATCCGGGTTCCAGTCTTGGGTCCAGCTGAAGTCGAACAGACCACCAGATTGGCTAACAAGCAACTGATCAGCCGGGCGAGCTATCGCTGTTGTCGTCAACGAAGGAGTGCTAGCATTATAAGCTGTCACCATATAAGGCCAGCCGACCGTGCCTCGTCCGCTGCCGGCGATGCCGTCTCTTCCCCATCTTTGTCCTCCTGTGATCTGTGATAGGGAGTTGGGGTTGTAAACTCCCATGGCGCATCCGCTAAGATCGTTAACATCTGAAGGACAATAGCGAGAAGCTGCTCGTCTAGGAGGCATGGCCCATCTGGAGTTGGCAACCCAAATGTTGGTCGGTCCTTGCTTCGGTGAAAACGGGTCTTCGAAGATGCCTGCGTTCTTGATGTAGGGCAGGACACCCACACTCCAAACATCGAAAATGGCTGAGTTTCCTCCAACAGCAGTTACAAACATGTCGTCGCTATCGGCTGTGTACATAAGTTGACCCAAGCCGATCTGCTTTGCATCGGAGATCACGCGGGCCTTTTTTGCCGCAACTTTGGCTTGAGCAAAAACAGGGAAAAGGATCGCAGCGAGAATAGCTATGATCGCGATGACAACCAGCAACTCAATAAGAGTGAATGCGCGGTTCAATTTTGCATGCATAAATGCTCTCTCCACTTGACGCCGCGAAGTTCTTCTTTGAACCTTGCGGCTTTCGTTTTTTTGGTATCAATCTCGGGTCGATATCTTTTGATTTGGTTCAAGTCGCTTGGTTTGGCCTGGCGACCTATTTGTTGCCAGTCCAAGCGACCACAAAAATGGCATTTGGAAACGATCCTAAATCAACACCTTTCAATAATATAACACAGGAATGCCAAGTATGCCAAAAGATATGAAATCATGTGTCAAAACGGACCACATATACCAAATAGTGTCAATCTAAAGAGATGAGAAAGTGTTTCGCAATGCCTAGTTGAATAGGAAACGTTGCAAACGACAGCCTGAATAGAAGCACAAGATAGGCCTCCTGTGGTTCGGAGTCTCAATCATCAGACCAATAGTCCCAAATAATACACTCAACCGTCAATACCTACAAACCATAAGAACCAAAAGGCTATCGAGCCAATGCCAACATGACGCTTTTTGCTTGAAGGCCAGAGGACCTTGATACGATGAAGCTTTCGGTGTTAACGGCGGCAGATTGGACCAAGAACGAAGCCGTCCCGTTCTCGAACTCGGCTTTGGTTGGACCGACGACTTTGATTCCGCCTTGGACTTCCAGTTCGGCTTCGCCTCTAAACTGAGTGCACACGGTGCCAATGGCGTCAACAACGTCGGCGTAGACAAACACGCAGTCGGCTCCGTCGGCTTTGAGTTTGCGGCCGGATTCGTCAATCCGCAGGCGAAGAGCGATCGGCTTACCGGGTGTCCTGACGGTGTGCGCGGCGATCTTCTTGCCATCTTTATATGCTATGGCCTTCAGTTCGCCTTTCTCATAGGGGACATCGAAGAATGTGAACGGAGGATGGATCAGGTTCTTACAGTTGCCGCCGTCCCACGGATTGCCGCCGTTTTGGTAGTCGCCGTATAGCGTGTCCGGACCGCTGTCTGCCTTCTGCTTCTTGACGAGTTTGCCGTTCAAATAGAGTTCAACCTCATCGCCGTTTGAGAAAATGACGACCTTGGTCCTGCCTTCGCGCGGAGTCCAATCGGAGCAGATGAAAACGGCGGGTTCGGGCCGATATTGAACTTGAAAGAAGCGATAGATATACCTAGGGAGGCGGAAGACATTGGACATCCCGCTGTATTCGACCCGATTATCGTAGCCGCGGTGATAGTCATACATCACCCACGTGCCGTCGCCCATGGTCCACGGCCATTGCCCGCGGTTGCGGTTGTGGCTCCAGACGAAGTTCCATGCCGACTGCAGGTTGCCTTTCTCGCCTGCTGATAATGGCTGACGCGTGGTGCTCTCGCCGCCGCCGAACTCGTAGTCGCCGTATTCGCGGATGTATCCCGGCTTGTCGGGCATATCGTTCTGCGGCCTTGCTTTGTCCTGCTCGGTCCACGAGTTATACGGCCAGTCCCACTTGGCATTGCGCGCGCCGTCGCCGACCGCCGCCATATCGAGCGCCAAGAACTCCTCATGGGCAGCTTGATACCACTGGGCCACGATATCGGCTGGCGGATACGTCTCGTTCAAGCTGGTTTCCCAGGCCATGCAACAAGGATGGTTTCGGTCGCGCCGGATGAGTTCGCGGATGTCTTGTAAGACCCTATCGGTGAATCTGACGTCGCTGTTGTAGAACTGCCAACCCGCGATACACGGAATAACTAGCAAGCCGAGTTCGTCGCAGGCGTCCATCACTGCCGGATCCATCGGATAGTGCGACAATCGGACGCAGTTGAACCCGGCATCCTTGATCTTCTTCATATCTCGATATCCGGCGTTGTTCGAGAGCGCGTTGCCGATGTAAGGATATTCCTGGTGCCGGTTCGTGCCGATCAGCCTCGTCGGTCTACCGTTCAACACGAAGCCCTTTTTACGGCTGAATTCGAAATGTCGGATGCCGATTCTTGTATTCTGCTCGTCGAGTCTCTCCGTGCCTTTTTGGACAATTGTAACGAGTTTGTAGAGGGTCGGCTGATCCGGCGACCACTGGCTCGGTTTCTGAACCGCCATCTGCTGAACGGTCTGCTTGGATTCTCCCTTGCCAAGCATCACGGTCTTCTTGTCTTGAGATATCAGCTTCCGTCCTAGGTACAGCTTCTGAACGACGGCCAGGTTTTGGTCCCTCTCTGACTCATTAACGATGTGGGTTCTAACCTCGACGACTGCCTTCTCGGCGCTGACCTCTGGACAGAATGCGTAGATTCCGCCGCTCGCCCTCTCGTTCGCCAGGACTGAATCGGTGATGTGCACTTTAGGCGTCACGGTCAGATAGGCATCTCGGTAGATTCCGCTCCAATACAAAAAATCGAGGTCCGGCGTTGGTTTTCCCGGCGGAACCAGAGGGTTGTCACGGTTGTCGAGCCGGACGATGAGTTCGTTCTTGCCTTCTTTGAGGTGCTTGGTTATGTCTATGACCACCGGCAGATACCCGCCGCGGCGTCCGCCGACATAAGCGCCGTTTAGCCAAAGGTCCGACACCGACATCGCGCCTTCAAGAGTCAGTGCAACGGTCTTTCCCTGCCACTCGTTTGGCACATCGATCGTTCGTTTATAGAAACAGATTCCCTGCCATGGCTGGTAGACGCCCAGTTTCTCGATGTTCGCCGTATGCGGAAGAGTCGCCTTTTCCCATTCCAACTTCGATGCTAGCTTGAGCTCTTGGTTCTTCAGGCTCTCAAGCTGATCCGGTTTGATATCGTAGCGATCGTCGCCGAGTTCGACATAGGCAATGTTGTATTGCGACTGCCAGTCGGTTCTAGGTGCACTCTCAGCGGCGACCAGCGCGATCTCGGCGAGGCAAAGGTAGGGTTCATTCTCTTTTTGGCCAGTCTCAAATTGCAGCTTCAGAAACCTGCCTTTCGCCTTCTCAATGAAGCCGAACCGCTGAGCATTGAAGCCGGAATCGATAACGAACCGGCCTACAGGCGTGCCATGGTCCAAATCGTTTCCTAGCCACACCTGCACCGATTTCGGCAGGCCGTTCTTCGCGCCGCTCTGCCGGGGAAGCAGCTTGATGCCCGATGCCGACGTCTCGGAACCGAGGTCGATCACGATGGTATGCGGGTAACCGGGTTGTGCCGCAGACCACTCGGTGTGCCAGTGCGTCCGCAGATCGCCGTCTATTGCGTTCTTCGCTTGCCCGTTTTCACGCGCCGTCTCTTCCGAGTCAACCTGGACGACTTTCCAAGCGGTTCGGTTGACCAAATCCACCGAATCCCACTCAGACGGCGGATTGGGAATCTTGACGAACTGCCATTCTTGGTTGAGGTTGACGACGATTCTCGGGATTGGAGTTATCATGGCGGCTAACAAAAGAGTCGGCAAGAGCATATGGTTTGGCTTATTATACGCCCAGATTCAACCGTTTCAAGGCTGCTCGTTTCCCCATCTGTTAATAACCCACCACGAGGCTTGGTCATGCGGCATGAAATGATGGCTCGTTAGGACCTCGAAGGCGGGTAGATAACCGAGCGAACCGTCGCCGTAGTCGCGGATTCTCCGGATGACCTTCTCGACGTGCTCCTTGGCAACTCGGCAGCGCTCGATATCGGCTAATGAACCGCCGATGCGCTCGTGCGTTTTCTTCGCAACCTTTGAAAGATCGTCGAAGATCTGCCTCGTTAGGGCAAGTTTGGCGACGGCCTCAGCTGGTTGGCCGATTGAGTAGAATTGCCGGGCTTGTTCGGCAATGCGCACGAACTCGACAGCGCTGCGGGCAAATATCGTGACGCCTTTGGCCTCCTCGTTTGGGGCTTTCTGAAGAGCTTCTTCGAACAAGGCCATCGCCTTGTTTCCTGTCTCGCCGCTCAACTCCTTGAAATGATGGTGCCATGCTAGGAACGGGTTGCCGTAGAGCAGAAGCCTGCACTTGAGGGAGCTGCGGATGCCGGTATAGGCAAACGGCGCGCCAAGGGTTTGGAGTTTGGTTCCCATCAGGTCTGCAAATTCGCCGTAAGCGGGGTCGTGTTCGGCGTAGGTTTGGACGAAGGCTACAGTGTCTGCCGGCAAGATGCCGGCGCTCCCAGCTATCTCATTGACCGCTGAGTCGCCAACTACATTCTTTTGCAGCAATTCGTCATTCTCCCGCGCCATCCGCCCGCTTGCTTCCACCATCGGCAGAACTGAGTCGTATGCCCCGAACAGTCCGCATTCCCAAGTCGTAAGGCAGAAACCATAGGCATTGCACGCCTGCACATCAGCCAGCGCTTGCCGAACGTTCTTCTCCGACTCGGGCACATGGCACCACGTCGCGTTATAGATATGCAACGTCGGGCAACAGACCACGTCGAAGCCGGCTACCATCAGCTTGCGCGTCGTAGCCTCGCCGCTCGAATGGTAGTTCCAGTCGAACATCAGCGTGTTTTTCTGCACGATGGATAGCACGTCGGGATGCTCGAGGAACATGTCGGCCCACATGCCAGGTCTTCTGCCAGCCTTGGTCACTCGCTCAATAAGCGGCTTGAAATGCTCGCCATAAAGTTCTGCCTTTGGGTCTTGGGCTGTTGAGGAAGCCAACTTATCCTTGCACACGGGGCACTTGCCCATCTGAGCGGTCTCATCTCCGCCGATGTGGATCAACTCCGACGAGAAGCAAGCCAACGTGTCATCGATCATGGCTTCGCACAGACTGACGAACTCCGGGTTCGAGGCACAAGCCTGCAGGCCGCGAAGGCGCTCTTCGGCGAACCGTTTTCCGTATTCTGTGTAGAGCATGCCCTCGAAGTGCCCAAGCAGGTTAATGAAAGGCACGATCTGAAGCTCTTTGAACTCTCTTTGCAGCTTGCGGATCATGTCTGGCGTCACACATCCAACGCCGTGCGCCCACGGAGCGGACGGATAGGCGAACCGATGCTCCAGATAGAGGCCAATCGCATCGTAGCCGGACTCCATAGAAAGCCGGCAATAGCGGCGAAGGTGGTCAAGGGTCGGGCATTGCTCGCGGGCGATATCGAGCATCCACATGCTGAGCTTCATGGCCGCAGTTTACTTGGCGGCAAGCTCAGGAATGAGCTTCTTACCCTTCTCAACTAAAGGGCTTGAGGAGAAATAGATGCGGATGCTGCCCTTCTCAAGATAGTTCGCCAGACTGACGAAGAGCATCCCTTGATCCCACATTAGGAAGAGCTTCGAGTGCTTCTTCGTCTGCCAGTCATACGAGTCATAGAATCCGTCTTTCTCGCTTCTTGCGCCGAGTTCTTCAAGCTTTCGAAGGTTTTTGATCGCCTGCGATGGGAAGCTGTCGACAGCCAAGGCGCACGCGTGGGGAGTAACAACCGAATCCTTCAAACCTCCCCAGCCAAGATAGCCGCCTTCAGGATTATCGCAAGCGCTCCAACCCCATACCGGCGCGCCTATTGCTTCTTGATGCCGAATCTGAGCCAGGGCAAAGTTACGTGCCGACTGGCCAAGCTCGGACTTACCTATGTCCACCCAAATCCCGGAAGCGAACTGCATGAAGAGGCCGCCGCCTTGCCAGCCCGGCCAAAGATAGCTCAACCCATATTTGGTTTCCTTTTCGCGGCGCAACGTAGCCCAAAACGACGGCGGGGCTGCGCCATTCGCCACGGCGAAGAACTGAGCAAGAAAGGCATCGGTGCCCAATGCATCCAAATGCCACTTCTTATTGAACTCCTTGGCTACGACGTTGTATCCGCCGATCAAGGCTTTCTGTTCCTTGTCCCAGAATCGGCTCCATTCCATTCCCTCGATCAGCTTCTGGCAGCGCTTTTTGAGCTCGGGGCAGGCCTCGCTGACAGTCATGAGGCCGGCGCAGAAGTTGCCTGTGTCGAGCAGGGAAATCCAAGGGTCGTGCATCGCAGGCTGAAGCGTTGAGACGGAGTTCCAGGATTGAATGAATCCGAAGGTGTTCTTCAGCTTCTCGACCGAACCGATCGTCAAAGACAGCCGCTTAAGAGCTTCATCGCGCGATATTAGCTTGAGTTCGCGGGCGGCGACCACCGAGGTCAAATAGATGCCAATATTCGAAACTGAGGTGAACTCGCCCTTATCGGAATTGTCATACGGCAGACCGGTCGTCGGATGGGCCATCGACGCGATGTTGCGCCAGGTGTCTCTGGCTACGCCGGTCAAATAGTGCCGGTCGGCAGCATCATCAGCTACGCTGCCGACCGGAAGCAAACAACAAGCAACAACCCATTGAAGCAGGCTTATCGTCTCCTTCTCTTAGCAAAGAAAGCAACTCCGAAGAGTCCTAGAGCAGCCATCGAACTCGGTTCAGGAACAGCGGTCGACGTCACATAAAATCCAGTCGAATATCCGGCAAACACGTTCGACAGATTGTGTTCTTCTTCCACGTACACCTCAAAGATGAAATCGCTGTGAGGTGCTATATCGCCGAGCCATATCACAGGAACGGTATCGTTCTCGCTCAGCGATGCCGCCTGGAAGTTGACGGTGAAGGGCACATCCTGGTTCAAGTTCGAATCCCAGACATTGTAGGTTCTCGGACCTGGAGTATAGGTCAGCGGAATGTCGGTGTTCGCCCGGGACATTGAGAAAAGGTCGGTTTGAACGACATTGCCGTTATGGGCGGCATCATGCACTTTGTGATAGCTCGTTTTCGTATACTCGCCGTCGACAATGTATGGGTTTATAGAATGGTCAGATGACCAGATCTTCGCCGAATCATCCCAAGGATTTGAGACATAGTCAGACAGAACGGGAACACCAGAGCTGGGCACGACCGTCACCCAGCAGAAGGTTCGAACCATGCCGACGTTTTCAAGCGTGAAATCGTATGGATTGTGGACCTTCCACGTGTAGTGATGCCAAAAGTTGGGCGGCTCCAGAACATTCTCGGTGTTGACGACGGAAGTTGACAATAACCCGCCGGTTTTGTAATCGATGCTGTAGTAAAAGGCGTTCGAGCAGGCAGACAAGCAACCCAACAAAAGCGCTGTCGACAGCTCTCTTCTCAAACCAATAGCAAACATGGCAATCCCCCTTAATGCCGAACAAAGGATACGGCTAAGAATCAATGTTAAACGTTAGACAACATCATTTTACTACCGATGAGGCTTGAATGCAAGAAAGGACGCATCGCTAGGGCAATGATGCGTAATCCTTGGCCCTTTCAACTCGCTCGTTTCGCTTGGCGAGGCGTAACAAGCACAACGGCGCGACCCTTGAATTAGAGTCGCGCCATAGGCAGAACCAGCTTCTATTCAGCCGCTTCTTCGTTCTTGATCTCTTCAAGGCGCTTCAGCATGTGCTTGATGTCGAACGCGCCTCGGATCCCTACGTAGATCGTGATCGTCGAGTACCAGATGATAACGGCCAGGACGATCATTTGCCAGAAAGTAATTGCGATTTCCATGGTCGTTCTCCTTAAGCTGCTGCTCCCTGCGCCGGTCCAGACTTCGGTTCAAATGCTTTGTAAACCAGCGATCCGACAACCATTGCGATAGCAACCAGCACATATGTGCCGATGTTCACGTAGTTGTCGCCGATAGTTTGCGAAACCCATCCGATCGTTTGCGGAGCTCCGTCTTTGATGACCTGATGGCCAAGTTCATCCAGCACGGGAACTTTGTTGAACATATTGATCGCCAAAGCGAGAACCGGCAACAAGGCCCCGATGATAATGGCAGCAAAGGCTCCTCCCCTGTTCGCATGCTTCCAGTAGCAACAGGCAATCAGCAAGATCGACATGCTGGACAGATAGATGGTGCCTGTCGTCTGCAAGTACTCCCAGAGGTTGCCTTCGAGCTTATACCATAGACCCCAGAACAGCAGGAACAAGCCGATGCCCGCAACGATGAACCTGTTCCACAGCAATCCTTTTCGCTCGGACCATTTGTCTTTGCGGAACGGAGCTAGGATGTCGTTGTAGATAACGCTGCCCCAGGTGAGCATGTAAGACGAGTCGGTAGACATGTCGGCAGCGAGCATGGCTGCAACCAAAATGCCCATCACGCCAACCGGAACGATCTGGCTGAGATAGTACGGCATCGCGAACAGGGAGGAATCGGTTTCGCCCATTGTCTTGGCAATTGCGTTTAGGTCGCCTTGGTGCGATCCAGCAACGACAAAGCCTAGAGCTGCAATGCCCCAGATGCCTGGGATAACCCAGCGGCAAATGAAGAAGAAGGCCGTTCCCGTGTAAACCTTGCGCCCAGTCTTGCTGTCCTTGGCCGCAAGCAGACGGGCAATACAAGTCTGCCAAGTCAAAACCGCAGCCGTGTTGGTTATCAGGTTGGATACAACAAACTGCCAACCGAGTTTCGGCGCAACGAACGGGTTAAGGCCGCCTTCCATGAAGTTACTGGTCGAAATCTCCACAAGATCGGTGAATCCTGATCCCGGCCTCATGAGGACTATTATTGTTACAACGATGAGGCCGATGCTCATCACAACGAACTGCAAGTAGTCTGTAACAAGAACCGAGAGCATTCCGCCAAGGATCGTATAGACCGCGACCATGATCAAGAGCACGGTCATCGCGATCTGCAGATATCTAGCGTCCATTCCGCAGCAGACAACCAGGAACTGGCCGCCAACTCGCAGGAAGACGCCCATATTGAGCAAGCCGCCGAGGACGATGACAACGCCCGCCAGCCATCTCACTGAGCTTCCAAACTTGGTTTCGAACAGCTCCGGAATGGTCATAACTCCAGAGTCGCGAAGAGGCTTCACGCAGAAACCCGTCCAACCCACCAAGAACATTGCGATCGCGTTGCAAATGCCTGGAATCGCGCCTGCAAAACCTCGCGTGTAGCCAGCTTGAGCGGTATACATGCACGTGACGATGCCGAACTCCGTAGCCGCCAAAGATGCAATGCCCAAATAGACATTCATCTCGCGGCCGGCAACAAGGAAGTGTTCGACCTTGCCGACATATTTTCTCACCATGATTCCCGCGATCATCGTGAGGAGCAGATAGAACCCAACGATGCTGCCATCGAGGGCCCAGTTAAAGTGAGTCATACGTAAAGCTCCTTACCTCTTCGTTATTCGGCCGCGCGCGCAATCTCCCTAGAAACGCTCTCGCCGAAGCCAGCTCCCGACAGGGCCGTCGGCTCAGAATCTGCAATTCCATGCGCAATGAACCTGTCTGATGCCCGTTTTACCCTAGCAAGGGTGCCAGTTCGCGTATATCTGTGAAAACTAACCCATATCAACCAAATCCTTAAGGCGGGGGCCTCGACATGCCACAATGAACTATGCCCGTCGGTCGTTTCTTGCTGTGTCTGCACTCCCATATGCCCTATGTCCTCTCGCACGGCAAGTCTCCGCATGGAACAGACTGGATTAACGAGTCAGCGGTCGAATGTTATCTGCCGATCTTGCACACGCTGGACCGCCTTCGTCGACGAGGGATCAGGCCGCACTGGACGATTAACATCACACCGATTTTGGCGGAGCAACTTGATGACGAAAGCTTCAAAGACGGCTTCGAAGCCTATTGCCAGGAGAAGATCGACGCCGCTGTCGAGGACCAGAAGCGGTTTGAGCGCGAGGGACCGATGTGGATGCAAGGCATCGCAGCGATGTGGCAGCGCTACTATTCCCACGCCTTGGCTCAGTTCAAGCACCAATGGGGCCGCTCGATCAACGAAGGCTTCAAGTATTTCCAGGACGAAGGCTGCATTGAAATCATCACCAGCGCGGCCACGCACGGATTTCTGCCTCTGCTGGGAACTGACGAGTCGGTGCAGGCGCAAGTCAAACTCGGAGTCGAGACGTTTAAGAAGCACTTCGGCCGCCAGCCCAAAGGCATTTGGCTTCCAGAATGCGCGTACCGTCCAACTTACGAATGGAAGTCGCCGGTTGGCGCGAATCAGAGCCCATGGCTTCGCAAAGGCGTCGATGAGTTCTTAAACGAGAACGGCATCGGCTACTTCTTTGTCGACTCGCACATGATCCGAGGCGGCCAACCCCTCGGCACCTATGCGGCCAAGTTCCCGCAGCTAGCCGAAATGTTTGCCCGATCGAGCAAGTTTTTCACCCCGCCACCTGAGTTCCGAAGCGAATACGAGCACTACGCGCTGCCGACAGGCGAAGTGGTGTTCTCGCGCGACCCGGAGACGACTGTCAAAGTCTGGTCGGGCGACACCGGTTATCCCGGAGACCCGTACTACCTTGAGTTCCACAAACAGCTCTATCCGGGTCGCCTTCGCTACTGGCGAATCAGCGAAAACAAGGACGACCTTGGCAAAAAACAACCCTATGATCCGTGGTCAGCTTACGAGCGAATTGCCGGACACGCAGACGACATGGTCGATACGATCAAGCGATCGCTCAGCTATTACCGCGGCCAAGCCGATCGAGAAGGCACGCTGGTAGCAATGTATGACACCGAGCTTTTCGGCCACTGGTGGTGGGAAGGTCCGGAGTTTCTCTATGAGCTTGCTCTACGTTTGGCTCAAGACCCTGACATCGAGCCGGTGACAGGTTCAATGGTCGTGGAATCGGAGCCGCCTCGCCACACGATCACATTGCCGGAGGGATCTTGGGGCGAAGGCGGCTACCACTATGTATGGCTGAACGACGACAACTACTGGACTTGGGAAAAGCTTTATCCGCTTGAGCGCCGCATGCGCAAGATGGCGAAAGAAATGTCGGGCGGACCAGCCAGCGAGATCGTCGACCAGGCCGCCCGCGAGTTGCTCCTCGCTGAGAGTTCCGACTGGCAGTTCCTCATTTCGACCTTCTCAGCAAAAGACTACGCCGAAGTGCGGTTCAACGACCACATCGAGCGGTTTGAAAAGCTCGCCGAATTGGCCGAGAAGGTACATAAAGGCAAATCGCTGGACACGGACGAAAAGGCGTTCCTCTTAGAATGCCAGTTGAAGGATGCGCCGTTCCAGCAGATTGATCTGTCGTATTGGGCGCAGCTGGATAAGCCGCTGGTTTAGTTAGGGTCGGTGAGGATTCGTTAGGTTTGGTTAGGCTTTGCTTTTAATCCCCCCATGGATTCGGAGCCGGCGAAGGCGTGGCTGGGTTACTAGATGGTCTCACACCGCTTCATCCCGAGCATCGCGAGGGATCTGGAAGCGCCTTCAGATAGCAACAACAGCCTATGAGTCCAGTCAGATTCCTCGTTGCGCTCGGAATGACACCACAAGAAAAGGTACTTCGGAACATACCATCGCTCGGCATCCCGAGCGCAGCGGTGATGCCGAGGGTATTCGCCCTGAAAAAACCCCCTCCTGCTCAAGTCTATCGCCTTGAGCGTCCTCCCCCTGCTTCGCAAGGGGCGGATTCCGGAGAGCCTGCCCCTTAGACGAAGTCTAGGGAGAAGGCCGCTGAGCGAAGCGAACCGGGAAGGGGGTTCCGGAGGGAATTACTTCCCCGATCCTTCCTCGACCGGCTCCGTCTCAGGCTCATCTGCGTTCAGCGCCTCAATATGCAGCTTGACGATGCGGCGGCCGTCCGATTCGGCGACAACGAACCGGAGTCCGTCCGACTCGATCGCTTCTTCTTGTTTTGGCTGGCGACCGTACAGGCCGAAGACGTATCCGCCGATCGTGTCGAACTCTTCGCTTTCTAGTTCAGCACCGATCGTATCGTTCAGATCGTCAAGATGGGTCTTGCCGTCGACGATCCAGCCGTGTTCAACTGGGATGATTTCAGGTTCCTCAACGTCGTATTCGTCAACGATGTCGCCGACCAGTTCCTCCACGATATCCTCAATAGTTACGATACCCGCCGTTCCGCCGAACTCGTCTTGCACGACGACAAGCTGAGTGCGGTTGACGCGCATCTCGGTCAGCAACTCGTGAAGGTCCTTGTTCTCAGGAACGAAATAGGCCGGCCGGATGAGCGTCCGCAGGTTCGGTCTGCCCTTGCCGCGAAGCATCGCCATCAAAAGGTCTTTGGCGTGAACGACGCCAATAATCTGGTCGTCTGTTTCCTCATAAACGGGAATGCGCGAGTGGCCTGACTTTTGAATCAGCTCCATGACCGCCTGTGCTTCCATCGTTACAGGCACGGCGTCCATATCTACTCGCGGCGTCATAACTTCTCTCGCGACGGTATCAGAGAACTCAAATACAGAGTGCAAGAGTTCTTTCTCGTCGCTTTCAATCTCGCCGGTCTGCTGGGCGGAATCGACCAGCGTCTTGATTTCCTCTTCTGTCTGGTTCGAGATTGCCAAACTTGCCTTCACGCCGAATCGCGTCGTAAACAGGTTCGCGACGGCAGTAACCAGAAGTACAAGAGGCGAGAAGACGATTTTTGAGACCCGTATCAGCCAGTAGTTCGACAAAGCCACGCGATGCGGGTGCTGCGTGGCATAGCTCTTCGCGACGACTTCAACGATGAGATTGATGAGCGAAACAGGAACGAGAATGATCGCGCCCATCGCTAGGTGGGTTAGGAATCCTTGCGGCCAATGGGTCGCCGATTGAAGCCATGCGTTGGTTCCCGGCGCAATAAACAGGCAGAGGAAAAGCAAGCAAAGCCGACAGATCTGCGACCCCAGCCAGGACGCCGCTACATATTCAGAGGCCCTTGCATGGAGCCCTTGGAGCCTCTGGCCTCGAATGGCGTTGAGTTCGCTGACGTGCCTGACGTGAATAGCCTTAACAACCGACAGCGCCATCTCGGAAGCAACGAAGGCCGAGTTGACAATGATGAGCGCTAGGAATGTCCCAACGATAAGAAACGCAGGCCCGCTTGGTATAGGTTCTTCCGCGGCCATGTGGACCTCTGCAGCCCGGTCGGCGGCGAACCAGAGCCCGACCATCGTCAAGGCCAACAGAGAAGAAAGAGCCGTTGTAAAACGCCGAAGAGTAAATCCGCTTCGGCGGGATCGTTCTGGAGGTTTATCGTTCATAGATGAGCGTGCTTTCATTTGGGTATGACGCCTCCGAAAAGGATCAGACCCACGATGACGCCGGCAGCAGCGCCAAGCGTCAGTTCAAAAACCGTATGGATTTTCGCTTCCCAGCGGCTCTGGGCGATGATGGCCGCGAGCATGATGGCCAGAGCGGTGATTACCGGATTGTCGGTCAGAAGCATGATAGCGGTCGCAAAGAAAAACGCATAAGCCGCGTGGCCGCTTACCAGGCCTCCATGTAGGACCTGGCCTCTTTTGCCCAAACCCTTGCCGACGATCACGATGAGAGGAATGACGATGAGCGCGCCGACAACGATGCGAGGTACGACCGGAAGGGCCAAAGATTCGGTCGTAAGGTTCAACTTGATCTCTTCCCATCGGTTCTCACCGAGGACCATGAGCGAGCCGATAACCAGCGCTAAAATCGTCGTGATGAGGACCGCGCCAGCCGAAATGTCTTTGGCAAATTTCGCCAATGGGTGGTATTTAGGCTCTATCAGGTCGACGGTCGCCTCGATGGCGCTGTTAAACATCTCCGCCACGACGACGAGGCTGATGGTGAACAGAAGGACCATCAGTTCGCGTAAACGTAAACCGAAGAAGATGCCCAGCACAACGACGATCAGCACGACATAGAGGTGGAACCTCATGTGACGCTGAGTTCTGAAGGTGTAGACCAGACCGTTGAGCGCGACTTTGAATGGAGTAAGAACGTCTTTCGGCCGTCTCATTCGTCCTCATCTCCGGCATGTAGGATCGAACTCCAATCGCTGTCTTCCGGCAAACCGGCGGCAATGCCGACGCGATGCATTTCCTTCACCATTTCGTTGCGAGAGCTTTCCTCTTCGTCGTCGAAGCCACAAAGATGGAGGCAACCATGGATAGCCAAATAGCAAATCTCAGTCTCGATCTCGGCTTCCCTTGCTTGTGCCTGGTGTTTGGCGTAGGGAACCGAAATGGCGATGTCGCCCAGCGGAGCATTGGGAAAATCTCCGCCAGGGAACGACAGAACGTCGGTCGGTTCGTCGATTCTCCGATAGGTTCGGTTCAGCGACGCGATTCGCTCATCGTCGGTGAGGAGGACGCAGACTTCAGCGCTTTCGGGATGGTGCAAGGCAAGCGCCATCGACACAGCCTCTTTGATAGGCGTGGTTCTTATCCGGAACTTCGTCTCGTTTACGACTTCGATCTTATGACGACTGGGCAAATCCATACGAATAGGCTCAGACGCGATAGCGCGTTCCGATGGAAATCGATTGAGGCGAGAGAGGTAAGTTGGAGGTTGGCATAAAGCCTGTGAGTGAAGACAGACGCGAGGCCTGCCTACACTCCGGTCCAACTATTGCCGGGATGCTCGTCGGCGCTTCATTCGTCGACGCTTTTCGCTCGGCTTCTCATAGTGCGCATGCTCTTTAAGCTCGCGCAGGAGTCCGCTCTGCTGAAGCTTCATGTTAAAGCGCTTTATGGCAGAGTCGATGGACTCGTTTTGCTGAACGATCACATATACCAAATTGATCAATCCTCCAAGAGTTACATTATGGCTTAATCGCGCAGAAATTCACAAGAAGGGTCGGCAGTGGCTTCGCAAACATAGTCCCAGTTACGAAATGTTCACATCGGATGGGTAACCTGTTCAAGCGTCTATGAACAAACTTGCCTGCGCTTTTACGCTCATCGGATCGTCTCTACTTACCTCCATTTCGACTGCCACAGAATCGCATGTGGAACCTATCGTCCATGAAATCGTTGCCGCTCGGGACAGCATTTTGAAGGCAACCGGGGCAAAGGATGCCAACTTTGTGACTTTCTGGGACTACGACGGCACGATCCTAGACGGCGATTGCTCCGAAGGCTTGATCCGCGACGGAAAGGTCGTTTACAAAGGCCTAGCGCAGATGACCATTGAGGCAGGTTTGTCAAGAATCTACGGCGCGGACGGTTTCGCCAAGTTCTGGGCAGACTACCAATACATGGATGAGCATGTCGGCCATTGGCTGAGCTATCCGTTTCTCGCCCAGATGTTGCGCGGCGCAAAACAAGCGGTTGTGCATGGCTTGGCTGAGAAGCATTTCAATGCAGTTCTAAAAGAATATCTGTTCGCTTCCTCGATGGCGATTATAAAGGAGCTTAAGAAGGCCGGAATTGAAGTGCAGATCGTTTCAGCCAGCCCGGAGATGTTCGTGCGCGGCAGCTCCGATGCGGTTGGCGTGCCGAAGACGCAGATGCACGGAATTCGGCTTGTTTCGCGCGACGACATTCTGACCGAAGAGATCAATTACCCGGTGACCTGGGCCGACGGCAAAACCGCGCGAATACAGGAAGTCCTAAAGACCAAGCGCTTTTCCAGCAAACCGACCTATGTTCTGGCAGGATTTGGCAACAGCTACGGCACAGACGGACCGTTCCTCAAGTGGATCGCCTCGCAGACTCTGCCCGCTGGCAAGCCTCTGTCGGTGATGATCAACGGCGGCAAGGAGCCCGAGAAGTACCAAGGGTTGTTCAAGCTGGTCGATCAGGTTGAGGTCGTCGGGAAGTAGGGCAGAGCCTGAAGCGGACCTGTAGCTTCTAAGTCGTCATCCCGAGCATCGCGAGGGATCTGACTTGAGTATCCGCTTGCAAATAGCAGCAAGCATAGAGTCCGGTCAGATTCCTCATTTCGTTCGGAATGACTCCGCGTTTAAAGCGACGGCAGAACGCCGGGACAAAGCAACCCGCGGCTACGTGTCCGCCAATTCCCACATTGACCCAGCCGACGAAGACGTCGGCGGTACAACACTAACTCCTTATTTCGGCATCGGAAGCGCTTTCTTTCGTCTGCACCAATCCCCGCGTTGTGCTCTCAGAGCATCGATGACCGAAGCCACGGTGTTCCAAAGCCCAAACAGAAAGAACCCAACCCACATGACGACCGACTTAATGAGAATCGACCAGATGTCGAAGTCCTTGAAGCCGTTTTGATAGTCCTGATACAGATTGTAGATGCTATAGCTGAGGGAAGCAATCGTTACAGTGCCAATGATCGCTGCAGTGATGAGCTGGCCTTTCAATGCCCGCCACGAATGATGCTTGACAAACGGCAGGTTCCCGCTGACGAGTATGCCGACAATCGGCGCCATCCACGGAAACGGAATTGAGGCGATGTGCATTGCGCAGGCGAGAGACTTTTCGTGCTGTTGAACCGGCTCCATTGATAGGAGATACGGTTGATCGAATGGCGAGGATGCGGCTTAGGCGGCAACAAACAGACATCGTAGACTGCATGCGAAGACGAGTCGCTAGCGGCCGCATCGTCGGCCATCATCCGCCAACTTCATTCAATTCACAGTTATTTGTAGGCTGGGCTAAATTGGCTGATAATCGAATCTCGCGAGTACGCTCGCCCTCCAACCTGTCCTCAAGTTCTCCGCCAGGTCATTCGTCATTTGTAACTCGTAATTCCTTACCCCCTACGCCAGGCATCTCATTCCTTCGGCAGGTTCAGCTTCTTCTGCTCGGGATAGGTTCGCGGACCCACCTTGGCGACACGTTCTTGAATGCGCTTGATGCGGCCTGCGTCGTCCGGGTGGGTGCTCAAGAACTCAGGCGGCTTCTTGCCTTCCGAGGCCTTTCTCAATATCTCGAACGTATCGACCATGCCTTGAGGATTGAATCCGGCATTGATCATCATTTCGCAGCCGAGGGCGTCGGCTTCGTTCTCGTGTTTGCGGGAATAGGGAAGCGAGAAAAGAAGATCGTCGGTAACATCGGCCAGGTTAAAAAGGTTGTTGTTAGCTCTGCCCAAGGTCAGCAGCAAGGTCAATCCAAGCTTGCGCTTTGAGTTGTCCGCGTATGCATACGCCCAGTGTTCTTTTCGGACGTGCGTTAGCTCATGAGCAAGAACCGCGGCGATTTGGTCCTCGGTCTTCATCTCCTTCAAAAGGCCGATGTAAAAGAAGACCGGTCCGCCGGGGAGCGCAAACGCGTTAATCTCCTCGACTTTCTTGACGGTGCCGTCCTTCTGCTTTTGATCGACAACTTTGCCTTGGATGACGTCGAACGAATAATTCCATTTGTTCTTGTCGTTCGCGATGGTCTCGATGAGCTTGCTGCCGATCTTTCGGATGAGCTGAACTCGCGGATCGCTGTCGGGCAGGACCTTTTCCTTCTTCTTGAGTTCAGTCGCAGCACGTTTACCAAGCTCAAGCTGGTCTTTCTTGCTTGGCTTGAACATATCTGCGGAGGCCATCGGCGTGGCAAGCGCGAGCGTGACGACGATTGAGACGAACGGACGGAACATATACTGATTAAGACGACAAGAGACCCGTTTCGGTTGCCTGACGGTCCCATCTCTGGCCTGCGCCGGTAGAATCTAAGAGCATGCCCGCTGTAGCTCCCCTTCCCGCCATCGAATCCATCGCCGAGAAAGTCTATTCCGGCGCGCGCATCTCAACCGACGATGCACGTGTCCTTTTTGAGCATCCGAACCTGCTTGAGATCGCTTCGCTTGCCGATGCCAGACGGCAGCAGAAAGCCCCTGGCAAGGTCGTCACCTACGTCGTCGGACGGATTCTGAACTACACCAATGTATGCTGGGTTGGCTGCAGTTTCTGCGCCTTTCACCGCAAGCCCGGCGACATTGAAGGCTACCTGCTCAGCGACGAAGAGATCCTGGCTAAGGTCGGCGACACTGTCGACAAGGGCGGCGTCGAGATTTTGTTCCAAGGCGGCCTTAACCCGAAGCTGAAGATCGACTGGTACGAGCGCACTTTCTCGATGATCAAGCGCGAATACCCCGACGTGATCCTTCATGCCCTAAGCCCCGCCGAGATCACCTATATTGCCAAGATATCTAAGCTGACTAACGAGGAATGCCTGTCTCGCCTCAAAGCAGTCGGCCTCAATTCGATTCCTGGGGCTGGAGGCGAGATTCTGGTTGATTCGGTGCGCGAGAAGATTTCTCCATACAAGACTAATACTGAAGACTGGCTTTCGTGCATGCGCGCGGCAGCCAACCTGGGCCTCAAGAGCTCCGCGTCGATGATGTTCGGACACGTTGAGACCAATGCCGACCGCGTGGAGCATCTGTTGCGGATTCGGGAGCTGCAAGACGAGTGCGAGCCGTTTCGCGCCTTCATCTGTTGGCCATTCCAACCGGAAGACACCAACCTGGCAATTGAAAGAAAAGCCACAAGCTGGGATTACTTGCGGACTCAAGCCATCGCACGCATCTTCCTCGACAACGTGCCAAACGTTCAGCTTTCGATTCTGACTCAGGGCCCCAAGATCGCCCAGATCGCTCTGGGATACGGCGCGAACGACTTCGGTTCGGTGATGATTGAGGAGAACGTCGTTTCGGCGGCAGGTTCGAAGTTCATTATAGACGAAGCCGAGTTCCGCAGGCTAATTGAGGCCGCAGGCTATGAGCCCAAACGGCGCAACACGCGCTACGAGTTGGTTTAAGATAGCGAGTGCCAGTGGTCGCAAGACTAGTGTAAATCTTCCATAAGCACGGATCTCACGATCCGTGGCACCCAATCTCTTATCTGCTAGATCACTTTCCAGCCGGTCGGTAAGGTCAACGACGCGTAGGTGTCGATCGCGAACCGGTCGGTCATGCCTGCCACATAGTCTAGCGCACCTTGAGCGCCTTCAAATCCCTCGGGCAGATTCCCAGGCTGGCAATAAAAGGCAAACAACACCTTCACCAGCAGCCTCGCCTTGTCAATGTCCGGATTCAAAGAGGGATACTCCTGATAGACATTGTCGAATAGCCACTCCTTTAATCCGTTCATCAGCGACAGCAATACAGGGGATATCTGAATAGCAGGCTCGCCATAGCTGCACTCGATCACGTCAGAAACCATTTTGCCGATCCGCGCGGAGTGGCTGTCACCCAACGAGGCAAACTCAGATGGAATGGCAGAAATGATGCCCGACCGAAAGGCATCATCGAGGTCGTGGTTCAGGTAAGCGATGCGGTCGCTGATCCGAACGACGGCGGCTTCAAGCGTGCTGGTCGGCTGCCCGTCGAATGCCGTCAGGTCGCCGCGGCCCTTGCTGTGCCCGCCGATGCCGGAAATGGTCTCATAGGTAAGGTTCAGGTCGCTAAGAACCTCAAGAACGCGTAACGATTGCTCGTAGTGCAGAAATCGGCTAGGTAGATCGACTTCGGGATGGTCGATCTTATAGGCCTGAAGCGCTTCATTCAATGCCGATTCGCCTGCGTGTCCGAACGGCGTGTGGCCGACGTCGTGCCCAAGGGCAATCGCTTCCGCCAAATCCTCGTTGAGCAAAAGAGCGCGGCAGATAGTCCGTGCGATTTGGGCGACTTCGAGCGAGTGCGTTAGCCGAGTCCGATAGTGGTCGCCGTGCGGGGCGATGAACACTTGCGTTTTGTGCTTTAACCGGCGAAACGGCTTGGAGTGCAGAATGCGGTCGCGGTCGCGCTGGAAGCACGTCCGAACCGGATCGGGCTCAACCGGCACTTTTCGGCCGACGCTCTGAGCCGCCTTGGCCGCAAATGGAGAAAGCGTTTCCAGCTCCCTTTGTTCAATCGCCTCGCGAATCCGTTGCACGGTTTATATTACCGGCTGCGCATCTGTTCCTGAGCCCACTTAGTCTGAGCTTGCTTCGACATGATAGTTGGCGGCGGATTCTTAGACATGAACAGGAACAAATCATCGGGAAACATCTGGAGGCCAGCGGCGAGTACCTTCTGCTGCTCATCCTTCATGCCCAAGTCTCGATAGCACAGCGAAAGCCAGCGCACCGATTGATTCAACCCTTCCTTCTCGACTTCAGGCAGGTTCTGGAAGTGCTTTGCGCCAAGTTGGCAGGCTTTCGTTAAGAACTTCGTGGCCGTCTCAAGATCGTGGAAGTGTACTGCGCTCATGCGGCCCATATCGGAGAGGATCGCTAAGCTTTCTGGGTTCTGCTTCAATCCTTCTTGTAGGAAAGCAAAGGCTTGCTTGTCTGCCTTCTCGTTGCCGTCCCTTGCCATGATCGTTGAGCCGGTCGTCCAGCCGGGGATGAACTGCGGATCGAGCCAAGTCATCAAGCGAAAGAGCGGCAAGGCAACTTTCGGATCGTTATGCACATGGCCGTGCATGTCTTTGTACGTGCTTACGGCACGCTCAACATCTCCTACAACGCCGCGGAAATCGTGGTCTGCCGCCGGGATCACGGTCGTTACGGCGCTTTCGTCGTGCAGTTTTTCGTGTCCGTCGTCCTTGGCGTCCGACGCCCCCAATCCTTGCTTCTTTTCAAACTCGGTCATCGGGCGCATCTGAACGCCGTTGTGCAGGTAGAGGTCGGTTCTCAGCCAGAGCCAGGACGACATGCTGGTGCGAAATTGGCCAAGCAACGACGCAGAGGCGTTCGACTCGTGGGCGTCCAGGCCTGGAGGAGCTTGCGGCGGATGGATTTGCTCGTCAAGGCCGCCGACAAATCGCCCGGCGATGCAAAGCGCTCCGAGAGATGCCAAGACAACAAAGCCGTTTCTCATCAGATTGCCTGCTTCCTGAACTTGGACCAGCTTATGGCAACCATCGCCGATGAATAGACTGCGGCATAGAGCGCCAGAAATCCGATGACCCACATCGACACCGTCGGCCAGCCGACGTTTGATGCCCGGCTTCCGAGATCGAACAGGTGATATTGAGGCACCATCCAGTTAAGGATCTTAAAGACGAACTGCATCGCAGGCGACGACGATTGGTACGCCAAGACCAAAGCTCGGACAATCAAGGTAGACCCAAAAGCCAAAATAAAGCCCATGGTCGCGGCCGCCGACGGTGTCATGTAGGCGCTCAGCGCAAGGCTGATCGAGCAAATGACCGCTAAGCCCATCATCTTGACTGCGGCATACTGGAGCATCAGCAGCTCGAACCGAATGTGGAACATGGCAAGTGCTAAGGCCGTTAGTGCGCCGAGCAGCCAGAAAGCCATCCAGGTTACAAGAACAGAACCAAGGAGCTTGCCCATCAATAGATCGAAGCGCGATATCGGCCGTGCGAGCAACGGATAAAGCGTTCTCTGCTTGATCTCTTCGGGAAGCATCCGCGATGCCGTCAGGATGGCGACGATTGTGGAGAAGACGCCGAGGACTGTAAACGCCAAGTCCTTAGCAAACGCCTCGAGACCGGATATGCCGAAGAAGCCGAGTGCACCTGCGGCAGAAATGATGAGAAATCCTAGAATAGCGACGACCCACAGGTCTTTGCGCCTCAACGACTCCAGCACGACGCCGCGCGCCAGAACCCACCAGATACGAAGCTTCACGCCGCCCTCCTTATCGTCTCGACAAAGTAATCTTCGAGCGATCCTTCCTGCGAAACCACATCGACGACCTGGCAACCTGCGGCATGCACTCTCTCAATGGCCGTCAACAGGTTGTCCTTCGTGGCAAACCGCGCATAGTACAGCTCCTCTTCAACCTCGCGCCAATCAGAACACAGGTCGAGAAGAGATACCGAACCGTGGTAGCAAAGCACGAACTGGCGAAGCTCGTTCTTCAGCAAATCGATGTTCCTTTCCTCGATGAACTTGCCTTTGTGGATGATGAGGATGCGGTCGCAGAGCATCTCGACCTCGCTGAGTTCATGGCTGGAAAAGAACAGCGTTGCGCCTTGTTTTTGCCTCGATTTTAGCAAGTTGCGAAGCTCGTTGCGGCCAACAGGATCTAAGCCGGACGTCACTTCGTCGAGGATGAGCAGCTCAGGTGAACCTAAAAGCGATTGGGCGATGCCGACGCGCTGGAGCATGCCCTTTGAAAGCGATCTGTTCTGTTTGTTCATCGCCTGACCCAAGCCGACAACTTCCAGCAGATCAACAACCTCTTTGCGAAGTGAAAGACCGCGCAAGCCCTGCAGCTCGCCATAAAGAGTCAGTGTTTCGCGCGGGGTAAGGAACGGATAGTAAAGCGCGACTTCGGGCAGATAGCCGATGCGTTTCTTGGCTTCGATGCTGCCAGCGCTAAGGCCAAAAACTTCGCATCTGCCGGACGACGCCTCGACAAAACCCATCAAGGCCTTAAGAGTGGAGCTCTTTCCTGCGCCGTTAGGACCCAAGAATCCAACGACTTCTCCTGGTTCAACATGAAACGAAAGACCGTCTACTGCTTCGACAAACTTGCCGTGTTTGCCCCGGTAGCGAACCTGAAGGTCTTCCGCAAAAATCGCAAAGTTCATAAGCTACTCTAGGTATTGGCAATATTGCTAGGTTCTGAAGGGGCCATGAAGCCTCGATGAAAACACAATGAAAAACGGGGCTAGGCCTAACCCTGGTAGATGAACGTGCCGTATAAAGGAGTATCGAAGTCCATAACTATGTAAGGACCCGAGCGTCTTCCCATATGAGTGCCAACCATGCGTAAAAAACCGATCTTCATGTTAGGACTCCTCGCCGCCGCCGGCATCGCCTGCGCGCAGAGCAGCACCCAATATGCGCCGGGAGAGCTGATCGTTAAGTTCTCAGAGATGGCTCCATCTTCGTCCGCATTGTCGAACCAGCTCCTAGGCGCTAAGAGCATTCAAACGCTTGGATCCCCAAATCTGCAACGCGTGAAGCTGCCTGCGGGTTCGACGATGGCCTCGGCTATTGCCTATTACAAGGCCATGGGCGCCGAATATGCCGAGCCCAACTATCGAATGCAGGCGACCATGACGCCGAATGATACGTATTACAGCCGCCAGTACGGATTGCCACAGATAAAGGGTCCCGCGTCATGGGACCTTACGCTTGGCGATTCGGCCGTGGTTATCGCCATCGTTGACACAGGCGTTGACCTGAACCATCCGGATTTGGCATCTAAAATTGTTACAGGCACCGACCTTGTTAACGGCGATAGTACGCCTGAAGACGACAACGGCCATGGAACGCACTGCGCGGGCATCGCGGCGGCGATCACGAATAACGGCGTTGGAGTTGCCGGAGTAGCCCCGAACTGCAAGATAATGCCCGTTAAGGTCCTTGATGCTGCCGGAAGCGGCTATCTGAGCACGGTTGCGCAAGGAATTCGGTACGCGGCCAACGGCGGCGCAAAGGTGATTTCGCTTAGCCTAGGCAGCTCATCGCAATCGCAGACCCTTCAGGATGCCATTACCTATGCGATCGGCAAAGGTGCAGTCGTGGTTGCCGCAGCGGGCAACGACGGCGTGTCGTCGAAGTTCTATCCTGCGGCTTGCACTGGCGTGATTTCGGTAGCCGCAGTGGATTCCAGCGATGCCAAAGCCAGCTTCAGCAACTACGGCTCGTGGGTCTCGGTTGCAGCGCCTGGAGTGAGAGTCTATTCCACATGGATGGGCGACAGCTACGCCTATGCGAGCGGCACATCAATGGCAACACCTTACGTAGCAGGCGAAGCCGCCATGCTCTTCAGCTTCTTCGGATCGAGTACCTCGCCAGAGGCGATTAAGGAGAAGATTGAAGCCAACAGCGACCCGGTAGGCAATTGGGTCGCAGGCGGCAGAATCAACCTGCTTGCGGCATTGACCGGTCCTGACAGCAGCGAACCGACGGATAGCGACATCAGCCCGAGCTCTCTTGTTTTCACAAAGGGCTCTGTGCGCGAAGGTGATATATCCATGCTTGCGGCTTCGGACGACAGCAGGTTGGTCATTCAGAGCTCCGGCTCGCCGATGCGCTATATCGATGTGTACGGCACTTTCAATGTTGGACCGGCAGCGTCGATTGGTTCAATCAACCTGAACCTCGAAGGCTCGATCAACGTTCCAGGAAATGTGACGCTATATGCCTACCAGTTCTCTAGAAAGCGCTGGGTGCAAATCGGCTACGCTTCGTTTAGCACCGCCGAACGGTCGTTCTCAGGCAAGCTCAACTTGACCTGGGCTCAGTACGTTAACGCGTCCGGCGAGTTGCGAATCCGCCTCTATCGAGCGTATCGAAGCTCTAACCCAATGACCATAAGTCTGGATGCCTTTAAGCTGTCCCAGACCAACTAGACAAAAAAAAGCCGCCGTCGAATCATCGCTTTCGGCGGCGGCGATCTAGTCGCTTTTCTTGTTTAATTCTTACGAATCTTTTCCCTGTACTCTATCTGATCCCTTTGGAGGCTAGAGGAGTATCTGATTGAATACTCGGAAGATACTCGACAATTCTTAAGGGCTCTTTAAGAGAATCTGTGTTTGTTCTCTTGATAACAAGAAATGGAGCCTAATTGGTTCCGCTTCAGGTCGTTTCCTCGTAGTTTTCAGGGTCTACTGAGACAGAAAACGATGCCGGAATCGCAACCGATAACAAGGCACTTCTGGCCTATTGAAGGCGACGCGTTGATCGGCTTGCCCAGCCGGAACTGCCAGATCTTGCGCCCTGTAGCGATCGATACAGCGTAGAGGATGCCTTCATCCGAACCAAAATACGCCGTATCGCCAGAGACAGCGGGCGACGAGTTAACCTCGTCTTTGGTTCGGAAAGTCCATATGCCCTGTCCGGTCTTGGCGTCAACGCTGAAGACGCGGCCGCTTCTTGAGCCGAACAAGACCTGTCCGTTCGTTGCAGCCGGACTTGCGAAGCAGGCTGCGCCTTGCTCTTTTTCCTGAACCTGCCAGATGACCTTTCCGGTCTGGACGCTGACGGCAAAGTAGATACCGCTTGTCGACCCGGCAAAAACCGTGTTTCCCAAAGCTGCAGGAGATGCGCCAAGGTTTCCGCCAATTTTGACGGCCTTAAGCTGTTTGCCGGTCCTGCCGCTCACGATTCGAACGTAGCCGTCGCAACCGGCGATGGCGATTCTGTCCCCAATGACACACGGCGAGCAGTGAACCTGCGCCTTGGTCTGGAACGTCCATGCCTTCTTGCCGGTCTTCGGTTCAACCGCATAGAGCTTGCTGTCGTAGGAGCCGAAAACGACCTTTCCAAGACAAACGTTGGGAGAGGAGACGATCTTGTCGCCGGTCTGAATCTCCCATTTCTTCTTTCCGGTTTTGGCATCGATACCGTACATCAGGCCGCCGTTGTCGCCGAGGAACAGCATTCCTTGATAGGCCAAAGGCGACGAGTTGAAAGCGCTGAGCGACTTGAAAGTCCACTTCGATTTGCCGGTGTTGATGTTGAGCGCCATGAGCTTTCCGCCCATCGTAGCGATATAGGCCGTGTTGCCAACGATGGCAGCCGCAGCTTCGACCGAATCGCCCGCATCGATCTGCCACCTGACCTTAAGCGGAGGCGTTAGAAATTCCTTCGTGACCCCAGATTGCTCAGGATTGCTACGGAAGCTGGTCCAATCCGATGAGCTTTGCGCCGATGCTAGAGCAATGAGGAGAGGTATCAGAGGCATTTCGAATTATGTTCCTTATTCTGAGCGCAGAGATCTGACCAGGTCTTTTCGGATTGCCAGCACGGTGGCGATCATACAGGTTGCGATGCCTGTTACGAGCGTTGCGCCGATGGCGATGGCTAGTGTGAGCCAAGCGCCAGAGATGGTCTGCGAGGCGATCTTGATAACGGCGAACAAAGCCGAGAGGGTACCAAGGCCGATGCCATAGACCATAACGCCTGCGCTCTCCATTAGCAATAGCTTGACAATATGTGCCTTAGAGAAGCCACAGGCTGAGAGAAGCGCTAGTTCCTTGCGTCGTTCGGCGATGTTCCTCAGGAGCGCTGAGACGAGGCCGAACATTCCCAACGCCAAGCCTAGTCCGCCAAGAGCCAGGAACGTCTTGATATAGGCATTCTGAACGCCCATCAGGTCGGCCATGAGCCGGTCGACTCGCTCGACCTTCGCGCCGTAGTCGGCTAGGTTCTCCTTGAGGAGCTTGGCGACTTGCTCTTTGTTTTGGGTTTCGATGAGGAAGTAGCGCGGGGTGTCGTTGCCGGCGAACATGCGTCTAAAGGCTTCTTTGCCGACTAGGATTTCTCTCGCGAAGAGGCTTTTGTTGATCAGACTCTTGATTGTTACTGTTCGGTTGGGCTTTTCGAGCTTGAAGTCTTTTCCGAGGCCGGTGTGGAGGATCCACTCAGCGGTCTCGCTGTCGGCGGCGGAATTGATGGTTTGATCTGACCCTTCTGACCTGACTGACAAGTTCGACAGTCTTTGGCCCTTCACATCAAACCTATCTATTAAGTCACTCGGAGCAAGCACCCCGAGAATCGTCGGGGTCTGAGGCTTGGCCATGTTCAGGCAGCTTGCGTCGTCGCCCATTTGCATTAGGAACGGAACAGCCTTGATGCTCTTAAGTGCTGGATCGTCGGGTAATCCCAACTTCTGCCGTCCTTCCTTCGAGTTCAGATCGTAAGGTAGACCGGTGTTCGTTGTCAGAATCAGCGAGAATCCGCCTGATCCGCTCGACCGCTTCTCAAGATCCTTCGGCGTCATGAGCCTCGCGTTGGCGGCTACGGCAACCAAGGTGAAGCTGGCGCAAGCGAGAAGGCTGGCGACAAGGATTGCCTGTCCGCGCCTGGCTGTTAGGTTCTTTTGCGCCAGTTTCCGAAGCGAATACGGTTTCACCACAGGCATCTCCAGGTTGAGCTTCAGAAACAGCAAACCGGCGATTAGCCAGCATAATCCAGAGGCAATCGCAAGACCAACACTTACCTTGAGAAACGCGTTCAAGAGAAGCGGGGCAAAAAAAAGAGCGCCGAGTAAGTAGCCACCGTTCAACCTTTTTGGGTTGAAAGGTTCCGTAGATACTGTCTGGGTACTTTGCAGCAGTTCCAGTACAGGCTTCCGCGATAGCGTCCTGACTGCCAACCAAACCGTAAGCAACGACACAAACAGCCCGATGCCGAATCCCATCGCCAGCTCTTGCCAGCCGATGTGAAGGTCAACCGCAGTCGATCCGACCGCATCTGACCAGCCCGAGTTCAACAGCTTTACGACTGCCCAGGCATATCCTGCTCCGGCGGCTGCGCCGATGAAGGCCCCTTTGACGCCAAGCACAGCCCCTTCAGCCGCAACATACCGCCTAATTCTATCCATCGGAATGCCGCAAGCCGACATCAGGCCGAACTGCTTCGATCGTTGAGCCAGAGCGAGCTTCAACGTCCCCGAAGCAAACGCCAATCCCGACACAATGATGAATATCCCAAGACCGAGAAACAGACCGGCAAAGTCGGTTGACCCGTGAGCGGCGTCAAGCGCCTTCTGCCGAACGGGCTGGTAAAAGAGGCCGCTTGTCTTCGCCAGTTTTCTTATGTTGAGTTTGGATGCTCCTGCGATCGTCGTAACGGTCGGCGATCCCCATATGCGGTCCATCAAGTCCTGGTTGATCCAAGCCTTTGGTGCGGCTTTGTAGCGATCCCAAAAAGCTTCGTCGCGCGCGGTTATTCGCTTGGAGTCGAACGGGAACGGCGGATCCCATTCGTCAAGTGTTGTAGCGTTCGTTATACCCTTGAACTCCGGAGTCCAAGAATCGTCTATCGAGGTGTTGGGAAGAACAGCTTTGACTTTGCACTTGGCCGATCTCGTTAGATAGTTCCCATCGGGTTTCGATTCCATCCATTCAATATTGATGCTCGAACCGGCTGAAGCCCCGATGTCCTCGGCCAGCCACTGCGTTAGCGCCGCCTCGTCCTTCTGCAAGCCCAAAGACGACCTCGATCCAACGACCGAATACGAATTCGATCTACTACTAGATCCTTCGATGCGCGAAGCCAAATAGACAGCTCCGACATCCGCCTTTGGGTTGTCTTTGACAATCGCCGCAAGCACATCCGGCGGAAAGACGAGGAGATCGTAATGGAGCAAATCACCGGATGCTTTCAGCCCGCAATCCTCTGCTCTCAAGTTCACCGAGATTGGCCTTGTTGCGTCTGGGTCGGAAACCAAGAACACATTGCACGTACTCGGCGCACCGAGCTGTCTATTCAACCAAGAGAGGTTTAGGAATACATTGCGGCGCGGACGAGGAGATGGATCGAGTGAGAAGCTACCGATGCCTTTATCAGGAATGATCTTGGCTACCGAAACGCGAAGCAACGACCTTTGTTCACTAATACCCTTGCGTCCGAACAGGCTCGATATCGGAGCTTGCGACTGCAGAGGCACTGAAACGAGAATATCATGGCCTTCTTTAACGCTAAGCTCATCGGCCAGCCTTTGGTTGAGCACGCACTGTCCATCGCCCGGCAGAACCATAGGCGAGCCAAACGACTTGCCGAACCAAGAATCTATGCCGACAACGGTCACATCTGTAACGGACGCTACACTCTCGTCGGTCATCGTCGAACCGTTCAGCAAAATGGCTGGCGTCGCGTTCGACTCGCGCGATATCGGTATGAGACGCGGAGCTGTCAGAGCCAATCGGATCGACCCGAGCCTGCTCAATGCGTTCTGGCGAATCGTCGATTTGACCGAATCGGAAATGATCAGTGCTCCCGTTATGACTGCCGTCGACACGGCAAGGCCAAGGATGCCTGCGAAATACGGCTTCCAATAGTAGCAAAGGCTCTTGACGATCAACCGACGGGGAGTCATCACAGCGCCTCGACCAGTTTGCCGCCCTCGATGCGGATTCGGCGGTCGAACGCCTGCGCATGACTGGCATTGTGAGTGGCCATTACGACAGCGACGCCCTCGTTCAGCGCGAGGTCGACCAGCAGCTTGACCACCGTCTCGCCTGTATCGCGGTCCAAGTTGCCCGTCGGTTCGTCGCATAGCAGGAGCTTCGGCTTGTTGATGAGCGCACGGGCGATGGCAACGCGCTGCCTTTCCCCGCCGGACATTTCGCCTGGCAAAGCGTGTTTTCGTTCTGCCACGCCAACCTTCTCAACGAGTTCAAAGGCCAGTTTGGACGGGTCTTCCTTTTGCAGGTTGGGACGAGCCATCGTCGGCACCAAGACGTTCTCAAATGCGTTCAGTTGAGGCAAAAGGTGGTGCTCTTGGAACACAAAGCCAACGCAAGTCGAACGGTAGTCGGCGAGCTGCCGGTCGCCCAATGTGGCAATATCCACGCCGTCGAACTTCACCGAGCCGGCTTTGGGTTTGTCCAGTGCGCCGATCAGGTTCAAAAGGCTGCTCTTTCCCGATCCAGACGGGCCAAGCAACGCCACGAGTTGGCCTGTTTCGACCGTAAGGTCGGCCTCGCTAAGGATCAA
The DNA here is from genome assembly GCA_963666135.2 of Fimbriimonadaceae bacterium. GTDB lineage: Bacteria > Armatimonadota > Fimbriimonadia > Fimbriimonadales > Fimbriimonadaceae. Next base: position 1,579,966 of record CAXXNR010000001.1, on the reverse strand, counting down.
ACGCCCCTTCTCGAACCACTGCGTTACGCGCGAAACCTCCAGCAGACTCACGGCTTCGGAACCTCCTCGAAATCGCTTCGTAGAGTCAACGCGCTGGTTGGGCAGGCCTCAGCGCAGGCTTTCGCTGCCACGCGCAATCCTTCCTCAAGCGATTCGCTGAACGGAACAGACGTTCGAACGGTGAATCCGCGGCCGACGAAACCGATGCCAAGGCGCTCGCTGTGTTCGGCGGCGATCCTCACGCAGATGCCGCAGGCGATGCACTTGCCCGATTCGAAGATGACTTCGGGATGCGTCTCCTCGCGCTCGAAGGTTCGCCTCTCGCCTCGGTACCTGGCCGGGTTGGCATCATACTGCGTCGCGTAGTTTCTTAGCTTGCAGTTCTTCGGCTTAGCGCAGCCGCACTGAATGCAGCGGCTGGCTTCCCTTCGCGCTTCGTCAGTGCTGTAGCCTCGATCGAGGCTGATGCGGCCTTCATTGTTGACCAAAGCGACGAACGGCGATACCGTTTGCTCATCGAGCTTGCCCACGTGAACGCTGAAGTCCTTAGCGCTTGTCTCGGACGATTGGCCTTTCAAGTAGTCGTCAATTCGATCGGCGGCGTTGCGGCCATCGGCGACGGCACGGACGGCATGCTTGGCAGGAACAGCCGACGATCCGGCAACGAAGACGCCTTTCATGCTCGATTGCATCGTCTTACGGTCGGCTTTAATGCCTTGCGGGGTCTTCTCAAGCTCAGGATCGGGAGTCTCCGCTTCTTGAAGATCGCCGCATGCAATAAGAACGGCATCAAATTCTTGCAACAAGCCTCTAACTGATGACACGCGCGTTCCCAACTTGAAATCGGCGCCCATCTTGCGGATGATGCCGATTTCGGCATCGAGGACGCTACGGGGCAAATCGACTTCAAGAACGCCGTAGCGAAGCATGCCTCCAGGCTTCTCTCGGTCGTCGAAGATCGTGCAGGCGTGGCCCTTTTGTAGCAGATAGTAAGTCGCAGACAGACCAGCCGGACCCGAGCCGATAATTGCAATCTTCTTACCTGTAGCGGCCGCTATAGGCGGAATGAAAGGTGCCTCAGAGGCCAAGTCATCCTCTGCTACGAAGCGCTTCAGCTTGCAGATAGCCACCGAATCGTCTTTGGCCTTTCGCCTGCAGCTCTTCTCGCAAAGCTCCGGGCAGATATAACCCAGCACGGCCGGCAGAGCCACGGACTGCTTGGCGATGATCAAGGCATTCCGCATCTTGCCCTGCGAAATCTGCCTTAGCATCGCCGGGATGTTGATGCTGGCCGGACAGGTGCTTTGGCAAGGTGCAATGCAGTCGCCTAGATGATCGCTCAGAAGCAGCTCGATTGCAGTCCGGCGAGCCTGAACAACCTCTTCGCAGGCGTTTTCGATCATCATGCCGTCAGCAATCTGCGTAGCGCAAGCGGGAGCAAGGCGCGGACGTCCCGCAACCTTCACCACGCAGACCATGCACGATGTTTGCGGCGGCCGACTGGGCAAGTGGCATAGAGTCGGGATTTCGATTCCCGCTTCCTTCGCCGCTTCGAGGATCGTCGAGCCGCTCTTGGCGTCGATCAGCTTGCCGTCGATGGTGATCTTACACACGCGGCCTCCGTCTGGCCAATTCGCTGGCGTACTCCTTGCCCAAGGTGTCTTTGTTTTCTCGCGCCCATTCGGTCAGCTTTGTCGGACCAGCCGGAGACGAAGAAGTGAAGAGCAAGTCGGCCATCAAACCTTCGATTTCCGGTTTGGTTACCACGACGTCGTTCACATACCGGCCGACCATCAGCGCCGCAAAATAGCCAATGAATGGGGGCAATCCGACAATCGGTCTCTTAGCGCCGATAATCTCGCCTATCTGACGAACCAACTCGCGGTAGGTGAAGGTCTCCGGCCCAATCGCATCGATAATTGTATTCGACGAGGAAGCTCCTTCCCGAACAGCCAAGTCGGCCATATCTCCAACATAGATCGGCTGGATGCGGTACTTGCCGTTGCCGAACAAGCCGAAAACAGGCAGATGGCGCAATGTCCAAGCGATGTTGTTTACCAGGATATCTTCCTTGCCGAAAATGACCGTCGGGCGAAGAATCGAATAGCTCAATCCTGAGTTCATTAGCGCTTCTTCAAGTTCGGCCTTACCCTTGAAGTACTCGTAGGGCGAATCGAGCGAGGGATTCGTTATGCTGACGTGGACCACACGCCGGACGCCAGCCTCCTTAGCGGCATCGAACAACACCTTCGTGTTGCGAACAGCCTCTTGGTGGGTGAAATCCTTATGGTTAAAGCGCACCCAATAAGTGTTGTAAAGCACGTCGACGCCAACCAAGGATTGCGAAAGAAGGTCGATGCTATCGAACCGCAAAGGAAACGCTCTGACCTTGCCGCCGAAGGGATCGCGGTCCTTCGGGGCGTTGGTTAGCGTGAGAACGTCCTCGCCTTTCCCGAGAAGCTTTTGAGTTATGTAGCGGCCGCTATAGCCGAAAGCTCCCGTCACCGCATGAACCATCTAGCGCACCTCCACGGCATTCTCAGGGCAAACCTTAACGCACGAATCGCATCGCGTGCAAAGCGCGTCGTCAACGATATGCTTCTCGAACGGCTTCATTTCGATCGCACCGACAGGGCAGGCCTGCGCGCATTTCGTGCATCCGATGCAGGCGTCGTTGATCGTGTAATGGATCAGGTCTTTGCAAACTCCAGCCGGACAGCGGCCTTCTAGGTGCGCCACATATTCATCTCGGAAGTAGCGAATTGTGGTGAGAACCGGATTCGGCGCTGTCTGACCAAGGCCGCAGATGCTGCCTTGCTTCACTTGAGCGCTCAGTTCCTCCAGCTTCTCGATGTCGCCCTTCTTGGCCTTGCCTGAGCAGAAATCCTCGAGGATGTCGAGTAAGCGCCGCGTTCCGACCCGGCAGAAAGTGCACTTGCCGCACGATTCCTTCTGGGTGAACTCGAGGAAGTACCTCGCGATGTCGACCATACAGGTCTTGTCGTCCAACACAACCAGTCCGCCTGAGCCCATCATCGTGCCGACTTTGGCCAGCGCTTCGTAGTCAACGGGAGTGTCGGCTAATGCTTCAGGCACGCACCCTCCCGAAGGTCCGCCGATCTGCGCCGCTTTGAACTTACGTCCATCCAGGACCCCGCCGCCGATCTTTTCGACGATGTCGCGTATGGAGATGCCCATCGGCACTTCGACCAAGCCGCCGCGCTTGACTTTGCCGGTCAGGGCAAAAACCTTCGTTCCCTTGCTCGTTTCGGTGCCCAGTTCGGCAAAGGTCTGGCCGCCGTGCCGCACGATCCAAGGCACCAACGCATAGGTCTCCACATTGTTGATGTTCGTCGGCTTGCCCCAAAGGCCCTTCTCTGCAGGATATGGCGGACGAAGCGTCGGCGTTCCGCGTTTGCCTTCGATGGAGGCGAGCATGGCGGTCTCCTCGCCGCAAACGAATGCACCTGCGCCTTCCATGATGCGCAACGTCAGATTGAAACCTTTGCCGAGGATGTTCGAACCCAGCAGGCCGCGCTCCTCGCAACGCTTGATCGCCTCTTGGATGCGCTGGACCGCAAGTGGATACTCGGATCGGATATAGAGAATGCCCTCGTCTGCACCGACAGCGAACGCTGCGATCGCTAAACCTTCGAGCACTCGGTAGGGATAGGACTCGAGTAGCATCCTGTCCATAAATGCGCCCGGATCGCCCTCGTCGCCGTTTACAACCACATATTTCTTGGACGACTTGGCGTTGCGCGTCAGGTCCCACTTGCGTCCTGTTGGAAATCCCGCGCCGCCTCGTCCGCGCAGACCGGCAGTCTTCACTTCGTCGATGATGGCCTGAGGATTGTTGTCTTCAAGCACCTTAGTCAAGCCGTCGAAGCCGTCATGCGAGAGATATTCATCCAGATCAAGCGGGTCAATCGCCCCGCAAAACTCCGTTGCGATGTGCTTTTGTGGACCGAGGAACGCGCACACTTGGGGATCGCGAGCATCGATGGCATATCGTGTCAGCGGATCTTCATCAACGTCGACTTCCAACATCCGATCTAGCGAGCCGGTCCACGCCGACTTCAGCAAGCCGGCGATGCCGCGCGGTCTAAAGTGCTTGCGGATGATCGCTTCGGCGTCTCCCGGCTTCACCTTGGCATAGAGTCCGGTTCGGCTGCCGTTCTTGGCAATCTCGACTAACGGCGTCTGGTGGCACATGCCCACGCAGCCGACTGGCTTGACGACCGCTTTGGCTCCAGTCGATTTCAAAGCATCGATCAGCGCTTCTCCGACCTTCATGCTTCCGCCTGCGACGCAGCACGAGCCAACGCCTATTCGAACCTCGGTTAAGCCGTTTTTGTGTTCGCGGCCAACATCAAAGGAATCGGCAACCAAGCCCTTCTTTTCTAAACGAAGGAAGTCGTTCAACGCCTTTTGTGCGGTTTCTGGAGTCAGATGGCCGTAAGTCACGCCGTCGATTTGAACCACCGGCGCGAGCGTGCAACAACCCAGACAAGCGACTTTAGCGAGGGTAAAGGTGCCGTCCTTATCGGTGTCTTCTGTGCCGTTAAGCTTCAGATGGCGGCGGATCGAATCTTCAATCAACACCGATCCTTTGACGTGGCAGGCGGTGCCGTGGCAGACGCTGACGATGTGCTTGCCGACCGGCCTGAGCCGAAACATCGAATAGAACGATGCGATGCCCTGGATTGTAGCGGGCGTTATATGAGTCGATTCGGCGACGCGGCGAAGCGCTTCTTCGGGAAGGAAACGGTAGCGCTTTTGGATGGCCTGCAAGATCGGAATGGCGTTCTCTTCCCCGCGGCCAAGCTGCTGGACGAGCTGGTCGACATAGGAAATCGAATCTTCGTGCGCCGTTTCGATCCTAGGCTTCATAGACCTCCGATGCAGAACAAATGCTGCTTGCCGCGGATGTAGACTCGGTCGCTGACGAATGCTGGAGTCGCGCGAACCTCCTCACCAATCGAAGGCGATCCGATTTCTTTGTAAGCGCGGCCAGCCTCCAAAATGTGCGCTTTGCCGCTGATCTCCATCAAGTAAACTTTGCCGTCGGCGAAGATCGGCGAGGCGTTGAAACGCTCGTTATAGTTGTGGTTCCAGACCTTCTTGCCGGTTTTAGCGTCCACGCATGTAAGAACGCCCTCAGTCGTCAGAAGGTAAAGCAGGTCATGATGGCAAAGAAGGCTCGTTATGTCGGGCAAGTCATCTTGCGATTGCCAGCCGATGCCTGTCTTGGCGATGTCGCCCTTGAGGTCGGGCCTTAGCGCCGACATGTATGAACCCAAGTTGGCAACATGTACAAAGCCAGAGCCGAATGCAGGCGAAGGGGCGACGTCGCCGCTTAGGCACTCGACGCGCCAAAGCTCGTTGCCTGAAGCTGCATCATAAGCGATGGCCAGCGGATTCGAAGTCGTAATGATCTGCTCTTTGCCGCCGACCTTGATTACCAGCGGCGTGGACCACGAGCCCGCTACCGGCCGCTTCACTTCCCATGCCACCTTGCCCGTCGCGCATTCTAGGGCGATCAGCTTCGACTTGCCGTCTTCGGGAGCCGTGCCTTGGTCGAACTGGATGAGAAGTCCGCTGCCGTATACAACAAGCGATGTCGCATGGCCATAAACATTAGACGGCATGCCAAGCGCTTTCTGCCAGAGCTGCTTGCCTTCTAGGTCGAACCCGTAGACATCGCCGTTTGGAAAGATAGCGAACACGCGCTGGCCGTCCGAGGCCATGGTCGAAGGCGCATATCCTGTGTCGTCCAGAACCTGCGGGGCATCCTTGGTGGTGGAAGGCACGTCCTTTCGCCAAACCTCATCGCCGTTGATCGAGTTGAAGCAATAGACCGTGCGCTTTGACTTATCCGCACCGGCTAGGAACACTTTGCCGCCAACCACGATCGGTGAGTTCCAACCCGGCAGGTCGATCTTGGCTTTCCAGAGTATGTTGCTGGTCGGCGACCAATCGGTCATCGGCTTAGCGTTCAAGGCAACGCCGATGCCGCCGGGACCGCGAAACGACGGCCAATCGTTCTTCAGCGAATCTTGAACGTACGCTTCGATGGGCTGGGCAGACGGCTGGGCCGCCTTTGTAGTTGCGCCGCCTCCGCCGCCCTTGACCGGCTCCAGGTTCGTTCCGCCGCCGGTCGATCCGGAGTTCAGCGTTCCTCCTCCAGAGGGTAGACCGCTACCAATTGGACCGGAAATGCCCGGAAGAGCCAGCGGCTGAAGCGCCGTTCCGCCTTGGCCGTCGGGCTGTGTTCCTTCAGTCGAAGCGGAAGCCGCGACTTTCTTAGCCGGTTTAATGGCTTCCTTTGCATACTCGGCTGCCGAGTCGTGTCTTGAGACGGCCGCTAAGGTGATCAATCCCCCACCAAGCAACACTCCAAGAACAGCGACCGATCGCCTTGCGCCTGCGCTCGTTCTTTCTTCAAACTCGGATGAAGAAGGTTTAGGCAAGGGCACGGAACGACGAATCGCCTTTCTTGCCTCGTTGGCCAAGAAGAATACGGCTGCTCCGGCGAGTATCAAGTAGAAGCCGTTGACTGCAAAGGCTTGGCGCTGGAAGTAAGTTTGCCTTATCTGCAGGTCCAGTTTACGGGCTTCAAGCCGAAGGGTCTCGTTCTTGGGGTCGCGATTGAGGGCGAGCAGCTTGTTCTCAAGGAGAGTGGTGGCCAGCGGATCGTACTTGCGCGCGTTGAATGTGGTTACGGCTATAGCGATCGCTACGACAGCGCAGAAGACGATGGCGACCCAGCTCGCTGCCGCCATGGCTCTTTCCCAGCTTTTGGAACCGTTTATCTGTTGGTTGGCGCTGCTCACGGTAAGACTCTTAACTCCTTCTTCAACTGCTCAAGCCTCGGGGCTAGATCGGGGTTTACTCTTGCTTGCTCCACAGGACAAGACGAATAGCATCGGCCGCACGATACGCAGCCTTCGTCCGCGAGATACTGCGTACGCTTCCTTATTCTAGCTGCTGATACAAGGCTCAGCCCGATTATCAATCCAATAAAGCCTCCAAGGTACGGCGCATCCTCCTGGAATTTATTTTTCACCTTTAAGGCTTCGAAGTAAAGTTCGCCTTCGGGTCTACCCGTATTACGCCACGCGCGCAGCTTGTCTGGCGTCTTTTCTGATGGTTGTTTGCCTTCTTCCCAAACGACCTTCGCCTTGGCAACAGTCAGATGTTGACTAGCCAAAGCCGGAGCAGCCCAATAGGCAATTCCAGCGAACAAAACGGCAAGGATCGGCACCGAAAGAACCGCCCATGCGAGATGCTTACGAGCTTTCGGTCGATTTAGGTCCTCCGAAGCCGAAGTCGGGGGCTGGATCGATCCAAACGGACACGCTTCAGCGCATAGGTGGCAATTGATGCACTCGTTTGGCGTGATGCTGACCTTCCACTTAGCCAGCGGATTGATCAGCCTAAGCAAACCGCCATAGGGGCAAAGGAACCGGCAATAGGGTCGGCCGACAAAGACGCTCAGAACCAGAAAGACGATGCTTACCCAAAACACGCCGGAGCGCATACTCAGCCGAAAGAAACCGACAAAGGGATCGTATTCGCAAATGAAGAACGCCGCGCCTTCGTAGGCGAAGAACACGCCGATCGCCAGCCAGACATAAGGCAAGATTCCGAGCCCGCGATCCAGGCCCGGATGCACTTTTCGCGGTTTGAACGCCACAAGATCCTGCATCGCCCCGAGCGGGCAGGCAGATCCGCAAAACACCCGTCCAAAGAACAGCGTAAAGACCAATGGGAGCAGGAAAAACGCCATGACGGTAAACGGCACGGCGTATTTATTGTCGCCTAGAGCCAAAGCGATATTCTGTACCGAGCCGACCGAGCACACGCAGCCAAGACGATAGAATCCAAAATAGAGGAGCGAGAAGATCGATAGGACCTGGATTTCTCGCCTCGACCGTTTGCGCAAAAGGAAGAAAGCACAAAGAGCCATGACAAGCATGAGAACAGCGACGTCGATGTATCCGAATAGGTCAGCGCGCGGCCCGGGTGCTGTCGGCGACGGCAGCGCATAACCCGAAGTGAAGTCGGGCGGATCTTGGCGGGACTGTTCTTGGGCGTAGGTAAGGGGTGTTAATGCGAGCAGGGCGGCAGCCGCTACTAGCTTCCCCACTCCCTGACCATTCTGTCGTCGACCTGTAGCCGCGTTTGCCTGTCCAGCTAGAGAGGTTGCCGGAAAGTCGTTGCTGGGGAGTTGTCTAGCTTCACTCCGTGTCATCCCGAGCGCGGCGAGGGATCTGAGTGCGGGCGCTTCCTGATAGCAGCTACTGGCCATGAGTCCACTCAGTTTCCTCGCCGCGCTCGGAATGACAGCACTCATATGATGCGATACATCCAGAGGCTGCAGTTCCGCGTTCAAATCACATTGGCTCGTTCTTAAGTTGCCAGCGATACCTGGTTCCTTCCCACTTCTCAAGAGAGAGGGCAATCGCAAGCCCCTCATTTCTTCACCGTCTTGAACAAGTACGGCTGAGAGGCAGGCACGCGCTTGATAGCCCCTGCTGGGCAATGCTGGGCGATGGCGCACTGGTTGCAGTTGACGCAACGGTCGTGCCGAATCTGCAAGTGCATCGACCCATTGCCGAACTGGTTGCATCCTTTGACGCACCGGGAACAGCCGACGCACAGCGACTCGTCGATCGACATCTCGTAATACGGATCCTCAATAAAGTTGCGCTTAATGGCGTCGGTCGGACAGCGGTTGTTTTCGGCGGCAATCTCGTTCCCTGTTCTCTGATCGCGGTAAAGTCCGAAGCAAAGCTGGCAGTAGCCGCACATTGCATAAGCATGCACGCACTTGACCGCGGAAGGCTCGAGAACGCATTCCGTGCCGCACTTTTCACATTGGACGCAGAGATACGGGTCGATCTGCCAAACGGTTCCTTCGGCGGAAGATCTTGACGCGAATGAACCGAGCGTTGCGCTGACTGTGATCAGGCCGCCCAGCCGTATCCCTTCTCTCAGGACTTCTCGCCTCGTTCTCTTCTCGCCTTGTTCGCTCATGATTCACGTTGCGTTGCTTTGGCTGAAAGTGCTTGCGGCAATCCGCATCCATCAAACCGTCCGCACGAGCTGCAAATGCCTAGGTTCGTGCAGGTCTCGCCGTCTTTAGCGGTTAGCTTTACGGCAACTCCTGCGGCTCCAGCAATCGCACCCCATCGGACAAGGCCCAAGAGGAATTCGCGCCGCGATGTCTGCTTGCTTTCCTTCATTTGAGCTTATCCTTATGAATGTAGACGGTGACATTCTTGGCGAACGGATCTAGGGCATAAATGCGCGTGCTGTCGGCAGCTAAGTCGATGCCGGCAGCCTTCTCAGATCGAGCGCTAGCTGGCGCTACCACGTTGTCGAACTTGCCTCGCCAATAGGTTTTGATGCGCGGCAGACCTTTCTCCGATGTGATGATCGTGTTGTCCATGAACCGAGCCACGTCGGTCGGATTGCAGCATCCGCAGAAACCGTCTAGATCCTGGGACGCCTTACCCCAGGCCTTCAGAAGCTTTCCATCTTTGTCATGCTGTTCAAACCGGTGCGCGCCGGGGTTGGTCCAGATGACGTCTTCATTGCCGAGTACGGCCACATCAAGGTGCGGGCTGGGAACGATCAAGCCCGGATAGTCTTTGGTCTTCTGGCCGTACTCAGTTAGAGCCAGCGTTCTCAGCTCGGCTCTCATAACCCTCCTTGAGCCAGCGTCCGCTATCCACAAATAGGTAGGCGACGATGATATAGAGGTGATATGCGCCTTTCCTGATGAAAGAACCAGAAGAGGTTGAACCTGTCCGTCAATGAGCTCGTAGACCCTATTGAGTCCGGCAAGAAACACTCTGCCATTCGGACTCACGGTAACGCATGTAGGCTCATCGGGCGCGTCAATCGTTTCTGCGAGTTTGCCTTTCAAGTCAAACTTAAGCAATTGCCGATCGCCAACGACATAGATCGCGTTGTCCGTCTTAGCCAGTCCCGTTGGCTTCTCAAGCGGAACGTCGAACTGTAGCTCTTTGCCGTATGTCGGCTCGGGAGAGTTGGGATCGACTTTTGAGACGTTGCCGTTGCCGCCTTTTGGCGAACAACCGGCCAGGACCAATATTCCGATTAAGATCAGGCTATTTCTTCGAAACATCCAAGCAAACCATCCTTTTCAAGTCTCTGCAGATTAAGCGCCCGCCAACAAGCGCCATCGGCCCCCACGCGTCCGGCCCTTGAAGGACCTTAGCTTGAGCCAGAGGCTTGTACCCTTTGGGAGACACCTCGGCGATTGTGAGCGTGCCTTTATCGTCGAGCACAAAAATCTTGCCGTCGGCGATGAGATACGGTCCGAGGCCGAAGTTCGTTGTCGATCCGCTTTTCCATGCAACTTTACCGTCGAGGGTAAGGCACGTTAGGCTCTTGTCGGGCGTCACGCCATAGATGTAATTCTTGTAAAGCACCGGCGTCTGCTGGTCGCTGCCGAACTCCTTCGACGCCACTCGATAAAGAAGCTTGAGTCCGGCAGCCGTTATCTGAAACATCGCCGCGCCAGAATCGTAGCCGCCACAAATAAAGAGTCGACCATCGCCAATCGGTATTGGAGTCGGTACCGTCGCCGTACTGACCTTCCACTCCTCGGTCTCCCACAACAGCTTGCCGTCCTCGGCCGAAACGCCGACAACGCCTTCATTGGCGCACCATATGTAAATCGGCTTGCCTTGGAAGGTCGTTTTGACGATGGTGCTGTGCGTCATCTTCCAGCCTTTAGGATTCGGAGTTTTCCAGGCCGGCTTGCCTGTGGCGAGGTCGAACGCCACCATTAGCGCTTTGCCGCCCGTGCCGACGATGACGTTGTTGCCGTCGATGATCGGGCACTCGCCTGCATACCATTGGGGCACTTCGACTCCGAACTCAGCGACCAGGTCTTTGCGCCAAAACTCTTTGCCCGTGACTGGATCGCAAACCATGAGGTGGCACTTCGGTCCAAGCGTGACGACGTATTTATCGTTCACGGCTGGAACAGTTCGTGACATACCATGGTTGCGCTTCACCACTACTGGATAGCTACGCCGCCAAACCTCTTGACCGTTCGCCAGCGAGAGGCATCTCAATACATCCGAACGAGTGGGAGTGTCGTAGTCGAGGACGAACACGCGGCCCTTATGGACCGCAGCCGCGGCATATCCTTCGCCCATGTCGGCAGCCCACAGCAAAGGCGGACCTTGTGCTGGGAATAGGCTGGTTAAGGGAGTCGTTTCGGGACTGACGTTATCGGCGTTCGGTCCACGAAACTGTGTCCATTCTCCGGGCAGATCTTCAATGGTCGCAGCCGGATTTGCGGTTACTTGGGAGGCTTGAGGCGCGGCTTGGTTGGTCTGCGTCGGTTCCGGTTCGGCCTGCTTCCTCTCTGAGAGCTCGATGCCAAGCGGCCGGTCTTTGATGCCGAGGTCTTGGCTATAGCTCTTAAACCAAGCTGCCATTGCGCCTATCGCTATCAGAGCGACAACCGATGGGACGCCTTTTTCGATGAGGAACTGCTTCATGTTTTGGCCGGGCCGTCACAGCTTGCGCGTTCGCGTTCGTGGTAAGGTGGATTTTACCGTAGGTTAACGGTACATCTTTTATACTGATTTACGACTCCGATGAGTGCCACCGTTGTTTTATGCCGTTCAATAGACGAAGATCGAGTTCGCGAACTTGCCGATCGTTTGCTTTTTGCCGGTTTTCGGGTCGTTTTGGCACCATCGCTTTACGACATTCCTGAGTCTAGCTCTTTATGGAATCAACTGGCCTCATTGGGTTCGATCTCGGCGGTTTGGTCCGACCTTCATCCGCGTCCTACGCAATGGATTTTGCACCGCCACGGATTGAGTGCGGCCTGTTTTCGATACGATGCTTTTGAGTCTACCGAGGGTTGTTTTGAGGCGTTGTTGCGGGAGATCCCGGTACATCCAAGTGAGATAGCTGGGAGCGCCGGCACCTTGCCGGCAGAGACTGGAGCTATCGTTTTATCTGACTTAGCCCCTGCACCCCGCTGGCACCCCGTTGTCGATAAAGACCGATGCGACGACTGCGGCCAGTGCTTGCAGTTCTGCCTTTTCGGCGTTTATACGCGCGACGAAGCCCAGCACGTCGTCATCACGAACCCAGACTCATGCAAAACCGGCTGCCCGGCGTGTTCGCGCATATGCCCCCAAGGCGCAATCATATTCCCAATGTACGTTCAGGATCAAGCCATCAGCGGCTCTCCTGGACTCTACATGTCGCCCGATGCGAACGCCAAGCGGATGTTCTATCTGCGCACCAAACAAGCCTGTCCCGTCTGTAAAATGGTTCCGCTTGGACCTGCTCCGAAATCAGGCGACACTTGCCCAGAGTGCGGAGGACCCTACACGCCGCCCGTATCGCCGATAAAGGACGACATCGACGCCCTGATCGACCTGCTCGACGCTCAGCCATAATGAACCTCAATGGCGACTAAAGGCGGCCACCAAATCGTTCTCACGGCAGACCGTCTGCTGATGGCCGACTACGCCTGCTTGTTCGACGCCATGGTTGCCGCCAGCCAGACGACATCGACGCCAAGGTTCATTCTCGAAAACCTATTGATGCCGGTTCCAAGACCCAATCCGTTGCCTGCCAAAGTCGCGCCTTTGGGTTTGCGGCGCATTGAATCGGCACTCGTCCACGCTGGACATGAGGTGTGTGTCTGCCATCCGGACCGCCTTGTAGATGCGATTGGGCCGGAAACGAAGATCATCGGCATCGCTACCGGCGAACCGCTGGGCAAGGGCATGAACTCATCGACGATGGTTGCCATCGCGGGCGGCCGCATCTGGCCTCAGGTGTTTTTCGAACAGGTTCTGTTGTCTGCTTTCAAGAAAGCTCCTAACGCCCAAGTCGTCATCGGCGGACCGGGAGCGTGGCAGATCGCGCAAGAGATAGATAACCCGGTACGTCCAAATGAGATAGCTGGGAGCGCCGGCACCTTGCCGGCAAAAACCTTGGGGATTCTGCAACGCTTGCAAAAGAACGCCCAACTCACCGTCGTCGACGGGTACTGCGAAGGCAACATTGCTTCCATCATCAATCAGATTATTGAGACCTGCCAAGGCTTAGGAACCGTCAAGGGCGAGCAACCAGTCGACATCCCAGCCATCAATGCAGCTGCCACGATGGGCGCCGTCGAGATGAGCCGCGGCTGCGGATGGGGTTGCGAGTTCTGCACCATCGCCCATACCCCGATGTGCCACTTGCCGATCGAAACCATCGAGAGCGATATTGTAAAGAACCTCGAAGGCGGCCAAACCAGCCTTTCCTTGCTCAGCGAGGACTTCTTCCGCTACGGCTCATCAGGAGCGAAAGTCAAACCAGAAACGCTCATCAAGACGCTAACCAAACTCAGAGAAAACAAAGCTGTTAAGCTGATGCAGATCGACCACGTGAACGTCAGCTCCATCGCCCAGTTCAGCGACCAAGAGCTGTTGGAAGTCCGCCGATTGCTTACTCTAGGCCAGCAGCACGAGTACGTCTGGGTCAATATCGGCGTTGAGACGGCTTCCGGTCCGTTGCTGGCGAGGAACGGCGGCCGCGCCAAGATGGCCGGAGGCCCGCCAGAGGAATGGCACGCGCACACCCAGGAGCAGATGAGGCGCTTGATTCGCGCAGGCTTCTATCCCCTGGTTTCCATCGTCCTCGGGCTTCCAACAGAAACGCCTGACGAAGCCCGGCAGAGCCTCAGATGGGTTCAAGAACTCAGCGATCAGCGAATGTCTGTGTTTCCTGTTGCCCTCGCCCCGCTTGGTCAAAGCGACCCATTGCCGAGTCTGACCAAAACTCACTGGCAAACCGTAATCGAATCTTACCGACTGAACTTCAAGTGGGTACCGAAGCTGGTCTGGGACAACGAGCAAGGTTCAGGTGTGCCGACGGCGCGGAGTTTGGCCGCTCAGGTCATCGGCAAAAGCCAAGTTGTGTGGTGGAACGCGGCGTTTCGACTGAAGCAAAGGAAGGCGAAAGCGTGACGCCGGAGCAGGCCTTGCACATTGCCGTTGAAGCTCTTATGGCTGAGCTGACACCTGATGGCCATTGGGTCGGCGAGCTGTCGTCCTCTGCTTTAGCTGGAGCAGTGGCGATTATCGCCTTGCACCTAAACGGCGATGCTTCAGATTCGCCCAAGATCGAAAGAGGATTGGCGTGGCTAATTCAAACCCAGAAATCCGACGGCGGCTGGGGTGACTGTCCGAAGTCGCTAAGCAATCCATCCACGACGCTTTTAGTCTTGTCTGCGTTGAAAATCACTGGTCGTGTCGAAGATGCAAGGGCGCTCGCCTACCTTAAAAGCATTCTCGGTGACGATATAGCCGCAGGAATCCACGAGATCTACGGCGAGGACCACACGTTCTCGGTGCCGATCCTCACGACATGCGCCATTGCGGGCATCGTGAGCTGGTCTTCCGTGCCGAGGCTTCCTTATCCGTTGGCCGCGATGCCTTATCAGTTGTTCAACTTGCTAAAGCTCCAAGTCGTCAGCTACGCCATGCCTGCGTTGATCGCTGTCGGATTGGCCATCGACAAGCAACGAGGACAAACCGTTCTTGGGAAGTTGACGGAAAAGAAAGCGCTTCGCATCCTCCAGCAGATCATGCCTGAGTCCGGCGGCTTCCTCGAAGCGACCCCGCTGACGGCGTTTGTCTCGATGTCGTTGCTGACGATTCGCAACGATCTTCCTACTTCAGATGGGAAAGACGAACCCTCTCCCCAGCCCTCCCCCATAGGATGGGGGAGGGAGAAATCCCCTCTCCCGCTCGGCGGGGGAGGGTTAGGGAGGGGGCAAAGCACCCCCATTGACCGCGTTCTAGCAAAAGCCCTTATCTTCCTCAGGAGCCAGCAACGAGAAGACGGTTCGTGGCCGATTGACACGAATCTGGCTCAATGGGTGACGTCGTGCGCGATCAACGCACTGCGAACAGCCAGAGTCGAGCCGCCGCGATCTGCCATCGAGTGGACCTTGGCGAACCAAACAACGACCGTCCATCCGTTCACTCACGCAGCTCCCGGCGGCTGGGGGTGGACCGACCTCAGCGGCTCGGTTCCCGACGGCGACGACACCTCGGCAGCGCAGCTAGTTCTTTCTGGAAGCCTAACAAGTCCGACCATCCCAACCGGCCAAATTGAGAAAGGTATCACCTGGCTCCTCAACCTTCAGAACAGAGACGGCGGCTGGCCTCCGTTCTGCCGCGGCTGGGGACGCCTGCCCTTCGACCAAAGCTGCGCCGACATCACGGCCCACGCGATACGGGCGATCCAGTCGCTAGAAGACAAGAACAAACTCATCTTCCCCTTGCTTGCAGGGGGAAGAAGTGTGAGCGAAGCGAACACAGATGGGGGTTCCAGGCAAGAATCGGAAATGCTCCCTCCCCCATCACATGGGGGAGGGTCGGGGAGAGGGCTCAAAGAACTCTTTTCCAAAGCCGAAACGGCGAAAGCCCGAGGCTACGACTACCTCGCCAAGACCCAGCGAGCCGACGGTTCATGGGTGCCCCTGTGGTTCGGCAGCCAACTCACCCGCGACAACGAGAATCCCGCTTTCGGCACAGCCCGCGTCCTGATGGCCTACGGCGAAAGCATCCAAAGGAACGAAACAACCGACAAAGGCATCAATTACCTCCTTAAAGCGCAAAACGTAGACGGCGGATGGGGAGCCGCTATCGGGAGTCCCTCGATGCTCCAAGAAACCTCTTTATCCCTTTCTGCCCTCTCATATTTCAAACCGAAAAGGGAAATTGAAGAAGCGATCGAGAGCGGACTTGCGTATCTCATTCCGTGCATTGAGCGGGACGGCCTGAACGACGCCCAGCCGATAGGGTTATATTTCGCTAAACTCTGGTATTCCGAAAAGCTGTACCCGATGATCTGGGCCGTGGAAGCCCTCGGAAGGTGCCTCCGACACTAGCTATGCCGACAGAACCGACGCCGAACATATTGGATATAAAGCGAATGCCCGAGTCGGCTGAGATTCGGCAGGTGATCAGGGACGCCGCCACGCAAGTTCAATTTGACGGCATACCGAGCCAAGAAACGTTGCGAATGCTGGCCATCTCGCTAGTCGAACGGCTAAACCTCCCCCACGAAAACACCGGTTTCGCCATGGTCGTCCTCAGCAATGCCTGGTGGGCCTCAGCCTTTGCAGCAACCCCCTTCGACAGAAGGCTCCTGCTCCTTCCTCACTGCTTACGCTCTTCTACATCGTGCTCAGCTGCTTTCGACAGCGAAGGCCTCATCTGCGCGCACTGCGCCTTGTGTCCGATCAGCGACATCCAAACCAGGGCCGAGAAGCTGGGCTACCGCGTCGCCGTAGCCGAAGGCGTGACTTCGGTGACGATGCACGCTCTGGAAGGCCAAGCCGATGCGATCCTGGGCGTGGCTTGCCTCGATTCGCTCGAAAAGTCGTACGGCCGCATCTCCGAATGGGGCATTCCGCATATGGCCGTGCCGCTCCTGACAGACGGATGTGAAGACACCGAGGCCGACCTCACAGAACTTTCGCGGTGCCTTCAACTAAGGGAAGATAAGCTGGCTAAAAGCTACACCAGCTATGTGCCCCTGCTTCGGTTCGCCAACAGGCTTTTCGAGACGAAATGGATCGACGGCAACACGGACGCCGATAGAATTGCGCACCAATGGCTCTCTGTTGGCGGCAAACGGTTCCGACCGTTTGTGACCTTGGCATCGTATGCCGTAAGCAAGCACGGACTAGGCGTTCTCGACTCTCAGACCGACCTCGAACCCCTGGTTCCGGACACAGTCAAGAGGCTTGCGGTTGCCATCGAGGCGATGCACAAAGCGTCGCTGGCGCACGACGATATCCAAGACGGCGACCTGATGCGCTATGGCCGAAAGACGCTGCATCGAACTCACGGCGTGCCGATTGCCATCAACATCGGCGATTACTTGGTCGGACTCGGCTACGATCTCATTGCTTCTTGCTCCAGCGAACTTGGTCCGCAGGCAACGTCGGACATGATGAAAGAGATGTCGGCAGCGCATATTGAGCTCTGCCGGGGCCAAGGGCAAGAGCTGCAGTGGACCCGCGAACGCCCTGAAGTTCTATCTCCGCTCGATGCGCTGAGATGTTATCGCCAGAAGACCGCACCCGCTTTTTCCGCAGCTCTCTATGTCGGTCTGCGGGCGGCCGGAGAAGTCGTCTCCCCCGAGCTGTTGAATCGCTTTGGAGCCTATCTCGGCGAAGCCTATCAGGTTCAAAACGACCTTGACGACTGGGAGGACGCCGACAACAAAGGCTCGATGGGCCTTGATGCGCGGGCAATGAGGCCGACGGTTCTTCTGGCGTTCGCGCTGGAAGCCGGAGCGGGCCAAGCCATCAAGAAAGCGCTCTGCGATCCCAAGAGCGGCACGATGATCAGCGAGCTGGCGGCGATCTACCGCGAGTCAGGCGCGTTCGCCAAAGCTGAATCTCTTTACGTAAAGCTTCGCCAGCGAGCGCTGAGCCTCGCCGAAGAGCACCCCGATCCGGCGTTGCAGTCGCTTCTCGGTTTCCTGGCGCGGGTTGTCTTGCCCGAGAAAAGGCCGGCATGAGCCAGATCATCGACGCGATCTTGCTCGAAGGCTCACGCGGCCTGAGCCCTGCGCTAAAGAGCCGCATCGCCGACTTTGTCCTATCGTTTCGCCAGCAAGATGGCGGCTATCGGGGCCGCGCAGGTTCGTCCGACCCCTATTACACCGATTTCGCCCTGCGCCTGCTGGCCCTAACAAGGCCGGAGGAGATTGGCGAATCGGTTCTCTACTCGCTCTATGACGGCCCAATAGCCGACGTCCCGGAGTGCTTTTCGAGGCTGTCGATTGCCGAGATATGCGGTCAAGACTCGCCGCGCGGCACTCAGGATTGCCTGGCCAAATGGAGGCTAGATTCGGGATGTCTCACGAGAACGGTAGGCGAGCCCAGCGCCTATTGGACGTTTTTAGGAGCTTTGTGCGAAGACATGGCCGACCAAGGACATAGAACGAGCGAAGCTTCCATCCAGGGCATTCTCGACCTGCAGCAAAGCGACGGCGGATTCATCGACTGCGGATCGCAAGGCAAATCGCAAACCAATTCGACCTGTGCGGCGGTCGGCTATCTATACCGAGTCGTGCTGATGCATACGAATCCGGAGATCAACTGGGACCTATATGACGCCTCAGACTTTCTCCAATCGATGGAACACCCCGACGGCGGCTTCCGAGCGCACGCCGAAGCGCCGATACCCGACCTTCTCTCGACCTTCACTTCGATGACAGCTCTAGCTATGATCGGCACGCTCAAGAAAGAACCACTGAAGCGCAGCGTGCAGTTTGCCGGCTCGATGGCGACGTCCGAGGGCGGGTTCCGCTCGTGCGCCGCCGA
Source organism: Fimbriimonadaceae bacterium (assembly GCA_963666135.2). Taxonomy (GTDB): domain Bacteria; phylum Armatimonadota; class Fimbriimonadia; order Fimbriimonadales; family Fimbriimonadaceae. The sequence goes on along the minus strand of CAXXNR010000001.1, from coordinate 1,561,554 downwards.
CCCCGATGCCGATCTCGAATACACCTACTACGGTCTAGGGTGCCTTTGCCTTGCCGCCGCCAAGGCTCTTAGCGGGTGATTTTGCCGAGACCTTGACATGCTCTACCGGAAGCCGAAGGTTCACCTTTCCTTCTTCAATAATCGCTTTTTGACGGACAACGACAGGAAAGGACGGTTCGATCCATTTTCCTTTGCGAAGAGGATCACGAATGACCATGCCAAATGTCAAGAAATCATCGCTTGACGATGAAGATATCGATTGGCCGATCTGGGGAAAGCTGGGGTGGAACAAGATAATATTAACTGGTTTACGGTACTTTTTATACAGTGGTGAAGCCTTAATGATAAGGTTTTTGTACCCGGTCGGAAACTGAACACCAATGCCGATCCAGTTTTGTCCTGAGCAATTTGCCCGATCGTAAGCCGGGATAGTAAGCTTCACTCCGCTTGGAGTTTCAAAATCTTGTGCTGTAGCGTTGCTCGTTATGAAGCTGAATGTGTTTGGATGGTTTGAGTCCCATACCAAGCGTTCTATGCTAAGGTTCTTGATTCGAATCTCTTCATCGTAAGTCGCGAACTTCTGAAGAGTAATCTCATACTCCATCATCTTTGTATCCGACAGGAACTGGTTGCCGTCACTCAGAAGAACCTGGCCGACCTTGCCGGCTACTTGCTGGCAAAGACTCTCTTGTTGAGGTTTAGCTTCCCAGGTTGACCTAGTGTTCTTTGACAAGATGTTATAGTTGCTCAGGTCGACGGGCTTTCCAGACTTGGAGTCGGTTATCGCCAATGTATGGAAGTAATGACGGAATGAGATATTTGGTGCTTTGTTTCCGTATAGACGATACGGTTGGCTACTCACACATGCGACTCTCATCCCGTTGGCTTCACCAGACAGTACCGCCTTTTCCTCGTCTCCAATTTGCTTCTGAGGAGTAGGCATTCCGTCAATAACCCACCTGCCCAGAACTTTCGCGCCATCCATGGCCACGAGTTCGCTTCCATGGTAGTTGGGACTTGGGTTTGGAGGAACCTCAAGGGCGAAGACCGTGTTGGAGTTTTGGTTTGAATCGACAATATCGCGAAATATCGTGGCAAACTCTCCGTCTTTGCCGACCAGACCGAAGCGAATGCGGACAAAGTCATTTAGGAGTTCATTATTTTCCTTAGTCAACGACTCAAGCCAAATGAACTGATTTGGATTGTCCTTGTGGTTTTTCGGCCAGTTCTCGTAGTTCAACAGATGCGAGAACTCGGCAGGTATCGTTGGCTGAATTGCGACCAGTCTCAAACCGCCTTGTTCCTTCGGCGATGATGTTGCCCACGGAGAAGGGAGGTTCACTTTGGTCTTGCCATCCTGGTCCATTGGCTGGGAATCTCGGTGGCAACCCAAGACAAGTGCTACAGACAGAACGGTAAAGAAAGACGCGCGACGTAAGTATTCCATATGATATTTACTAAGGAGTCCATTGAGTATATCCTCATTTCAATCTCCAACCTCACCATATACTGAAGCTATGCTCGCACTGGCATTGTCAATTGCAATCCTCACCCAAACAGCCTCCGAGACTCGGCCCTTTCTCATGGGCTTCACGCCCTGGCCCGCCGACATTACAATCGAAGGCATCAAGCTCTCCGAAGACTTTGCGGCCAAGCACGGCGACATCGTCAGCGAGATGCTGATGGGCGGCATTCCGTGGCCAGAGGCCTATGCCGGCAAGCCTTATCCGAAGTCGGTGCAGGACCTGTTCGCCAAGAAGAGGACGAAGGGAACGAAGCTGTTTCTGTCGATCTCGTTCCTTAACGACAATCGCGCCGGACTCAGCCTCTACAAAGGAACGACCGACAACATGCCCTTGCCGTCCGAATGGAAGGACAAGAACTTCGACAGTTCCGAGACAATCCAAGCGCTGAAACGCTACTCTCTCGACGCCGTCGAGGCCATGAAACCCGACTACTTGGCCATCGGCGTGGAACTGAACGCGCTGATGACGAACACGCCGTCGCAATGGCAAGCCGCCAAGAAGCTCTACAAGTTGACGCGCGCTGCGGTCAAGGCGAAGCATCCGAGCTTGCCGGTGTTCTTCACCTGCGAGGTCAACCACTATAAGGGGTATTCGCAAGGCGCGGACGCCATCCTGCAGGACCGCGAGGTTTCCGACCTTCTCAAGAACGATGCCGACATCTTTGCGATGAGCATCTATCCGCACATGAGTTACGCGATTAAGCGCCCGTTCCCTGCGAGTTACCTCGACTTTGCGACGAAGTTCGGCAAGCCTGTGACGGTCAGCGAGTCCGGCATGACATCGAAGAACGTCGAGCTGAAAAGCTACAAGCTGACTTTGTTCGGTTCGACGGAAGATCAAGTCCATTTTGTGGACACGCTGCTTTCCCGCGCCGTGAAGGACAAATACAAGTTCGTGATCAACTTTGCGACAACCGACTTCGAAAAGCTGTGCAAGAAGCTGCCGTCCCCCGCCGACGAGATCGCGAGCATTTGGGAGTTCACGGGCCTGCAAGACGAGAACGGCGCGCTGAAACCTGCCGGGAAGAAGTGGGACGAGTATTTCAAGAGGAAGTGGGTGCCGTAGGGAAACGGGGTAAGGAATGACAAATTACGAATGACAAATGACCATGGTGCGAGATCGGAGCCAGGTTGGAGGGCGAGAATTTTGGATGTAGGACGTAAGAGGTAAGGAATGACGAATTACGAATGACAAATGACCATGATGCGAGATCGGAGCCAGGTTGGAGCGCGAGCATGACCATTTACCGTTAACGATTGACCGAGCCAATTTCAGAACTCGATTCTGGCCAGGGGTGCCACTGGTCGTTAGACCAATGTTGAACCTGCAAGAACACGGATCTTACGATCCGCAGCACCAAAACTTGGAGTTTCGAAACTGACTCGACTATTGACCGAGGAAATATCAGAACTCTCTCGAATCCCCTGCGCCAAAGGCGCGGCGCAATATAGCCTAGCCCGCAATGGCTAGGAAAAGAGGCCGGTTTGAACCTGAGGGCTGAAAGCCCGACGCAACCAAGACCTAATTGTGCCCCGTAGCTTTATTGAAAGAAAACAAGTTTTGAAATTAGCTCGACCATTGAGAAGGCGTCGTAGCCACATGTCGTAGGCGCAGGCGGCTTGGGCCTGCGATCACCGGCGAAATGATACAATCAAACCACACCGCTTCTCTCCGACGTAACAACCTATAACCATGCTCTGGCTTTCCATCGCGCTTCTCATTTATCTGGGCATCCTCATCGCCATCTCGTGGGCGTTCATCCATCCCTACCGCCTGCCGATTTATCTCTCTCCAGGCGCGATGGGTGTTCCCCAAGAAGAAGTCGAGTTCGAAGTCGCCGACGGTCTGATCCTGCGCGGATGGTGGGTCGGTAAGGAAGGATCCAACGAAGTCGCCGTTCTGTGCCATGGGTTCATGATGAATCGATGCGAGCTGACGCCTTTGGCCGCCACGCTCTGGAACTGGGGTTTCTCGTGCCTTCTCATCGACTTCCGGGCTCATGGCCGCAGCGCGAAAGCAAAGTGCGGCATGGGATGGCGCGAGAAAGACGACGTTCTTGCCTCGGTTGAGTTCGTAAAGACGAAGGTCGAGAATCCGCGTGTTTTGCTGGTCGGCAGCAGCATGGGTTCGGCAGCCAGCGCATTCGCTCTCTCGCAAGATCCGACGATAGCCGAAGCCGCCATTCTCGACAGCTGCTACAGCCGTTTGAGTTCGGCAGTCGGCGGTTGGTGGCGGTTCCTCGGCGGAAAAGTGCTCGAGATCGTCCTATGGCCGTGCGTCTATCTGGCCGGTCCGTTCGCTGGTTTCAGTCCGCTGGGCGTCGATGTCGCCAAAGCGCTGCCATCCATCCCATCTGAAAAACTCCTCTTCATCCACGGCACTACCGACACGTTAGCGCTGCCGAGCGAAGCCGAGAGAAACCATGCGAAGACCCCCGGCTCGAAGCTCGTGTGGTTGGAAGGCTGCGGGCACTCCGAAGGCAGATGGATTCGACCCGACGAGTTCCACAAAGCAGTCCGAGACTTCCTTACCGAGAGGCAGTTGATAGAGCCTTGAGTGCGCCATAATCAGGGCATGGCTGAGCTGCTTACCTCTTCGATTCCTGGCCTTCCCGAACCGCGCAAGGGCAAAGTCCGCGAAGTTTACGACCTGGGCAACGAGCTACTCATCGTGGCCACTGACCGCCTCTCCGCGTTCGATGTCATCATGGCGAACGGCGTGCCCGACAAAGGCGCGATCCTGACGCAGATGAGCAATTTCTGGTTCGAGACGCTTTCGACTATTGCGCCGAACCACATCATCTCCAGCGACGATGACGAGATTGCCTCTAGGATTCCTGGAACGCATCCAGAGCTCAGAGGCCGAAGCATCGTCGCCAAAAAAGCCAAGCCCCTGGAGATCGAGTGCATCGCCCGCGGCTACATCTCCGGTTCGCTCTTCAAGGAATACAAGAAGTCGGGCGGCAAAATCCATGGCTTGAACCTGCCGGACGGATTGGTAGATAGCGACAAGCTTCCCGAACCTCTCTTCACGCCATCAACCAAGGCCACGACCGGCCATGATGAGAACTGCAGCTTTGCGCAGGCTTGCGACGTCGTGGGCAAAGAAATCGCCGAGAAGGCGCGAGATTGGACGCTGGCCATCTACACGAAAGCCGCCGAATATGCCGCGACCAAGGGCATCATCCTGGCCGACACGAAGTTCGAGTTCGGTCTGACCGACGACGGGCTGATCTGGATCGACGAGGCGCTGACTCCGGACAGCTCGCGCTTCTGGGATGCCAGCCTCTATAAGCCGGGTGGAGCGCAGCCTAGCTACGACAAGCAGTTCGTTCGCGACTACCTAGAGACCCTGGCTTGGGACAAGCGGCCTCCTGGTCCTCGCCTGCCAGAGGACGTCGTGACAAGAACACGCGAGAAATACCTTGAGGCATTTCGCCTTCTCACCGGCCGCGAGCTGAAGGCCTAGCCGGTGTACATCCTCTATAACCTGCTACTTTCATTCACGGCTCCGCTTTGGCTGCCGTGGATGCTTTGGCGGGCGAACAAGAGGAAAGAAGCGCCGAACTGGCTGGAGCGGCGCGGCATCTACGACATCCAACCTCGAAAAGACGGCAAGCGGATATGGGTCCATGCCGTCTCAGTAGGCGAGACCATCGCTTGTCTGCCGATTCTGCGGGAGCTTAGAAAGAAGTTGCCGAAGCATGAGATCGTGCTCAGCGTGACCACCAGCAGCGGACACCAAACCGCGCGCGAACAAGCGGAAGGGCTCTACGACAAGCTGGTTTACATGCCGATCGACATGGCGGCGTTCCAGCTCAAGGCGATGGCTTCAGTTCGGCCTTCGGTAGTTGTCCTGATGGAAACCGAGCTTTGGTTCAACTTCCTTTGGGCTGCCAAGGTGGTCGGCGCGCGCACGCTCATCGTCAACGGCCGCATCAGCGAGCGCAGCTTCAACCGCGAGAAGAAGCTGCGGTTCTTTTTCAAAGCTCTGCTTGCGAAGGTCGACCGGTGCCTGATGCAAACTGATAAAGACGTCGAGCGGATTCTGGCGCTTGGTGCGAAGTCGGCGGAGCGAATGGGCAGCACGAAGTTCGACCAGGCTCTTAAAGGACTCGAGGCAGATCCGGCCAAGTGGCGCAAAGACCTTGGGTTACCTGTTGGCCGCCCGGTTGTGGTAATCGGTTCTACTCGCGGCGAGGAAGAGGAGCATTTCGTTCTGGATGCCCTTCAGAAAGTCGGTTTGGATAAGGTTTCGATCGTTCATGCTCCTCGGCATTTGGAACGTGTCTCCGATCTTAAAGAAGAGATCAAGAAGCGCTTCGGCTCGGTCTATCTGCGTTCCGAAGGCAAACCGAACGCCGCTGACGGTCCGTTCTATATGCTCCTCGACACCTACGGCGAGCTGATGAAGGTCTATTGCGTCGCTGATATCGCCATCGTCGGCGGCGGGTTCGCCAACCTCGGCGGGCAGGATATTATGCAGCCGCTGGCCCACGGCAAGCCGGTTATCCATGGTCCGAATATGCGCAACTTCGCCGAGTTCGCCAAGGCGTCGGTCGAAGCCGGATGCTCTGTCATCTGCTCGACTCCAGATGAACTCGCGCAAACGATCGACGATCTGCTGAACGACGCCGATAAGCGCAAAGGTATGGGTGACAGCGCGAGGGAGTATGTCAGCCAGCACGTAAATGCCGGCGAACGCTATGCGCAGGCGATCGCGGAAGAGGCTAGAAAAAGGGGCTAGGGTAATAGGGTATAGGGTTCAGTTCATCCCTCGGGATTTCGAATCCCGAGGGATGCCAATAACGTATTGGGTTTAGGGCATTTTTGACAGGTCTGACAAGTCCGACTGTTCCGACTAATTGTTCAGAACCTAGCTGGGTGCGCCGGCGGCTTGTGGCTGGGTCATTGCGACCCAACCCGGTATCGCCGCCTGCCAGGCGGCAAAGTTAAGGGTCAGAATTTCATGCCTCGGGAAACGCTTTCCCGAGGCTTAATGCGTTCAATACCCTCATGATTACGAATCCTGAGGGATGCAGAAGCAGTGATCGAGACAGGTTGCCGACGAAGACGTCGGCGGTACCACCTGAACCCTAGACCCTAAACCCTATACCCTCTTACGCCTGCTTCTGAGCCTCTTCTAGTCCCAGCTCAAACGCCTTCAGGTTCTTTTCGTCGGTGCCTTTTGGAACGATCTGCTTGATCGCTGCACGAACTGCATCGACCGGAACGATGTTCGAAACGCCGACGACCAGCCCAAGCGCAACGATGTTCGTAAACAAAGCACGACCCAGTTCGTTAACCGCAATCGATACGATTGGAGCCGAAACGACCTTGAAAGGCACATTTGAAGAAGCAGATACGGCTTCAGAATCAATAATGGTAAACGCTGTCGGCTTCACGTCGTGCCGATAGGAATCGAACGATTTCTGCGTCAAAGCCAGAAACACATCGACGTTGATCGCCTTCGGAAAGTCGATGTCGCCGTCCGAGATGATGACCTCGGAACGGGACGCGCCGCCGCGCGCTTCCGGTCCATAGGATTGGCTTTGGGTGGCGTTCAGTCCGGCATGGATTGCCGCCGCCGTCGCCAAAATCTTGCCCGCCAGAACGAGCCCTTGTCCGCCCTCGCCGCTGAGTCGAACTTCGCACCTCATTTCACAGACACCTCTTCGGGATGATACAGTTGGTCGATGAGCTTTTGATACTCGCTTCGGCACTCAGGCGCCGTCTTGTCGACGATGATGCCGGTCGTGAACTTGCCGTCCAAATCTTCCTCGGTCATGTTGGCGGCGCGCGCCAAAGGCACCGCATGGTCTTTCTGCCACATCAGCATCTCAACCGGATCGCCTTGCTTGTTCGGCCGGCCGAACGATGTCGGGCACGCCGCGATGATCTCGACGAGCGAGAAACCTTTGTTCTGCATTCCCTTCTCGATCATCTTCTCGCACTGAACCGTGTGATAGGTCGAAGTTCGTGCCACGAAAGTCGCGCCAGCCGCCTGCGCCAGTCCGCTGACATTGAACACATTCTCAGCGGAGCCATAGGGCGCAGTCGTCGCCTTCTTTCCTGCTGGCGTTGTCGGAGATGCCTGGCCGCCCGTCATGCCGTAAATGTAGTTGTTGATCAGCACGACGGTCAGGTCGATGTTTCGCCGCGCGGCGTGGATAAAGTGGTTGCCGCCGATCGCCGTGCAGTCGCCGTCGCCGGTGACCACGATGACCTTCATGTTCGGCTTTGCCATCTTGACGCCGGTCGCAAAGGTCAATGCCCGTCCATGCGTGGTGTGCAGCGTGTTGAAGTCGGTGTAGCCGGGGATGCGGCTGGAGCAGCCGATGCCCGAGACGATGCAAACCTCGTCCTTGTCGTAGCCCATCTTGTCGATGGCTCGGAGCATAGCCTTGAGGACGATGCCGGCGCCGCAACCGGAGCACCAGATCAGCGGAAAGTGCTTGTCGCGCAGATAGTATTCGTAATCCATCAGCAAACCTCCTTGATCTTGGCAAGGATTTGGGGCGGCTCAATCAAGCACCCATCCACTCGGTTGACTCTGTGAACCACGCCTTTGCCGCGCAGCGCGCATTCGACTTCGTGGGCAATCTGCCCAAGGTTCATCTCCGGCACGATCCAGGTTCGAATCTGCTCCGCATACGCTTGGATTTCTTTGTCCATGAACGGCCAAAGGGTTCGCGGACGAAGCATGCCGACCTTGATACCTTGCACGCGAGCGGTTCGGATCGCTTCGCGCGAAGCCCGGGCCGCAGAACCGTATGCGACGATTCCAATCTCGGCGTCGTCCATCAGGTAAGCGTCTGCCTCAACGATGTCGTCTCTCGCGATGTCGATCTTGCGGTGCAACCTTAACAGAAGCTTCTCAATCTCGGCGTTGTCGTTGGTCTGGAATCCGGTCTCATCGTGCGAGAGGCCGGTCACATGGTAACGATAGCCGGTGCCAAAGTTCGCCATCGGAGGAACGCCGCTCTCGGTGTGCTCGAAAGGCAGGTATTCCTCAGGCGGACACGTCGGCTGGGTTCGATCGACGATCTCGTAAGCGCTGATGTCTGGGATCTCAACCTTCTCGTTCACGTGGCCGATCGTTTCGTCAAGCAGCAAGATGACCGGCACGCGGTATTTCTCGGAGAGGTTGAATGCCCGTATGGTTAAATCGTAGGTCTCGCGAACGGAATAAGGCGTCAGAGCGATGATCGGATGGTCGCCGTGAGTTCCCCATCGGGCCTGCATCACGTCGCCTTGGGCAGGCAGAGTCGGCAAGCCGGTGCTGGGTCCGCCGCGCATCACGTTCACGACCACGCAAGGCACTTCGGCCATCGACGCAAAGCCGATGTTCTCTTGCATCAGCGAGAAGCCGGGGCCGCTCGTGGCGGTCATCGACTTAGCACCTGTCAGCGAAGCGCCGATGATAGCGCCCATCGATGCAATTTCGTCTTCCATTCCGATGAAGACGCCGCCGTGCTTTGGCAAGAGTTTCGCCAAATACTCGGCAATCTCGGAAGAAGGCGTAATGGGATATCCGGCGTAAAACCGCATACCGCAAGCGATCGCCGCAAGCGCGCAGGCTTCGTTGCCTGTGAGGAGGCGCACAGCCTCGGTGTTTTTAGATGGTGTCATAAGGGTGTGGGTGATCATCTGCGGTCTCTACTCCAATTTTCGCCGGCCGCATGTGACGCATATAGCGAAATCGGGGCAGTGGGTTTCGCAGAGTTCGCAAGCGGTGCAAGATTCAATCTTGACGACAACGGGGAGTCCGTCTCGCATCTCAAGCACGTGCCGCGGGCAGACAGCCACACATATTCCGCACGACTTGCACCATTCCTCTTTAACTTCGATGCTCGGTTGTTGGTCCGATTCTGTTTTTTGTTCAGCGGGTGCTTCTTTGCTCATCGCCGATCCTTGATCGAGGGCATAATGCCTCGTTGATTTAACGAGACCATAGCGACCTCGTTATGTAAATTATAGCCGGATGAATCCGTCTTGTGCAGGCCGGGTTCACTGCGCCTTTTGATCCCATTCGATGCGGAACTTGGCCTTCGGAACGCCTCTGCCTTTCGGCTCTTTAATGTCTATCAACGAAACCCTGACCTTGCATCCCTCGTAGACTTCGCCCTTCTCCGGCTGGATATAGCGCGATTCGTCCTTGCACTTGATCTCGAAATCGCCTCCAGTGTCTCCGCCTGCATACCAGATGTGCGCTCTGCCGCCAGCCACGGTTACAGTCTGCCCAAGCCGAATCGTCGCCTCTTGCGGACTCTTCGCATAGCCGCCGAGCTGAAGGTTCTTCGCTATAGAAAGCGGATTAGCAACCATCAAGACGACGGCAAAAACCATTATTACGGCGAACTTGCGCATGCTTTTACGCTCCGTTCTTCATTATCGGTTTGCGCACGAAAAACCTCCTGATCGACCCTGATCCAACATAACGATTTGAGTTGTAAAGAACGTAGCTGGGACCGCCGGCGTCTCGCCGGCAGGCATCGGAGTCCGAGTTGGATCGCGACCGTACCCGCGAGCTACAAAGCCAACCGGTACCTTCCCAGCCGCCAATATACATATCGCCTTTGCCAAACGCAGCCAAAAGTCACATTGTTCGGCGCATCGCCAACCAAACTGCACCCGATACCCTAATGTAGTATGTAGCCCGCGTCTATGGGCATAGGAGTTAGAGGATGTTGATTCTTGGCGATATTCTTGCCATCGTAGCAAGCGTCATCGGCATAGGGGTTACCGCTTGGGCGCTCACAATTTGCATGGGTTACCTTTTCAGCAACCACGCCGCCAGCGCTGCCCGCGCCATTCAAAAGAAGCCGTGGCTGTCTCTGGGACTAGGGTTCGCGGCGTTGGCAACCGTGGGACTGGTAAGCATCATATTGCTTAGCGTTCCGAATCCTGCGGTGAAATTCCTAGGCACCTTGACTGCTGGCTTCATCGTTTTAGCCGCCTTTCTTGGGAATGCCGGAATGTCTCGAATCATGGGCGAACGGATTCGCGCCGAAGGCGGCTGCACCGACTATGCGGCGTTCACGAAAGGATCTGGACTTCTCGTTGCCGCGTGCATGTTTCCGGTCTTCGGCTGGTTCGTTCTCGGCCCGATTCTCTTCATCATATCGCTTGGCGCTGGCATTTCGACGCTCTTGACCAAGCACGCCAACGCACCAGCATATGACGTATAGCCGACGCGACTGCCTGAAAACCGGAATCGGCGCGACCCTTGCAGGCGTTGCCGCAGGTTGCGGCCCGCTGGCGTCGAGAGTCGCTGAAAGGCAAACTCGCGCCAAACCGAAACCTGTTGCCGTCAGCCATTCGCAAGAAGTGAGACTGTTGAACCGAGCCGGGTTTGGACCTTCCCCTGCAGACTTCGAGCGAGTCACGAAGGAGGGCTTCGAGAGCACCGTCAACCGCCTGCTCGAAGCAAAAGAAGATGAGCCGTTAGCTCTCAACCTTCAATTGAGCCGGCTCGATGTCCTGCAGCTCCACCCAACCGAGCTGCTCGACTTTCCCGAAGACGAAGTCATGCGCCAGCTCCAGCAGGCGGCGATTCTCCGTGCGGCCATGGGGGCCAACCCGTTGTTCGAGCGAATTTCCGATTTCTGGAGCAACCATTTCAACATCTACGGCAGAAAGGGATACGCTTCTATTCGCAAAGGCAAAGAGGAAACGGAGGTTGTTCGGCAGAACGCTCTTGGCAAGTTCCCCGATATGCTCAAGGCGTCCGCGCACAGTCCCGCCATGCTCGCCTACCTCGATAACTCGTCGAGCCGCAATGGCAATCCAAACGAGAACTATGCTCGTGAGTTGATGGAGCTTCACAGCCTCGGAGTCGACGGCGGATACAACCACCACGACATCCGCGAGGTTGCCCGATGCTTCACCGGTTGGACCATCGAGAAGCGCTTCCTTAAGCCCCGCGAGACCTTCCGGTTCAACGAGGATCTTCACGACAAAGGCGAAAAGGTCGTTCTCGGGCATCGCATTCCGGCTGGCGGCGGCATCGAAGACGGCGAGCAGGTGCTCGACTTGCTGGCGAACCATCCAAGCGCTGCCCGATTCATCGCTGGCAAGCTCTGCAGATACATTCTGGGAAGCTCGGGCGGAAAGTGGATCGAGCCGACCGCCAAAACTTACCTCGCGACCGGCGGAGACATTCGCCAAATGCTGAAGCCCTTGCTGCTGTCAAAGGAACTCCACGAGAGCGAGCCGATTCTCAAGCGGCCGTTCGACTATGTTGTGTCTGCCCTAAGAGCAACCGGAGCAACAACCGACGGAGGCAAGCCGCTTCTGCGCTGGTTGGAAAACATGGGCCAAGCATCCTACGAGTGGCCGATGCCGGACGGATATCCCGACCGCAACTCCGCCTGGACAGGCTCGATGCTCTCGCGCTGGAACTTCGCCTTTGCGCTGGCCTCCGACTCCATTGGCGGCACCCGAATCAGCAAGGAGATTGTCGAAAGTCCATTGAAAGACAGAGCAAGCATGCTGTTCTGCAGACCGATTGTTGCCGACGACGGCAAGCTGCTGGCGGCCATGGCCAACCTGGATGAGCGCGGACAGGCTGCCGCCCTAATCGCCTCGCCGGAGTTTCAATGGAGGTAAACGATGCCTGATCGCTGGTGGAGTTGCAACGGAACGGGCGGATCAGAGCCGGCATCAAGGCACAGTGCGCCAACGGAATCAATGCATGTCACTCGAAGAGGCGTGCTCATCAGCGCCGGAGTCGGCTTGGCGTCTCTGGTTGGAACGCGAACATCGATTGCGCAGATGGCCTTTTCGGCGAACCGAGATCGCAAGCACGACACGCTCGTCGTTCTCTTCTTGCGCGGCGGCGCAGACTGCATGAGTCTATTCGTGCCCTTTGCCGAGGACGCCTACCATCGTGAAAGGCCGAACTTGGCGTTCAGTCCGTCTAAGTCGTTGCGCCTGGACGACCGGTTCGCCCTGAACCCGATGCTTGCTCCCTTGATGCCTGCCCATAAAGAAGGCAAATTGGCTGTCGTTCATGCCGTCGGGTCCGATGACAAAACGCGTTCGCATTTCGAGGCGATGTCGGCCATGGAGCGGGGCTTGGCCAACGATGGAGCCGGCCCAACCAACGGGTGGCTTGCCCGATATCTGTCGGTCACTGAGGCCGAAGGCGACTCGCCGTTGCGTGCGGTGGCGCTCAGCTCGGTTATGCCGAACTCGCTGAGAGGAGCAACCCATGCTGTGGCGATGGAAACGATCGACGAGTTCAAGCTTGAAACCTTCGGGGTGGACTCAAATCAGGCATTCAAGAGCTTGACCGGGCTCTATGCGATGCACGGCGACGAGGTTGCCCAGGCCGGCCAAGACACCCTCAGCGTTCTCGACACGCTCCGCAAGCTCGACAAATCAGCCGAAAAGACGCTGAACGAGGCTAAGTATCCGAATACCGATCTGGGCGAGAGCCTTCGGCAGACGGCGATGCTGATTCGCGCCGATGTTGGGCTCGAAGTGGCGGCGATGGATATGGGCGGATGGGACACCCACGTTGCCCAAGGTACAACCGGAGGCTTGATCGCAGGCTTGGTCACGAACCTAGGCGCATCTGTCAGCGCTTTCGCTCAGGATTTAGGCGAGAGAATGAACAGCGTGACGCTGGTCGTCATGACCGAGTTCGGCCGAAGGCTGCGCGAGAACAACGGCTTCGGCACCGACCACGGCCGCGCCGGCGCGATGGTCGTTCTCGGCGGCGGAGTTCGTGGCGGACGGGTCGTGGCGAAATGGCCCGGACTGGAAGCTAGCCAACTCGACGATGTCGGCGACTTGCGCGTGACGACCGACTACCGCGATGTTCTCTCCGAGGTGCTATCCAGGCGTATGGGCGTCCAAAAGCCGAACGAGGTCTTCGAGGGCTACACGCCCAAACCGGTCGGCCTGTTCGGTTAGTCTAAAGGCAACTGCGTAGGCCATCGTTTCCATCCCTCCACGATCCCAATCGTGGAGGGTCCTGCTCGATTAGGTATTCGACACAGCCTCAACAATCGGGATTGTTGAGGCTGTGTCGAAGGCCATCGTGTTTCGAATTGCGTCACATTCTTGATAGACAATTTGTCCGTTGGGTCATGCTCAAGGCTATAATCGGAATCAAGGAGCAACCCATGCCGATTCGATATCGATTCATCGCCATCAGCCTCGCAGCGCTTGCAGCCTTATCGACCCAAGCCGAAGCACAAACACCACGGTTCGATAAGTTCCAGGACGCCTCGCTGGCGAAGGTGCAACCCAAAGGATGGCTAAAAGAGTTCCTTACAAGGCAAAAGACGGGCCTGACCGGACACCCCGAAGCGATGTCGTTCCCCTATGACAGGCCGTGGTGGAACGACACGCTGCAGAAAGAAGGCGTGCCTGAAGTCTTCTGGTGGCCCTACGAGCAGACGGCTTACTATTGGGACGCGGCAACGCGCCTCGGGCTGGTTCTGCACGACCAAGACCTAAAGGCCAAAGCCAAGAAGGTCATCGACAATGTGCTCCAAAACCCGCAGAAGAGCGGCCGACTCGGTCCGAACCTGTTCCCTATCCAGTGGCCGATCGCCGTCTACTTCCGCGCTTTGCAGGCCCAATATCTCGCCTCAGGCGATCCAGAACTGCTGAAAAGCCTGCACAAGCACTTCTCAACTTACAGCGTCAAGGACGTCGCCGACGGACTCAGGCATGTCGTTAACATCGAGGGCATCCTATGGACCTATGGCCTGACCGGCGACCGAAAGCTGCTGGACGTCGCGGAGCAAGCCTACGCCGAATCGAACCGCCTGGCTCTTGGCGGCGAACTTACCTTCGACATGTGCGCCTCGCCCGACCCGCTCTACATCCACGGCGTCACGCACATGGAAGAGGCGAAGCTGCCGACGATGCTCTATAGCTACACCGGCAAGAAGAAATACCTCGATGCCGCTGTCAACGTGATGCTGAAGGTCGACCGGGACCACATGCTCCCCGACGGCATTCCCAGCTCGAAGGAGAACCTGGCCGGACGCGATCCGCTGGAAAGCCACGAGACTTGCGACATCACCGACACGACCTGGACTTGGGGATACCTGCTCCAGGCGACCGGCGATGCGACCTGGGCCGACCGCATCGAGCGCGCGATATTCAACGCTGGGCCTGGCGCGGTCTCCAAAGACTTTAAGACGATGCAATACTTCAGCAGCCCGAACCAGGTGATCGCCACCGGCGAATCGAACCACAACCCGATGTTCCACGGTTCGACCTGGATGCAATATCGGCCGTTCAACCAGGTGGAATGCTGCATCGGCGACGGCCAGCGTTTCATGCCGAACTATGCCGCGCGAATGTGGATGCGCGATGCCAAAGGCGGCATCGTGGCAGCTCTGTACGGCCCGTCTTCCAACGAGTTCGAGGTTGGCGGAGCAACGATTAAGGTCGAGGAACAGACCGAATATCCGTTCGGCGAGACGGTCGTCTTCAAGTTCTCAGCCTCGAAGCCGGCGAAGGTGCCATTTACGTTCCGCATCCCTGTCTGGTGCACCCGGCCATCGGTTACCGTCAACGGTCAGAGCTACGAAGGCATGCTGAAACCGGGCTCATTCGTCTCTGTTGGCTTGGATATCAAAGACGCCGCAACAGTCAAAATTGTTCTGCCGATGCAAGCCAAGATTCTGCCCTGGCTCGATTATGGCGTCTACGTCGAACGCGGCCCGATCCTCTACGCCTTAGCCGTGCCCGAGAAGGTTACTGCCGACATGAAACTGTATGAAAACATTGGCGGCAAGAAGTTCGTCGGCCCCGACTTCCCGGCGCTTGACCTGCGGCCGAACGGACTGTGGAACTATGCCCTCGCCACAACAAGCGCAAAAGCGCTGAAGACGGTCAAGACCGGCAAGAAAGGGTATCCCTTCGACCCAGGGAATGCCCCCTTGGTCATTAAGGTGGCTGCTCATCCTGTCAAGGGCTGGCAATTGGTCGAGGGCCGGTTCACGCCTCCGCTCCCCAAGAAAGGATCGGTTGAACCGGAAGGGCAAGGGCTGATAATCACCCTCGTACCTTACGGCAGCACTCGGCTGAGGCTAGCAGTATTTCCGGTTTCGAACTCGATCGCTAAGTGAGTATCTGTTCATACGCAAATGGAACTAGGTGGTCAATGGACGAAAAGCCGATTCTGCATTTGATCCCGCACACCCATTGGGAAGGGGCCGTGTTCTTTACTCGCGATGAGTACCTAGACCAAGGACTGTCGCATATCATGACGGCCTTGAAGCTACTTCAGGAGTATCCGGAGTATCGGTTCGCTCTCGACCAGGCGGCATATGTCAAGCCGTTTATCGAGCGCTATCCAGAACTGGAGGCAGAGTTCCGACGGTATGTCGAAGAGGGACGGTTGCAACTGGTAGGCGGAATGGACATCATGCCGGACGATGTAAAGCCCGGCGGAGAGCTGTTCGTTCGCCAAGTCCAATATGGTCAGCGCTATTTCGAAACGGCTTTCGGAAGAAGGCATGGCGATGCTTGGCTACTCGACACGTTCGGCCATCATCCGCAGATGCCGCAGCTCCTTCGACAGTCGGGCTTCGACTCGATGTGGTTCAGCAGGGGCGTTAAGACGGACGAGATGCCTTCTGAGTTCGTCTGGCGCGGCATCGACGGCAGCGAGATCGACGCAGTCTGGCTGCCCGGCTTCTATGGGTTGTTCTACGGTCCGCCGAGAGACCAGGCTGGTTTCGACTCGTTCTTCTCTGAGAGATATGCTTCTCTTGACCCTTTCGCGCAACCTGGCCACCGCGTGGGTTTGGCTGGAGCCGACGTGACCGACGCTGAGCAGCATGTGCCAGATCTGGTTCAATCCTTCAACGAAGCCGGAGAACACCCATTCGAGATTCGGTTTTCGACTCCGGCGGAGTTCATGGCTGCCGTCCGTTCTCGCGGTCCTAGGAAGGTCTACAGCATCGACATGTGCCCGATATTCCAGGGCACATACAGCAGCCGCATCGAGCTACATCAGTTGACGAGGCGAATTGAGCGGAAGCTGCTCGATGCCGAGTTCCTCAGCGCCATGGCAATGGTTCATGGCAAACCTTTCGACAGCTCTCGAATAGGGCAAGCCTGGGAACCGGTGCTCTTCAACCAGGCCCACGACACGGCTTCGGGAGTCATGACCGATGTCGTATATGATGACTCCCTGCAGAGCTATCTGTTTTCCGAGCGGCTTGCCGATGTCGTCATCGATGAGAGCTTGGGTGCCTGGATCGAACAGATTGACACAACCGGAGAGGGCACTCCGATCGTTGTCGTCAATACACTTGGATTTGAGCGAACCGAGGCAGTCGAGGTCGACTTAGGCTTCGCCGAAGCAGGCATCCGGAGCGTATCTGTGTTTGAGTCTGACGGGAGGGTGATACCTGTCCAGCTAAGCGCAGTTGAGAGCTATGAAGATGGATCGCTTCGGCGCGCAAGAGCTCATTTCGTTGCGACGGTTCCGTCCTTGGGCCATGCCGTTTACTTCGCGCGAGGCAGCCAATCTACGCCTTCTCAGAATCAACCTAACCAGCCAATGCTTGAGAACGGATTCCTTAGGGTTACTATTGATCCGTCTTGCGGAACGATTACGAGCCTGATTGACAAACGCTTGGGCAAGGAGATGCTTTCCGGACCTGCCAACGCCATCGCCCAGCGCGAAGACAACGGCGACATTTGGGAGCTTTACAAACCTCTGGACGGCGGGATGTATCTATGCGCGACTGAAATCGACGAAGTGCCAGGACAAGAAACCTATATTTCGAACTCATTCGACGGAGAAGGTTGGACGATCGTGTCCGGCCCTGTATACCAGGAGTTTGCAATGAGCCGCGCCTTTCCCGACGGCTTATATTCGACCCGAATACGATTGACGAAAGGCAGTCCGAAGGTCGAATGCGAGATCAAGCTGACCAACATGCGCAAGCATGTCCGGTACCAGGCTTTAATCCCAACGACAATCACAGGCGGCTCTTATACGCAGGAAATCCCGTTCGGCGCTGTCGAGCGATCAAATGGAGTCGAGAACCCAGCGCAGAACTGGACCGATGTCTCGAACGCCGAGGTTGGGCTGGCCGTTTTGAACCGAGGATTGCCCGGAAACGTAGCGGCAAACGGCACCCACATGGTTTCGTTGCTGAGGTCGGTCGACCTCATCGGCTACAACTTCGGTCGCCCGTCGGAAACAGCATTCGAAATCGGTGTCGAACGGACATTCCAATATGCTTTGTTACCGCATGAAGGTACTTGGAAAGCAGCGAACACCGTTAAGGATGGCCAGGCGTATAACGCCCCGCTTCTCGTTCGCAAGACGTCTCGGCATGAAGGAAAGCTCCCAAAGACTTGGAGCCTTGCCGAAGTAGAACCCGCCAATGTTGTCGTCAGTTCGGTTCATTGGCATGACGACGGCCTCGTCGTTCGGGTCTATGAAAGTGCTGGTCTTCAAAACTGCGGTGCGTATTTCCGTTTCAACACGCCAATCCATCGTTGGTGCGAGACGGACGTGCTTGAAAAACCGACAGAATGGAACGACATGAAGATGAACACCTTGACCTTCGATCTCAAGCCATTTGAGATTAAAACGTTCCTACTCGACTATTAACCTTCGTGGTCCGATTTGAACCTATAGTTGTCGTTTGAACAGCAAGCTCAGGTAAGAATCTAGCTGGTTGAGGCCAATGCCCAGGGCGTTGTGGGCCACGAAGCCAAATCGCGAGTCCGATTCGGTATAGCCGCAAACGCCGCCCCACCACTTAAACGTATTAGCATCGCGCTTGGTTGGAGCAGGCATGACAAGAGCGAGGCAACCCGCAATGCCGTTCTCTGTTTCCGGGCTAACCTGCGCCAGTTTCATGCCTTTCTTCCACTCAAGCAACGCCGTAATCGTCTCAAGCGGGTTGCTCTGGCCGAATCGAGCTTCGACCCAAACCGGAATGGTTCCTGCGGCATCGGACAACTGGTTCAGGATGGCGAGCGTTGCCTTCTCATTGCTTTCGGACAGAGTTTTCGAATAGGCAGCATTGAAGTTATAGATCTCGGGCAACGGAACATCCCGGCCGTCGTAAGTCGAATTTCCGCCGCGCAACCCGTCGTCGAGGAAGAACGGCTGCCTTAAGTCTGCACCGGTGTAGCACTCCTCTGGTGCGATGTCGATCGGATCGATACTCGACCTCCGAATGCTCTGCTCTCTGGCATTCAACGAATAGCCAAACAGCGCTTGGGCAAACGGTTGAAGGCTTGTTCCCGAAATCCGCTGCTTCGTATATCCTCGCGGCAATGTGTCGAGCACGACAATTCCAGCGAGATCTCCGGTTTTGGCAAGATCGACGAATCGATTGATCCAAGATGGGCTCATTGCCGTTTCTGGACAAAGTGTGCGACTAATCGGTTTCGGCGGCAACATGTCCTTGATCGATTCGGACATTGCCCTATCTAGGATTCTCTTTCCAATCTGATTGCCGTTCTCGCCTAGAATGCTAAGGTCTTCACCTTTTGTGCTTTCCTCGCCCAAAGCGAAGGGTTGGACAACGAGACGAACGGCGATTCCTGATGTTTTGCCTCGTTTGACCGCTTCTTCGATGGTCTGCTTGGACCTAGACTCAATCCAAAGCTCACTGAAGCCATAGGCCTTCGCGGTTGTGACCGCTTTGGCGGCTTGGCTTTTGTCGGCGAGTTTCAGCGCAAGAGGCTTCTGACCTTTGACCGAAGCCAAGTCGAAGTTTCCTTTAACTTCCTCTGGGGGCTCGGCGGCCTGGCGGTTTCTCGGTTCAAACATATCGAGCGGTCCGAAATCCTGATGCTCAAGAACCAAGTTGTTGCCGTCTGGAAGCACGAATCCATAGCCGATACCCGCTTCAAGACTGACTTTATCGAACGTGTAGCGGCTCTCATACATTTCATTCTGCTTCCGCAGGAAATCCTGAGCATTGGCTGGCAACTTGGTGAAGTCGAAGTCGAACTTCATGGGATAGATGTTCTGACGATTGGCCTCAAGGTAGTTCTTGACACTGTCGTTTGGGGCCAAAGGATCTTTGGAGTCGAAGCCAACCTTGGACATCGCACCGGATTGCGCCAGCTTCTCGCGCCATCTAGACTCTTGCTCCCAGATGCTCTTCCGTAGTTTTCCATTCCACAGCGCAATGCGGACGGCGCGTGTGCCCAGACCCGTCAGGTCGCTTGTCAGAAGATACATCGAGCCGACTTTGCGATAGGTTCCAGTGACGCAAAAGGCGATCGCTTGAAGAACATCGCCTGCCTTTGCTTTGCCGCCCTTTGACACGACCATGCGGTTCGCCACGCGTATGTCGGCAAACAGCTCTCTGCCTGTTGATCGTTCGATCCTCTTCAGCAGGTCAATGGTCTTTTCGGTTGGCAACAGGTCGATTTGTTTATCGAGCGCCGGAGACTTGTAGTCGATGTCGGATGCTTTGACATTGTTCGGCACCGACTTCTTTAGGGTCACTCCAAGGGTGTTTGGCGTATCAAACTCAGCCGAGATATCGCGTCGGTAAGTTGGATTGGCTATGTTGGACATTCCTCGGTTTGCCGAGAACTGCGAATATCCGCCTTCGTTGCTTTGTAGCATGAACGCCACAAACCGGCTTACTTTTAGCTTCACTTTTGTTCGATCGGCATCGCTCAGAGTTGTCTTGGTCGATACTCCGCTGGCTGTCTTCTCGAATTTGAACGGCTTTGGTAAGATCGAATCGAGTACCCGAACCTGTTCGTCTCGCAAATCGGTTAGGCAAAGTCCATCGCCGCTCACCTTGCCAAATTGTCCCTTATCGAGAGTCGACAGCAGGTAGAGCACCTTTGAATGCATCGGCAAGCCATCGTAGAGGTCCGGATTGCTGAGTCCCGACTCGTCGATGATAACCATGGTGTCGGGGACGATGGCGTGGATGCCGCCGATTTCGACAAGCTTGCGCTTGAAGTCGGCCAGGTTCGTGCCGGTCTTGGATTTCACCTTATCTGGCTCGAGAACAAGCAGCGGGCCGCTTTTGCTGGCATCCCAGTTCGCTAAGGTCGGGCACTGAGCAAGATCAGCGCTCTGAACATGGCAGAACAAAGTCGCTATGGCTAGCGGAAAGCACAGGCGAGCAATTCTACTAATAGGTGAAAGCACAGATGCAGTATACAGCGTAATTCGTTTAGGCCTTCTCTCTGAGTAACAAAAGGCACTAAAAAGCCACTGCCGGCCGAAAAGGTGCAATATCGCCGAAAGCATGCTAGAATGGCTATGTTAATAGCTAAATAACTAGCAAGAGGTGTTCCATTGCGCATCGCCGTCCTATTCGCAGCCGCCATCGTCTGTTCTGCTTGGAGTCAAGAGGTCCAAACCTTAAGGGTTGTGTGCGATCCTGCAAACGAGCTTAAGGGCACCGTTCTTCTGAAGGAAGCTAAGGTCTCGTCTTGGATTCTAAAAGATATCGCTGGCGGACCCGACCTTGATCTGGCGTTCAACGACTATGTTGACATCGGCTTGCGTCTAGACAAGTCTTCCAAGAACCCGGTTGTTCTGCGATACGGCACCGACCGTACTCCCGGCTCCAGCCAAGAACGCCTCATTCTGATTCCTGACAAGGACCTGAAGCGCGACAACAAATGGCATATCTACCGTCTGGATCTGGCCCTTGAGCGCTGGTGGCGCGGCTCATTGACCGACTTGCAGGTGGACTGCCAAGGCGCAACTATAAACATGGTAAAGGTCGGCGACGAACCAGGACCCGACTACGTGCCCGAAGACGCCAACTTGCCCGTAACGAAATACGAGCTTCACTCCAAGCACTTTCGCTTCGTCTGGAACGCTGAGAAAGAGAAGCAAGGAATGAACCCGAAGTGGGCTCACGGAGTCTTGCGCAACGCCGAGGAATGCTGGGCGCTCTATATGAAAGGCTTCGGGATGAACGAGCCTTGCGGCAAAGACAAGCAAGGCCGCAAGTATCTGATCAACTTCACGTGCACCGAGTCCGGATACTGGGCAGGTGGAGACCGGTTGAACATCGACATCTCTGGTCTGACTGTCGATCCGCCAAGCTGGGTGATTCCGCACGAGTTCCGGCATCGGTGCCAGTTCTTCTCGAACACCGGCGAAGGCGGCGGCCCCGAGAACATGTATGAGTCCGATCCGAACTACACCCGCGAGTGCTGGCTGTGGTTCTACGGACCCTACTACGACCCTAAGGGCCCGAAGACCTCGATTGAATACACAACTCTACTGAACTACTGCATCCCGCACAGCCGCACGTATTACATCGACTGGCCGTTTATGGTCTATCTCTATGAGAATCCGGAGAATCTGCCCGGCATCGGCGGCCAATTCTGGTGGAAGGTTTGGGCTGGCGGCAAGAAAGGTGAGTACTTCTGGGACACGATTCAGCGCTTAGCCCCAAAGATCGATCGCAAGGATCTGCTTGGATACGTGGCCCGACGTCGAAGCTTCGCTTTCAAGCATCGTGCAGCAAAGGAGACGAGCGAGCGCACTGAGCTTCGCCGGCGCCCGGATATGCCCGACTGGTGGCAGGTTCCTTCGGAGATGGCTCCCATGCAAGCCGGATACAACATTGTTGAGATTGTTCCGGATGGCAAATCCGTGACGGTTGAGTTCAAGGGCATTGCCAATAAAGCGCGCGGAGCTGACTGGCGGGCATGCCTGATCGCCATCTCGGAAACCGGCGAGGAGCGATACTCCAAGCTCTGGAACAAGGGCAAGATGGCCATCACTTTGAAGCCGAACGAGCGAACGCTACTTATGACGGTGGCAGCAACGCCCGACAAGATGCTCCGAGCTTCGTTCGACGACATTGAGAGCCCGTATCGCACCGCGCCGGGCAAAACGCGGTTCCCGTATATGGTCAAGGTTACTGGCGGCCATCCGAAAGAGTCTTCTCCGGTTGTTGTCGGCGAAATGCACAAGCATCCGAACGGCGGGGGCCTTGTTGCTGACACGGCATCGGTCGATCAGTCGGCTTACGTCGGTCCGAATGCTGCGGTCCTTGGTCGGGCGCAGGTAAAAGGCAATGCCCGAATTCTCGATTTTGCCACGATAAAGGACACAGCGCAGGTTCTCGACAACGCCGTCGTCAGCGGCCACGCGCTGGTTTCAGGCAACTCGGTCGTTAGCGAGAACGCAAAAGTCCGCGACTTCGCTACGGTTCGAAACGCCAAAGTCAACGGATTCGGCCGCGCTTTAGAGCATGCCGTCGTTCGCGATAACGCCTTAGTTACCGACCATGCGACGGCAAAGGGCCGCTCCGAAACCTGGGGCGAGGGCGGAAGCTTGATCAGCGGATACGGCGTGATCGACGGCGACTATTGCGGCGGCCAGTCGGTCAAGACCGGCTTCCAATACGGGCACATGCCGTATGAAGGCAATATCTGGATCGCCAAGCGCAAATCGCCGATGCCGATGATGCTTGCCGATATTGCGTTTGGCGAAGCTGGCGAATCGTTCGCTCCAGACAGGGCAGGATCATCGGATGCGCTTCTCGGTGGTTTATGGTCGGTGGTGCCGGGTGCCATTAAGCTTGACGGCAAGGGCTATACGATTCTCGACCGCCAGCTTTTCGACGTCCCGCAGCTGCTGGTATCGGCTAAAGTCAAATGGGATGGCGGCGAAGCCAACCAGGTTCTGTTCTCGTTTGGTGAGAGTGAGAGCAACGGTTTCTCGTTTACACCGAACGACGGAACTGGAAAGTGTCGGCTGACTAGCGTCAAGAACGGCAAGCAGACCAGCATCAACGGACCGGCGCTTCCTGTTGGCGAGACGGTATTGGTTGAAGTTTCGCCGGAAGGTATCTGGATAAACTCGAAACTCGTCAGCGAAGGAAAGATCGACGTCCAGCCCGACCAGGTTCTTCCGGCGAACACGAACTCCGCGTTGCTACACGGCTACATCGGACGGGACTTGGCTGGCAAGCAACCAGGATTCAGAGGTTTGATCGAAAGCGTTCGGTTCTTTGCGACGAACAGGCCCGTAGCCGTCATGGCGATGCCGATAGTGAAGAAATCGTAGCCAACTCCTCTACATACAATCAAGCCTCCTTAGTTGTTTGCGAGAAGGCTTGCTCGTCTTTGTTGAACCAGATTCAGAACTCAACATTTGCGTGCCACGAATCGTTGGACCCATGCTTAAGCAAGTTTAACACTGGTCTTACGACCAGTGGCACCCCAGTCTTGGGAATCGGTTGATTCATTGCTCTTCTAATGTTTCATTCCGATTTCATGATTGATTGCGTATCACTTCATATAAGGTTGGCAAACACATACCAGCCGGAACTCGATAGGAGAACCACATGCAAAAGGTCTTTAACAAAGCTTGGATCAGTCCGTTAACAGCCATCCTTTTTACGGTTGTGGCGGTTACTGGTATTTTCATGTTTTTCCATGCCGGCCCGGGAAGCTTCAAGTTCCTTCATAAGTGGATGAGTTGGGGCCTGGTCGCCGTCGGTCTGCTGCATATCATCGTGAACTGGCGGATCTTGCTTTCTTATCTTAGGACGAAGACGGCATTGATCTCGATCAGTGTTGGCATTGTGTTGTGCATTGCTGTGGCGATGCAGGCGGATCCGCCTCGGGAACGCAAAGGCGAAGGACGTCCTGGTTTTAGCTCAGAAAGAGGCGAGCACATAGAATCTGACGGAAGAGACGACCACTAGATTGCGACTTGCATAGAATCTTATACAGAAGGCAGTGAGAGCATGGAACTCAGCGAGCTAATACGGCTAAGATAGACGCATAAAGGAGTCTATCCAGCCCATGAAACGCTACGAACTCTATCCGAAGAACAGCGCAGCCGAACTCGACCGTGCGCTTTTTACCAATCCGACCTCGGAATACCGCGGCACGCCGTTCTGGTCGTGGAACAACAAGCTCGACAAAGACCAGCTATTCCGCCAAATCGAGATATTGAAGAAGATGGGCATGGGCGGATTCCATATGCATCCGCGAACCGGCTTGGCCACCGAATACATGGGCGAGGAGTTCCTCAGTATTGTCAAAGCATGCTGCGAGAAGGCCGAAGACGAGAAGATGCTGGCTTGGCTCTATGACGAAGACCGATGGCCTTCCGGATTCGCAGGCGGCCTCGTCACCTGCGAACACAAACACCGCACGAAGCATTTGCTGTTCACTCCCGAGCCCTATTCAGGCGACGCCAAGGAGCTCATGACGATCTCGCGCGCCTACGCCAGCAGAAACGAGGACGGCACGCTGCTGGCAGTCTACGATGTCGTTCTTGAAGACGGCAAGCTGGTTTCTGGCAAGCGCATAGACGCCAAGGCTGAAGCTAAAGGAGCCAAGTGGTACGCCTACCTGGAGATTGGCAAGTCGAGTTCGTGGTTCAACAACCAGGCATATCTCGACACGATGAGCAAAGACGCGGTCAGCAGGTTTATTGAGGTCACACATGAACCGTATAAGAAGGCTATCGGGAAGTGGTTCGGCAACGTCGTTCCGGCGATCTTCACCGATGAGCCGCAGTTCAGCGAGAAGCGCTACTTGGACCGCGCCGACCAGAAGAAAGACCTTTTCATGCCCTGGACCGACGACTTTGCAGCTACCTATAAGGCAACCTACGGCGACGACATTTTGGACAGTCTGCCCGAGCTGTTCTGGGAGCGAGCGGACGGGGTTGTTAGCGTTGCCAGATACAGATACCAAGATCACACTGCCGAGAGGTTTACGGAAGCGTTCTGCGACACGATCGGCAACTGGTGTGCAGAGAACGGCATCGCTCTGACAGGCCACATGATGGCTGAGCAGACTCTCGAATCGCAAACCGGTGCAGTCGGCGAGTGCATGCGGGCTTATCGCGGGTTCCAGTTGCCCGGCATCGACATGCTTTGCGACAGCCGAGAATATGGAACCGCCAAGCAAGCGCAGAGTGTGGTTCGCCAAATGGGCCGTCCGGGCGTGATGAGCGAGCTCTACGGCGTCACGAGCTGGAATTACACCTTTAACGGCCACAAGAACCAAGGCGACTGGCAAGCGGCGCTGGGCATCACAGTCCGCGTGCCACACCTAGCCTGGGTTTCGATGGCAGGCGAAGCCAAGCGCGACTACCCGGCGGCTATCGGATATCAGTCTCCGTGGTGGGCAGAATATACGTTGGTTGAGGACCATTTCGCCCGCGTTAACGTGGCGATGACGCGGGGCAATCCACAAGTTCCGATTGCGGTGATTCATCCGATCGAGAGCTATTGGCTTTGCATGGGGCCGATGGATCAAACCGGGAGCCTGCGCCAACAGCGCGAGAAGCAGTTTGAGGAGATCACCTCTTGGCTGCTCTTCGGCATGGTCGACTACGACTATGTATCAGAAGCGCTTTTACCTTCGCTGGCATCCGAGCGAGAGGGTTTTGGTGTTGGCTTTATGTCCTATAAGGCAGTCGTGGTGCCCGGCATGCGGACTATCCGCTCGACAACCCTTGACCTCCTCGAAAAGTATGCCGATAAGGGCGGAAAGGTTATTTTCGCGGGCGAGATTCCCTCTTTGGTCGATGCCGTTTCTTCCCTGAGGGCCATTGAGCTGGCGCGAAGATGCACCAAGATCCCGTTCGACAAGGTGTCGGTTCTCGAGGCCGTCAGACCATTCGCCGACCTCGTTGTGACGCGAACCGACGGTCGCGAAGCCGATTCGCTGCTCTATCAGATGCGCGACGACAGCGGAAAGAAACACGTGTTCATCTGCAACACCGACCGGGAGTTCGGGCGAGATGTCGAGATATCGGTGGCTGGCGAGTACACGGTTGAGATGCTTGATACGTTTGACGGCTCCATCGGCTCTGTTTCGGTAAAGCAAGTTGGCGGCCGCACGGTCATTCCCTGGCGATTTGAGGGTACCGGAAGCGCGTTGTTTACGATGACCCCTGGCAGGCTGACGGTTCCTGAACCCGTGATTGTTGCGCCGACTCGATATAAGGAAGTTGCGCGTCTGGCGGCACCAGTGCCGGTTGATCTTTCGGAGCCGAATGCGCTTTTGCTTGATCAGGCGCGATACCGCATCGGAGATGAGCCTTGGTCCGAGAAGATCGAGGTTTTACGGCTGGCGAACGTTATACGGACGAGGCTGGAACTCCCGCCGGTAACCGGAAGCATCGCCCAGCCATGGACCGACAAGGAGCCGTGCGTCGTAAAAGCGCAGGTCCAAATTCTATTCAAGATCGATTCCACGATCGATGTTCCCGCTAGCAAGCTGGCTGTCGAGGATCCTTCGGTATTGAAGATCAAGGTGGACGGCAAGGAGGTTAGTAACAAGGACGACGGATGGTGGGTCGATGAAGCGATTCGCACCGTGCCTATGCCTGCTATCTCAGCCGGCAGCCACGAACTGGTTGTTGAACTACCGTTCCACCGCAAGACGAACCTGGAATGGTGCTACTTGTTGGGCGATTTCGGCGTTGAAGCGGCCGGCCGCGAAGCTAGGATCGTAGAACCCGTTCGCGAGCTACTCTTCGGCGACATTTGCGGACAGGGCTTGCCGTTCTACACAGGCAACATCGTCTATAAGTGCACCATCAAGGGCGGCCAGGAAACGGTTGTTGACGTGCCATGGTTCGGCGCGCCGCTTCTGTCGGTCAAGCTGGGCGGCAAGGAACTGGGCAAGATCGCTTTTCCTCCGTATCGGCTTGCGCTTGGCAACTTGCCGGAAGGCGATCACTGTCTGAATATCACATTGTTCGGCAACCGAGCGAATGCATTTGGACCGGTCCACAACTGCGATCCGCACCTCACTTGGCACGGTCCGCACTGCTGGCGAACAACGGGAAACCAATGGTCGGACGAGTACCAACTCAAGCCGACGGGCATATTGGTAGCGCCAATTGTCCTAACCCCGGCATAATTGCTTGGATAATGAGTGAGGTCGAGCCTCGGAAAAGACATAATTCCTATTGGCAATGAGTCTTTTTCGAGGTTTTCGTACGTCGCAGACCCCTGTGACGATGGGGTTCGTGTCCGCCATCGGCGCGGCATTTCTGTTGGCTTGGTTTGGAGTGCGAGGCATCTTCTTTGACCTGCTTGCTTTCCAGCCGGACTTCGCGCTGGCTAGACCTTGGACATTTCTCACCTATCCGCTTTCATCCATCGGAAACGGCGCTGACCTTATCGGCGTCGTCTTCTTAATTTGGTGGTTGCTCAGCATCGGTTCAGTGGTCGAGCTAGATATGGCTCCAGCTCGATACGGCATATTCCTCGTTGTCATCTCGGTCTTGGCTTCGATTTGCGCTTTCTTTGGGAGTCTGTTCGCTCCTGGCGGCTATCTTGTCGGGGCGTATGTTCCAGCCGTTGCCGTCACCGTGCTGTGGGGAACGCGCTATCCTCAGTCGTGCATCAAGCTCATGTGCGTCATCCCGATGAAAGCAATGTGGGTGGCTTGGCTATCTGTGGCGATCTTGTTCTTCGGCACGAACAACATCGTTCTGGCTATCTTCTCGGTTTTACCCATGGGTCTTGCCTATCTATTTGCAGCCAACAAGCTACCGATTTCTTACAACAAGTCGTATTCCTACGTTCATAAGCCTTCGAAGCGCCAGCAGAAGCAGGAGAAAGCGTATTTCGAGGACGTGCAACGAAGAGAACGCCAGCGAGAAGAGCGCGACAGGCTTAGAGAGCTGTTCGAGCGAAGCCTCATCGACGATCCAGACGATGAAGACGGCAAGAAAGGTAAGGCATAGCTGCCGAGGTCGGGGCGTGGGGCGGAAGGGTCAAATGACGACTTACGAATAACGAATGACCAATGGGCTGATCCGTGTTCACATTGTGGTTCGTGCGTACCTGTCAGCAAATACAAGACTAAAATCGATAAGGATGAAGCAAATCCTTACCAATCCAAACTAACCCTCATTAATCCTAACGACCACTGAACACGAGCGTACTCGAGAGCAGAATCTCTACTCGGCGCTAGCCTGCCTAACAACCGTCTCGGCAAAGGCTATCCCATCGAACTGCGGATCGCCGTCAGGCACGATATACGGCTGGGCTCCGCGGGCTTCGTAGGCTCTGAGCAACGATTCTCCTGAGAAGCCCTGAGACGCCAACGATGCCAGCGACTCGCGGACGATCTCCTCGCATCTCTCGACTGCCGCCGCATAGATCTCAAAGGACGAATCAACAGCGGAATCGTCGCCGCCCATGCAACTGTGCCCGTCATCCAGCATGACCCGGTATTCCATCGCCAGTATTATGCGCCATGCCTGTGATAACATCCGTTGAGTGGCGGCCCCTGGTTTGACAACGGAGACTTCCGAGGCGTTCGCAGCCCGGAACCTGAAGTGGAATGCGCCCGTGCTCCTGATGGAGGCGGGTTTGTTCATCTTTGGTCTGGCCGTTTTTGACGGCGCGACCGTCTTCCCGGTGCTGATGAACAAACTCGGATCGCCCGACTGGCTCATCGGTATTACGCGGTTCTTGCAAACAATAGGGTTTGCCGTACCGTCTTTGCTTGCGGCGCATCACATCCACGGCCGTTCCTATCACAAGCGATTCATGATCGGAACCACCGCCATCGGCCGTTCGCTGGTACAGACTCTGTGGCCGGTCATCTTCTTGCTTGGCAGCAACCATCCGCGCCTGACCCTTTGCTACTTGATCTTCGTTTACTCGGCGTTCTGGATGGTCGACGGGTTCTGCGCGGTCTCTTGGACAGACATCGTCGCCAAGGCGATTCCGCCCGATTTCCGCGGACGTTTCTTTGGTTTCATGCAATCGATCAGCGGCATTTTGGCAGTTGTCGCTGGAACCATCGTGGCATGGGCGCTAAACAAGGACAACTTCGGCTTTCCCGAGAATTACACCATCCTGGCGGCATTCTGGGCGGGAAGCTCGGTTACATCGTTCATGTTTCTCATAAGCATCCGCGAACCAGTCGGGCTGCACATCGACAGAAGCGAAAAACCAAAGTTCCGATACTTTCTCAAAGGAATGGTGCCTTTACTCCGAAAATATCCGCGAGTTAGAAGCATCATCTTCTTGCGTTGGACCCTCGACGGTACCGGCATCGCCACGGCTTACTATGTCCTTCATGCCCAAGAGAACCTTAAAGTTGCCGTTGCCGCAACGGGCATCTATCTCATCGCAAAGAATATCGGCAAAATCGCAACTGGTCCCCTATGGGGATTCATTAGCGACCGGTTCTCGCCGATCCTGACGGTGCGGATCATTGCCTGTTGCGTCTTAGCAGTGCCGATTCTGGGCATCTATTCGTCGTTCATCTCGCCTTTGTTGATGATTCCGCTGTTCTTCTTGATGGGCACGGCAGAAGACGGCCTGTGGACGACGTGCCAGAACCTGCTGTATGCTTCGGTTGACGAATCCGATCGTCCGCTGGCCATCGGTGTCGTGACGACGGCGCTGACTCTTTGCGCCTGTTATAGCCTGATCGGCGGCTTAATAGCGACCTTTTTTGGCTACTACGCCACGTTCATTTGCGCGCTGGCTTTCGGCATTGCGGGTCTGGTCGTGGCGTTGAAGATTCCGCGACAGAACCCGGGAATGACCATTGACCATTGACCATTGACCATTTTGCTGGGAAATGGTACTCGGGTTGGAGGGCGAGCGTACTCGCGAGCAGTGGTCAGGACGTATGACGTATGACGTTAGGCGCACGGAAGGAAAGAACAGATCGTAGCCAAAGCTGTAGGCGCAGGCGGCCTTGGGCCTGCGTCCGTTATATCTTTCCGAGCGAAATTAGGAATCAGGCAGAAGTCGGGTGATGCTTTTAGCACAAAGCAAAGGCTACTGACAGGTCCTTCGCTAACGCTCAGGATGACAAAGCGGAAGCTGGAGCGCCGCACCGAACACCGAAGGTGCGATTCATATCAGCCCAGTCTGAAGGCGAAGTCGAAGGGCCGTTACTAAAGTCTCCGTTGATGCCAAAGGCCAGAAAGGCTGTCTGCTCGGAAAGCGGAATGGATTAGGAATAGTCAATGGCAAACGGTCAATCCGATGCAGCCAGGTAGAGATGCGTGCCCTTCAAACCAGTCCAGCCCGTGCGTCAAACCCCTCACTTCGGGTACACCTTCATTGACTCGCGCGAGGGAGTATTAATCGAGCATGGCAGCCAACGCACAAACCGAGACCGTCACCATCACTATCAACGACATCGAAGTTCAGGTCCCCAAAGGTGAACTGATCGTCGAAGCGGTCAAACGAATCGGCCTCGAAATCCCGATCTTCTGCTATCACCCGCGCATGAAGCCGGTTGGAATGTGCCGCATGTGCCTCGTCGAAGTCGGCACGAAACAGCAAGACGGCACCGTGCGCATGATGCCAAAACCCCAGGCCGCCTGCACCCTTCCCGCAACTCCTGGCTTGGTCATTTACACCGACACCGCCAAGATTCACAAGGACCGCAAGGGCGTTCTCGAGTTCCTGCTGATCAACCACCCGCTTGACTGTCCGATTTGCGACCGCGGCGGCGAGTGCCCGCTCCAGAACAACACGCTTTTCTACGGCCCGTCGACCACGCGTTTCATTCTCGACGACAAGCGCCACGCGCCGAAAGCCTATCCGCTCAGCAAATACGTCACCCTCGACCTTGAGCGGTGCATTCAGTGCGGCCGCTGCGTTCGTTTTACACAGGAGATATCGGGCGACTCCGAACTAGCGTTCCGCCACCGCGGCGCCGAGATGCAGCCAGCCACCTTCAAACTCGGCGACTTCAAGTCGAAGTTTAGCGGCAACGTCATCGAAATCTGTCCAGTCGGCGCGTTAACCTCGACGCATTATCGCTTCCGAGCCCGCCCGTGGGACCTCGAAACCAAGCCCGGCATCTGCACGATCTGCTCGAACGGCTGCAACGTGTGGGTGGACCACCGCAAAGGCAAGATGGTGCGCATCAACGGCCGAACCAACGAAGGCGTCAACGAAGAATGGACCTGCGACAAAGGCAAGTTCGGCCACGACTATTTAAACAGCTCGAAGCGGCTGGCGGCTCCGCTTTCTCGCCAAGGCGACAGCGTTACCAACTCGAGCTGGCCCGAAGTTTATGCCAAGATCGCCGAAGCGTTCAAGCCTGGCGGCAACGAAGTCGCAGCCATTGCTGGCGGCACCGCCTCGAACGAGGACCTCTATCTGCTACAAAAGCTGTTCCGAAAGCACTTCAAGAGCAACAACCTGGACCACCGGTTCACGTCGTTCCTGCCTTCCTATGAGGATCGCCAGAAGGTTCTTGGCGGCGCACCGACCGTGCAGAGCAAGATTGCCGACTTCGAAACTGCGCCGAGCGTTCTGCTGTTCGGCACAAGCCTAGCTGACGAGTTGCCGATTCTTTTCCTTCGCGTTCGAAAGGGTTGGTTCTACGAGCGCACAAAGGTCGTCGTTGCTTACCATGAAGCGACAGAAGCCGACGATTTCGCCTCGGTCGTCTTGCGCTATAAGCCTGGCACGGCATCTGCGGTTGCCGCGGGTCTGCTTGCTCTGGCAACCGGCACCGGCGAAATGACTCCTGAGAAAGTTGAGGAAGTCAGCGGCGTTCCGGCATCGGCCTTGCGCGAGGCTGCTGCGATTTTGGGCGAAGGCACTCTAATCGCTTCGACCCGGCGCTTGCTGAACCTGGACAACGGCCAAGCCATCGCTGAAAACCTTTCTTCTTTGGCTGCTTCGCGAGAAGGCGCATTCAACCTATACGCATTGACAGCCAACGGCCAAGGCGCTGAGGAGATCGGCATATTGCCCGACATGCTCCCCGGCCGCAAACCGATTCCTGCGAGAGAGCGCGGTTTGGGCACATACGGCATTTTGAAAGCATGCGCCGAGGGCAAGATCAAGGCCCTGTGGTTGGCCAATATCGACCCGTTCGCCGCCATCGGCGATCGCGCATTGGTTGAAAAGGCTCTTGAGACGGTGCCGTTCTTGGTTGTGCAAGGAACGGTCGACAATGAGGCCGCCGCGTATGCATCTGTTGTCTTGCCTGCTTGCGCTCCAGGCGAGGCTGAGGGTACGTTCACGAACATCGAGCGGCGCGTTCAGGCTTTCCCGCAGTCGCTTGTGGTTGACGGCGATGCGAAGCCGGGCTGGAAGATTTGCTCTGAGCTGATCCTTCGCATTGAGCCGGGC
The DNA here is from genome assembly GCA_963666135.2 of Fimbriimonadaceae bacterium. Taxonomy (GTDB): domain Bacteria; phylum Armatimonadota; class Fimbriimonadia; order Fimbriimonadales; family Fimbriimonadaceae. Next base: position 1,528,971 of record CAXXNR010000001.1, on the reverse strand, counting down.
ACGCCGGTGTTTAACTCCCGCGAAGCTTTGGCCGAACTGGCCGCCGAAGCGCCTGCGTTCGCTCCTGCATTGGACAGTCTGCCAGGGCCGCAGGACGACGAAGGCGTTTTTCTGGGCTGATTGCCAGACGTAAGACGTAAGACGTAGGACGTGATTACGTTCACTAGATCGTGCGGTAACCTGACCGCATGAGAACGCAGAAGATCGGTAAGTCGGACATTGTCTCGTCGAGGCTTTCCTACGGTTGCATGCGCGTCGTTGGCACCTGGAATCCCAATGAGATCGACGATGCCAAATGGGAGATGGCTGAGAAGGCGATCTTGGCCGCCTACGAGTCGGGCTATACGCTCTTTGACCACGCCGACATCTATTGCCGAGGCGGCTGCGAGAGCGCGTTCGGCCGGGTGCTCAAGAAAGTGCCGTCGATGCGCAAGGATGTCATCATCGCGACCAAGTGCGGCATCCGGTTCGGCGGCGAACCCAGTCCTGATTCCCCGCACCGATACGACTTCAGCAAGGAGCACATCCTATGGTCGTGCGATCAGTCGCTTGAGCGGCTAGGCGTCGAGACCATCGACATTTATCAGCTTCACCGTCCCGACCTTCTGATGGATCCTCAAGAAGTGTGCGAAGCGTTCGAGATCCTGCACAAGCAGGGCAAGGTCCGCTGGTTTGGCGTATCCAACTTCCTGCCGTCGTTCGTCTCGTGCCTGCAAGCCGGTTTGCCATTCCCGCTTGTTGTCAACCAAGTCGAAATCCACCCGCGCAGGCTCAATTGCTTCTACGACGGCACACTCGACCAATGCATTGAGAAGGACATCACGCCGCTTTCGTGGAGTCCCCTGGCTGGCGGAAAACTCGGCGACAATAGCGTGATCGCCGACGATGAGGGTTTCGCCGAGGAGCAGAAAGCGCTCCTGAAGCTGATGGACGAGATGGCCTCGAAGTATGGTGTATCTCGAACGGTTATTGCTCTGGCTTGGCTGATGAAGCATCCGAGCAAGATCATCCCGATTGTCGGCAGCGCAAAGCCCGAGAACATTAAGGCGGCCGCGAAAGCCGATGAGATCGAACTCGACCGCGAGGATTGGTACAAGCTGCTGGTCGCCGCGCGGATGAAGCCGCTACCTTAGGATGTACCATGGGCTTCCAGCCCATGGATTAGTTTGGATTGGTCAGGATTTGTTTTTGATCCTGCCCGTTAGGCGACCCCGGTGATATCGACGCAAACCTGCGGCATCACGAGTGAAGCGCTGATGCCGTGATCGCCAGCGAGTCAGTCAAGAGCTTCGCAGCGGATCGGGTTGCCAAGCCGACTCGCGCTTGATAATGCTAACGAATCCCCCAATCTAGCTTAGAATCGGGGATTCGTTTGGTCGCGCGATGGATATGAACGGTATTTTAGCTACAGCGCCATGACGCTAGCGTCGAGGACGCAGGACATAGTTCTCAGCTTCCACACCGTCTCCTCACTCGGCTTCTTGTCCAGCGCGAGTTCGGCGATGAGAGCGCCTTGTAGCGTGATGTACTCCGACTCGGTGACCGTCGAACCTGCCTTGGCGAGTTCGGCGATGATCGACTGGAGAGCGCATTCCTCGTCGCGGCAGCGAACCACGATAACGGCTTCCGATCCGCCGCTCTTGCCGCCCTTAACCTCATTCAGGGCAACTCCGCTGGCCATGAATTCCTTGACTATGCGAACCGTCTCACTGGCAACGGCTTCTTGGGCTTGCTCGGTGCTCGCGCCGATGTGATGCGTGCAATAGGCGTTCTTGATGTCCTTCATCGGTCCGTCGTATTCGCCTTCGGAACCGGCAGGCTCGCCCTCAAATACGTCGAGTCCGGCGCAAATCTTGCCTTCCTCAAGCGCTTTGCGAAGAGCAGCGCCATCGACGACTTCGGCTCGGCTGGTGTTGATCAGCGTTGCACCTTTCTTCATCTTGGAGAAGAACTCTTCGTTGATCATGCCCCTCGTTGCCGGGTTCAAGCTGACATGAATCGAGACGAAATCGGAAAGCTCGGCGACTTCATAGATGCTCGAAGCTCGGGCGACTCCGAGAGCGGCGGCTATTTCGGGGGTGATCCAGCGGCTATAGGCCACGACGCGCATGCCGAACGCCTGGGCGCGCTTCACAACTTCTTGCGCAATGTTGCCGAGGCCGATGAGACCGACCGTTCGACCGTGAAGGCCGCGCGACTTCGAAAAAGCGCCTTTCTTCCAATTGCCGGCGCGAAGCTCAATCACGTTGTCTGGAATCTTGCGGTCGACCGCGAGCATCAGGCCGAGCGCGAGTTCGGCGACGGCGATGCTGTTCTTACCGGGGCAATTGGCGACTTTAACGCCGTTCTTGATGGCGGTCTCGACGTCGATGGTATTGACGCCTGCGCCTGCGCGGATGACGAGGCCGAGTTTGACTCCGGTGAGCATAGGAGCAGTCACCTTGGTCGATCGGACGATGAGAACCTGCGCCTCGGTTTCCTTGATCTTCGCTTCTAGGGCGTCTTCCTTCAGCGAAGGATCGAAAATGACTTCAACGCCAAGGGCTTTCAGCCCGTCCAAACCACTTTGTTCGAATTTATCCGCAACGAGAACCTTCATGATGCTTGAGAGTTTACTTGATCGCCCCATATCGCCACTTAAGCGACGAAGGGAAATCTAGATGAGACGATTCGCAATGGTTCGAGCGTCTGGTTAATAGGAACCCTTATGCAGACACCTCCTCCATACCAGCAGCCGCCCTACGCTCAGACTAATCAGCCGCCGAGAAACAACTCGACGAAGATCGTAATCATCGTTCTGGCTTGCGTGCTTGGCTTTTTCTGCCTGCTTGTGCCGATATTAGCAGCTATACTTTTTCCGGTGTTCTCGCAAGCCAAGAATTCCGCGAAGAACACAATGTGCATGTCGAACCTGAAGCAGCTCAGCAACGGAGCATTGATGTATGCCGCAGAGAACGACGACAAGCTACCGTTCGCGACAAATTGGAATGATGCCGTTCGCAAGTACGTCATTAAAGAGGATGTTTTCCACTGCCCTGGAGTTCCACACATGTATGGTTATGCCTATAGCGACTCCTTAACCAGCTTAGCCTTAGGCCAGATCGCGATGCCCCAGAACGAACCAATGATTTTTGACTCCAACTTGCGCGAGCCGAATGCCCACTCGGATTTGTCGACGTTACCAACCAGTGGGAGACACACAAAAGTCAATTTAGGCTATGCGGATGGACATGTCGAGTCGAAGAAACCGGAGCAGATAAGATAACCGATGAGTAGCGAAACAGGCAATTCGGCCATCATGGTTCAACGGAACTCGATGCTTGGTGTGCTCCTGATCGTTGGCGTGCTGCTCGTGCTGTCAGCGATCCTCTTCCCGATATTCCGCAGCTCGCGGACCACGGCATTCAACTCAGCCTGTTTCGCCAACATGAAGCGAACCGCGGCCGGAATGCTGATGTACGCGGAGGAGAACGACGGTTGCTTTCCCGGTGCGGCTACTTGGATGGACCGTGTCGAGAAGTACGTGCCTCAAGGGGATGGAGACACTGGCTCTAGGATGCGGTGTCCCGCCGTCGGCAGGGATGAGTACGGCTTCGCCATGTCCGACGGCCTCAGCTTTGCAGCTCTGGGCAGCCTGAAGGAGATCAATAAGCAAGTGCTCCTTTTTGAGTCGTCTGATCTTTCCAGAAATGCGCATTCGAAGGAAGCGACGCTGCCAAATCCGCCGAGGCACTCGCGAAGCACGGCGGCGTATGCCGATGGACGGGCAACGAGTCTAACCGGCGGCCAAAAGCTCTAGAAGTCCTTGGTTAAGGCCATCGGTTTGGCTTATCCTAATGGGTATGAGCCAGAAGCGCGCATATTTGCTTACCCTGAAGCCTTCGCGTCCCGAGATGCCGTTCAGTCCGACCGAAGAGGAGAAGGACACCGTCTCAAGGCATTTTCAACGGCTGCTGAAGCTGAAGGAAGATGGCATTTTGGTACTCGCCGGGCGAACGATAGAAGGCGATATCACGGGCATCGCCGTGTTCTATGCCGAGAACGACGAGGAAGCCGAGGCCTTAATGAAGGAGGATCCGTGCATCGCAGAAGGTGTGATGACGGGCATCGTAGAGCCGTTCGGTCTGGCGATCCACTAGGGAAAGGTGCGGCCGCTTATTGCTTCAGGGCAACTGCGTGCTTCATATACTCCGAGTCGCCATAATGCGCCTGAAGTTTCTCTACAATCTCGTCCCATCGATCATAGGCGTAAACTTCTTGCCTTAGCGACTCGACATGCTTCTCATATTCCTCAGCGGTCATTGGATCGCTGCCAGGATCGAGGAACCTGTCGGCGGCTCCTTTGGTTGGGTTCTTGATGATCAGAGCATCCAACCGAGGCAAACGGTGCGCAAGCAGGAACTTGTCTTTCAAGATATCGAGCGACTTGCTGAGGTAATAGGCAGACTTACCGACCAAGGTTCCAAGCTCGGCATAAGTGATTGTCTTGCGTTCCTTCGCGCATTTCGCGAGATGAGGAAGCAAATCGAGAGCAACAACGACTGTCGGCAACATGGCCATACTAACAAGCTACCGCCTAAAGCCGCTGGAAAACCTGTTAGGCTCATCGAAAGTGCCACGAAATTCGTTTTTTACATAAAAACCGAAACCTTTTGATTTCTTTGCTCGTCAGATTACTCCTTGCACTCGCAAAGCGCATTTGTACAACTCTCTGTCTTGCGCCTAACGAGAGCATCTTGTAATTCCGCCGGGAATGGGATGGAACCCGGCTTGACATGGTTCGTGCGGGCCGAAGGTCTGGGTTATCGGTTAAGGTCAACAAACATTGGCTAGCGGGTTCAAATCTCGCGCTTCAAGCTGAAAGGCTAGAAGTTTTCCCAGTCCGCCCCTTGCCCGCGCTTCTCAGATTCGTCTGGGCCGATGCTGTTGGATTATCGCCTGTTAAGCGAGTGGTCGCCGGTTCGATTCCGGCCGTCCGAAAGGACGTAGCTCAGAGGTTAGAGCGCTTGCCAGCGGCGCAACTTGCCCAGACTCGACATTCTTGTGCGGGCCGATGGTTTTGGGTTATCGCTTAGAGTAGCACCAACCGGCGGGGAAACCTGACGGAACTCCCTCCGACCGAAAGGCGGAGAAATCCTAATGCCGCTCCTTGCCCGCACGCGCCATCCTAGCCTGGGCCGATGTTCGTGGGTTACCGTCTCTAAACCGGGGAGTTGCTGGTTTCGAATCCAGCCGTCCGCAAGGACGTAGCTTAATCGGTAAAGCGCCTAAACGCCCAAGGACACACCTTGCCCAGGCTCTTTCCTTGTCGGCTTCCGGGCCGAAGTCTGTGGGTTATCGTTTCAAGCACGGCAGCCCCCATAGATGTCCCTTGCCCGGATGCTGCATTCGTCCCTTTGGGGCTTGTTTCGCTGTGAAAGGATTTTCATTGTCAGACCGGTTTGACCTGTCCGACAAGGCAGACACACCTACACCTGAACACATGCCTCCCCGACCCGCCGCATATGAGGTGAAGAACATGAAGTTCAGCAAATACTTAAGCATTCGAAAGACGCCGCAGAGCGATCCGATCTTCGGAGCGGGCCAAACCCCGAACTCCGCGGGCGGCTACGCCTGGGCGATCAATCCTTGGGCGTTGCTTGATCGGTTCCTCATCCTGGGAACCGAAGGCGGCACCTATTACATCAGCGAGCGAAAGCTGACGCTCGACCACGCGTCGAACGTCTTGAGCCTGATCAAACTGGACGGCCAGAGGGTGGTCAACCGAATCGTTGAAATCAGCGATTCCGGCAGAGCGCCCAAAAACGGTCCGGCGATCTTCGCTTTGTCCCTCTGCGCATCGCACGGAGACGCCAAAACGAAGCAGGCTGCACTCGCATCGCTGAGAAAGGTGTGCCGAACAGGAACGCACCTGTTTCAGTTTGCCTCGGAATGCGGCGAAATGCGCGGATGGGGACGGGGTCTCCGGCGCGCCATCGGGAACTGGTACAACGACGCTGAGGTCAACGGCCTGACCTACCAGGCGATCAAGTACCAGCAGCGAGAAGGCTGGTCGCACCGCGACTTGCTCCGACTCGCGCACCCGAAGCCGGCAAGCGAAGAGCACAAAACGCTCTTCAAGTGGATCGTCGACGGCGAACTCGTCAGCGAAAACGCGAAACTCGAGGCGTTCATGGGGCTTTCCAAGGCCTCGGATCCCGACGAAGCAGTCAAGTGGATCCGGGAGCACCGATTGCCTCGCGAATGCGTGCCAACGCAGTTCCTGACGAATCCGTCGGTTTGGGAAGCGTTGCTGGAAGACATGCCGATGATGGCAATGGTCCGCAACCTGGCCAACATGACGAAATGCGGCTTGCTGACTCCACAGTCCGAGGCAACCCAAAAGGTGCTGAACGAGCTGAAGTCGGCGGAGCGGATCAAGCGTTCTCGGGCGCACCCGATGGCGTTCTTGCTCGCTTCGTCCACATACGGCTCGGGTTCCGGGTTCAAAGGCAAAGGCCAGTGGATTCCGGTTCCGGCCATTTCGGATGCGCTCGATGGGGCGTTCTATGCAGCGTTTGCGAACATCGAGCCGACAGGCAAGCGGTTCCTCTTGGGAGTCGACGTGTCGGGTTCGATGGCGGGGGCGCGCGTAGGCGGAACGCTCTTGACAGCGAGCGAGGCGGCGACGGCAATGGCCATGGTCAACATGGTTTCAGAGCCAAACTGCATTCCGATGGCGTTTACGAGCGGCTTTATCAAGCTGAACCTGACGCCAAAGATGCGGCTGTCCGACGCTCTGAGGTTAACGCAGAGCTTGCCTTTCGAGGCTACCGACTGCGCGCTGCCGATGCTTTATGCGACGAGGCATAAGCTTCAGGTCGATGTCTTCGTGGTCTACACGGACAGCGAGACGTGGTACGGCAAGGTGCATCCGTCGCAAGCGCTGGCCGAGTACCGGCAGAAGTCGGGGATCAACGCGAGACTGATCGTTGTGGCCATGGCAGGCAACAACTTCACGATCGCCGACCCGCGCGATGCCGGAATGCTCGACGTTGTCGGATTCGACGCGTCGGTCCCGCAGGCGATGCGCGAGTTCGTCATAGGATAAGTTGAAGCGCTGCTAGCTATAGGGCTGGCATCGCTTTTTCTTGAGGTTCAACGAAGGCTAATGGCAGTTACGAATAGAACCTGACATATCTAAACAATATTGGAACACCTCTTCACGAGCGCCAACGGCGCGAAACAGGAGTAGCCTTGGGCGCTAGCCCAAGGTTGTTGAGTCAGAGGAGACCATGAGCCCTGTAGGGGCGAGATAGGTTTGTAGGCCTTAAGCTATGCGCGTCCCTATCCTCGGGCCTTCAGCCCTCCAGGTTCTCTGCCACATACCTTTCCTAGCCCTCGTGGGGCTAGGCTAATCCTGTTTCGCGCCGATGGCGCTCCAGAAGGGCTTGCCGTTCGTCGGAGATCTTCCCGATGAACCGTCACATTATTTACATAGTTACCTTTAGCCCTCGCTCCCGAGAATCTAGCTTACACCTTCAGGTTGTCCATCACGAACGCATAGACGTCCGACATCTCCTCGATTGCCATGCTGAGCGGCTTGCCTGCGCCATGGCCTGCCCGCGTTTCAACACGGATGAGCACGGGAGCAGGACCGCTTTGAGCATGCTGCAAGGCCGAAGCGAACTTGAAGCTGTGCAACGGCACCACGCGGTCGTCGTGGTCGCCTGTTACCACCAGAGTCGGCGGATAGGCGGTTCCTTCCTTGACGTTGTGATAAGGCGAATACTTGTACACCACTTCGAAATCAGCAGCCTCATCCGGGTTGCCGTAGTCCGAGCACCAGCCCCAGCCGATCGTGAACTTATGGAAACGCAGCATGTCGAGCACGCCGACATACGGAACGCAGGCTCCGTAAAGATCGGGCCGCTGAGTGAGACATGCTCCAACCAGCAGGCCGCCGTTGCTTCCGCCACGGATCGCCAGCCTCGGAGTTGACGTGTACTTCTCAGCAATCAGATACTCGGCTGCCGAGATAAAGTCGTCGAACACGTTCTGCTTGTTCTTCAGGCGTCCGCCGTCGTGCCAGGTTTTGCCATACTCGCCGCCGCCGCGAAGGCATGCGACTGCGACAACTCCGCCCCGCTCCAGCCATGGGATGTCCATCGGGTTGAATCCGGGTGTGATCGGGATGTTGAAGCCGCCGTAACCGCCCAAGAGCGTCGGATTTTGGCCATCAAGCTGCAAACCCTTCTTGTGCGTGATGAACATCGGGACACGGGTGCCGTCCTTGCTTGCATAGAACACCTGTTTGGTCTCATAGTCGTCAGCGTTGAACTTGACGTCAGGTTTCTTAAATAACGAGGTCCGACCGGTCTTGATGTCGTAGCGATATAGAGACGTCGGATAGGTATAGCTCGTGTAGGCGAAGAACGTCTCGTCGTCCTTCATCTCGCCGCCGAATCCCGCCGCGGTGCCGACTCCCGGCAGTTCCAGCTCTTTCTCCAGCTTGCCATCGAGCGAGTAGATGCAAACCTGGGTGTGCGCATCGCGCAAATAGGTCGCGAACAGCTTGCCGCCGACCATGCTTGCCCCGCTAAGCACCGCATCGGATTCGGGCAGGATCTCGATCTCGGCCGAAGGATTGTCGATGTCGACGGCGAAGATCCGCTCCATCGGCGCGTTCCTATCGGTTTGAATGAAGAACCTGGTTCCGACGTTGCCAAGCAAGCCGTAGCTGGCATCGGCGTCCTTGAACAGTTCGACAACTGGGCCGCCCGCAACCAGGTCTTTGTAGAACAGCCGGTTCTCACGATGCGTGCCGTGCCAGACGTGGATGACCAAATAGCGGCCATTTTCGGTCACATGTCCGCCGAAGCCCCAATCCGGCTGATCCTTGCGTTCATAGACAAGCTCATCTGAAGACTGCGGCGTGCCGAGACGGTGATAGTACAGCTTCTGGAACTGGTTCATCTGCTGGAGCGCAGCGCCCTCTTCAGGCGCGTCGTATGCGCTGTAGTAGAAGCCTTTTCCGTCGGGAGTCCAGCTCGCCCCGCTGAACTTCGACCACTGAATGACGTCGGGTAGATCCTCGCCGGTCTCGACATCGCGGACGTGCCACTCCACCCAGTCCGATCCTCCACTCGATACCGAATAGGCTGCGAGATTGCCGTCGTCCGAAATCGCAAAACCCGACAGAGCCACCGTGCCGTCGTCCGAGAACTTGTTCGGGTCGATGAGCACCTTAGCTTCTGCACCGAGACCTTTGGATACATAGACCACAGCTTGGTTCTGCAGTCCGTCGTTGCGGGTGTAGAAATACCGGCCGCCCTTCGGGGTTGGCAGACTGAACCGTTCGTAGTTCATCAATTCGGTCAGACGCGCCTTCAGCTCCTCGCGAACAGTCAGCTTGGCTAAATATGAGTTCGTTACAGCATTCTGAGCTTTTACCCATTCGGCCGTCTCTTTTGAGTTATCGTCCTCTAGCCAGCGATAGGGGTCTGCAACCGAACGGCCGTGAAGCGTTTCAACGAGATCGAGTCTTTTAGTCTGCGGATATTCCATAGCGTTGGGGCAACGTTACCCCATTTACCGGATTACCCTACGACGGTCGAGGCCGCTTTCTCTCTCTCGGGTACCGGAAGGCGCAGCAATTGGCAGTACACAGCAAGGGTGTCGTTGATGAGCGAATCGATCGAGAAGTCGTCTTGGGCTCGAAGCTGCCCTTTTCGGCCCATTTCTTGTCTCAGGTTTTCATCGTTTGCTAATGCCACGATAGCGTTCGCAAGCGCTTCGGCGTCGCCTGGCTCAACAAGCAATCCGGTCTCGCCGTCCACGACGCTCTCTGGAATGCCGCCGACATTGCTTGCGACGATCGGCTTGCCACACGCCATTGCTTCCATGATCGACACGCCGAGGCCTTCGAGATAGGATGGCGCAGCGATGATGTCGGCGGCCGCGATGACGTCCTTGATGTCGGATCGAAATCCTGCGAACATCACTTTTCCTTCTAGCCCAAGTTCTTGTACGAGAGCCTTTTCTGACTGGCTGATGTCGTCTTTTCCTGCCAGAAGAACCTTAACATTAGGTGTGCTCGCGAGAATTTGCGGCAAGCCTTGGATCAAGAGCGCTTGACCCTTTCGCGGCTCGATGGCGGCGATGACGGCAACCACAACGTCGCAATCTTGATAGCTCAGTTCACGACGGACAGCGTCTCGATTACCTGGAACCGTCCACCAGTGGTCTTCGATGGCGCTTCTTACGACTGCGATCTTCTTTTCTTTGACTCCGGCAACCACCAGCGCGCGTTTGACTCCCTTCGAGATGGCGATCACCGCGTCGTAGCCCACTTTGTATTTGAGTTTGTGGTGCCAGAGGGTAATCGGCGTGTCCATTCGCCTCGAAAGAACGACCGCAGGCACGCGGGCAAGGCTTGCCGCCATCCCGCCGACGTTGTGGGCATGGGAGCTATGAAGGTGGACAATATCCGGTTTGATGCGCCTGATGGTGGCTGCCATTTTCAACACGTCAAAGCCATAGAGGGAGATTCTGCAACGTTGAGGGTAAACGTCTATGCCAGCCTCTCGGGCTCTTTGCTCCAGCGCTGATCCAGGAGGACATATGAGGCTTACATGGTGTCCAAGCTTCTTTTGGCCTAGCAAAGTATGAAGTACCTGAACCTGAGCTCCTCTCCAGTGCTTTCCTGTTTCGATATGGATTATGCGCAAGGATGACCTAGACATGGATTTCAGACGACAAGGCGGTTTTACCCTTTTCGCCGACGGGGCTACCAGCCAGCCTTGATGCAAAAGCGCCTATCATGGCTTATCGTAAAATCGATATCTTATATTTCATTACCGTTGACAAGTCTGAAAGATCGCTCGCATCTCGAACTTCGAAACCAAGATGCTTCAGTTTGCCATAGTATTTGCCATTCGCAAACTCAGCCTTGGCGACGGGACTTATCGGTAGCACTTCGATATCGCTTGCATTCTTGTCGGTGAAGTAGAAGCCGATCTTGAAATACCCTTCCCAAACGGAGAGCCAGCACACCGTCTTCTTGCGCTTCGTCGCCTTGCAAAGCCATGAGCCGCCGTCTTTGTAATACCGCCATTCGATATCCATGCCGAAATCATCCGACTTCAGCGACTCTCGCCACAGCTCAAATGGCTCGAACGCATCGGCTAGCTCAGTCTTAAGGACTACGTCGTCGGGATAAACATCCGAGTTGTTCAAACTTGGCTTCTTCGCTTGCGTAGAATCCGACATCAAATGCACCTTCCTTAGACCTTACTATAGATGAAAGCCGTTCTATTTATCACCTTCGTTCTGCGCAAGTTCATTCATTAGTGCTTTGAGGTAAGGTGCGAACCATGGAATGGTTCAACGAGCCTCCCTCGTGGACATCGAGCGACAGCCATCTAGAGCTGGCAACCGGGGATCAAGGCGACTTCTGGCAAAAGACGCATTACGGTTTCGTCCATGACAACGGCCACTTCTGGTTTAAGGTCCGTGAGGGCGACTTTGCCGCGACGGTGCGCGTTGACGCGGAGTTTGAAGCGCTCTATGACCAGGCTGGGCTCATGCTGCGCATCGACAGCGAGAACTGGATCAAGTGCGGCATCGAGTTTTTTGGCGGCAAGAGGCACTTTTCGGTCGTGGCTACCCGAGGACATTCCGATTGGTCGGTGCAGGAATGGCCCTGCGATGGACCGTTTTGGGTGCGCTTGATTCGGAAGGGCGATGCTGCGGCTGTGCAGGCGTCTTCAGATGGCGAACACTGGCACATGGTCCGTTTGTGCTACTTGCCCGAAGGAGAGCCTGTTCAGGTTGGACCGATGGCCTGTTCGCCGACGAGGCTGGGACTGAAGGTTCGGTTCGATTCGTTCAACATCGGCGAACCGATTGATTTCGAAGCCTAGGCAATCCCGTGAAAGGGCTTGAGGCCTATGATTCGCGGGTATCTTAATGCTATGCCTGAGGATCCGAATGGACCCGACAATCTGAACGAGCCGCCGTCGTTTTTCCCCTACGACCGCGACGAACCCGACCATGAGCCGGGCAACATGGGCGAGCCTATCGAGGTCTCCATCGAAGGCGTGTTCGCAGCCGAGAGCGCTGGCAACGTGTCTCGATTTGTGCTTCTTACGGACGGCGTCCGCAAGCTACCGATCCTAATTGGAGCCTATGAGGCCCAGGCTATCAGCCTTCCCATAGAAGGATCAAGGCCGGATCGACCCATGTCGCACGACCTGATGCAGCATATCCTCGAGAGGTTGGGCCACCGCGTCACGCGCGTCGTGATTGACGACCTGTGGAATTCAGTTTATTACGCCAAGGTCTACCTGGCAAACGGCAAAGAAGAGATCGAACTTGACGCGCGTCCGTCTGACGCCATAGCGATTGCCGTACGGTTTGAGGCTCCCATTTTCGTCGCCGACGAGATCATGAACGCAGGATTAGGCGAGTAAGACCAATTGTCGAAGTCAGTTTGCAGACGCGAAGGCTTCCCTTATCTTGAGAACGGCACGAGCCGCGGCCTTTAGTTCTGGTCTTTTATCGTCAAGGAACAGCTCCGGATACGAAATCACGAAGGTAACGTGCTTGCCGTCTTGGTGAACCATGAGCTTGTAGTTGCCGGTTCCTCCCTCGACAACAGGAACCTTGTTTGATAATTCGCCCACCTGGCTGAAGTCGAGATTAGAGCTGGTCAACGACACGGCTATCTGCCTGATAGTCTCTAAAGCCTTAGAACTAAGTTTTGAAGTGCGATCTGGCGTGACCAGCGTGCCGTTTACATACAGAACGCTGGTCTTCGCCTGGTTCGGAGTTTCCATTCCTCCCCACTGGCTCATCTCAATGAGCACCTGCCCATGAGAACTGGACTTGTTGCAATTCATCATCAAGGTGATGATAGCCGCAACTCCGATCAGAAATTTCATCGGGCAGACCTTCTGCGACGCAATGCCGTCAGCGATGTACCAACTAGGAACGGCAAGATTGCTAGCGGCCCTGGCACACAAGCGCAGCAGCCTTCTTCCAAAGTCCATCCTCGGTAATCTTTGCCGAATTGATCCTTGAATCCTTGCGTTAGGCCTGGGCTCCAGCCATTTGGATAGCTGCCTGTAACCGATGTTACGCCGTTGGCCGTTGCGATGTCGAATCCCCAGAAGAAAGAGCCGATGTACTTGAGACTGGATTTGCCGTCGTAGCAAACCAACGCGCTTTCTGCTCTCCAGGTGATACTCGACCATTCGCCCGCACCGGTCCCCCTTCCTGGAGCGTCCCAAAGAAGCGCGTCAACTCCGGCAGTCGCGAAGTCTGGGTACAACGGCGAACCATCGATAAAGGATCTAGCGGCTTGCGCCACACCGTTGAACGTCTCGTTCGACGTGTTCACATACTGAAGCCACCGCATCGTGTAGCCGTCGCAAACTTGGTACCCAGGATCGAATGTAAATCCTCCTCGTATCAGCATTCCCATAAACGAGTCGTTTGCGCCGTTTTGACCGAACTTGCCGGTGTAGGGCGAAGCGTCAAAGGAAAGGGACCCTATCTTTTCGTCCTCTCCGGGACAATACACATCAGCGTCGTAGTGTTGAACCTTTTTGTCGACATAATGCTGAACGGTGACGTCGTTTCCGGTGCCTGGCTGGATGTCTTTCAACGTCTTCGGCAGATCGGCTTCATCAGGTAGGAATGAGGCTGAGGCCAGCCTGTAGGTCGCAACTAAGATGGCAAGAGCCATCGGCACGCGTATCCTCATGTTTTTCTCCTTTCGCCAATGATAGCGATATATTTATCATAGTGCAATTGAAGAAATCTGCAACAAAAATACCTGGTAATAATACGGGCCAGGTTCAATCGTTTAGCAGCGTCTTGGGTCTAAAGGCGATGCGCTGCTATCCCTGTCCGTTCCAGCCGGCGATCCGCGCCATGAGCCAGTGCCAAGCTCGAGCAACCCTCAATGCTCCCGCGTCGTTCAGATGGCCGCCATCGCTTGTGTAGCCGCTATATAAGGTTGGCTGGCTCGCGTTCGTTTCGGTTCCGTCCGGCTTGTGCGATTCGATGGCCGCAATATCGAAAAGGACCTTGTTGTTTGCTGTGCAATAGCTGCGAACGAGTTCATTGAACTGGTGTCTACTCTCGAGGTAGTCCGTTTGAATCGGTGCGGTCCACCAAACGAACTTGATACCCGGATGAGCCGTCTCCAGGTTCTCCATTGCCGATTTATACGCGTTGAAAACAGCCGCGGCATCGGTGCCGCCGTCGAAGTCGACATAGCAGAACTTGAAGAAAGCGACGTTCGCGCTTGCCATTGAGCCGCTATTCACTTTCGCGACAAAATCGTCGATCTTGCTCTGCGGATCGCCGTTCGAACCGACTCCAAACTGCGAGATGCATCCGCTAGGGTTGGAGTCTGGATAATCGACCGTGTTAGCGGCGTACCGGCTGCTTTTCGATTGAAGATCGCCAAGACCAGACAGTATGTTGCCGCCGACTGATTGATGACCGAAGACCACCTGGAGTTGGCGGCCGTCAGCCAATGCGGCATCCGGAATCAGACTGGCTTTGGCATAGGCCTCCTCATGGTTGATGACTATTGAGGTGCCAGGATCAGCAGACGGATAGCTGTCGCCGAGACCGTCCCACGATGCTCCGTTGTTCGAACCTCCGCCGGAGCCTCCGCAACCTGCCAACACCAAACATAGCCCAACAACAGACGCACAAATACCTTTCATCGTATCCTTCCCACAAATAAGAAGCAAGATAATCGCCTAATGTTCCAGTTGGCCTCGGTTACGAAGGCACATGCCGCTGACTTCTTGCATCCCGAAGCGCTCGTAGAACGGAACCAAGTTTGCATCGCAAAGCAAATCCATACCGTAGAGGTTGCCGCACTTATCAACCATTAACCGGACAAGCTCAGACGCTATCCCTTGGCTGCGGTATTCAGCCACGACCTCAAGCATAGGAATGAAAGCGAACAACTCACCGTCAGAGATCGCATTGATGAAACCGACAACCTTCTCTCCGTCCTTCGCAAGGATCACATGCCGGCTACCTTGAAGCGCTCGGAAGAACCGCTCCGGATTCGGCTTGATCGACCACCCTTCGCAAAACTCGGAGAATGCTTGGGCTTCGATACCATCAAGCTTGTCGGTGTATCGAATCATGGGATCATCTTACCGGCAAGCTGTTTTAAATTCCTGAGTCTAGAGTGAAATGAAATTTTGCGCCTTTGCCAAGTTCAGATTCGGCCCAGATCTCGCCGCCATGTCTGGTGACAATCCTGTGGACGGTTGCCAAGCCAACTCCTGTTCCGCTGAACTCTTGCGATGAGTGCAGCCGCTGGAACGGATCGAACAGCTTGCCAGCATATTTCATGTCGAATCCAGCGCCGTTGTCCGACACGGAAATGACCTTATTTCCGTTGATCAAAGAAGAAGTCAAAGATATTTTTGCGCAATCTACTTTCGACGTATACTTCCATGCGTTATGCAATAGATTAGTCAAAAGGATGTCAAGCAGCTTTGCATCTCCGACGACCTCAACCCCGGGTTCGATATTAGCTTCGACTTGACGTTCTGGTTCCGAGTGCATCAGGTCTTTCAAGATTTGCTCAGCAGATGCACTTAGGTTAACCCGGGTTTGCTTGATTGTTGCCCTAGTGACTTGCGATAACATAAGCAACGCATCTACGAGCGAACTCATCTTTAGCCCTGCTGTGACCACGCGATTCAGGTGTTCCTTTGCTTCGTCCTCTAAAGAACCTGAGTAATCTTCTTGAAGCACTTGCGAAAAACCGATGATAGCTCGAAGCGGCGCTCGAAGGTCGTGGGACACTGAGTAGCTAAATGCTTCCAACTCACGGTTAAGCGCAACAAGTTGCTTGGTTCGCTCCTCGACTCTGCGCTCAAGTTCGGTTCGAGCGTTCATGATCTCCTGTTCAGCGTGCTTCTGCTCAGTGATATCGAAGTTTACGCCTGTGAACCGAGCTGGATTTCC
The DNA here is from genome assembly GCA_963666135.2 of Fimbriimonadaceae bacterium. Taxonomy (GTDB): domain Bacteria; phylum Armatimonadota; class Fimbriimonadia; order Fimbriimonadales; family Fimbriimonadaceae. The sequence continues at coordinate 1,512,981 of CAXXNR010000001.1, read as the reverse complement.
ATCCTCATCCCTACTGAGTTTGCCAAGTGCTCTCAAGAAATGAATTGACCCATCTGCCCAACGAATTTTGAAAACGGTGTCATATTCTGCTTCGCCTCGAACCGCTTTCTGCATTAGAGCGTCAGTTCCTTGCCTTTCTTCTTCGACGATCGTGTTTAACCAGTCAGAGTAGCTACCTGTGAAGCTTTCCCTCGGAATATCGTAAATATCAAACATCAGGTCGTCCCACACAAGAACGTCGTCTTTTATGTTCCAATCCCAGATTCCGAACCGTCCTGCCTTGGCGGCTAGGTTGAGGCGCTCAATCAACCGAGCCATCTGCTGCTCGTTTAGAACCCTCTTCGTCACATCGAAGGCGATAATAGCCATAGCAACGACATTGCCTTCTGCGTCGAGGACCGGTGAAATTCGGTTCTCATAATAAAGCCCGTCGAGATATTGCTCAAAGAAATAAGGTTGACGGCTCTCGATGATCTTTTCGAACCTTTGCTTGCGATCTGCCTTTATGTCGGGCGGTGCGATTTCTATGAAGTCGCGGCCGATCACGGCTTCTTCATCGCCGCCGAAGTATGATGCCAACCTAGCGTTAGCTGCTAGGATAATTCCAGTTTGGTCCGTGAGGAATGCTGGCTCCGGTATGGCGTTCAAGAGTGTCTTCAAAGTGGTCTCAGATATGCGCAGCCGATTCGCGTTCTCTTCCAAGCTCTTGGTTCGTTCTTTCACCTTGAGCTCAAGCGTTTCGTTTGCTTTCCTCAATTGCTCGTGCAAGAGAGAGATATCCTGTACGTTCACGATTTGGCGATAGACAACAATAACGAAAAGAAGCGCGAGTCCGAGAACTATGTAGATACGATTCGGTTGCGCAGAGCCATCGATTGCGGCGAACATGACAAGAATCATCGCGCCGATCCAAAGTTGGGTCACGATGGATATATAGAAAGACTTCGACTTTTCTCCCAAGCTGAAGCGAGGAATCAGAAGCGATTTCTCGTGCAGACGATCGAACTGGCACAACGCAGCCAATCCTGTAAAGCAACTGAATGCGACCCAGCCCAGGTCTTGTATTCCGCCACTCATGAAGTCGGCTGTTAGGCTAATACTTGCTTGCATCACATCGGCGCAGACAAGAAACAGCGCGCCGACCGCAATCAATAGCGACGGTAAGAACGTAGCGCTATCCGATAAGGGCCTAAGTATATTGGCGAATAGAAGCCATATAATGGCGAAGTCGGCTAGCATGTAAGCGAACGAGACCAATGTCGCGTTAGTCGGATGTTGGACCAGCTGGCGAATCAGTTCATCAATGCTCAGTTGCCAAATAGCAAGAATGCTAATAAGCGTTACCACCCCAATGTCAAGCATCCTCAAGAATCGATCCTTGCCGCGCAGTTGGCTTTGAGGCATCAAGTGAAGTCCGATGGCGAGCAGCGGATACAGGGCAAAAAAGAACACCTCGGGCAATCCGGGATATGGCTTGTCCGTTACGAAGAGCTCGTAAACCATAAAGGACGATTGTCCAAGCGCGAACATAGCCGCAGATAATGCGATGAATCCCCAGGGACGAGATAGTTGATTCCTAGTCGCTTTCAGTCGACGGTATAAAACTGAACAGATTGCAAACGACAAAAGCGCAGAGGCGACTTGCAACGTGTTGCTAAACTCTATACGAAGCGTATTGCTCCTAACCAAAAGGAGGTTCGCTGCTTGGGCGACGATCAGGAGTAGGCAAGTTCCAGCTATGCATCGCAAGTTGCATCCCTTAGACATAAGTAATTCTCGTCGGAGCCCTAAGATACATATAAGTATACAGACGTCTAACCGCTAGATTACATCCGGGATGAAGGTGGTTCACAAGGATGTGGTTGCACTACTATGTTTTTAATCTTTCGCGCCAGTTCAGCGCATTGTCATAAAACAAGTATTGATGCGCCCAGCCGGTGAGTTCTCCGAACCTAGCTCGGAAGAAGTCGCCGGCTTCTTTGTATCTCTTATCGGTGATCGGCTTATCGCTTAGGTCCGGGCGGTATAGGCGGCAGTAGGCTTGCCATAGGTGGGTGTCGACCGGCGCTGCCTCAAGCTTGCGCAATGCAAACAGGCTGATGCAGTCGGCAAGTTTCGGGCCGATGCCCTTAATAGCACATAGCTCGTCGACACCTTTCTCATACGGTTCGTTTCTTAGGTTTTCTAGCCAGCCTTGCGGTCTGATTAAAATCTGCCTTGCCACATTCGGAATCGTGGCAGCGCGATAGCCGAAGCCTCGGGTTCTTAACTCGCTCTCCTCAATCTGCGCGATTCGCTCGATAGACGGAAAAACTGTTGTCCTTTTACCAGCAACTTCGGCCAACTCCTCACCAAAAGAAGCGAGCACATCGACCATCTTCTTGATGCGGACCATGTTGTTGTTCGGTGTGCAAAGGAAGCTGAACAGAACTTCAAGGGCGCTCTCGGGCTTCAAGACGCGCAAGCCGCGCATTCCGGCAATGTAAGGTTCAAGCTCCGGTCCTTTCACAATAATGTGAGTCTCAACGTGCGCCAGACTCGTGTCAAGACGAAAGAGTTCAACGAAGCCGTTCTGCTCGCCGTTTGTGTCGACTTCGATTCGGTCATCTTCTTGTCTGGCCAAATACCACGTCTGCCCGTCCACGCCTAGCCACCGGCCGTCTTCGAGTTGCGACCACCGAAACGTCTGGCCGCAAGAGACGCAAAGCCCCAAGTCGAGTTCGTTCGGTGTTATCTCAATGGTGAAGGTCGTCAAAGCGCTCCTTCCGGAAGCATCGCCAGGAACTCGTCCTCGGTCAAGACCGGAACGCCAAGCTGTTCGGCTTTGGCTAGCTTGCTGCCTGCTCCGGGACCAGCCACCACATAAGCCGTGAGTTTGCTAACGCTGCCGGCCGCCTTGCCGCCCATCTTCATCACGAGTTCCTCGGCGGCCTCGCGGGTGAATCGCTCCAGCTTGCCGGTGAAGACCAGTGTCTTGCCGGCGAACAAGTCGCTGGTTGGCGCTTCGGGCTCAATCGGACTGACTCCGAGGCTCAAGATCTCATCGATAAGTCTTTGGTTGGCCGGATCCTCAAAATAGGTTTCGACTTCGCTGGCGGTTCGCGGACCAACGTCTGGAACCCCGATTAGCTGCTCATAGTTGGCGCGCCTTAGGGCTTCCAGAGTCCGGAAGTTCTGAGCCAAGTCCTTAGCGCCTTTCTCGCCGACGAACCTAATTCCTAAAGCAAACAGGAACCGATCGAGAGGACGGGTCTTTGAGGCTTCGATGGCGTCGAGAAGGTTCTGCGTGCTCTGTTCGCCGAATCGCTCTAGGTTCACCATCTCTTCTCTACGATCTTTCAAGCGATATATCGAAGGCAGATCAGTCAGATATCCTTCCTCAAGGAATCGCACTATCAGCTTGTCGCCGAGGCCCTCGATGTCCATCGCGCCTCGCGAGCAGAAGTGCCTGAGCTGAGCGCTGATCTGGGCCGGACACGCCGGATTGGTGCACTTGAGAGCGACTTGGCCTTCCTGCCTTGCCAGCGCACCTTGGCATTCGGGGCATTCGGTCGGTTCTTGGGGGATCGGCAATTCAGTTTCGCGCTTATCAAGAACCGGTCCAACCACTTCGGGGATCACATCGCCTGCGCGTTGGACGATCACAATATCGCCCTCGCGAACGTCCTTGCGGCGCAGCTCCTGGTAGTTGTGGAGCGTGGCGCGGCTCACTACCACGCCTCCAACCGACACCGGTTCCAAGTCAGCGACCGGCGTTATCGTTCCGGTTCGGCCGACCTGCGTGATGATCGCCTTCAGCTTGGTGAACGCCTGCTCTGCCGGGTATTTGTATGCGATTGCCCATCTCGGACCGCGTGCCGTCATGCCGAGTTCTCGCTGGTGCGCCGTCGAGTTGACCTTGATAACCGCGCCGTCAATGCCGAACGGCAGATCGGTCCGCTTAGTATGATATTCCTCGAGGAAGCCAATAATCTCGTCGATGTCCTTGCAGATTCGCCCTTCTGGTCTTGTTGCGAAACCGAGTTCCTTGAACCAACGAAGGATCTCGGCTTGTGTGGTGTCGCCTTCGCCAAACAGATCGGCTTTTTGACCTAACGGCAAGGTGAAGTCCGCCGATCCGCCGAGGGAATAGGCATAGAAGTTCAGCTTTCGTGAGGCCGTGACCGAGCTGTCGAGTTGGCGCAATCCGCCGGCAGCCGCATTCCGCGGGTTCGCATAGAGCTGGCCGCCTTGTTCGGCTTGCTTTCGGTTGAGTTCCTCGAAGACATCGCGGAGCATCAGCACTTCTCCCCGAACTTCGAACCTGCCTGGCACAATTCTTTGAAGGCGCAGAGGAACGCCACGGATTGTCTTAGCGTTGGCGGTTACGTTTTCGCCTTGGTTTCCGTCTCCGCGGGTTGAACCAGTTATGAGAAGGCCGTCTTGATAAGTCAGCGAAAGCGAAGCGCCGTCAAGCTTTAGCTCCACGAAATACTCCGCCGCTCCGACGACCTTGCGAACCCGCTCGTCAAATGCGTGCAACTCCTCATGCGAGAAGGCATTATCCAGCGAGAGCATAGGGGCCATATGGGTGTGCGGCTCGAACTTGGAGACGGGTGGCGCACCGACTCTCTGGGTTGGGCTGTCTGGCGTTTTCAGCTCCGGATTCTCGTCCTCAATCTGCTTCAGCGCGCGGAACAGCGCGTCGTATTCGCTATCGCTGATGGTTGGCGTATCCAACACGTAATAGGCGTAGTTGTGCTTCTCAAGCTCAGTTCGGAGCTCTGATGCGCGCGCGGCGGGGTTCATGTGGGGAAGGATACCGCGTTAGGATCAGATCGCCTAGCTCCAACCAGGCATATATTATGGAGCTGTCTTGCCCCACAGATCGTCGGCAACTATCCGACGAAACCGATATTGAGCCGGGAGGGGGTTCGGTCGGATTGAATTCCTGTAGCCGACGATGACGTCGGCGGTACAAACGATCACTGATCTTGAGGGGCGGGAGGCGGCGCTCCTGACGCCGCTCCCGTCGTGATGTTGGGGGTACCAGACTACTTGCTTGCTTCTGCTTGCTTCTTAAGAATGATCTTCTGGCCGTTCTGAGTCATGCTCAATTCCTGTTTGGTCTCGTCATAGATCAGTTCGGTCTTTGTTCCGCCCTTGTCGCCGCTGCCGCCGGGCGAGATCGTGACCTTGTCACCATCAACGGAGTAGGTTCCTTCTTGGTTCTGGCCCATCGCCGTGAAGGTCGCTTTGCCTTCAGGTTTGAGGACTACCGAGACATCAAGCATGGACTTGATCATTTGCTCGGCCATAGCCGCCTCGGCCTTGCCTTTCGACTTGGCCATTCCTTCATCGATCTGCTTTTGAAGTTCTGGAGTTATTACCAGCTTGTAGGTTCCCAGATAAGTCTCCGATTTCTTGCATCCTGCCACCATGACGGCAAGAATCATCAAGAAAGCGTAAACCAGTTGTTTTCTGCGCATTGTACTGCCTCCTATATGGGATACGGACGGCGGTTGCGGCTTCCTTTCTTGCGGGAGCAGGCGCCCGCTTCTTTCAAACAATATGCGTGTTCGGACGATTTCCTAGGCTCGCGAGTATGCTCGCTCTCCAACCGGACTTGAATACTAGACGTCCTCTCCTGCAATGCGAGGAAGGCGGCTGGATTGCTCAGCCTGTATTCGTCTGCCGAACGCTAACGACCTTCTGCAACAGAATAAACGCGCACAGAAGCCCGCCGACCATGATCTTCGACCACCAGGAGTCGATGTTGGCGAAGTTCGTGATGCTGCCGATGATCCCAAGGGTCAGGAAGCCCATCAGCGTTCCGACGATCGTGCCGATGCCGCCCGTAAGCAGCGTTCCGCCGATGACGACCGCAGCGATGGCGTCTAGCTCCAATCCGTCGCAAACCTTCGCCATCGCCGAAGACATCGACAACGCATAAACGACTCCTGCCAGCGCAGAGCAGAAGCCGCTGATCGCGTAGATGGACACCTTGGTCCGATACACCGGCAAGCCCATCAACTTCGATGACGACTCGTTGCAACCGATCGCAAACACTGATCTGCCGAAAGGAGTCAAGTGAAGGAGAGCTGCTCCCGCAATAAGAACAACAATCAAGGCAACTGTCTCGCCGAAGTAGAAGTCATTGATCCGGTCGACGAGTTTGTTCGAGATCTCGATGGAGTCTTGGTTGATGACAAGCCCTACGCCGCGCGCGAGGAACATGCCGGCAAGCGTGACCAAGAACGGCGCAATCTCGAACTTAGCGATGAGAAATCCCATCGATGCGCCGAACACGACTCCCATGAGCAGGACAAGCGGCACCGCTATCTGAAGGCTCATGCCTTTGGCCATCAGAGTCGCTAAAACAACGCCGATGGTGCCAACGACTGCGCCGACCGACAAGTCGATGCCCCCAGCGATGATCACAAAGGTCATACCGACGGCCACAATACCAAGATAGGCGTTGCCTTTGACAATTCCCTCAAAGTTCGAGAACTCGAAGAAGTGTTCATACTTGAATGCCCCGAAAGCGACCATCAACATCAGAACGACAGTCGTCGCGATGACTGGAATCTGGGTTTTCGACAGGCCAGGAATTCCTCGTTTTGGCTGAACACCTTGCGCAATCATGATGCGGCCTCCTGCGTATCTTTGCGCGGCGTTTGGCTCTTAGGCTTTGTCAGTTTGAGCACGTTTTGTCTTAAAACCTCCGACTGCAGCAAGCAGATGATGATGACAGCAACGGCCTTGACGACTAGAATATATTCGACAGGAACGCGAATCGCCAGGATCGTCGTGACGAGAGCTTGCAGGAACAAGGCTCCAACAACCGATCCAATCAGATAGAACCGTCCGCCGTTCATTGAAGTGCCGCCGATAACAACCGCAAGAATCGCGTCAAGCTCAAGATAAAGACCGGCGTTGTTCGAGTCGGCAGCCTTAATGCCTCCAGCGATCACCAATCCGGCGATGCCCGCACAAAGAGCCGTAACGATATACGCCGACATCTTCACCGAACGAACGTTGATCCCCGTGTACTTCGCGGCCGTTTCGTTGTCGCCGGACGCCTCGATGAATAGGCCGAGCGCTGTGGCTCGGGTCAGCAATGAGATAAGCACAAACACGGCAGCAACCAGCCAAACCGAGAACGGCAAGCCGAAGACGAATCCGTTGCCAAGGAACACGAAGCTCGGGAACTCAAACGTGGCGATCTGGCCCTTTGCGATGATCTGGGCAACACCTCGGCCGCTGACCATTAAGATCAGAGTCGCAACCATCGGCTGAACATTGAACCCGGCAACTAGAATGCCGTTCCAAACGCCAAGCAGCACGCAGATAATCAACGTAAAAACCAAGGCTGAGGCGAACGGCATGCCGGCCATCATCTTGCTTGCCATCAATGAACCGGAAATGGCGATGACCGCGCCTACCGACAAATCGACTCCCTTCGTCGCGATGACGAGGGTCATGCCCAACGCCACAAGCATGACTGGCGTGGAACGATAAAGGATGTCGATCAGACTGCCGAAGTAGTGGCCGTCTTTGACGGTGATCGACAGGAATCCTGGTGTGAAGAAACCATTGAAGGCGATGAGGACGACAAGCCCCAAGGCCGCCCATATCCATTTAGGAAGTTGCATGGCTAGCGATCACCTCCATGATGTTTTGGGTGCTGATCTGGTCTCCTGCAAGCTCGCCGATCTTCATTCGATCCTTCAACACGACGACTCGGTGACTGTCGCGGGCGACTTCCTCAAGCTCAGACGAAATAAACAGAATGGCAACTCCTTGGTCGCAGAGGTTGGCGACGAGTTTCTCGATCTCGGCCTTAGCACCGACGTCTATTCCTCGCGTAGGTTCGTCGAGGATCAGAATCTGCGGATCGGATGCCAGCCAACGAGCCAGAATGACCTTCTGCTGGTTGCCGCCGCTGAGCTGGCTGACCGGCTTCTCGGCGGATGGCGTCGCGATGCCGAGAGCCTGAATGAACTTGGCGGCAAGCTGGTTCTGCTTGGCTTTTGAGACCGGTCTTAACCAGCCGCGCCTCGACTGCAGCGCCAGCACGATGTTTTCACGGATCGTGAGGTTAGGGATGATCGCCTCGGTCTTGCGGTCTTCGGGGCAGAACGCCATTCCCAATTTCATCGCCTTCTTCGGCGAGCGCATCTTCGTCCGTTTGGCACCCAGCTCCATTTGGCCGCGATCCGATTTCTCGATGCCGAACAGCAACTTCGCCGTTTCGGACCTTCCCGAACCGAGCAAGCCTGCCAAACCGACGACCTCGCCGGGATGCATCTCGAACTGGACATTCTCAAGGTAGCCCTTCTTGCCGAGGCTGCTTACCGACAGTGCAGGCGCGGCTGCTTTCGTTTGGGCAGCGGTCTTTTCCGAGATCTTTTCGACGGAAGAAATATCTTTGCCGATCATCTTGGTGATCAGCTCTAGGCGAGGAAGAGCCTTAGTCTCGTATTCCCCAATGAGCTTGCCATTCCGCAGAACCGTGAACTTATCAGATATTTCGTAGACTTGATCCAAGAAGTGACTCACGAAAATGATGCCCAAGCCTTGGTCGCGCAGATTGCGCATCGATGCGAATAGCCTCTGAACTTCGCCGACGTCAAGGCTCGAAGTGGGCTCGTCGAGAACCAGCACCTTGGCCTCGCAGTCGAGTGCGCGGGCGATGGCCACCATCTGTTGAATGGCTATCGAATAGCTGTTCAGCGACTTCCAAACGTCAATCTCGACATCGAGCCGCTTCAAGGCGTTGCGCGCTCGCAGGCCCATCTCACGCCACCGAATCAGACCTGCCGTCGTCGGCGCGCGGCCGATGGCGATGTTTTCTGCCACAGAAAGGAACGGCACCAGATTGATCTCTTGGTAAACCGTGCTGATCCCTAAATGCTGGGCTTCAAGCGGCGTTCGCGGCCGGATCGGTTTGCCCTCAAGCAACATCGTCCCTTCTTCGGGAGGATGTACGCCTGTTAGCGCTTTGATTAGGGTCGATTTACCCGCGCCGTTCTCGCCCATTAACGTGTGGATTTCACCTCTTCTAAGGGTGAAATCCACGTTGTCCAGTGCCAAAACGCCCGGGAACCGCTTGGTTATCCCGCGCATTTCAACAATTGCTTCATCCATCTATTTGACCGCCCACTCCAGAATGCCTCCAGAGTACTTGCCTTGAAGCTGAACCTCAATGCGCAACTTCTTGGTCTTCACCGTTTCGAAACTTACTTTATTGAAACAATTCGCCGCTATTCCATAAGTGTCCTTCGATGAAACATCCAGCCACTTACCGTCCTTCTCATATTGAAGCTTCCACGAAGTCGGAACGCGGCACTCGCCGATTCCCGAGTCGTCGAACCAGTAGACCTCGACGTTCGAAACTGACTTGGTCTCGTCGAAGTCATATTCGACCCATTCAGCAGTGCCTTTGCGGTCCCACCAGGTGAATCTGGGGATGGTCAGGTCGGCCGAACTCTTCGGCACAAGACCGTCGCACATTGCGCTGACCGTGTCTCCGCCGTTAACATAGGAAGCCTTTGCCCGGTAGAGAACCTTGGGCTTCGTCCATTCCTTGGCGTCCTTGCTGTCCGATATAGTTGGGAACGCCGAGATTCGCAGCCGCGCGCAACCCATCGGGATGAGGGTTATCGTTTGCTCGGGTTTGCTTGACTTGGCTGGACTCGGCTGCAGAACGTTGGCAAGATCCTGGTGGTCGGTTGTCCAGGCGTCGATTTGCTTCGCCTTAACCGTCAGTTCGATCGGAGAAGCGTCCCAAATGAACGGCTGATTGTCGTTCGGCCAAGCTTTCTTGACGACTTTAATTGTGCTCGGTTTGAGCGCCTTCTCAACCAGACCGAAGTTCCAATCGCTTTCAGGATAAGCGCTGAACGCGGGCCACTTGTCGGTGCCGCCGTCGCGCCTATACTTCTCTTTGATCTTCAGCGAGTAAGTCAGCGGGCCGCGATTGACGGAAACGCTGTTCTTGTTTTCGGTCCATCGTGTGAACGAGATCGGCATCGGAAGGGTCAGGACAACCTTGTCGCCTCTAACCCAAGTCCGGTTGATCTTGATGAGCGACTGGCCTTTCGCTTGGACCTTGTGCTCCTTGCCGTTGATCGACACCTTCGGCGAAGCGCACCAGCCAGGAACGCGCAGATACAGCGGGAATCTGACTGGCTTGGCCGTTTCGATGGTTAGGCTAATCTTCTCGTCGAACGGGTACTTCGTCGTCTCCTTGACGGTTACGCTTTGGCCGCTGCCGACCTTTGCCGTGACGCTCGATTCCGAGTAAACCACCGCAACCAACCCGTTGTCCGAAGACGCCATCCAAAGGTGCTCCGCCAGATACGGCCATCCCATCGCCGCGTTGTGTTGGCAACAACGGTGGTCGTATGGGTCGTAATGGTACATCGGGCCGCCGTTCTGAATGCCGGGCGATTTGTTGCCCTTATCCGAAACCGGCTGGTTCGGCGCGGTCAGATAGCGCAAACCTTTCAGGTCGGCGGTCATCGAAGCTGGCAGATCGTTGAAGGCGACGTTCTCGCAGTGATCGATCCAGCCTAGATCGCCGGTGGCCGTAAAGAGCATCTCATCGGCGTACATCATCTCGACGAACGAGCAGGTTTCGGTCGCTTGGCGCGGGTCGGTGTAACCCTTTCTGGCGTTCTCGTCTGCGCCGTACATGCCGCCGGGAACCTGGCCGTACTCCTTCTGCATTTGCTTCAGGTTCCTCGCCGAAGCGATTCGGTGCTTCTCTTGCTTGCTCTGCTGCCAGTAGATCGTCGGCTCGCGGAACGATTGCGCAAAATTGACTCCGTGGTAGTTGGCAACGCCGTCGGTCCAGTTGGCGGTGCATCGGTGGCACTTTTCGGCGAGTTCGAGCAACCAAGGCTTTTGAGTTCGGTTGTAGAGCCAGTAGATTGCGACGAGGTTGTCCCCTGCTCGCTGGTTCTGCCAATAGCCTGGACCGTCGGCAACCATGAAGTCCTTTTCAGGAATGGTTGTCTGCCACTTGAAATATCTCTCCATCGCGACGAGGACGCGCATGTCGCTGGTGAACTCGTAATACGACATCAACACGTTCAGCATCAGCATGTTCGGCCAAAGATCGGGCTTGCCGCCTGCGTTGGTCAGATTCGATTCCGGTCCGAAGTAGCCGTCTACCCGCTGGCTGTTGAGCAGCGCTTCGATCCAGACTTTGGCCTCGGCGATCAGCTTTTTGTCGCCGGTTACATACGCCAAATCGCCAAAACCCTTAAGCCAGTAAGGAACCTCTTCCCAAGGGCTGTGCCCCTTTCCGTCTGGACTCAGCCAAGCGTTTCCATCTTTCTTGAGGAAGCCGCTGAGTTCGCCAAGGCGTCCCGAAAAGCCGTCGGCCTCAAGAACGAGTTGTCGCTTCAGCCAACCGCCGGGCTTGACGCTCCCGATAGGCAGCTTTTGATAACGTGACAGCTCTAGAGGCGCGACGTTGCCGACATAAAGTCCTTTGCCTGCAGATGGCGCTTTGACTGCTTTGACGCTTTCGGCTGCTGAGGCGGCAAAGGGAAGGACGACGGCGGCTGCGGTTAACAGAAAAAGAATATCACTCATGGAATACGCATTCCTTCTTTGGAATTATGGCTTGACCGATGGGGTCTTTGCCGATTCCTTAGTATACGAGGAACGAGCGATTGTGTTTTAGAAGGCGTCTGACTGCAAGATTAGTTCATATCCGATGTCGTCATAGAGATCACGATAGCCGAGTTTTACGTTCATCTGGTATGCAGGATTGTCTTCTTCGTTGCCGGTGTCGATGTGAACAACTCCAAGACTCTTGGCAACCCCGATAGACCAAACCTTGAGAGCAAGAGCGATCCCTTTTCGACGGTATTCCTTGACGACTGCGGTCAGACCTGTGAGGCAATATTCTGGTTTCTTCTCGAATCTGAACAGTGCTGTCTCGCCGACGATTCGCTCATTCTCAAATGCGAAAAACATTAGGCTCATGTCGTATAGCTTCGGGTTTCGAACCTTTGCCGCCCACGTTTCGAATGCAGGAGCAGTGTAAGTGCTGGCGAACGGCACATCTTTCATGAGCTCGATATGTACTTGATAGGCCTGTTCGATCCAATATGGGTTGTTCTTTTCAAGATGCTTTGCACTTCGAATTTGGATTCCTGTCGATTCAACCTTCTCGATAGCAGGCTGCCACCTGGACTCATCGAACCCATCCAGGACAAGCCTGGAGATGATATCGCGGTGATAGGCCTTGAAGCCGGATTCGATAAGGCCGTTGGTGAAGCCGGAATGAGTTGATCGGGCAAGGGCAACAACCTTGGTTAGTTTTCGCTGTTCGGCCAAGTCGATGCCTTTCTTGATGGCTGTTATTTCTATTCCTTGACTCTGATATTGAGGACGAACCAGCAGCCTTAGGTGCATTTCCTGGCCACTCACGAACATCGGCTCCTGCTGGAGCATCCAAAAGCCAGCTAGTTCACCGTTCGTATAGATTAATTCGAGGTGTCTGAAGAGACCTTCGGGACGAAGGCGCAGCTGCTCGTCCAGTTCCTCAACGGCGATTGGGATATCTGGCAAGGCTTCGGAACGGACCAAGGCGATCTCAGGCAGTACCTGGGCATATTCGGCTTGTCTATATTCAACGTTCATTCAGGAACCACCAAAATCGCTCGGAAGTCGTTCACGTTTGTCCTTGTTGGGCCGGTGACGATGCTGTCGCCTAGCAGCTCGAAGAACGTGTGGCAGTCGTTGTTTGCCATGTGATCCTCAAGGTTCAGGCCAATTTCCTTGGCTCGGTTCATTGTCGTTGGATCGGCAACGGCGCCTGCAATTTCCTCGATGCCGTCGATACCGTCCGTGTCCGCGGCCAAGGCATTTACACCCGTCTGGCTGTCCAGGTTGCAAACCAGCGAAGCGAGAAACTCGACGTTTCGGCCGCCTCTGCCGGTACCTTTCACTTGCACGGTCGTCTCGCCGCCAGATAAGATGAGAATCGGCTTGTTGTTGCGGGCCGCTTCAAGGGCGATCTGGGCGTGCTGCGCTCCAACGTCACTGGCGTTGCCTTCGATGCAGTCTGAGAGGATTCGCGTTTGCAGGCCCTGCTTCTCAGCGTATTGCGAAGCCGCTTGGAGAGTCATCATCGGCGAAGCGATGATTTGGGATTGAGCTTTTTCGAAGATGGAGTTGCCTGGCTTCGGCGTTTCGGATAAGGCTCGCTTAAGCCTATCTGACGGTTCGATTCCATATCTTTCGATGAGTTCGACAGCTTGTTCGGACGTCGTGGGATCGGGAACGGTCGGCCCGCTGGCGATGGTCGCCGGGTCGTCTCCGGGAACGTCGGAGATCATGAGAGTAAATGCGGTTGCCGGAGCGCATGATTCCGCCAGCCGTCCTCCTTTGATCCGCGAGAGGTGCTTCCGAACGGTATTGATTTCTTGGATCGTTGCGCCGCACTTCAGGAGCTGGCTTGTAGCGTTTTGCTTGTCTTCCAGAGTGATTCCTTCTGCTGGCAAGGTGAGGAGCGCCGATCCTCCGCCAGAAATAAGGCAGACGACAAGATCGTCCTCGGTGAGACCTCTTGCCATTTCGAGCATCCGCGCGGCGGCTTCTAGTCCGTTCTGGTCCGGGATCGGATGGGAAGCTTCCACGATCTCAACCTGCTTGCATGGCACAGCGTGGCCATAGCGGGTGATGACCAGCCCGCACACCGGCCCAGGCCAAGCTTGTTCGAATGCCTGAGCCATAGCCGCCGAAGCCTTGCCTGCTCCGAAAACCGTAAGGTGGCGTTTGCTGGTAAAGAACGTAGCTGGGACCGCCGGCGTCTCGCCGGCAGGCCTTGGAGTTGCCTCTCGGCTTGCACCAATAACCGACCGAACCCATGAAGGTACAACAATCGACGGCTGCGCCGAAGCAACAACCTCGTTGAACAACCTCAAAAGGAACCCGCGCGGATTGTCACGCCATTCGCGCATAGCTTTCCTTCGTGACTTCGTATCTCAACGGCTCGCCCTTCAGATACCTTCGAAACTCCTCGATGACATAGTCGGCCATTCTCACAACCTCATCGCCTAACGATCCGGCAATGTGCGCGCTCAAATGCACGTTCGGCAAGGCATATAGCGGCGAATCGGGCGGCAGCGGCTCCGGCCAGGTGACATCCAGCAAGGCGGCCAAGTCTCTTCTCTCGGCCATCACGCTAGAAAGCCCATCGTGGTCGACCGTCCGCCCGCGGCCCGTGTTGATGAACGTCGCGCCTTCGCGCATCGATGACAGGAGATCGCCAGTGATGAGCCCCCAAGTCTCCGGTTTGTTCGCCAGGTGGTTCGAGACGACTAGCCCCCTCTTGAACGCTTCATCGAGCTCGACCTTCTCGACGCCGAGTTCGGTTGCTTTTTCGTTAGGCATGAACGGATCGAAAACGATGATTTTCAGGTTGAATGGCTTCAAAAGCTCAATGAGCTTAGTGCCGATAGCGCCTGCGCCAAGCAGAGCGATGGTCTCTCCGAACGCTCCCGGTCCGTGCGGCGCGCCTCGGTTGCACTTCTGGTTTCGCGTCGTAGCGATGTTTTGGAAATAGCCCTTGCATGCCAGCAGAATCTGCGCCAGCGCAAACTCGGCGACCGGCACCGCGTTGGCGTGCCAAGCGCTGATCACCTTGATATCCCTCTCAAGCAAAGGTTCCGCGAACCCGAAAACCGCTCCGGCAGCATAGAACACGGCTTGGAGTTTCGGCATTCGATCAAGCTGCTCAGGTGCCAGCAAAGGCATTCCCCATGTCGAGAACAAAACCTCTGTCTCGGCCAAGTCAACTTCTGCGGGGCAAAACACGCCAGGAGCGAACTCAGCCAAAGCCTCGAGTTCTTCGCGGCGGCCTTTGCCGTAGACGCGCGCGATCTGCTCTGGCGACCCGATGAACGCTGCTTTCATGCCTTCATTATGGACTCGCGCCAGCGCTTGAGCGTCTCGGCATCGCGAAGGAACTGCTCCGGCGAATCTCCCTTTACGAACTCGATCAACAGGTAGCCTGCGAACTCAATACGCCTCAATACAGCAAGATAGGCGGCCTCGCTCATATTGAATCTGTCGATATAGCGCGGATGGCTGTCATAAGCCCAGTGATTCGAAGGAACATCTGGGAAAACATCGTCTTCATTGGTCCGTGGAGTTGACGCCGGTTGGACGCCGCTCCAATGAAACCAGCCTTCTTCTAGACTGTGCCGTTTTGTTTGTCCATCGTTCCAGGTCCATTCAAACACATGGACGTTAGCCAAATGGCCGTTCAGCGACTCCAAGTCGCCGCTGCGAAGCTTATGGGGCACTACGACGTCAGGCTGCCAATAGAGACGCAGCTGCTGGTTTTTGATGTCTTGAATCAGTCGATGACAGGACCTGATGTCGTCCGTTAAGGTGTTTGGATGGTATTCGAGACTGACGGTCATTCCATTTGCTTCGGCTTTTTCGCAACACTGCCTGATGTCTTTGGCGATCGCTACACGCTCTTTTTCAGAGGTATCTTTCGAACCTTTCGTTCCCGCCCAGATTCGAACTGTCGGGGCTTCGAGGGCCCAGGCAGATTCGAGAACAAGCTCGAAAGAAGCGCTCTGCCCAGCTCGATAATAGGAACCGTAGGCGGCAACCTCTAGGCCGGCATCCTCGGTCATGGCTTTAACTTCTCGGGCTGCCTTGATATCGCCATGGGGAACATGGATATCCCCGCCCCATTCGATCGCCTCAAGCTCGGCCTGCTTGACCAAACCGACGATCTCACGGGGCGATAGCTGGCGAAACGTGACCGAGACAAGCCCAAGAGGCATGGGGCAAGCTTGCAGCGTCATGGCCAATACTTCCTTACGAGCGCCCTCATGAGATCCAGTTCAAAACTGTAGGCGGGTTCTTCGCGACCGGATCCTTTTGTTCGAGCGGATAACCGATCACAAGCGGAACCACAGCCAGATAGTCCTCAGGCACGTTCAACGAGGTTTTCACTGAAGCCATGTTGAAGTACGCTTGCGCAAACCCTATCCAGCAGGTGCCTAAGCCCATGCCATGCGCTGTCAGCATCAAGTTCTGGGCGGCAAGGCAGCAATCGTATTGCGAGATGAAGCCTTGCGGCTTGGCATAGATCACGACGAGTGCAGGCGCTGCATAGAACATGTCGAAATCGGGCTTCGATACCCACTCGACATACTTCTGGAACCATTCCTTCTCGCCCTCGGACTCCAGCAACGCTTCCTTGGCCGCTTTGGAATGGGACGCGACGACGGAGGCTCCCTGCAAGACAACAAAGGTCCACGGCTGGGCATTCGAACCTGACGGTGCGAGAACGGCGGCTTCGAGCAGCGCCTGAATCTGCTGTTTCGAGATTGGCTGGTCCGTATACTTGCGCACCGACCGCCTATTACGAATCGCTTCATTGAGTTCCATGGCTCAATTGTGCCTTATTCAGCCTCTTGGTTTAGCTCATGAAACCCAAGCCACACTCCATAGAACAAACTCGGCCATGAGAATCGCAGCCAAGTACCGTATCCAGGGCTTGCCATAGGGAATCCAAGCAACTGCTCCGGCAAGAAGAGCGGAGAACGAGATCTGGTTCGTCATAATTCCCCCGCTTGGTTCGGTTTTCGTCATGGGGTAATTGCTCGCTAGTATGGCGAAACCCAGGAACGTTAATGCGATCAGTGAACCAGTTGCTACGTGCATCCTACGCTTTGATAAGATATGCACGAGGATAGTTAGCATGATCGGCAACGGAACCAAGGACCACCATGAAATACTGACCATTAGGATAGTTTACATCACATGTGGTACCTGGCATTCTTCATGCATTCGAGCGGGGCAAACCGGTGTAAGTAAATAGCCAGGTCTGCCAGGCCTACTCGGAGCGGTGTAGGCTACTCGGCCAGAACCTTCATCACGATCTTGCGAACGCGACAGAAACCCGAAACCGGGTCGAGGCACGGCGCATGGGCATCGTGGGGATAGAAAACGGCGAACGAGCCAGCGCGCACCGAAACCATATCGAACGAACCCTCATAGAACCCGAAATCTTTCTCTTCGTCGAACGAGCCGGTCAAGCCCTCAAGCGGAGACCAGCCCATTCGCTCTTCGCCCGATACGATGAACTGGATGTCGATATAGCGGCGATGAGCTTCAAGTCGGCCGTCGGCAATGGCTTTAGTGGTGTAGCCCTGGGGAAGCGCAATAATCCGTTCCCCGTCGAGTTCGTGGCGTCCATCCGGCAAGGCTTGAGTAGACGGATCAGAAAGAAGCTCAAAAGCCTGAGCCATCAGTGGCGAGAAGCCATAAAGACGCCAGTTGGCTAGTTTATCAACGATCATAGTCTGCCTTAACCTCGAAAACGCGCAGGATGTTCGAATAGTCATCCGTCCAGACCGGATAGTCTGTATTGCGGTCAACAGCACTCCAGCCGCCTTTACTGTCGATGCCTGCAAAATCCTTCTCATCGCGGGCGATCAACATCCATCTCGACTGCGATTTGCCTTCTTCTTCTTCCTTCGTATCGACATAAGAGTCGTCAAATGAAAGGCACTTCAAACCGAGCGTATCGGAGATGTTGCCGATAATCGGGTTGAGGTTCAAGTACCGGTTTGAGATATGGAAGGCGATGAGGCCGCCGGGCTTTAGTTTGCTCAGATAGAGTTCGAACGCTTCTTTCGTCACTAAATGCACCGGAATGGCATCGGAGCTGAAGGCGTCGAGAACCATCAGGTCATATCCGTGATCCTTGGCGTTTGCCAGCATCAAACGAGCGTCGCCCACAACATAGCTGACATCGGCTTTGCTGTCGGTCACAAAAGTGAAGAATCCGGAATCGCGCGCGATGCTAACCACGATCGGATCGATCTCGTAAAAGACCATCTTTTGGCCAGGTCGCCCATACGTGGCCAGCGAGCCTGTGCCAAGGCCGATCAGTCCGATATTGTTGAACCTTTTGCCGTTATCGAGCAGGCGGAAAACTTCGCCGATCGGTCCGGAGGGATAGTAGTAAGTTAGCGGCGTGTAGCGCAGATCGCCGACGAACTTCTGGATGCCGTGGATCGTGTTGCCGTGCGAATAGGTGTGCGTCGCATTCTTGTATTTCTTTTCCTTAATCTCAGCGTCGCCGACCTGCACGCGGTGCACTCCGAAGAACGACCGGTCGAGTAAGGCGATCTGCTCTCCGCTGCTGATGCGGGTGACCGTAGCAACAAATAGAAACGCAGCCAAAGAAAGACCGAACCGCAATGGCCGGTCCGCCACAAGAAACGCCAAGATTGCTGGCAAACCGAAAACGATGGCCGTTCGAATCGGACTGATCGGCGACACACCCAGGTCTTCGGCCATGGAAACATAGAACGACGACCGAACGAAGAAGACAAACGCTAGGGTAATCACTGCAATGATGGCCGGATAAGCAATGTCCCACTTTCGGTTTGTTGGCTGATCTCCGCGAGGCCTCAGCAAGCAAGCAACAACAATGGCGATCGGATACTCGGCAAGAGTCTTGAAGACGATCGGCGCGAGGATCGAATTGAACAATCCGCCGACAACCCCTCCAACGGAGACCCAAACATAGAACTCGGTGATGTGCTTGACCGACGGCCGCGAGCTGTAGAGAATCGTGTGGCACATTAATGCGGCCGCCAAGAACATGACCAAGTGCATCGTGCCCAGCACAGTCATCGGCTGAGTAGCTTCAAGAAGCATGACCATCGCCATCGGAGTGACGATCAGAGGCAGGAACCGGCTCAGGTGCTCGACCTTAACAAACGGCTTCGGACGGAAAGCAGCAACGAAGGTCAGGAGATACAAAGAAAGCGGAATGATCCAAAGGAGAGGAATCGGCGCGAGATTGGTCGTCAGGTAGGTCGTCACACCGAGCATCAGACTCGAGGGCACGGCAGATAGCGCGACCCACCTCAACCGATCGATCCACTTGACTGGCAGATCCTCTTCTACACTCTCGTCCTCGGCTACCTGAGCTAACTTCGGGTTCTTCCACAAGAAGACCATTGCCAGAGCCACCAGCGCGGCCAACACATAGTAGCCATATGTCCAGATTTGGCTTTGTCGGCTTAGGTGAAAGGCAGGCTCAAACAAAGTCGGATACGCGATGAGCGCTGCAAAGCTACCGAGGTTGCTTGCCCGATAGAGGAAGTACGGATCCTTCGCGTCTTTGTCGTTCGTGGCCGAGAACCACTTCTGCAACAAAGGAGATCCACTGGAAAGAATGAAGAACGGCAGACCTGAGCCGACAGCCAGAAGCCCGAGGAGAAGAAGAGTCGGATTCTCTTTGCCACCCGGATTCCAATGAGGCATGGCGATGGGGAGCACCAAAGCAGGCACGGCCATTAAAACGAGATGCATGATAGATTGAGCCTTAACGCCAAGCCACTTGGTGGTCAAATGCGCATAGAGATAGCCCAGCAACAGGATCGTCTGGAAAAACAATACGCAAGCGTTCCAGACCGACGGCGATCCGCCGAAGGTAGGCAAGATCATCTTGGCGACCATCGGCTCGACCAGGAACAAAAGGCTCGAACAGACGAAGATAGTTAAGGTATAAACAGCTCGCAATAAATGCTCCAATTAAACTTCAAGGCAATATGACCATTTTGGCTAAGGACAGTAACTTTGCGCACCCCCTTGCGTCGTACAATAGGAGTTGCCGATGTCCCCTCGCATATGCGTCTTTGTTTGTTTGGTCCTTGCCTTTTCCGCTCTTACCGGATGCGCTTCGCGCACGATGGCATCCCCTCTCGACCGCTTGGAAACCAAACAAAAATCGACGCAAAAAGCACCGAAGAAGGTGACTGCAGCCAAGCCGGCTCAGGCTAAAGCGAACCCGAAACCGAAGGAAAGCGTGCTCGTTCTGGAATACCACAAGGTTCTGCCCAAAGAAGCGCGCTGGGACCGCTCGATCAACAAGTTCTGCCAAGACCTGCATATGCTTTACAAGAAGGGCTACCGCCCTGTAACGATGTCCGAATACATCAACGGCGAGCTTGACGCAAAGCATTACAAAACGAGGAAAGAAAACTGGTGGGATTCACCGATTCTTCATGTCTTGGACGCTTCGACAGCGCAAGGCCTCCCGCGAGGCATGAAGCCCGTCATCTTTACCTTTGACGACTCCCACGTCAGCCAGTTCCGTCTGAAGAAGGATGGAAGCCTCGATCCGGATTGCGCGCTTGGAATTTGGGCTCGTTTTGCCAAGAAGCACCCCGACTTTCCGGTCAAGGCGACGTTCTATGTGCTGCCGACGATGATGTGGGGACAGCGCAAATGGCTGCCAAAGAAGCTGGAGATGCTGAAGGAGTGGGGTTGCGAGCTAGGCAGCCACACCTATAGCCACCGCAGCCTGGGCAAACTGACCGACGAGCAAGTGAAGAAAGAGTTCGCGATGTCGATACTGTATATCGAGAAGCTCGGATTCAAGCCGGACACGATTGCGCTTCCCTATGGCGTTGCTCCGAAAAACGGTTCGCTGCTGAAGTCTTTCGACTATTGGGGACGGACGTTCGGGTTCAAAGCGGCTGTTCTCGGCGGAGCCGGCCC
This sequence comes from Fimbriimonadaceae bacterium, assembly GCA_963666135.2. Lineage (GTDB taxonomy): Bacteria > Armatimonadota > Fimbriimonadia > Fimbriimonadales > Fimbriimonadaceae. Next base: position 1,492,431 of record CAXXNR010000001.1, on the reverse strand, counting down.
TGCTTCGGTTCCAGACAGCAAACGCTATCGCGCCTACCATATTCCCAGAACGCAGGGCATCGACGGATTCCTTGGGATCAACTACTGGGTCAAGCGCGTCGACTGGGGCCAAGTTCGAATGCACAAGTCGAAATAGTTGCATGTCTGCACTATTAGAACTACACTATTAGACATCCTTACTATAGTTTTCGCCATTTTGACCGAGTATCAACTTGGTGGAACATAGATGACTAAATCCCTGGCTTGGATCGTTTGTGCTATATCTTTACTAACCGCGGCGGCCTTGGCAACCATAGGATGCGGCGGCGAAACGGGCAAACCAAAGACTGGCTCTATACTCGTTTCGATGGTAGATTCATCGGATCCCAAGATATCCGCACTTGAAGTCAAGGTTGATAGCATCGATGTCTATCATTCGCAAACTGGCTGGCTATCGTTGATCACCATTCCTGTGCACTATGACTTTGTCCAGATGGGTCTTTGGGAAAGGGTTCTGATAGCGAATTATGCGCCATCCGGCAACTATGAACGACTCCGAATCGTCATATCGCAGGTGTGGGCAACAGATGCCGATGGACGGCATGATGTTGAGATTGTGGGAAACTCGGGCGTGATGGAACTTAGGCTCAGCCCAGGCACGGTGCTTACAGATGATGGGGCAGTCAACATGATTGTCGATTTCAATGTAGAGAAGTCGATTCTAAAGGACGGTCAAGGCAACTATAGTCTGCAACCAGAAGCATCGTATCTTGGTGATGCTTACGCCGATTCGACAACGTTACAAGGTTTTGTATCAGACGGCACAGTCCGGCTCAGCAAAGCATCCGTCGTGGTAACAGCGCATCCGCCAGTTACCGGGACATACACAGCAAAAACGGTAGCAGGAGATGTTGAAGGCGACGGGATTGATGACACTGGCAAGTTCGTAGCTTGGACATTGAAAGCCGGAGTCTACGACATCACGATAACATGGACAGACCCGAACGATCCATCGAGGAAGCTCTCGGCAACTGTGCCCGATGTTGTTACTGATCATCATCCATACATCGACTTGGGCACCGTCGTTCTTACTCCCCAAAGCAACTAAGGCGTGTCCATGATTCAAGCTACACACTAGACCCCGATTGATTTGTTGTATTAAAGCATGTGTTCCACCTTGCTAACAGCCTGTGGCTAGCCAGAGCGCCAACGGTGCGCGACAGGTGTAGCCTTGGGCGCAGCCCAAGGTATAGGATGCAGTGAAAGGCTTGAGCCCTGAAGGGGCGAGATAAGTCCTATTTAACTGGAGCAAAGAATCTCTGTTTCGGGCCTTCAGCCCTCAGGGTTTGATAGGATCGCCTCTACCTATGGCTCCGCTATAGGCTACTCCTGGTTCGCGTCCTTGGCGCTCCGGAAGAGCTTGCCAAACCAAGAAAGTCCTTCCGTCTGATATGTCGGACTATAATCATGATGACCATGAGACTCGTGTTGAACCTAATAAAGGCACGGATCTCACGATCCGTGGCCCCTAAACCCGAAGTCGATGATCGGCTACCGCAAAACCAGCTTGAACGCGTTCAGAATCATCTGGCCGTCGGTCGGACCGAGGATCGCCTTCGTCGCTCGCTCCGGGTGCGGCATCATGCCTAGGATGTTGCCTTTTTCGTTGATGATGCCGCCGATGTCGTCTGTTGATCCGTTCGGGTTTTCGCCAACATAGCGGAATGCGATTTGGTCCTTGGCCTTCAGTTCTTCAAGCACTTCGGGCTCGCAGATGTAGCGGCCTTCGCCGTGAGCGACTGGAAGCGTAATGTTTCGGTCGACTCCGCACGTCCAGATGCTGCTCGTATTGACACGGCTAAGCGCGATATATTTGCACACGAACTTCTGCGATTCATTCAATAGCAAGGCGCCGGGAAGCAGCCCTGCTTCGGTAAGTATCTGGAAGCCGTTGCAGACGCCGATGATCGGCTTTCCTTCTTCGGCAAAGCGCTTGACTTCGGCCATGATCGGCGCACGAGAAGCCATAGCTCCGCATCGCAGGTAGTCGCCGAATGAGAATCCGCCGGGAACGAACACGGCATTGAAGCCTTCGAGCGACCGGCTGTCTTGCCACACATACTCGGCTTGCACGCCAATGTCATCGCGCAATGAATAAAGGGCGTCTTGGTCGCAGTTCGAACCTGGAAACCGCAGAACGGCTACTTTCACTTCACGACCTCGATCTGATAGGTTTCAATAACCGGGTTGGCCAGTAGCTGGTCGCACATCGCCTTGATCCGCGCTTCGTCATAGTTCTCGACTTTAAGCTCGATAAGCTTGCCGATTCGGGCATCTTTAAGTTCGTCGAAACCCAGCTTGACGAGGGCGCCGGCGACGGTTCGGCCTGCCGAATCAAGAAGAGAGGGCTTCAAGGTGACGTATACGCGAACGGTGACCATGTCTCCTAGTTTGACATGTTTGCCCTGCATCAAGCTAATCCAGCTCTGGACTCCGGCTTAGGTTCGAAACTACCGATCATTAATAGTTGCAGATCTTTTGTCTGGCAAATTTTCCGCGAGGCGATAAAATAGACTCGTAGAATTGCTAGGATGTGCGGTTCTGCAAACGGCAAGACAGGCAGCAAAGCATGCCCTTAGACGACCTTGTATATGATCAGGATTTGTCGCCAGAGCATCGGATGCACGACATCGAATCGGCGCTCCACTTGATGTTGCTTGCTCCATCGCGCCGCGACCTTTTCAACTTTCAGATCGAACGGCTAGAACGCGCCGTCCAGAAAGCACTACCGAACTTGTCGTTTGTGAGAGAGCGCTTTGGGACGCCTGAACTGGCAGAAACCTATGCGCCACTGTTCGAGAGCTTCAACGAGATGGCTGACGCGGTCGGCGAACTGGCTGGCAGCATGCCGGTCGGGAAGTGCCCCTATTGGCTGATCGAGTCGGTAAAGGCGGAAGTCGATGCGCTTTCGAACGCCTTATTGGCAAATGCATCATCGCTCAGCCAGATATTCGACGTTACCGCATCGAACCTCAACACCGAACAATGGGCTTTGTGGCAAACGGCGATGAAGTCTGTCGATGATGCCATATCTGACTTCGGCCTTGAGCGCCAAGAGCTCTACCGAGACGCCCGGACCCATCTCAACGACTTGATCACCTTGCCATCGGTTCATCCTACAGCGCCAATGTGGCTGGTCTTTGCCTGGCTCTCGTGGAAGCGAAGAATCAACTACGACGACGTAGCGCCGCTGTTTGAGAACGCCATCAAGGCATCGCAATCGTCCAAAAACGTCGTCCACTGGCTGGCATGCAGGCACATGGCCTATATTCAATCTGATATCGGCTACGACAAGGAGGCGCTTGAAACCATAAAGTCGGCTTTGCTAGCCAAGACAGACGGCCAGACCTTGTTTGAAGCCTATCAATACGCTATCAAAGCGAACAAGCAATCTGAAGCGCTCGTATTCGCGAAAAGGTGCGTCCAACTGTCGCCGCTCCATGCTTTAACGATCCTGGCCGCCGTCGAGGTAGACCTGTGATCAACGATCTACTTGCTTGTTTCGCAGATCTTCAGAAATCCGAGCGGATTCGCGTGTCTGCTGAGGCGAGAGACTGGTCTGATTCCTTAAAAGCCTCGCGAGCAGCCCTGGCTCAAGCCAATCTGGACGATAAGCAGGCATCTTTCAGCCAGTCCGCCGCCGAGTCCATCGCCCAAGTGCCGACGATGGGCTTGTTCAATTGCCAGCTTCTAAACCGGTTCCTTGAAACCTCTAAGAAAACGATTCGCCAAACAGCCGTCGCGCACCTTCAAACCGAACTTCAATTGCGACTGGCCCTCGCCGAACAATGCAAAGCCGAATGCGAGAGAGCAGAAGCGCAAAAGTCTGTTTCTGTATCTGCAGCTATTGAACACAAACGCCGAGTTGTTGAGGACGTCAACGAGCAGCGGGCGATTCTTAACAACCGTGGCGACTCCATTCAACAAGGTTGCGCCTGCGGCCTAACCCTCGCGTGTATCGTTCTCGCCGGATACTTAGCATTCAACCTTGTACTCGGATTCTCGGGCCGCCAGACACAAATGGCCTCATCAATGAACCTGCTCTTTTTGGCCTTATTTGCATTGCCGGTTTCGATAACCCTCATTGCCCAAATGGTCCATTCAATGAAACGATATATGATCGAATCTGAGTTGAAGACGAGAATCCATCAAGCGACAATTCTATGCGAGAAAGCTATTGAGCAAGCAGAGGATCGACATCGAAGTATTGAGCCAACATTGAAACAAAAGCTGAACCAGGCCATTAGCGATGCCGACGTGGTCAAGGCTGCCCTTCGCTCGTTGGGAGTGGAACCCGATCCTACCTCTACTGAACCTTCACCGGCAGAGGACGTATAATCTCTAGCACCTATGATTATCTTGATGCAGCGTGGTTCGTCCCAAGACGAAATACAGGCAGTGTGCGACGTGATTACTAACTACAAGCTGGAGCCGCTCGTTTTACCGGGAGAAAGGGTTGCGATTGGCATTCCGAAAGCGATCCCTCAGGACTTGAGAGAGTCTCTCGGGCTCGAAATCGAGTCGATGCCGGGCGTCAGCAAGGTCACTCATGTCAGCCGACCATTCAAGCTTGCATCACTGGAATGGTCGCGCAAACCGACAGTCGTCTCCGTCAAAGGTGTGAATATCGGCCCTGGTTGTTTTACGGTTTTTGGCGGACCATGCTCGATTGAAACCCGCGAGCAGTTCTTCTCGGCGGCCAGGACGGTCAAGGAATGCGGCGGCACCGTTCTGCGCGGCGGCGCTTACAAGCCTCGTACCTCGCCCTATGCTTTCCAGGGCTTGGCTGAAGACGGCTTAAAAATCATGCGCGACGCCGCCGAGGAGTACGGTCTTGCTACGATCAGCGAAGTGATGAGCACCGATACAGTCGATCAAGTCGCCTCGTATGTCGATATCCTTCAGATCGGCGCGCGGTCGATGCAGAACTATCCGCTTTTGATTGCCGCAGGCAAGACTGGCAAGCCGGTTTTCTTGAAGCGAGGCCCAGCCGCAACCGTCGACGAGTTCCTTTTGGCGGCCGAGTATGTGCTGAATCAGGACAATCCAAACGTCATTTTGTGCGAGCGCGGAGTGACCCCAATCGACCGCAGCTATACGCGCAACACACTTGACCTTTCCATCGTGCCCGTATTGAAAGACCACACCCACCTGCCCGTTGTGGTTGATCCATCGCATGGAACCGGCGTAGCCCGCTACGTGCCGGCGATGGCGAAAGCCGCTCTGGTATCCGGGGCCGACGGCGTGATGATTGAGATGCATCCGAACCCGAAGATGGCTCTCAGCGACGGCGCTCAATCGCTGAACCCAGAGCAGTTTGCCAAACTGATGAGCGAGTTGCACGATCTTGCGCCGTTCTGCGAGACGAAGATTTAGTATTGACATGCCTCGGGATTGCGAGAGGCTGTTGCATTGTGTTACTGGGAGGCAAGCCCAATTATCCGCCGAGAATTGAACCTTGGATGATTGGCGTGTAGCCGCGGGGACAAGGCATCCCGCGGCTACGGTTCTGCATTTACACACAATGCAACGGCCTATGCGAATCGCGAGGCATTCGTTTCTACTCGAGTGCTTTCAATAGAGGAATGAAGATTCCGCCGACGACCGTGCGAGCGCGGAAACCAACCGAATGGGCCGTCTTCGTGTCGTGCCAGTCGGAGAGCGGGATCCTCGACGGCGTTTCCCACACATACTTGTAGAGCGGGGCCATCAGCTTGTCGAAGTCCGAACGCTTGCCGGTAAGCGTTGCCGTCCAGACGCACCAATCGCCCTTCGTGTAGTCCGCGCGGTTATCCAGCGGAAGGCCGTACTTGTTCATCCTCGCAGGATAGCTTGCGACTTCCTTCTCGATCAGCTCTTTCGGGAAAAGCTTCAGGTCGAACAAACGATCCCACACGAGGTTGTACTTCTGGCTCCAAGTTCCGGGCTTGTCGAACGCCAAGCGGAAAGACTTGCCATCGTCGGCCATCTTAACCCACTGCTCGGCCATCTTCTTGGCGACGCCTTTGTAGTCGTCGGCGAGTTTCTTGTCGCCCTTCATTTCGGCCATCATGCCGAACGAAGCCAGGGCAACAATCGCCTTTGCCGAAAGGTTCACGTTGTGCGCTAAGTGGCCGGCGAAGTCGTCGGTGCAAAGCTGATTCTCAGGATCGAGACCCTTCTCCTTCAGATACTCGGCCCATTTCACCAGCATCGGCCAGTACTGCTCGGCATACTTCGTGTTTCCGTCGTTCTTGCAAGCCGCGGCGATCAGGATCAGCATATTGCCGCTTTCCTCAACCGGCATCTGGTTTTCTTCGGTTCGCTCGCCGCCGCCATACACCTGGCCGTTCGCAAGCGGATACTGGCCGAGGTCGTGCGGGGCAAACGGCCACTTCCAGCGCGGACCGTTGGCGTATTCCAGAATCGGAGTCAGCATGGCCTTCAGAAGCGGCGTGCTGTATTTTATGAAGAACGGCGCAGATGGATAGGTGACATCGACCGTGCAGATGCAGCCGTTGCTGAAGCACTCTTTGCTGAACATCATCAGCTTGCCGTCCACATCCTGGACGATCTTGTGGCCGGCGATGCACTGGCGATAGGACAGAGCGGCGAGAGCGGCATATTCGGGTCCGCCAGCCTTCTCGAACTCCTTCATCAGCTTTTCGTCCCACTTCGCGCATCTCTCGCGGAGCTTGGCATATTCCTTTTCCGCTGTTTGAATCATGTCGCCAGCCGTCTGGCCGCCCATGCGCCAAATCGGGGGCAGCTTGCGGCCGAGATACTCGATGGAATACTCATCGTCGTAGGCTAAGGTGATGTGCTTCTCAATGGCTTGATCTCCAACCTTGAAGGCCTTCAAAGCGCAGGCAAGAATCGGCCATTCGTCGTCAGCGCGGCGCGGCATTCGCAGGTCGTCATCGGTCGGTATCGTGCTGTCTTTGGCGAACTGGCTACGGGCTGTATCAGACGTGATTGCGGTTAAGTTGCCTTTCGGAACGGCCAAATACATGCGTCCCCAATCAATGCGGCGGTCGTCGCCTGAAGTCTTGAGGACCGGCTGGTCGAGAGAAGCGAAGCTAAGCAAGTCAAGGTCTTTGGCTTGGTATCGCGACCAGATGACCTTCTGACTTGTCGTGTTCACAACCCACTCGGCTGAGCAGTCGAAATAGATGGACACTTCGTGCGTCTTTCCGTCGGCCGACTTGAACGCATAGGTGATGTAGGACGCCGGCCGTGTGAGGATGTTGATGTCCTCGGTCAGCAGCGGCGAAAGGAACTCGACCGTGACATCGACGCCTGCGCCGGAGAAAGTGTAAATCGTTCGGGTCGGAAATACGCGAACCGACTTCTGCTCAAGCGCGGGAACTCCCTCTGGGCGAGGACCCATCAGCCGGAAGCACTTGCCGTCGATCTGAACGAGGCTGGTCATGGCGTTGGTCGTTCCGGTCCAATGCTGGGTGAACTTATCGGTGAGTTTGTCCGACATCGACCAAACGGAGAAGTACGGATCGTGCGTCACAAGCGGCACGGCGGGATAGTGAACGTCAGGCGGGATGATCATGTGTTGTTCCTTGTTGATGATTGCGGTTAGTTGGTTAAATCGATGGCGAAGGCAGCAGGTCCGGGTCGCGTTTGGAACCACTGGGCCTCTTTTTCATATTGCGGAAACTTATCCAAATAGGTTTTTCGCCATTTCTGGGTAAAAGCGTCTGCTTCCTTCTCGGATACCATGGCCCAAACCGAGCCGCCGAATCCTGCGCCGAATGCGGACGAAGCGATAGCTCCGCACTCATACGCCGATTCTGCGAGATGCACGGTTTCGGGTACCTGGTTTCCAAGAAGAGTCTCGCCGGTCCGCTGCGATTCGAGAACGGCTTGAGACCAAGCATTCATATCGCCAGTAGCCAAAGCTTCGACAGCCTTCGGGATGATTATGTTCGATTCGGCGTTGAAATGGCGATAGCGAGTTGCATAATCTTCGCTTTTTAAGACGTCGACGAGTTGTTCCTCGGAGTATTCCTGAGAGAGAGTCGCGAAGTCGTCAGCCTTCGAGCCCAGCGCTTCGGCGGCTATCTTCGATCCCTCAGAAGCCTGCCTCGAGGCCCGGTTGTAGAGCTCCATAGCGGCTCCCGTCTTCTCTGCGACCACTCCGCTGGAGCAAATGACGAACACGCAGTCCGAAGGAAACTCGACATGCCGCTCAAGTCGAACCGGTCGGTAAGAATAGACGCCGAGTTTGCCAGGGATCGAGCAAAGGATGGCCGTATGGTCCTCGCTGCCGCCAGCCGTTCCCACGCCGTGGTCGGCGCGGAACGGTCCATAACCCTTGCCACCTTCGATCGCCGCAACATAAGATGCCAATCGCGTTAGGTCGCCAAGTTCCTTTAGATAAAGCTCCGTACTTTCCAACCTGTTGGCATAGGCTAAGGCGAAGAACGAAGCGATGATGAGAGCACTTGAGCTGCTCATGCCTGAGGCTGCCGTGAGGTCGCTCGACATGGCGATGTCGGCTCCGCCGATCGGACCGGGGAAATCGCGGGCAATCCGTCTGGCGGTCGTCATCGGATAGTTGGTCCAGTGGCCGACAGTCGGAGTCAAGTCAGCTGAGATATCGAACTCGCACGAGACGTCGAAGCCGACGTTCTTGATGGTCACGATGGAGTCTGAGCGAGGACGGCTGACGACCACGATGCCTTGATCAACCGCTGCCACAACGCTTCGGCCGCCGCAGTAGTCCGTATGCTTGCCTAAGACTTCCACACGGCCTGGAACGAACCACGCCTTTGCGCCGTCAACGTCGCCCAAAGCTGCCAAACATGCCTCGAGGAGTTTGGCTTTGGACGAAGCGCTCTCGGGAGTCAAACCATGGGCAAGAAAAGGTGCAAAGACGGCATCGTTCATACGCCTAGAAATCATACCGATGGCAGGTTCGGCAATGCTGTTCAGCTAACCGCTTGCTTTCGCCAGACGGTCGTGAACGGCTTCCCATTCGGGCAGCGCAGGCGGCTTCTGCACGTAGATCGCATCGCGGCCTTGCTGATCTAGACGGTGAAGGGCATCGTATAGGGACGCTCCGTAGGCAATCGGATCGCTCGGCATCTTGATATGCAAAGGCGTTCGCGGCTGGGTTATGACAAGCCCGAGAACGTCATCCGGAACGATGTCGACTAGGATTAGCTTCGATGCCGGAGCATAGTGCCTTGGATACATACCCGGAGACTTATGCCCTTTCGTAGGAGCTTTCTGTCCGAGGGAATTGCCTATGGATGCCTGGATTTCTCCTCGGCTGATGCCACCAGGGCGCAGGATTCGCGGCGGCTCGCTGGTCATATCGAGCACGGTCGACTCCAACCCAACGGGGCACGCTCCGCCGTCCAGAATCAAGTCGAGTTTGGAAGCCAATACCGGATCGATATGCTGAGCCCGAGTTGCAGAAAGGCGCATAAAGCGGTTCGCACTTGGTGCGGCAAGCGGACGTCCAACTAAACCGATGAGCCCCATCGCCACAGGATGCCTCGGCTGCCGAACCGCAACCGTTGGCAGTCCACCGGTCACCTCGTCCAGGATGTCGGGCTGCTTGCGCAAGACCATGGTCAGCGGCCCAGGCCAGAACCGCTCAGCCAAGCGTTCGACCAGCGGAGTTATCTCGTAGGTTGCCATCTTGAGCATTGCCATCGAGTCGATGTGGACGATCAATGGGTTATCAGCCGGTCGCCCTTTGGCTTCAAACAAGCGCAGAACGGCATCGCGGTTCATGACGTCCACGGCGATGCCGTAAACCGTTTCAGTCGGCATGGCGACGAGTCCGCCTTTGCGGATGATCTCAGCGGCAAGGCTGATGTTCTCAAGGGTAGCTTCAACAATCTTCATCGCAAACTGGCCAGCATCGCATCTCGCGGAGCTGGAATGCCGAGCCACCACTCAAGCGATAGTGCGCCTTGTGCGGCCAATAAAGGCTTGCCGTCGACAGTGCGAAGACCGTGAGCAGACGCGGCTTTGAGGAACGGGGTGGGTTCGGGCTTGTATACCAAGTCGTATGCTACCGCATCAGGTTCGGCGCGTTCCCATTGGACTGGAAGGTCCCCGCCCAGAAGACCAGCCGACGTGGCGTTAACGATCAAGGAAGCCCCGCTAGGATTAGCGCCGCACAGCTCGGCTTCGATTTGCAGTTCCCTGACCATGCGTTCGGCTCGTTCCGGCGTCCGATTATAGATGCAGAGCTTGTATCCAGCCTCGAACAAGGCACGGGCGATGCCGCGGGCAGATCCTCCTGCGCCAAGAAGGAGCACCTGCGCGCCTTTGTCAATACCCAAGCCTTTGAGCGTTTCGATGAATCCCGGCCCATCGGTGTTCGTGCAGGCCATGTCTTGAAGGCGAAGCGTATTGGCCGCACCGACCAGACGACTGAACTCGTCGGGAGCGCGGCTTGCGGCTAGGGCATCTTCTTTCAAAGGAACCGTGACGTTGATGCCTTTATAGCCAAGGTGCCGGAAGTGCGTGCAGGCGAGTGCGACTTCGCCAAGCGGCACGCGATAGGCGTTATAGGTTAGTTCGAGACCAAGCGTTTGATAAGCGGCTTGGTGCATGACAGGCGACAGAGAATGGCCGATCGGATCGCCGATGACCGCATAATCGCCATTTCTCGCATCGCGCCAATGAACCTGCTCGCTCAACGCATATCCTTCTTGAATGTCCACAGCTTCTGGCCGAAGAAGTTCCAAAAGACGACGACCACCATCGCTATCAGACTCGCGATCGCCCAGCTCCGCTTGGGATGGCCAGGTATGACGTTAAACATGCCCGTTGAGATTAGGACATTCAGCACCATACCGATGAGAGCAATTGTGTAGAACTTGATGACCTGTTTATGAACCGCTTCGTTGCCAAGAACTCGGAAGGTCCACTTCCGGTTCCAAAAGAAGCTGTTCAAAATGGCAAGCCCAACAGGCACGATCTTGAGTATGGCGAAACTTGAGTTCGTAAGGTCTTTATCAGTCGGCATGACCCCAGGATGAAGTAAGCCCCAAACCTGCGCGCCAACGAGGTGGCTGAGCAGCTCTCCATTAATGGTTACCCAGAACATCAACGCCCAGTGCAATCCGAGGTCTATAACGGTCGAAATCCCCCCGACGATACAGAACTTGACGAACTGCCTCACGCCTCTGCGCTGGATGACCTTGTTGATAACCGATTCTGAAACGCTCATCGTTGCTTGACCTGCCGGGCGCTCATGGCCCGATAGAGCCGGTTGCGAATCAGCCGCTCGCCCAGCCGGCTGATTTTCGTTCCTGCAAACTCCTTATACGCTATCGGTTTTACCCAGATTGCGTCGATTCCCGTTCGATTGGCCCCAAGAACGTCGGTGAAGAGCTGGTCTCCGACCATGACCGCTTCGTCTTTGTTGACCCTATAACGGTCAAGCGCTATTTGATACATTCGGCGGCTTGGTTTAAACTTGTCTCTGATGTAATCGACTTCGAGCTTGGCGACAATGCGCATTAGGCGCGCCGGACGCCGCGTGTTGCTCAGGATGCACAGCTTCATGCCTGCTGCCTTCACCTTGTTAACCCAGTCGGAAAGCTCAATTGGATACTCTTCGCTTTTCCATGGCAAGATCGTGTTGTCGACATCGAGAAGGATCAGCTTCTTGCCTTGCTTTTTCAAGACGTCGAGGTCGATGTCGTAGATGGATTCGCAGGCCTGGCAGGGGCATAGCTTGCGAAGCGTCTTCAATCGCGACCGATCGAAAGGTCCGGTTCGAAATGCGCTCATTTGCCTGCTTCCTTCATCAGCTTCCGCCGTATCGCAATGTTGGCGTTGTGCTGGGCCAAGGTCGAGGCGAACAAATGGTACTTCTGCGGAGTCGCCACATAGTAGAGGTAGGCATGCTTTGCCGGATTTTCTGCACCCAGAATGCTTTTGACGCTCGGAGAACAGATCGGTCCAGGCGGCAATCCTGCATTTAGATAAGTGTTATAGGGCGATGCCGCCGACATGATATCGTGCCGGGTCGGGTTCTTCCAGACCTGCATAGCGTAGAGAGCCGTCGCGTCGATTTGGAGGCGCATCCCCTGGCGAATCCGGTTCTCTATAACTCCGGCGACCACGGGCCGCTCGTTATCCTTGGCGACTTCGAGCTGAACCATCGAAGCGATAACTAGCGTTCGGGCGATGTCCTTCGGCTTCTTCAGGTTCTGCCAAACCTTCTTCTCAAAGGTCTCAAGCTGCTTGATAATCGTGCTCTTCGCTCCATAGAGGGGCGGCAAGTCGTAGGTGTCGGGGTAGAGATAGCCTTCGAGCGTGCCATTCTTCGGCAGCGGGAACGTGACGTATTGCTGAAAATCCTGCGGCTTCTGTGTCAGGGCAACATACTCGCTGGCTTTGCTCACGCTGTTTTGCTCAAGCACTTTCGCGTTTCGTGCGATCCAGTAGTATTCGCGCATCCTGACCATTTGCCGGATCTGTGTTCGAACAGCCTTGAGGATCTCCTTCGCAGTCATACCGGGCCTGAATCTATACGTGCCGTCTCGAACCGGATAGGCTTCCTTACTCGCTTTCGCATACATGTAGAGCGCCCATGGATTGCGCACGACTTTACGCTCTTGAAGCCTTTCGAGCACCAGCTTGAGGTTCTTATCGCCGTTAAACCGGATGTAGAACTCATCGCCCTTCGGTGTTGGCGCGAGCTGGCTCCGGAACCACATTCCACCAAGGAACAGGCCGGCAACGACGATTCCGAGAATGATAAGGCTAAGCCTGTGCGCTTTCTTCATGGAAAAATCTCTCTAGGATGACCGTCGCCGCTTGGCTGTCTCGCTGGTCTTTTCTCCTTGCGGCCCTCAATCCGCCTTCCTTCAGTCTGTCTTCAGCTTCGAGACTCGACAGGGCTTCGTTGATGGTATAGACCTTCAACCCCAGCTCACTAAGATGATCGGCAAGCTTCATGCCGATCTTGGCGATCTGGCTTGGCTCCTCGTCGTCTCTCAGCGGCAAGCCGACGACAATTGCTTCAGCCTGCTCTTTTTTGGCGAGTTCGATGATCGCTTCAGCGTCTTTCCTTAAGGTTCCGCTCGCGACGATAAACGGTCTTGTCGAGGCGATCTTGTACTCCGTATCGCCGACGGCAACGCCGATTCGCTTGGTTCCCCAATCGACTCCGAGCACTCTCAAATGCGGAATGCCTCCAACAGCTCATCGTGCACAAGGCCGTTGGAGCTGATCACATGGTTGTGAGGCCCTGGCACTCCTTCGTAGTTCGTAAATCTACCACCTGCTTCAGCCACGATCAATGAAACAGAAGAAACGTCCCAATGGTTCACAATTGGCTCAACCATCGCTTCGATTCGCCCTGTTGCCACCAGGAAATGGCCGTAGGCGTCGCACCACGTCCGCGTCGCCAGCGTGCGTTTGGCGATCTCGATGAACGGTTCCATCCGTCCATATTTGACCATCGACGCGTGGCTTCCGCACGAGACGACCGCGCCTTCAAGCTTCTCTTTCTTGCTGACATGGCAAGGCGTGCCGTTCCAAAACGCGCCTTGGCCCTTTTCGGCATAGACGATCTCGTTGAGGGCCGGGAAATAGGCAATTGCGAGCACTGGTTCGCCGTCGATTTCGTAGCTCAGCAATGTTGAAAAGAGCGGAACGCCGCAGATGAACGACTTGGTGCCGTCGATCGGGTCGATCACCCATCTTGTTCTCTCGCTCGACGTTTCGCCTTCTTCTTCGCCGAGGATGGCATCGTTGGGATAGGCTTTGGCGATCTCCTCTCTGATGATGCGTTCCGCCCCTTTGTCGGCGACCGTGACAGGCGTCATGTCGTGCTTCAGTTCAACGGCCGTTCCGGCGTTAAAGTGCGCCAGGGTCGATTTGCCGCCTTTGATGGCCGCGTTTAAAGCGAATTCGAGTCTCGGTGACATCTAGACGGTAGTTTACCGGGTCGGTTGTTTGCTTCTAGCGGCCGGATGATGATCCGAGACGGACACTCTCCAGAATAAAAGCCAATCAGGTAGTCTCTGACTTGAACCTATCATATCGGCGGCCCGGCATCTATGGTGAATCACCTCGCATCGAACGCTCAGCAGTCCATTCCTTATCCTCCGCCTTTGTCGCCGAAGTTCTCATTCATCGACCTTTTTGCCGGCGTCGGAGGATTTCGGCTTGCGATGCAATCGGTTGGCGGCGAATGCGTCTTCTCGAGCGAATGGGAAAAGGACGCGAAGAAGACGTATGCGGCCAACTACGGCGAGAATCCGGTCGGAGATATTAGGGCAGTCAAGAAGAAAGAAATCCCCGACCACGACATCCTTTGCGGCGGCTTCCCTTGTCAGGCCTTTTCCGTCGCCGGCCGCCAAGAGGGATTCGACGACGCGAGGGGAACGCTGTTCTTCGACATTGCCGAGATCATCGCCGAGAAAAGGCCGAAGATTGTCTTCTTGGAAAATGTGAAGAACCTGCAGGCGCACGATGGCGGCCGGACGTTCCGCGTGATGCACGACATCCTGGACAAGAAGCTGGACTACGAAGTCTCATTCCGCGTGCTGAACACGATGACGCATGCCAACGTGCCGCAAAACCGTGAGCGCATCTTCATTGTGGCCTTCGACCGGCGGCGGTATGGCAAGGATTCTGGATTCGCCTTTCCCGAGCCTGTCCCGCTGACCGCTACGATCCATGACGTTCTGGACCATGCAAAGCAGGACGACTTCTACTACTTCCATCCGACGCACCCCTACTACGCCGAGTTGGACTGCGAAATCGTCTCGCGCGATACGCTCTACCAATGGCGGCGCATCTACGTTCGCGAAAACAAAAGCAACGTATGCCCGACGCTAACGGCGAACATGGGCACCGGCGGGCATAACGTGCCGTTGTTGCGCGACGATTGGGGAATCCGCAAGCTGACTCCGCGCGAGTGCTTCCGATTCCAAGGCTATCCAGAGCAGTTTGTTCTGCCTAAGATTGCTCGAACGAAGCTCTATATGCAAGCTGGCAACTCGGTGACAATGCCCTTGCTGAAGAGGATTGCCGAACAGATCATTAAGGTCTTCTAGCCTCGCGATGCCATACTGCTCCTATGGCCGAATATCCTGAGCATGTGCTGCGCAACCGCGAAGCGTGGGGCACGATGAGTCTATACTTCGCCGAACCCGGTCGGAAGTCTTGGTCGACAAACGAGATCGAGTGGGGCATCTGGGGTGTTCCGGAGAGCCAAGTTTCTGCCCTTGGAGATCTGAATCAATGGAGCGGAAAGGACTCCATTGAAATGGGATGCGGGACGGCTTACTTTTCGGCATGGCTGGCCAAGATCGGCATGAACCCGACCGGTATTGACATCACGCCGGAGCAGCTTGCCAACGCGCGCAAATACCAGGCCGAATTCAGCATTGACTTTCCATTGATTGAAGGCTCAGCCGAAAACGTTCCCCTGCCCGATGCCTCGTTCGATTTGGCTCTTAGCGAGTACGGCGCGAGCATCTGGTGCGACCCTTACAAGTGGATTCCGGAAGCCTCGCGGCTGCTTCGTCCCGGTGGAACGCTCGTTTTCATGCGGAACTCGCCAATCGCTCAGGTTTGCACGCCTGACATCGGTCCGGCAACTCCTGCTCTTTGCCGCAACTGGTTCGACCTTTTTCGACTGGAATGGCCCGATGAGAACTCCGTCGAGTTCTCCCTGCCGACCGGAAAGATGATCGCCTTGTTGCGCGATTGCGCTTTCGAAATCGAAAAACTGATCGAAATCCAAGCTCCAGCCGACGCCGATGAAACGCGGTTCGAATACATGACCAAGGAATGGGCGCGCCGCTGGCCGTCCGAAGAGATCTGGGTCGCCCGGAAACGCTAAGCCGTCACTTGTGCGATTCGCCGGGATATATCGTTTTGCAGGAACAAGGTGGTCTTTTCACCAAAACCGATTTCGCCGATACGTTCGAGCTGAGGTCTTAGGCGAGTCGTAATATTCGTAATTGAATGAAGAACGGCTGTTTCTGCAAGGCCATACCTGCCAAAAAACCTGACGAAGTCGCCCGCTTTGAATCCGTCGTCCTTACCGTCCATCTTAAGCGCCATGTGCTGGTCGAGTCTAGAGTAGGGCAAAGTAGACAAAACATCATATGCAGGGCTTAGCTCGATTAGGCCGGTAACAAGATTCTCGATGAGGCTGATGTTCTTGGCGTGCATATCCCCGTTGCCGACCATATAGCTGAAGACCGTGAGTTGAAGGAGCCGCAGCAATTGAACAGGTGCGGCATCGGTATGTCCAATAACCGATTCGGCGACTGATCGCATTGGTAAACGGTATTTGACGTCTGGATAGCAATCGGTTATTTGGCACATGTCCTCGACGTGGATGCGCCTGAAGCCGCTCGAACTTGGCTGCCGGTCAAATCTCTCAACGAGCAAACCAGGTCGGTTTGCCTTGTCAAACACGATCTTGACTCTAGCTGTCTGAAGACCGCACCTTCGCGCGCATTCCATGAAGAACGCTTCGTTTTCAATCAGCAGAGGGAATGCTACCGGTGACAGCTTCAGTATGCACGAGCTAAACGACTTGGCGCGAACGGGAATGGTATACATCGAGGCTGATAGCTTCGGCTGTTCACCGGGTATCGATGCATGATGAGCCGATTCGATGGCTTCTTGTTCCAACTCGTTGAAGTCTTGATCCGTTATATTGGCGAGCTTAGCTGCCGGAAAGTCGATAATATCCGGCGAAGGAGAAACCGTCGCATAAATGTCTCCAATACAGTCAGCCCCTATCGCTGCAAGCATCGAGAAGCGATCATCTCTGGAGGTCTTTAACTTGCCAGACAGTGCCTGGAAGCGCAAACCTTCGGGAAGCAGATTGGCAAAGAAAGGCGGCAGGTTATAGCCACTCGTGACATACGGCTCCGCCGTATAGGGCATCGATAATGAGACTCCGATTCTAGGCCGATTCGCGTCATGTAGCACCTCTTGGCTGAAGGTGAACGAACAGCCTTTCTCCAAGCGCACGAGCTCGCCCATCAGCCTGCCTGACCGCCAGATATATAGCTTCTCGACGTCAGTCGGTCTTTCCATCAACCTTCACCTCGATGGTTCCCGAGCCGTTCGTTAGAATAAGGCTTAGACCAAGGGCTTGCAGCAGCCCAAGCAGCTTATCTAGCTGCAACGAAGGCTTGCCTTGCTCTGCCCAAGACACGAAGTTCCGTCCGCAGCCTCCAACAAGGCCGGCAGTTGTTTGGTTGATCTTTAGGGCTTGGCGTCTCTGCCGAATAGCCTGCCCAAGAATCTGATGCGGATTTTGCATCTCATTTGCATCCGTTCGCATGCATTTCGCCTCTTTGACAACATTATAGGCAATATTCCATGCGATTTGCATGCGTTCGCATGCAAATAGGCGTTTCTATGTCTATTTTGGGAGAAAACCGTACCCTTTGCATGTGTACGCATGCAAACAGCACTAATCCGCGACTTTCAGAACGCTCAGGAACGCTTCCTGCGGCAGCTCGATCGAACCGATGTTCTTCATCCGCTTCTTGCCCTCTTTCTGCTTCTCGAGGAGCTTGCGCTTGCGGGTGATGTCGCCGCCGTAGCACTTGGCGATGACGTTCTTGCGATACGGCTTGATTGTGTCGGCGGCGATGACCTTCATGCCGACTGACGCTTGAATCCTGACCTCATACTGCTGGCGCGGGACGACTTTCCGCAGCTGCTCGACCATCTGGCGGCCGCGGTTATAGGCGAACTGCTTGTTCACGATGAAAGACAGCGCGTCCACGGGGTCGCCGTTTAGCAGGATGTCAACTTTTACTAGGTCGCTGCGCTGATAGTCGGTCAGTTCATAGTCGAAGCTGGCGTAGCCGCGGGTCGACGACTTCAGCTTGTCGAAGAAATCGAGAAGGATCTCGGCCAGCGGCAGGACGTAGTGGATCATGACCCTGCTTGGCGAAGGATACTCCGTCTTCTTGAACACGCCGCGGCGGTCTTGGCAAAGCGTCATGACAGTGCCGACATATTCGGTCGGAACCATGATCGTCGCGTTGACGGCCGGCTCTTCGATGAAGTTGATCTCGGTCGGATTCGGAATCGCGCTCGGGTTCGAAATGTGCTCGACTTCGCCGTTGGTGCGATGGACGATGTAATCGACGCTCGGGGCGGTCAATATCAGGTCAAGGTCGAACTCGCGCTCCAGCCTTTCACGGGCGATGTCCATGTGGAGCAGGCCGAGGAATCCGCATCGGAAGCCGAAACCGAGAGCGGCCGACGTTTCAGCAGTGTATTCAATAGAAGCGTCGTTAAGACAGAGCTTGGCGAGGGCGTCGCGCAGGTCCTCATAGCGGTCGTCCGAGGGATAAAGGCCGCAGAACACCATCGGCTTGGCTTTGCGGTAGCCGGGCAAGGCCATTCGCGCTGGATTGTCGCGCATCGTGACGGTGTCGCCGACAGAGGCATCGCCGATCGTCTTCATCGATGCCGTCAAGAATCCAACTTCGCCGGTTTGCAATTCTGCGCCAACCTCCAAAGAAGGCCGAAAAACGCCAACCGAGTCCACGTCGAAAGTGTCGTCGGTGGACATCATTTTGATCTTGTCGTCCTTCTTCACCGAGCCGTCGACGACGCGGATGTAAGCCACCGCGCCTTGATAGGTGTCGAAGTGCGAGTCGAAGATCAGCGCGCGCAATGGCTTCTCGGAGTCGCCGCGAGGATGGGGAACGCGGTGGACGATGGCTTCGAGGATGTCGTCGATGCCTTCGCCGGTCTTGGCAGATGTCAAAACGGCATCAGAAGCGTCGATCGCGACAGCGAACTCGATTTCTTCTCTGGCGCGTTCGACGTCGGCGTGGGGCAGGTCGATTTTGTTGATAACCGGCACGATCTCGAGGTTCTGATTCATCGCCATGGCGGCGTTGGCGATGGTCTGCGCTTCGACTCCTTGGCTGGCATCCACCACGAGCAATGCGCCTTCACAGGCTGCCAGGCTTCGCGAGACTTCGTAGGTGAAGTCGACATGGCCGGGTGTGTCGATCAGGTTAAGTTGGTATTCCTGGCCGTCTTTGGCGATGTAGTTGAGCCGGACGGCGGTCATTTTGATGGTGATGCCGCGTTCGCGCTCGATGTCCATGGTGTCCAGCATCTGCTCTTTGGCGGTGCCTCGAATAGCGCCGCAACGCTCAATCAGCCGGTCGGCAAGGGTCGATTTGCCGTGGTCGATGTGCGCGATGATGCAGAAGTTGCGAATATGCCGCTGGTCCATGAACGCTTCATTGTACCGTTTAGACCCCATACACCTCAGGAACGCAAAGCAGCGCAGGAATTGTCGAAAAAGGAACAAAAGACAAAAAGGGGTTGCATAATTACTTGGCTATTTGGCAAAATAGCCAAGTATGAGGAATATGCCAGCCAATAGAACACAACGACGCGCAGAGGTCATCAAAGCCATGGGACACCCTAGCCGATTGATGATGCTGGAAGCGATGGAGTCCCGCGAGATTTGCGTCTGCGATCTAAAGGACTTGGTTGGTTCAGACTTTTCTACGGTCTCCAAGCACCTCACCATTCTCAAATCTGCTGGTTTGGTCACCGACCGAAAGCAGGGCCTTCAGGTCTTCTACTCCCTGAGGATCCCTTGCCTCCTAAAGTTCCTATGCTGCATCGATGATGTGCTGGCGATTGAGGCAGCGAGCGAGGAGCATGCGCCATGAACGCAAATACGGAAACTAACCTGCAACGAAGTTCATCATCGCAAAGCATTCTAAAGGCTGTGCTGCTCATCTTGAGCTGGTATCTCGTTTACAGATATCTTGCACCAGGAGCGAAATGGATCATTTACTCCGTATTCGCGATGCCCAAGGACTCGCATTTGGCTCAGTCCATCGAGTTCTTCATCTATGAAGTTCCGAAAGTTCTGATGCTTCTGGTCGTGGTTGTGTTTGGCGTAGGAATCATACGAACCTTTTTCACTCCGGAACGCACAAGGCAAATCCTCAGGGGCAAGCGCGAGTCGGTCGGCAATGTGCTGGCGGCGACGCTCGGTATCGTGACGCCGTTCTGCTCTTGTTCAGCCGTTCCGCTGTTCATCGGCTTCGTCGAGACAGGCGTTCCCCTAGGAGTCACCTTGTCGTTCCTGATCGCCGCGCCGATGGTTAACGAGGTAGCTCTCGTTCTCTTGTTCGGCCTGTTCGGCGTGAAGGTTGCCGGTTTGTATTTGGCAACAGGGCTGTTCATCGCCATTGTCGCCGGCTGGGTGATTGGCAGACTCAAGATGGAGCACCACGTCGAGCCGTGGGTTTACGAGATGCATGCCTCGATCTCGGAATCAGATCATAAAATGACTTGGAGCGAACGCATTGACGCTGGCAAGTCCGCTGTCGTCGATATCATTCGCAAAGTCTGGCTGTATGTTGTCATCGGCATTGCCGTCGGCGCGGGAATCCACGGCTATGTGCCGGTCGGAGCGATGGCGTCGATCATGGGCAAGGATGCGTGGTGGTCGGTCCCTGTCGCTGTGGTACTCGGCGTCCCTATGTATTCAAACGCAGCGGGCATCATACCCATCGTCCAAGCTCTTCTTGAAAAAGGAGCCTCGCCAGGTACTGTCCTCGCGTTTATGATGGCTGTTATCGCGCTGTCCCTGCCCGAAATGATCATCTT
Organism: Fimbriimonadaceae bacterium; assembly: GCA_963666135.2. GTDB lineage: Bacteria > Armatimonadota > Fimbriimonadia > Fimbriimonadales > Fimbriimonadaceae. Next base: position 1,471,779 of record CAXXNR010000001.1, on the reverse strand, counting down.
GCGCAAAGTCTTACGCCCGAAACTGATTGCAACCTTCATTGGCGTCGTTGCCTTGGGCATCTTGTTTGTCGGTTACTTATTTAACGCGATTCTGTAGGAGAACCATGAAAGTACAAATACTAGGAACCGGATGCACGAAGTGCAAACAACTCCACCAAAACGTGATCAATGCGGCGGCAGAAGCCGATATCGCCTTGGACATCGAAAAGGTGGAGGACATTCAAGAGATTATCAAGGCTGGAGTCATGAGCACTCCGGCACTCGTCATTGACGGGCAAGTCAAGTCGGTAGGCCGCGTTCTAAACGTTGCCGACATCAAGAAGCTGATTGCTGAAGCATAGCGAGGATATTCGTAATGGAAGAAACAAAGAAAGGTTGCGATTGCACCGGTGGGCTCAGGCTCATCTTCTCATGTTCAGGCGCTGCTGATACAGCCGAGATCTGTGATCGAGCAGCAAGACAGCTAACCAAGCGCGGCGAAGGAAAGATGTATTGCCTCGCAGGCGTCGGCGGACGAGTGCCCGATATTATCGAAAACACGAAGGCGGCGTCAATGATCTTGGCAATCGATGGATGCGACAAGGACTGCGTGATTCACTGCCTTAGGGAAGCCGGATTTACCGACGTCAAGCACCTTCGCGTCACCGATCTTGGGCTTAAGAAGGGCGAGTCCCCTGCGAATAGCGATAGGATCGGTTTGGTTGTCGACAAAGCTACTGAGTTGTTGAACGCTTAATGAATACCAAGACCATCGTATCGGTCGCTCTTGGGCTGTTCGTGGTAGCAAGCATCGCCTACATGGCGATCCCCAAACCCAAGACAAGCTCACCGGAAAGTCCAACGAGCGCCCAAACCGAAGTTGCGGCCAATGGAAAGACAGTGGTTGTCTACTACCTATATGACAGCATTCGATGCCAGACATGCATGCAGATCGAAAAGCTGACGGAGCAAGTGCTGAAAGACGAGTTCGCCAAGGAGCTCGCCGACGGCAGAATAGTCTGGAAGCTGATCAACACCGATGATTCGGGGAACGAGCACTATCTCAAAGACTACAGCATCATGAGCAAGTCGGTTGTGGTTTCACTAATGAGCGACGGAAAGCAGGTTCGCTGGTCGAACTTGAAGAAAGTCTGGGAACTCATCAAGGACGAATCTCAATTCAAGCAGTACATCCGCGACGAAGTTGTGGAGTACATGGAGAACCAATAGTGTCTGCCTATTGGGTTGCAGCAGGCCTTGCCTTTTGGTTTGGCCTGTTGACGGCCATCAGTCCCTGTCCTATGGCGACCAATGTTGCCGCCATCTCGTTCATCAGCAAATCGCTTGGTAAGCCCCGTCAGGTTTTGCTTACGGGCCTTGTCTATGCCCTTGGCAGGATCATTGCCTATGTGGCAATAGCGGCAATACTCGTTGCCGGCTTGCTTGCCGCGCCAGAGCTCTCCTACTTCCTCCAGAAGAACATGAACAAGATTCTGGGGCCGCTGCTCATTGTTGTCGGTATGTTTCTGCTGGAGCTGATCTCGATCAAACTCGGCGGCGGCGGAAAACTGGCGGCGTTGCACGAGAGGCTCGGTAAAGCAGGCTATATTGGCGCATTCGGCCTTGGAGTTCTGTTCGCCTGCGCCTTTTGCCCGGTTTCCGCGGGGCTGTACTTCGGGAGCATGCTGCCGCTTGCCGTGCAACACAAGTCGACGCTCCTCATTCCGGCCTCCTATGGCTTAGCGACGGGGCTGCCGGTCGTCGTCTTCGCCTTCGTCGTTGCCTTCGGCGCTCGCTCAATAGGCAACGTGTTCCAGAAAACAACGCTCGTGGAATGGTGGGTCCGAAGGATTACAGGAGTCCTGATGATCGCGGTCGGCATTTACTATTGCCTGATCTATATCTTCGGAGTGCAGCTGCCGAGGTAGATTCTATCGATCGTTCGTGTCCAGCCTGCCGTCGCCGATGTGCGCGATGATGCAGAAGTTGCGAATATGCCGCTGGTCCATGAACGCCTCGTTGTACCGTTTTCTTTTTTATGAGGTCTGATCGTCTCATTCCGTCTTGCTTACCAAAGGTTCAAGACCTTTAAACGTTGTTTCTCCCTATTGATAACCTGCGATCATCAAGATGGCAGGCAGTCGCGGTTATGGACAAAGAATCCGATCAAGAATGGCTAGAATAAATCGAATCACAAGAGGCAGATATACTACGATGCTTTGTCGGCATAGTCGCCAAACGCCCAAACGCAAAGCCTGAAGAATCGGTTCTTCTATACTCAGGCTTCGTAATTAAAGTATGTTCAATCTGGTTTCTACTTACTGCAGCCCATGTCCTAGATGAACTCCGGAAGCTAGCTGAAGAGGAATGCGAGACGATATTCCAGCTACTACCCTTTCATGGTCGTGAAGGTGATGTTACTTATTTTAGTCCCATGACACCATCTCAACTAACATCTAGTCAACTGGCAAAATCGCTAAGAGATAACCATCCCGACATAGATAGCGCTAAATCCGTTTTCGATAAAAGTGATCTAGCAGTCATTGAGCTTTCACCTATGTATTCAATTTCCTTGCAACATACCGGTGTTGTTCCTCTGACAGAGTCTCATTTGCCTAGGGACGGGGACAACATCAATGCAAGTGAACTTCGGAATCATACTTATACTGCCAAATTGATCGGGATCCCATCTAGTTGCACTAAAATTGACATAAATCGTGGCGTATTTGAGTGTTGGTTGATGAGGCTTCCAGTCGAGCCGATCGATATAGATCATCCACTTACTTATTGGCAACCTACTTGGCTCGACGATTTTAACCATGACGTAAAAGGTACTTCGGGAGGTAGGATATTCCTGTTCGGTGTTCAACATCCGATACTGACTGGAATACAGATTGCATAGGATCGACTTGATGGTAAGAGACGATATGTTGCTACCGATCCAACGTGGCTGATTGACCTCCTGCGAATTCACCTCTCACAAAATGAGTTATTGACGCGACAGATCCGTCAGATGCAAACCCTTAAGACACAGAGCGATCTTAAGGAACTTCAGGAACTAAGTCTCCTTACTAGACCTGTCGTTCATCATTGTCGGCCAGCGTCCGGCGTTACCTAGACCCGCATCTATGAAATGTTCAAGAACAAACCCACGTTGTTGCGAGATTTCCGTCTATGCAAGATCCGCCATCGCATTATTGCAACTACTATTCTACAATTCTAGAAATGTCGTGCTATAATGCAGGCATGTACGACCTTGACGATGCCGCATTGATGTTCAAAGCCCTAGGCGACCCCACTCGACTACGCATCTTTCAGTTCCTCAGCGGCGGATGTTGCGAAGTCGCCATCGAAGACGACGGCAATGTTCGCCGCATCGAAGGACCGACCGTCGGCGACGTCTGCTGCCACGTCACCGGCACCGACAAGATCACCTCGACGATTTCGTTCCACTTGAAGGAGTTGCGCATCTGCAACCTCATCACGATGGAAAAGCGCGGCCGCTACATGGTGTGCGCCGCCAACCGCGAGGCTGCGAATTTCTTAGCCGACATTCTAAAGAACCAACCCAACCAAACCCAGGAGGCTTGCTGTGAATAATCCCATCGACATTCGCGAACAAGTTAAGGAAAAATATCAAGCGGCCGCTTTACGAGTGACCCAACAGGGGCAGACCTCCTGTTGCAGCTCGTGCGGATGCGACCCAATTACCACTAATCTCTACTCCGAAGACCAAACGCAGATTCTGCCGGAGATGGCCTTGCAGGCGTCCCTGGGCTGCGGAAATCCCACCGCTCTCGCCGAACTCAAGGAAGGCGAAACCGTCCTTGACCTGGGCAGCGGCGGCGGCATCGACGTTCTGCTTTCTGCCCGGCGTGTTGGTGCAACCGGATACGCCTACGGACTGGACATGACCGATGAGATGCTGGCGCTGGCCGAAGAGAACAAGAAGAAGTCGGGTCTGACGAACGTCGAGTTCCTGAAGGGGTACATCGAGGATATTCCCCTTCCCGACAAAAAGGTCGACGTCGTCATCTCCAACTGCGTTATCAACTTATCTGGCGACAAGCCGAAGGTGATTAACGAGGCCTATCGAGTGCTGAAGAGCGGCGGCAGGTTTGCTGTTTCGGATGTCGTGGTAGAGAGGGCTATTCCGGCGGCGATCAAAGCCGACATGGAAGCCTATGCGGGGTGCATCGCAGGCGCACTCATCAAGGACGAGTATATCGCCTACCTTCAGAAAGCCGGATTCAAGGACATCTCAATAACTCCCACCCGTAACTATTCGCTGAGCGACCTCGAGAGCACGGTCCAAAGCGAAACCCTGGCTTCTTTGACCGAGGAAGAAAAGAAAGGACTCGACGGTGTGTTCTTCAGTGCCTTTATTCGGGCAACCAAGACATGAAGACGGTTCTGTTTGTCTGCGTCCACAACGCGGGCCGCTCGCAAATGGCTGAGGCGATCCTTAACGACATGGCGGCCAAGAGAGGCTTAGACATCAAAGGCGTCAGCGCAGGCACACGAGCCGGCCAAACGGTCAATCCGCAGGCCAAACAGGCCGTTGAAGAGCTTGGAATCAGCATGGCCGACGCCCAGCCGAAGCAACTTACCTCTGAACTAATCAAGGAAGCAAACAAGATCATCACGATGGGCTGCGGAGTCGATGCAACCGAGTGTCCCGCTGGGTTCCTGGTGACCGAAGATTGGGGGCTTGACGACCCGGCCGGACAACCTCTCGAGTTCGTAAGGGCAATAAGAGACCAGATTAGGGATCGAATCGACGCCCTCCTGAACGAGATAAGTAAATGAAGAAACTAGCCTTCCTCGATCAATACCTAACTGTCTGGATCTTCGCAGCGATGGCTATCGGCGTGAGCTTGGGCCATTTCATGCCTGGGGTTGCTAAAGGAGTCGCGGGCCTTGCCGTAGGAACCACCTCGATTCCCATCGCTGCTGGACTCATCCTGATGATGTATCCCCCGTTGGCGAAGGTTAAATACGAGGAGCTACCAAGGATCTTCAAGGATGTGAAGGTTCTTGGCTTGTCCTTGGTTCAGAACTGGATCATCGGGCCGATCTTCATGTTCGCGCTGGCGCTGCTGATGCTTGGCGACCTACCGAGTTATGCGGTCGGGCTCATCCTCATCGGCTTGGCGCGCTGCATCGCCATGGTCATCGTCTGGAACGACCTGGCCGACGGCGACACCGAATACGCGGCCGCGCTGGTGGCGTTTAACTCCCTTTTCCAGGTGTTTTTCTATTCGGTTTACGCCTACCTGTTCCTCAAGGTCATTCCGCCTTGGTTCGGAGTCCATTTCGGCAATATTGACCTCAGCGGCATCACCATCGGCTCAATCGCCAAGAGCGTATTCATCTACCTCGGCGTTCCGTTCCTTATGGGATTTGCCACAAGGTTCATTGCGCTGAAGCTGAAAACGGCTGAATGGTATGAGAAGCGATTCATGCCGAAGATCAGTCCGATAACGCTGATATCGCTATTGTTCACCATCGTTATGGTGTTCTCGCTTCAGGGAGAGAAGATCGTGGCCGCGCCGACAGATGTGCTGAGAATCGCTGCTCCGCTGCTCATCTACTTCGCGGCAATGTTCTTCGTGTCGTTTTGGATGTCGGGGAAGATGGGCTCAGACGCGAGAAAGGCAACAACGCTTTCGTTCACGGCAGCCAGCAACAACTTCGAGCTAGCCATCGCCGTGGCAGTGGCCATCTTCGGTATTGACTCGGGAGCAGCTTTTGCGGCTGTGATCGGACCGCTGGTTGAGGTGCCCGTAATGATATTGCTGGTGAGGGCGGCGGCGAGGATGCGCGACCGATTAGAAACCAGTCCTGATCTTGTTACACCCTGATATCGAGCGCCTGGCCTTTGCCTTCGGAGACGTTCATCAGTTGTTCCATGGTCGATTGCTGGGCATCGAGGGCTTTCTTGAGCAAGGCAAGCTGAAGGCCCGCGCGTTTCGCGGTGATCCCCTGAGTCTGTTCTGGTGCAATGGGTGCAGCTTGAGTGCTTCCTATATTCATGGCTATTCGGATTATCGGTCCGAATAGCCGTTTCTAGAGTCAAATTGTTGCTTTAGTTTCCTGTTCTTCGACTTCGACGACGCCTTGGCTAGGGTAAGTTTCTTGATCAATGGCCAAGCGGACGGCGCATGTGAAGAAGTGGAGTTGCAATACAAGCTCCAGTCGAGGAATCTGCGGCAAGGTGCCGTCAATGGCCGCAAGAATGCCGTTCAGGCTCTTTTCCGCCTCCTCGCCAAGCACGTCCCCGATGCTGTCGGCAAAGGGGCAGACGCCAAGGAAGTGGTCTTGAACCATCGATATGTAGTCCTCGGCGATAAATGAAACGGCGGCGATCACCATGTTCCGCTCTTTGTCGTTCGGAGCATCCGCGCGACGTTGAAACACGGCCTTGCCAAGCCGTATGCAAATCTGAATCTGGTCCGTAAAAGTCATAACAATCCTCGCCCAAACTACATTCACTTTACGACAAGAATCGTCTGGCGCAAATAGGAAAATGTTGAATATCAGGCCTCCTTTCTGGCATCACAGGCATTGTTTCAACTAAAAAACCCGATATGATCAATTTATTTGCTGAACCTTTCATATACTGCCGAAAGGTCGATGAAGCTTATTTCGGGGACATTTCTCATACAAGAACAGGACCCAGCAATTTGCCGAGTCCTGTTCGGTTCGTTATCGGTCGCTTATGCCGGCTCGAGTACAGCAGCTTTCGTCTGATTAAACTTCTCGCGCTGGCCGGAATCCATCGTGCGCCATGTCAAGAACTGCTTTCGCAGGTCGGCCAAGAATCTCTTGTTAAGGTTGATCCAGTTGGCCGGTTCGCCCGAGAGCCTTGTCAGCACAAGCGTTAGGTCGTAAACGCCTTCCAGCGGCGTCGGAGCGGCCGTGATGCTCACGTTTTGACTGACGCCGAGGTCGTATGGTGCGATCCAAGCCATCGCGCTGACGCGATAAGCTTCGCCATGGGTCGAATCAAGTGCGTTATACTTCGTCCCCGACGTGACAAACGTGCCGATGGTGTACTCCTCGTAGGCCTTAAACCAGTCGTTGAGGAAGCGGATAATTGGAGCCGCTTCGACGGAGCTGATGCTAAACGGAAGCAGAATCGACCAGTCGTCGCCTTCCGGTTCTTCGTCTAGCAAGTCGCCTTCGAGCGCGGGAGCAGCTATTTGCGACGCCTTCTTGGCCGGATAGATCGTCGAACCGATGACCGTCGCCATAACAATCGTTGCTGAAAGAACCGCCGACGTCGAGCTGAAGTTCAGATAGAGGTCGGGCAGGATTCCTGTTGCGACGATGACCTTGGCCGTCGCCTGAGCAGCGAAGTAGCCGATGACCGCGCCAAGAACGCCATAGACCAGGGATTCGGCAAAGAACAGCATCGCGATGTGGTTCGGCGCAAGTCCGATCGCGCTGAAGATCGAAATCTCTCTTGTCCTCTCATGGACGCTGGCAACCATCGTGTTCAACACGAAGACTGCGGCGATCAGCGTCTGGATGAGGATGAGCAGAATGCCTGTGCCCTTCGAAGCTTGCTGAGCGCTGAATTGGTGTACCGTCATGCCGCCTTGGTCGTTTGGCACAGTCGCATAGATGTTCAGCCTGAGGCGCTTCATCAAGTTGTCTAGTGCGGACTTGGTCTTTGTTGCGTCGGGAAGTCCAACGGCAACCGAAGTGACTTCTGCACCGAGGCTGATTGCGGTTTCTGCCGGCATGAAGAAGCACACCGACGGGTCGTGCCGAATGAACTTACGGAAGGCGTCGTTTGCCGAGCGCGACTCGATCTGCAACGTGTTCGACAAGGTGTTGTCGGACGGCAGCATCTCGTCGCCGTCAAGGTCGACGATGCCGCGCAGCGCGCCTGGGTCGAAGATGCCGATGACTGTGTAGTCGACGCCGGCGTATTGCACTGTCGCCTTGCCCACTTCGCGCGAATCGATCTTCAATTCCTCAGCAACAGGGGCAGGAAGAATAATGACCTGCTTGTCGCCCGGTTTGAAGAAGCGGCCGCCTTTTAGGAGGGCTTCTTGAGGCCGAGAGATGTTCGCTTCCGACGGATCAAGGCCGACCATCACGCGAGCCGCGAAGGTTCGATCAGCGCACTGGATGGCTAACACGCCCTTTTCTCCGCGGGGTGATCCTCGACCCCATGCGCGTCGAGCTACCGATCCAAGTCCGGAAAACTCGTTTGCCACTTGGTAATAGGTTGCAATCGGCAATGCTCCGAGGCCCGGATCGCGGAACAGCAAGCCAGAGTACCGAGCTGGCGAATCGCTTTCGACATCTTTAAGCTGCACTTCAGACACGATTGAGGTGAAGCTGAGAACGATAAACGTCATCACAACGAGCGTAAGGGTTGTCAGGAAGGTCCTTGCTTTGCGCCTTCGCATGTTGCTGACGCCAAGGTTAAACGCCGCCATGGCCACGCTGACACGCCGGATATCGACTTCGTGGACGCCGCTCTGAGCCGCCTTCAAAGCCTTCAACGACGCTTCGAACTTGCCCAAAATGAATCCTATAACGATTAAACTTAGCACGCCCATCACGAAGGCAATGAAGATCATCATCGGGTTCGTCACGATTTCGAACGCCGGGTGGATGAAGTAAAGCAGAATAAAAGCAATGGCGAAAATGGCCATAGCCCAGCCAAGCTGATGGGTTAGCTTGCGATGGGCAAACAGCAGCCGTTCCATAAAATAGCTGAACGGGATGATCAAGAATAGGTAGAAAATAACGCCGTTGACGACGTCGTTCGCCGTTTTCTGGATGATCGGATGGGCGCGCAAAGCATAACCCCAGCCCGCGCGCGCATGGCGTTCCGCATCGACGTACTGGTTCTTCTCAATACTTGCCTTCGCATCGTCGATCTCCGCCTTTGCGGACACCTGCATGTCGTTAATGCCCTTGCTGATGATGCGGTATTTCGCGAACTTGTCCAGGCGCTGCTGGTTCAAGGTGAGGATGTCGATTGCCGAGTTGAGCGGGGCGTTCGGGAACAAGCCGCCAGCGCCGATATATTGCCTTTCCGTGCTGTCGACAGGTTTCAGCCCGCGAACACGATATCCGGTGCCGTCAGGATTCTTCTTCGTCGGATTGGCCAAAACCAGCCGGATTTCGCCGAGGCCTGAGCCCATCAGGAGCTTGAACTGTTGGCCCGGAACAGTCAGCATCACCGCGGTTTCTTCGGACTCCGTGTTATAGCGCATGTCCTTGTCGTCGCGGAAGAAGCCGAAATCCTTCGGTGCAGCGTCGGTCGTGGCATCGAGAACATCGAATGCCGTCAAAGCTTTCAGGTCCTGCGGGTCGACGAGGTCATAAAAGTCGGTGGCAACGCAATTGAAAACCACGATGGGAGTTGACTTATAGCCTGTCTTCAGCTCGAACCTGGTCGGATAGTTCATCGAGCCCTGCATGCCTTCGGTTGGACCGTAGTCAATGTTGCCTGTGGCTGGATCGATGTGGAAGGCGGCGAACCTGGCAGGACGCACATAGTCGGCGCCCCAGCCCTTGTAGTAGCAGTTGACCGGAGCAAGGCCTGTGAATCGGTATTTGGCTTTCGGGCCTGTCACAAGCGTAATGCTGTCGCCCCGAACTCCCATCAGCGTTTTGTTCGAGTTCAGATTAACCGCCAAAGCGCCGATGACGGGAATGTTCGCGACGAAGCTCTTGTTCGGATCAAAGCTGAAGATGTTGCCTTCGACCTTGGCGAATCCGCCGACGATCGACATCCTCTGCGGAGTGCTGACGTCGAGCGCGATTCGGAAGTCAGTTGTCTCACCCTTTCTCGATGTGTCGTTCGTCACATGGTGGAGACAACAGGCCAGGCTCTGGATCTGGCGGTAGGCGTTGACGGGATTGATTCGGTCGACGGTGTCGAAGGGTGTGTCAATTAACCGCCGGTCGTCGTCAATCGTCGAAACGGTGATCGCGTTGTATTTGGCTAGAAGAAAGGGTTCACAGTCGTTGGCGATGCGCGTTGGAATGTTGTTGCGCCAGTCTCGGTCGTCCTGGCCGTTGACGGTGTCCGAGAAGACGATTCTGGGACTCGGCGCTTTTAGAATCGGCACCATCCGTTCCGCATGTTTGCGCAGGGAGCGCGTGATGCTGGCCATCTCCATGCCGGTTTCCCATCGGAAGTCGTGGTAGTGGCCGAAAGCGAATCCCCCGATGCCGCGGTTGCCGGTGCTTAGGTCGAGGGTCATCGCCAGCATGATCGGGTTTTTGTCTGTCTCAATGCGCCGATCCACAAACTCCTTGGATCCTTGAAGAGCTAAGTGGTGTGCGCCGGAAACGATAAAAGTGATCGGCCTACGGTGAGGATAGGTGTTGTAGATGCGGGCTAGCTCTAGCAAAGCAACAAGACCTGAAGACGAGTTAGCGCCGGGTGCGAGCTTCGGAACCGCACTCATGGAGTCCGCATAGGCAAAGAGGACAATCGGCTCATCTTTCGCTTTGGGATCGCTGCCTGGCAGTTCGGCGATGAGATTGCATGAATCGCGACTCACCCAGTCTTGGCGGCAAACGAGCGAGGCCTTCTCTCTTCGAAAGGCCGCATTGAGCACCGGACCAGCCTCTGATAGCGGTAAATAGAAACGTGGCACGTTCAGCGGAACGGTGCTGAACTTCTGCTCGGACTCCGATCTGATGGTCTGCTTTGGAGCAACGAACACGACGGCCTTGGCACCAAGCTTTGCAGCGTTCTTCCACCGACCCATCGAGTTGTATTCCAACAAAACGATCGAGTCTTTGATCGGTTTTCCGTTTAAGTACTCCAGCGTTCCGTCGCCGCCGTAGATAAGCGGGCCTTCAACATCGCAAGTTGAAGTGCGCACCAGGTTCGGCCACATCGGATAAACGGCAAGCTGTTTGCCGCCTGGAAGGGTTAGGCGGCCTTCAGACTCGGGATCTGGAACGGTGACCCGAAACGGCTCTGTTCTAATGTTCTTGAGACCAAGCTGATTGAAAATCGAACGCGAATACTGAATCGTCTGACGTTCGCCATTTGAACCTGCGATGCGCGAACCGAACCCGGCGATGTTTCGGTAGTGCGATTGAATGATCTGAAAATCGACGGAGCCGGCGAGCACTTTATAAGCCTTCTCAGCTTCGGCTCCCAGCTTCTCGGCTTTGATTTCGTCAGGTGTTTTGGCGGCCAGCGACGCGCAAAGCGCGACCATTGAGGCGCAAAACAGCAGGTTCTTGCGAAGGCGCATAGAGGATAATTTCGGCGCTAAGAGCTGAATATCCTGCTTTTAGTGAAGATCCCAGATGTATTCTGTCGCCTTTTCAATGTAGCCGGACCAGTTTTCCTGAACGTTGCATCCGGATGAAAGCTGCTCGGGGTAGACCAAGGCAGCGCTTCCGTCTGTGCGAACGGTCGTGAGTCGGCCCGAGTGCCTTGCCCAAGCGCCACCGAACCTCAGTCCGGACAGCCTGTCATCGACCACCCAGCCGCTATTTCGCGCGTAAACTTCCTTGTTGACCAAACCGAAAGTGTCGATAACCGTGTTGCCAAATTTATAGAAGCGGCATGGCGGGATGACCAGCCAGTTCCCGCCGCCGACTGGTTGGCCTGCAAGATCGCGGTCCCATACCGAATCGACAAACAGCAACATTTCTCCTGGATCTTCGATAGACGAGATTTGCCTCGGCAATGAAACCCAGCGGTTGCGATCAAGCAACACTGGCGATAGGTACAGGTAGTTATAACCCAGGTTGGTTCGCATCGAGTCGGTGTAATAGCGGGAGTAGACGTCTCCAGGAACCAAGTCCTGATCAAAGATCGTCTCGCTCTTGGGGTGGACGCCGCTATCAGACGGGCATCTGAAAATGGTGTAGCTCGACGTATACGGCAGAATCATCTGGACCCACGTGCGGTCGTTCTTCGAAGTCGCTTCGCCTGCAGGCTGATAGTTGATCGGCATAAACGTTTCGGAATAATCTTCCATATAGAGGAAGGTAGCCAAATACGCCTGCCTGAAGTTGCTTACACAGACGGTTTTATGGGCCGATTCGACGCTTGAGCGAAACACAGGGAAGGTTACAGCCGCTAATACCAAAACGATGGTAGCGACCGTCAAGAGTTCAATTAACGTGAAACCCGTTCGACTCTTATGCACGTTTACCTGCAGATATTATACTTCGCCTATGCAAGATGCGACAAATGGTAGACCTCAATCTTCCCAGATTTAACAAACCCAAACTCCTGATACCAGGCCGCAAGGTTTCTGTCGCATTGGAGGATGAGCGGTATTCTTAGGTTGCTTGCATGGCGTTTTGCCATCGTGACTAGCATTTTGCCGTATCCGCGCCTCCGATCTTCGATCCTTACACACAGGTTATAAAGCCCTATGCAAGATTCGTTCCTCCTAAGCATCATGGCGGCGATTATTTGTCCGTCCTCCTTTAAAGTGTACAGATCCAACCCTTCGGCGTTTGCTGTCGCATCGCGAACTTCGTCCTTGATCCAGTCGGGATAGGTCGACGGAAACTGAGAAATCATAAACTCAGCAACTTCTGTTCGGCTTTCAATGGATTCCGCCTTTTCGAGCGGCAATCCGCCTGGCGGCACGACCGGGGCTACGGACATGACTTGGAGAACGTGCGTGTTGCGGAAACCTTGCTTCTTCAGAAAGCTCCGAGATTGGCGGCTGGCCATCTCGTCATAGAGGTACACGTGAAAGGCCTTGCGAGGCTCAGCAATCAACTTTAGATCAGCAGCGATGCTAGCTGTAACTTCGCTGACCACAGCGAAGTTGCTAATCGGATGCGGAAACGAGCTAGCGTAGCCCTGCACACCCTTGCCAACGATCTGCTCGCCTTTGCCGGCAGCTCTGCCCAGCGCCATATAAGTGTCGATCAGATTCTGAAACGACGCCTTTTCGATGGTGGTTAAGGGCGTCACAGGACAATACTCCAGAAAAGTCCGAAACTGACGCGGTCCGTTGTGACGAAAACGCCCGGTGAGAACCGGTCGTCGAACCGGTAGCCCATGAAAAGCGTCGGCTGGGTCGGCGTGACCAAGAATGAGCCGAATAGATTGCCGCTTCTGCCTGCTCGCCACATGTCCACTCCGACGGAGATCTGGAATCCGTCGTCGTTGTTGGCGAGGGCTCCTATTCGGATTGTAGGCGCGTAGATTCCTTTAGGCGGCTGAAACGCCAATCCAGCGAACTCCTTCGAGAAGAAATCGGCGACAAGCCGCGAAAGCCGCCGCTGGACGAAGATGCCGCCGTAATGGCCGGTATCGATCCATAGCGTTTCTTGACTTGGCAAAGCATTGATGAGCTTCTCGGTGTCGATCCTTGGGATGACTGTATCGTAGTTTGCCCCGACGACGAATGCTTTGCCGGAAGTCCGCTCTTTTAGCACGTCGAGTGGCTCTATTGGCTTCAATTTCTCTCGCAGCGTGTCCTCGTCATAACCTAACTTTCTAAGCTTCTCTCGGTCGCTAGTAACCAACGAGCTGTTCCAAAGGATATGGGCCAGGTCGGCGCCGCCAAGCAGCAGCGATGCGCTTCCGACGCGAGGATCAATGGCATAGACATAGGAAGCCACGAGCGCGCCAAGACTGACTCCGGAAATGCCCACCCGCGACGAATCGAACTCAGGCCGAGTCGAGATCCAGTCAACAGTGCGGCGAACATCAAGGACGCACTGAGTCATCGTCGCGATGAGGTGGTCTGGATCTGGCTTAATCGCCAACTGACCCGATGAATATCCAGGCGGGGTTCTTTGCAGGTGGTACGGAAGAGTGACAATAACCGAAGCAATGCCTTTTTGGGCCAACTCGCGCGCCATGATGCGTTCGGTTCTTAAGTCGCGCGCGCCCCAATAATGGAGGACCACCACAACGGGAACGGCTCCTGATCTTTGGATCGGCAGAAAAACATCGAGAGGCACGCTGTTGTTCTGCTTGTAGGCGGTGGTAAAAGCGCTGACGAACGAAAGACCGAACTCCTCCATCTCGTCGTCCCGGTCGATGAGACGCCAAGCCGGGAACGTCGCGACAGGCAACGGATCTCGGGGATTTTGAACCTGAGAGGAGGAAAAGGCAACAAGAAAAAGCCAAAGGCCCGCAACCCATGCCGTCCGCAATCGTAACTCCATCACGTTCCTTTATACTTCAACGAGAAGCCTGGCGACCATGCCTGCCGACCAAACAGGGGCCAGAACTCGGTAGACTTCAAAGCGCATGATCCCGATACGCGACAACCGTATCACGAGAAACGTGCCGATAGTGACCTGGACGCTGATCGGATTGAACTGTTTCATCTACCTTTGGGATCGCCAATGGCACCTATTTGGGCCAAGCATCAATTTTGCCGACTGGGGCATCACGCCGGCAACCATCAAGAACGCCTTGTTGCATCCCGGCTCGGGAAGCTCGCTCATCACGCTGTTTACGTCGATCTTCCTGCATGCCAATTTGGTCCACCTGATCGGCAACATGCTGTTCTTACTCACGTTCGGCAACGGTGTGGAGCAAGCTCTGCGGCCGCCTCGATACGCACTGTACTACCTCTTCTGGGGCATCTTCGCAGGAGCAACACAGGTCTTCGTAACTCCAAACTCGCAAGGCACGATCGTGGGAGCGTCTGGCGCTATCGGCGGCGTGCTGGGAGCTTATTTGCTCCTGTTTCCAACAAACAAAATCGAGATACTGATCCCGTTTGTGTTTATTCCCGTCGTCGCCAGCGCATGGGTTTTGTTAGGCGCATGGTTCTTGATGCAAATCCTGTTGCCACAGGAAGGGGTTGCTAACTGGGCGCATGTCGGTGGATTCGCCTGCGGAATGGCAACGGTTTTGGTGATGGGAGGCCGCGAAAAGGCGCTTCGCGGCAAGGAAAAGGAATTCCAATACGATGAAGATTTCAATTAGCCTCTCTCGGTGGACCTACTACGGCATCGCCGCATGCGCCCTATTCAGCCTTGTGTCCTTGGCTTTCCGGTTCTCCGCCGAGAGATCGAACCGCGCTGTTGCCATGGCCGCCGAAGTCGATACTGTTGAAGCTCTTGGACTGTCGCAAGGCAAAACGCTGCCGAGGGCATTTAAAGAGTTGACAAAGTGCGGATTGAACTCCGTTATTCTTTCTGAAGAAACGGTTGGCGATCTGGTCGTGGCGGGCCAGTTGCGTTTATCATTGACGCCAGCGAACCTGTTCGTTGCTGGAGACAAGTTTGCCCTTCAAAGAGTCGCGAGGGCGATCAAGCTCAGACTGCCTGCGAGCAACCTGAAGATCGACACTCAAGGAAAGGTTGCCTTGCTCAAGCTGTCAAAGAACATTAGCCCTTCGTATCTTCGGTCGCTTCCGATTGGGCTCAACCCAATTCACGCCAAACACGCCCTGAAATCGAAACTGACTATTATCGCGCGATGTGCAAACCAAATGGGAGCTACTGAGAAGACGGTTCGCGGCACAATTGAGTGGGCGAGATATCTCGGCGCACTTGTCTTCCTGCCTTCTGGCGACCAGGTTCTGGGACGTCGGAGCAATCTCAAAGCGCTGAGCGACGAGCTTAAGAAGCAAAAGATGTACTTTGCGAATCCGGAGTTCGCCAAGATCGGCGGACTTGAGACGGTTGCCGAGGACGCTCCGGAGAATATGGTTCGTCTTCATGCCGCACAAGCCGCCGAACTCGATAAGTACTCCGAAGCCGAATATGTCGAGCGCTTCGACCTTGCAGCATCAGAGCGAGGGATTCGAGTTCTGCTGCTTCGTCCGCTCAGCATCTCTGGCGCGGAGCCTCTCACGGAATACGGAAAACTCGTCGGCAAGGTCGCCAAAACGCTCAAGAGCGAAGGCTTGGAGATCGGCTATCCGCATCCGTTCAAGAACAAGAAGATCAACCCGGTTTGGTTCGTTCTCATCGGCGCGTCGCTGGCATTTACGGTGTTTACGGTCATTTCTCCGTGGTTAAAGTCAGACTCAGCTAAGTTCATCGCAATAGGAATCCTTGTCCTGATGGCGCTGTCTTGCTTGGTTCCCAAGACGGCGGAGTATGTCGCATTGCTCGCAGCGTTCATGATGCCCCTTTTAGCCTTTGCCTATCTCGACCAGGCAAAGGATCGCTCGATGGTCAAGCACTTCGCAATCATGACTTTGATCAGTTTAGTTGGCGGCCTCTGCGTTGGAGGGTTGCTGAACGGCGTCCAATATTACACGCACACCGACCAGTTCTCAGGCGTGAAGATTGCCCACTTCCTTCCGATTGCGGTCGTCGGCATTTACTTTTTCTTGAAGTACTCAGAGACGAAAGAGTTGCTGAAAACTCCGGTGTTCTGGGGACAGATCGTCGTCGGCTTCTGCGTGCTTGTCGTTCTGGCTTTCATGCTGATGCGAACTGGAAACGATAATCCGGCAGGTGTCAGCGGCATCGAGTTAAAGCTGAGGAGTTTGCTTGCCCATTTCCTCCACGTAAGGCCAAGAAGCAAGGAGATCTTCATCGGGCATCCGATGATGATCCTATCGATCGGATTGTTGATTCGATATAAGCTGTTGAACTTGTCGGATCGGTCCCGTGGAGGGTGGCTGGCCTTGGCGCTTATGGCCGGAGCGATCGGACAAACGAGCATTGTCAATACAATGTGCCACCTGCACACCCCGCTGACCGTCGGAGCGATGCGCATCGTCATTGGCTGGATCATCGGAGGAGCCTGGGGATATGTGCTGTGGCTGATCGTTAAGGATTTCATAGTGCCCATAGATTCAACTAGCCGCCAGGGAGTATTATTCAGCGACCACCCATTCGGCGGAGGAGAGGGAAAAGATGGCTAGGATTCTCCTGGCAGGCTATTTCGGTTGCGGCAACATAGGGGACGACGCGATTCTGCTGGGCGCTGTTGAAGGGCTCAGAAACTCCCCGCACGATCTTGCAGCGCTCAGCGGCTCGCCGGAAGAAACATACCGAACTCACGGTATCACGGCTTATGCGCGAAAAGACATGAAAGCAGTGCATCAGGCGATTTCGTCCCGTGACGCACTCGTCTTTGCCGGCGGAAGCATCTTCCAAGACGTCACCAGCGTCCGAAGCGTCTACTACTACGCCAACTTGGTCAAGATCGCCAAGAGCATGGGTAAGAAAGTGATCTTTGTGGGCCAAGGCGTGGGACCGGTTACCAGGTACTTCGGCAAGCGATGGACAGCCGCCTCCTTCAACCAAGCCGATGCCATTGTTGTCCGAGATCCTGCTTCAGCCGCCACCCTAAGCAAACTCGGCGTCAAAAAGAAGGTCCGCCTTGCAGCTGACCCAGCATTTCTGTTGCCTCCAGTCGCGGCGATTGACGAAGGACGCGGCTTTGGCCTAGGCGATATGAAAGCCGTCGGACTTGCTCCCCGCCCGCTTGGCAAGCAAACCAAGCAAGTGGTCGAACTTTTCGGCGGGCTTGCAAGGCTGCTCTTCCAAGCGAACATGATGCCCTATCTCATTGAGATGGACCGCGACGCAGATCGCCCGCTCATTGACGCCATCGAGAAACAGCAGGGCGGCAAAATCCCCGACTTGCGCAAAATCGGCTCGCCTATCGACATGCAAAAGCGGCTCTCGCGTATGGACACCGTTATCGCCATGCGTCTTCACGCTGGCATATTGGCTACGACTGTCGGCGTTCCGCCTTACATGTTGAGTTACGATCCGAAAGTCTCTGCTTTTGCGAAGATGCTTGATTTCAACGCTGTTTCGGACCTTGAAAACGCCACCCCGCAGCGCGTTTTCGACGGCTTTATGACATTCCAAAAGAGCCGCGAACGGAATATTGCTTTGCTACAGTCTAAGAATGAAGAGTTTGTTAAGCTGGCGAGGATAAATATTGACGCGATTTTAGAGATGCTTTAGGCCATTTCTTGCCGCCAATTACTCCTTGCTTGAAACTAAGCTTGAACTTACACGTAGGAAGTATAGGATGAAAAACATACTCGCTATCCTTGTAATTGCCTTGAGTCTGTTAATCATCGGCTGCGGCGGCGGAGGAACGACCTATTACGGTCAGGTCTCAGGTGTTGTCACCGATGCTGATGGCAACGTGGTTCGAGGAGCAAAGGTTTGGGTTGATGGAACCAGCCATCAAACGGTATCGAACTCCGACGGACTCTACGTCCTTGAAGTTGTCCCCGAAGAAGATGTCTTGATTCGCGCTTCGATCACGCGCAACAGCATCGACTTTGTCGGTTCGAACGTAGCTCGCGTCTATGCAGACGAAAGGGCTAAGAGCACCAATATCGTGGTTGTTCGCGAGTCGCTGACGGCGACGGTGAAAGCCCATGTCACCGACAACCAGGGCTATCCGCTAGAAGGCGCGCGCGTGTTCGCGTTGATCAAAACAGGCGGCGTCTACAGCAGCTCGATGGCGCTGACCGACCGCAACGGCGATGCTCGAATCCGCCACCTAATGTCCGGCGAGGACTACACGCTAGTGGCCAGCGGCCGAGGATATCAGTCTGACACCGACAATGTGAATCTCTACGCCGGCGAACTCTACGATATCGTGTTCACACTGGGCAACGCGACGAACGTGACCCTGCCTGCGCCGACGGGTCTTGAGGCTACGACCTGGACCTCGCCGAACGAGATCAGCCGATCGCCTCAAACCCAACAGGCGATCGAAGCATTCAAGAACATGGTCGATCCGCGCCGCGCTAAGAGCCAAGTTCGGACTCGCGACAGCTACTATGGCAACTGGGTCGAAGTTGACCTTTATTGGGATGCTGTCTCAAGCAACAAGCTGCTCGGATACGGCATCTACCGCGCTCTTGGAGGTTCGGCGGCTACCAGTTCGATAGACTATCTGCGCGATCCGATGGCTGAGTATTACTCGGACCTCGACAGCCAACTTGTCGACCTGCAGACCTATTCCTACCAGGTCACAGCACTAAACACCCTTTACGGCTACGACGGTTATAGTGGAACGGAAAGCGAGAAATCAGACCGAGTCACGGTGGAAACGCTGAGCGATCTCGACCTTTTGTCAGTTTCCCAATCACCCCTTACCTTCAATTGGTATGAGGGAAGCGGAGCAACCAGCTTCAAGGTCTACCTCTTCAGCCAGTATCCTTCGTTCGGCATCGACTGGGTTTGGTCAAGCGCCGACGTAACCGGAACCAGCACAGTCTATGATGGACCGGCACTCACGTCTGGAAAGAGGTACTACTACATCGTCCTTGGAAGCAAGGGCAGCAACAGCCGAACGATCAGCACTGTCGGCGAATTTGTTAAGAACTAGGAAAAATGGACATGACAGCGACGAATACGCCATCAGCTTGGAAGAGAACTTTCGTGTGGGGTGGCGCGTTCGTCGCCTGTCTTTGCCTCTATCAATGGGTTTTGATGCTGACCCGCATCGACCCCTTCGCTCCCTATAGAAATCCGCTTGACAGTCCGTTTGGCGGCAGAGTTAGCGTCCGCATGGACAATGTCGACATCAAGCACTACTCTGGAGCCAACCTGGTGGGTTCATGCACCGTCGGCAGGCTCGACCTTCACAAGGATCGCCAGTCAACCGACTTCTACCAAGTCAAGAACGGCCTCTATCAAGGCAAAAACGGCAAGTTCGAGTATGATAGCGACCGTGCGCTTTGGAGCGCAGGAAACCAGCGGCTATACGTTCTAAGCGGCGCCAGGATCAAGAACAAGGACATGGACTTGGTAGCCGACGCCTTTGAATATAACCAGAAGACGGGCAACCTGTTCGTCAGCGGCAATATCCAGGGCAAGATGTTCGACGGCAAGATTCGGTCCACAAGGCTTGAGTACTCGGTGAAGAAGGGCGGCTATAAGGTCGGTCCAACAGAATGGATCGGGATGGCTTCGCTGTCAGCGCAGGAAACCGGCGAGAAGCCGACTCCGAAGCGGGAGTGGAAGTTCAAATCGAATGGCACGTCTACCATGCCCGACTCGAACACGATGATCATGATCGATGCCCAGGCAACAGATGGCGAAGTGATCGTCAAGGCCTCGCGCATCGAGCACAAGCGCAAAGAGGACACGATAACCGCTACCGGCAAGGTTCTCTACTTTAGCGAGAAAACCAATATGTCTTGCGATAAGGCGATTGTCTATCGCAAGGAGAAGCGCGCCGTGCTGTCTGGAAACGTTCAGATGGTGATGAAGCCCAAAGACAAGCAGAAGTTGGAGGTTGCCAACTTCGAACCCTATAAACCGGTCGTTCCCGACGATATCGCAAAGAGCCGTCCGCCCGCACCTTCAGGAAAGGCGTCAAACCAAAAGGAGATCGAGGAGGACATTCGTTCTGGAAAGTCCCTTCGCAACTATCCGTTCACCATCCTCGCCGAGAACATCGAGTACTGGTATGCCAAAGGCAGCCGACACGCGGTTATCACTGGCAACCCCCAGGGCATCCAGGACATGAAGGAAGGCCACTGGCGTTATATCTGGACCAATAAGGCATTCTACGACGGCGAGAACGAGAAAATGAAGATGGAAAGCACGCCGGGCAAGCGCGACACGATCATGAAGAACTCGCTCGGGGATGTCATGACTGCCAACTGGATCGAGTTCTCGACCAAAGAAGACGACGAGAATATAGCATTCGATCAACCCGAAGGGACCATTACGTCGAGCGACGACGAAGAGCTGCCGAAGCTGGGCGGCGACACGAAGAAGGCCGATGACAAGACCGGCGCAGGCGACAAGAAGACTGACGATAAGAAAGTCGATGATAAAAAGGTCGACGACAAGAAAGGCGGGGGCGGCACGGGCACTGGCGGTTCTGGCGGCGGCAAGACGGAGCTAAAAGGCTGGATCAAACCTAAGCTATTCGGAAAGTAAGCGTAGCTCTTCAATTCGCCATATCGCTTTTGCATTCTGCGTATCTCACTTGTGAACGCGGCCATGGCTTTTGTTAACGAGATGTTGGATGGTTTGTCGTTGCGTCAGCTTGTTCGCAGATCGGCCGTTCGGTATTTGGCGAAGGAACTTGCCGGCCATCGGTGGCAATACCTATGCCCATTCCGAACGAAGTGAGGAATCTGACCGGCCTCAATACTTGAAACAACTAGAAGGAGGCAACTACGCTCAGATCCCTCGCTATGCTCGGGATGACACGACTGGAAGCTCTCGCCGTACCCTACGCCAACGACTAGCAAACACACAGGAGTTGCGCTACTTCTTACACCCTATGCCTTATATTCGTATCGCCACAAGTGTTCGACGCTCGATAGAACCTCTACTTAGCCCCCTTCACATACTTATCCAGCCAGGCCGCAATACGGGCCCACAGGTCAAGCCGCGTTTCCTTCGCAATCTGCCCATGGTCCTCGTAGGGGTACATATACATCGAGACCGGCTTGCCAAGAGCTTCTAAAGCGTTGAACATCCGCTCCGAGTTCACCGGTGCCGTTCCGATATTCTGATCGTCCATGCCGTGGTACATCAACAGCGCGCCTGTGATTTGCTCGGCATACATAAACGGAGACATCGAAAGGTATAGCTCGCGGCCTTCCCAGAGCTGCCGCCCTTCCGATTGGAAGCCGAACGGCGTTAGCGTGCGATTGTAGTTGCCGTCGCCTGCGATTCCTGCCTTGAAGAAAGGCGTATGAACCAGCGCGTTGACCGTGCTGAATGCGCCATAGCTGTGGCCGCCGATAGCCAAACGTTTACGGTCGATAAGGCCTCGCTCGGACAAAGCATCAATGGTTGCCGACAAGTTATTGCGGAGCTGGCTGACATAGGCGTCGTTTTCACGGCCCTTCGGACCGACAATCGGGCAGTCGGGCAGAATCAACGCGTAGCCCATACGCAAAAGAGCTTCCATCGAACCGGCGCCGATCCGCGGATAGGTGTTCTTGTTGTAAGCGCGCTTGCCTTTATCATAGGCGGCTTGGTCGTTGAACTCTCCCGGATAGAACCAGAACAATGCCGGCAGACCGCGGCCCGCCACGGCGTAGCGAGGAGTCACGGCAGTCACTTGGAACTTGAATCCGTCTGGCCGCGTCACCTCGATAATCTCGCGCTGAGCTTCAGCGATGTCCGGAGCATAGTCTTTGTTCTGAGTCACTTGGCGCTCGGTTTTATCGGCGCGAACCAGGAACGTATTGGGATAGACGCTTCGAGACTGCCGGTTCACGAGCAAAGCCTTTGCATCGGCATCGAGCATCGTCGGCGTTTCGAACAAGTCGGATCTACTTTCAAAGATCCGCGTTTTCTTCCCCGTCTCGATCTCGACTCGGTCGATAAACGGCTTCGGCGCGATTATCTTCGGCTCTTTGTCATAGATCGTTCCCTGAAGGTAAGCCGACTTGCCGTCAGAGCTTAGCAGCGCAACGCTGCCATAGACAGAACTCGGCGTCGTTACCAGATCGCCAGGGTTGTCGTAGAACACCTCGCCAGAAGTCTCCTTAACGGTGTATGGTTTCTTCTCGTCGAATCGTACAAAACTGAGCCGATCCTTTCCGCCGATCGTTTGCGTTAGGAACCCGGCCTTGCAGCCTTCGGCATACACAACCGAATTGATCTTGTCGTCGCACTCGTAGACAACTTTAGCGTCGTCCTTGCCGAACGGCGCGTTCCAAATCATGATGCGGTCTTTGCGCGGCGTCTTGTCGCCTTCTTTCTTGGCTGGCTCCGTCTGTAGGAATGCTAATCCAGCGCCGTCCGGCCGCCAAGCCAGTGCGCGCTTATCATTCTTGTCAGGCGTCTCCTCGTTCGGAGCGCCAAGCCTCAATCCACGCTTACTGAGCTCCGTCTTGACTTCTCCGTTCAAGTCCCAAATGACTTCCTTCTGCGGGAAGTTGCCCATCGGGACAATCCGCGAGAACGGCTTCTCCATCAGCTCAACGCGGAAGAACTTGGCGTCCGGACTCGGATCGACCGACAAGATCATCGACGGTTTACCGATATTCTGGACTTGTCCGCTTGGCACATCTACAAGCGCTAACTGGCCAGTGCTGTAATACTGCAGAAGAAGTTCATCGGTCGGCGTGTCGAGAAGCGAAGGGTAAGTTCGAATGCGGTTCGTTTTGTTATCGGCAACCCGAACCCGAGGAGTAGAAGCAACAGCAGGAACCTGTGGCGGGCGGGCGTTTCTCGGTCTGAAGACCGTCACGATCTTGTTGCCGCCGTCTGCCCAATAGAACGAGTCGACGTTTGTCGCCAGCAAGGCCGTTTTCGTCAGCTTTCGCGCGCGGCCGCTGGAAGCATCGGCGACATAGATTGAAGTTTCCCGGTCGGTATGGACAGAAAACGCTAGTTTCGATCCATCTGGAGACCACTTTGGATCCGTTACAAGCACGCTAGCCGGAACGTCAATAGCCAGCTCTTTGCCGTCGTCGAGATTGACAATCCTAAGGCCCGTTGTGTTTCGCGTTGTGAACTTTCGGTCTCGGTGAGCCCTTGTATCCACTTGGAGACCGGCTAGGTTCAAATAGGGCTTACCGAGCTGCGAAATCGACGGCATTCCTTGCGACTCAAGCACCACAAACCGCGTTCGCGAAGGATTCAAGTTCGCCACGGCGACGTTCTTATACCACGGCGCGAGTGCAAAATCGAGCAACTCTTTGGGAGGAGTCGTGTAGCCTTCTTGGTCGATGGCATCGGCGGCCCATCCGGCGCAGGCAAGGCTAAGAACTAGCAAGATTGACTTCGTTCTCGACATGTACTGAACCATACCTGAATCGATTCGTCCTTGGTAAAGGAAAGAAACAGCACGCAGGGAACCAAGACAAGATGTCCCTGCGTACCACAACCAAGAGCAGAACAATGAGTACAAATCCGTTAGCCTTTAGAATAGCCGCCGTCCTTTTTATCGTGACCGCCTTGACCGCCAACGCATCAGCCTATATTGATGCCGGCACCGGCAGCATCATCACCCAGGTTCTTATCGCTGGAGCTCTCGGCGCTGTTCTAACCTTCAAGTCGTTCTGGCAAACACTTTGCCGAATCGTCGCGAAAGGTCTTCACCGTTAACCTGAATGGCGAGCACAGACCGCCCCCTGCGCTCATCCTTCCGTGATCCAAGCGGGTTCATCTATTCCCGAGACGGCCGTATCTTTCGGCAAATCAACAAGTCGTATCAATCGCAGTACGAGCGGCTAGTCGGCTCTGGACTCTATGATCGTTTGGTTGAGCGAGAACTCCTGATTCCGCACGTAGAGGTGGATTCTGAGAACAGCGACGCGTTCAAGACAGTCGCGCCGGAGCTTGTTCCGTTCATTTCTTACCCTTATGAGTGGTGCCTCGGCCAATATCGCGATGCCGCCATTTTGACCCTAGACACGATGCAGGAAGCGCTTGCCAGCGATATGGTACTGAAGGATGCATCGGCGTATAACGTTCAATTTCACAAAGGCAAACCGATCCTCATCGACACGTTGTCTTTCGACCATTACGAGGAAGGAAAGCCGTGGATCGCCTACGGTCAGTTCTGCCGCCATTTCGTAGCGCCGCTAGTTCTCATGACGTACACCGACATTCGGTTGAACAAGCTATCTCGGCTCTACATCGATGGGATCCCGCTCGATTTAGCCTCGAAACTGGCTCCGAAGCGCACGAAGTGGAACATCCATATCGCCTCGCATCTCCACATTCACGGAAAAAGCGTTGCCCATGCAGGATCGGTAGCAGGCTCGAAGGCATTGTCGCGCCGCGGCCTCGAAGCGATTTTGGATAGCCTTCGCACGCTGGTGACGAACGTCAAATGGAAGGATCAGCCGACGACATGGGGCAACTACTACGAAAACACGAACTATTCTGATAAGGCGATGCAGACCAAGCTGGGACTTGTCAGCAACCTATTAGATGCTTGTGAGCCGGTTACTGGAGTCGTATGGGACATCGGTGCGAACACCGGCCGATTCAGCGAGCTCGCCAGCAAGCGGGGATGGCATACGGTTGCTTGGGATCTGGATGCATCAGCCGTCGAGCAGTGCTACGTGCATATGAAGCAGACTGGAGATCAACACCTGTTGCCGCTGATACAGGATCTGACGAACCCAAGTCCGGGCATTGGGTGGGCGCACCAGGAACGAGACTCGCTCGAAGAGCGCGGTCCTGCCGAAGTCGTAATGGCGTTAGCTCTCATCCATCATTTGGCGATTGGCAACAATGTCCCTTTGGCCGATATAGCCGGTTTCTTGGCCCGTATCGGCAAGAAGCTCATCATCGAGTTCGTGCCGAAAGAAGATTCACAAGTTCAACGGCTTCTTGCGACTCGAGAAGACGTCTTTCTAAACTATCGCCAAGACGCTTTTGAATCAGCGTTCAGCGAGGAGTTCGCTATTGAGAAACGAATGCCGATAGAGGGCACTTCGCGTGTTCTCTATCTCATGCGCAGGCGAACAGAGCTATGAGGAAAGTCAAGTCGTTCCACCCGGTGCTGCTTGCAATCTATCCGGTTCTGTCGCTCTACGCCACGAACGCAAGCCTGCTTCCTTTTGCCGACGTTTGGCGGCCGATTGCTGTGTTGCTGGCAGGAACTTTGGCTGTCTGGCTCGTTGCGCAATTGGCTCTGAAGGATGTTTTCCGATCAAGCGCGCTCGCAAGCCTCTTGCTTGTCGCTCTGATGAGCTTCGGCCATGCTTATCCCCAGCTAGCTGAAGAGTTCAAGAATGCAAGGCTGCCAGCGTGGTGGATCGGTTGGGCGATCGCCATTGGTTTACTTGTGTGGAAGGTGCCGCGTGGGCTGAACCGTGCTCTGAATATATTATCTCTCGTCCTCTTTGGCTTTACGGTCTACAACGTCGGCCAACGGATGCTCCAGTCGTCTAGGAGCTTTGAAGGAGTTGACTCGGATCGGACATCTGTTCAACTGGATCTGGCTGCTGCTCCCGACATCATCTACGTCATCTTTGACGGATATGGATCGGCGGAAGCGCTACAACATGCTTTTGAGTTTGGTAATCAACCGTTCATCGAAGAACTCAAGAAACGCGGCTTTGTTATCCCTGCCAAGAGCCATACAAACTACTGCCAGACCGAGCTATCGCTCGCCAGTTCATTGAACCTAGATTACGTTCCCGCTTTGTTAGGAAAGACCACGCCGGCAAGAGACGACCGAACGCCTCTCGACAACCTGACTGTGGAAAGCAGGCTTCGAAAGGAGCTAGAGAAGCAGGGATATCAGTTTCAAGCCGTAATGACGGGATTCCCCGGCCTAAAGTTCCGTGAAGCCAACATCGAAAAGAAGCTCAAAGAGGGCTTGACTCTAACTGAGACAACATTGTTGCACATGTCCGCGCTGCCCGATTCGGTCGCAGCAATGGAACGGAGTTACTTAATACGCGGGCAGATGTTAAAGAACGCCATGGCAACGCTTGGCAGGCAAGGCCAACGGACTGCGAAGCCGCGATTCACGTTTGCCCACATCCTCATGCCGCATCCGCCGTTTGTTTTGGACGCCGATGGAAAACCAATCCATAAAAAGGGAACCTCGTCTGGATTCTATGACGGCAGCCACTATATGGCGATGGGCGGGACGCCAGAGAAGTACCGCGATGGCTATACCGGGCAGCTTCAGTATCTGAACAAGATGATTCTCGCGTTCGTTGACGAGGTTCTGCGAGATAGTAAGATCCGGCCGATCATTGTTCTGCAAGGCGACCACGGCTCGAAGTCCCGACTCGACCAAGAAAGCCTTGAGAAGACCGATTTGCAGGAGTGCATGCCCATTTTGAACGCCTATCTGTTGCCGCCCGAGATGTCGAAGGACCTTTATGACGGCATCACTCCGGTGAACACCTGGCGGATCGTTCTTCGACACCTCTTGGATGAGAAGCTGCCGAACCTGCCGGACAAGTCTTACTATGCGCCTTGGTCGAGTCCGTATAAGTTCACTGAAGTGACAGATCGGCTGAAGTAAGCAGGACCGGAGAATCCAAAGCACGAATAGGAAAGCATGCTGACGGCTGCGCTCCTGTTCGCATCGCTTCTTTCATCTGCCATGGACTATCCAACACCTGCTCAAGCCGGATTCCACCACTGCGCGCTCATCTATCGCAACGAGCACCGGTCCGTCGAAGACATGAAACCGTATGTTGCCCAATGGAAAGACGGCAAGGCTGCTCGCTGGCTGTTCGATTCGTTTCTGTATTTGGTTTACACAACCAGCCGCGGCCGCCGGACCGAAGTCGATGCCACGCAAAAGGTCGACTGGGACGAACAACTGGATGGCTGGTTCAAGAAAGGCCGCGACCTGGACAGCCTCGACAAAGCGCTCGAAGAGGCGTCGAAGTCGCTCGGAGTTCTTCCGATCAAACGCCAGATCATGCTCTCGATTCCCTACATGCACTCGTCGGTGAAGGACTTCGGCGATGTGAATGGCGATGGCACAACCGAGGACCTCTCCAAAGATAGTGGAAGGCGGACGGTTCTGAATTGGTACATCGGCGAAGCTGAGAAGAGGTTCAATGCCGCCGGCTATAAGCACTTGTCTCTCTGGGGATTCTATTGGATGAACGAAGCGACCGGCCAAGGCGATGCCGAGAAGATCAAACTCGCCAGCAACCTCGTTCACCAGGCGGGCTATAAGCTGCTTTGGATACCGTGGCACCGCGCGCCGAGGTGGGAGCAGTGGAAGTCGTTCGGCTTCGATGTGGCCATCATGCAGCCCAACTACGCATTCGTCACGTCGATCCACAAAGGCTCAGTCAAGCGGAACCGTCTGGCGGCCAACGCCGAGATGACCCGATCGAACGGTCTTGGCGTCGAGATGGAAACCGGCAACGTGGTTACGAGCGATGCCGACCGGCGGGCGTTCTACCACTATTTAGCCGACGGCGCGAAGTCTCGATATGGATATCAAGATGGGGCGACGGCCTACTACCTGTCGAACGACAATGTGGAGCTATGCGCCACTTCATCTGATCCTGAGGTTCGCCGGGTTTATGCGCTGCTGTGCGACTATGTCTCCGGCAATGAAGTGCCCGACCAAGACCCTCAGGTTTCATGGAAGTCAGCCAAATTTCCGCTCGATCTGGCCAAGCCGGTTCAGATTGAGGGACGGTTAGCCAAGCAGACGATGGTCAGGGCAGTAGAAGTGTATATCGATGAGATCAATGCCGACTCGGCATGGCAAGGCTCAATACAGGCGTCCATCAAAGATCCTGAAGGTCATTGGGTGCCTGCTGGTTGGGTGATCAAGGCCGACCGAGATCCCAACTCAGGCATTCATCAAGTCGCCGTCATTCCAGCTGAGCAGGCCGCTTCGGCTATCCGGCTGAGCTTTGAACCCGCATCAGGATCGAAGGGCCGCCTGGCGATGGTCTGTATTGACAGCACCAAACCCGAAAGAGTGCAGAGGCATTTGGCCTACAGAAAACCCTATTCGATTGAGCAAGCGTCCGGATCGCCAACTTACGGCGACGATGGCAGCTTTCTGACGGATGGTTATATACCAAAGCTTGGATTCCTTGAGCATAAATCGGTGGGCTGGAACAATGAGACCGTCGCGATCAGCTTTGATCTTGGCAAGCCGCATACAGTGTCTGCAGTTGAGGTTGTGTGCGAATACAACTCCAGCGCTGCCGTCTATTGGCCGAGTTCGGCTTTGGCATTACTAAGCGATGAGCCGCTAGATTTGAGCTCGCCTTCAGGTTTTGGCGCTCTGCCTGCCTCTCTTGTCTGGCTCGCTCCGTCGAAACCGATAACAGAACAGCTGCGTCCGGACGGCAGCTTGGATGGAAAGCTCGTATTCCGCACTCGCGAACCTGTGAGTTCCCAATATGCGACCGTGCTGATGCAGGCGAGTTCGTGGCTGATGGTTTCCGAAGTGCGCGTCATTGCTGACGGAAAGAACGTAGCTCCAGAAGGTTCATATTCCTTGAACCCAGGCCCCACGGCGAGTCCCTCTGGCGATGCTGCCTATCCAGATAATGGACGAAAACTTGTTGACGGCAAGATCGCCCAAGGCTTCGAAGCGGGGATGCTGGATGGCTGGCAAGATGGCCCGAATCGGACTGTGACAGTCGACTTGGGCGCTGATAAGGACATTCGCAACGTTACGGTTTGGTCTTTGAGAGGCGGCCTTCATGCAATCTACTCGCCGGACTGGATTACGGTTGAAATTTCGAAAGACGGCCAGCACTGGTATGGCAAGAAGACTGTAGAAAAGGACAAAACCCACGAAGATGGCAAGTCGTGCGTTGCCTGTTCCTTCAAAGCGGCTTTGTCTGGTTCGACTAAAGCCCGGTTTGTGCGCGTTCAAGTTGCTCGCGGGACCGGCTGGGCGATGCTGAGCGAGATCGTTGTCGAGTAAGTTTAAGCCTCATCGTTTAGGCTTGTTCGGAGGTTCACAGCCTATTGATGAAGCGCCAACGGCGCTTGTTTGGATTTCGCTGGGCAATGGCGGCTGAGTCATTGTGGCCCGAACGCGGGAATGTAGCCGTGTGATCCCGAGCATCGCGAGGAATCTGAGTGCAGTTGCCTCCTGATAGCAGCAACAGGTGGCAAGTCCAGTCAGATTCCTCACTTCGCTCGGAATGACAAGGACAGAGACAAGATCGGTAACGCCGGGCGGGAGAATCAAACATCCCGCTAGCTACCTCAGAAAACGCTAGATCGATAGTTTCGCCAGCACGTCGTAGGCGGCCGGGCTCATCAGGAACTGCTCGATGAAAATCTTGATTTTCTCGTCGTCCTTCATCTGGTCCGGCTTTAGGCTCGGATCAATCGACTTCAAGTCGACTGATTGGGCCGCCACTTTCTGCTGTCCCGCGTTCCAAACTTTCTTGCAGGTTTCGAACAGTTTATCGGCGTAGACCTGGTCGTTCAACGAACGAGCCAAATCGAACTTTCTAAACATTGCAGAAATCTTCGTCCGCAGGTCGTTCGTGGGTACCTTGCCTTCTTCAAGCCCAGCTTTCAACGCGGCGTCTACATCGGCCTTCATCTTCGCCATTTCTTCAGATTCGATCTTCTCGATCTTCTTTATGTCCTGTCGGTATTTCTCTACCACCGGCAGGATCTCTCGAATCTGCGCTTTGGTCATCGCAAGCGGAAGGAAAAAGTAGAGCATGTCGATCTTTGCGACGCTCTTCTGAAACTCAACATCTTTTTCCGATGCGCCAGATGTCGTTTGGGCGAGACCAGAGCCGCAAGCAACGACGAGAGCAAAGGCGCAAAAAAGGAACTTCTTCATGGATTTTCTACCTCTTCTTCACAGTTAGACGGCTGTTTCTGCTTCGAAGTGTCGGCGAACATCACGTTGCAGACAGCGAGCACGGCCGCCAGAACTTGGCAATGGACGAAGACAATGCCGAATGCCACAACCGCCGGCCAAGCCCATAACTGCTTCAACCCGCCGGTCTGATCGATTGCCATCAGGCCGCCGAACAGAATTGCCGCGCCTCCGAGCAGAAGGCCAAGGCTAAGCGGCAAGCGTACTTGAGGCGGCTTCGATTGAGCCCAAGCGAGGACCCGGCCGCGCTTTCGCCAGACATACAGGCCATAGGCGATCCAGATTACAAATGCCAGCCATTGCACGAACTCAAGATACCCGCCGGACGGTATGCTATTCCGCCATGGTTGTCGTCTTTGGCACTGTATGCCTTGATCGGATTCGTCGAGTACCGGAAATGCCCGCTACTGGGGGATATGTCGAGATAACGTCTGAACTCGACTTGCTGGGCGGCGAGGCGGCAAATACGGCATTGTGCCTCATGGCTTGGGGCGTGCCGATTCAGTTTTTCGGCAATCCGCTTGGAGATGACACCGAAGGCGAGCTCCTTCTTCGGCTTGCCGAGGAAAAAGGTCTGCCAACCGAAAGCCTGCAACGCACGGCTCCTCGAACAACCCTTTGCGACATCTATGTGACTCCGGACGGCGAGCGCACCATGATAGGAACCGGCTTTTCGGAGATGGGCCAGTATGTGTCGCTTGAGAAATTGCCTCTGATTCCCGGTGCTTGGTTCACCGCCGACCCGAACTTCGGACCGAACGCCAGAATCGCCGCGCGCAAGGCCATCGATGCCGGCATGAAGATGTATTTGATGGACTACATTCAGGAGGACGATCCAGTCGCAGAGGGCTCGTTCTGGCAGACCAGCACCGACTGGACGGGAACGAAGGGCGACTTTTCTGCAACTGTGGATTGGGCAAAGCGATGGTCAGGCAGGTTCGGATGCCATACAATCGTCTCGGACAGTTCTGTTGGATTGGCCTATTCGAGCCCAAGTTCGAAAGGTGCGAAGTTGCCCGTCTATCCATGCCCGTTAGCGCTGGATTCCACCGGTGCTGGTGATTCGTTCCGAGCCGGAATGCTGTACGGACTCGATATAGATAAGCCGCTTCACGAGTGTTTTGCATTCGCATCTGCTTCGGGCTGCCTTGCTTGCGGCTATCTCGGCGCCACGAGCGGAACTCCTCAGCTTGCAGATATCGTTGCTTTGATGGAGGCTAACCCCGACATCGTGAACGCTTATGGCGAAGCGCTTCTTTAGCATCCGAACCTGGACTTGGATCAACCTGACTTGTTTCGTATCTGTGGCCGGTATCGAAAAACTCGTTGCTGAACGGGCGTGGCTGGGCATTTTGCTCATCACCCTTCCAGCGTATGTCTTGGTCTTGTTGCCATTGACGGTACTTGTCGCGAGTCTTTGGAAGCGCAAGGCCAAACCAATAGTCTTTAACCTCGCAATTCTTGTTTCCTCCTGCCTTGTATTTCTTACACCTGCGCTCTCAATTCGCCGATCGGATGCAACGCCGAATCTCAAGGTGTTAACGTACAACATCAAACTCGGCGAGATGGGTTTAGAAGGCATTCTTGAAACCATCCGTAAGGAGTCGCCGGACATCGTGTGCCTCCAAGAGTCGCGTTTGCATGGCAATAAGCAGGTCGAAGACTGGTTCAAAACGATGCTGCCCGAATACTCGATCATTCGGAACGGCGACATGTCCGTTGCTTCGAAGCACAAGTTCCAATCGGTTCGCCTGATACCTTTAACGGACAACGGCGAGAATCGGAAAGCTCAGGCGGCTACGGTCGTCATCGGCAATGCGCGCGTAACGGTCATCAATGCCCACTTGATGCATGCGCATTTCGGCGACATGCAATCCGACCCATTTCACTTGCCTTCGATCTTAACGAGTGTTTTTCGCACAAGAGAGCGCCAAGCCAAGGAGCTCCTCGCCGCTGCCAAGCAGATCGAGGGACCGGCTGTCATCTGCGGCGACTTCAACAATCCGGCACAAGGTCTGATCTACCGGTCCTTCAGAGAAAGTTTCACAGACGCTTGGGCAACAACCAACGCCGGCCTTGGTTACACGTTTGCTTCGGGATTCCCCTATGCTCGAATCGACTACGTCTGGACGAACCGCCAGATAGTGCCTGTTCGGTGCGAGGTGCTTAACGTAAAGCACTCCGACCATAGACCTCTCGCCGCCGAGTTGTGTCTGGCGCAAAGGTGACCGTATTTATACTTGTTCTTGTATTTGACAGCATGAGAACATAGACATTGGTATACTATTCGGCGACGCATCGGTGCGTCTCGGTGGGGAATGTGAGGGTTATCAAATCGATCATTATCGGCATCGCGCTGTCTTTGGCTGTACCTGTTTGGTCGGCGCAAACGGTGCATCAAAGCAAGCGCGTTCAAAAGGCGCCTGTCATCGATGGCGTCATTGCACCTGGCGAGTGGGAAGGGCTAAGTAATGCCAGCGCCTTCACTGATCCTGTAACTGGCAAACCCGTAGACGAGCAAACCGAAGTCTGGTTCGGTTACGATGCCGAATACATCTATGTGGCTGCCAGGATGCACGACAGCAAGCCGTCGGCGATCATCGCCAAGCAGACTCAACCGGGAACCTCCATGGAAGGCGAAGACACATTCGCCGTCAAGCTTGATCCGTTCCATTCGCTGCAGTGGGATGGCGTCAGCACGTTCGTTGTGAACGCTTTGGGCACCCAGCGAGACGAGTTCTCTGGCGGTCGATCATCGAAGCGCGAATGGCGAGGCGAGTGGGATGCGAAGGCATCGGTCGACGAATTTGGCTGGACCGCGGAGATGCGGATTCCTTGGAAGATCCTGCACCTGCCGGCGAAGGGCACCCGCGATATCGTCTTGAACATGGTCCGCAACCACCAGCGGCCCCACATTTCGTCCTGGCTGGCGAACATCGGCTCCGACTTTCGATGGGAGAAGTCAGCGATTTGGCAGGGCGTCGAAGTGCCGGAAATCCAGTCGAATCGCGTTCGATTTCAAGGCTATATAAGCCCGGAGTGGAGAAAGGACAAGTTCAACCTCAACGCCGGACTCGATGCGCGATACAATGTGACCTCTCAATACACGTTGCTGGGAACGATCAAGCCCGACTTTGTCAACGTCGAGCAGCAGGTCGCCGGCATCGAGTTCACACGATCTGAGCGCATCCTTGAGGACAACCGGCCGTTCTTCAGCGAAGGCAGCGACTATTTCTGGCTAACCGGCTCTTACACCTTCGCGAGGATGTTCTATTCAAGGCGCATTGGCGAGTTCGACTACGGTGCGAAGGGCTTTGGCCGAATTGACGCCAACAACGACGTCAGCGCGCTTGTTGCTCAAACAGGTGATGACCTGACCGATGCTGTCTTCCATTACGTCCATCGGTTCGATCCAAAGAACTCGATGTCGCTCTATGGAACGTCGGTCGACTCACCAGATACGAATAACAAGGCATACGGCGGATCGGTCAACCTCAATAAAGGCCACTGGGGATCTCAGTTTCAACTGGCTCAAGTAAAGGATAACGGCTCGGTAAAAGACACCGGCGCAGTTGCCTTTGAATACAACGGACCAAAGCTGTTTAGCGTTATTCGCCACATTTGGATCGATCCAGGGTTCAACCCCGGACTCGGTTATGTGTCTTATGATGACAAGAAGGGCTTCGAGTCGTACTCAGAATATAACACCGACTTGCGGACCGGCGCGTTTCGCTATCAAGGCGCAAGCCTATGGCTTCAGAAGTACGACAAGGTCGACGGCTCGAACAAGGTTGAGACGGCGCAACTTGATGTCAGGGCTACAACAAGGAACGGAACCTCCTTCGGTCTGGGCTATCAGAGCGAGAAGTTCGAAGAGGAATACGACGGCATCTTGTCAGGATCAATCGGACTCAATGTCGACGACAGCCACAAGAACGCCTACATCTCGGGAAGCACCGGAACGCGAGGCGGCGAAGCTTCGAATTACATCAGCGCTGGCGGCAAATACAGGGTCGCCAACAAGCTGGATGTCGGGCTGTCGTATGCCGTTTTGGACTATCTAGGCACTGCCGAGCAGACGATCTTCACGATTGGTTGGGAGATTGATCCGAAGCGTTCGTTAACGGCGCGCACCGTCTGGACGGACGGGCACACCAACGCCTACTTCGCTTATCGGAGCGCGGGCTTCACTGGTCTCGATTTCTACATCATAGTGGGCGACCCGAACGCCGAAGAGTGGACCAACCGCATCGCCGCCAAGCTCATGTGGGCTTGGTAACCTGAAGCCGCGACTATAATGGTTTTGGTGTTGTCGCCAGATTGAAAGTCGCGGCGGCTCTTGTCCAGCCTTATTAAGAGGTGTATCCGATGTTTAGTTGGCTTATTTCGGCTGTCGTTGCAATCGTTGTGCCTTCCTCAGGCAACGATCTGGCTATCGACTCTTTCCGGTACGGAACGGATGTTGAAGCCCGGATGGAGTGGAAAGCAAGCGAGGGCAGCCCGGAGGTAATGGCGACGAACCGGGGTGTACGGTTTCTGTTAAAGAAGGAAATTGCCGAGGGCCGCTCTGTGTGGGATCGCAAGGTCTCGCTTGACCTGTCGACGTTCGATAAGTTCGCATTGAAGGTTGTAGTTGACGAGAAAGCCCAGCTGGTCCCTGGCTTCACGCTCTACTTTTCCAGCGGCGACGGCTGGTACGGCGCTTCGTTCCGACCCGAACGCGGGGCTTCGACGATCGTTCTGTCGAAGTCGGACTTTGGCATCGAGGGCAAACCGGACGGCTGGGCGAAGGTCAGCGGCATACGGTTCGCCTCGTGGAATGCGAACACGGCGCTTCCTGAAGTGATGCTCCAAGGACTCATAGCGAAGCAGTCTGACGTAGCAATACTCCTCGACACCAATGCTCGTAATACCGACGAGTGGAATACTTGCGAAGGCCAGACAAAGCTGACCGGAGAAATGCTGACGCGACTCGGTATTGACAACGGCGTTCTCGCTGACGAGGATGCTGCTTCTGGTGCGCTGGCCGGCCGCAAGGTCGTCATTCTGCCCCACAACCCCAGGATGTCCTTGGCCGCACAAGAGTCTATTGCCAAGTTCATGCGAAGCGGCGGCAAGGTCTTCGCCTTCTACGGCGTGCCAAACCGGATTCTGCAAGAGCTGGGTCTCGAGTATGTCGGCTACCAGGCAGCGCAATACTCCGGCCAGTTCGCCAAGATCGCATTCAGCAGTCAGATCGAAGGATTGCCGCAGTCGATCGTCCAGAACTCGTGGAACATCACCTGCGTTAAGCCAGTTTCTCAGAATGCAAAGGTCATCGGCAAATGGATCGACTCAGCGGGCAAAGAAGCGAAATGGCCAGCTGTGGTTGCGTCCGACACAGGCTTGTTCATGGCGCACGTCCTTACCGGCGACGACCAACCGGGCAAACAGCGGATGCTACTGGCCTTTCTCGGAAAGTATATGCCTGGATTGTGGCCAAACTCTGCCAAGAAGGCCCTAGCAGAAGTGGGACAGGTCGGCGAGTTTGCGACTCTGGCCCAGCTCGAAACGTATGTGAAAGCTTCGGCAAAACCAGTTGCAGACAACTTCTTGAGACAAGGTATAGAACTGGATTCTCTGGCGAAAAAGGCTCTAGCCGAAGGGAAAGCTGTCCAATGCTTTGATCTTGCAACGAAAGCAAGAAGCCTCATGGCGGACGCCTACTGCGCTTCTGTGCCGTCAAGACCCGGTGAAACGAGAGCGGCCTGGTGCCACGCGGCGAATGGCGTTCAGGGCATGACATGGGACGCTGTTCTTAAGGCTATGAAGGAAGGCGGCATGAACGCAGTTTTCCCGAACATGCTGTGGGGCGGCCTTGCCTATTACAAGAGCGCGACTCTGCCAGTCGATCCGTCCGTGGCAAGGGATGGCGACCAGATCGCCTTGTGCTCTGCCGCTGCGCGCAAACACGGCATCAAGCTGCACGTCTGGAAGGTCAACTGGAATCTATCGAACGCTCCAAAAGACTTCCTCTCGAAGATGAGACAGGACAAGCGAACCCAAAAGACTCCGGACGGCACCGATATCGACTGGCTCTGCCCATCGAACCCGCTAAACTTCGAGCTTGAGCGCGATTCGATGCTGGAAGTAGTCCGCAACTACGATATCGACGGGATTCATTTCGACTACATTCGCTATCCTGATTTCACCGGCTGCTATTGCGAAGGCTGCCATGCAAAGTTTGAAAAGCAGTTCGGCGTAAAGATCGCAAGTTGGCCTGCGGATGTCGTGAGCGGGCCATTGAAGGAGAAATATCTGGCATTCCGCCGTTCGAACATCACCAAGCTGGTGAAAGCCGTCAGCGAAGAAGCGCATCGGATCAAGCCAAAGATTCAGGTCTCAGCAGCGGTGTTTAGCAGCTGGCCCGACTGCCGCAACTCGGTCGGACAGGACTGGGTGAGCTGGCTCCAGCAGGGCTACCTCGACTTCGCGTGCCCGATGAACTACACTCCGTCGGCATGGGAATACCAAATGATGGTGCGAAACCAGATAGGCGCAGTCAAGAAGGCGAAGCCGCTGGTTTCTGGGCTTGGTGTAACCCTTGGCAACTGGACGTTGAAGCCAGACCAAGTCGCTAGACAGATCGGCGTCCTCCGGAAAGAGGGCGCCGACGGGTTCATTCTGTTCAACTTGGACGAGTATGTGATTCGCGAGATCATGCCGAAGCTCAAGCTAGGAGCGACAGCTAAATAAGGCTACTTCGGAGCTATACGACCTACCCCAGAAACGGACTGGTCGACTTTGCCGGGCTTGCCCGAATAGGCGACGTTCCCGACGCCGGACACATCCGCTTTAAGGCTTCCTGAGGCATACACATCGGCGTTGCCGGATCCTGAGACTCGAACCGAAACGTCCTTGGCCCTTAGACTATCGGCGTTCAGGTTGCCAGCGCCGGATAGCACGAGGTCGACCGAGTCGACCTCTCCGCTAACGGTGACGTTGCCTGCTCCGCTCATATTAGCCTTGAAGGTCTTGGTCTTAATGCCTGATGCTTCGACATTCCCCGCACCGAAAACCTCTATTAGCTCGAGAGATGGAGCGGAGATTGTTGCCGTAACCGTGCCGTTGATATTGGTCATCGGCTTCTGCGAGATCACTAGACAGCCGTCTTCGACCCTCGTTTCGGTAGCCTGAACGGCATCCTGGGGACCATCTAGGGTTAGGCTTGCTTTGCTTCCCGGACTCCACTTAATGTCTGCAGCTCCCTCAAGCCGAATCTTGGTGAAGTTTTTCGGTGTCGAGCTGACGCTCATATTAGGTCCGCCGCCTGTAGATATGCTCGATTTCATTCCGACAAAACAGCCGGACGCCACCATACCGACGGCAACGAGTGTTGCTCCAAATGCTAGTTTTCTTGCCCTCATGTTTAGCAAACGAAGGTAGTTCTCGATCGGTTGCATAGGCCTAGATGCTGTGTTGAGTAACATAGCCACAACGAGCCATGAAAGCCATTGCAACTATATCTGTCGTAGCACTCGCATGCTCTTCCTTCGCAGACGTTCGCCTGCACGGGCTCTTTACCGACCATGCTGTCTTTCAGCGCGGCAAACCGATTCCTGTATACGGCTGGGCAGATCCAGGTCAAAAAGTCACTGTCGAGTTCGGAGGCAAAACACTATCGGCAACTGCTTCAAGTACGGGCAAATGGTCTGTCGCATTTCCTGCGCAAGAGGCCAATGCAACCCCCCAAAAACTGACTGTTTCCGGAACGAACCAAGTTACGGTTGCTGACATCTTGATTGGGGATGTTTGGCTGTGCAGCGGACAATCGAATATGTCATTCGGCTTAGATGCTTGCAACGCGCCTGAAGATCTGTCTTCAGCTCAGTTTCCCAATATCCGGTTCCTCAACTATTGGGAATGTTTCGCTTCGGAACCGCAAGAAAACGTCGTGAATACGTCTTGGCATCGAGTGGAGCCTGGTTCTGTTGGAGGATGCACAGCGGTTGGGTTCTATTTTGCTAGAAAGATCCACAAAGAGACGGGCGTGCCGATCGGGATCATGGAAAGCACGGTCGGCGGAACCGAGATCGAGTGCTGGATGCCCAAGCAGGCATTCCTAGACTATCCAAGCAACGCTCCCGTCTACCAGCAGCTCGTTGATGCCGTTCAGCGCTACAAAGATTCGTTGCCAAAGGCCATCGATGCTTTAGAAGACTGGACGTCAATCGCCCGTGCAGCTCTGGCGAAAGGCGATAAAGTGCCAGATCCGCCAAAAATCCCGCGCCATCCGAACGTCGATCGCGAGAACTGGGTTCGGACTACATCGCTATATAACGGCATGATCCATCCGTTACTCGGATACCCCATCAAAGGCGCGATTTGGTATCAGGGCGAATCGAACGGCGCTGAAGAAGATTCCTACATCAACAAGCAGCGCGCCATGGTCGAGACCTGGAGGAAGCTGTGGGGATTCGATTTCCCCTTCTACTATGTTCAACTGGCCAACTGGTTGCAGCCGAACAACGATCCCTCAGGCGGCGACCGGCAGTGGCAATACATCCGCATGGCTCAATTGCAGCTTCTATCCATGCCAAAGTCAGGAATGGCTGTTACTGTTGATGTCGGAGACGCTGCGGACATCCACCCCAAGAACAAGAAGGATGTTGGCGAGCGGCTTGCCCTTTGGGCGTTGGCCAAGGACTACGGCAAATCTGGAATCGTGCCTAGCGGCCCTCTGTATAAGAGCATGAAGATTGAGGGCAACAAGATACGCGTCATTTTCGACCACGTTGGCAAGGGCTTGATGGTCGGCGAGAAGCACGGCTTAGCACCTGTAAAGATGGTCGTTAGCGGATCTCTAAAGCGATTTGCGATCGCCGGAGAGGACAAGGTCTGGCACTGGGCTGAAGCGCAAATCGAAGGTTCTTCAGTCGTTGTGTGGTCAAAGAAGGTATCAAAGCCGGTTGCCGTCCGCTATGCGTTCAGCATTAATCCGGAAGGTTGCAACCTATATAACAAAGACGGTCTGCCCGCATCACCGTTTAGAACGGATCGCTGGTAATAAATCGCGTTTGGTAGCCGAAGACAGGTGCCTTCGGCTATCTTTGCGCCTAAAATCCCCGTTCGTTGTACGATGCCACGTCTTTTTGGTATTGCTCCATGCCGCCGGCGCGGTTAACGCTCATAAAGACCGTCGGGTCTTGGCCGCGCTCATTCAACAGTCGAATCACGGATTCCCAAAGCATCCAGCCGGCGATGATGCACGATGCGCCCGAAATTGGGCAACAATTGCGGTCCCAGCCGTCTATAGCCACTGAGGCGTCGCCGTAAGGAGCGCCGTTGTCGATGACGACATCGCAAACATCGCACAGCTTCTTGCCGCTAGGATGAAGCGACTCGACTTGCGCCGTGTAGGTTAGCGAGGTGAAGCCGACGACTTTCAGGCCCTTCTCGCGACAAGCCATCGCGAGTTCAACCGGAGCCCTGTTCTTACCCGAAACCGAACCAAGAAGCATGACATCCCCGTCTTTGAGCGGCGAGTGGTCAACCGCGAACCTGACAATTTCGAGATCTTGGTCGTCTCCGGGCTTTCTGCTGTCGGTTTGGCAAGTCGGATGGGCCGCGTTCGAAGCGAAGCTGTAGGAAAACGCTTGCACGGCTGCCAATCCGCCCGCGCGATTCAAGAAGTCGTGCTGGTTGGCGTGTCCGATCTCGCTGCAGTAGGCGATACCCCCGCAGCTGATGGCGTCGGCAATAATGTCCGCGGCCTTTTGGATGCTGCCCATTTGAGACGACTCGAGATGGTCGACGATGCGGCGGACGACGTTCGGATACTCCAGCGAAACCATGGCTTCATTTTGTCACGCCATGTGCGGCTCGATGTGTTGCGAGAGGAGGTTGGAACGGAATTCGGCAAAGTTCGCGGCTCGGTCTTTGGCTGATGCCAGCGCCATTCCGAACACGGCGTCTTCCATGGGCAGAATCGGCTGAACTCGCGGCATGA
Source organism: Fimbriimonadaceae bacterium (assembly GCA_963666135.2). Taxonomy (GTDB): domain Bacteria; phylum Armatimonadota; class Fimbriimonadia; order Fimbriimonadales; family Fimbriimonadaceae. Next base: position 1,431,652 of record CAXXNR010000001.1, on the reverse strand, counting down.
ACTCCTTAACTTCCTCAACAAGAAACTGCCAATAGAGCTTAGAGCCGCGCATGACGCTTCCGGTTCCCACCAGGTTCGTTTCGCTTTCAAGCATCCCGAGTTGGGCGGCAACAGCATAGATCGTCTCGCTCATCTCTTGAGCGGTCTGTTTTAGAATCTCGGTTGCAATTGCATCGCCAGACTCGGCGGCTTCAGACACGAGCTTTGCTAATGCGGCAACTTCGCCGCGGTCGTGGGTTTCAAGCATAAAAGCGACCATGTTGATGTTCGGGTCGCCAGCAATCGCCGCGCAGGCTTTTGGAATGCTATCGCCAAGAGATGTCGCAAATCGAGCATGCCACGGAGAGCGGCCCGAAGCTCGGAGCCCCATCAAGCCGATGTGGAAAGCGCTGCCGAAGTCGCCGTAGTAGGGTCCGAGGCCGTCGAGGTGGATCGTTCGGCCATCCTCGGCAATTCCTTGAACAAGCGCTCCGGTGCCGGATAGAGCAACGATTCCGCTCGATACTCCGGCCAATGCCATCGGCGCATCGATCTCGACCAAGGGATGAACGATCGTTTCTAGTCCAACGGGCACATAAGGTTGGCCGCCGAGGCTGGCATAGACGAGTTCGCCGCCATCAAACGGCTCTAAAGCGTGGGCGAGGGCACGCTGAATGGCAATCAAAGAGCGTCCGAATCCTTCCTTGAAGATGGGGTCGCCAGGCTTTGCTTTGCTGCGCACCCAGGCAAGCGGAAGGCCCTGTCCGTCGGCTAGCAGCGCGTCGCATTTCGTTCCGCCAACATCGACGGCAAGCAAGTAATCCATGGCATTCCCATTATGGCTTGACACCGGCTTTCGTTCGGCATAAACTTGCATCCGATATGCCGCAGGTTTCTATTCGCGACGGAAGGCTTTGGGTTGGCGAGAGGCACGTTCCTCTGCTTGCAGGAGAGGTTCACTATTGGCGCATTCCGCCCTCGTGTTGGCGGGCTGTTCTGACGTCGTTCAAGCGGCTCAACCTGAATGTCGTGGCGACCTATATCGCTTGGCAGTTCCACGAGACGGAACCGAGGAATTACGACTTCGACGGTGCGACCGATCCGGCGCGCGACCTCGGCGGATTCTTGCGACTGTGCGAGGAGATGGACTTCGACGTATTCATCCGCCCAGGTCCGTTCATCTATGCCGAATGGAAGAACGCCGGCGTACCCGACCGAGTGGCTTTGCTTAATCGGCTTTCTGACGGCTATCGTGAAGAGGCCACGCACTGGATAGCGGCCGTTACAACCTATTTGAGGCCTTTCTTCGCGACGAACGGCGGGCCCATTACTCTTTTCCAAGCCGATAACGAGATCGACCTTTTTAGCCACTGGTTTGAGGGGCCACTTGGGATGGACGAGGGCACTGAAGGGCCTTGGCAAGAGATTGTCGGTCCTTCGAACGTAGTTGCCGAAGCAACGGGGCCTTTACTGGAAGAGCGTCGCGACGTCCTCGATTACTGGAAGTTCCAGCACGAGGCGACGGCTCAGGCTTTGGGCTGGCACGTCGAGTACTACCGGTCACTCGGCGTTGATTTGCCCATCGTCGGCAACTACTATCCCGGCGGAGACGTGCAGAATTGGCGGTCGATCTCGAAGGCCGTCGACATGCAGGGCATCGACTGGTACCCGCGCGGGGAGTTCGGACATTCATTGGAAGAGCATCGCGAGTTCCTCGACACATGCCGCTTGCAGTCGGTCTATTCGCCGATCCCATTCATCGCTGAGTTCGAGTGCGGCGTGTGGCACGGATTCCACGACTATGTGTCGCCGCTGCCGCCGAACCACTACAAACTGATGGCCGTCTCGGCGATGATGGCCGGCATCACATCGTGGAATTGGTACATGGCCGTCGGGCGCGACAACTGGTACTTCACGCCGATCAACGAGCGCGGCGAGATGCGTCCGGATGTGGCGGAACCCTTGATGGATATTAATGAGGTGGCGCACGATCTCGATTTGCCGTCCTTAAGAAGGGTGTGCTCTACCGGCGTTGCGTTTGACGTGACGCAGATTGGAACCGACGGTCTTCTGCGGACGAATCCGGTGCTGAAAGCGCTGTATGAAGCCGACATCGACTACACATTCGTCGATCCGTATGAACCTCTGCCTGCGTTGCCTTTGGTGTTTTATGCGGCGGGCGAGTGGCTGCCTGCTTTCGCTCAAGAGAACTTGCTTCGTTTCGTCGAGAACGGCGGAACGCTGGTCGTGTTCAAGCGCGGCCCGTCGTTAGACGAATCACTGTCACCTTGCGCGAAGCTGCGATTGCAGAAACCGTCGCGCGTGCTATCTCGCTTGGGCAAGAAGGTTGAGCTGTCGTTTGGCGGAGTCGCCGAAGGCGCGGTTTGGGTTTGGGATGCGCCGTCCGGCGAACCGATTGAAGGAACCCAGTGCGCCGGAAAGCAACAAGCGGTCGAGAACGCCGACGTCTGGATGACGAACTATATCGGCAAGAAGTGGACGTGCGGCTATCGGCTTAATGTTGGCAAAGGTTCCATCGTTCACATCGGTCTGAACCTGTCGGCTTCGGTTGCTTGTGCGTTGCATACTTGGCTCGGTGTGCCTTTGGCTTCGAAGGCGTCGTTGCCCGGAGTGACAACGGCTTTATTTGATTCACCGAAAGGACAAGTGCTGATGGCGGCGAACATGAACGGATCGGATTTGGATTGCCGGGTGGCGGTTGATGGCCGGGATGAGCAGGTTGTGATTCGTTTAGGTGCTTACTCGGGTGAGTGCGTACGGTTGGAGTAGGTTCGATCTGCTACCAGTCGTGTTATCCCAAGCATAGCGAGGGATCTGAGTGCAGTTGCCTCCTGCTCGTTGTTTCAAGTATTGAGTTCAGTTAGATTCCTCACTCCGTTCGGAATGACAAGATCGGTTTATGCGTTGTAAGCGTTTGGTCGACTCATCGTATACGCGGGCCAAAGCCGCCCGCGCCTACTACGTTGGCTACAATATCAACCCCTATGTCGCACGTCTTGGAACTGCTCGCGGGTACACTCGCGCTCCAACCTGGGCTACCTACTATTAATCCTAAATAGTCGAGGCAATTTCAAAAGTCAAACGGGAATCGGGGTGCCACTGGTCGCAAGACCAGTGTTGAACCTCCAATAGCACGGATCTCACGATCCGTGGCATCCAAACGTGGAGTTTTGACATCGGCTCGGCCAATGGCCAATCGAAAATGCTGCCAGGCTCAAATCGGGTATCCTTCTCATTCGGCGCAACTGCGCCTCCCTGTTCGTGGCAACGACCCCGAACCGGAAAGACCAAAGGGAAACAAATGACCAAATACGAAACTCTTTATATTGTCAAACCAGAGCTGACCGATGCCGACGTCTCCAAGATCGCCGAGCAGTACAAAACGACCGTCGAGGGACTTGGCGGAACGGTTGAAAAGGCCGGCAAGTGGGACAAGCGACGACTCGCATATGAGCTGAACGGATTCCGCGAGGGCATCTATATCCTCATGAACTTCGAAGCTGGACCCAAGGTTCCCGCCGAGCTCAGCCGCCTTATGCGAAACAACGACACGATCATTCGACACCGTATTTTCAAAATCGAGGAGTAACAGTGGTTAACCGAGTTGTGCTCATCGGGCGACTTACACGAGACCCGGAACATCGAACGACTACCACGGGCAAGTCCGTGTGCGACTTTTCCATCGCCGTTTCTAAGCGCTTTAAGCCGCAAGACGGTTCGCCTGACGCCGACTTCTTCCGCGTGAGCGCTTGGGGCGCAACTGCCGACTACGTCGCGAACTACTTGGCCAAAGGCCGCCTCGTCGCGGTCGAGGGTCGTTTGCAGTCGCGCAAGTTTCAGGCTAGCGACGGATCGAACCGCGAAGTCGTCGAAGTCGTTGCCGACAACGTGCAAGGTCTCGACAGGCCGCGCGAAGATGGCGGCGCTTCTGCTGGCGCACCTGCAGCGAAGGGCTCCTCGGCTCCCGCTCCCAATCCTGACGAATACGATCCTTTTGCTGACGAATAATGCATAAACTAGATGATTCCTCTTTCGTTCTTCGGCTTGATCCGAAGGACATGTATAAGCTGACTTGCGGCTTTCCTGCCCAATGCCAGCGCGCTCTCGAAATCGCCAAGAACGCCGGACTCGGCTCTTTGACGAAGCCCGTGACCTCGGTCGTTCTGACCGGTCTGGGCGGATCGGCTGCCGGCGGCGACTTCACTCGTGCGCTTTTTGAAGCCCAGGCGAAGGTTCCGTTCACCGTCAACCGCGACTACCATTTGGCCTCCTACGTCGGTCCGGATACGCTCGTTTTCGCGACCAGCTACTCGGGCAACACCGAAGAGACTCTCTCGGCTTATGCAGACGCCAAGAAGCGCGGCGCCCAGATCGTCGTCGTCACCAACGGCGGCAAGCTGGCTGAAGCGGCTAAGGCCGACGGCTATCCTCTGATTCTGATTCCTGCGGGCCAGCCTCCGCGAACCGCCCTCGGATTCCTTCTGATCCCGGTCGTCTACGCTTGTGAGAAGTTCGGTCTCATTCCGGCTCAGGACTATGCCGGTGCATTTGCTCTCATCGAGAAGTGCGTTAGCGAGTGGAATATCGAAGCTGGTTTTGACTCGAACCCGACCAAGAAACTCGCCGAAACGCTTTATGGCAACCTGAGCGTGCTCTACGGCTTGGGTTCGTGGCAGGGCATCGTGGCGAACCGCTGGAAAGGCCAGATCAACGAAAACTCGAAGAACATGACCTTCGCCAATGCGTTCCCCGAGCTGAACCACAACGAGATCCTCGGATGGGTCCTCGCTGGCAAGCAAGGCGTTGGAAAGTGGGTTGCGGTCTATCTTGAGGACGGCACCGAAAGCGCAAAGCTCAAAGCCCGCGCTTCGGTTACTGCTGACCTGATCAAGGATGTCGCGACGGTTGTTCGCGTACAGGCGCGCGGTACGGCCCTATTGGAGAAGATGCTATCGCTGACTCTGTTCGGCGACTTCGTCTCGCTCTACCTGGCCGCTCTGAACGATGTCGATCCCGAGAACATCGATTCGATCAATATTCTGAAGGCTGAACTGAGCAAGGTTCCTTAGAGCCCTCTCCCCTGTTCGCTTTCGCTCACAGACCCTCCCCCATGAGATGGGGGAGGGTCTTTTCATGTTTCATTTAGCTGTCAATAGTTGCAGGTCCTAGCAAACGACTATAGCCTATAGGAGTAATGTAAAGAAGTGAAATATCTAGTATGTTTGTTGCCTGGCCTGTTAGCTGTGGGTTGCAAGCCTCCTCATACAGTCAACCATGACTCATCAACAGGGCCAGTCGAACAGATCTCAGGGACGGAGTCTGCCGAAAAGTGTCAAACAATGCTCAAGGCTCTTAGGAAGACAGGTTATTGCCTCTATGCATGGGACACCAAGTCTGGCGATATCATTCGAATGACACTGGACGGCAAGAAGAAAGAGACCGTCATCGCATGCGGCATCAAGAACCAGTCAGCGATGGTTGGTATCGGCAGCCCAACTGGCTCGATCTATCCTGGATTGCACGGATACCTTCAGATGATCGGATTAGGCGGCTACATGACTATTGCCCAGCTCGACTACTCAGATAGCATCAAGTCTCATGCCGATCTATATCGAAAGGTCTTTACACCTCTTGAGATCGACTATTCTGGCCCTATTCAACAAACTAAGTCCGTCAACCTCTATGATGCTGCTTCCTTCAAACTGACCAACTGGACGTGCGTTGGCGACTATGGAGTTGAGCACCCCAATAAGCATGATATCAGCAGCGGCTTTGTGCGAACCACGATCACAAGTGGGCAAGTTTCGAGGAACATCCCGCGCGGTCACACGATTATCGGCTTCTTCGAACCTGGATATGCACTGACTAGAACACGAGATTCGGTATACGCTTACGACTTGATTCGCGATGTATATGTGAACCTACTCAACACGCGGCAATGTTCTCTATGGCCGAGAGATATGGACCATCCATACCGATATAGCGTTATGATAAGAGGCGGTATTGACCGAAACCATGTCTACCGTTGGACGATGAAAAGTCCTGCCGACTATAAACCTCGACCGTGACCGGCAGAGCGCTTTAACCGTACAAATGATAAGCGTCTACGACGTGTGATGAGCACCATCAGAACTAAGTGAACAACCCCGTGAAACAGCAGTACGACATCGTCGACCTCCTTGGTCTGGTCTGGAAAGGTCCGAGGAAGTTCATTTGGATAGTTTCGCTCTGTCTTTTGTGTTGTTGCCTATGGCCTTGGCAATGCCTTAACCAAGTCTTCGAGGTCGGCGAGGAGGTTGTCAAGCGTTATCCCTCGCCTGACGGCAAGTTCGAAGTCGTCCTCATCGAGACGAACGGCGGAGCGACGACCCCTTACGGGGCGAACTTGGTTTTGGCAAGAAGCGGCCAGACCCCTTCATTCCAAAGCGCCTTCTATCGATCTACACATTACCGCGAGTATCCAAAAGTGCGATGGCTGTCGAACCGCGAAGTCGAAGTCACCGAGTACGGAGGAAAGGTCTTTGTGAAGGATAGTCAAGCCAAGATCGGTTCCCTTGTTGGATCGAAGAAAATAGCGATCGAATATAAGTGAACCGGGTCTTAGCTTCTCGTCTATTCTCACGCCAAGCCGCAAAGACGCTAAGGAAAGTATCGAATACCGCTAGGAGCGGCCTAAGTATCGCTGGCCGCTGGCCGGCAAAATGGAAGCACCCAAACAGAACCTACTCCCGAAGGAGAGGAACGAAACCCTCGGCATCAACGCTTCGCTCGGGATGCCGAGGGATGGATTTTCGATACTATTTCTTCCCTTTCTTGCGAATCTGAACCTGCGCCGGCTTGCCCTGGCTATATTTCACCTTCAGATACAGCGTGAACTGCACCACCGGTTCTGTGACGACGGGGTTCAGCACTCGGTCGAAGGTCTTCGCCGTCAGCGCATTGTAATAGAACGTTCGGGCTTTGCGCGCACCGATCACGTTGTATTTCTGCCGATAGAAGAACTGCGAGGCATCCTCTGATTCGGCGGCCGTGTAGGAGTCATACATGTCGGTCGGATAGTAACTGGCATACTTCTCGGCGTAGACCTGTGCGGGCTTGCCGACAGGAATCCCGAGCAGCAAGGCCTGATTGGCGGCTTTCTTTTTGACGACAGCAGAGGCAGCTGCCATCAGCTTGTCGCGAACCGAATCGAGGTCGGTGACGATGTAGTCGACCTTCACGAGGTCGAAAATCTGCGACTTAGCCGCAGTCTCGGTCAGCTTGCCAAGAAACGTCTTGTCTTTGAACCGCACCGCGACGTTCTTCTTCAATTCAAAACCCACCAGCTTTTCTCTGGCCACGTCCCCCGACAGCTCAAAGCCGTAGATGCGGTTCTGAGCGACATAGTCCACGTCGATGTCCTTGCTCTGCACTCCAATCGTCTTCAACCCCTTGATGAACTCGTTAATCGTCGCTTCGACCTTTTGGTTGCTCTCGTCGATGGTTGCCCCGTCGAGGCTGACTCCGAATAGCGCCACATATTGGTCGGCCTTTACGTTGGCCATAACGCTCGCATCGAAAAAGACGCTCGAACCAGATGGCGGCATCTCTTCTTTGGTTATAGTGCGCTTGGCGTTCTCATTCGCCAGAGCGCTGGCCAATCCGGACAGGCTGGCGCGATACACCGAACCGCCGCCCATTTGGGCCGAGCCCGTCGCATATGCCGCAGCGAGACAAACTGCTGATAGTAAACGAATCCTCACCGATGCACCTCCCGTGCCTTGACACCCTATTGTACGTGCATCGGCTTTGCCCGTTACGGGTATTGCTGAGTTCTAGTGGAATCCTTTGACATTCCTAGAGAAGCGTGTTAATGGAATGCTCTTGGCATGGCACAGGCGACTCGCCCTTGGAAAGCTGGCGTCGCGTAGCTGGGGCGGCGATAGCGCCGGCGGTCCCAGTTAGTTCACTCCCATGCCTCTGCATTCCTAGCGGAGCGACTTTGTTAGAATATTGGCCAGCACTAAAGTTACAAGGAAATTACTTCTCCTAATCGAAATTGTTGGTATCATATGAATCGTAACGTTGAAAACGATAAGCCGAACCAAACCGCGCAGCCTTGTTAGCTGGCTTCCAGATCTGTTGCTTTCTAGCCTACTCAGCGATCTGACATTTCGGCTTATCTTGATTCAGGCGATAAAGGTTATCCCGGCGATCATAGCATTTCTCATCTTTGATAGAACCCAGCCTAAGGGCTTTGGCATGACGGTCGCAGCAACCATAATTTCTACACCTTTCGCATGCCTCGTTCGAGTGTTGAATTGGACGGTGTTTCTAGCAGCTGTTCGCGAAGCCATAAGTTGGAATGGTCAGTCAGGTTGGACTTTCCTGCCTCCGAGACCAATTCGCGCACCATGGCCCTCGTTTGTCTTGCCTGCGGTTGCCATCACATTCTGCTATTCCTTTGGCCAAATCTGCCTTAGTTACTTCGGTGTTCCTCAACCTCGACTAATACTTCTGCTGGCCGTGCCGCTAATGCACAGCATTGCGATCTTTGTTCTCCCGCTAATGGTTGATATAAAGGTCGATATCTTCACAGCCTTCAGCATGTCGCTCGAAATGGCCAAGTCGAAGCATCTGTATTACGCTTGCCGGATGTATGTTCTCTATAGTCCAATAGTCATAGGAGCATGCATCCTGTCGATCAAAGGCGATTTCAAGGACGTCGCCGATATTGTTGGCGGCGGATTGCTACTAGCATTCTGGCCCTGTCCTTTCGTCGGTTCGGTAAACCTATATAGCGAACGTAAAGCTGAGCTTGTTGATTCAGGCGAAACCGTGACTGCTACTGAACCAGTGTAAGACCTATTCCATTCGATCTTCATCTCATTTTCATCACAGTATATGATCCTAGTTAGCATGATCGCACAACTGATTGCACTCGCCATTTCGACATCGGACCAAACAGAAAGCCTGACCTATCCCATCGTCGGCACCGGTCAGACAGCCTGCTACGACAACATGCGCAAGCTCTCTCAGCCACCAAAACCCGGCGAGCCGTTCTACGGCCAGGACGCCCAGACAGCGCGGAACAAGGCTAGCTACACCGTCAGCGAAGACAAACTTACCGTCAAAGACAACGTCACCGGCTTGACCTGGCAACGCAGCCCCGACACGAACGGCGACGGCAAGCTCGGAGTCGCCGACAAACTGACCTATGAACAAGCTCTGAAGCAACCCGACAAGTTGAACAAGGCCAAGTTCGGCGGACACAACGACTGGCGGCTGCCGTCGATCAAGGAGCTCTACTCGCTGATCAACTTCGACGGCTTCGATCCAAATCCGATGGCCTCGGACACGAGCAGCTTGAAGCCGTTCATGGACAACAAGGCGTTCGTCTTCCAATACGGCAGGCAAGACGAGGGTGAGCGTATCATCGACTCGCAATATGCTTCGAGCACGCTATATGTCGGCCCTCAGAGCTGGGACGGAGGCAAGCTGTTCGGGGTGAACTTCGCGGACGGCCGCATCAAGGGGTATGGCATGGCAATGCCCGGCCGCGGAGCAAAAACGTTCTATGTCCTCAGTGTTCGGGGCAACACGAAATACGGCATCAACGACTTCAAGGACAACAACGACGGAACCGTAACCGACCGCGCGACAGGATTAACCTGGGCCAAAGATGATAGCAAGAAAGCGATGAACTGGCAAGAAGCGCTGGAATGGGCGCAGGCTAGGAACAAAGAGATCTACCTCGGGCACAGCGACTGGCGGCTGCCGAACGCCAAGGAACTGCACAGCATCGTCGACTACACTCGCGTTCCCGCGATCCCCAAGGTGTTCAATGCTACCAAGATCAACAATGAAGCCGGTGTAGCCGACTACCCGTGGTACTGGTCCTCGACGACACACGGCCAAGGCGGAAGGGCGGCTGTTTATGTGTGCTTCGGCAGGGCGACAGGCTTTATGAACGGCTCTTGGCAGGACGTTCACGGAGCTGGATGCCAGCGAAGCGACCCGAAAGCGGGGGATCCTTCGACGTTCCCAATCGGCCGAGGTCCGCAAGGCGACGCCATCCGGATAAACAACTACGTACGTCTCGTCCGTTGACGCCTAGCCTCAGTCAAAGTGCCCAGTGTTTCAGATTGGGCACTATATCTTTTATACCAGTTTCAATATTCCATCGTATACTCATTTCGACAGACTCGAGGCCGAATCGCCTTTTGGAGGGATTTCAATGAGACTTGTCGCAATGTGCGCGTTGGTCATTCTTCTAGGCTTGCAGGAGAGTAATTCTCCGCCTCCGATGCCGTCAGATGCGACGAACCTCGGTTCAGGCACAACCTTGCTCGACACGAGCGCGGCTAAAGCGGCCTGCGTAGAGGACGCCAGCCTTCCGGGCGGCTATCGAATGACATGCCGATGGCTCTATTGGCGCGTATATACGAGGCCGACGGGACGCACATCGCCGTTAGCTACTCAAGTTTGCGACAACAAGTGCAAAGGCGCAAAGCACAATCATCCAGCGGATTGTTCCGAGGATGGTTGTTACACGGCCTGCAAGTCGAGCCACCATGTCTCGCTCGAATCCCAGCGCGGGTCTGAGCGAACGGTGACGGTATCTAAAGCTGTCGAAAAGGCAATTGAAACCTGCGTAGAAGTCGGTGCAGAACTCGGATTCGAAAAGGGACCGATTACAGCCGGAATATCTGGTTCCACATCAAGATCGTCCACGCAAACTGAATCGATCGAGAAGTCGATTGAGGCGGCGATCTCGCAGTCGGTTACCGGTTCAGTAGAGATTGAGCTCGAACACTTCAATCAGGAATGTTGCAGCAAGACGATTCTTGTTTTTGGAACCTATGAGTATGAAGTTGTTCTTGTTGTCCAAGCGCTGGAGCAAGATTACTACTGCGAGGATTGGGTCATCGGCCTTGGCAAAGCTGGTGTCCTGCCAGGCTCAAAGCTGCGCGCAACCGGCTATGCGAGGTACCTGGGATCGCCTGCTTCGGTTGTCGTTGCCCGTTACGAGCTTCCCAGCAACGAACCCTTAAGCTCGCGCCACGAAGTAGTGTGCAAATGCAAACCTGGCTCGGTGACTACGCCATCGGGTACGAGAAACTCAACGGAACCTCGTAACGTTCACGATGAGCAATCATCGTTGCCCAAGGGCACGTCGCGCATCATTGTTACTCCTGATCCCTCTGAGGAAGTTGTGGTTCACAACCCGTACAATCAGCCAATCATCTTCTCAGTTGCTGGCATCAAGACGACCGTCGAACCAGGCCAGGACAAGGTCATTTCAAGGTCGAAAGAGCCCAGCAGCGTCGTTATCGGCACGACGGCCGGCGTCGCCCTCCTCGGTATGATTGTCGACTCGACGAACAGCTTGGTTAACGTAAAGACTGGAATGCCCAAAACGCAACCCTCGAAGGATTGCACGCTGCCGGAACAGGTGCTCAAGATCGGCGATACTGATATCGAGTGGAAGGCCGTCCCCAGTCCGAAAGCCGACCCAAAGATTGAACAGCCTTCGACCGGACTAACAAAGGAGATCTGCGTTGGCGGGCTCCCGGTTGGCAGCGTTCCCTTTGTTGGCGGAGCAACGCCGTTGCTTGAACTTGCTGGCAACTATCCAGTCGGATCGACATTTGAACTGCATGGCGAAGGCAAACCATCCGTCGGAGCAACGCTTGTTGAGATCCGAAAGAACGGAGCCACAAGAAGGGCTTTCACTCGGTTCAGCGGCGGACCAGAGAACGGAACTCTCGTGGTCAAAGATCCGAAAGGAGCGATTATTGAGCAGAAGCCGATTCAATCGCTGCGCCCGTCCTTCGCTATGGCGACCGATCCTGTTCAAGGTCCAGCCGGTTCGTCGGCAACCTTGACCATCGACTGCAGGCAGATCCAAGCGCTTATGGAAATGGACGGCATTCAAGCGCGCGGGAACATCAAGCTCAACCTCGACTTTTCGAACAGCGGCGGGGCGAGCGGCCCGAAGTCGGTAATACTCCCAGCAGATGGCATTGCCAAGGTCAAGGTCAAACGCGGATCGAGGCCAGGCGCATTTGAGGTCGGGGTTAGCATGGAGTTCACCGATAAGCCGAAGCCGCTTTGGAAGTAGCTGGGCGCTGGCCTCGACTAATAAAATAACAACGCCCTCTCTTTCATCACCTGGAAGAGAGGGCATACATTCTATTGGATTACATTTTGATCCGGGCGATAGCGGTGCTTCCGCCACCTTTGGCATTGGCAATACTCTGGATCGTCCACAAGTCGATCTTGTTGTCGCCGTCGAACACCGAGCCGCTGTAGTCGCCCCAAGGTCCGCCTGCCGTGGCCGCTTGGCCTTCGCCGAGTTTGAGGATCGGACCTAGAGTTCCGAGCGGGTCAGATGCTTTTCGCCAAGCGCAACGTCCTGAGATGAACATGTCTGGTCCTGTCTCTTGGAAGCCCACGACCACGTCATTTCGCTTGTTGACGGCGATGCTGGTTTCGATATAGCTGTTCACAGGATGCGAAAGAAGGCCGCTCTGGATGAACTTGCCATCCGACAGCCGAACCTGATGCCACTGGACGCCGGCTCTTCCATTCACGTCAACAGCCTGCGAGAACCACAGGCACTTGCTTTGAACGACAAGGTTCTTGGGGTTGCGGTCGCCCGATGCCGTCAACTTGTCGGTGCCCTTCATCGGCGAGTTCGGCGGCCAGCCGAAGTATTTGAATCGGTGTGGCGCCCTTACGACCTTCTTAACGACAGGTACACCGTCCTTGGCCTTGCTCTCGCCGACTGTCCGCATGATGATATCGTTGTCGGTCAGCTCCACAAAGACGAGGTCGTCTGTGGCGTCTTGGGTGTATGTTGGAGCGCCGAGGCTGCCTTTGAACCTGAAGATGGTCGCCGGCTTGCCCGCTTTGGCTTCCGACATGCGCATTACGAAGGTCTGCGATTCGCCGCCCGGGAACGAGTAGCCGATCCACTTGCGGCTGTAACCGATCGCTCCGCCGTCCCAGCCATCCTTCGCCGAAACGGGATAGGTGTTCCAGCCTTTGCGCGGATCTGAGGATTCCGAAACCGATACATTGACCGGCTTGACCTTCTCCTTGTCCCAATACACCCACATGTCGAAGCCGAAAACCTTGTTGTGCGGATCGTAGAACAGCTTCGGATCGATGCCGTTGTTAAACTCGGATTGAGGCACGCCGTCGATGTAGTTACCCTGTTTGTCATAGATCACCAAGCCGCTATTGGTGCCGTGCAGGATGAAACCTCCGCCAACGGCGATTTGAGGGTCGACTTGGCGATCTCCGTCGATCGATCCGTCGAACACCAGATGGCCGTCGATGATGCGCGGATTGCCGCCTTGGACCCGCTTCTTGGCCTTGCCGTCCTTGTTGAAGGTCGCGTTCCGGATCGGATTGACGATTTCAGTCGCCATCGGCCTGATCTCTGCGGTCTGGGGCGCAAGCAAGGCAAGTGCAATAAAGGTAACCATCGGCATAGAGCTATTGTGGCCAATGCAGGAATCGCATCGCGTTCCGGAAATCGTAGTGCCGAAAGTCGATCAACGGCTACCAGTATTAGTTTCACCGCCGATGAAAAACGATGTAACACTAGCAACCTTCATCCTGTTCATTTCTGCCAACAGAGGTTTGTCGAACGAATCGAACGCTCGGTACGTCCTTAACCTAACATTAATTTGGCCGCAACGTTTGTTGCTGTCTGTTTGTTCATTGGTCGCCAGCTTATGACAGGTTCGTTAACGCAGAAACTAATCAGCCTGGGCAAAGCGTAAAGAGAGACGAGCATGGCCATTGAATACGCAGACGGCGCCGAAAGCGAGGTTCTGAAGCTGCTTCAGAATGCTGGCAACCTATCCTCAAGCAGTCTAATTTCCTTCGAGCGCTACCACGAGTGGCCGATCCGCTACCACCTCAGCCCCGAGCGTTCGAACCTTCTCCGCCATCTAGACTTTTCGGGCCTGGATGTCCTTGAGCTCGGAGCGGGAATGGGTGCTGCCTCGCGCTTCATTGCCGAATCAGCCAAGAGTTTCACAGCAGTCGAAGGCGCAGAAGACCGCCTCACTGCTCTTAAAGAAAGATTGCGCGATCTTGACAACTGGGAAGCCGTACTTTCAAACGCCCAGGACTACCACCCGAACAAGAAGTTCGACGTCGTCTGCCTCATCGGTGTTCTGGAGTATTCGGAGCTCTACATCGAGCCAGGCCAAGACGAGACGGCGACTCAGTGGCTTTTGAAGCATGCTAAGAGCATGCTGCGAGAAGGCGGCCAACTCATTGTTGCCATCGAGAACCGCAACGGGCTCAAATACTGGTCGGGCGCGCCTGAGGACCATTCCGGCCGGATGTACCACGGCATTTGCGGCTACGGTCCTGACAAAACGATCCGAACCTTCTCCCGTAAAGTGCTGCGAGAGCACATGGTCGAAACAGGGCTTTGCGATATTGAGGAGTTTCATCCATGGCCTGACTACAAAACGCCGAACTCAGTGGTCCATCAGTCGCTTGTCGAACGCTATCCGTTCCTTGCTGCCGACATCGCCGCCGACGCCACGGCCCATGAGGGGCTGGCACGCGGCGTCTTCTTTCCGCTAACTCTCGCCCTGCGCGAAGTGGCTCGAAGCGGCCTGATCGCCGAACTGGCGAACTCGTTCCTTTTTGTCTGCGGCGACGATCCTCTCTCGCCAACAAAGAAGAACCTCATGAAGCGCACGCTGGCCAACAACGAGCGCGCCTGGCATTACAGCATTGCCCGAAAAATTCCGATAGAGACGGCTTTCGTTATCGATGAGCCAGTTGACGCCAAGCCGATAATCCGGAAAACGCCTTTTGAGGGAAGCATGCAAGACACTTTGCCTGCAAACATCCAGTGGACCCGACTCGACGACTATCCTGCGCTTCTCGAAGAAACCGTTTCAATGTCGTTCCGCCGTATGGCCTTTTTGAACCAGAAAGATCGGTTTATGTCTGAGCTCGTCCGGTTCATCGTTTGGGTGTTCGACACTCAAGCGCTCGACAGCTCGAACCTTCG
Organism: Fimbriimonadaceae bacterium; assembly: GCA_963666135.2. GTDB lineage: Bacteria > Armatimonadota > Fimbriimonadia > Fimbriimonadales > Fimbriimonadaceae. The sequence continues at coordinate 1,416,621 of CAXXNR010000001.1, read as the reverse complement.
GTCAGAAGCATTCGACCTGACGCCTACGAATGCCGTACATGATGGGAGAACTTATCGTTCCTTCGACCTCGAATGGTCCTGTGCGACAGGGTTCACCAAATCTTGGTTCATTCTTAGGTGCCTATTAGTGCTTCGCGATGCCTTGCAGCTCTTTTCGCATCCGCCGTATGCTAAGGTCGGCGATCTCTATATGCATCTGTGCAATGCGACCGGAATTGAGCCTTACCTCGACGGCGACATCCTGTTTGAAGCCAATGCGCAAGCGGATATCCAAAGAAACATGACGGTCGAAACGGCAAAAGGCGGCCTGGACTTGCTGTTTAAGGAGCCTTGGAAGCCGTCGCTTTTCCCGCGCGATCCTGCGGAGGAAGAGCGAATAACGCCAGCCGTACACCAACCGAGCACGTTAAAGCGGTTGATACGTGTGATGGCATCCCCGCGCGCTTTAGCCAAAGCCGTCGCGCGGAGATGCCGCCAGTTGCTGCCGACCCTTTAGCTCGCATGTATATTAGTCGACCACGATCTCTTGAATGGCGAGTCTTCCCTTCTGATCCGTGTCGACAACGAGGCGAATAGCCATCAGCGGCTTCTCACCAAGATTGACGCTACTTTGCCTGCCAGCCGCCTTTCCCACGGAAAAGAAGATTTGCCCATTCGCGGAGATCTGGACGGTTCCCTCGTCGAGAGTGTCTCCGGGAGCGTTTTCGCTGCCGGTGTAGATTCGGATTTCCGAACACTTTAACGGCCGTTCGAAAGTTATTGTGAGTGTATCACCTTCCTTAGGAGGCTTTTCGCTCCAGAACGACCGCGTAAATTTGCCATCGAACGCGCATTCCGGCAAATAGGAGCCGAACGGCTTCATTGTCGTCTCTACCTTGGCGTTCTTCTTTGTCTGCACCGGTTTGGTGCCAACCGGCTTGGCGTATTCAATACCCATCTTGTTCATCCAGGGCTCAAACGCCGTTAGCCGCTCGGCCATCTCTGGCCAGTCTCGACCTTCTTTCGGAGACCAAACCGTCTCAGCAAAAACCATCATCCGCGGATAGACGGCCTCGTCGAAGTCGTCGTCCTCGATAAACTCGGTCCATAAAGAGCACTCGCCGCCGAGAACAAGATCCTCTTTGTCAGCCGGTACTCCATCAGAAACCGGATCGAACTCATAGACGCGCTCAACCGGCAGGTCTCCCATCCAATCCGGCTTCTGGCGGCCTGGATAGTTAGGATAGTCGAGGTATGTGAAGTAGTCCTTCGAGTTCACGACCTCGTGTCCCTGCTTTACGGCCTCGGCCACATGTCCATAGAACCAGTCGTGCACGATCTGGCCCTCGGGAACGCCGTGGTCGAGGGTCGGAGTCCATGCCATCGACCGCCGACCTTTACTCAGCACATAGGCATTGACCTTCTCCATGAACCAATGCTGCAGCGCGCTTTCCGTCTCGAAGCCCTTCTCTTTCATCATCGCAGAACAGCGCGGGCACTTCGACCAGATTCCATCCGGACGTTCGTCGCCGCCGATGTGGATGACTTCGGATGGGAAGATGTCCATGACTTCATCCAACACGTTTTCGATGAAACGGAACGACTCTTCTTTGCTTGCGCAGTAGATGCACCTTCCTTTGTGCTGGGTGAAGGTCCTCAATCCGACGCCCTCGATAGGAATCGGTATGCCTTCGCACGTGAGTTCGGGATAGGCTGCCATAGCGGCGGTCGTGTGGGCGGGCACTTCGACCTCCGGGACAATGTTAATGTGCCTTTCTGCTGCATAAGCGACGATCTCGCGAAGCTGATCCTGGGTGTAATAGCCGGTCGCATCGGGTTCATCGGGGTTTCTCTTGCTTCCGACCTCGGTGAGTTTCGGATAGCGCTTGATCTCGATGCGCCACGCTTCGTCTTCGGTAAGGTGCCAGTGCAAGGTGTTCAATTTGAACAGCGCCATCATGTCAAGGTGCCGCTTGACATGCTCGACCGACTGGAAGTGCCTGCAGGCATCAAGCATGAACGCGCGCCACCTGAACCGCGGGCGGTCAACGATAGTCTGGCAAGGAATAGTCTTGCCTTGGGCAAATAGCTGAACGAGCGTTTGCGTAGCGTAGAACGCTCCAGCATATCCGCTTGCTTCTACCAGGATCTGATCCTCGTCGACTTCGATTCGATAGGCCTCTTTGCCGAGAACGGATTCGTTCTGGCGAAATACGATTTCGCTGCCATTCGCCGAACTCATTTCGATGCCGCACCGATCTGCGAGAGCTTGCTTCAACATCTCAGCTTCGTGCGCGAAGGCGAAGATCTCTGTGTTGATGGACAATAAACCGGCTTTAAGAACGAACTCTCCTGGCTCGAAAACAACGGACTTGGGTTTGGGAATAACCATAGCTTCGGATCCTGGATTCTAGTGCAGTAGCTTACACGACGACTGGTCGTCCTAGCAGAACTGTTCGCGGACAATCGCTTTTGAGAAGGCCGCATCAACCTATGCACCTATTCATTAAGAGCCCTATTCTGAAGCTTTATTATCAGCTATATGAGATGCCTATCCTCATACTTGGACAATGCACGGGCGCATCGGAGGTTGTTAGAAACTAATAACAGCATATTATTGCACAAATATGTCACATGATATGTACTTGTATAAGAGATATTCTTGCATTTTATAGGTTTCTGCGCGACTTTCATGCAGATAAACGTCGAAAACTTATCTATTCTTCAATCAACCAACTATACTCAGGACCATTTGCCTGGTCTATCGTTTTAGTTGACACGATAACATCGCGCAAGTAAAATGATTGTCGAACACCAAAATCTTAATAGCGCTCCTTCGAGGGCAAATGAGGGGGCGCGACCTGTGGGAGGGTTATGAAACTACATACTGCGCTTTGCGCTGCGCTTGTTTGCGCCAGCGGACTGGGGGTCTGCGGCATTCAAGAGGGCATTTCTAAACGCACGATTCCAGCGGTTCGCACTGTTGCTCCGCCAAAGATCGATGGAACTCTTGACGACTCGTGTTGGCAGTCGCTTCCGAAAGCAGACCGATTCACCGACGTTCAGCTCGGATCGCCGCCTCTGGATCAAACAACCGCTTGGGTAGGCTACGACGACAACTACGTCTATGTCGCCTTCGACTGCAAGGACTCAATGCCGAAAACGATTCGCGCTCAGGAGACCAAGCGCGGAGCCAGCCTTGATAGCGACGACCGCATCGCCTTCGACGTTTATGCCTTTGACACAGACCGGCTCGAAGACATGAATATGTTCTTGGTCAACCCCTTGGGTACGCAGGAAACCGCCATTGCGGGTGGCAGAGCCAGAAAACAGGAGTGGGAAGGCGCATGGATCAGCGCCGCGAAGGTGAATTCCGATGGTTGGACCGTTGAATTGGCAATTCCGTGGCGGATCATGTCTAGACCGAAAACGGCAGGCAATCCAATAACAATGGGAATCAACTTCGAGCGCGTCCAACCTCGAACCGGTGTCTTCTCGCAGTGGAGCAACCTGGGACAAAACCAGCGAGGCGACTTGAACGGCGACTGGCTTGGCGTCATTCTCCCTTCTCCTCCTGAGCCAAAGAAGCTGAGCGCCATCTGGTACGGCTACGGAGGATTCGACGATGAAACCGTCCTCGGAAAGGCAGGGATTGACTTCCGTTACAAGCTCTCGCCCCAGCAGACTGCGCTCCTCACAGTCAATCCGGACTTCAGCAACGTCGAAGGCGATGTCACCAGCATCGACTTCTCCTATGCCGAGAAGCTATCGAAAGAGACCCGGCCTTTCTTTCTTGAGGGGTCGGCCTTCTACTCGGTCGGCGAAGCGACGAGTTCGCAGGTTATCAATACGCCATACACCGGCAGGCGGATACCGGACATCGATGTTGGGGCGAAGTTCTTCGGCAAACTAAGCCCCCAAGTCAATGCAGGCTTGCTCGCAGCGCAGGTGTTTGATAAGGACCGTACCGATGCGATGATGCACGTCCGCTACAAGATGGGATCGGAGAGCTTCGTCGGCTTAACAGGCGTGACTCGGCAAGAACCTGGCATCAATAACAATGTGATCGGCACGATCGCCAAATACCGGCTTGGAGACTACACCTTCTATGGCAACTACCACTACTCGGCAGACCGCACGGGAGACGGCGACTGCGGGGCAGTCGGCGCTTTCTGGATATCAAAAGCATTGAGCTTCTATAGCCGCTATTCGTATGTCAGTCCGACGTACCTGCCGCGTGATGGATTCGTCGCTTATCGCAACCAAAAGGGCTACGAATATTCCGGCATGTATAACAACTCCTGGCGCTCCGGCGCAGTTCGCGACTTTGCGGCTTCAGCCAACTGGATCACCTACGACCACTACAACGGCGACCTCTATCGTGACCTTTTCCTTGGATCGGTCCAGGCTAGGATGGCGAACGACTTGCTCGGCTATGCTACGTTCCAAGCGGGCCACTATGAGTCGTTCAGCGATCAGGTGACTTCGGTAGGATTCCAATATCCGACCCAGAACAAGTTCCGAAACGTAGGATTGTCATATTCAAACGGAACGCAAAGCGGCTTTGACTACGAGTCGATCAGCGGCAACATTCAATGGAAGCTCGGCAGACGTCTGAGCTTGGGATTAAGCACCGAACTGGTGAATCTGGCCGGTAACGACGAGCAAACCATCGGCATTTTGTCCTACGACATCTCGAAGGACCAGTCGATCGGCGGGCGCATCGTCTCTCATGGCGGCAAAACCAACGGATATCTGAGCTATCGAAAGTCAGGATATGGAGGAACGGAGTTCTTCGTTATCTATGGCGATCCGAATGCAGAGGACTTTCAGAACAAGCTTGTTCTCAAAGTGGTTGGGGTTCTCTAGCTTTTGTTGGCCAGATGCTGCACGATCGGCGTTTGGCCTTTCACCTTTTCTTAATCTAGACAGCACTAAAAATCAAATCGGGGTAGAAATGGCGTGTGCGTTTTCCTCTCCTAATCTGCGCTCTTCTGTGTGTTACGAGTTCCATTGCCTCGAAGATCGGCAACTCGATGCCGGCCCATCGCGTTTCGACTCCGCCTAAGATCGACGGCACCATTGATGTTGAGAATGAATGGAAGTCCGTGCCTATGGGTGAATCGTTCGTCGATGAAGAACAAAACAGCCCTTCGCCGTATCCGACCAGGTTCTGGCTGACCTACGACGACAAGTTCATCTACTTTGCCGCCAAGATGGACGATCCGCAAGCGAACACGATCAAGGCAACCGAATATCGCACGAATGTAAGTCTTGAAGGAGAAGACGCCATCTTGCTCGGTGTCGATCCGTTCGGCGCTCTCAGCGACTTTAACAACTTCACGATGAACGCACGAGGCGGCACCAGCATCAAGATCGCTGGCGGCCGTGCAGCCAAACGCGAGTGGCTGGGCGAGTTTGTTTCGAAAGGCCGAATCACAAAGGATGGATGGGAAGTCGAAGCGCGGATTCCATGGAATCTGATGCGCCTTCCCGGACAGGGCAAACGCGACCTTCGAATCAACGTCCAGCGCTACGTCTCGCACAACCAGCGCGAATATGTATGGTGCTATACCGGCACTGACATCAACTCCGTCGGCACTTGGCAAGGCGTTGACTTGCCGAAACCAGACACCAGACGTTCCATTCTCTTTTTGCCGTTCGGCTATCTCGGCGGCAGCGAAGGCCAGGAGCCGATCATCGACGGCGGACTTGACCTGAAGTCATCGCTTACCGACCAGATTTCGCTCATCGGCTCAATCAAGCCCGACTTCCGGAACATCGAGGACCAGATCCTGTCTCTGGATTTCTCCTATTTCGAGAAACTTGCCAGCGACAGCAGGCCTTTCTTCCAAGAAGGCGCGGACTATTTCTCCCTTGGCGGCGACCAGAAGATCTTCACAAGCCAGCGCATTCGCAACTTCGATGTCGGCGCGAAAGCTTACGGCAAAGTTGGCGACAAGATCAGCTTCGGCGTTCTGAACACGTCGACCCTTGGCGAAAACAACAGTGCCGTGGCTTCGGTGGCGTTTAAGCCGGACCAATTGACGACCATTAAGTTGGCAGGCACAAGCCTTAATGATGACGATGTTGACAATAAGGCTTCTTGGATCGCCCTTGACCGCCGATTCGGAGCGATTGGGTGGTACGGACAGCGAATGGCCAGCTACGACGATTCGCACGGAGAGGGCAGCCGAACCAACACCGGGCTTTACTACAACAACGAGGGATGGGAGCTTTATGGCGAATATGTCGAAGTCACTCCCGACTTTCGGCCGGTTTTGGGCTACTCGCCCGAGCAAAACCTGAAGGGCTTCAACGGAAGCATGGGATACTCGAAGCCGACCAACCGGTGGGGATTGTGCGAAGCCGGATTCGATGTTTATGGTTTGACCTACGACCGGTTCGACGGCTCGCTCTATCGCAACAGCATCGGCGTTTCGACTTCGACAACGTGGAAAGACGGCACAGATATGGACCTCTCGGCGCAGATCCGGCGGTTCAACGGGTACGACGATGCGACCTATACCTTTGACATCGAGAAGCCGCGCGGCGACCCTTACCGGCACTACGACTTCAACTACACCTTCGGCCAGATTCAAGGTTACGACTATGCGAGCTATGCGGCCGGGTTCAACTATCGGCCTCTTCAGAAGCTTCAAGTCAGCTTCTATCAGCAGTTCGTCGAGCATAACGGCTCGTCAGATCAGACGGTGCTCAGCGCGAACTGGGACATCGGCGACGATACGTCGATTGCCACGCGAATGGTCAAGGAAGACGGCGATTTCAACGCCTATCTTGCGTTCCGCAAGGCTGGAAATCTGGGCAACGAGTACTTCCTGATCCTCGGCGACCCGAATGCGCGGTCGTTCAAGATGAGCTTGATTCTGAAGGCGACCTTCCCGTTCGAGCTGAGGTTCTGACGATGGTGCATGGGCGTCTGCCCGTGCATCCTGTCCTCGTATCAGAGCCGGCGATTGCGCCGGCGGTCCCAGTTAGCGAACTACGATCTCTTGCTTGAGTCCATTTGTCTGGTCGTTTGGATACCATTCCAGATTGTCTGGACCATAACTGCCACACCAAATGCGCTTGCGAATGTCCTTGAAGGCTCCGTTGAATGGTATGCGGGCCATGCCGTGCAGGCTGGAATGATCAGTAAGACGGCTGAGATCACCCACCAAGTTACGGAGTAGAGGCGGCCGAAGCCTGGATTGGGTTTGGTCGGTGGCAAGCATTCGGGCTCATCTGACTCGACATGAGACTCCGCTTCAAGGAGTGCTATCAGATCATCGCCCCAAACAACGAGCTCGCTTGGATTCATATAGCTTCCGCCAGATCGAACAGCCAAAATCCAACGGAAAGGTTCCACTTCAAGAAGAAATGTATAGGGATGTAGCGGCGTCGCAACGGGATCGCTGTCAATTCGCCTTATCCGGTTGGCATGGATACAGAAGCTAAGGGTCAACGACCTGAACCGGCACATGCCGCGATCAATCGACAGCCAACCGCTGCCTCGACCAACCTGATTTTCCTCGCTGGAGAGCACGACATCTACCCTTATAGGGCTGCCGCTCATTTGCTTCTTCAGGCTGTCCAAATGCCAGGAAGACAGTTTGAAGTTGATCGCAAAGAGACCTGCCGCCAAAGCAAAAAGGACAAGGGCAATGGCGGCTCCTACAGCCCATGGGTGTTCAGTTCTGGCAAATACAACTCCGCAGGCGAAACCAGATGGAATGAGAAAGCGGACAAAGATGCCCAGTTGTTCTAGAATGAACAAATCCTTAGGATAAGGCTTCCACTCGGCGATCTTCGGCTCCATAGATTGATGTTACAGGATCTGTTGGTTAGGTTTGTTAGGATTGGTGAGGATTAGTTAGGGTTTGTCCGGAATGCCTGCCCCTTAGACGAAGGTCCTCTAGCGAAGCGCGAGGGGAAGGGAGTTCAAAGTGGCATGGGCTTCCAGCCCATGCATCCCGTGGCGAGGACATCCTGTCCTCGTATCTGAGCCGGCGATGGCGCCGGCGATCCCAGTTAGCGAATTACGATGGGTCGGTTAACCTCCAGTTCGAACTCGTCATCCCGAGCAACGCGAGGGATCTGACTGCAGTCGCTGCTTGCATGTACGATCTGGAACAGAGTCCAGCCAGGTCCTTCACTTCGTTCAGGATGACAAACGAGGAACAAGGGAACGCGGGTACGAACCACCCGCGCCAACTACAAAGGTTACGATCAGTCGTATTGGACCAGCTTCGGCGAAAGCATACGCCTCGTCATTAACGCCTTACGTCCATTTTAGCTCGCGAGTACGCTCGCCCTAGTAAGATGGTTACAAGTTCTCCCCAATGGTCAATATTCAGTCGTAAATAGTCAATGGCTTGAGCTCTCGAGTACGCTCGCTCTCCAAGGCGTCGCTATGTCTCTATGCCGTTATGTCTTTGGATCGCTGAGACATTCTTCATTGCTCCCTTAACCCTTACCCCTTACACCTTACATCTTACGTCAGATGCATGCTCTCGAGTACGCTCGCGCCTCACGAAAACTTCCACCTCGTCCCTCGTCCCACGATCCTCGTCCCTAACCCGTTCCCCTTCCCACCCGTTCGCAGACTCAAAAGGTACCATTGCAGAATATGAAAACCCGCGCATTTCGTTTGACCGACAGCCAATCGCACCAAGTGAAGGAACTCCAGCCCGTCGATAAGGGGCATCTCAAGTTCTATTCGTGCGGACCGACGGTCTACAGCTATGCGCACATCGGCAACTTCCGCACCTTCATCACCGCCGACCTCATCGTCCGAACCGCTGAAGCACTGGGTTGGAAAGTCAGCTACGTCAGCAACATCACCGACGTCGGACACCTGACTCAAGACGACATGGCCGACGCGGGCGGCGAAGACAAGATGGAGAAGGCTCTGAAGTCGAAAGAAGGCGAGGCGTTTGCCAACGTCTGGGAGCTTGCCGACCACTACGGCAACGCCTTCAAGAGCGATTGGAAGCGCATGAACCTGCGACTGCCAATGGTTTGGCCGAAAGCCACCCAGCACATGCGCGAGCAAATCCTTGCCGTCGAGGAGTTGATCGACAAAGGCCACGCCTATGAAACCCCGACCGGCGTTTACTTCAACGTCAGCAGCTTCGAGGATTACGGCAAGCTGAGCGGCAACCGCGACCAAGACCAGCTATACCGCGGAGTCCGAGAGGTCGTCACCGATGAGAACAAACAACACCCCTCCGACTTCGCGCTTTGGAAAAAGGACGAGAAGCACCTGATGCAGTGGTTCAGCCCTTGGGGATGGGGATTCCCCGGCTGGCACATCGAGTGCTCGGTCATGGCGATGCGCTATCTAGGTGAGACCCTCGACCTGCACGCAGGCGGCGAAGACCTGATTTTCCCGCACCACGAATGCGAAATCGCTCAGTCGGAGACACTGACCGGCAAGCCGTTTGCCAACCACTGGATCCACACGCGGTTCCTGCAGGTCGATGGCGAGAAGATGTCGAAAAGCAAGGGTAATTTCTACACCGTCCGCGGTTTGGTGGATGAGGAGAAAGTCGATCCGCTTGCACTTCGGTATGCACTGTTGGCAGTGCCCTACGGCAAGCCGCTGAACTTCACGCGCCAGTCGTTGCGCGACGCCGGGCAGAATGTGGAGAGATTCAAGGAATGCGATCGGCTGGCCGATTCAGCTATCCAGAAAGGAAAAGAAGGCGATGACGGCCTTGGCAAAACGCTTAATGACCTTTACGAGCAAGCCCTTGATGCCATGTGCGAGGACTTGAACACATCGGTAGCCATCGCAAAAGCGCTTGAAGGTACCGTTGCCATCTTCAAGGCAGGCGATTCAATGTCAAAAGTCGACGGCGAAGCGGCCAAGGCGTATTTAACGAAGATCAATGCGCTTCTGGGCATCGTGCGGCCGGATTATGAAGCCGAAGAAACGGCAACCGGACCGGCAGTCGACGAAACAAGAGTCCAGAACTTGATCGACGAGAGGAACGCCGCCAAGAAAGCGAAGGACTATGCTCGCGCCGACCAAATCCGCAAGGACTTGGACGCCGAAGGCATCGAGTTGAGAGACACGCCTGAAGGTACCGTTTGGAGGCTAAAGTCCGTGTAGCCGCGAACTTTGGAGCTATCCTTTTCGTCTCAAATATGCGCCCGCCAGATCGATGGCGAAACACTTGAAAATTGCGGCTTTTGACTCGAAGAGCATCGAACTGTCAAGTCTGACAGGAACGCTAAACGGGAATTATGCGATAATGAAAGTGCTCCCCCATCATTGTTGGCCGAGCGTTATTTTGCACTTATCGTGATACCATGACATACGAGCGTTTAGAACAAGCGCCGGCGTGGCAGCAAGCAGTTGATCTCGCCGCACTTGTGTATAACCTGACAGACAATGCGAAGGAAGTCTTGGTGACCAAGACCACCCTCAAGAACCAAATTGAGCACGCCGCTCTGTCGATCACCAACGAGATCGCCAAGGGTTTTGGGCGCAGCTCCAACGACCTTTTCCACAGCCTTCAGAAGTCGTTCAGCTCGATCAACGAACTGCGGTCGATGCTGGGACTGATGGAGCGGATCGACACTTTGTCGCCGTATAAGCCTCAGCTCCTGACGATTCGCGAAGCATGCGATACATGCTCTCATGAGATCATGGACTGGGCTCGGAACGTGAACCATGCTCCGGCAAACGGCCAAGCCAACGTTGATCCTGCCCTTGAGGAAGAGCGCCGCAGACAGGCTCGCGAGAAGCGCGCTGTCTTCGAAGGCCTCCGCCAGCTCAACGGCATGTAGGCAACGACTCCTATCCCTGTACCATCATCCGCCCTCGTGCAGACTCTGCGCGGGGGCGTCTGTTTTTTTGGGGGGTAAGGGGTAGGGTCGTAAAGCATGGATGACGAATGATGAATAATTTGGCGACGAGTTAGGAGGACGTGCATAGTAGCGAGCCAAGGCCATTGACCATTGGTATAGGGACTTGGACTCACCAGATGCTCTTACATCTCGGTTGCCTTCTGCGGGAACCCGAGTCAAAGCGGCAAGGATCTTCCGTCCATTCGTTAGCCTACTTCTGAGTTGCAAGTAAGGAACTCAGCATCTGATATTACTTCGAGATCTCGAAGCCCTCAATCCCCGAACTTTTTGTGGAATAAGGCCCTGAACATTTGTGGCTTTCAGTCGGCAAATCGGCTCCCTTCTCGTCCTGTTTCGTGATCGACATGATCGATTCGAATGAACCGCTGAAATCTGACTGGACGAAGTCCAATCCGTATATTTTTCCTTTTGAGCTGCTCCTGAAAGTGACGGTTCCGGTCAGCTTAAAACTACCCTTGTCGGCTTGCTGGCAACGAAATTCTGGTCCATTACCATAGCGGTCCTTATAGCTTCGGCCGCCGGTAACCTCGCACTGTAAGCTGAATAGTCCTTTAGAGGTGAGGGTTCCTGTTCCGACAAGGTCGGTAGACATCGTTCCCATGCCTTTGACTGTATGTTTGAACGAAAATGCGCCGTTCTTATCGAGCTCAATAGTGAACCAAGTGCTGATATATCCATCTTGCCAACCACTTGGCATTTCTGCGCGACCAGGGGTTTTCGAAGGGACATTTAGGGTCAGCAAAACTCGATATTTGGTAGGTGTAGAAGTCGTCTTGCCTAGCAACTCCATTAACTTGGCTCGTTGCTCGGACTCAGGCAGCGATCGAATCGCTTCCCAATAAATTAGGTACTTCTTTCCCCAATCTGGCGTCAGCTTCCCATCGTTGATCTCGATCACCATGGAGCGCAGTTTTGCGAAGTCAGCTGTCGAGATATGTCCTGCGTCCATGTCCCAGTTCTGCATCTTTTCTGGACTGCTAAGGTACAAAGCGATTTCCTGCAGCGACTTGGTCACGGTCTGGTTCCAAATCGAAGCTAGTTTCTCGGTTGTGAGGTCGCAGTTTCCAGAAAGAACCAGTTCCCCTGCAACCTTACCCTTGAGAACGACAGACATCTGGCGAACACCGGGTTCGGATACGCCAACCGATGACGCAACAAATGAATACGGAATGAGCACATCGTACTTGTCGTTTGTGTTCCAGATCGTCCTCCGGAGGTATGCGGTGAGTAGTCCTTCATAGATACCGTGGGTCTTCTTCTGAGCCTCGGAAGTATAGGAATAGGCATCTCCGACGCCTTGCATTCCATTGACCTGCTCATGAACGTTCATATCGACGATAAAGTGACTGAACCATCCGTAAGCGAAAGCGAGTTCGGTCTTCGCTGCTGCAAATGCCTTTGCATCTCGCGATGAAGCGGCTGCCTTTAGGTCTGACCTTGCTTTGTTGAGCATCTTCATGCTCAATTCGGCTGTTGCGCCATAGTGACTTTTCGCTTCGACAAGGTCGGGACCAATTGCTCCACCACAGTAGGCACGTTGGCAATCTGCGTCCCGAAGCAATTGCTTAAGCTCATTTGGAGCCGTAAACCCACCTGAAGCGATATTGCTGATCACTTTACGAGCTATGATGTAGTGCCCCATCGGACCAGCAGCTTGGACAGTAGCAATTGCCACCAAGCTTTGAATAATAACTGCCAAAGAAAGAATTCTGACGCGCTTCATTAAGGACTACCCCCACGGTGCATCGAAGTGATACTTCTATATTATCTGTTGGTCAAGCATTAATGAACAGCCTTCTTTCTCGAATGTCACATGCTGGCCAGCCCTCGTAAGCAATGTTCTAGTCGGCTGATATCGTAGCTGGAAGCTTGTGGCATCAGTTCAATAGCTTTCAGATATGATCCCTCTATCGGCTGCTATAGGAACACAGGAGTTGCAGGAACTTATGTCAAAAGACTAGCACAGCTTTGAAACGACGCTCGTCAACCGCTATTACAGTTGTCTATTTACCACCCGACTCAGCCCGCTGGACTAGATGATGAAGACTATGTCGAGTGGGTTGGCGGCTGCTCGGTGGTTGGCGAACTCGACCTGGATATTAGGACACTGTCTAAAGTATCAGTGCTTGCTATCGAGGTTTGCTCTGGATATCCAGCTGCGCCTGCCATCGTATTGGCCTTTCTGCTCGGTCTCATCAACGATGAGGGAATGGGCTCGGAACACTGGGGCAGCGTGCTCGAAAGAATCGAGAGTATCGACTTCATTGATTCCTCCTTTTGGAGAAAGCTAACAGACGAGCAACGCCTTGCCGCCTGGAAAGCCTTAGCCGTTTGCGATTTAGTTGCTTGCGAATGGGTTGACGTCCAGAAGGTCTGCGCCAATATACAGCACTCCGTAACCTGATACCTCGGTTAATTGCTTACTATCTCGTTTTGATCGACCCAGTGCGGATCATGCTAACAGGGATCGCCGGCGCACTCGCCAGCCTGACCATAAACTCCAAGCAGCAGAAAGTCTCGTTCCTGGGCTTCTACGGCCTGAAGCCCCCGATTAAATGGCAAAAAGGGGTAAAAGTCTAGAACCCTTACCCCTTACGAATATCGTCCTTCGTCCAGATTAGAACTTCAGACTCTTAAAATGCGGCAGATACTCCGCGTTCGCGGCGAGCATGTCGTTGACCATGTCGCGAGTTTCTTGCATGCTGCACATCGCTTGCGTCAGCGGATCGTAAAGCACCGCGTCGAACACCTTCTCAGCGTTGCCTTCGATAGCGCCTTCGACGGCCAGTTCTTCGCAGATCGCGCTGTTGCTGACCAGCGGAGCCACTGAAGCCGGCAATTTACCCACATGGATCGGCTCGAGGCCGCAGGTGGAGGCCAAGACCGGAACTTCAACGCAGCAACCCTCAGGAAGATTGTCGATGAGGCCGAAGTTGCGCACATTGCCGTTGAACTTGAACAGCGTGCCGTCGCCGATAATCGCGTTGAAGATCGAAGCTGCATACTCGTGGCCGCGCTCAAGCTTGACTTCTCGGTCCAGCTCTTCCTTGATGTTGTCGCGCCAGGTGTTGGCGGTCTTCAGATACTCGTCAAGGATGTAAGCGTGGACGCCCGGATTCCATTCGGTGCCGGTGAGGCAATACTTTTCGATCAGGTCCTTGCGTTTGCGGAACCAAGCGTTGTATTCGCTGTTGTGGCCGCTCGACTCGGTGACGTAATAACCGAAGTGGATGAACATCTCATTGCGGACGATCTCTTTGTTGTAGATGTCGGGCTTGGCAACAGCTTCCTTGATCAGCGGATAGGCATCCTTGTCGTTCCATCGGAAGTCCAGATAGAACGCCTGATGGTTGATGCCGGCGCAGGTGAAGGAGATCTCCTCTCGCGGTGCGCCAATCCAGTCGGCCAGCATGTGGGCCGTGCCCTGAACGCTGTGGCAAAGGCCGCTGATGCGAATCTCAGGATATTGGCCTTGCATGGCTCGGCAGAGCATCGCCATCGGGTTCGTGTAGTTCAAGAAGATCGCGCGCGGGCAAAGCTCTGCAATGTCTTTGCAGATATCGAGCATGACAGGAGCGGTGCGCAGGAATCGGAAGATGCCGGAAGGTCCGCGCGTGTCGCCGACGTTGATGTCGACGCCGTACTTCATCGGGATCTCGATGTCGGTTCGGAAGACCTCGGGGCCACCCTGAAGAATCGTGCAGAGGACGCCGTCAGCGCCTTCGAGAGCCTCGCGGCGGTCTGTCGTCGAAATGACCTTGGCGGGGTAGTTGCCAGCCTTGACGATCTTGTTGACGGCTTGGGTGATGAAATCGAGACGCTCCTTGTCGATGTCCATCAGGGCGATGGTGCAATCCGAAAGCGCGGGGAAGGACAAAATATCGCGAACGAGTCCGCGGGTGAAGCCAAAACTGCCTGCTCCAATGAATGCGATTTTTCTGCTCATAATAGCCTTTCCTGTTGTCTGGTCCGGATGCGTCGCCCGGCCGAGTGCTAGTCTACTCGGAACCTATTGCAGAAGGCATGCCAGCTTGGCTTCATCTGAAAAGATGTGCACTATACAATACTCCTTCCCTTGGATCTGATCTAGCAGGCAATTAGATATGGAACGAGTTGTTGAAACGATACATGCACAATATTAGCCTACATTCTAACACTACATTTAGAGTGAACGAAAGCTGGCTGAAGCAACATCTACGAGGTGGAGAAGATAATGATTGCCGAATTAACGCTCCTTTGCCTAGCTGCGACCTCACCGAAACCAGTCGATGGTCCGACTCTCGCCGTGCCGTGCCTTTCGAGGTTCGAACTTCATCAAGTCAACAGCGGCAGCGGATGGACGAACGGCGTCTACAGTGTGTCCTTCACCTACAAGTCGCACTTGCCCAAGCAGAGAGCGGCGGCCCTGATTGCCAAGTCGATACCGAACGCGCCTAAGCCGAACAAGAGCGAAGCGTATAACTATAGTTGCACACGCGTTTCTGGCGGAATCATCCAGCAGATCAACGTTTGGTATATGGGTGATTGGACGAAGCCCGACTATGACAAGAAGCACGGCACCAAGCACGTTCGTTTGACCTCGATTTCCGTTAGCGAGACGCCTGATCCATGGTCGCCTGTGCCCGCCAGATGGTATCGAAACGCCATTTCGCCAAAGCCGCCTGCGCCCGAGTTCAAACTGCCGTTCCAGGCAAAAGTAATCAACCAATCTATCGCCATTTGCAGCCTAACTCAGGTCTGCTCATCGCGCGGAACCTATCAGCCGGGCACCGATGCCGTATCCTATACCCTTGATGTTGACGAGTCATGCTGCGCAGTTCTGAAGCGGGCTGAAAGTCATTTCTCCTCGAATGGCTTCACAAAGAACCGGTTTGGAGCCTATTACAAACGAACGAGCGGAGCTTTCGACTACTTCATCTATCCTGCCGGATCTCTGAAATCGCCGAAATGCGTTATCCAAGTAACCACGACGAAGAAGACCCCGCCAGGACCTGTCTATCGCGGACCGATTGCTTAACGCTGACTCAACCCTAACTGCAGATATTCTGTATAAATATAGCGGAGTTGTCGCAAGACATCCGCTATAATAGGTTCATCTAGAGGTTGTAACATCCATGTCTCGTCTGAGAGTCGCTTCTTTTGCCGTGATCGTCGCCTTGCTGGGCATCATCTTCGCAATTGGTATGGCCGCATTGGAGAGCAGGCACCTTCCTCGAGGCCTTAGTTTTGCCTTTTCGTGCGGGTTTGCTGCAACCATCCTTCTCGCCCAGTACATCCTAGGTCCGATCTTGCTTGATTGGATCGTGCGCGTTGTTTGGTGCCACCCGCGATCTGTCAACGACGACTTCTCGGTTTGGTATAGCAAGACTTGCAAGCAGTTCAGCATCCCTGAGCCGAGGTTCGGAATCATTGAAGACGGAGCGCCGAATGCCTTTACCTATGGCCATGGACCATGGGATGCGAGAGTCGTCGTCACCCGCGGCGTCATCAACATGCTGACGCCTGAGGAACTGAAAGCAGTCGTAGCCCACGAGCTTGGACACGTGAAGCACCATGACTTCATCATGATGACGATCGTCCAAGGACTCGTCCTCGTTCTCTACTCCCTATACAGAGCAGCAAGGCACTCGAGAAGCCGGAACAGTTTGGTAACAATGATTGCTGCCTACATCGCCTATCAGCTTAGCTACTACATCAGCCTTCTGTTTTCAAGGTTGCGGGAATACATGGCCGACTACGCTTCGGCGCAGATCATGGAGAACGCCAACTACCTGTCGACGGCCCTTGTCAAGATCGCTTATGGGTTAGGAAAAACTGCGCCGGTCACTCAAAGCTCTGCGACAGCCTGGCAATATGGAACCCAAACGAGTTCACCTGCACCGACACTAGCTAGCGCTTTTGGCGGCCAAGGAGGCTTTATGGGGATGGGTCCATCGCAAACCCAGGCGCAAGCGGCTCCTGCAAATGGATCTAAGATTAGCGCTAGTTCTCTAGGAGCTTTCGGCATCGCCAGCACAGGCGCAGTTCGAACCGCCGTCACTTGGATGTCGAATACCGGAAAAGTTGATCCTGCGAACTTCGCGCGCGCAGCTCGGTGGGAGTTCTATAACCCTTGGGCTAAGATCGCGGAACTCACCTCCACGCACCCGCTGACGGCAAGGCGGATCAAGGCTCTTCAAAAATTGAATCGGATTTGGAACGTTCCGAACGCATTCAATCTCGATCGTATTCAGCCGGCAACCTACAGCGGTTTCTATAGGGACATCCTGGTGCTGGTGCTGCCTCTGCTTATCGGAATCGGCGCGTTTGCCTTAGCCAAACTTGCCGCACCCGCTTCGGACTCGATCTTCGCTCTGCTGGCTGGGGCTTCAGCTCTCATGGTCGGCAGGTTCATCCAAGTCCTCATCACCTATCCCAGCGGGTTGCTCCAGCGTAAAGTCCTGCACCTTCTTGGAGAGCCCAACGTATCGCATGTGAACGCGATTCCGGTGGTAATCGAAGGCGAAATAACAGGTCGACTCGATCCGGGTATAGCCTGGGCAAGCGATTTTATCCTTCAAGACGAGACAGGATTTATTGCTTGCATCTTCAGAAAACCGTTAGGTATCTGGACTTTCCTTTTTGGATGGTTGGAAGCAGACGACTATGTCGGAAAACACGTGAAGATATATGGCTGGTACCGCCGGTTCACTTCTCCATATATCGAGGTCAGCATCATTGATGGCGGATGGGGAGGCAAAAACAGATCGTTCGCAAAAGTCTGGCAACTGGCGATCTCGTTGCTATTAGCAGGAGCATTCGGTTTGTTTGCTTACTATTGCCATTAAGCCAACGGATGTTACTTCCGGCGGAACTTCTTCGGCAACCGGATGGAGAACACGGTGCCTTTCTCTTCGTTCGACTCGAACCAGACTTCGCCGTGCAAGTACTGCTCGACAAGGAGCTTGACCGAATAGGTGCCGATGCCGCGGCCAAGACGTGCCTTCGTGCTGAACGACCGTTGGAAGACCTGGTGCTGAACTGACTCCGGCATCACTCCGCTGTTATGCACGCTGAAGGTGACATCAGCCGATGTCGAGTGGCAGGAGATGCGTACTTCTTCGCCGGTGTTGCTGGCTTCGAGCGCATTTTTCACTAGGTTGCCGATGCACCGAATGAGGTGAACCGGACCGGTTTCGACGGTTACAGTGCTCTTGCACGGTTCAACAACAAGCTTTCGATCTCGAGCCAAGTCGTGGTGAAGATAGATGTCGAGAACGCTGTCGATGATGCGCCGAGTCGATACTGGCTCAATGGTGAATGCGAGTTCGCCCCGCTCTGCCGTCACAAGGTCGCGCTGAGCGTGAATCTCCTGGATAAGCTGCATCGCCGAAGCCTTAAGCAAACTCGTGAGTTCTTTTCGGTCGTCGTCATTCTGGTCGGTGTTCATCAGCAGAGCGATGCTGTTGATGGCGGCTGCTGTATTCAGAACATCGTGGAAGAAGATGCGCTCTAAAGCTTGCAAGCGCTGCTCTTGAGCGATGTCCTTAATGGTGAAAAGCGTGTAGGGTTCGCCCTCAATCGAGAGAGGCGACGTGTAAACGCGCAGGTTCAGCGATCCTTCTTTACCTTTGGTTAGCGTCGAAATGCGGCATTCGCCAATCTGGCTGGCCAGCGAATCCTTAGTCAGCTTAATCGTGTTTGCCGAACCGCATTCGGAGCAGAACTTCGAGCCGCCGCATCCGCCACTATCGTCGAAGGCATGGATGCAACGGAATGCTTCGCCAAGCCGTTTGCCGTAAACATCATCTGCCCGCTGGCCCTTGAAGAGGCTCATGGCGCTCTTGTTGAATGCGACGATCTGGCGGTTCTTATCAAGGATTACTGCCAAGCCGGGAAAGCCCTCTAGTATTTGGAGAACTACTTCATGCTCTTTCAGCTTCTTGCGCGAAGCTCGAACTTGCTCGTCCGTGCTTCTTTCGGCTGATTGCGAGATTAAAGCTGTTACTTCCGGTTTGGCCATAGGTCTGCTAGGTGCCGTGTCTATATATCATATATCAAGATTCGAAAAGTCAATCCTGTTTCCAATATGACTTAATTTAACTTCGGATAGTTCCTAAAATTTGACAGATTTTAACAGAAGTTAACTTTACGATCTTGCTGGGCAGATCATTCTGTCGGTTTCGGAGCTTTCCACGGCCGCCAGTGCGATGCTCAGCGCCATGAATCCTTCATACGCCCGCACTGGAACTTCTGCTCCGTTCTTCACAGCGTCCAGAAATCCTCTCAGCTCTTGATAGTAAGGATCGTCCGTTGAGGCAAGAGGCGCCTCTTGGCCGATGTTGCCGGGAGTGTTGACCTTTAGGGTTGAAGTCACTCGGCTGTCATGCTCGATCATGCCTGCGCTGCCGCACACTTCAAACGTTGTTCGGAATCCGCTGGGGTCCATCCATGTCGATTCGACATGGGCAATGACGCCGCTATCGAACGTCAACGTGGTCAAACCGTAGAGGGCGCAGCTGCCCTCCGGCACAACCGACTTGGCATAAACCGATTTGACTTCGCCGAATGTCCACCGAAGCCAGTCGAAATCGTGGATGGCGAGGTCAAGAATCACGCCACCGCTTCGCTTAGGATCCATGAACCAGTTGCCTGCACCGTTCAAAGGAGCGCCGCCGCCTCTACGCATTCTGGCCGCGGCCGGATTGCCGATGGCTCCAGCTTTGACTCTTCGATACGCGGCCGCATAAGCCGGGAAGAAGCGCACAACTTGGCCGGGCATCAGAGGAACCTTCGCCTTGTCGGCGGCCTCGATGAGCTGGCGAGCTTCGTCAAGCGTGCGGGTCATCGGCTTTTCCATGAAGACAGCCTTTCCGGCGGCAATCGATTTGAGCCCGAGCTCAAGGTGCAAGTCCGTCGGAAGGCACACATCGACGACGTCGCATTTGGCGATCAACTCATCTACCGAAGCGCTTGGAGCGCATTCGTGGCGCTCGCTGAACGTCTTGCGTCGGTCTTCCAGCGGGTCGAAAAAGGTGAGTTCGACATCGCTCATCGAACGATAGTGCCTTGCATGGGCGTTGCCCATTCCGCCTGCGCCAAGAATTCCGACTTTGAACATGACATCCTCATTCTGGCATGAACTTGGTTGAATCGCTTGCGGTACTGTCAAGGTATGGAAGCGATTTACTTTGCGCTTATTGGCGTCGGCGCGGGCGTGGCAGGCGGCATCTTCGGCATCGGCGGCGGCATCATCATCATCCCAGCTCTCTCCCTGCTGATGGGCTACCAAGCCAAGACGGCTTCGGCGACCTCGCTCATCGCACTCATCGCTCCGGTTGGCCTGCCTGCAGTTCTCAACTATTATAACGGCGATGTCCTGAAGCCGCAAAACATTTGGGCAGGCGCATACATTGCCATGGGCATCGTGGCTGGCATGTTCTTCGGCTCCAAGATCGCTCTAGGCTTGCCCGACTATGTCGTGCGCAAGTCGTTCGCGGTGTTCCTGGTCGCCGTGGCGGCGTATATGTTCTTCAAGAAGTAAGAGGCAGACCTGTAGCATTGATCGAAACGGAAAAATCGACGAACCGAATGTAAACCAAGCACGTCAACATGTTAGGATGCTTGGAGTAATTGCTTCTATTTGCTTGCGGCTGACGACATTGGGCAGCATTAACGATGACCAAGCTGCCGCAAGTGCGTTTGTCTATTCGAATAGTCTAGGCGTACGAGTCGAGGTTGCAGGAATTTGCAGCATCGACGAGAACAGCGTGGTTGCCTGGAATCCACTCGGCCAGCTTGATGAGAAGCTTCGCAAGGAGGTTTTAGCCGATGCAGGCGAGGAAAAAGGCCGCTACTATAACTTTCGTTACGGATATAAGTCGCGCCAAATCATCTTTCGAATCTCAGGACCAACCGGCGTGGCCTGCAACATCATGGGTGACGATGGCACTTCGTCGAGTTCGATCAGAGGAGTAGAACTGCGTCCTAAGAGTGTGTTGGTTACAGTACCTATCTCGGTTGACCGCTCCTTGGACAAGATCTCAATGAGAGTGCAGGTGCCGACTAAGAAGACCTTGCTAGCATCCTTTGAGCCTAAGTCGAACCAGCAAAGAGGCTCTGGAGAAGATTCGGTGAGTCTGACGCGCGTGGCTCGCTTCACCGAAGGCTCAGTTAGCCCGCGGGCGCATGATACGATGAATGCAGAAATACAGTTGCTGGCGTTTAACGACAAGGCATGGGCGTTCTTCTTTGACATACCTCTGCTCCAGACGAACGAGGGCACATCAATCCAGCTCATCGGCAAGAATATCGAATCGCCCGAATATGTCGATATTGACGGTAAACCGATCCATTCGAATCCGCCGAACTGGGAGAAGCTGATGGAGATCTACAGCAAGAACCTCGAACCAGATCCCAGGTTGTTCGTCAACTATGCTCAATCCTACACCTTGAATGTTGAGGGCGGAAATAGGATCCTTGCTACAAACATCAATCCCAAATACATCCAGAAGATTGATGTGTTCCGCACAGCCCACATATATACGACTTTCAGAAACATCCCTCTCGACCCGTCGAGGAACTAAGACTTGCTATAAATGGAGGAATCATGAAACGACATGCTAGTAGAACCATTGGAGTGGCGCTTGCCGCAACCTTCTGCCTATCCGCCGCCTATCAGTCCATTAACACTGAATCGAAAGTTGGATACGAATACTCCGATGAAGATGGCAACAGCATCAAAATCCTTGGCGTCGCAAACATAACTTCAGACAAGGTATCTGCTTGGGACACTTCAGGAGAGATCTCGGAATCGCTGGCGAAGAAGCTTGATGAAGTGCTCAGAACTCGCTCTCAACAAGATATTCAATTCAGGTTCGGCAAGAAGAACCGGTACATCATTGTCGAGAGCGACAAATCCAACCCTTCGATTAGCTGGCGATCCGATGGCGACGACTACATGCAAAACCTATATCTGTCTGGATCGAGTGCTGAGAAACTCAGCCTTTACCGAGTCACACGCGATCCTGCGTCTACGAAGCTATCCCTTTCTGCCAGCATCAACTCGACCAAACAAAACAAGGCTGCAGTACCCGTCGTAACAGGCAAGAAAACAGAAGTGAATGGATTGATGTATGAGTACGTCAGCGCAACGCCTGTTGAGACCCCAGTCTCGACCAGATACACAGGCGTGAGGATGAAGGGCAAATGCTGGAAGCTGATTTTTAAGACCGAGGCAACGAAGCCTGATGACCAGAAAAAAGCTGGGACAGAGATGCAAATGGGTCCATATTACGGAATGTCGGTCTCTGGAGCTGACGGCAAGCCGATTCTTTATGTCGATATGGCTGGGAATCCGGTTTCGGCAGAGACATACCTACTTGATCCGGACCAGGATCAGCAATACGACACCATGGGCATGCAGGTTAAGGGAAAGACGCACAAATACACCCGTGCCTCCACTATAACTGGAATGACCGTTTCTGGAGCGATGTCGGTGCAAACGAACATCAATCCCGCCAAAATCAAGGTCCTCAATCTCACGTGGACCACGTCGAAGAACATCCGCTTCTCCGACCTGCTCTTGGACCCGAAATAGACCGTAGACGGCAACCGATGGTGTTGTAACTATCGGTTGCCGTCTTTCTTTCGGGATGATAGGTCTCTCGGTCCACTTTTTCCCTCACATGACGCGCGTCATAGTGCGTTCCCCGCAAAGGGGCGAACATAGGATCATCTTCTAAGGAGTCATGAACCATGTTCTGTTACCAATGCGAACAAACTTTTCGAGGTAAGGGATGCGTAGACGTCGGCGTCTGCGGGAAAGACCCCAAAACCGCCGCCCTTCAAGACCTTCTGCTCTATGCCGCCAAGGGCGTTTCGATGCACGCCCACCGCGCGCGCCAGAAAGGCAAGAGCGACTTCAAGGTCGACGAGTTCGTCGTTGAAGCGCTCTTCACGACCGTCACCAACGTCAATTTCGACCCCGAGCGCGTTCAGGAAATGCTCGTCAAGGCTGATAAAACGATGGCGATCGCCCGCGAGCTGAACGGCAACGAGCCTTTGACGGGACCGGCAAATTGGAAAGCAGCCGCAAGCGTCGACGCCTCGGTTGAGCAAGCCAAGGACTTTGCGATTACCAAAAGGCTCGATGAGCAGGGCGAGGATGTTACCGGCCTTCAAGAGCTCTTCACCTATGGCCTCAAAGGAACCGCTGCTTACGTGCACCACGCCATGATGCTGGGCAAAACGGACGACACGATCTTCGCAGCCCTTGAAGAAGGACTCGACTACCTCGTCTCGGGCAGCCAAGACATCAACACGCTGGTCGGCCGCAACTTGTGGTGCGGAGAAGTCAACCTGAAGGTCATGGCGCTTCTTGACGAGGCTAACACCGGCGCATACGGCCACCCGGAACCCACCAAGATTCACCTCACCGGAGTCAAGGGCAAAGCTATCCTTGTCTCAGGCCACGACCTTAAAGACCTTGCCGAACTGCTGAAGCAGACCGAAGGCAAGGGCATCAACGTCTACACGCACGGGGAGATGCTTCCTGCACTCGCCTATCCCGAGCTGAAGAAATACAAGCACCTCGTGGGCAACTACGGCGGAGCTTGGCAGGTTCAGGGCCGCGAGTTCGCCGACTTCCCCGGTTCGATCCTCATGACCACGAACTGCATCCAGCAGCCGGCCGAGAGCTACAACGACCGCATCTTCACTTCCGGCCTTGTCGCATGGCCCGGCGTTAAGCATGTCGTGAACCGCGACTTTACTCCCGTTATCGAAGCCGCCTTGGCCGCCGACGGATTCCCCGAAGATGAGCCCGAGCGCACGACCATGACCGGCTTTGCCCACAACGCGATCATGTCGGTTGCCGGAACGGTTATCGACGCCGTGAAGGCCGGAGCCTTGAAGCACATCTTCCTGATCGGCGGATGCGACGGAGCCAAGCCTGGACGCAACTACTATACCGACCTTGCCAAGTCGATCCCCGACGACTGCGTGATCCTGACCCTGGCTTGCGGCAAGTTCCGCTTCAACAAGCTGGACTTCGGCACCCTCGGCGGATTGCCCCGTCTGCTCGACGTCGGCCAGTGCAACGACGCTTACTCGGCCATCGTGGTCGCTTCCGAACTAGCCAAGGCTTTCGGCTGCGGCGTCAACGACCTTCCTCTCTCTCTCGTCCTGTCGTGGTACGAGCAGAAGGCCTGTGCGATTCTCTTAACGCTCCTTCACTTGGGCATCAAGAACATCCGCATCGGTCCGTCCCTGCCTGCATTCGTGTCCCCCGCGGTGCTCCAGGTTCTGGTCGATACCTTCAACATCATGCCTATCACGACTCCTGAAGCCGACCTGGCGGCAATGCTCGCCTAAGGAATCGGCAGAAGATACCTCCTGGCCCAGGTACTTTCCGCTTGGGCAGGAGGCTATCTTACATTTCCACCACGTATTTGTATCAGTTTTTGCTACGATTTTCGCAAGGAATGAGCGCATCTGGTGTTAACATCGCGGGCGGAATTGCCGAAGATAGGAATGACACACGAGCATCTGCTCAGCAGGCCGTGTCTCCAAAGAACAACCATCCAATAGGGATTGTTCAGGAGCGACTTACTCACTGCGGCGGCGCGGAGGGGCGGTTCGAAAGGCCGACCCCTCCTCTAAATTTAGTAGGTCTTCTCCGAGGCTAACGCGGCCAACATCGCTTCCTTGAGCTTCGCGTTCGCGGCTTCCTCAAAGCCAGTCGAGCGCATTCCCCCACCTTTACCGATCATACGGCCATATCTGGCGACGTCGATGATTGATTGAGACACGGCTTGGCGTCCGAGCGTTTTGTTCAGGCATTCTGCCAAATAGGCAAGCTTGCGGTCAGGGAACACCTGCAACGGCTCCCCTGGCAACTCTAATAGGCCCCTTATGAAAGCTATTGGTATCTTGTTGCCTTTCGTCGATACACCCGATAGATAGAGCAAAAAGCTTGATGCCTCGTGTTCTGGCAACTTAGTATACGATTTGACGAACTCAGACGATCTCGATGCTGGCGCACGTCCGACCAACTCGGCTAAGAAAGCCGGGTTGCTTGGACTCCTTGAGAGACCGGCGTCGAGGATGGTTAAGGCTCGGCTTGGATCGATACGGCTTTGCAGAACTATCATGCTTTGCCATATCTGCGGCGAATCGGTCCATGTGCTGGCGATCCTGCCGATTTCCGAAGAAAACTTCTCGTCAATGCATTGCTCAGCAGCGCGCAGTACCTGTTGTCTCTGGTCAATCCCGGTTAGTGCTGAGGGTTTGGTGTCATTGGCGCGATCAAGAAATCCTAGAAGCTGTGATTGAAGGGCGTTCGCTCGAACAAACTCAGCCAAGCTATTAGAATCCATGTAAACGCTGTTCAGCCCAGACTCGGAATTAAAGAGGGACGAGTCCACGTCTTTTGGCTGGTTCCCAACGATCCATTGAGCCTCGTTTTGAGAGGCCTTTTCGTTGTTTTGCTGAATCAGGATGTTTAGTACGGTAGCTTTGTCCAAGTTCTTGAACTCGCTATCGAACATATAGAACGGTTGACGGACAATAGGCGCTTTGAATTTCGGCTTTCCATAGTAAGACTTCTTCGTCTCGTTCGACCACATCCCGATCAGCCCGTCTTTGTTGCCCAGTACCGGCAGCCTAGGAATCAGCTTCTTATATGCAAGTTCCCGGAACTTGCCGCCCTCGAGTCTTTGCCACTTTGCCTTCCAATACCATACACGCTGCTTGCGATTATCCCAATCTTTAAACCATTTCTCGAACTCGCTTCGGTCTGCGAACTGTATATTAGTGATAGACAGCAAAGCATATTGCGCCAACTTGCCGACCGTTGGCACTATGAAGTAGTACTTTCGATCAGCAACAGGCGTCGGCATTTGCGAAAACGTGATCGGCTCGACAATTGTTCCGGTGTCAGTACGGTCGATTAGTTGGCCTAGGTCCGATATCAGGTCAAGAGAACCGCTATACGCGGCGATCTGACAACCTAGACCAACCAAGGCTGGATCACGAGAAGTAAGAAGGTGCCGAATCTGACTATAGGCTTCTGCCTTGTTTCTCTTGTTCGAGCAGATGCGGCTGGCGTCATATGCGATTTTCAACGCAGACAACTCTCTGAGGCTAATGTCTTTGCCAAGTGAACCTATATAGATTTGATAGTGAACGGCGTTGCTTGCCTTCGACTTCGCCTCTCTTTCTGCATTAATTGCCTTCATCTGCGCGTCGAGCGATGTAAAGGTTTGCTGTGCTTGGCCCAGCCCTGCGGCATATGTTAAGAGCAAAGAAGAACATAGAACCTGTACTCTCATAGATCACCTCTATGCCAGTTGGACGTATTAAGTGTTGAGTCCGGTTCTATTATCTTCTGCTGATTTATCTTGAGCATCGTTCCACTCATAGATATGCTCAAAGCTGGACTCACTTCACGCCTACTGAAAACATCGCCTACTCCTCCGTCGCTATGGAACGCACCCGATCAACGATCTGCTCGGTTGCATCGTGGCTAAGATCACACGATTCAAGCGAGAATCGGCTCATCTCAAGAGCCAACTCAACCTCGCCGATCGTCACTTTGTCGACGCCGAGCGCGTTCAACTCCTCCGCCTGGGTAAAGCTGTGGGTTCGCGCGCAAATGGCAATCGAAGGGTTCAGCTCTCTTGCCGTATGAATCAACGTCGCAGCTTGCAGACAGTCGGGAGTCGCGATGACAAGAAGCTGCGCCGATTGGATACCTGTGTGAGCCAGCACTCCCGGCCGCGAGGCATCTCCGAAAACTGCTCCTATTCCGCGAGACTTGAGCATGCTTATTAACTCGTGGTCCTTCTCAACCACGACATAGCTGATTAGCGCTGCATCGAGAGATTTAGCGATGGTAGCGCCGACCCGGCCGAAGCCTACGATAACGACGTGCCCTGTAAGATGTGTTTCAGATGCTTCATCCAAGGTCTGCTCAGGAACCTCCCTTTCCAACAGGCTGATGAGCCGCGGATGCTTCCGGATCCAGCGGTCGATCGGCGCAATAGAACCGAACACCAATGGGTTCAGACAAATCGAGAGCGTCGCCACAGCCACCACGATATTCATCGCCTCGGGTCCGACCAACTTGAGCGAAACCGCCAGCCCAATCAAAACAAACGAGAACTCGCCGATTTGCGCAAGGCTTGCCGAAATAGTCAGCGCCGTGCCGACAGGATAGCGAAAAGCCAGCACGATCAGCATGGCCGCCAGCGACTTGCCAACCATGACGATAGCCAATGCCGCGACGATGTGCAGCGGATTCGTCAAAAGAATATTCGGGTCGAAAAGCATGCCGACGGCCACAAAAAAGAGCACGGTGAACGCTTCTTTCAAAGGCAAAGTCTCGGATGAGGCTTGATGCGACAGGTCCGATTCGCTAATGACCATTCCAGCGAAGAACGCTCCAAGCGCGGGAGACACTCCGAACAGCATCGACGCGCCAAATGCGATGCCAAGGGCAATCGCCAGAACACCAACCGTAAACAACTCGCGAGAGCCGGTTCGCGCCACTCTTCCGAGTAAGCTCGGAATGGCCTTCTTGCCGATGACGAACATCGCCGCCACAAAAGCCGCGACCTTGACCAGCATGAACCCGATGGTGCTGAGAGAATCGAGAGTAAAACCCTTACCCGCGCCTGCCATCGCCGGAAGCGCAACCAGAGCGAGAACCGTTATCAGGTCTTCGACAATCAACCAGCCAACGGCCACTTGCCCGTCGATGGTGTCTAGCTGTCGGCGCTGTTCGAGGGCGCGAAGCAAAACAACGGTGCTGGCAACCGACAGGGATAACCCGAAGACGATGCCAGCCGTCCAACTCCAACCCCAAAAGTGGACAACGACAGCCGAAAGAACCGTCGTGGCAACAATCTGGACCAGGGCGCCAGGAATGGCAATCTTCCGAACCCGAAGAAGGTCGGCGAAAGAAAAGTGCAAACCGACGCCAAACATGAGCAGACTGACGCCGATCTCCGAGAGCTGATGGGCAATATCTTGGTCTGCAACAAAGCCGGGAGTGAACGGCCCAATGGCGATTCCGGCGACAATGTAGCCGACGATTACTGGAAGGCGAAGCCGCGCGGCAAGCAGGCCAAAAAGGAAAGCAAAGACGAGACCTGCGGCGATTGTCGTGATGAGCGACGTTTCGTGCGACATTCTAGATTATGGTTGGACACCTCGCATTGTTACCGGGCAGCTTCGATTCCGCAAGTCTCAAGGCGTCTCAGATATACTGAATATCATGTCTGAGAACGTCCTCCGAACCCCGCTTTATGAATCCCACGTCGCCTTGAACGCCCGCATGGTGCCGTTCGCAGGCTACGATATGCCTGTCCAATACGATGGCGTTATCGCCGAATCAAAGGCGGTTCGCGAGGGTGCCGGCATGTTCGATGTTAGCCATATGGCGCGTCTTTGGCTGAAGGGCGAGCGCGTCGTCGAGTACCTGGAATGGGTCACCGCCAACGACATTTCCAAGCTCGAAGACGGCAAGGGCCAGTATTCGTTGCTGCCGAACGAGAACGGCGGCACGGTCGACGACATCATCGTCTACCGAATCAAAGAAGGCGTATTCCGGATGGTCGTTAACGCGGCGAACCACGAGAAGGACGTTGCCTGGCTGAAAAAGCAGAACACTTTCGGCGTTGAGATGACTGACGAGACCGATGAAACCGCAATGATCGCCGTTCAGGGGCCCTCGGCTGTTTCTATTTTGGCTTCGTTAAGCGATAAACCCGAAGAGCTGAAGGCCGCAGGCCTGTTCGGTTTAGTCGATTGTACGATTGCCGGCGTCAAGTGCTTTGCTCCGCGGTCTGGCTACACCGGCGAAGAAGGCTGCGAGCTGGTCTGCGCAGCCTCGGACGCCGTCAAGCTCTGGGACGCCCTGCTGGCTGCCGGAGTCAAACCGTGCGGACTCGGTTCTCGCGATGTCCTGCGCGTCGAAGCCGGTTTGCCGCTTTATGGTCACGAACTGACCGACGAACTGAGCCCGATGGCCGCCGGACTCGGCTGGGTCATCAGCAAGACCAAGAGCTTCATCGGCTCCGAGCATATCAACAAAGCCCGCGCTGAAGGCACTCCGCGCAAACTTCAAGGAATCAAGCTGGGCTCGAAGAGATTGCTTTCGCCTGGAATGAAGGTTCTTTTCGAAGGCAAAGAGATCGGCGAAATCTCGAGCGGCGTCTTCTCCCCGATGCTGGATTGCGGCATCGCCTTCGCCTTCGTTGATGCTGGTGTTGCTTTGGAGACTGCTGTCGCCGTCGATATCCGCGGCAAAGCGGAGCCAGCGACGCTAGTTAGCAAGAGGTTCTTGAAGAAGAAGTAAGGAGCCGTTTTCAGGTTCTACATCGAACTTGTCATCCCGAGGGAAACAAGGGATCTGAGTGGAGACTGTGCTTGATGGTACTAGCAAGCGGAACGTCCAGTCAGATTCCTCACTACGTTCGGAATGGCAAGGCAACAACAAGAGAGCGCGAACCCAAGCCGCCGCGCCAATAGCGTAGGTTGATACCGGCTCGTCCCTTACCCTTACCTCTTACCTCGTACGTCTTACGCCTTGCTCCCCGCCAGCTTCCTCAGAACATAGTGCAGGATGCCGCCGTTTCGGTAGTACTCCAGCTCTTGCGGAGTGTCGATTCGGCAGAGCGCTTCGAACTCGCCTTTCTCTGTCTTCACGGTCACCTTAGCGCCTACCAAATCAGGACCGGCAACAACTTCAAAAGCCTCCGAACCGGTTAGACCGAGCGACGCGGCGTTCTGGCCGTTCACGAACTGCAGCGGAAGAATGCCCATTCCGACCAGGTTCGACCGGTGGATGCGCTCGAAACTCTCGGCAATGACCGCTTTGACGCCAAGCAGATAAGGCCCCTTCGCCGCCCAGTCTCGGCTGGAACCCGATCCATACTCCTTTCCCGCAATGACAAGCAAAGGAGTTCCAAGAGCCTTGTACTTCTCTGATGCTTCGAAGATCGTCGTGACCTCGCCGGTCGGGAAGTATGTCGTGAAGCCGCCTTCGGTTCCTGGAGCAAGCTGGTTGCGCAGGCGGATGTTGGCGAACGTGCCGCGCACCATCACCTCGTGGTTGCCGCGCCGCGATCCATACGAGTTGAACATTGCAGGCTCGACGCCGTTGGCCACAAGGTACTTGCCTGCGGGCGAATCGGTTTTGATGCTTCCAGCGGGCGAGATGTGGTCGGTTGTAACGCTGTCACCGAGCATCGCCAAGGCTCGCAATCCCTTCAAAACAGGCAAAGCCGGCAGCTCGTGACCCATGCCTTCGAAGTACGGCGGATGCTTGACGTAGGTCGACTCGGGCCAGGTGTAGCGGAGCGATTCGGAAGCCGTGATCTCGGCCCACTTGTCGTCGCCTTTGAACACGTCGTCATAGTTGCCCTTGAAAAGGTCGCTAGTGACGGCCTCGCGCACGACCTTGGCCACTTCGGCATTCGACGGCCAGATGTCTTTCAAATAGATATTTGAGCCATCGTTAGCAATACCCAACGGTTCCTTGTAAAGGTCGATGCCGATCGAGCCGGCCAGCGCATAGGCCACGACCAGCGGCGGAGACATCAGATAGTTCGCCTTGACGTCGGCGTTGATGCGGCCCTCAAAGTTGCGGTTGCCCGAGAGAACCGAGACCACGGTCAGGTCCTTTTCTCGCACTTCCTTTACGACCTCATCAGGTAACGGACCGGAGTTGCCGATGCAGGTCATGCAGCCGTAGCCGGTCACATCGAAACCGACGCTGGCGAGGTCTGCCAAGAGGCCCGCTTTCTCAAGATACGACGTGACGACGCGCGAACCGGGCGATAGCGACGTCTTCACCCACGGCTTTGGCTTCAGGCCTAGCTTAGCGGCCTTGCGCGCGACCAGTCCGGCAGCCGCCATAACCGACGGATTCGACGTGTTGGTGCAGCTCGTGATGGCGGCAATGACAATCGAGCCGTTATCGAGCTTGGCTTTGTCGCCGACTGGGCCCGTATAGGACTTGGCGACATCGGAGAGCTTGATGCGGTCCTGCGGGCGCTTCGGACCGGCAACGCTGGGCTCAACTTGGCCTAGGTCGAGTTCGAGCGTGTCGGTGTAGATCGGCTCGGGCAGGGAATCCTCGCGGAACAGGCCCTGCTCGCGACAGTAAGTCTCGGTCAATGCGATCTGATCTTCGGATCGGCCGGTCATCCGCATGTAGCGCAGCGTCTCGGCATCCACAGGGAAGAAGCCGCAGGTCGCGCCGTATTCGGGCGCCATGTTGCTGAGGGTCGCGCGGTCGGCAACGGGAAGCGAACTCAGGCCCGGACCGTAGAACTCGACGAACTTGCCGACGACGCCCTTCTTGCGGAGCATTTCGGTGACGGTGAGGACCAAGTCGGTGGCGGTAACGCCTTCCTTAAGCTGGCCGCTTAGGCGGAATCCGATGACTTGCGGGATGAGCATGCTGACGGGCTGGCCAAGCATGGCGGCCTCTGCTTCGATTCCGCCGACGCCCCAGCCGAGGACGCCCAGGCCGTTAATCATCGTGGTGTGCGAATCGGTGCCCACCAGCGAGTCGGGGTAAGCCTCGCCGGTCTGCTCGTTCACAAAGACGGCACGCGCGAGGTATTCCAAGTTCACTTGGTGGACGATGCCAGTGTTGGGCGGAACCGCGCGGAAGTTGCTCAGAGCCTTCTGGCCCCATTTGAGGAACTGGTAGCGCTCCTTGTTGCGGCTGAATTCGAGGTCACGGTTGATGTTCAGCGCGTCGGGGGTGCCGAAAGCGTCGACCTGCACGGAGTGGTCGATGACGATTTCGACCGGCTGCAGGGGGTTAACCTTGGCCGGGTCGCCACCCAGATTGGCCATCGCCTCGCGCATGGCGGCCAGGTCGACAACGCACGGGACGCCGGTGAAGTCTTGGAGAAGCACCCGAGCCGGCGTGAAAGCGATCTCCTTGCTCGGTTCTGCTTTGGGTTGCCAGTTCACAATGGCTTCGATGTCTTTCTTCTCGACCGAGCCTTGTCCTTCGGTCCTCAGCAAGCACTCCAGGAGCACCCGCAGGCTGTAGGGAAGCTTGGAAAGGTCGCCAAGAGCCTTCAGGCTGTAGACCGTGTAATTCTTCCCGCCGACGGAAATCGATTTGCGCGCATTGAAACTATTCATTCGTCTGTTAAAACCCCTGCCTGGATACTGGCATTAAGAGAGAGGCGAAGTAAACCGGCTTAGGCTCAAGGGCCGGGGCTTTTAGGGTAACGTGACCGCAAGATGAGCGAGATGACATCCCACGAACGATTTTCACGCATGTACGCCCACAAAGACGCCGACCGGATACCCATTATCGACGGCCCTTGGGGAACGACCATTGAACGCTGGCATCGCGAAGGCATGCCGACCGACATCGGCTATGTCGAGTACTTTGGGCTCGATAAAACTGTCGGAATCGGCGCTGACAACGGCCCGCGATGGCCTCGGCAGATCATCGAAGAGACCGAGGAATACATCATCGAGAAGACAGCGTGGGGCGTGACGTACCGCAACTGGAAGCACATGGCTTCGACCCCTGAGTATCTCGACTTCAAGGTTAGGGACCGCGACACCTGGCGCGAAGCCAAAGAGCGCATGACGCCCGATTCCGACCGCATTCCTTGGGATTGGATCAAGCGCGATTACAAGAGCTGGCGCGAGGCAGGATGCTGGATCAACTACGGCTTCTGGTTCGGGTTCGACATCACCCACGCGCACATGGTCGGCACCGAGAACATCCTGATGATGCTGGCCGAGGACCCCGAGTGGTGCGCCGAGATGTTCAACCACGAGCTGGACGTCGACATTGCGCTCTTCGAGCAGATCTGGGATGCGGGCTATCATGCCGACGAGATCTTCTGGCCGGACGACATGGGCTACCGTCAGCACACCTTCTTTTCGCTCGATATGTACCGCGAGGTTCTGAAGCCGGTCCACAAACGGGCTTGCGATTGGGCGCATTCTAAGGGCATGAAGGTCCATTTGCACTCGTGCGGCGACATCCACACACTCGTCCCGGACCTGCTGGAGATCGGCGTTGACGCGCTGAACCCGCTTGAAGTGAAAGCCGGCATGGATCCGCGCGCGCTGAAGAAGCAGTACGGCGGCGATCTGGTGCTCCACGGCGGCATCAACGCGGTGCTCTGGGACGACTTCGACGCCATCGCCGCCGAGATGAAGCGGGTGATCCCGGTCGTCAAAGAGAACGGCGGCTACATTTTCTCGTCCGACCACTCGGTGCCCGATAGCGTGAGTCTGGAGAACTTCCGCAAGATCGTCGAGTTGGCGAAGGAACTGGGGAAATACTAGGGTTAAGGGCGTAAGGGGTAAGGAGTAGGACTCGGTCAATTGTAGCCTTTGTAGTAGGCGCAGGCGACTTGGGCCGGCGTCTCGGTTTCAATCCCTCGGCACCCCGAGCGAAGCGTTGGTGCCGAGGCTCTATATTTTGAGATTCCGCCCTCTTCCCTGTTCGCTCCACTCACAGATCCCCTCCCGTGGGATGGGCGAGGGATATCGCTAGCTACCTGTTTGGAGCGTCATCTCCTAGCTTCAAGTCTGTCATTCTGAACGAAGTGCAGAATCTAAGTGAACTCAGTGCTTGCTGGTACAAGCAAGCGGCAATTCCAGTCGGATCCCTCGCTCTGCTCGGAATGACAAATACGATTTACTGATGAACTCAAGCATCTTAACTTCAACCAACCCTAAAATGGTCAATAGTCTATCGTAGAGCCGATTTCAAAACTCCGAAAAATGAGCGGGTGCCACTGGTCGTAAGACCAGTGTTGAACCTACGAGAACACGGATCTCACGATCCGTGGCACCCAAAACTGGAGTTATGGAATTGGCTCCGTAAATCGTCAATGCTCCTACCCCTTCGCAACCTTCAGCACAACCTTCACCGGCTTGTTGACCGCCGACTTCGGCACCCTGACCTCGATCACCGTGCCAGCTTCGCCGACAGGCTTCGAACCTGCGCCGCGCAGAGGAATCGTCGCCAAACTCACACCGTCTACCGGATCAAGCGTAAGCGCGCTCTTCGGTTGGCCGTTGACCGTCAAACCTGCGAACTTCTCGCCAGCAGGCATGTGCAATCGAATCGTCCAGGCACGGGAAGCCAATGCATTCTTGAAAAAGCCCTTGCCCACTGCGATGTCGACGACGACCGAATCGCCTTTTCGGGTCAACGTAACAGGCGTCGTTCGGCACTCGCCTCGTTGATAGCCGTTCGTCGATCCATCATCTTCATACAGATTGCGCGTAGCCGAACCATTGGCAGATGGCACAAAGGCCTCGATCGTCAGCGAATCCCAAGGTTTTTCGGAAGTGTATTGCACGTCCGGGCCGAGGATGATGAGTCCGCCAACGCGCGCCAGAAGCGGGGTGTGCCACAGCGGCGACTCCAGCGTCAGGTCCGATGGGCCGCTATAGACCTTACCGGTCCACAGGTCCTGCCACTTTCCGGGAGGAACCCACAGCGAACGCTTGACAACAGACACATCTTCTCCCGGCAGCTTCCAGCCGAGATGGCAGATCGCGCCGCCTCCGATGTCGTTGTATTCCAGCTTCAAGTCATATGTCTTGCCCTGTTCGAAGCGAAGCTTCACGGAGTTCGTCACATTGTCCTGCGGCTTCCAGGCATCGATAAGCAGCTTTCCGTCGATCCAGAGCTTCACTCCGTCATCAGCCCGAACGCTAAGCGTATATTCGCCCGACTCCGCCATGGGTCCGATCTTGCCCGTCCATCTCACCGAAAAGTCGTCGTTAGGCACAGACGAATCCGGTCTGCCGTTGCCCCAATCGAACCCGACCTTCTTGTCAACTCGAGCCAAGACCGGGTTGCCGACCAAGTTCGCGTTGTTGAAATAAGCGCCCATCAGCCCTTCCTCGCCTTCGGCCGTGTGAAGCATATTTTGCGGGATCGGTTGAATCGAGCCCTCAACGCTTTCGTAAGTCGGCGCAACAAGCAAGTCCTCGCAGAAGAGGTATTGCATCGAGTCGGCGGCCTTTTTCTGGCCGGGCCAGAGAAGGTCGCATCGGCGCAGGATCGGAGTGCCGTCGTCGTAAGCCTGCCTCGAAGCGGCATAGATCGTCGGCATCAGGCGGTATCGAAGCTTCACATACTCCTTCACAATCTGCTCGGCTTCTTCGCCATAGGCCCAAGGATGGCGGTCGTTGCCGAGAGTGCAGTGGACGCGCGTGATAGGCGAAAGGCAGCCGAACTGAAGGAACCGCACATAGAGCTCGGGCGAAGGCGTTCCGGCGTGGCCGCCCAAGTCTTCGTTCACGTAGGGCAGCATGTTCAGAACGCCCATATCAACGCCGTTGGCGATTCCCTTAATCAAGAAATCCCAGCGCGAGGCCGTGTCGCCGGTCCACCAAATCGGAAAACGGTGCATCGCCGGATAGGTTCGTCCGTTACGGTAGCCGTTGTCGATGCCCCAGACGTTGGACATGATCGTCGGCCGCTGGTCTGGACGGAACGTCTGCGTGGCGTCCGTGTAAACGCGCATCCCCCAGACTTCCAGCGGCAGTCCTTTCGCTGGTGTGCCGATATGTGTACCCCAGTTGCGGTCATACCACCATATATCCAAGCCAAGCCTGAGCAAACTGGTCAGGCCGTCATACCGATACTGCATTTCCTTCGGGTCGAGGGCCGTTCCGATCGGTTCGGGATGGTCGTTGTACATCAGTTTCACGTTTCGTTTATGCGCCTCAGCTATGAACCTTGCCATATCCGGAAAGTGCTTATCGCTGATCTTGTAGCCGTGCGATCCGTTGACGCGCCAGTCGGTGTCAACGACGAATGTGTCCAGCGGGATGCCGCGACTGCGATATTCGTCGATCGACTCCAGCGCGCTTTGCTCGGTGTAGGGCGTCCAGCGACTGTCGATGTAGCCAAACAGATATTGCGGCGGCATCGGCGTTTTGCCGGTCAGTTTCAAGAAGTCCTTTCGAACGCCTTTGTAACCGAGTCCGCTGTCAAGAAATATATAAACATCCGGCGCATCATTGTTGATATCCCAACCGCAGTTTTCGCCTTTGAAGTTTGTTGGAGGAGGAGCCGCGCCCCAAGCCGGAGGAACGATGCGCGGCGTGTCGGCCATCGCCCAAGCCCTAAAAACCTGTCCGGGCGCAGGAAGATAAGAATGCTCCGGCAAACCCTTCACTTCATATAGCACCGCGCCCATCTTGGAAAGAACCCGAATGCCGTCCAGCTTCACGGCTCCAGCAGGGATTTGAACCTGATAATCGATCGACGAAATCGTTTGATAGCGCGAATCCGATGCAACCTTCAGCGGCAGAGGCGTAACCTTGCGCTCAACCACATTGAACGTCGGCCGGTTCTCAAAACCTTTCGGTCCCTTCTGCTCAATACGGATCAGGTCGCGGTTGAGGAAGGTGACGCGGATGTTGCCGGCGGTGACTTGCGAGATCTCGGCAGCCGAAAGAACAGCCAAAGCCATGGTCGCAGATGCGACGACAGAACGGGATGAAAAGAAGGCGCGCATGGTTGGCTCCATTATCCCTTACTTGGCCGGTTGTTGGCGAGATAGGATAGCGCCATCGAACATTGCAGCCTCGTTGAATATCAACTTGAGAATGGTTGTAGAAAGAGACGTTGAAATGCGTACAATGTATGCATGACTAAGGGACACGTAGTGCTAGCGTTATCATTATTGATTTCAGCGGCTTTCTCTGCTGCTCAATCTGCTCTGCCAACTAGCCGTTCTGGAGGCAGCAATGCCCTTGAGGTTTCCATGGCAAGTCTGCTCACCAAGCCTTTTGTGCAAACGGAGATCGGTTTGACGGATCGCCAAGTGGTCGAGTTGCAAACGCGGATTATGTTATATCCGCTGAAGCATTTGCCCGACTTCATTGAGGCGATGAAGAAAGCTGAAGATGGTTCTGAGGGAGAAGCCCATTTCAACTTCGGTACCGATAGTATGCCGAAGTTCGAGATTGCCGACCTTAGTGTCGTCCAGAAAGAAAGACTCAAGCAATTAGCCATACAACTCGACCCAGTTGCGGCTATGCAAAACCAAGAAGTTGCAGAGATGCTCCATCTTGATGCCAAACAGGTCGCGAAGGCAGGTCAGATTTGGAGTCAATACATCGCACGGGTTACCCAAGAAGTCGCGGCGAACCAAGGCATCAGTTCGCCAGAGCTTGAGAAACTCGCCGATTCTGCCAGAAAACTGAAAAACATGGATCTCGACAAGGACGCTAGAACCGTTGCTAAAAAGCAGTTTTCTGATGCCTTAAGCGAGATCGAAAAGGTCTTTGCGGAATACTTTTTCGAAGCGAATTACAAGACTGAGAAGATAAAAAAGGAGTTCGCTCCGAAGGCGCTCGAGGTGCTGACGGCTTCTCAAAAGGCTCAATTCATGAAACTCTGCGGGAAGATCGTTAAACGCTAAAAGAATCGCCGCTCTCGCCTGACGAAACCTCCAATTCTAAGCAGGAATTGAACTTGCGCATAGCGTAATCTAATGGCATGTTCAGTCTTGCCTGCGCCGCGCTGGCCGCCTCGGAAATCGGAGCGAGCCTTATCCCTCAATCGATGCGATGCGAATACCTCGTCGATCCGGTTGGCATCGACGTCCGGATTCCCCGCCTAAGCTGGAAAGTCGTCGCGACGAGCGCTGGCGCGAAGGACCTCAAACAGACCGCCTACCAGATCATCGTCGCGTCAGACCTTGAGAACCTCAACGACGATAAGGGCGACCTGTGGGACTCGGGCAAAGTCAAGTCGTCGAACACAACGGCGGTTGAATACAGCGGAAAGAAGCTGACAACCGAAATGCTCTGCTGGTGGAAGGTCAAGGTGTGGGACCAGGACGGCAAGGCCAGCGATTGGAGCAAGCCGGCCAAGTGGTCGATGGGCCTCCTGGAAGCAGACGGTTGGAAGGCCAAGTGGATCGGATATGATGCACCTCTAAAGAACAAACCGCAACCAATCGTCATGGAAGGCGCGGAGTGGATCTGGACGCCGGTCGATTCAGAAAACGCACCGGTCGGCATTCGGTTCTTCCGCGCGAAGTTCAACCTGGACGACCCCAAGGGCAAAAAGCTCTTCGTAAGCGTCGATGACCAATGCACGATCTACATCAACGGAATCGAAGCAGGAAAGAGCGACGAGCGCTACGAAGCATGGATGCGGCCCGTAACAATCGATTTGGGAAGGTCAGGCAAGAAGGGCGAAAACACAATCGCGGTTAAGGCGTTCAATGAGAAAGCAGGCCGCGCAGGGCTCATCGCCAAGCTCGAAGACGGCTCCTTCGTGTCGAATACTCAGTGGAAGGTCAGCAGCACCGAAGAGAAAGGCTGGCAAAACCCGGATCACAACGACAGCTCGTGGAAGAACGCGAAGAGCCTCGGCGAGTACGGCGTTGCCCCTTGGGGCAAGTTCGTCTATAAGGGCCTGTTCACTCCGGCTCCTCGAATGCTCCGCCAGGAGTTCTACATTGCCAAGCCGATCAAGCGCGCGACGATCTATTGCTCGGCCAAGGGCATGTTCGACGTCAAAATCAATGGCAAGCAGGTGAACGACGACTTCTTCATGCCCGGCTGGAGCGTCTACGAAAAGCGCTTCTACTACAAGGCTTACGACGTCACGAAGCTGCTCAAGAAAGGCGCAAATGCAGTCGCGGCCTTGCTTGGCGACGGCTGGTATGCAGGATACGTCGGCTTCGGCCATCAGCGCGAGCACTACGGCGACAAGACTCGGTTCCTCGGCCAGATCAACGTGGAATACGCCGACGGCACAATCGGCGAGCTGGGCACTGGCGACGACTGGAAGGCCGCGACCGGTCCGACTCTGGAAGCCGACTTCCTGATGGGCGAGACCTACGATGCAACCCAAGAGCTGGAAGGCTGGGACAAGGCAGACTTCGACGACAACCACTGGGCGCGACCCAACGTTGACGAAGGGTTTGATGTGCCTGTCGAGGCGTTCCCCGGAGATCCGGTCCGCGCTTATCAGACCCTTAAAGCGAAGTCGATTACCGAACCGACCAAAGGCGTGTATGTCCTCGATCTGGGTCAGAACATGGCAGGCGTTCCTTTGCTGAAGGTCAAAGGTAAGAAGGGCCAGAAGATCACCCTACGGTTCGCCGAGAGGCTCAATCCGGATGGAACCGTCTACGTGGTGAACCTGCGATCGGCGCGCGTCATCGACACCTACTACTGCAAAGGCACCGGCAAGGTAGAGACGTGGATGCCCAAGTTCACGTTCCACGGCTTCCAATACATCGAGATCAGCGGACTGGACGAAAAGCCGTCGAAGGACACGGTGGTCGGCGTAGCGCTCAGCAGCGATACTCCGAACGTCGGCAAGTTCGAATGCAGCGACAAGATGATCAACAAGCTGTGGTCGAACGCATGGTGGACCCAGCGGATGAACTTCATCGACATCCCGACGGACTGCCCGCAGCGCGACGAGCGATTGGGCTGGACCGGCGATGCGCAAGCCTACATCCGAACGGCGTGCCTCAACAACGACGTTCAGGCGTTCTTCATCAAGTGGCTGAGGGCACTGGACGACTCGCAAAGAGAAGACGGGCAGTTCCCGATGGTCGCACCGGTGAAGGTTGCCGGAAGCGACGGCGGTCCGGCTTGGGCCGACGCCGGAGTCATTTGCCCGTGGGCGGTCTACACGGTCTACGGCGACAAGCGCACGCTTGCCGATTGCTACCCCGGCATGCTGAAGTTCGTCGAGTTCTGCAAGAACCGGTCGAAGCCTGAGCTTTTGCCTCCTGACGAGTTCCACTGCTTCGGCGACTGGCTGAGCATCAACGCCGACACGCCGACCGACGTCATCTTCCAGGCCTACTTCGCCTACAGCACCGAGCTGACCGCACGAGCGGCCGAAGTGCTTGGCGAGAAGGACGACGCAAAGATGCTTTGGGACTTGCACGCCAAGATCAAGGAATCGTTCAACAAGGCGTATGTGACCGACGACGGCAAGGTGAAAGGCGACACGCAATGCGCTTACATCCTGGCGATCGGGTTCAACCTAGTGGACGGCGAGAGAAGAAAGCTGGCCGAAAAGCACTTCGTCGACAACATCAAGAAGCACGACACGCGGCTAACGACCGGATTTGTGGGCACCCGCGACATCATGCACGTGCTGGCGCAGATCGGACGCTACGACGTGGCGTATGAGCTTCTGCACAGCACCAAGTTCCCATCGTGGGGCTTCACCATCAAGAACGGTGCAACCAGCATTTGGGAGCGTTGGAACGGTTGGACTCCTGAGACCGGCTTCGGCGACCCGGGGATGAACTCGTTCGCGCACTATGCGTTCGGCGCGGTCATCCAGTGGGTCTACGAGCACGTCGGCGGCATCCAGGTGGGCACTCCGGGATACGAAACGATCGTCGTGAAGCCTGACCTCGATCCGAACTTGACTTGGGCGAAGACGTCTTACGATTCGATCCAAGGCAAGATCGCGACAGACTGGCGCATCGATGGTTCTTTTTTAAAGTTGAATGTGACGATTCCGGCGAACACGAAGGCGACGGTCTGGGTGCCGACGTCCGATCCGGCTTCGGTGACGGTTGACGGTAAAAAGGCTTCGCCTAAGAAGAGCGAGAATGGCTGGGCTGTGTATGAGCTCGGTTCCGGGACATATGCGTTCGAGGCGAAGAGATAAACATTGACTATTGACAATTGACCATTAGTAAAGGGAAAAGATAGGAATCGGGATAGCTGGGAGCGCCGGCACCTTGCCGGCAAGCCTACCTCCTTCCTCGCATTTGTAGACAAAGGTACGAACAAGACAACATGACCAAACATACGGCAAAAGCGAAAGGATGACGCCCGTGCCTGCCATCCGCATCCTCGACATCAGCAAGACCTACGGCGGCGTTAAAGCGCTTAAGGGCGTCAGTTTCGACATCGAGGCTGGCGAGGTTCATGCGCTTTGCGGCGAAAACGGCGCAGGCAAATCGACGCTGAACAAGGTCCTCTGCGGCGCTGTTCTGCCGGAACAAGGCGCAATCGAGGTCGATGGCCAGCGGCTCAAACTCGGTTCAGTCAAGAACAGCGAAGAAGCAGGCATCGCCATCGTCCACCAAGAGTCGGTCGCGTTCCAATACCTCGGCGCGGACGACAACGTGTTCGTCGGGCACGAGCCGACGCAAGCATTCGGTCTCTGGCTCAACAAAAAGGCCATGCGCGAGGAAGTGCGATTGATCCTCGAAAGGCTTGGCGAGGGCTTTGATCCCAGCCAGCCGCTGATCGAACTCAGCGTCGCGCAGAGGCAAATGGTCGGAATAGCCAGAGCGCTCTCTCGCAAGTGCAAGCTCCTCATCCTCGACGAGCCAACCTCATCGCTTTCTGAAAGAGAAACAGAAGCATTGTTCCGAGTCGTGCGCCAACTGAAGCAGGAAGGCGTCTCAATCCTCTACGTCAGCCATCGCCTGGCGGAGGTGTTCGAACTGGCCGACCGAGTCACGGTTCTCCGAGATGGAGCCTACGTCGATACCAAA
The DNA here is from genome assembly GCA_963666135.2 of Fimbriimonadaceae bacterium. Lineage (GTDB taxonomy): Bacteria > Armatimonadota > Fimbriimonadia > Fimbriimonadales > Fimbriimonadaceae. Next base: position 1,375,261 of record CAXXNR010000001.1, on the reverse strand, counting down.
AATATCAAAGACGTCGACGGCAAAGGCCTGATCAAGCTGATGGTGGGCCGCGAGGTGGCGTTCGAGAGATACAGCGGAGCAACAGGCACCTTAGAAGCCCTAAAAGTCGAGAACCTAGGCAGAAGCAGCGTCTTCGAAGGCGTCTCGTTCGGCGTCAAGGCTGGCGAAGTGGTGGGATTGGCCGGCCTGGTCGGAGCAGGACGAAGCGAAGTCGCCCAAGCGATTTGCGGAATCAAGCCGGCAACAAGCGGAACCATAACGGTCTTCGGCACACCAGAGCGAATTCGGAACATCAACGATACGATGAAGATGGGCATCGGCTATGTACCTGAAGACCGCCAGCATCAGGGCCTTGCATTGCCGATGTCAGTTTCCGAGAACTTGACACTTGCTAGCTTAGAAGAGGTTTCAAAGGGCCCCTTTCTGAGCAGCGCAAAGGAAACGGAGCTCGCCCAACAGCAAATTTCCGCGATGGAGATCAAGACCGAGTCGCCGAGTTCGCCTGTCGAATCCCTCTCCGGCGGCAACCAGCAGAAGGTTCTCCTGGGCAAATGGCTGGCCAAGAACCCGCGCATCCTGATCCTCGATGAGCCCACAAGAGGCGTCGACGTCGGAGCAAAAACCGAAGTCCACAAACTGATCGAAGGTTTGAAGGCACAGGGCATCGCCATCATCCTCATTTCAAGCGAGCTGCCGGAGATATTGGCCCTCTCCGACCGCGTGGTGGTCATGCGCGAGGGCCGCAAGGCTGGCGAGCTTAGCGGCGAACAAGCGACTCAGGAACGCATCCTTGAGCTGGCGCTCCCCGATAAGCTGATTGAACAAACGGCCGTAAGACAGGACAAGCCGCAAAGCAAGTTGAAGACCCTGATCAGCCAGCGCGAATACGGCGTGGCTCTGATACTCTTCCTCACGGTACTCGCCGTCACGCTAGTGAATCCGCCTTTCATAGAGCCTGGCAACATCCGCGACATGCTCCTCAATATCGCTCCAGTGGCGATCATAGGTTGCGGGGTCACTTTGGTCATCCTTTGTCGCGAAATCGACATCTCGGTTGGCGCGAATATGGGATTTACGGCCGCATTGATGGGTTTAGCCGCTACCAAATGGCACATGCCGCCACCAGCGAGCATCGCCTTGATGCTGGCAGCAGGCGCAGGAATAGGCTTGTTGAACGGCATACTCGTTGCTCTTAGCCGTATCCCGTCCATCATCGTGACTTTGGGAATGATGACCATCATCGGCGGAGTGACCCCCATCATCATGGGCGGCAAGACGATTCCCGATATTCCAGAAAGCCTTCGATTCTGGGGTACCGGTTCCATCGGTGACATTCGTGTAGCTATACTGGTCGCCGTTCTCGTAGCCGTCCTAACCTACATCCTGACCGTCAGAACTCCTATCGGCAGACGCATCTATGCAGTTGGCAACAGCCCGCGAGCCGCCTTGCTTGCCGGAGTATCGAATAAACGGATCCGGCTGTTCGTTTTTGCCTTAACCGGATTTCTAGCAGCCTTGGCATCTCTCGTCAGCGCAACGCAATTGGGAACGGTTGACAGTGGATACGGCATCGGCAAAGAGATGCTTGTTGTCACGTGCGTTGTAGTCGGAGGAACATCGATCCGCGGCGGCAAAGGATCGGTCATTGGAACGATCATCGGCGCTTGTCTGCTGTGCATTGTGCCGACGGTGTTGATCTTTTTCAAGCTAGGTGAGATGTCTACCTATTGGGAAAGGGGTATCCAAGGCGCTTTCATCCTCGTCGCCGTCCTTTGGGACCACATTCTTCGCCGAGGTGAGCGCTCATGAAGTTCCGCTGGTGGCACGAGACGATCCTCGCCGTTCTGATCGTTGGGCTTCTAGGATATGCCTTCTTTGTTGAACCGAGCTTCGTCACGCTAAGATCCCAACTCCAATTGTCCGCGCATATGTGGGAGATGGCGCTGATGGCTCTGCCGATGCTGCTGATCATCATCACCGGCGGCATCGACCTATCGGTGGGTTCGACGGTAGCTCTGGCCGCTGTTGTCATCGGTCTTAGCTACCAACGCGGCGTGCCATTGCTGGTTGCTTGCCCGTTGGCTGTCGCTTGCGGAACCGCTTTAGGCTGGGTGAACGGCTGGTTTGTTGCAAGGTTGAAGGTCCATCCGCTCATTGTCACACTGGCGACGATGGCGGCGTTCCGTGGAGTCGCCGAAGGCGTTAGCTTGGCAAAACCGGTCACCGGATTCCCCGAAGGGTTCAAAGCCATCGCCAACGGCGCAATCGCAGGCATTCCCTACAAGGCTTTCATCTTCTTGGCATTTTTCGTTGCCGTCGCAGCGGTACTCGCCAAGACGCCTCTCGGCCGGTCGATCTATGCCATCGGTCACAACGAGAAGGCCGCCGAGTTCTCCGGCATTCGAGTGGCACGCATCAAGATAGCGATCTATGCGTTCGCAGGCTTAGTCGCGGGCCTCACGGCGATACTCCTGGTCTCGTATCGGAACAATGCGAAAGCCGACCTTGGAACGAACCTAGAGCTCGAAGTCATCACGGCGGTCGTGCTGGGCGGTGCGAGCATTAATGGCGGCCGCGGCAACGTCGTCGGGCTGCTCCTCGGCATTGTGCTTATCCACGAGATGCGCGAGTTCATAAATTACCATTGGAACGAGAACGAGCTGGCTTTGCTCATAGGCGCGCTTCTGATCGCCTCGGTATTGCTCCATCGCCTGCTGACTCGGAAGAGCTATCAAGAAGAAGCTTGAGTTTCGCCGCCCATCCCTCAGCCCCCTAGCGAAGCGATGGGGTTGAGGGTTCTCAACAATTAATCGGCTGTAGCGCTGAGATGAAGGGACGCGGGCATATCTATCGCCGGCAACCTGTGACCGGGTCATTGCGACCCAACCAGGTATCGCCGCCTCCCAGGCGGCAAACATAAGGGTCAGAGATGAACCTTAGGCTTCCCGTCCGGTTGCGCCTTTTCTTAGGTTCAAATCTTAGCTATGGGCTATGCCAGCAAGTTGCTGGCGATACCTGGTGTCCCATTATCCTTATCCACTTCAACAGCCGCATTAGCGCATAGACCCAACAACAGTTGTCATCTTCCCCCCAGCAGGGACCGAAACGTTCTTCCACCCAAGATAATCCGCATATCGCATCGGCCGTTTTGCCACCTTTGCGTCTTCGGCAAGAACTGTCACCTGGGCATCATACGGAGTCTTGTTGACGATCTCGATCGTCGTCTGTCCTGATTTCTGGTCCAAAATCCTCGCCGACACGTGGTCGAAGGTAAAGAGAACGGGCTTATCGGTTCGCACATAGATGCCGGGAATCTCCGTTGCCATCATCAGACCGTCGAGTTCGCACCAGGCGTTCTGCGTCTCAATGAAGTTGCCGATGGATCCCTTTCCCTCGGCATCGGTTGGTTGGATCCTCTCCATCGATGCGCCGATTCCCGTTCCTGTCGTCCGATGCTCCGGCCATTCCGTAGCCTCCGTGTGGGCATGCTGAATGTCTCGCAACAACTCCGCATACCGTCGATCACCGGTAGCACGGAACAGCTTGAACAGCGAATCGCCAGACGACGTGCAGATTCCAGGAGCAGCATGCTTGTTCTGAATACTGGCAAACACGGCTCCCGCCATATGGCCGCCAAGTTTGGCAATCTGACTCTCGGGCGGAAAGACGTGGTCATACGAAAGCACCCAAGTCGAAGCCAGCGCAGCCTGAACCTTCGCTCTCTCAAGCCAAGCCTTGTCGCCAGTCGCCGAGTACAGCGCCATCAACGACTCGAGGAAACCGAACGCCGACTCGGAATCGGGATCCTGCGAGATGTCGCCGCAGTGGCCGCCGGTCATTCCCCGTCCTTCGACATCGCGTTTATAGTAGAAAAGAGCGGATGCCTTTGCCGTATCAAGGTATGTGAGATCGCCGAACCATTCCGAAGCCAGCGCCAACGCACCAGGCACAATCGCTCCGCCAGTCGAGTTGTAAGCGGCAATCTCGCCGGTCTCGGCATCGACATACTGTCCGAACTCGCCGTACTTGCGCCACATCAAGACGAACGCATCGGCCAGCCGTTTAGCCGCGGCCGTTGATTCCTTCTTGATCAAGCTCTCATGCCCTTGGCGCTTCAGGATCATAAACTGCTTGACAAACATCGCCAGCGTGTCGGCGTTCTTTCTTGTCAAGGCAAACAGCCTGCCGTCCAGAGACCGGTCTTCCCTGAGCTTGCCGGTCGAAGTGATCCCGCCGTAGAAGAAGCCGCTCTTGCCTTGCAACTTGCTCACGACGAAGTTCATCTGACTGAGCATTCTCTCTCGCTCTCTGGCGTCGTCCATGGCCAGCAATGGCGTTTGCATGAATCCGCTTACCCACCCGAGCTGGAAGTCGGGGCTATTCTCAGGTAGGTAATAGCCGCCGATCGGGAACTCGCGCCATCGCTCCTTAAAGCGGTTCGTGATAGCGTCGTGGGCATAGCTGAACGGCACCAGGTCCCTGGGTTGATTCGGGTCAGTCAACGACTTTCGCACAGCGAAAAACCTCTGAAGCAGCCCAGTGATGCTCTCTGTGCGGAAGCTGATAACCTTGAACTTCAGTGAAATCGTATCGCCTTCTTTGAAGTCTGCCCCTTTGTCGCCGCTCGGTCGGAATCCGCCAAAGCCTGCAGCCTGCACGCGCACGCCCGGAGCACTAACGATAAAGGAAATGCGATCTTGGGCTGCATTCTCCTGAATGATCAGACCGTTGTTACCGAATCGGCTCTTTTGCTCGCAAAGCAGTATCCAGCCTCGCTTTTGCTTCGGAGTAAAGAATGCAAAAGCAGGCGTCGCCGCGTTGCCCGTCAACAACTCGATCGTTGAAGCTTTGCCCGGCTCGATCGACAGCCGCGGGTTATTGGAGATCGTCATTGGCAGCTTTGGATCGAAGAACATCTCGCGCGGATAAGGAGGCATATAGTCGCCGCCGAGAGCGTTAAACCGGTTGCCGTTATACACCACAGCCGGAACCAGAACATAGTTGTCCCGGCTCCAGTCGGCGAAGTCGAAAGCGACGGCTACGCCCGCTTCCTTCGCTGTGCCCTTAACGAGCTTGAAGGTGTATTCGTGAAAACCTGTTGCGATTCGCTTCTCGCACGACCATTCTGTAGAACTGGACACCGCCTTTCCTCGGATGAAAGGCACGGCCTGAGCCAGATTTGAGCCGTCATAACGGCACACAATCGGACGAACTTGGTCCTTACCTAGCTCATCCGGTAGCCATGAACCCTGCGCTGTCGGTGCCATTGCCGCCAGCATACTGAAGACCGCCGTGAATATTGCCATTGTAATCCGATATATACCTTTTGCTAGCGGGTTACTCAGCCAAACCTGCTCTTCCCGAGATCCGGAGCATCTTCTTAAGGCTTCTTTTTGCTCTTGCGCCAAGCTTGTCATCCTGAACGAAGTGAAGGACCTGAATGGACCCGCCACCTGCTCGAATCGCAAGAAAAGACTCATGGCTTATGTATCGCATGCGCTCAGCATGTCATCATTTACGCCCTCTCCCGCCTCGCGGGGGAGGGACTGTGAGAGAAGCGAACAGGGGAGGGGGCGCGTCAGCGCACTTAGCGCGTAATCGCCCATCGATCTGCTGTAAACTGCCGCATAAGGGTTCACACGTCTGAGGTTCACCTATGGTTTCGTTGCTTGCCGCTTGCTTTGTTGTATCTGCCGGACCGAATGCCGCCGACTATGAGTTCAAAACCGACCAGTGCCGTCTGAAAGTCAGCCGCACCGGCATGGTCACGTCAATCAGGGCCAACAAAACCGGCAAGGACTACAGCCCGGCCAGCCATCCCTCGCCCATCATGTGCCTGAACAAGGCCGGCCAACTTGTCCAGCCTCTATCGGCTGCCTATAAACCCAAGTCCGGCGAACTCGCACTGGACTATCCAGAAGGCGAAAAGGCTACGATCAAAATCGGCCAGACCAAGGGCTACTTCAAGTTTGAACTGCTCTCGCTTGAACCTCGAAAGGACGTCGATGGCATCGTCTGGGGACCAATCAACACGACCATCAACAAGACCATCGGCGACCTGATCGGCGTGGTCCGCGACGGCGACATTGCCATTGGCATGCTCGGGCTAAACGACAACACGATCACCGGCACACCTTGTGACGGCGACTTCGCCCCGATGCTCTACTTCATCCACTCGCCCGACCCCGACAAGAATCCGGTACCCGCGCCTTACAAAGAAGGCCAGATATTCAATATCGGCGGCGACGGTGTCAGCGATGTGGCGTTCTTCTCGCACCCCGAGGAGTTCTTCCAGATGGCGTTCGGCAACGGAGCGAAGCTTGAGCCCGAGTTCGGCTCGTCGATCGCCTACCACTCGCGGGATCGGCAGAAATCATACACCCACAAGCTGTCTCTGCTTCCCGGATTTCCAGCTTCTCGGCCGAGGCACCAGGTAACCGACCCGATCGAAGGCGTCGATTTCATCGGTTCGAAGGTTGCTCTCTACGTCTGCCCCGACGAAAAAGGTCTCGAGACGATACGAACCATCATCCAAGCGGAGGGCTTGCCCTACATCGAGAACTACGGCAAGTGGGTACGCGATCCAGACGGATTCCGACCCGACATCGCCTGGTGGGGTCCGCACGACAAGCTGATTGAATACGCCAATGCGTTGAACCTGAAGGCCGTTCAAGACGAAGGCCAAGGCGAGTATTACGCGAATGCCGCCGACCTCTGGCAAGGCCCCCGCGTCAAGTTCAATTCCGGCACGATCATGTCCTATAACGACTACACCAAGGAGCTGAAGAAGCACGGCATCAAGTACGGCCTGCACACCCTTTGCCTGTTCCTCCAGCCCAACTGGTGTACCGATGTTTCGCCCAAAGCCAGCGCAGGCCTGCAGACCGTCTTGCGAACCGAACTCGCCAAGGACGTGAAACCGGACGACACAACCATCGAAGTCACTGACCCGTCCTACCTGGCCGAAGACGGTACGTGGCCGATGCGCGACGGCTCGAACACGCTGAGAATCGGCACCGAACTCCTGCATTACGACGGCATCAGCGCACAAGCGCCATGGATTCTAACGGGCATCAAACGCGGCTTTGCCGGAACGCGAGCGCAATATCACAACAAAGGCGATGAGCTGGTCAAGCTGCAGATGAACTGTTACAACGGCTATGCGCCCGACATGAAGCTGATGCTGGCCTACGCCGACTGGTACGCCAAGGTCCTGAATGAGACCGGCATGGAATACATCGACTTCGACGGTCTAGAGAGCGCTATCTACCAAGGCCACGGCTACTACGGCGTCCGCGTGTTCCTGCGACGGCTGTTCGATTCTTACAAGAAACTAAATCCAACGGCACAACTGAGGGTAATGGGCTCTTGCGTGTTCCCCAGCGGCTGGGAGTATATGGGCGTGTGCAACATCGGCGGCGGCAACCACATGTTCGATCCGGTGCTGAACAAGTGGGGCATCGAAGGGAAAGATGTGCGCTACGGCTTCGGCAACAGCTATTTCGCCGCCACTTTCGGCATCCAGAGCTATCAAAGCGACTGGTGCGAATACGACGCCGAAAACCTGCAAGCCAAGTCGATCGGCTGGGACGCCATGTATATGCTTGGGCTCAGCGAGGACGCCGTCGAGAAGAGCGGCGAGAAAGAGGCGATCTTCACGAGCTTCCGGGCTTGGGAAGACGCCCGCGAACTCGGCGTTTTCAAGCCTGCGGTCAAGTCGCTCTTGAAGGACATGAACCTAAAGTTCCACCTGGAGCGCCTCTCGACCAAGCAGTTCGAGCTGACTCCAATTGAGGAGCTCCGCCAGACTCAGCAAACCAGCCCAGCGGGGTGCTCGTTCACATTGATGAACGCTCAAACCAAGCAGCCGCTTGAGTTCTCCTTGCGCTTCAAAGAGCCGCTCAATGGAATCACGATGACCTTGCCGGACGGTCTGCAGCTCGGATGCGAAGTTGAAATCGCCACTGGCCAGTTCGTGACGGTTAAGGGGCAGATGCTCATTGTCGCCGACCAGTTCCGAAAACCGATCCGCCAGATCAAGCTCCGCCGACTCGCCAATTTGCCGCACGGACCGTCATCCATCCGCGTGGAATCGAAGAGCACAGGCAACCTGGAACTCACCTTGTGGATCAAAGGCAAGCCGCAGAAGCTAAAAGCCTAGATATCCATCCGACGGTACTGAACGGCTTCGCTGAGGTGGCCCTTCGCCACTTCGGCATCGCCAGCCAGGTCGGCCAACGTTCGGGCGACCTTCAGAGTTCGGTCGAATACGCGCGCCGACAGGTTCATCCGCGTCATCACCAGCCTCATGAACTCCTTGCATTCGTCGGTCAGCGCGATCATCTCGCGGATCTCTCTCGGCGTCATCTTGGCGTTCACGCGAGACTTGCCCAGCCGCTTGTCTTGCTTCTGCCGCGCTATCATCACCCGCTCGCGGATGGCCGCGCTGCTCTCGCCGTCGGGCTGGTGGATCAATTCCTCAGGCTTCAAACGAGGCACCGTAATATGGAGGTCGATTCGGTCGAGGAGCGGGCCGCTAACCTTGCCTGCATAGCGTTCGACGGCGTGTGGCGGGCACGTGCAGCGCTGGTCCGAGCCTCGGAATCCGCACGGGCACGGGTTCATCGCACCGATCAGAATGCACTCCGCCGGAAACGTCAAGGACGCCTGAACGCGGGCAACGGTCACCACGCCGTCCTCTAGCGGCTGCCTCAATGATTCCAGCACAGGCCGATCAAACTCGGGCATTTCATCAAAGAAGAGAACGCCTTTGTGGGCAAGGCTAACTTCGCCGGGCTTGGGGATCTTGCCGCCGCCGACAACCGCCGCATGGCTGGCCGAATGGTGCGGAGAACGGAACGGCCTTTCCCAAATCAACCCCTGCTTGCCATTCTTCTCGCCGGCCGCCGAATAGACGCGCGTGACCTCAATGCTCTCTTCAATAGTCAGCGGAGGCAAAATCGTCGGCAGCCGTCTGGCCAGCATCGTTTTGCCCGAGCCCGGAGGACCGGACATCAACAGGTTGTGGCCGCCAGCTGCGGCGATTTCGATGGCACGAACCGCATGCTTCTGGCCCTTTACATCGGAAAAATCCAGCGAATATTCAGGCAGAACCGCTCGCTCTGAAGCCGTCAATTGAATCGGCTTATACAGCGTCGAACCGTTGACCAGAGCTACGAAGTCGACCAGCGTTTCGATGCCATAGACCTCAATTCCCGGCGCTACGGCAGCCTCGTCGGCATCAACTCTCGGCATCACAAGCCTGCGGAATCCCATGGATGCCGCCATCAGAGCAATATTCAGCGCGCCGTCGATGTGCCGCACTTCTCCATTCAGGCCAAGCTCGCCGACCACAAGCGTGTCCTCAAGCTCAGATTGCGGAATCTGTCCGCTGGCCGCGAGGATTGCGCCGGCAATCGGCAGGTCCAGCAGTGGGCCTTCCTTGCGGATGTCGCCGGGCGCGAGGTTGCAGACGATGGTGTTGAACGGATAGGATAGCTGGCTGTTGCGGATCGCCGACTGGACGCGCTCTTTGCTTTCTTCGACCGCTTGATCGGGCAATCCCACCATGTAGAACTTGTTGGTTGCGCCGGAAATGTCGACCTCGACGCAGACCTTTGCCGCCTCGATACCGACCATCGTCGCCCCGCTCACTTGCCCGATCATATTGTTTAGTATGACTTCGGTCGGGTGTTTTCCTGCTTGGATGTCTGTTTTCGCTCTTTAAAGGCCTGTCAGACCAGTCCGACTCATCCGACATGTCCGACCGCTGCGGCAGAAGCAATCCCAACAAATCCTAACATATCCTCACCAATCCTTACGAGCCCTCACTAATCCTAACAAAACCTTACCAATCCTAGCCATTCCTTACCCCTTACCCCCAACGCCCTACCCCCGCATTTCCTGCCCCTTGCACCTCCGAAATACCCCGTGGTATAATGCTTATTCCCCGTGGGCCCATAGCTCAGTTGGTTAGAGCGCACCCCTGATAAGGGTGAGGTCACAAGTTCGACTCTCGTTGGGCCCACCAACGATTCACAAGGCCCCCAAATGGGGGCTTTTTTGTTACATAGCTTTGGCCAAACAGGTCCCCAAGCAATTTTTCCCAAAAAACACCAGTTTCACTCATCGCATATGCAATGAACCTGGCATTGACCATTTAATCACTAGTTGAGTAAGGTTTATTACTATGGACCTAAGCTATCGCCCGTTCAATGCCACGGACGCCGACTTCGATCTGCTTGCCAAGATTGACAGCTCAGCCGGCGACGGCCCGAAGACGGTCGAGGAGCTCCGTCAGTATGAGAGCCATTGGACGGCCGAACAACTCCATATGCGCGAGTTCATCTTGTTGGACGGTGAATGCATCGGCGTCAACCTGATGTATCGCGTGGGCAAGGAAGCCAGGGACATCATAACCGCTCTATTCACTCTCTTGCCCGAGTTTCGTGCCAAAGGATTTGACGAAGGCATCCTAAAGCGGATGACGGAAACAGCTCGAACTCACGGCGCGGATGAGGTGGCGACGACCTCTGATGATAGCGACCATGGTCGGATCGAGGCGATTGAGTGGCTTGGATTTGTCCTTCGAACGAGTTATGTGATAAGCAAGCTTAACCTTGATAGGTTGGATTTGAGCGTCGTCAGCTCAAAGATTCAACAAGTGGAGAATAACGGAATCGCAATTCAATCGGCGCATGAACTCGGTCTCGTCGGCATTGACTGGTACCGTTTGCATTACGATTCGATGAACCGGTATATGGCCGACGAGCACCCGGATGAGCCCAAGCCTGAAGGAACATTTGAAGAACGGCGAGAACGAGCAGTCAACTCTCCAGATTGGCTTCCAGTTGCGAACTATGCAGCATTTGATCGAGAAACTTGTGTTGGCACCACCAGTTTGGGACTTCTTGAGCATGAGCCTGGGGAAGCATGGACAGGCCTCACCAAGGTCGAAGAGCCGTATCGACGCAAAGGGATTGCAACTTCTCTTAAGGCTGCAAGCTTACTCGCCGCAAAACGAGCTGGCGTTCGCTCGGTGGGGACGATCAACGAGGGGCATATCCCTATGCTTCAACTCAATCGGCAGCTCGGATTCGAGAAGGTCCGCGCGATCGTTTGCTATCGCAAGAAGCTGGATGGAGCAGAGGTGACTTCCAGCTAAGGTGATGCTTCGCTAGGTCTGCATATGCCTTTCGAAGTCGCACAGGATGTCTTCTAATTTACGGCAATCAAAGGCCTTATCAGGCGAGTAACATAGGCGCGAACCGAAAAGGGCCGCCAACCATGCTCAAGCTGACTATCGTCTTGTTCGTCCTCGCCTCTGCTTTCGCCGCAGATATCCACAGGCTTCAAAGGAAGTTGCTGGACCGTCATTTTGGCAAATCCTGAGCGAATGCTGGCAAGGCACGAGTACAAACTCGACGCATTCAGGATGACGAACGAAAAGGCCACGCTGCAGATGCCAAGGGACATCACCCGCTAGAGCGATGGCGACGAAAATTCGGTGCGAGGTAGGATGAGGACTATCTTGAGAAGGCGACTGAGCCGATCAACCCCCATGACAAGAATCAACACCCGAATCGTCCTGCTCCTTTCGCTACTTGCTCTCAACCTCGACGCTCTGTCTCAAGACTGGACCATGAAGCGTGCCCCGTTGATGACAAGATGGGCCGCAAAGATCGATCCAAAGAGCCCTCTGCCAGAATATCCAAGGCCGCAACTGGCGCGGAAACGCTGGATGAACCTTAACGGCGTCTGGCAGTTTCAACCTGGCCTCTCCACGGATACGCCGCCCATCGGCAAAGGGTTATCGGGAAGCATCTTGGTCCCTTATCCCGTCGAGTCTGCGATCTCGGGCGTGATGAAGCACTACGAGCGAGTCTGGTATTGTCGCAGCTTTTCCATCCCTTCTGAATGGAGCGGCCAGCGCATCATCCTCAACTTCGGAGCCGTGGACTGGGAGTCGGAGGTGTTCGTCAATGGGAAGAGCGTTGGAGTCCATCGCGGCGGATACGATCCGTTTAGCTACGACATCACCCCTTACCTTTCTGGAAAGGGTCCCCAGGAGCTTCTCGTCCGGGTGTTCGATCCGGCCGAGAACGGAGGACAGCCCCGTGGCAAGCAGGCCACTCAAGGTATCGACATCCTTTACACTCCGTCGACCGGAATATGGCAGACCGTGTGGCTGGAACCAGTTCCAAAGACGGCCATCCGCAACCTCAAAATCACGCCGGACAGCGCGCATTCCTCTCTAAAGCTCAGGGTCGACACGACGGGATCCTTAGAGGGAGTTTCCGTCGCCGTTCAGGTGAAAAGCGCAGGAAAGACGGTACGAACTGTAGTCGGCAAACCCAACGCCGAGGTGGCCATCGACATTCCCCACGCGAGGCTCTGGTCTCCCGACGATCCATTTCTTTACGACCTTTCGATTTCCTTGATCAAAGACAAGAAAGCCGTTGATCATGTTTCCAGCTACTTTGGAATGCGAAATGTCTCGCTTAAATTGGTCAATGGCGTCCAGAAGATTTTCCTCAACAACAAGTTCATCTTCCAGCTAGGGGCACTGGACCAAGGCTTCTGGCCCGATGGCATCTATACCGCGCCGACGGATGAAGCGCTCAAATACGATCTAGAGCAACAAAAGGCGCTTGGGTTCAATATGATCCGGAAGCACGTCAAGGTGGAGCCTTACCGTTGGTATTACTGGGCGGACAAACTCGGGTTTATGGTGTGGCAGGACATGCCCACCGCACAGTCTTATGGCGGGGTTGATGCCGACGCCAAGCGATACGCCGCCGAGCTGACCCGAATGGTGCAGACCCACCTAAACAGCCCGAGCATCGTCATGTGGGTCGTTTACAATGAGAACTGCGGCCAGAACGCAATTAACAAAACGATCTCGACGCCAGCATTAACGCGGATGGTCAAGGGTCTCGATCCTTCGCGCTTGGTCAACGAGGCCAGCGGCTACGATTGGTACGGCTCAGGCGATATTGCCGACAGCCACACCTACCCTGCGCCGAACGCCATTCCGGGCAAACCACATCAGGCCATCGTGAGCGGCGAATACGGCGCGACGAAATACCTTCTCGCCGCCCATCTCTGGAGCCAGAAGAACAACGCCATCGAGGTTACTACGGAAGCCGAGTATTTCCGGCGCTACGAGAGCTACGCAAATCAGCTTTCTGTGTTGAAAGCAGAGCGAGGGATGAGCGGCGCCGTATACACGCAGATCACCGACGTGGAAAGGGAGCTAAACGGGATCCTAACGTACGATCGCGCCGCTTTCAAAACTGATCCGAAGAAGCTAAGGAGACTCAATGTAAACGCCATCCATAGAGAGCTGCTGCTCACGGATGTGCTTCCGAACTCCCGAAGGCAAAGCCAGTCGTGGAAATACACCACGGCGGCCCCCGCGGCCTCATGGTACGAACCTCGCTTCGATGATTCGGGTTGGAGGAAAGGTCAGGGTCCATTCGCTTCGGCGGGCACGCCGGATATCAAGGTCGGAACGCCGTGGGTATCTTCTGACATCTGGTTGCGCAGGCAGTTCACTCTCGGGGCGCTAACCGCTGAGGATCTGAAGAGCTTGGTCTTCAACATTTACCACGATGAGGACTGTGAGGTCTACATCAACGGGGTCTTGGCCGCGTCGATCAAAGGCTATGCGACCTGTACCGTCGCTCCGATCAATGAAGCGGGAAAAAGAGCGCTGATTCCTCATGGAACCAACACCATCGCCGTTCATTGCCATCAGACGGAGGGTGGTCAGGGGATCGATGTCGGTATCTCGAAGCAGATTTTCAAGTAACTAAGGCGAGCGCCGTTTTTATTTGCGACCTGAGTGAGGACGATCCATTCTCCGGAGGCATACATCCATAGCCTCGGCCGCACAAGCCTCTGCTCGTATCCAACTGACTGGGATCGCTGGGTTCCAGCCGGCGCTTGCGCGCGAACGCAGTTTGCGGTTCCTCGTTCCTACTTCGGCGCACCGTCAACCAAAGTGGGTTGCCATGTCCTCCCGCCGAAATCGAACGAAAAGGCCTCTGCTCGTATAGACCTAGCCGGGACCGCTGACTTCCGGACGATGGCAGCCTGCCACCTTCCGCCTTGATTCAATAACACGACAAACGGGCATCCGGAGTCTAGGCGGCTAGCCAGCAAAACATGCAAAGGCATTGAATCCATTTGATGCATGGCTTGACCCCGTTTATTGCCAAAAACCTTTTAATCGATGAAGATCAAACGGCATAGCTTGAGAGTAACATAGGCGTGAACCGAAAGGAGCCGCCAACCATGCTCAAGCTGACCCTCGTTTTGTTCATCCTCGCCTTTGCATTCGCCGCAGACGCCCAATGGCGCAACGCCCTCGCACCCAAAGGCAAGAAAGCACCCTCAATCATCCTGGCCGAAAAAGGCAAGTCGAACTATCGCATCCTCCTGGCAGCCCACCCGACCACCCAAGACAAGAAAGCCGCGGCCGACCTTCAGCAATGGCTCCAAGAAATGATGGGCGTCAAGCTGCCCATCGCCAGCGAAGCGAACCTGAGGACCACCAAAGTCATCAGCATCGGCCAAACCGCTTTCCTCAAGAACCAAATAAACCCGAAGCAGGACCTGAAAGACGAAGGCTACGGGATCGCCGAAAAGGACGGCAACCTCTTCCTTTGGGGCGGCCGAACGCGCGGCGTCATCAATGCGGTCTATGCGTTCCTCGAAGAAGACCTTGGCTGCCGATGGTACACCAAAGACAGCTTCCGCCTTCCCAAGGCGCCAACCCTGAAAGTCGGCGTCGTCGAACGCACCTATGTGCCCCAGCTGCGCCTTCGCGATCCGTTCTACTTCGTCTCGTTCGACGGCACCTGGTCGCTGAGGAACCGAACCAACGCTCCCAGCGCCGTCGTTCCCGAGGAATGGGGCGGCATGATGGACTACGGCAAGCTGTTTGTGCACACCTTCCTGCAGCTTCTCCCGCCCGACAAATACTTCAAGGACCACCCCGAGTACTACATGCTCCAGGCCGACGGCAAGCGCAACTCGTGGCAGCTCTGCACGACCCATCCCGACGTTATCAAGCTGGTCACCGAAGCCGTTCTGAAGGAACTGAAGGAAAACCCGCACGCCGAACTCGCGAGCGTCTTCAAGAACGACGGCGGCGGCAACTGCGAATGCGACCGGTGCAAGGCGATGCGCGAGGCCGAGGGCTCCGACATGGCGACCCAGCTCTTCATGATCAACCAAATCGCCGAGACGGTCCAAAAGGAGTTCCCGCGCGCCAGCATCGACACGCTCGCCTACCTCGACACCATCGGCGTTCCCAAGACCGTCCGCCCGCACAAGAACGTCGTCATTCGGCTCTGCAACGACGTCCCCGGCTCATGGACGCACCCCTTCACGCCTGCCCAAGATTGCGACATCGCCAAGCTGGCCGAATCGTGGTCGAAGGCCTGCAACCGAATCTACATCTGGGATTACAACGTCAACTTCAGCCACTACCTCGCGCCGATGCCGAACATGGAAGTCATCGCCTCGAACATCCGGTTCTGGGTAAAGAACCACGCCGAGGGCATCATGACGCAAGGGGCTTATCAGTCGCCGGGAGCCGAACGCGACGATCTCCGGTCGTGGGTCATCGCGAAGCTGATGTGGGATCCGACACTGGACCTTAAAGCGCTGATGCTCGATTTCACTTATGGCCATTTCGGCAAGGCTGCGCCGGCCATCGCCGAATATGACGAGCTGCTTCGCAAGTCTGGCGAGGATCACAAGGCCGAGCTGGCATCGCCTCCGGGCGGCATCCGCTATCTGATGGACAGCCCGTTCCTTTCGAAGGAGTTCCTGGATGCCTCGACTGCGTTGTTTGAGAAGGCATTGAAGCTGGCCGAGAGCGACACGATCCGCGAACGGGTCGAGAGAACTGAGCTGCCGATCCTGTATGTGAAACTCTCCCGTGGCCCTGCTTTCGTGGGTTCGTCTTACCCTTCTATCTTGGATCGCTTTGAGCGCATCGCCCGCCGCGTGGGAGCGACGTTCATGTGGGAAGGCTCCGCACCGAACCTCGATGCGAAACTGGCCGAGTGGAAGAAGGCCTGGGAGGATTTCAAGGGGAAGGGATAAGTGATGAGGCCTTGCCGTCTCGATCAATGCGATAACCGGGTCCGTTCAAATCGTCAGATCCATCTTTCCAACATATAGGTTAAACCTTATATCATCACGGTATTCTTGTCGAAATGAGACCTCAGCCGGCACCACTTCTCTTTAAGCCGAACCTAAACGATGCTGCCCAACGCTGGGATGCCTACTATGCCGGCGAGATCATCGACCGACCCGTGGTATGTGTGACAGCGCCGAAACCAGGCATTGAACGAAAGCCGCGGGCGACTTATCATGATCGGGCTTTCGGGGACATGGATGAGATCCTTGATAACGCCTTGCACAACGCAGCCGCGACCTACTATGGCGGAGAGGCGATGCCGGCTTTCCGAACGAGCTTCGGTCCCGATGAAGTGGCCGTATTCTGCGGAGCAGAACTCAAGTGGTCGGAGTGGTCGGGCGATACGAATTGGTCGGTCCCGTGCATTGACGATTGGCGCACAGCTCCTCCCATCGCACTCCTTGAGGATCACCCTCTGTGGCAACGGATGCTGGCGTTTTATCGTCGAGCTGCCGAACGGATGAAGGGCAAAATGCTGATCACTCACTTGGATCTTCACACGAATATGGACATCCTTGCGCCGATGCGAGGTCCCGAACGGCTTTGTATGGACCTTATCGATTATCCCGAAGCTATCGATGAGGCGATGTTCCAAGCCCGGAAAGTTTTCCATAAGGTGTGGTCCGATGTCTGCGAATCGGGCCAATTCTATGAGAACGGTTTTTGGCATGACTGCTACGCCATGGACGGCGCTGAGACTCTGCAATGCGACTTTTCTTGTATGATCTCACCCGAGATGTTTCGTCGGTGGGTGCTTCCCGCTCTGGAAGAAGAGGCCGCAATCGTCAAGCATGTCGTCTATCATTGGGACGGACCTGGAGCGCTGGTCCACACCGACGACCTCGTCAAGAGCTCCCTCATCCAAACGCTTTCGTACGTGCCGGGAGCAGGAAACCCGACGCATCTCGGCTATTTGAAGATGTTCCGCGATCTTCAGGATCGGGGTAAAGGGATCCAGTTCGTCGGAAGCCCTGAAGATATCAAGCAGGCCCACAGAGAACTTCGTCCTGAAAAGACGATCTATGTTTCATGGTGCGAAACGCCCGACGAAGCGGAAGCTCTCCTTGAGTGGTTCGTTTCCAACACCTAACCATGCGCCGTTAACGTGAACGGAGTCAATTTATGTCCTATCGAAATGTCAGCCCAGCCAAGATGTTCGCGCAATGGGCGCTTGAGCATCAGCCTCGCTACCGTTATTCGACTCAACCAGGCCAGGACTTTGCATCCTGGAAAGCCGAAGCCTTGCCTCAGGTGCTCGCTACTCTCGGCGACTGGCCTTCTACGGTTCCTCCCAATCCCGAGCTGGTTGCGGAGTGGGAACACGATGGGATCATCAAGCAACGCTGGCTGATCGATATTGGACGGCACTTGTCGACGTCGTTCCTCGTGAATCGGCCCAAAGACATAAAACCGGGCGAGCGAAGAGCGACCTTGTTCTGCTGGCATGGGCATGGTTCTTATGGCAAGGAGAGCGTCATGGGTAACGACTCCACGCCTGCAAGAAAGGCAGACATCGCACAGAACAACTACAACTACGGACATCAAATGGCTCAGCAGGGATTTGTCACCTATGCCATCGACTGGATGGGCATTGGTGAGATGAACGACCAAGGCAAACCGAGTCACGTCAGTTCGGGAATCGGTAAAGATCCGTGCGATATCTACTACCTCCACGCGACGATGCTGGGGATGACTCCTCTCTCAATTAACCTGGCCCATGGCAAAGCTGCTACCGATTTTGCGTGCGGACTGCCGTTCGTCGATCCCGATCGCCTTGGCGTAATGGGCCTGAGCGGAGGCGGAACGATGACCCTTTGGACGGCATTGACCGACCAGAGGTTTCGAGCCGCGGAAATCATGTGCTACAGCGACATTTGGGAGGCCTTTGCCTTTCGAGACGTTTACTACTGCGGCATGCAAATCGCTCCTGGCCTATACAAGCTGGTCGACCTTCCCGATCTGCAGGGCCTCATTGCACCTAAACCGTTACTAATCGACATCGGGATATACGACTCCTGCTTCCTGCTGGAGACCGCAATGCAGTGCTTTAGGCAAGTCGAAGCAATCTACAAATCATCCGGCGCCTCGGACAACCTTGAGCTGGATTGCTTTCCTGGAGAGCACGCTTGGGGAGGCAATAAATCTGTGGAATTTTTCCGCAAGCACCTCAGGGCGTAGGCCATTAAGGCCCATTGAAGGGCAGACAGGCATGTCGCTTTCCCATCTAACAACCATCTGAGATGCGGGTGCGCCGTGATTTTGATGCGAAGCTGGCGGAGTGGAAGAAGGCCTGGGAGGATTTCGAGGGGCATGGGTAGACGTCTCCTTTGGCATTTGAAGCATGCATCTTGGCATCGCTTACTGTGATACCAAGATATCTATCGGTGTGCGCTCGTTATTCTCTAAGCAACTAACCATGCTATGCCATTGAATAATTGCTTTCTTTGTAATCACCAATAGTGGCTGGAACCAAAGGCGCGAATATGTCATTACAGATGATCCTTATACATCGGCTATATGCCCAATATCCAAAGCGAGTGCGCACTTCCCTGTTGAACTGAGTAGGAACAACCATATCCTTCGATGCTATTCGAGCGCGAATGCTTCAGGTGTTCAACTATCCGATATTTTATCCATTGGATAAGCTCAACTATTGGGCACTATACTAACGGGTACAAATATACGCCATGCAGGGATATAGCGAGATTCCAGTATCTGATGAGTCAGATAAAAGTCGTGGTTCTGTGGTAGCTCGCGAAGTGGTTGAATCTCCTCCTCAGAATAAACACCTGTCTGCTCCATAAAGAAACCTATACATTGGTGATAAGGATATATATGCTTGATATCTTTAAGGAGTTGATAGAGATCATAGGTAGAGAAACGACCATGCGCTTTCTTAAACGCGCCTAGAACAGCATTCACGCCTCCTGCATAACTCGGACGGGTTACTATATCGATAAGTGTACGCTCAATACTTGTAACTCGAACCGTGTGATTCTCGTCAAATCGGAGTTCCACTACTCCAAGATTGCCCGTGTTTTTGCCTGCTAACATACAGACCTCGACACCAAAACATTTCGCAATATTGTTTGAGATGCGTGGCTTTCGTCGGAATGCAGAATCAATTCCTTCTTGAGTCAGAAAGCAGCCATCGGGAGAGGTTGCAGACTGCTCAACATTAACGTATAGTCTTTCGTGAGGCTTGTCCTCAAGCTGATGAAACTTCAATGAAGAGGCATGAGAGAGGTGAATGGATGGGTGAACTCCCATAAGTGCGACCTCAATGGCTGTTCGAGGCGGAGCATATATGGTGAAAGGCCTGTTAGGAAATGGAAAACGATAGCGTAGCAGGATGCTCTTCGCTTGAAGTTCCTTTAGTATAGCGGTGGAGGATGACTCGTCATTCTCAAACTCCCGGAGACAGCTCAGCAACTCCTTCTGGGTATAAGTTGGCTTGGTTAGCCCTCGTCGAACGATCTCGAAATTGTCGGCATCCATCCATGTAGTTTACTGGAGCGTCTAGCTGATGCAATATATATATTGCATCAGCTAGACGCTCCATACACCAGCTTGCGGACCCTTTGAATATACATATTACAAAGGGTCCGCAAGCTACGTTGATCCACATGATTCTTCATCCGAATCGATAAATCGCAAGCATGTTCTCGACAAACCTGGCCCGCTTCCACATGAATTGAACTAATATTGACCTGATTACTGGGTAGAACGCATGCTTGTTTTTGACCGGAAAACTGGGTATTATTCCGGTCAAAAATGGGTAAGCATGCAAGATCGGTTAGCTCACGCGTTTTGAACCGTATACTCCGGCACGGGCGCGGTTGGGTTTTCACTTCAGACGACTTTGACGATCTAGGAAACCAAGATCCAGTTGCTACCGTCTTCAAACGACTTGCGAATCGAGGTGAAATACGCCGCCTCGATCGTGGTCTCTACGATTACCCTCGAGTCCATCCTGAGCTAGGGGAACTATCCCCGTCGCCCGATGAGGTCGCAAGAGCCGTCACCGGTCGCGCCGCCAGACTGCAGCCGTCTGGAGCATACGCAGTAAATCTCTTAGGCTTGTCAACTCAAGTGCCAATGCGAGTCGTCTATCTAACAGACGACTTCACAAGGATCGTAAAGATAGGCGAGCAATCAATAGTCTTCAAGACGACAACACCTAAGAACATGGCTACAGCTGGACGAACGAGCGGCCTGGTAATACAAGCCTTGCGACACTTAGGCAAGGACCAGGTTGACGACTCAACTGTCCAGCACTTACGGCGAATACTCACAGAAGATGATCGGAGGCGGCTGCTTAGGGACGTTCCGTTTGCGCCAGCATGGGTGGCGAAGATCATGCGGCAAATTGCCAGTGCCGAGGAGAGCTGATGGAAACTTATCTTGGCTTATCAAGCGAGAGTCGAAGAGCATATTGCACCGAGGTTGGCAATAGAAGAGGACTGCCGCCAGCAAGCATTGAGAAGGACTTCTGGGTGTGCTGGACGCTTAGGGAGTTGACGAGAGTGCCCGAATGGGGCGAGAATCTTTCATTCAAAGGCGGGACATCGCTATCAAAGGCCTGGCACCTGATTGATCGATTTTCTGAAGATATCGATATTGTCATTGATCGCAAGTGGCTCGACTTCACAGAAGATCGTCCCGGCTCAAGAAAGCTTGAGCACTTGCAGGAAATATGCAGCTCAAGATTGCGCGATGACTTGCTGCCTTTGCTGATGACCCCATTCAAAACTATGCTCGCTGGCGATTGGCAACTTCGTATCGCTAGCCTTGGAGAAGGCGACTCCCAAAAACTGATCTTTGAATACCCCGGGCTGTTCATGAGCGAGATCAACTACTTGAAACCTCATGTTAAGATTGAATTTGGCGCAAGGTCGGATACCGAGCCATCCGAAATCAAAAATGTCCGTCCCTTTCTTCATGAAACATTGACGAACCGCTTAGGCAACGGTGGTTTTGATGTCCGAACTGTCTCGGTTAAGCGCACGTTTTGGGAGAAGGCCCTTCTGTTGCACGAGGAGAACAGTCGGGCAGAACGTTCGATTCGACCCTGGCTTTCACGGCACTATTACGATTTATGGTCGATCATCGATAAAGGTATGGCTCAAGAACCACTCGAAGACCTTGAGTTGTTTTGGCGCATCGTGAGGCACCGCGAAGTCTACTTTCGGATCGGATCGCTAGATTACGAGACGATGTCTCCCGGCAAGTTGCGAATATGTCCTCCAACCGAAACATGCGTCAAGAGATGATCTATGGCTCTCCGCCTTCCTTTGAGACGATGCTGCTTAAGGTGAAGGAGGCGGAAGACTATTTTAACCAAAGGTGATAAAGACAAAGTTGCTTATGCCCGGTTGACAGGAGCAACTGCTTGATAACCAACTAATAGTTGGTCAAGATATTATTCTGAAATGACACCAAGGTATCTATCTCCCAAGACTTCTGCGCAGACATCGGGGACTTGAGGGACATGAAACGGCACCAAGAACGAGCCATGTACAAATTACAAAACTCTAATAACCAAAGCCTGAACCCAGATGTACAAATCAGAAGAAACCACGCGGCAATATCCGAGTGAATGACGTGAATCGAGTGAATCAAGTGAATTTAGAGACTTGGCAGCCTGCCCATTGCGCCAGCAGGGGGAAGGACTTCAAGCGAAGCGCGAAGGGAAGGGGGTTCCGGATGCCTCCCAAAATCAAGAACCAGATAAACGAAAACGGAAGCTTCCATCGTCTACTTACTCAAGGGGGCGTAAGTTGAAACTTCGTTTGGTATTGGCTTTGGGGGCGGCGACGGGAATAGCGGCCGCATGCATGTGGGATTACGACACGCTGGCGATGGAGGCGAAGGGGTTGCCCGATGCCGTGCGTATCATCAGCGGCAGGTTCGAGCGCAATCCGCCGCTCTACTATGAAATGCGGCTGGAAAGGGTCAGCAAGGAGCTGCAAACCAAGCCGAACGAGCTGAGCTTATACGACGATGCGGGCGTCGCCGCAGCGAGGCTCGGCAAGAACGACGAAGCTATCGAATGGATGGCCAAGAAGCTCAAGGTTCTCAAAGCATCCAAAGACAATAACGACGACCACTGGTACCGCTACCACGCCAACCTCGGCACGTTCTACATCCACCGGTGGCTCCACGACGGCTGCAAGAAAGAGACGATCTCCGATGCGAAGGCCGCGCACGACCACATCGCCAAGGCCATCGAGATCAACCCGCAGGCCCACTTCGGCCGGGAATACATGCAGCTGCGCGCCATCGACGGCATCATCGCCGTCAAGACCGGCAAGGCCAAGAGTCTTGTTTTGTTCGAAGAAGACAGCAAGAAGTCTGTAAATGAGCAAATCGAAGGCATGTGCGGCCTCATCGTACTCGGTGCAGCATGGGAGAGCGTCGACATCTTCAACGAACTGGCAAAAGCCCTTTCGATGGACTCGCAAGCATCGATCGCCTATCTGGCCGAACTGAGGCGGAACGAACTCCTCGATGAAGGCAAGAAGCCGCTAACTGGCAGCGCTGACGAGATGCGCAAGAAAAGTGCAAGCATCCACATGGAGGTCACCGACAGCGCCAAGCCGAAGATCGCTGCCGACTTCAAATTGCTCCGCGACGAGGCCCAAAAATATGAGAAGAGCCGAACCGCCTATATGATGGAGCGCCTGAAGGCAGGCCGCCATCCGGACACCGATCCGACATTTTGGAGCGATTGGACTGAGCCCGATCCGCCTGAGCTGAGCGATCAAAAGGCATCGACGGTCGTGCGGAACGGCTTGCTGATCGGCGGACCGATGCTGGCAGTCGCCGCAGTGATCCTTATCCTCAGGCGAAAGCGGGTTAAATCGCGAAGGCAAAGCGGTGTTTCGCAAATGAACGATCCGTTATGAAAGCACCGCGGAACAAAATGTACGTCTTCATCAGTAGTTCATGTGAGCGGCACGGACCAGACCACTGAACCGACCGCTAGGGGGAGTGTCTTCAGGCCGTGCCGACCATAAAGGCCCCGCGGAAGAGGAACCGCAGGCAGCCGACGGCAGACTTGAGACCGGCAAGAAAAGAAAAAGGAGACCGAGGAATGGCTCTCAGACAAAAATTGATTGCGACTTTGATCGCTGTTGCTACCGTGATCGGCGGCGCGCAAGCCCAAGGCGGACCGGGCGGACCCGGCGGCATCGGACAGCCCAACGACGACATGATTTTCCAGTTCAGCCCGTTTGCGCTGGTCCGCATTCCAGAAGTGGCTACCGAGCTCAAGGTTACCGATGAGCAGAAGAAGAAGCTAACGGACATGCAAACCGAATATAAGAAGGCCATCACCAAGAAAGGCGAGGAGATGCGCGAAAAGGGCACCGACTGGCAAGACATGATGAAGGAGATGCAGAAGGTGAACGAAGAGTTCACTAAGAAGCTTAACACCGTCTTGACCGCCGACCAGCAGAAACGGCAGTTCGAATTAACCGTCCAGCGTGCAGGATCGGCAGCGCTCATGCTTCCTGAAGTACAGAAGCAGCTCGCCATCACCGAGAAGCAGAAGAGCGACATGAAGGACTTGCAAACGAAGCAGCAGCAAGCCAACATGGCGATCTTCCAGAAAGTCCAAACTCAGGAGATCACTTGGGAGGACGCCCAAAAGTCGTTGAAGAAGAACACCGACATTCTTGGCAAGGAGATGGTCAAGCTTCTCACCGCCGAGCAGGCCGCCAAGTATAAGGCTATGCCGGGCAAGCCGTTCACGTTTCCGAAGCCGAAAAATCCAGGTATGTTCGGCGGCCCTCCCATGGGCGGATAGGAATCCAACCAGGTATCGCTGCCTCCCAGGCGGCAAAGCCTAACATGCAAATTTGAACCTTCGCTGGTACCAAGAGGCGGACTTCGGTTCGCCTCTTTGCATTCATGAAGGGTCTTACCGGCAAGACCGCGCGACTTTAGCCCGCATGAATACAGGAATTTGGCCGTTCGTGTATCATAATCTGTAGCGCAAACCTGTTGTTTTGCTGAGGGATACGAACCGGAGACACGGAAGAACCCAAATACGAGCATGAAGCCGCGCGCCTCAACCTCCATATTGAGCCTCATCGCCTTGGCCGTTTTAGCGAGCCAGAGCTTTGGCGCGGCAGGCTATGCATCGTTCCAGCCGGGACCACGAGGCGTTTGCTACGTGCGAAAACCGGCTATCACCTGGAGCATCCAAGGCACCGGCGGCGCCGTAGTCACCGGATGCCAGATGACATTGAACGGCCAGCCAGTCAGCGCCGAATACGACAAGCAGTCGGGCATGGTGAAGTTCGCCCCGGCCAGTTCGTTAGCACCGGGCGAATATTCGGTCTCGTGCATTGTCGAGATCAACAGTCAGCACAAAATCAGCAAAGACTGGAAGTTCAGCGTTTCCGACCGCGCCATCGACCAACTGCCCGAACCGGACAGCAAGCAAGTCGAGGCAATTGTGAGAGCTAACGAGCTGCGTGCTCTTCTTGGTTTGCAGCCTTTCCAGCAAAGCGCTTCTCTCTGTGCGGCGGCCAATTCGCATGCCAGCTTCATGAAGGTTAATAAAGTCTTCGGGCACGCCCAGCAAGAGGGATTGGAAGGATTTACCGGAGTCAAGCCGATTGATAGGGCGCACGCGTTCGGGCACCAAGGCGGCCTTTGGGAAGACGTGGCGATGGCTCAGGAGTCGCCTGCAGGTTTCGTCGATCAGCTCTTTAACGCGCCATACCACCGAATCCCGTTCATGCAGCCAGGCTCAGCGACGGTCGGCATCGGGTTCGATAACCGATTCGCCTGCATCGATTTCGGCGCAACGACGGCAGAGGGAACGGTCGTTTCGCCTTCAAACGGCCAGACTGGCGTTCCGTGCTTATGGGACGGCATTGAATCGCCGACGCCGCTGCGGATTCACGATGCGAAAGGTCCGGTAGGCTACGTCATAATGCTGAGCTACTTCTCGAACGCAAACGAGAAGGTAGAGTGCGACGAAGCCGTTTTGTCGTTCGACGGCGGGAAAGTGCCGATCTACCTGAACACGCCTGCGAACGACGACCACCTGACGAATACGCTCTTGCTCATGCCTGTTTCGCCGCTCAAGCCGAATACGGTCTATCGCGTGGCCGTGAAGGCTCGGACCGCTTCAGGCGTTAAGGTCGAGAAGACGTGGTCTTTTACGACTGGCCCTAAGTGAGTTTTTCGGGTCGTCTTTTGACCCCCTTCCCTTCGCGCTTCGCATGAAGTCCTTCCTCCTAGACTTCGTCTAAGGGGCAGGCATTTCAGAAAAGTAAGTGGGAGGACTCCTCTAGTTTATCTTCCTTGTTTCACGGTGTCATCCCGAGCATCGCGAGGGATCTGATTGCAGGCCTCTCCTGTTAGCAAAGACAGGATGAAAGTGCAGTCAGATTCCTCGCTTCTCTCGGCATGACATATACGATTTTCGCCGTTGAAAACCGTGGGGTTCAATACTTCACTTCTATCTTCTTGATCTCAGCTCCGTTCGGCAGCTCGATCTCATCGCCTTTGAATCCGGTCCAGTCCTTTCCGTCCACGGTTACCTTAACGAGCGGTTTACTCGAGGGATGAGGCAACCTTAACCTGCAAGGAACAGCAGGCAAACTCGCTTCAACGGACATGCTATCTCCACGGCATTCGACCTTCAGCGAAGCCAAACCGAAGAACGTGCGCAGGTCCTTGAACGCCACGCGCTTGCCCTTCTCGAACCAATGGCTCGGCGCACCGTCCAGCAGCAGAAGCTTCCTGGTCGGGTCCTCAGAAAAGTCCTCGCGGACAAGCGCAGACCGAATGAGCTGCAAAGCCATGCCCGGCCCTGCCGACGTTGGTTCGCCTTCTTGGCTTTGCCAGCTTGAAATCCAGTCCACCATCCAACGGTAGTAGGGGTTCCAGCGATACCGTTCGTATTCGCGATAGAGTGTTAGGTTGTCGATTCTCAGCGGGAAGATTCCAGACACCTCTGGGCTGCTGAGCAGGTTCCTCGACATGCCGTGGGCCAGTATCCCATAGAGCGACGTTAAGTAGTCTTCGCGGCGGCCATGTTGAAGAAGGCTCTCGATGTACCCTTTAGAATATCCGGCATCGTAGCCTGCGTCGAACCGCGCCATGCCTGTGATCAGACCTCCGCGTCGGCGCATATAGTCCGGAATCCAGCTAGAGCGCTCGTCAGTAGAATCGAACAAGCGCACTTCCATCATCGTCGGAGCAAACAGGTTCCAGTAGTTGCCAACGTAGCCCCAAGTGTCGCCTCGGGAGGTCCTCGTCGCCAAGAACGGATAGGCAGGCTCTTTGTCTCGGTGGCCCGAAGGCGTGTCGAGGTCGAACGACATCGGCAGGAATGGCACACCGTTCGAACGGTCGACCAGCTTATCGGCCAGTTCGTTTAGCCGCGTTCGGTAGGACTCAGCCTTGACTTGGTAAGTCTTTGCCAGGTCCGTTTCCCCTAGGTGGCCGCAGAGCCATGCGGTGTCGTGGAGTTCTCGCCAGCAGGTCGCATTGGAATAGAAGCTATAAGCTGGCATACCGACGTCGCCGCCGTAGATGTGCTTCGGCAGCACGCCTCCCCAGTTGGCGTCTTTGTTCTCGGCGATCACCTTGATCGTCCAATCGGCGCATTCCTTCGAGATCGGCAGGATCTCCTTCAGCCAGGAATCGTCCTGAAGCAAACGTCCGATCATGATCGCATACCATGGATCGAGACCGTTGCGATATTGGTGATGGTAGTCGCCCTTGTTCATGAACTGAGGCTTGAGCATCGTGCGAAGTACTTGCTTGGCTTCGTCGCCGAACCCGTATTGGGCAAGAGCAACGGCAGGCCACCCCTCTTCAATGCCGAAATAGGACTCATAGAAGTAAGCGCCATACCGAACTTCGTCGCCGTCGAGTGTAATGATGAGGCATTGGGCCAGCAGGTTCTTGACGAGGTCGTTGAAGGGCTTCTCGGGGATGTCGATTGTCGCAACCTTCGCCATCAGCCCGGTCCAATAGTCTTTGAACTCATTGCGAAGCGTTTTCACATCGAGTTCGGGCATCGCCTTCAAAGGCTCATCGACTGAAGGCATGGCAAAGGCAACTTGCCCGGTCTTCTTTGGCTCAACGGTGAGTTCGGTCTCGAAGACAGCTTCGTAAGCGGTGCCGCCGAGTTTGCCGGGAACTGGCGACCAGAACACGGCCTCGCCTTCCTTGTTTCGCACCGTTTGGCCGTCTTTGTCGAGCGTGTAGCCGGTCGGTTGCGGATCAGCCAGGAACGGAGTCCAGTATTCTCCAGCAGCGCTGTAGAGTCTTCTTCGCCCCATCGCATATCCAACTTTGAAGGTCTTCTTTGCGTTGGTTGCGTTCTTGACAGACAGCTCTGCGATGTTGGCATAGACCTTAGAACCCGGCGCCGTAACGTAGACAGTCTGCTCAATGTTGCCGGACTTGGTCACGGTTGCAGGAAGCCAGCCGTCCAGATATTTCGACTCGGTTGCCATGATGTCCTGAGCAAGCTGTTCGCCGTCAACAACCGGCAGGAACCAACGATCCAATGCTTGGACGGGCAATGCCTCGCCGCTGGGCTTCTCGCAAGCAGAGGTCTCCACCATCCAGAACAAGCCGGCCCAGTTCATCATCGTTTCGTGGAGATCGGCCGGACGCCCGAGAGCTACCATCGAAAAGTCGATCGGCAACAGAAGGCTCTCCATCGAGGCCAAATCCTGCCGGCCGCTCTTAAACCTCTCGCCGAGCATGTCGGACCGAGACTTCTCGACAGCCTCAAAATAGCGTTTGGCATCCATGTCGAGAAAGGCCCCAACACGACCTTTCGCGCGGACTCTTACCGCCTTCGTCGCGACGGGCAAGAAGGTGAGGCTGCCATCGGTTCTTTGGCAGATCGCACAAGGCCTCCACTGATCGCCCGCAAGGTACTCCGCGCCTTCAATACCTCGAGCGGCTAGCTTGTTAATGAGAACCGGCTTGCTCCAGCGAATGGTTCCTTGAGCTTGCACGCCTCCGACCGCCAAGTTGGCACCCGGCTCAAGCCACTTCGGTAGCGCATAGGGTGCTTCAGACGGTTTGAGATCCTTTACGGCATGCTCCAGCGCCGCAAATCGAGACGGCACGATGCACCTGTAGCTGGCATCATTGTTGGCCGAAGCCAGGGTATAGATGCGGATGCCTTCAACTTTCAACGGCTCAAACCGGAACTGCCAAGTCGACCAGCCTCTGCCTTGGTGCTTTGCCAACTCGTCGATCTTATCGTAGTTCTTCGTCAGTTTCGTCTCGACTGTTTTCCACGCCCCGCCGACTTTGGCTTCAATTCGCGTCGACGGTGCGCTCGGTTCATAGACCCGCCAGCCGAGGGAAGCAAAATCGATCTCGACGCAGCCGATCTTCTTGGCCTCGGGGAATTCGAGGCCGAAGCAAACCGGATCGAAGTGAGGATCGATCTCGAACTGCTCATAGGTTCGGGGATTGCCATCGATAAGAGCATTGCTCAAAGCAAGATTTTCGGGCAGCCAGGCATGAGGCATGTCGGCAAGACTACCCGCCGACGAGGCAACGATGAATAGACTAACGGCCAGCATTCTGGCAGTATAACCAGTGCATACAAACGCTATGTTATTGTTGAGCTACTAATTTATATTGTTGATCTTTTTGCCGAATATTCGCCGCTATTCGGCGGCTTTGCCGACTTCCATGAGGAAACCGGTGAAGCGGAAGCGCCTACGAATCTTGTTCTTCAGCTTATTGCTTCCTTGGCGTCGGGCCAGCCGTTGGCGCTGAGGTCGGTGCGGATATCAGGCTTAAGGTCGGGATGGACGACTTCGCGGAGTCTGTCTAGTCTTTCTTGAAATGATTCACTCATCGATGGAATATGACCCCAGACAGTTGCAACGGCTTCCCGGTTCTCGGATTGATCGGCGGAGCCTTCAGATAGCCTTTGACGACGAGATCGCCGATTGATGCAGCTTGGGCCCTCTGTTCACGCTTATAGATATCGGATGCCAGCCTAATCTGAGAGAACATCTGTACATATCTTAGGTCGACTAGTCGACGAGCATACTTCGAATACCTGGGCATCTTCCATGCGAGGATCAGCTTACCGACAGGATTTGCCTGTTTCGACAGCTTTTCCGACGATCTTGAAGTCTCTTGCTTGTCGATTATCAAAGGCTTTGTCGAATACTGCCCTTTATCTACCGGCCAGCCGCTACCTATGACATCCTTCGGCCAGCCTAAGGCCGATGCGTTCGGAAGCGAAGGCAATGTAGCCTTAATACCTGTCTCCGTCTTCATATCTAGCAAGAGTGCTCCAAGATACTTGGATGCTTCTCGAACAGTGGCTCTTCGATCCAGCGGATCCTTGCAGCTGCTCAACAATGCTTCTTCAATTGTCGTTCGAGATTTGCCGACATCTGCAGGGCACTTGGTTGGGAAGGCAAGGTTGGCAATATCATAAACAAACAAACGATCAAACTCGACTTTGAGCGACTCCAGGAAATCGTCGCTCAAATCAGATTGGTTAATCTCCGCAAGCAATGTTTTGAGATCGGAGACGTTAAGCGCGTTCTTATCCGCCAATCTCCGTGCATTCGCGCTTGCAGTAGCGAGTACGAGAATGCCATCCAACGTGCCCAACATTCCTTCATGCGCCTGAATCAGCCGTTTTCCAAGTCGAAAATGAAGCAGAAGCCCTTCTCGAACAGCGTTTCTGTCTCCTTTGTGAAAGCTTGACCAAGTCTGGATGACCAAGGCATTGCTGAGAGCGAGAACGGCTCCTATTCGGAATTGCGGAGTCGAACGATTCGGCATTGCGCTCGGTTGCCAGGCAGACCATTTTGGCTTTGCGATAGCTTGCTTGAGCATTTCGATCCTGCCTTTATAGGGTTGGAGACATACTTCCGCCTGATCGATGTGGTCGAGATTAGGTGGTTTGTCCTTCGTTAGCTCGTCATATAGCTGAAAGAGTCCGATCGGCTCTTGAGCGGCCATGCCATTTGAGGTTATATATTGAGAACGCTGAGCCTTTAGAAATATGGGCCAGCCGTTCTCCTTATCGGGAACGACAACGGGAGTCCAACGAACGGCTGGATCGACTTCTTTTCTCAGATCTGCCAGTGACACTTTCGGCACGGCGACGGGTCTATGGCACCCGCAAACAGCCGTCAAGACCATTAGTACGGCGAACCGTTTCATAAATCGAGTATACGCGGTTCCGCGTTAGGCCAATCGCGGAACCCGCTTAAGGAAGCGTTTGTTCTACTTTTTGTTTGCCCTGACCAGAAACCCTCGGCATCAACGCTTCGCACGGGATGGCGAGGGATGCGCAAGAGCGACTGGTTGCGAGTTGACCTGACGTAGTGTAAGATACGATCAAGAGTTAACGACATGAAATCGATGTCATTGGTGTCGAAATGCTAACAGCCCTATTCATCGCGTCTTTTAGCCTGTCTTTCAAGGGCGGAACGGCAGCCGATCTCGTAAAAGCATTCGAGAAAGATACCAAAGAGAAGATCGTCATTCCTGCCGACATCTACTCGTTGCCGTCCTTTTACATCGAATACGACAAGCCCGAAGAGAGAAACGAGTCGTTCTGCCGAAAGGTGTCGCTCGAGGAAGTCAAAGGCCTTAAGAACGTCTTCGCTCCGAACACGTTGCCGTCGAGTTACCTAGAGAACTATTCTCACTTCATGCCGTCGGAAGATCAAGCCTTGAATGCGGACAGCAAATCGTGCCTTGAATCTAAAGATGGCAAATGGCGGCTCAAGCTAAGCCCAAACGGTTATCTCAAGATGGCGGACCTTGAGACACTGAAGCTAAGCAAGACGGTCAAGGTCCATTGGCTCGTGAAGACCATGTTTGTAGCTGGCGATTCCGATTGGCTTTACGAGAAGGACTTGTTGCAGGCGCTGGCTTCGTGCTCGTTCGGATCGGTGAAAGAGACCGAAAAGCAATACGAGGTTGATTTGGATCCCGTTAGATTTAGGAAAGCAGCCGTTGTTTGGGCGAAAGCGTTTGCGCGACTCAGCAAGGATCGAAGGTATTACAACTACTTTGAAGAGCTTAAGTGGACGGTAACGGCGGAAGCATTCATCCAGTGCACCGATGCTCAGATTAAGACGATGACGGCAACGCCGGAAACTGAGTTCAACCTAACGGTTCCTCGCGGCTCGTTGCTTGATCGGCTGGCGGATGAAGTGTTGCGGGTTCAGTTCCTTCCAAGACCCGAGGAGTTGGCTGGTCGCACAAACATCCTTTCATTTGACTTCAGCCAACTCCACCCAACAAGGCCAAGGAAGATTGAGTTCAAGCCTAAGCGTTGCTGTTCTGTGTGGTACTGGTATAAGGACAATGGCGCGTTGTCCTTATAGGTTTCTTAACTCCAAAGCCCCGAGCGAAGCGACGGGGTTGAGGATTTATAGGTTTGAACCCTCGGCATCAGCGCTTCGCTCGGGATGCCGAGGGATGGTCTTAACTACTTCGCGCCGACGGTTTCCTTGATCCAATCGCCGATAACCTTCAACGCGTCGGGGCTGAAGGTGATATCGATCTTGTCGTATTCACTTGGCGAGCCGGTCTTGCACGGCTGGAACAAGTGGTTCAGACCAGGCAGAATCACAACTTTGAATCGCGTGTTGCCGCCTGCTTTCAGAGCCTTCTCGATCTCAGGCACGTTTTGATTCGGAAGAACTTGAAGGTCCTTTGCGCCGTTCATGACCAGGACCGGGCATTTGACCTGAGAGAGGGTCGGCCGAGGATCGTGGACGATGAAGTACTTCATCCATGCGCTTTGGAACTGCGCAGCGCCCATTTTGGCGGCTGCTTTATAGTTCTCAGGTTTTTCCTGCTTGTTCTTGGGCAACTTCGCGTTCTCTTCCTCGTTGGTCTTGACCAGATAGTCTTCGATCATCTGCACGGTAGCGCCGTCCTTCACCATCTGCATGATAGCCTTGGTCGCTTTGGTCCCGAGTTCAGCGTCCTTCTTGCTCATGCCGTTCGCCAGGTTGATTGCTTCCTGCTGGGCGATAACGATCTCGCCGCCGGGCACGCCGGTTCCAGCCAGCATCACGACAAACGCAACGGTCGGATCGTTAACAGCGACCATCGGGCCGATGAGTCCGCCTTCGCTGTGGCCGATGACGCCGATCTTAGCCGGATCGATGTCTTTACGGGTCTTGAGGTAATTCACGGCGCTGCCGATATCAAGCGCAAAATCGGCCGAAGTCGAGTCCATTTTCTTTCCTGTCGACTTGGCCGTGCCGCGGTCGTCCATCCGCAAGACGGCGATTCCCTGCCGGGCCAGGTAGTCGGCGATGACCATGAACGGCTTGTGGCCGAGGATCGTCTCATCGCGGTCTTGAGCACCAGAACCGGTGATCATAACGGCGGCCGGGAACGGTCCGTCGCCCTTAGGCTTCGTGAGTGTGCCAGCCAGCGTTTGGTCTTGCGCCTCGTTCCTAACACTCACTTCTTCGGCATCATAGGGGAACGGCGGCTTCGGAGTTTGCGGTCTCAGCTTGACTTCTTTCACGTATTTGGCTACCTTTTTCATGGTCAAGTCGAACTCATATCCGGCTTGCTTGAACTTGCCTGTGACCGACTTGCCGTCGGCGGATTTCTTGCCTGCAAAGCTTGCTTTCAAGCTCTCAACCGTGAAACTCAGCTTCTTGGCGTCGCTGGCGATCGTCGTCGCGGGAATCCCGTTTGCGTTTTGATCGGGCGAATCAAGCGTCGCCGTCAGTTTGCCTTTGGCGTCTTTCTTAACGTTGATGACTATTGTCAGTTCCGCTCCGCCCAGTTTGAGCTTGCCAACCCAGGTTTCGAAGTTTTGGGCTAGGCTCGGCAAGGCCAAAACCAAGAGCGTTATCATTACCAGTATCTTCTTCATTTCTCCCTCAATGAGCGGCACATTTGCGCTTTACTCGCTTATTACCCGATTAGCTGTCTGAAGGTTGCATGGCAGGCGAAATATCGTCCGCATAGGGGAAACTAGGGACATGGAGTATATGGTCATCGGCGCTGACGGCAAAGAATATGGTCCCGTCGATTTTGCGGCTCTCGTGGAATGGGCAAAGGATGATCGCGTTCGGCCTGGGTCAAGCGTTCGCGAACTGGCGACTGGGCGCGTGATGTCTGCCTCCGAGATTCCCGGCCTTTTTATCCCCGCGGCCATGAATTCGCAATCTTCGCCCTATTACCGGCCGGGTTCTCCTGGTGCGGCACCTGAATACTCGCGGCCGGTTCAAATTAACACTGGAGCGCTGGTGTGGTCTTTTGTCGATTCGGCTCTTGCCGTGATCATGGGAGTCGCCTTCGGCGGATTCGGTGTAATCTGGGGTGCATTCGGGATTGTCAACGGCTTCCGAGCTAAGGCAGAAGGGCACCAACTGGCTCCCGTTGCTATCGGATGTGCGTGCGCGGGAACGATTTTCGCCATCGTTATGTGGGCCATCAAAGGCACTTTCTAGCGGTTTGGCAAAAGCAACGACCGTGCGCCAGTTGATAAACTAGAGGATGTCCGTTTTGCGGACTTCAGGAGGTTTCATCAATGTCAGATAAGCTTAAGATCGGTGTGCTCGTTTCCCTAACCCAGAACATCAACGAAGAAGTCAAGAAGGTGCGCGAATTCGGCCTCGACAGTTGCCAGATTTGTTGCTGGAATCCTGCCATGTATACGGACGAAATGGCTGAGGCCATCAAGACCGCTCTGAAGCAGTACGACGTTGAGATCAGTTCCCTGTGGACGGGCTATACCGGTCCGGCAGTGTGGAACTTCATCGACGGTCCGAACACGTTGGGCCTTGTTCCGCCGGAGTTCCGCGAGCAGCGCGTGAAGGACCTGATCGCCGGCGCCGAGTTTGCCGCTAAGATCAATGCTCCCAGCACCAGCACGCACGCCGGCTTCATCCCCGAATCGCCGAAGGATCCGCTATACGCCGGCACGATTGCGGCACTGACGCAGGTCGCTTCGCGATGCAAAGAACTCGGACTCGATTTCTGCTTTGAGACCGGACAAGAAACGCCTGTGACCCTACTTCGCGCCATGACCGACATCGGCACCGGCAACTGCGGCGTCAACCTAGACCCAGCCAACCTTCTGATGTACGGCAAGGCGAACCCCGTCGATGCTTTGGATACGTTCGGAACTTGGGTGAAGGGCGTCCACGCGAAAGACGGCGACGTACCGACCGATCCGATGAACCTGGGTCCGGAGCTTCCACTCGGCGAAGGCAAGGTGAACTTCCCGGCGTTCGTTAAGAAACTGAAGGCATGCGGCTATAAGGACGCTTTGACGATCGAGCGCGAGATCAGCGGTCCGAAGCAGATCGAGGATATCAAGAAGGCGATCGAACTCCTGGCTCCGCTTTGCTAGGCTAAGCAACAACTATGTCCAGCTTGCAGATATCCGAGTAATAAACCAGGCTGGACTCGACAACCACCTATATTGAAGGTGATTTCACCTCAATAGTAGGTGGTACTTTGTTGACATTAAGTTGACCACCTCAGATATCGCACATCCGAATCCGGCTAAGATTCTGCCATTACCCCTTCCCAAATACGTGCTGATTAGCATAAGCTAGTCGCATGGCGAAACAACTGGCGATCAACGGCGGACCCAAGGCTTGCAACCACGATTGGCCTTCCTGGCCCCAATGGGACGACGCAGAAAGAACCGAGCTCAACGGCGTTCTCGAATCGGGCAACTGGTGGTACGGCGAAAAGGTAAGCCAGTTCGAGCAGATGTATGCCGATTTCCACGGCGCGAAGTACGGCATCACTTGCACTAACGGCACGGCAGCGCTTGAGGCGGCTCTTCTCGCGCTAGGAATCGGCGCAGGCGATGAGGTTATCGTTCCGCCGCTGACGTTCCTCGCGACTGCCAGTGCGGTGCTTAGAGTCAACGCGGTTCCCGTTTTCGCTGACGTCGAGGCCGACACCGTTTGCCTCGATCCTGCCGAAGCGGAGAAGAAGATCACCGACAAGACCAAGGCGATCATTCCGGTACATTTTGCCGGCTACGTATCGGACATGGACCGTTTCAACGACATCACGAAGAGAACGGGCGTGCCGATCCTTGAGGATGCCTGCCACTCATGGGGCAGCCAGTGGAAGGGTAAAGGCACCGGCGCTCTCGGAGTATGCGGCGCGTTCAGCTTCCAGGCTTCAAAGAACATCACCAGCGGAGAGGGCGGCATCATCCTGACCGATTCTGAGGAAGTCGCCGACAACTGCAGGAGCTACATCAACTGCGGCCGCGGCAAAGACACACCGTGGTATCAGCACTTCGTTCTCGGCGGCAACCTGCGCATGACCGAGTTCCAAGCGGCGCTGCTTATCGGCCAAATGACAAGGCTCGAAGAGCAAACGCTGACGCGAATGAAGAATGCCGACATCCTAACCGAAGAGCTTCGCGGCGTCCCCGGAATCATCCTGCTGAAAGACGAGCCGAGAATGACGCGCCGAGCCTACCATCTGTATATCTTCCGCATAGACAAGAAAGCACTCGGCGTCAGCCTCGAACGGTTCTGCGATGCGCTGCAAGCGGAAGGCTTGAGAGCAGGTCCCGGATATCCCCATCCGCTCTATAAGAACCCGTTATTCCTGAGGAAAGGCGAAGGCGCTGAGTATTGCCCCGTTTCGTGCCCCTATTACGGCAGAGAGATGGACTACAGCAAGGTGGTTTGCCCGGTAACCGAAGAACTCCTCGGCGATATGGTCTGGCTTTGGCACACACAATTGCTGGCAAAAGAGGAAGCGGTAAGGGATTTGGCGAAAGCTATAAGAAAAGTGTGCGAGAACATTGAGGAGCTGAAGTGAAATGAACTCATTGAAGGTTGGCGCAACGAAGCTCGACCTTGATCCCCCTGTCGGAATCTGGCTCACCGGCTATGGCGGCCGAATTGAACCGTCTCAAGGCAAGCACGATTCCATCATGGCGCGGGCAGTAGCTGTCAGCGACGGAGAAAAGACCTGCTTAATCATCTCGGCAGAGCTTATTGGCTTCGATGTCGACGACGCAACGCAGATGAGAAAGGACATCGAGGCAAGATCCGGCGTCCCAATGAACTGCATCTTGATCTCTTGCACGCACACCCATTCCGGACCGGCGTCAATGCCGTTACGCGGCAACATGGGAATCCTCGACAAGCCGTGGAACAAGGTCGTCCGCGAGAAGATCGTCGACCTTGCCGACAAGGCCGTCAAGAAGCTCGCTCCGGCGGTGCTTTGCTATGGCGCCAAAGACCTCAAAGAGATGGGCTACAACCGCCAGCCCGGAGGCGGCCCGGTCGATGAAAAGCTTCGCGTTCTGCGCTTTGAGTCGCCAAGCGGAGATCCCTTGGCCACGCTGGTGAACTACGCGATGCATTCGGTGGTCCTCGGGCCTGCGAATCTGAAGCTATCAGGAGACTTTCCCGGCGAGGTCTGCAGGCAGCTTGAAAAGAAGGGCGGGGTAGCGGTTTATTTGCAAGGATGCTGCGGCGACATCGATCCAGCCATCAACAAAGACAAATGGGGCAAGGGCACATTCGAAGACATCGCCCATTTAGGCGCTTCTTTTGTTAAGGCAGTAGAACTTGCACTCAAAGGGGTTGAGAGGAAGTCGGGGGCACGAGTTAACGGCTTCTCTGAAGTGGCCAAGATGCCGCTAAAGCCGGTTTGTCCGCCGGACGAACTGGCCAAAGTATTCGCTTCCTTGAAAGCCGATTTCGATGGTGCAAAGGCTTTCGATTCCAAAGTCTGCGCCAAGGCGATGCTCGAGTGGAAGTCGGCTCTTGAGAACGCCATGCTTTCCGGCGGCCCGCCAAATGTGCTCAAAGCCGAAGTAACCTCGATCATGATCGGCGACATCCGAATAGTCGGTTTGCCTTTCGAAGCCTATACCGAGATTGGTCTTGAAATCATCAAAGGCTTGTCTCCGCTGAAGCCGATGGTTGCCGGATACTCGAACGGGCTCTACGGCTATTGCGCTACCGATGCGGCTCGCGCCAAAGGCGGCTACGGACCCGATGGCTCGCACCGTTGGTTCCCTCGCTTGCTGACTCCGTTGGATAACGGAGCCGCAAAGGCCTTGATCGATACGGCCGTCCATACGGCATGGGGCACCTAGCCGAAGGTACAATCCAGCCCGCATGGACGAAGGGCATATCGGGGTTGATGAGAGCGGCAAGGGCGACTATTTCGGTCCGCTGGTGATTGCGGCGTGCTACGTTGGCCCAGAGCATCTCGCTGAGCTTGAGGGCGTCAAAGACTCGAAGAAGTTGACCGATCCGATAGCTTTGAAGCTGGCTTCACGGATCAAGGTCGTCTGCCCGCATGCGATCGTGGCTATCGGCCCGAAGAAGTACAACGAGCTGTATCAGAAGTTCAAGAACCTGAACCGGCTTTTGGCTTGGGGACACGCTCGGTCGATTGAGAACGTGCTTGAAAAGCAGCCTTGCCAGCTTGTTATCTCTGACCAGTTCGCCGATCCGGCTGGATTGAAGCGACAGCTCTTTGATAAAGCCAAGCAGATTGAGCTAAGGTCGATGGTTCGCGCCGAATCCGACATCGCCGTGGCGGCGGCATCGATCTTGGCTCGTGCCGAGTTCCTGATCCGTCTGAAACGGCTGAGCGAGGAGTTCGGAGTCGATCTGCCGAAGGGAGCGACGAACGTGGTGCCGGTGGCGAAGAAGTTCGTGGCTCAGCATGGACAAGCTCGGCTCGAAGAGGTCGCCAAGTTGCATTTCAAAACGACCCAGCAAGTACTCGGGACGCTGCTATAGGTGCCGACGCGTCCCTTCATCTCAGCGTTTCAGTCTCAAAATGGTGAGACCCCTCAGCCCTATCGCTTCGCTCGGCGAGCTGAGGGATAGTGAGGTTCCTTACGCCTTACCCCTTACGTCCTACGTCTAGGCTTCTTACCACCGAATCAGGTTGGCGCCCCACACGAGGCCAGCGCCGAAGCCGACCGTCATAACGATGTCGCCCTTTTTCAGCCTGCCTTCTTTCTCAGCTTCATAGAGGCCTAGCGGAATCGAGCCGCCGCTTGTGTTGCCGTATTTGTGGATGTTGACGTAAACCTTCTCGTCGGGGAGCTTCAACTTCTTGGCAGCCGATTCGATGATTCGCATATTGGCTTGGTGCGGGACAAAAAGGTCGACCTCAGAAGCGTCCATTCCGGCCAGTTCAAGGCACTTCACGCAAGCATCGCCCATGGC
Organism: Fimbriimonadaceae bacterium; assembly: GCA_963666135.2. Taxonomy (GTDB): domain Bacteria; phylum Armatimonadota; class Fimbriimonadia; order Fimbriimonadales; family Fimbriimonadaceae. The sequence goes on along the minus strand of CAXXNR010000001.1, from coordinate 1,336,849 downwards.
CTTAACCGCAAAGCGATAAACCTCGTTTCCGGCCATGTAGATGTATTTGCGATAGGCGTCGGAACGCTCCGACCAAGCCGGGTGTTTCGAGCCGCCGACTTCAAGGTTGATATATTCGGCGCCGCTTCCATCGGACAATAGCACGGTCTCCAGCACGCCTCGGTTCGTATCCTCTTGCGCTTCGAGTACAACCGCACCGCCGCCATCTCCAAAGAGTATGCAAGTGCCACGATCGGTGTAGTCGGTGAACTTCGTCAGCGTGTCGACGCCGATTACGAGGACTTTCTTGGCTTGGCCCGACTTCACCATCGCCGTGCCAACTGAAAGAGAATAGATGAAGCCTGCGCACGCCGCGCTGACGTCCATAGCGCCTGCGTTCTTCGCGCCGATGTTGTTCTGCACAAGGCAAGCTACTGACGGAAAAACCATGTCGGGCGATACAGTGCCGCAAATAACCAGATCGATCTCGTTAGGATCGACGCCGCCGCGTTCCAGTGCTTCCTGCGCGGCTTTTGTGGCAACCATGCTAGTCGTCTCGCCGTCGGCGCACTTTCTCCGCTCTTTCATTCCTGTCCGCTGGACAATCCACTCGTCGTTTGTGTCGACCAGTTTCTCAAGATCGGCGTTGGAAAGGACGGTTTCGGGGGCATAGTGTCCGATTGACCGGACGACGGCGCTGATAGGCATGAGCTATAGTTCTCCTGTCTTGTTGCTGATACTCGTGCGCATACAGTCGACGAGTTTGTTTTCAACACCTTTTTGAGCTTGCAGCAAGGCGTTGCGAATGGCTTTCGAATTGCTCCGGCCGTGGCAGATGATGCACAAACCGTTGAGACCGAGCAAAGGCGATCCGCCATATTCAGCGTAATCGAGCTTTTGCCTCAACGGTTCCAAGGCCTTCCTCATGGGCAGATACGGGAGCTTACCGAGCGTACTGGTGGGAACCTGCTCACGAATCATCTTCATCATCAGTTCAGCCACGCCTTCGCTTGTCTTAAGGACAACATTACCGACGAAAGCGTCACATACAACGACGTCGACATTGCCCTCAAACATCTCCTTGCCCTCGATATTGCCCTTAAACCACTCGAATTTGCTTAACAGCTTGAAGGCCTGTTTGACAAAGGCGTTGCCTTTGCCTTCTTCGCTGCCGATGTTCATCAAGTGGACTGTCGGCGAGTTTCGTCCTACTATCCGCTGCGAATAGGCGCGGCCCATAATCGCAAACTCCAACAGGTGCTCGGGATCGACATCGGGGCTGGCTCCAGCGTCCAAAAGGATGAACGGATCTTTGCGGCTGGGAATCATGGCGGCGATGGCTGGCCTGTGGAAGCCCGGAATCTGGCGCCAGGCCAGAAGGCATCCGGCCGCCACTGCGCCCGTGTTGCCTGCCGATACGATCGCTTCGGCTCGGCCTTGTTTCACGAGTTCTGCTGCGACCACCAGAGATGCGTCTTTCTTCTTGCGGATGGCATCGATTGGTTTTTCGTGCATCTCGATGACTTGGGATGCCGGATGGATTTCGATGTTTCTGGGGCAGGGCTTTGGCAGAAATTGCTGGATCTGAGCCGGGTCGCCCACCAAAATGATGGTGCCCTGAATATCTGGCGAGGCTAAGACGGCTCCTTCCACGATAGCGGCAGGAGCGTTGTCGCCACCCATTGCGTCAACGGCGATTTTCAACTCTTCGGTTCCTCTGGATCGAGCAGCGAGGAGAGCTGGCTTAAGCCTTTCCCGCCGTCTTCTTTCTTCTTTACGGCGGCGCGAGCCAAAGCAATCGGGCAAGGTCCATCCCAGCCGTATTCGCACAGCGGCTGAATGGGAAGGCTGACGATGAGGGCTTGGCGAAGAAGCACCTCGACCATCAGGTTGTTGCCGTCAAAAAGCTCATAGGGCTCATCCGGCGCTACGCGCGCATAGTCGTGGGCGGAATAGCTGCTCGGAATGCCTTCGACGGGGAATTGCTCTTCAATCTCAACGTGAACGTCCTGTTCGATGTCGGCGCCGCATCGGGCGCAACCGAGAGCGATGCGCGCATCGAAGCGGCCTGTGATCAGGAGTAGATTGCCGGTGCTGACGGCTTCTAAACCGCCTTCCATCGGCTTGACCAGGTCGATTTCAGGGTCATCCGGAAGTTCCGTGGCGATGTCCACTTCGAGCTTTCGGCCTGGATGCTGCAGCACATCGTTCAGGTCGAGCAAATCTTCACGTCTCATGGCGCAGGCAGATTGTACCTGTTTGCTGAAAGGCCGCCTTTTACCAAGCCCAAACAAGCTTGACGACGATGCGGTCTTTCCATTCTTGGGCGTTCGGATCGCCGACGATCAGGTACCAGTCCATACCGGTGAAACCGGCGCTCTTGAACGCGAGGAAGGCGTTGGTTTTGCCCTGGCGATATACGGTGCGCGCCGTCAGTGTGCGTTTCGGGTCGATGATCCAGCCGACTGTGAAGACGGTTTGCTCAGTAATGCCGAGGTATTCCTGGCGGGCATAGGTCAGCCCCACATCGACGTTTGGGGCGATTCGGCGTCGGATTCTAGCAGAATAGTATGAGGTGTTGCGCCCGGCTCTTGTCCCTGCAGTAGCACCTAACGTCAGCTGGTCCGTGTACTTGGTGTCAAAGAAGGACATCTTGCACGTGGCGGTACGTTCAGCTTCGGCCTCAAAGTCCTCTAGGGTCGCCGATAGCTGCAGATAGATGTTGTTCTTTGTCTGAAACGATACGCTGGGCGAAAAACTCCTCGTTTGGTTAGAGCCGTCGTAGTGTTCGAATGATTGTGCTGAAAGCCACGAATCGAACATTCTCAAGTAGCCCTTGCTATACATCTCGGTATATTCAACAGATGCTGCGGCGCCGCGCTCATTGTCGAAGCTGCAATATCCAATCGCAGGATTAAAGCCTGGCTCAACCCATGAATATACGGCTCCTCCGCTCCACTTAGTCGACGAGTAGCTGACTCTGGCCGATCCTGCGGAGTTCGTAAGGCCGTCGTCATCGGATAGCGCACTAGTCAAGAGACCCATCCATGAGCCTTTGCCATAGAGCAGCCGCGTGCCATAAAGCCTGTTCTGAAGGCCCTCCGCGTCATGGCTGGTTCCATAGAAGGTCGCCGAACTGGTCGGGGTGAACTTGTAAGCATATCGGAACATCGCATTTGTTTCGGAGTCTCCGGTTTGAGTTGCGAACGCTCCGAGTTCATGTTTCGATCCGATATTGCCGTATGCTTTAGCGCCGAAATCGAAGTCGGCGATTCGCCTGGAATAGAATGCCGAACCGTAGCTGTCGTATACATCGATGAACGAGTTGCCTTCATTGAAGAACGGCCTGCTGTCGTCGAGATAGCGTTCTGCCCTTGAGAACTCGATGCTGGAAACAGATTGCTCGACGTTCTCGAAGTCTGGGTTGAACGAAGCCAAAGCAGTCAGTTGAGGTGTTAGGCGGTATCGAACATCAAGGCCTGATGCCGCGTCAAATCGACCCCTAGACGCTGAAGGGCTCAGATAGGCTTGATAGGATAAGGGGTTGACTTTTGATTCGGGGATTTCGATGTCATGCCATTCGGCGGACCTATTGAACCACATTTGGGTTCCCAGATTGGGAACGCTGCTCGATAGCATGGACCTGAGCTGGAACCTCCTGAACACGACCGATGCCGTTCGCTTTCCTTTTACCGGCAGGTTCATGATTTTCCATGGAATCCGCATCTCCGCAACCCAGCCGCTATTATTGATGCTGGTCTTGCATTGCCAAGAGCCGCGCCATTCCTTCTTTGCCGATCTCCCGCCAGCAAGGTATTCGTCCTGAACGCCTCTGCTGTTGCACCGGAAATAGTTCGTGCTGTCCCACTCTTTCTTGTTGAATGGGTCAACATAGAGCTCGGCCATATCCTCGTTACCAAGCGTTCCTGGCTGAGTCGAGGTAGCCACGATCTTGTCAGGCTGTGAATCGTGGAGCTTGAAGGCAACGTACACCGCCTCGCTGTCATAAGCTAGCCATACTTCCGTTTGATCCTCTGCAGGTTTTTCGGTGTTCGGATCGATAAAGCCGGTCACATGCGATGCGCCGTCCCATTCACCGTCGCTAACGACGCCGTCGATGACGGGCGGTTTGGCCAGTTGGACCGCCGGTATTTTCATTTGAGCCTGAGCTCCCGACCAAATCAATGCTATCCCCAAGGCGACCGATAAACGCATCTGTGCAACCTCCTAAAACAACTTAACTACAGTGACTGCACGAAAGGCCAAGTTCGTTCACTGGAAGTTGGCGAATTGAAGGAATGGGCTTGGTTGCAGGCGGCTGAGGGATAGAAGCCGGTCGGTTCCAAGTGCCGGCCAGCGGTGGCCGGGCTATTGTGTTGTGCAAGCAGGGAATAGTTTGCCAAACATGGGATTAGGCCGGCAATGTAGGTCATGCGCAGGTTCAATTCTCGCCTTTGGCCTTGCCGCCTGGAAGGCGACGATACCTGGTTGGTTCCCTCCTACGCCATGCAACAGGTTCAACTCGGGGTCGAGAGGGATAGATTGTCTATGCGTCCGGCCGTCTTTCGGCTGGAGGCAAGATGCCGGGGAAGATGCAAGAAACCCTCAACCCCAAGGGGGGCTGAGGGATAGATTGTCTATACCGTTGCGCGGGTTCGCTGAACGACGCTCTCGAGGAACGCGGCGTTGTTCACCGAGCGCTTAAGCAGCTTGATGAGGTCGCCGGTGGCTTCGACCGAGTCCTTCTGGTTCGCCAGCAGGCGGTGAAGTTGAACGATCGCCTCGAACTCATCCTTGTTGAAGAGCTTTTCTTCGTGGCGGGTCGAGCTGCGCTTGACGTCGATGGCGGGCCAAATGCGGCGCTCGGCAAGGTCGCGATCCAACACGATTTCCATGTTGCCCGTGCCTTTGAACTCTTCGAAAATGGCGTCATCCATTCGGCTGCCGGTGTCGACCAGAGCCGTGGCGATGACCGTCAGCGATCCGCCTTCTTCGATGTTACGCGCTGCGCCGAAGAACCGGCGAGGACGATACAAAGCAGAGGGGTCTAAACCGCCGGAAAGAGTTCGGCCCGATGGATTGATCGTCAGGTTGCTGGCGCGGGACAGTCGGGTCAGCGAGTCAAGAAGGATCACGACGTCGCGGCCGGCTTCGACAAGGCGCTTCGCCTGCTCAAGGCAGAGGTCCGAAACGCGCATGTGGTTCTCGGGCGGCTCGTCGAAGGTCGAGCTGATCACTTGGCCGCGAACGGACCGGCGGAAGTCGGTGACTTCTTCAGGCCGCTCGTCCACCAGCAAGACCATCAGATAAGCATCCGGATGGTTCGCGGTGATGGCGTTGGCGATGGTCTTTAAGATCGTTGTTTTTCCAGCCTTGGGCGGAGAAACGATAAGGCCGCGCTGGCCTTTTCCGATGGGCGAGATCAAATCGATCACGCGCGCCACGATATTCTCGGGCACCGTCTCCATGCGATAGCGCTCTTCGGGGTGAAGGGGCGTCAGCTCATCGAAGACTTTACGTTGAAGGACTTCGCTCGAATTGGAGCATATGCCGTTCGCGCTTTCAACGCGGAGCATTCCTTGATACTTCTCGCCTTCTTTTGGCGGACGGACTTGGCCAAACACAGTGTCGCCCGGCTTTAGTCCAAATCGCTTGATCTGAGACTGAGAAACGTAGACGTCCTGCGGAGAAGGTTGATAGTGCGGGCGGCGAAGGAATCCCCAGCCGTCGTTCAGTATCTCAAGAACGCCGGACGCGTAGATCGAACCGAACTCCTCGTTCTTCTTGGCAAGCAGCTCCTCGATGATGATGTGGCGGGGCTGCTCAATCGATATCTTGGCCGATTTTGCAGCTTTGGCAAGCTCGGCCGGCGTCATTTGTTCAAAGTGGCTGTAGTCGATTTCGGGAAGGAGTTCGAGATCGGAAGCATTGTCGGTCTTTGGCAGACCGTCTCGCGAGCGTCCCCTTCGGCGCTGGGTTGTACCGGTGCCGGAGCTCGACTTTCTGGGTCGGAATTGATGCGTCATGTCGCTCCTGAAAAAGCTTATATTGAGGCTATAAACTATTACTGAATGAAGTAAGGGAGATTAGTCTTGCCGGAGGACCCCTATATAGGTGAGATTTCGATACTTCTCCGCAAGGTCTAAACCATATCCTACCACAAATTCGTTCGGAATCTCAAAACCAACGTAGTCCACTGGCACATTTACGCGTCTGGCGTCCGGTTTTGACAATAAAGTCGCTACTTTAAGCGCTTTCGGTTCGCGCGTCTTCAGCATCGCCAGCAGGTGGTCGAGGGTTGCACCGGAGTCGATGATATCTTCGACAATAACGACGTTTATTCCCTCAATGTTGATGTCGAGGTCTTTGCGGATCTGGATATTCCCGCTAGAAACCGTTCCACCGTTGTAGCTTCTTACCTGGACGAAATCGACTTCAACATTGCTTCCCAAGTGCCTGCAAAGGTCCGAAACAAACATATAGGAGCCTTTGAGCACGGCGACAAGCAACAAAGGCTCATTGCCGAAATCGCTCCTGATCGCCTCGGCCATTTCTTTAACTTTGGCTTGCACCGCTTTGGCATCAATAAGAACGTCAATATTGTGCTTCACGGCTTCGGCCCCGTTTCGACGGTGATGATCGAGCTGATGCCGCCGCGCACATTGAACCGGCCCGTGACGCGCATCCACCTCGGCTTGCAGCATTCAGCCAACTCGTCGAGCAATCGGTTGGTCACCGCCTCGTAATAGATGCCTTGGTTCCGGAACGAGTAATAGTAGAGCTTGAGCGACTTGAGCTCGATGCATAGCTCGCCAGGGATGTATTCGAGGTCGATTATGGCGAAGTCGGGTTGGCCCGTTTTGGGGCAAACGCTCGTGAACTCGGGACAAGTGTGGAAAATCGTATAGTTGCGCTCGGGCGCAGGATTCGGAAAGGTTTCGAGAGTGGACATTCTAAGGTTCTGAGGCTCTGGTCTTTGAAAGGAATGTAAAGATAGCAGTAGGAATCATACCGCATCCCGGCTCGCCGCCTCCAATTGTTAAGAGAAGGGGTAAAACCTAAGCATGCATTCCTTTCCCAAGAAACTCGTCAGTTCGATGGCCATGGCCGTCGTCCTCGCATCAACCTCGTTTGCCGGAAAACAGGCGAAGAACGTCATCTTAATGATCGCCGACGGCACCGGATTCAACTCATATGCGGCCGCTTCGATGTATGAAGGCAGACTCGGCAAAGAGGTGTTCAACGGCAAGGGCTGGGTCAAACTTGCTGTCTCGACCTATCCGCTGAACCTTTCGAGCAAACCGAAGCGAACAGGCATTCAAGACGAGAGCATCGTTTACGCTCCGCCTTTGGCTTGGGCGCTCGATGCCAAGTATAAGTGGCTCCAGGAAACGCCGACTGACTCAGCCGCCGCCGCCACAGCGATGGGCACTGGCTTCAAAACTTATAACAACGCCATCGGCTGGTCCGATTTTAGCCAGCCGTTTAAGAACGTCCACCAGTACTTCCAAGGCTCTGGCAAACTAACCGGCGTCATCACGTCGGTTCCTTGGAGCCACGCAACCCCGGCTGGAATGGCAGCGCACAACTCAACGCGAAACGACTATGCTGGCATCGCCGACGAAATGGTGAAGTCATCTCTGAACGTTATCATGGGCGCAGGGCATCCTTGGTACGACGACGACGGCAAGAAACTGGACAAGCGCGCGAAGTCAAAGTACACCGGCAACTTCGTATTTGATTCGCCTGCCGAGACCTACGGCAACGCTCGTTTGATCGAGTCAGTTGAGGACTTTGATGCTCTGGCCAGCGGCAAGCTGAACATGATGGGCGCTAACCGAGTCATCGGAACAGCGCGGATTGCCTCGACGCTCCAGCAAGGCCGAGGCACGAAGGACTGGAACAAAGACGGCAAGGTCGATGACAAGGACATCAAGGACGCTCCGGTCGGCGGCGATCCTGCGGTGTCTACCGTTCCTTCGCTGGCAACCATGGCTAAGGGCGCTTTGAACGTATTGGGCAAGGGCAAGAACGGGTTCTTCTTGATGATCGAGGGCGGCGCCGTCGACTGGGCGAACCACGCCAATCAGCCTGCCCGAATGGTCGAGGAAGCGACCGACTTCTTCCGCGCCGTCGAAACCGTTGACAAATGGGTCGCGAAGAACGGCGGATGGGACAACAACCTCGTCATCATCACGGCCGACCATGAGACCGGATGCCTGTGGGGTCCGAACTCGAATACCGTGCCGTTTGATGCTCTTGTTGACAACGGTAAAGGAAAGATGCCGGGACTGCGATACAACTCGGGCGGACACACCAACAGCCTAGTGCCTTTGTTTGCTAAGGGTGCTGGTGCGGCCGAATTCCTGTCGATGGCCAAGTTCACCGATCCCAAGCGCGGGAAGTATGTGAATAACACCGACATCTTCACGGTGATGCTGAAGGCCGCCGGGATTCCGAAGTAGCCGAAATTGCCCTCCCCCATGAGATGGGGGAGGGAGAATCCTTTGGCCTTTTTGTACATCTTTCGGCACCCCGAGCGAAGCGCTGGTGCCGAGGGTTTCTATGCGCAGGCTTCTGAATCCGAGGCCTCAAATGCTGAGGTCATACCAACCCAATCTGGAGGTGAGGTCGAAAGGATGGGGGGTTCGTGATGACATCTCCAGAATAACCGCACCTGATGCTCGCGAGTACGCTCGCGCTCCAACCTGAACTGATAACCTCCGGATGCAATGGAATCACCGCAACGATACTCCCTACAAACTAGTAAGATCAGATGTGGATCATCAGTTGAAAGTGATCGCTCAGCAAGGAGTCAGCCAAATGGTTATGTTAGCCAGCTTCGCCATCGCCATTCCTGTTCTCGGATGCGCCAAACACGTGCCACCAGTAGCCAAAACCGAACCGCCGATGACCCTTGCCGAAGCGCGGAAATACGTCGATCCCTCAGTGAGATGGACGCCGCCGAAGATCGATCCTAACAAGAATGGCTGGGACCTTATGGTCAAGGCGACAAAGCTCATACCGAAAACCAAAGGCTATGTTGAGCCAGGATCAGACGATGCGGCTAAGTCAAAGAGCCTACCGGAGTCGCCGTCTCAACTCCTCGGGCTCATCAACAAACCCGGAGAGAAGGACATTATCAAGCGCAGCCAGAAGGCGATCGCCGCTTACAAGCCCGCCATCGATGCCATGCGCGAAGCTTCGAACCGACCTTGCTGGTATGCGCCGAAACTCGTAGACAGCAAAGTCCCTGCTCCTTTTGGATCGTTTGGAGAACCAACCTTCCCCATTTATGCAAAGGTCAAAGACCTGTGCAAGACACTCGTCCTGAGCGCTAACCTCAACATCAAGCTCAAGAAGTCGCAAGCCGCCGCGAATGACCTAATCCTTTGCCACAAAATCGCCGACCGCATGGTCGAATCGCATAAAGACCTTATTACTCTCCTGGTGGGCTATGCGACGGATGCCATCGCCAGCCGTTCCATACAGACTCTATGCGCCGATCCATTGATGAAGAAGACCGACTTGCTCAAGATCCTTAGAAACTATCAAGAGCGCAGAATGGGAACAGATTTAGCCGAGACGCTGAAGTCAGAACATGACCGGTTCTTTGTAAGCACCATCGCTGGAACGGTCTGGCCTTCGAAGGACTCGGCAATAAAATACGGCGATGAAGAAGACATCTCGTTGAAATTGCTCGAAGGCCACCCGAACCCATTTGACCGCAAGGCGACGCTTCAGTTGGCCAGCTCTTTCTATAAGAAGGTCATTGAACAGGCATCTTTGCCGCCAGCAAAGCAAAAGGAGATCGAAGATCCAAGCGAGTCGCTCCTTGCAAGTTGGCCGCCCAATATTTTGAACCATAGCACGGAAATCGACCTCGACGATGAGGAAGCAAAGGCAAACCTAACACCTGCACAGATCGAAGAGTATCGAGCGAGCTTAGTGAAGGTCGACAATCCCGTGGGCAAGCTGTTCGCAGCGATGATGCTTCCAGTGTTCAGCCAGTCGAATGTGGCTGACTCAAAAGCTGTGGCAAACACTCGAGCCACTCGAATCATTCTGGCTATTCAGATTTACAAGAGGCAAACTGGCAAGTATCCGTCGTCGCTAAGCGAACTCGCGAAAATAGGCATTCTGAAGGCGGTTCCGCTCGATCCCTTTAGTGGCAAGTCTTATCGATACGCTCCAACTCGAAGAGACCTTTGGAGCGTTGGTCCGAACCTAAAGGACGACGGCGGGAAAGACCGACCGGGAACGACTAATGGAAACGATTTTGTTTGGCCGGTCGACGGCGTTTTCCCAAAGAGCCCTACTTCGATGCCAATTGCGCCGCCACCTGGCGCAGGGCCGATGGGACCGATTCCAGGCGGACCGCCGACGATGAAGTAGCACTCGTCATTAGTGAGTTAGCGCGTGCGGCACCGCCTTTCAGATCCCTCGAAATGCTCGGGATGCCGAAAGACTGGACCGCGCCAACCTTCAAGGTTTTAGCTCAAATTGCGCAGACTCACCTGAGGCCGAGTCCTTCGAAATCCATACCGCGAACTTGCCCGGCTCAACCAAGACGTTGCCGATCTCGTCAATAAACGATAGCTGTTCGTTGCCGATATCGAATGAAACCTTACGCGATTCGCCGGGCTTGAGCTCAATCTTTACGAAACCTTTCAGCTCGCGGATCGGACGAACACGCGATGCGGCAATATCGCGAATGTAGAGCTGGACTACTTCGATTCCTGCGCGCTTGCCAACGTTATTGACCGTCGCCGAAGCAACAACCTTTTCGCCTACACTGATCGAAGTTGAACTCAGCTCGACTTCCGAATACTCAAAGGAGGTGTAGGATAGACCATGGCCGAACGGATACAGTGGCAAGTGGGTCGAGTCGCGGTACTCCTGATACTGCGGACGGCCAGTGTTGAAATGGTTATAGTGCACCGGCACTTGCCCAACAGTCCGTGGGAATGTAGCGGTGATCTTGCCGGAAGGAGTCTGATCGCCGAAAAGCAAGTCAGCGATGGCGTTTCCACCCTGAACTCCGGGTTGCCAAGCCATCAGAACAGCCTGAGCTTTCTCTTGGATCGACACAACCGACATCGGACGTCCGCCGAATAGGACGACGATGATCGGCTTGCCTGCAGCGGCGGCAGCGTTGAACAGCTCTTCCTGGCGGCCTGTCAATCCAAGTTCGGTTCGGGTGGCGTTCTCTCCGCTCCAGCCGCGCGGCTCGCCGAGAGCCATGACGACCACGTCAGCGTTCTGCGCTGCTTCGATTGCCGCTGCAAATTCTTGATCGCCAACCTGATCGACCGGAGCATCAGGATCTTCGACAATAGATCCGTCGGTCTTGGTGATGGTTCTCCGGCCTGTTGTCAGATCGCAGCCTCGGCATACCGTCAAAGTCGCATTCGGTCCCAACTTGGCTCGAATACCTTCCTCAAGCGTTACGACGTCGCGGCCCTTGCCGAATCCGGCCCAGCTTCCCAGAAGCTCGTCCTTATCTGACACTAGCGGACCGATCAAGGCGATCTTCGAACCATCTTTCGTCAGCGGCAATTGGTCTGAATCATTCTTCAACAAAACGCACGACTTGGCGGCGACTTCTCTGGCCAGCATCACTGCTTCGGTCTTCAAGAAAGCATCCTCTTGCCAGGTCTCGTCCACATAGGGATTCTCAAAGATGCCTCTCGCAAACTTGATTCGTAGAATATTCCGAACGGCGTTGTCGATGGTCTCTTGTGAAACCTCTCCAGAAGCTAATTGCTCGCCGAGCGTGTCGATGTAGGAGGATGTGACCATCTCCATGTCGACGCCTGCTTCCAAGGCTATTTTGGCCGCTTGTGCCGGACCATCAGCGATTCCTTGCTCGACTAACTCAAGAACCGACGCCCAGTCGCTGACAACGAAGCCGTTGAATCCCCACTCATCTCGCAGAATCTCTGTCAAGGTGTGGCGGTTGCCGGAGGTCGGGATGCCGTTCAGGCAGTTGAAAGCCGACATCAGGGTCATCGCGCCTGCTTTGACGCCAGCATGGAATTGGGGAAGGTAGTTGTTTCGAAGCTGATATTCGGAAACATCGGTGGTGTTGTAGTCTCGGCCGCCTTCGGCAGCGCCGTACCCCACGTAATGCTTAAGACAGGAGACGACATGGCGGCGGTCTGAAGGATCTTCGCCTTGAAAGCCTTTGACCGAGGCGGCAGCATAGAGTCCGCCAAGGTACGGGTCTTCGCCAAAGCCCTCGCTGATGCGCCCCCATCGCGGATCTCGCGCCAGGTCAACCATCGGCGCAAACGACCAGTCGATGCCGGTTGCCGTAGCCTCAAATGCTGAAACTTCGTGCGATTTCGTGAACAGCTCAGGTTCCCAGGCCGCAGCCATTCCAAGCGGAATCGGAAATATCGTGCGGAACCCGTGGATGGCGTCGAAGCCCATCAGGAACGGGATTCCAAGCCTTGATTCTTCGACAGCTAGCTTCTGAAGGCGATTCCTCAGATCGGCTTTGCCTATTGCACTCCAGGCCGGCAGGAACGAACCGACTCGCCCTTGTCGCAAGATATCGGCGTGGACCTCGTCCGAGTTGCCCTCCATCACAACCTGCGAAAGCTGGCCTAGCTTCTCCTCGAGAGTCATCTGGCCAAGCAGGTCTTCAACGCGCGCATCAACCGGTTGAGACGGATCTTCATACACATCCATCTTGCCGTTTTTGTTTAAATCGAGACAGTGCTTCTCACTCATATCCAGTTCCGTTGCCGCCCCAAGCTGCGCCGTCTTCGCTGAAAGCGCGTATATCCTTCCAGTATGAACGGTATGCTGCCCCCTTCGCTCTAAATGGATGGACCGATACCTAAAACGGCCATGAGCGGTATTCTGAGCCTATGAAACGCTTCATGCCGGTCCTTTCGGTGTTCCTCGCTGCGAGTTTGTTATTTGCGGCCGATACCATGAAGGTCACGATCCTTCATACTAACGATCTCCACGGCATGCTTCTGCCCCATAACTACAAGTCCGAGACCTACCCAAAGCAGAACGAAGAGAACGTTGGCGGCCTGGCTCGAAGAGCGACCCTTATCAACCAGATTCGTAAAAACTCTACGAATCCAGTTATGTACATCGACCTCGGCGATACTTTTACGCGCGGACCGTGGCATTTACTCTACTTCGGCGAACCGGAGATCCAGGCATTGAACCTGCTGGGCTGCGAAGCAATGGCCGTCGGCAACAACGAGTTCAAAGCGACCTTGACCGCATCTTCGCAAGACATTTTCAAGAAGCTCTGCCGCCAAAGCCGCTTCCCATGGCTGGCTGCAAACCTCACTCAAGGCGATACCGGCGTGCCCGTAGAAGGCATTCGGCCGTTCGTAGTTCGAACCGTAGGAGGCGTTAAGATCGGCTTGCTCGGACTGACAGCCCCGCGTTCAAAGGACTATGCGCAGACCAAGGGATGGACGATTTCCGATCCTATCGAAACAGCGCGGGAGTGGATACCGAAAGTCCGGAAGGAGTGTGATGTCTTGATCGCCATGACCCACATCGGCTACGAACTCGATCAAGAGCTTGCTGCAAAGGTTCCCGGAATCGATGCCATTGTCGGCGGCGACTCGCACACTTGGCTGGAAAAGCCGACTTGGGTTAAATCGCCCGACGGCCGCAACGTACCGATTGTTCAGGCTGGCGAGATGGGAGTTTGGCTCGGCAAGCTCGATCTCTCGTTTCGCAAAGAGACGACCGGCTGGAGGCTGGCAACCGGACAGGGCGGAACAATCAAGGTCGATAAGACCGTGAAGGAAGATCCGGCGATGTTGCAGCTCTTGGGCAAATGGGTAAGAACGGCTCAGCCCAAACCAAGCGCTGAACTAAGCTACGTTCCCATTACGAGTTGGCTTAGCAGAATGGGAATCTTCAACGACTCCGTAGATAATCGCGTTCTTGCCGGTCTTCTTCGCTGAATACTGAAGCCTGTCGGCTACTCGGATGAGGTCCTTGAGGCCACCACGGACCGAGTTGAAGGTGGCCACGCCTATGCTCAACGTTACATCAAATCCGCGTTGGTGCAACTCATCGTTGAGGACTTGCTTCAACCTTCTAACCGCCACATGCGGGGTGGAGCCAGCAGCGCCATTGAAGATAACGGCGAACTCGTCGCCGCCGATTCGGGCTACAAGATCCGATGGCCGCACGCTCTTTTGAAGCGTCTGACCGATGACCTTGAGCAACTCGTCGCCCACTTCGTGGCCATAGTTGTCGTTCACTTCCTTGAAGTTGTCGCAGTCGATAAAGGCAACGGTGAGAGGCTGGCGGCGATGTTTGGCGCGGCGAACGGCTCGGTCGGCCTTTTCCTCAAAAGCGAAACGATTGTTGACACCGGTCAATTGGTCCTGGCGAGCCATCACCTTCTCACGATCAAATACCGTTCGAAGCTGACAAACCATGTGTGCGGCCAGCATCGTCATTATCGGGCGGCTGATAACCATCCAGATGATGCCGATTAGGGGAGCTTCAGGCGGGTATTGGTCAGGAATGGTTTGCGTAATAACCAAGCTAGCGCCTAGTGATGCCACATATCCGGGAAGCCTGCCAAGTAACCAGGCCGCGCCGCCAGCATACAGGCATCCAAGAATGGCCGGCTCCGAGTATTCCTTGAAAACCGTTGTGATCCAAAACAGGATCGGCAGCCCTGCCATGCTTAGCAGAACTTTCGCCAATAAACCCAATGCCGAATTGCTATCGCGCCGTTTCATTTCATGTCGCCGGTAACTCCAAAAACCTGACGATCTACTTTAAGTTTCGGTAGTTTCGGTTTGTATCTTCAGGGTCCCGTTTTAAAGCCCATTGGTCGACCATTTGAACCTGATCACGCTATGTTAGACTTTGCGCCAGGAATCCCCGAAAGAGCAAGCGAATGGTCGATGCGAGCAACCATAGAGAACCCAGTATTATTACGGGGCAAACGGCCTTGGCAATATCGAAGGCAATTTGAGGCTTGCTGAGACGCAGACCCGCGAGTCGCCTTCCTAGAACAGCCCAGTAATCTTCCCGCTCGGGTCGACGTCGATCTTCTCGGCGTTCGGCTCCTTGCCAAGTCCCGGCATCAGCATGATATCGCCAGTCAGAGCCACTACGAATCCTGCTCCGGCGGACGCTTTGACCTCACGAATCTCAACCTCGAAGCCGGTCGGAGCGTTGAGGGCCTTTGCGTCGTCGCTGAGGCTGTACTGCGTCTTGGCGATGCACACCATCATGTCCTGCGAGCATTTGTTCTCGGCCGCCCATTTCAACCGCCTGGAGGCTACGAGGTCGATGGACACCGAACTCGCGCCATAGGCTTTCTTGCAGATCGTTTCGATCATCTTGCTTAACGGCATGTCGAGTGAATAGAGATGCTCGAAGGTGCTGGGCTCATCGGCGGCTTTGGCCACAGTTTCTGCGAGCTCGATACACCCTTCTCCGCCTTCGCCCCACGGATTGGCAATGACAACCTGCAATTCGTTCTCCTTGCAGACCGATCGGATCGCCTCGTAGTCCTCTTCGGTGTCGGTTGGGAACCGGTTGATCGAGACGATAACCGGAGGACCGTATAGCTTGAGGTGGGCAGCGTGTCTCAGGATGTTCTGCATTCCGATCGTTACGCCATCGACCGAGTCTTGGCCGCCGTGGTGCTTTAGCGCCCTTACAGTGCCGACCAAAACGATGGCATCCGGACCTTGGCCGAGGTGTCTGCAGACGATGTTCAAGAACTTCTCTGCGCCGAGGTCGGCGGCAAAACCGGCTTCGGTGATGACGTAATCCGCCATGCCGAGACCGCATTCGGTGGCTATGAGTGAGGAGCAGCCGTGGGCGATGTTGGCGAATGGACCGCCGTGGACCAACGCTGGTCCGCCCTCGATGGTTTGAACCAGGTTCGGCCGAATTGCATCTCTGAGAAGAGCCGCCATCGCGCCATTGGCTTTCAGGTCTCGCGCAGTCACCGGCTTGCGTTCGCCGTTCTCGCCGACGATGATGCATCCGAGACGCTCCTTAAGCTCTTCGAGCGACCTGGCAAGGCAAAGGGTCGCCATGACTTCGCTTGCCGGGGCAACGACAAAGCCATCCGAGCGGGGGAAACCATTAACGCGTCCGCCGAGGCCGACGACGACTTCTCGCAAGGCGCGGTCGTTCATATCGACCGTGCGGGGCCAATAGATAGAGCGAACGTCAAGCCCAAGTGCGTTGCCGTTGTGAATATGGGCGTCGATCATTGCCGACAGCAGGCTGTGCGCGGCGGCGATGGCGGGAAAGTCGCCGGTGAAAAAGAGGTTGATCTCCTCCATCGGCAGAACCTGACTGTAGCCGCCTCCGCATGCGCCGCCTTTGATGCCGAAAATCGGTCCGAGCGCGGGTTCGCGGGTTGCTGGAATGGCCATCTTACCGATCTTGTTCAAACCTTGCGCGAGGCCGATGGTCGTAGTCGTTTTGCCTTCTCCCGCCGGAGTCGGCGTCATGGCCGTCACCAAAATCAGCTTGCCTTTCCGCGGGTTGTTGCGCAAGCGGTCCATTGCCGAGTGGCTGAGCTTGCCCATATACGGCCCGTAATGGGTGATTTCGTCTTCTTTTAGGCCTACCTGCGAGGCGATTTCACTAATCGGTTTCAGTTTGGCGCTTTGCGCAATATCAAGGTTCGTCATTTGGTTCCCTATTATGCAAATCAATAGCGGCCTGCTTTGCCGCATTTTTATCGTTGAAATCGAGCTGGCCTTCGATGACCATATCTGATAGCTGGTTCTTGATTCGGCCCACTTCCTTGCCTGGTCTTAGGTTCAAAATGGCCATGATCTCAGCGCCGGTCAACGGGCTATCGAGCGTTTCCTTCGGCGTTTCTTTGGTTACCGTGACAAGGTGCTCTCGAAGCTCCGGGATGTCCATGGCATCGACGCCGGGTTTTAGGGCGGAGATGTCGGCTTCGGCGAGATCAAGCAGCCGGTCCAGGTTATCGCCGAGGTCGCGGATCAGCCGCCGGGCAGCCGAAGCGCTGACCTTCGACGCGGACATCAGGCGCATGTGGTTCTTCACAAGCAGGCAGACGGCGTCAATGTCGGCGTTAGGAAACTTGAGCCTGGACATGACTGTGCGAGCAATATCTGCCGAAACCGCTTCGTGGCCGTAGAACCGCGTGTTGCCATGCTCGTCGACGAACTTGGTTGACGGTTTGCCGGTGTCGTGGAAGAGGATGGCCAAGGCCAGAACCGGGTCTTGCGTCTTCGCGTTCCTTATGGCTAGTAACGTGTGGTCCCAAACATCGAGGTGATGGTAGCCGCCGCCTTGGTCGACTCCCTTCATGGCTGATAGTTCCGGAGCAAAAACCTCCAGGAGGCCGGTATTGAGAAGGTCGTTTAATGCTCCGCTCGGATTCGGGCCAGACAGCATCTTCAGGAGTTCGTCCCTTATTCGTTCGAGGCTTATGATATTAAGGCGTTCTCGGTTGAATCGGATGGACTCATACAGACCCTCAGCAGGCTCGAAGTCTAGTTTCCACCGGAATCTGATGGCCCGCAGCATGCGCAACGGGTCGTCGATGTAGGTGTCGTCCGGGTTCAGCGGCGTTTGCAGTATTTTGTGAACGATGTGGCCGAAGCCGGAACCCAGCGGATCGCGGATTTCGTTGGTGTGGATGTTTAGGAAGAGCGCATTGACGGTGAAATCGCGGCGCAGAGCGTCGTCTTGGAGGGTGGCCGGCTCAGTGATCGGCTTCCTCGACTCGCTGGAATACGACTCCCTTCTTGCTGTGACCAGCTCCACGTCGATCCCCTTGACGCGGATCATCGCCGTTCCGAAACGCGGATAGGTTACCGGCAGAATCTCGGAAACGCCTTTATCGAAGAGCAAGTGCGCGAGATCAGCCGAGGATAGCTCGGTGACGAGGTCGAGGTCGTCTTGCGGCGGGTTGCCCATGAGCATATCGCGGACGGCGCCGCCCACAAGCCAAACCTCGCCTTCAAATGGGGTGTCGATCGTTGCTTGCCGAATCAGATCAAGCGTCGGCTGCATCTCGACTGGTCTGTCGGCTCTTCACTTGGTCGGCCACTCGCTGCCACATCGCCACAGCCCGCACATCGCGCCGTCTTTGGTCCAGCGCTGTCTGAATCTTCTTCGCGAGCTGCTCATAGGCGTCGACGCCCGGCGTGTTCTTTTCGATGTAGTCGTATGCGCCATAGCGCATACATTCGACGGCGTTTGCAACGTTGCCATAGGCGGTCATGACAATGACTTCGGCGAGAAGGTCTCGGCTAAAGGCAGCCTGCAGAACCCGCAGACCGGAGTCGGGATCTTCCATGCTCATGTCGGTGACGATCACGTCGAACGGCCGCTCTCCGTCGCCGATCAGCTTGATGCCTTCGACCGAACTGGGCGCAGTGTCCACTTCATAGCCCTCGCGCTCCAGCCTTCGCCGGACTGCCTTCAATACGTCTTCTTCATCGTCGATAACGAGCACTCGAAACATCGTACTTAGAGTATATCGCTTTGGCCGTTGAACCTGGTGAGGATTTCCCTAGCGATTTGGGACGTCTCGGCGGACCAACCTGGCTCTTAACCGGCACTTACTTCTTTGGAAAGAGCCCCTTCAGCTTGTCGAGGAACGATGACGTCTTCGATACCTGATCGCCGATCTTCTTCATGTCGCCCTTAAGCCCGACCGCATTGGCCATAGCGCCCTTGAAGTCGCCTTTTTTCATCATCTGAAGCATCTCGAACATCTTCCATTCTTGGCGTCCGGGGAACAGCTCTTTGGCCCGGGCAAATAAAGCGCTGTAGGCTTCCTCATGTCCGCAATCATCGAGAGCCATGAGAACCGGTAGAACCTCGTTCGGCGAGCCATATTCGGTGTTCAACGCTGCCGACACGCTTGCGACTTCGGAATCTGCGACACCAGAAGCATGCAGCCTCCGAATGTGCTCGGCGCGCAATTCGCCGTTCGCTGGCCAGGTCTCGATGCCTTCCTCAATCCATGAGGCAGCTTCCTTCTTTCGTCCTCTGCCCTCGGCAAGCTGGTAATGGCCGATGTAAAATGCCGGAGATCGGTCGCCCTCTTCATTAAGCCGCTTGAGGCACCGTTCCATTTGATCCCACAGGCCGCCTAGTTTTGCATGCATGGATTGCATCCGCAACCCGTTAATTCGCATGCTCTTGATCGCCGACAAAGTGACAGGCTCGAGCGTTTCGATAGCTTCTTGGAACTTCTGCGCTTTAAGCAACTCGTTTGCTTTGCCCATCAGCATGGTTATCTTGAGCGCTGGAATCGCATCCCGAGACTTCTGCCGATAGTCCTCGGCCAGCTTCTTGTCGCCTTCGTGGTCGGCAACATTCGCCAGAGCAGACAAGGCCACCGGCGTCCTCGGGTTTAGTTCGAGCGCTCGGAGGGCATACTTCTTAGCTTCATTGACTCGGCCTATATGGTAGAGGCGGCTGGCAAGGTCTCCAAAAGCCATCGCGTGTTCGGGATTCAGCTCGACCTCCTTTAGGAGCAATTCCACGCTGCCTTTCAGATCGTGCTTCTGAGCAAGGTGCCGGGCCTTAAGATAAAGAAGGCGAGTGCTTTGGGGGTGCTTGGATTCAAGCTCTTTCATGGCCTCCATGCACTTTGGTCCGTCTTGGAGCATGCCGTAGTAAGTAACTAACTGGCCGATCAGTTCGATGTCGTCAGGTTGCTCTTCCTTGAGCTTCAGCACGATCTCCAGCGACTTCTGCGGATTCGACATCGAGTAGTAGCTGGCGATCGAGAGCATCGTAAACAGGCTGGGTTCCTGCGCGGTTTCAGCGTTGGCGACATGTTCAGCCGCCGTCTCATTGTCGCCAATATAGACGTTGTATACAGCATAGGCCGCATGCGCTTCTGGGCTGTTCGGATTCAGTGCAAGAGCCTTTTCGGCGGCTTCGAGCGCTGAATCGTGGTTCCCGACACCAAGGCAAGTGTTCGACTTGGCAGCCCAAAGCTTTTCGTTATCTGGAAACTTCTCAAGCGCTTCGTCTGCAACCCGGTTGGCGGATTGCTCTTTGTTGTTGCCTTGATAATGATGGATGATGGCTAAAGCCTCTTCGACGCTGGATAACGGCATGAACTCATTCTATCTAATGCCGAATGCGCCATGGCCGCATCTGAGTTCGGATACACTGAATAAGTTCGCAGATCCCCGATATGAAAGTCTCCTTCCTGCACATCTCCGACTATGCCATGGTCAGCCAGCAAAACAAGCTGAGCGTGATCGGCATCTTCCGCGACGTTTATGCCGAGTCGGTGCCGTCGGTTTTCCCGCCGTTCAAGATCACGGTGGGATTGGAGACCGACCACGACGACGCGGACACGGAGCAGGCGGTGACGGTGCGCATCATCGACGCCGACGGACACACCTTGCACGAGCACAATGCGATGGTCTCGGTTCCGGCGGTTTTCGACAACCAGGATCTGCACGTCATCGGCGATTATTACGGACTGCCCCTGCCGATATATGGGGAGTATTGCGTTGAGGTATGGCTCAACGGATTGTTGGCCGAAAGCAAGGTCGTCCGGGCGATGCCTTTGCCGGGGTAGCTACTCCGGAATATCTTCGATCCGGACTTGTGCGGCGCCTTTGTTCTCTTCGACGATTTGGTCGTAGATTTCTTTTCGGTGCACCGCCACATCCTTGGGCGCGCGAATGCCGAGGCGAACCTGTTCTCCGCGAACTTCCAGCACGACGACCTCGACCGCATCTCCAATGACGATACTTTGATGTATTTTTCTAGTGAGCACCAGCATCGCTTACGCCCTCCGTGGCAACAGCGCGGGTCTATAACGCCTGTCTTATGCAGCTACCGATTCCGCGACCGTGCGACCCGCTTGCAGCACGCGGTGTTTAATAGTATACGCTTCATCGTCGAGGATTATTTGCTTGCCGCACAGAGAACGTGCGTTAATTATCAGCGGAGCGGCAAGATTTAACGTCATATCCTCAGGTTTTCCTGCCGGGATGCTGACAGTTACATAGGCCAAGCACGGTGTTTCGGCATCGAGTTTCAGAAACGCCTGATCTCTGTCGCCGACCGTCGGGCTATAATCGGTCACAAAATGAGTCGCTTCTGCGACCAGAAAGGCCATCGATGTGTCTTCAATTGACTGAAGCCAGCGGAATGGACTGTCATCGCGGATGTTCAGGATGACAAAGTGCTTCAACGTCGGCAGACCGATCAGTCCTTCGTCGAAGGTGACCATGTCGTCAGGTTCAAAGTCGATAGTTCCGAATCGCGTTCCGTTTAGCCGCATTGTGTGTTCCTAACTGATGAAGTCCAAGAGGCTTAGCTGATAACCTTGGCTGGCTACCGATAAGGCCGCATTGTAGGCGTTATAGGCCAGCTTGTAGTCCATAATCGCCTCGGACAAATCGACCTCTTCAACGTCCGATATGGTCGAAGTCAAGTCATCGATTCGCCTAGTGTAATGATCGGTCAAATTCTCAACTGTCTGGAGCCTTGTTCCGACATTGCCGCGCTCCTCGATGATCGCATTCATCGAGTCTTTGATCTGCTGGATGTCGACGCCGCTGATTGAGCTGACGTTGCCGCCTTGAAGGTCGACTTTAAGCTTATCGAGGGCTGCATAGGCGTCCTTGAACAGGCTTTGAGCCTTTACATTAATCGGCAACGTTTGCCCGGGGCCGCTCTCGACAGTCATGTCCAGATCGTCGCCGTTGTAATTCATGAACTGGCCAGAGCTTAACGCTAGAGCATTCGTGCCAGCGGTTGCCGTCACAGTGAACGGCTTGCTGCTGTTGGCTTGACCTGCGAAGATATATTGGCCGCTTGGACCTTGAGTATTCGCCAGTTCGAGCATCTGCTTTTGGATGCTGTCGATCTGCGAAGCCAAAGAATCGCGGGCCGATTGGTCCATCGTATCGGTGCCCGATTGAACCGCAACGGAATAGGCGTTCCTCAATGAAGAAGTCAATTCGTCCAGCGCCGATTCCGAATAGCTAAGCACCCCTTTGCCGACCGTCAGGTTGTCGCTGTATTGCTTTGCAGCGGCCTTATAGCTGCGCATGTTCAGCGAAACCGAGGTGCCAAAGGGATCGTCGCTAATCTTGTTGATCCGCTTGCCGGTCATCACGGCGTTCTGGGCGTCGAAGTATTTCGACTCCGACATCCTCACATTGCTCGCGTATTTATCAAATTGGTAGGCTGTGCTGATTCTCAATCTGTTACCTCACCATGTTGATTAGGTCATCGGTCACTTGGTCGAAGATATTCAACATCTTAGCGGCGGCCTGGTAGCTGCGTTGGAACCTCAGCATGTTCGCCATTTCGTCGTCTAGCGAAACGCCGCTAATGCTTTGAATCTGCGTGTCAATTTGTTCGAGGACGGCTGACTTCGCACTTAGCGCTGTCTCATATTCGTCAACATCGCTACCGACGCCCGATGCCATCTCAGTGTAATAGCCGTTGAACGTCTTGTTACCCAGGCCGGCCACTTGGGAGTCTCGAAGCTGCGACATGATGAGCGCAAGCCCGCCGTCGCCCGATTTGCCCGTTGTGCCGGCAGATATGGCGTCTGGATCGGCCTTCACTTCGGCGGCTAGGTCGAAGTCAATCGCCCCGTTCTGGGGAACCGAATCATTAAAGAAGTTCAAACCGGTTGTTGGCGGCGTCAGGTTGTTCGTGCCCGTTTGGTGAAGGGCGTTGACCTGGGTTCTGAGGTTGTTGGCCAGGTTGTCGAGCTGAGTTTGGTAGGAACCTATAGCCGTTATGGTTTGGAACAGACCTGTAAGTTTGCCTTCTTTAAGCTTATAACTGAACTGACCGTCTGTCACGGTCTGAGTAGCGGCGTCATAGGTTCGCGGGATTGGCTGAGCTCCGCCAGAGTCAACTAGGTTAAGTTGTCCGGTATATACCGCCATTGAGCCGTCGCCGAACTCGTAGGTTGTCACGTTGACGAGTTTCGATAGGTCCTGGAGGGCTTGGTCGCGCTGGTCTAGAAGATCATTGGGAACGACCCCGCCTGCGTTGGCTGCACGAATTTGGGCGTTGAAATCCGCGATCTTCGAGGATAGCTGGTCGATGTTGTCGAATGTCGACTGGACTTCGCTCCTGAACTGGGTTTTCAACGTCTGCAAACGTCCGTAAGTATCTTTGACTCGGTTCGTCAAGGTCTGGCCAGCCATCTGAACTTCAGAACGGCTCGCCGATTCATTCGGGTTTGATGCCAAAGACGACCACGCGTCGAAGAACGATGTTAGAGCGCTGTTGATGCCGTCGTCGCTGGGCTCAAGCAAGGTCGAGTCGACTTGCCCGAGGTTCGTCACAAGCGTGTCAAGGCGGCCCTGCTCAGCTTGCGCGTCGAGGCGGCGGCTCTGAAGGAACATGTCACGCGCACGGTACACCGTCGAAACGGTTACTCCTGAACCAAGCGAGATGCGCTGGCCGGAATAAAAGATCGTCGGATCCGTTTGTGCGAGGTCGGCGGTCTGGCGCGAATAGCCCTTCGTATTGACATTCGAGATGTTGTTGCCCGTGACGTCCAGGGAATACTGGAACGCCCTAAGCGCTCTCGAAGCGATATCGATGCCCATGAATGGGGATGGCATGGTTCTCCTTAGGCCACATTGTCAACAAGCACGGCAGCCCGATCTGACGCTTGCTTGTAGGGTCCTTGTGCCTCCGTAGCTGTTTTTGCAATAAGGGTCAATGTCCCGTTGATATAGGTCATTTCATTCTCGATCAAGGCTCTATTCTTGTCGAGAACGGACTGGACGTTTCTTGCGGCAACCGTAACCCGGTTGGCGATCGATTGAACCTGCTGCGCTTCGGCCTTATCCAGGACGCGAACCAAGCCTCGAAGAGAAGGCTCTGTGTCCATCTCGTCGGCCAGCTTTCTGGCACACGTCGCAGCGTGTTCGTCAATCTGTCTCACGCGTTCGAGCAGCGAGTCGAGTTCGGGTTGAATTCTCTCGACCCTTGCCACGTCGCGGAGCGTTAATGCCGCAGTTTGCTCATGCAGGGATCTGAGCAGCCTTTCAGAAGTGCTCAGCCAATCCCACCATAGCGTCTGGAGTTCACGAGTTTGCATGATGTCTCCTATCCTTTATTTTCGGTCGTCGGCTTTTCAGCCTCTATGTCGAGTCGGGCCTTTTCTTGCGCAATTACTGCTTTTTCCATGTTTTTGTACAGCAAATCGGATAATCCGAACGATCCTGTAGAACTTGCTGTCTTCGACAGGGCGTTGTCGAAAAGGTCTTGGTAGATGTCGGCGCCGTAGCTCTGGCCGATGCTGTTGTCCGGCACGGTCTTGCGCATGGCGCTTAACATGTCTTTGAAGAAGATGGCTTCGATGTCGCGCGTCGCCTTCTTAAGCTTATCGAGCTCAGGTTGGATCGAGGCAGACAAATCGGCCGTTTTGATCAGTGATCCTATCAGCATTACTCTGTCTTGATCCTTGCTTTGAGGGCTCCCTGAGACTTGAGCTCTTGGAGGATGGCGATGATATCGGTCGCGCTGACGCGCAACTCTGAGAAGATTCGGGCGAGGTCGGCGACGGTGGTGTTCGGGGCGATAAGCGCCATTTGAACCTTATTTTCGTCTGCGCTAACCTGGCTGTTTGAGACTTCTTTGGTCGTTCCGCCGCTCGAGAAAGGAGGCGGCTGGCTTACGTCGTTGATCGTGTCGATGCGAACCTGAAGGCTGCCTTTGATGACAATCGCCGGACCCACTTTAACGTTTCCGCCGACGATGACGGTGCCGGTTCGTTCGTTGATGACGACCACTGCCGGAATATCGGCGAAAACAGTCGTGGCCTCAATCTCGGCGATAGCCTCAACTGAGTTCTTCTCGCTGGGAAGCGTCAGTTCAATCGAGACTCCGTTGATCGGCTTGGGCGAGTAGTAAGGGAACACTTCGCCGAGTTTCGTTGCGAGCCGCTGGACGGTTGTGAAGTCGGCTTGTTCGACCTCCAGGTACATCTTGCCGTTGAACACGACTTGAGTGGCCACACTGGCTTCGATGATGCCTCCCCCAGGAAGGCGGCCTACGTTCAAGTGGTTCTTCTGAACCGAGCTGCCGCTGGCTCCTGCTTGGAATCCGCCGATGCTGACTCCGCCTTGAGCCACGACGATTGCCTTTGTGTTGTCATTCGCGCCATAGAGTGGAGTCGAGAGCAGAAAGCCGCCTTGCAGGCTCTTGGCGTCGCCGACCGATTGGACGGTTACGTCGATGCTCGTTCCAGGAGCCGCGAACGGAGGAAGATCGCATGTGACGGTCACTGTCGCGATGTTCTTAAGTCCGAGCTGAGTGGCGTCAACCGCCGTGCCCCAATCGCGCAGAGCATTGGCGAGAAGCTGCTGGGTAAACGGCGTCTTCTTGGTGTCGCCGGTGCCTTCGAGACCTACCACTATTCCAAATCCCTTGAGCTGGTTGCTACGAACGCCGCGGAAATGGGCGATGTCCTTGATGCGGACTTCGACCCCGTCCTTTTCGCCTTTAATAATGGCAGCTTTATCGTCTTTGGCTTGCTTGGCTTTGGCAGCTTGCCAGGCTTTAAGGGCATCTTTTTGCTCTTGAGTTAGGCCAGCTTGAGTGTTATTCGTATTGTTCGAGTTGCTGGCAGGCGGTCCAGAGTTGCTTGTCCCTTGACCAAATGCGGTGACTGAAGCTGTCGCAACTAGGCTTGCCAGAATCCAGTTGGTATAAGTCTTTATCATCTCTGTCTCCTAGAAAAGCCAGTCCAGCACGCGGCTCAGAATGCCCTTGCGTTGCTTCTCGCTGATTGCGCCTTTGCCTTCAACGCGGATCTCGGCTTCGGCGATGCTCTCGCTGAGCACGGTGTTATCCGGCAGAACCGAATCCTGTTTGATGATCCCGCTCAGAACGAAGGTTTGCGTGTCCTTGTTGACTTTGACAAAGCGGGTTCCTTCGATGACTAAGTTGCCGTTCGGCATGACCTTCTTGACGACGGCGCTCATTCTCGCGAGGAACTTTCCGGTCGACGCCGTCGTACCCGAGCCAGCCGTAGAAAGCGAGCCGCTGCTGCTGCCTGAGGTGTTCGGGATCAGATTCGGAACGAGCGTGGACAGGATCGGAATGATTGTCTTTCCGACCGTGTTGGTGTCGGACTTTGAAGTCGTCGTCGAGGCGGTAAAGGTGGCGGTGGACGTCTCGCTAATAAGGATGGTCAAGATGTCCCCTTCTTTCCGCGCAGTGCGGTCCAAGAAAGGATTAGGCTTAGAGTTCGTCCATAGCGAACCCGTGTTATCAGGCGGCAAGTCGTCGGCAAATGCCGCGTTTGCTGCTATCCCAAGAATGGCGAAACAAAGCAGTCGTTTCATATTTTCACCTCGACTGAACTGGGATCGGTGAGAATCCCGATGTGAGTGGTGCGGTTGTCACTGACAGCCTCGACGGACTGGCCAACAAACACTGCCGTTTTGGTTTTCCCGAAAATGGTGATCGATGCGGTGCCTGAGCGAACGATGATCTTTACCCGCGTGCCAGCTTGGATCTTCTGAAGGAAGTCGCCGTCTGCGCCTCGGGCATCGAGCGAGACCGTTCGCGAGTTTCGCCTCTTACCATCCACGTAGATGCCGACTGTTACCTCGGCCGTTCCGTTGCGAATGGAGAACGCCTCGCCGCGCAGTTCGGCTTTACCTAAAGGAGCGACATAGTCGGGTCCATTCTGGTGCCCTTCGAAGGTGACGGTATCTGGCACTTGCTTCTTGGCATAAGCTATCGCCGCTTCGTTGAAATCGTTGCTAGTGAGGTTTTGTGAAGGTCTGCGTACGGTGACGAACGCCGGCATCTCAATGCTGACTTCATCTTTCTTGATGTTGACTCGGCTCAAAGCGGCCACTACTGATGAGCGGGTGACCTTGTTGGTGATGCCAATGGCAGGCGTATTGCCTAAGATGAGTTCAGAGATGAGCTTCTCAGTTGAGGCATCGGCTTTTATCGACGCGATATCGCCGATGGTGTATTTTTCCTCAGCTATCTCGTTCTCTTCGTGGAAGACGATGATCGGCGTGCCTGTGTAGGCAGGTGTCGGCTTGGTCGTTCCTGTCTGCTTTGGCGCTATCTGCGTCTTGACTTCTTTCTTCGGCTCAGACTTGATCGGGTTGGTCGGAACCTGGTTAACCGGCGTTTCTGCATCGATGCCGGCCGCGCGGATGACGCCTGCAGTGCCATCGCCGGGTGAAACCAGCTTCGGCCGCCATTGCGCAACCAAGAAGCATCCGTCTGCTTGAAGCTCATTCTCGTTGGCGAACTGTGCCAAAACGATCTGTCCGCCGGATACCTTCTGTTTGTTCGGAAGGACCGCTGTGACCGCGCCTTCCAAGGTCACTTCGATCTTAGCCGTGTCGTTCGGCAGGATGATCGCCGGCATCATCGGTTCGCCGGTTGCGCTGGTCAGCTTGCCGCTATTGACAGCCAGCTTCGAGGACTTGGCGTAGACGATCCGGCCTTCCCGCGCAAAACGCAGGAAGCCTTCGCCTTGGACCTTGATTTCGGCCACAGGCGAGGAGAGAACGAGACATGCAACGAGCGAAGTAACCATGGAACTACCTGATCAAGTTGTTGAGAACACTGAGCATCTGGTCGGCCGTTTGAATGGCTTTGGAGTTGACTTCGTAGGCGCGCTGAGCAGAGATCATGCGAACCATTTCGTCGACGACCTGGACGTTGGAGCCCTCAAGATAGGAAGAACGAAGCGTTCCAGCGCCGTCTTTTCCGGGCGTTAACTCCTGAGGTTCGCCGCTCGCGCCACCAGCTCGATAGAGGTTTTGGCCAAGTCGCGTAAGGCCGCTGGGGTTCGAGAACAAATTGACGGTGATGTTTCCGATCGGCTCCGGATCTTTGCCGCCAGGCTTAATTGCTGTGACGGTTCCATCGTTTGAAATGCTAATCGCCGTCGATCCGATAGGAATCTGGATGTTCGGCACGAGTTTATCGCCATCGCTCGTGACCATATAGCCTTCCATATCGGTCGTGAATGATCCGTCCCTTGTATAGACCTCTTCTTCTCCGTGAAGCACTTTGAAGAATCCCTCGCCGTTGATGGCCATATCGAGCACGTTGCCGGTCGCCTGCAAGGGACCTTGCCCAAAGTTGGACACGCTCGACGAGTAGTTAGCGCCAAGACCGATCTGCATCGGCATCGGACTCGTCGTGTTTTCAGTCTGAGCACCCGAACTTCGATAGGTCTGATAGGTCAAGTCCTCGAACTCAGCTCGTTGAAGCTTGAATCCGGTCGTATTGACGTTTGCAAGGTTGTTGGCGATGGTGTCCAGGTTATATTGCTGGGCTACCATTCCGGTTGCGGCTGTATTCAGCGATTGAATCATGGCGTCGATATTCTCCTCGCGCATTTCGCGCGGATGTCGATCGCCTTCCTTGAGCTTTTCGAGAAGCGCAGTCCGTCGCTTATCCTCTAGTCCCCTGAACTATTCCGAGTTCGAGGTCCAACTATTTCTCTTGAAGGCTTTGGATCAGTCGTTGAGTCAGAGAGTCCTGCTGTTGAATTGACTTCTGAGAGAGTTCGAAATTTCGGTTAAGGCTGATCAGCTTGACCATCACCTCAATCGAGTTGACATTGCTTCCTTCGAGCGCGCTTGTTCGAAGGTCGGGTCTATCTACCAACTGGGTATTGCCTGAAACAAAAAGGTTGTTGCCAGTCTTTCTGAACGCTCCGTTGTAAATTCCGAGTTTGGCGACAACGGAGTCATTGGCCGAGATCGTGCCGTCTTCGCTTATTGAAACAACGCCGTTCGGCAGCGTGATTTCGCGGCCCGAGTCATCGAGAACCGGCAATCCATTTTTGGTGATCAGCGTTCGATTCTCGTTTATTGTAAAGGATCCATTGCGGGTGTATTTCTGCGTGCCGTCTTTGTCCTGAACGGCGAAAGCTCCTGCGGGAGTATTGATGGCCACATCAAGGGCGTTGCCGGTTCCGGTGATCGGTCCCATTTCGAAAACGGTGTATTGCTTGGCTTGCGTTGGACCCGAACCGAGGGTCCCCAGCTTTGAACCTAGTCCTCCGTTGGCGAAGACCTCGCGTTCCATTGCATCTGAGAAAGCGACACCGTCGCGCTTGAAGCCTGTTGTGGACAGGTTCGCCAGGTTATTAGAGATGATATCCATCTCTGTTTGCGTGGCTCTCATTCCCGTAGCAGTTGCGTAAATTCCGCGTAACATCCCACCATCAGTTGTCGGCAGGCAAATCTGCTAGGATTAGGGCTGAAACCTGACAATCGACTTTAGGTTTTGGGGGTTTAGGTTCAAATAGGGTTCTGGTGCATGGTTGTTTTGCATTACTTTTTTAGTGAGGCAACACCATAGTTGCGGACTTATGTGGGGTGCCACTGGTCGCAAGACCTGTGCCGAAACAAACGGAGCACTGATCTAACGATCCGTGGCACCCAAACTGGAACTTGATGGCTGAATTTACCGATTCAAACACCTTCTCATCGCCCTTCTTTCGATGTAGAATGGCAAGCAACAGGGGGATGATATGAACTCATTCGAATCGATGTTCACAGTTGGTTTCTTGGGCGGATTGCCGCTGCTCTCTTCGGCCAAGACAAGGTCGATCAACGCCGAGAATCCGGACGGATCGGTTGCCGGCGGGGCGAAAGAGGACCCGAACGGCCAAGGTCCAGCGAAACGCTTGGGCAAGGGATGGAAGGTTCGGCCGTGCATCGATTTGCCTCAAGGCGAAACGATCGTTCTGGCCGACATCAAGGGCTCCGGCGTGATTCAACATATCTGGATTACCGCTGGCGAGTCGTCTTACCGCGACTGCATCTTGCGCATGTATTGGGACGGCGAAGAGACTCCGTCGGTAGAGGTGCCGCTTGGCGATTTCTTCGTCAACGGTCACGCCATGCGGTGCGATGTGAACTCGATCCCGGTTTCGGTGAATCCCAGCGGCGGCTTCAACTCTTATTGGCCGATGCCGTTCCGCAATGGTGCCAAGATCACGATCGAGAACGAGCACTGGGGGCCGATCGGCGGGTTCTTTTATCAAATCACCTATGCCGAGACCGAAGTTCCCGAGGAAGCCGCCTATTTCCATGCTCAATGGCGAAAAGCCATGACCGAGCGCGTGAATCCCGACTATGTGATCGTCGACGGCATCAAGGGCAAGGGCCACTATGTCGGCACGATGCTGGCCTGGACTCAGCTCAGCAACGGCTGGTGGGGCGAGGGTGAAGTGAAGTTCTATATGGACGGCGACAAGGAGTACCCCACCATCTGCGGCACCGGACTGGAGGACTATTTCGGCGGCGCATGGGGCTTCGACGATCCCAGCCGAACTTACACGACTCCGTTTCTCGGTTTGCCGATGTGTCACCGCGTTGCCGGCGAAGTGCCGAAGCACAACCTCTATCGCTGGCATATTCTGGACCCGATCCGGTTCGAAAACGACTTGCGCGTGACGATTCAAGCGCTGGGTTGGTGGAAGGACGGCACGTTCCAGCCGCTGGCCGACGACGTGGCTTCGGTGGCGTATTGGTACCAGGCGGAGCCGCATGCCCCATTCCCCGAGATGCTTATGCCGGAAGACCGATGGCCGAGGTAGGGTTCAGACCCGTTTGGAGCTAGATTATCTCTAGCTCCAAAGTGCTTGTGTTTTCGATTTCAGAAATCCGCTAATCCCGATCTGTATTCGATCCGATCTTACTTAACACCTCAACCTCGGCAAGCAGCAAACCGCCACCGGCAATATCCGGATTCGCGACTAAATCAGCATAGCTCAACGCTGGATTCCATTGTCTAAAGGTCGAAGAACCGTGCCTAAGGTCTAGTGACTCGAAACGATGGACGATTACTTCGTGTGCTCGCGAACAAGGCGCACATTCAGAGCCGTATAGATCGAGTTCAATGAGCGCCGTAAGGAGTTCACCTTTGTGCTTACCGTGGATTTCGTTTAGCCATGGAGATTTTGTTCCACCAGCTACGGCCATTTCGATTACAGAATCAAAAACGTAGGCAAACTCCGTTTTTTTTAAGTACCCATTTACTAGATAGGATCTGCGACCGAGTTCAGGAACGTTGATAAGCGGTATGACCTCAGATTCAAGCTCAATACCAATTGGCCAATGTCCTGAGCTTGCTTTCAGTGGGCCTATATATTGAGCAACCATCGAAAAACGAAGAAGCATCTTCGCTCCGAGATTTGGTGCCACTTCTTCGAACGTCAAGGTGTTGCAAGAAGCCCAGACTCGCATGAGATCATTATGGCATTAGGCAATATTGCGCTCCCCATGCTGTTCGCCTTGACCTCCTTGGTCCAGACCTGTCATCCCGATGGCATCAGAGGGATTTGACCGTAGGTTCTGCCCGCTGGTAACAGCAAGCGAAGAGTCCTTTCGGATTCCTCACATCCGTTCGGAATGACATTTCCTTGCCTAGTCCTTCGTTTTACGCTTGCGCAATCGAATCCCTCCAGGGCCCTTACGCCAATGCCTAGCCGAATATAATAGTGCCATGAGCAACCCGATCGTTGGCATCGTGATGGGCAGCCAGAGCGACCTTGAAGTCATGGAGCCGGCTGCCAAGACCCTTGAGGAGTTCGGCATTTCTTACGAGATCCGCGTGATCAGCGCGCACCGTACCCCTGACGCTGCGTTCGAGTATGCAAGCAAGGCGCGCGAGAACGGCATGAAGGTCATCATCGGCGCCGCTGGCGGAGCCGCCCACCTCGCAGGAGTTCTCGCCGGTCTCACAACGCTTCCGGTCATCGGCGTTCCGGTCATGGGCAAGTCGCTCAGCGGCCTCGACTCGCTGCTCTCAATGGTCCAGATGCCTCCGGGCGTGCCGGTAGGCTGCGTGGGAGTGAACGCCAGCAAGAACGCTGCTCTGCTTGCCATCAGGATGCTTGGCATCGAGGACAAGGCAATCCAGGATAAGCTCGAAGCATTCAGGAAAGCTCAGGCTGAAGCTGTCGTTAAGATGGACCAGCAGGTGTCTCGACAAGGCTGAGAATGACCGTTTCAGGTACAATAAGGGCCTAGAAAGCGCACAAATGGCCGCTCGGATGCGGCCGAACCTGCTTCCTCGATAAGGAAAGTTATGCCCGAACAAGACCCTTCTCTCAATCAGCCTGAAGACAATAAGCCTGAAGAAATCGAACCGAACATTTACGAGATCGACCAAGAAGGTCCGCAGCAGGTTGAAGGCGACTACGATGCCGATAGTATTCAAGTGCTTGAAGGCCTCGAAGCTGTTCGAAAGCGCCCCGGCATGTACGTTGGCGACAACGGCAAACGCGGTCTCCACCAGATTTTCAAAGAAGTCCTCGACAACTCGGTTGACGAAGCGCTTGCAGGCTACTGCAACAAGATCATTACGATCATCCATTCCGACAACTCGGTTTCGGTCGAAGACAACGGACGCGGCATCCCAGTCGGCATTCACGAGAAGTACGGCGTCTCCGCATTGCAGATAGTCATGACGATGCTCCATGCGGGCGGCAAGTTCGGCGGCGGCGGATATAAGACGTCGGGCGGCCTCCACGGCGTCGGCGTCAGTTGCACCAACGCGCTTTCCGAGTGGTGCGAAGTCCGTGTTAAACGCGACGGCCAGCTTCACTTCCAGCGCTATGAGAAGGGCATTCCCGTTGCGCCTGTCGAAGTGATCGGCGAAGCGGAAGGCACCGGCACGCACACGCGATGGCTCATCGACCCGACGGTCATGACGCACACGACCTACGACATCCACATTTTCAAGACGAGGCTTCGCGAACTGGCCTACCTGAACCCACAGGTCGAATTTGAGTTCATCAATGAACCCGATCCGGAGGAGAGCGAGACCTACCACTTCAAGCGCGGCATTCCTCAACTCGTTGAAGACGTCAACGAGACCAAGGAAGCCCTTCATCCGGTCATCTATTTCAAGCGAACCAAAGACACAACCGAAGTCGAAGTCGCGTTGCAGTACCACGATGGCTACAACGACACGATTCTGGCGTTCTCGAACAACATCCACCAGCCCGACGGCGGAACGCACGTGTCCGGTTTCAACACTGCTTTGACCCGCGTGGTGAACTCGCATGCCCGCAAGATGAACTTCCTGAAGGAGAAGGACAACAACTTCACTTCGGACGACATCAGCGACGGCCTCACCGCGGTCATCTCGCTGAGGCTGGAGAACCCCAGCTACAACTCGCAGGACAAAGTCAAACTCGTGACTCCTGAAGTTCAGGGTCTAACGAACTCGCTGGTCGGCGACGGCTTGCAGACGTTCTTCGAGGAGAACCCGCAGGTCGCCAAGCGCATCATCGACAAGGCCTCCATTGCCCAACGCGCAAGAGAAGCCGCACGAAAAGCGGCTGAAGCGGTCAAACGCTCTTCGGTCATGGACTCATTCGGCCTTCCGGGCAAGCTGACCGACTGCATGAGCAAAGAGGCCACCAAGTGCGAGCTATTCCTGGTTGAAGGCGACTCGGCGGGAGGATCGGCTAAGGCTGGCCGCGACCGCGTAACCCAGGCTGTTCTGCCGTTGCGAGGAAAGATTTTAAACGTCGAGCGAGCAAGGATAGACAAGGCGCTTGACAACGAAGAAATCAAATCGCTCATCGCTGCGCTTGGAGTGGGTATCGACCTCGATTTTCATAAAAAGAACGATGACGATTCGAACGGAAATGGAAACGGAAACGGCAAGGAGCGCAGCTTCGACCTTGAGAAGTTGCGTTACCACAAGGTCATCATCATGACCGATGCGGACGTCGACGGCGAGCACATTCGAACGCTGCTGCTAACGTTCTTTTACCGTTACATGAAGCCGCTTATCTCTGCCGGCCACATCTATTTGGCCCAGCCGCCGCTGTTCGTCGTCAAGATTGGCAACAACGAACGCATCTATGCGGCCGATGAAGCCGAGCGCGACGAGATTCTACGGAACTGCAAACGCAAGAATCCTATGGTCACCCGCTTCAAGGGTCTTGGCGAAATGAACGCTGAAGACCTTGAGGAAACGACCATGGCGCCTGAGACCCGCCGTCTGGTGCAGGTGAAGCTCGATCCCGACTTCGAGATGGAAGTCGAGATGATGTTCAGCAGGCTGATGGGCGACAAGGTTGAGCCGCGCCGCGAGTTCATCGAGAAGCACGCCAAGCATGCGCTAAACGTCGACTGGCACTATTGATCGCTTATGACTGAGGCGATTGCTGAACCGAAGAAGCCGTCAAAGATTAAGAGCGTATTGTTCTGGTTCTTGGCTTTCGTGCTGATGCTGGCTGTTGCCGTCTATCAACGAAAGACGGGGCCGACCTACCCGATGAAGGCGTCGGCTAAGATCGGCTCGCTTAAGGCTTCTGGCGATTTGGTTAGGTCAAGTTCGACTTCACGGCTGGCCGTTATCGAGGTCGTTGCTGATGCCCATCTTCAAGGATATGTGCAGTGGCGGAGATATCCTACAAACGACCAGTTTGAAGTCAAGTCCATGTCTCGCAATGGCAGATTTTTGGGTGCCGTTGTTCCTAGATTTCCAGCCGCAGCGAAGATTGAATACCGAGTCATGTTATATGACGGGTATGTGACTCAGCCGCTCAACAAAGTGCCAGCCATACTGCGCTACAAAGACGACGTCCCTGGTTGGACGCTGATCCTTCACTTGATCTGCATCTTCGGAGGACTGTTAACGGGCAGCCGGGCGTTTATCGGCGCAGTGTTCGGCGAGCCGTTCCGCATCCGGCTCTTGCGCTGGATGATGCTGTTCATGGGCCTCGGCGGACTCGTCTTCGGACCGATCATGCAGAAGTATGCCTTCGGCGCTTATTGGACCGGCTGGCCGCTTGGCGAGGACTTGACAGACACCAAGACGCTCCTAAGCATCGTTGTCTGGGTGCTCGCGTGGTTCTTTGCTTCACGCTGGCCTCGAGTTCAACGGCTGTCTGTCGTTATTGCGTTTGTCGCCATGCTCGGTGTCTACTTGATTCCTCACAGCGTTCGAGGCTCTCAATACGACTGGTCGAAGCAAGAAGTCACGACAGGCCGATAGCATCTGCAGTAGCCTCGATTTATGACCCCCGGCGCGGGTACGCTCAAATGAACCCATGAGCGTAACTCAATTTGCCGATCTCATTCGTTCCGAAGTCCGAAAATCCATCGTCGGACAGGACGCCGTCGTCGACCAGGCGCTGGTGGCAATCTTGGCGAACGGCCACGTCCTTCTGGAAGGCGTGCCGGGAATCGCCAAGACGTTGCTGGTCCGTTCGCTGGCGAGAACGATGTCGATGGAATATGGCAGAGTCCAATTTACACCGGACATGATGCCTAGCGATGTCATTGGCACAAGCGTATTCGATCCTAAGAACGCCGAGTTCAAATTGCGCCGAGGTCCGGTGTTCGTCAGCGTTCTCCTCGCGGACGAAATCAACCGAACGCCGCCGAAGACTCAAGCGGCCTTGCTGGAGGCCATGGAAGAGCGCAAGGTGACGATCGACGGCGAAGCCCATCCGTTACCCGCTCCATTCCTCGTATTCGCCACTCAGAACCCAATCGACTACGAAGGCACCTATCCGCTTCCAGAAGCCCAACAAGACCGATTTATGCTAAAGGTTCTGGTCGACTATCCGACGCCGGAAGCTGAGGTCAACGTCTATCGCCGCCACGACCAAGGCTTCAAACCGCAGAACCTTGAGGAAGCTGGCATTCAGCCGGTGGTGAACCAGGAACAGCTCCACGAAATGCAGGCAGAGATTCAGAGAATTACGATCGAGGACAAGATGTTCAACTACATCTACGAGATCGTCACAGCAACGCGCAAGTCGAACGACATCCTCTACGGCGGCTCGCCCCGCGCAGGCATCGCGCTCGTTTCAACAAGCAAAGCCATCGCTGCGATTCGAGGCCGCGACTTCGTCATTCCCGACGACATCAAGGAATTGGCTCTTCCCGTTCTGCGCCATCGAGTTGTTCTTCGACCCGAAGCCGAAGTCGAAGGCTTGACGCCGGACCGAGTTCTCAAGAGCATCATCGACGCACAGATTGTGCCCCGCTAAACGTTAGGATCAATATGGTAAACCTTTTCACCTTTATCGCGGTTGCCCAAACAGCCGCAGCCTTCGCCGACATTCCCAAAGACTACATTGCAGCCAAGGGAAAACCAACCGCAATCATGGCCAAAGTTGACGGGGTGGCCATCAATCAGTCGACAGTCGAAGGATTGGTTTGGGATTGGCAATCGCAGACCATTCTGAACGAACTGATCGATTACCAGATCATACGAAACGAGGCCAAGAAGCAGTCGGTGACTGTATCGGTTCAAGAGATTCGGGCGGCGGTTCAAAACGCTATCAAGCAATACTCGGAATCGCTTCCCGCGGGCACAAATGTCGATAAGGAGCTAAGGAAGCAAGGATTTACCAAATCGCGGGTTTACCTAAGCTGGCAGGCGAAAATGCTAGCCGAACGTCTTCTGATGCGACGATTCGATCCGAAGGAGTTCATCAAGGTTTCAACAATTGTTATTCCCATAGCCAGCAAGCAAGCGACCGACGTCGAGACGGCCAGCAAAAAGGCCACCGAGGCCTATAACGAGCTGGTCGGCGGAAAAGACTGGCCGACTGTTTTAAAAGCCAATGTGACCGACGAGAATGTCATCAATAACGGAGGCCAAATCGGCTGGCGCTTGATGACGGCGTTCCCGGCTGAAGTTCAGAGCGAATTTAAGAAGCTGAAGACAGGCAGCTATACCAAGCCTGTGCAGACGAACTACGGCTTTCAGATATTCAAGATCGACGGTTTGGGCAAGGATGCTCCCTCGGCAGAACTCGTTCTGCTCAAGACTCAATATGTACAGGGCAGCCAGCCTTCGTTTATTGAAGAGCTGAGGAAGAAGGCGAAGGTCCAGCGGTTCTAGACGCTAGAACATAAAGGATGCCTCAACCCGCCTTTTGGGTTGATAACCTAAAGATGCCTCGGGATTCGCAATCCCGAGGCTGTGATGTTGTGAAGAAAGGACACGCGCATAGGTATCTGGGTCATTGTGACCCGAACACGGGCCTGTAGCCTCAGGATTGCGAATCTTGAGGCATGCATATGATTCCGAGCGGTTCCATTTGCCGGCCAGCGTCCAGCGATACTTAGGTCACTTTCGTCCTTGTCATTCCGAACGAAGTGAGGAATCTGACTGGACTCAACTCTTGTAAGTATAGTCATACAGCCATAGCACTCAGATTCCTCGCTGTGTTCGGGATGACTTTACTGGAGGTATCCAGCTAGCGAGCTACCGCGGTATTGCGAGAGACTGTTGCATTGTGCCGGGTCGAAAACCCGTCCTAGCACGAAGCCCTCTCCAAGTGCCTTCTCACCAGAATTCCCTGGGTCAATTTTCTGCCTGAAGCTTTGCCAGCAAGCTGCTGGCGATACTTGGGCTTGCCTCCCGCTATCACAATGCATCTGCCTCGGGATGGCGAATCCCGAGGCATGCAGATACCAAGATTTCCTTACTTAACGGCAGGTGGTGGCGCTTGGCCAAGATTGCCTTGGCCTTCCTTCGCCTTCTCCATCAGGCCGCCGATGAAGTTGATGAGTCCATCGTAGTCCATTGGCATGAAGAACGATGCGCCGATGTGGTCTTTGCCGATGGCCGAACTGCCGTGCAGCGGAGTCGTCAGCCCTTTCAGCATATCGACAATGCCCTTCACCATCTTCGAGGCTTCGGGATCCATCTTGTCGTAGCGCATCATCGAATCGGCGCACGTCGCGACTCGAGAGATGTCGAGAACCATCACGCTCTGCGCATCGGGCACAGCCGCATTGATCGACGGCATGATCGACGAATCTCCGACAAGCGAATCGTTGTGCGTGGTGTAGGAGTTGAGCGCGCGGTCAAGAAGCGCTTTCGAAGTGGCGATGATCACTGCATTGCCGACTTTTGCGTAGGTAACGGTCTTGCCGTCAACCAAAGGCTGGATGTCGAACTCGGCAGGCGGATTTTCGGTGATGCCCTTGATCATCTCCTGCTCGACTTCGGGAGCCATTTGCCAGCGAGAGCCGTCGCCTTTCAAAGCAACCATGAGCGGGCCCTTGCGGGTGCTGCTGGAATACTTGGTGCCTAGAGCGCGGCGGACCGCATCGGCAAGCTTCGCAGGATCGGCGCTGTTCTGATCGCCAATCACGAATAGGAGGTCAGCGCCTGTGGCGGTTCCCTTCGACGGATAAAGCGCGAGGACTGAATCACCTCGGAAGGCGGGAAGCAGGCCGTCATCGATGCCCATGCCAATCTCCTTGCGGATATCTCGGTCGATGGTTTTCAAGTTGACGGCGTCTGGAGCGAAACCGGTGACGATCTCGCGAATGAACTCGAGGCCGGCAGAGGTGTCTGATCCGGCCGAAACCATGTAAGCGCCGCCAGGAAGCATCGAATACAGGTTCGACTGCAGAGGCTTGATCGCCGCCAGTTTGGCGAGTGCTGGCACTTTCTCGGATTCGTAGGCAACGCCTGACTTGAAGGAGATGCCTCCATCGCGCAGAGCAATGCCGATGCCAGCCCATCCGAACGCGCTGACCAGATCCTTGACCTTGTCATCATCGATCTGCGAATTGGCGATCTCGCGAACGTTGACGAATGCCATCACGTTGCTGTCAGCGTCCAGATCGGCTCGGGCCTTACCGAATTCGGTGTTTGTCAGGATCGACGGCTTCTTGCCGGAATAGACTTCGAGAGCCTCGCCGAGGGCCTTTTTGGATGGCGACAAGACTAGGTGGCTGCCGATAATCGACAGATAGGCGTCGCCTTTCTCCATGGCATAGGCCGTCTGCGAGCCTAGCTCGATCTTTCTGCCGATGTTGCGTATGATCTCTTCGGCGCGGCCGGGATTCTTAAGGCCAACGATGATAGCCAGCTCCGGTTTCTCGCCGTTCATCGATTTCATATCGAAGATGGCGAACGCGCCAGCCCGCTCAACGCAATCGGCGAAGTCGCGGTCGAGGTTGAACTCGGAAGCGACAGACGAAATGAGTTCGTTGTACTGCTGGTCCATGTGGTTGCGGGCCAAAGCGTCGTCAATCTTCTTGAAGACGCCTGCTTGGCCTGCCGATGGAGACAAATCGAGAGTGACCACGACCGACGCAGTCGACGGAATGAAGCGCAGAGCGTCCTCGCCGGGCCGCTCGGTGAAAAACTTGTACGCATAGACGCCGACAGTCGCAATCCCCAATGCGAGTCCTGCACCTAGCGTGAGTGCGAAGCGCCGCAATGCAACGCCTTTCTTATTCACGCGTATTGTTTCCATAGCTGAATAGTATGCGCTTTTGTGTGCGATTGGGTTGCATTGTTAGATCATTTGATCAAGGCGCAGTTCGATCAGGTTCAAACATGAGTGTGGTAAATGGCGATGTCTCGATTAAGGTCCTAACGCTGGCTGATCTGGCTGAGTATGCGCGTGTGCCGATTCGGTTCTCCGGCTCTTCTCGGTTGGATACGGACTCGTTACTGTCCGATAGCGCTCCGTTTGTTGAAGTGCCTGTTTTACCTTTTACCAAGGATTACGACTCCCTTGAGCATCCGACGCAATGGGCTTCACGCTTCGATATGTCCGGTTGGCTAGTCGTGTCTGCTTATTCGGGCGAATCGGCTGCTGGCGGCGGCATC
Source organism: Fimbriimonadaceae bacterium (assembly GCA_963666135.2). GTDB lineage: Bacteria > Armatimonadota > Fimbriimonadia > Fimbriimonadales > Fimbriimonadaceae. The sequence goes on along the minus strand of CAXXNR010000001.1, from coordinate 1,297,282 downwards.
GTTGCCTGGAACACGCCCGGCGTCGATATGCTGGAGGGACGCTCGGACCTTGCCGTGATTTGGGACATCCGCGTCGACCCCGCTTGGCGCGGCAAAGGTATCGGCAGATTACTTTTCGATTTTGCCTCGTCGTGGGCGATCCTGCGCGGGTGCACAGAAATCAAGATTGAGACGCAGGACATCAATGTTGGTGCGTGCCGTTTCTATCGCGCGATGGGATGCGTTGTTTCCGCGGTGACTTTGAACGCCTATGACGAATGCCCGGGCGAGGCGCAGATCATCTGGCGGAGAGGTTTGGTGTAGGAAGATTGCGGTTACATTCGCGCTCCAACCTTAGCTGTCATCCTGAGCATCGCGAAGGATCTGACTGGAGTCTCCGCCTGCTATTAGCAGCAAGCATTGAGTCCAATCAGATTCCTCACTAAGTTCGGAATAACAAACTTCGAGTAAAAGGACGCAGGCCCAAGCCGCCTGCGCCTACTACGAATGCTACGATCGGTCGTCTTTGACCGAATCGTCGCGGAGCAAGATCCTTACGACTTACGTCAGTTCCGTCTCGTCTCGCGTCCCTCGAACCTCGTCCCTATTAGCTCAGCTTGACAGTTGCCATGCCATGAGCCGGAACATCGACCGTCACAACGCCGTCTTCCAGCTTGGCTGAACCGGCAACCGGCCGCTCGATGAGGTCGACGACTTCGGCTTTTGTGTATCCCGAAGTTAGAGAAGCATCAAGCTTCACTGAAACCGACCCAGAAACGCCGTTCAGTTCAGAGACCCTAACGATCAGGCCTTTACCGTCTTCGCTTTGCCTCAGAGCCGTCACAACCGCATTGGCCGATAGGCACTCAGCATAGGATTGCTTGGTCGGCGCATCGCCCTTTTGCATGTTCGCCGGAAGGACGATGAGCGGATGGTTCCACTCCATGCCAAGCCGAGTCAGCGAAGCCCTGTCGAGTTCGTTCTCGTTCAAAATGATTGAGAATCGAACGGTGGACTTGGCTACTTCCGGCGCGTGGTCGGGATCGGTGCTCGACCGAACCAGCGTCAGCGTCAGCTTGCCGTCCTTGTAGCAATGGCCGTACTTGCAGTCCTGCAACAGGGTCAGCGCGCCCTTGTCAAGAGGAATGTGCGCATATCGCAGGGACGGCACTTCTTCTCCGCCGCACTCGTCGCGCTCGATGCTGCCGAAAGCCGTCTCATAGATCGCGCGGCCCTGGTGTCCTGGAACCGGAATGCAGATTCGCAATGCAGGCGTCTCATGGGAGTTGCCGATTTCGCGCCAATCGAGGTCGACGATAAAGTCGATGCGAGGCTTGAGTCCATGAACCAGCGCATGCAACTTAACAGACGAAGTCGTTCCGGGCACTACCAGATTGCGCTCGATGACGACGCACTCGGGGTTGCCTACAGGCACGCCGCTCCAGTCGTGCGTTGAGCCCTTCACGCCATAGCTGTCGGCGACGAGGTTCACCGGCTGGCCGATAAAGTCGCCGATGCGCCATGCCGTCATGCCTCGCGCGCGCTCTTTGTAATACTGGATCTCACCCAGACTGGCGTATTTGTCGCCGCAGAATGCCCAGCCCGATTCCTTGCTGGTTAGCGAGAGCATTCCGCTCTGCATCCGATCGAATCGAACCTTCAGCGACGGCGTCTCGAAGGTCTCGTCGCGCTTCACGTCAACGCTAGCTGGCTGGACCGACGGCGTGCCTTCGGTGAACAAGTAGGTCTTGTAGCCGAGAGCAGGCACGTCTTTCGGCGTGAACACATATTGATACTCGCGGTGGCCCCAGTTCCAGGCCTCGCCAAGGTAAAGCATTGGATGTTTGTTGCCCTCTTCGTCGATTGCGACCATACGAGCAGGATCGGTATCGATGTCGTAGATGGACACCATTGTCGGCTCAGATCGCTCCCAAGCGCATGGGTTATAGATGACAATCGGGAAGAAACGGCGGCCACCGGTCGAGATGCGCGAAAGTCCGGTGACCATCGCACCCGTGCCAGGTCCTGCTTCCCACGTGGCGTTCGCCTTGCCCTTCTCGATGGATTCGAGCTCGGCGTAGGCTTCCGGTGTATCAGGCAGCAACGATGCGGTGTTGATCTTGGATGCCAGTCCGACACCTGATCGACGCTTGATCGCGCCTGTGATCGCGCCGACTTCCTGGAACATGCCCATGGCTCGCTCGCGGGTCTCGCGGACGCCGCTGCCGGGCAGGATGTCGTGGAAATGGTTGAAGATCGTGTTGATCCAGCCTTCGTCCAGAAGAGCTTTCTGATACGGCAGACCAGCAACCTTGGAGGCGATCGTCGCCATTGTTTCGGCTTCGACCAGATAGTTCTCGCCGAACCGGTTGGCCTGCTTGATCAGGCTCTGTGCGGTGTAGCAGCCGGTGAACTCGAAGTTCAGTTCGTGGTCGATTTCCGGCAGCTTGATGCCTTCCTTTTCGACGACTTCGGAGACGCGATCGAGGTACTTCTTGGTCGTGGAGAACTCGATGACCGGATAAATCGGCCAGTCCTTCATCGCCACGAGATAGTTCAGTTCGGCGCGGGTCGGGCCGCCGCCGTGGTTGCCGACGCCGTAAACATAAAGCCACTCGCGAATGCCGTGCTCTTTGAAAATGCGGACGACCGGGGCGGCGATGTTATCGCCAGGGCGCGAGTCGCTGTTGTACCACGTCTTTTCTTGGTTGACAAGCACCTTCGAGCCGTCCGGAGCTTTCCAATAGAACAAGGCCGGGCGTTCGCCGCCGATCATGAAGTGCTCAGCTCCGCCGCCGGGTCTGCAACAATAGTAATACTTGACGCCTGCGCGGGCGAGGAAGCTGGGCAAGGTGTTGGCGTGGCCGAAGGTGTCGGGCTCCCAGTCGATGGGAACGTCTTCAGGCGCTAGGCCGAACTTCTCTTCGAAGTACTTGCGAGTTCGTAAAAAGTGGTTGCAGAGCGATTCGCCGGAAGCAATGTTCTTGTCGCCTTCGACCCAGTGCGCTGCGGTGACTTCCCATACGCCTTCCTTCACGCGGGCTTTGATCTTCTCGAACAGCTCGGGGAAATGCTTCTCGATGAGCGCATAGACTGAAGCCTGGCTTTGCGCATAGGTGAAGCCGGGATATTCGTCCATCAGCGCAAGAACCGATGCAAAGGTATCGTAGGTGGTCGCGACGGTCTCGGGCCAACTCCACATCCAGTTCATGTCGATGTGGCCGTGGCCGATGCAGTGGACTTTGTAGGTCTTTGCCTCTTTGCCGATCTCGGCCATGATCGATTCGGCTTCGAGGATCGCCTTCTTTAGACCTTCAAATCCTGCGCTGGGATCGGCGCTATCGATGGTCTTCACTGCTTGGTCGATCAACGCGTTCCAAGCGGCGGCTTTATCAGCGGGCTGAGCCTCAGCTAGGACCCGTGCGAAACCGACTTCTACTTCGGCTCGGCAAATCCAGTTGTGGGCGTTGTTCTTAGGGTTGTCGCGAAACTCGCGGCGGATTCGGGAAAAGGTGTCTGCGCTCATGATTTCATCCCTAGTTTAGTAGGGTTTGGCGCAATGAAGCTAGGGTAAAAGCAAGATGGTTTCAATATCGTTCGGTATGACGAATTCCTGGGTACGATCATAGCCATGAGCAGCACCGTTCGAGTTGAGTTTTGTTCGGAGAGCGATCCCGATCAAGTGATCTTTGTTGCGGATTTGCCCGATTATCCGCGAACAGGCGATATCGTCGGCGATCTGGTCGGCGGAACCTACCGTGTGGAGAAGCGGCTGTTCTTGGTCGGCAAAGCGGTCGACGGCGTTCGGCCGATGGTTGGGTTTAAAGCATTGTGCAAGAGCGTGATCGTCTAGCCTAAGGGGTAAGGGGTAGGACGTAGGGGGATCCCTCGGTATCCCGAGCGAAGCGTTGATGCCGAGGGTTGACGTCGACTTGATCTCGCTTACAGCTTGCACTTCAGCGTCGTCGTGCCGCTGCCGATTCTATAGGACCCTCCATCAAGTTGGCGCGCTGATCCAGACACCAATACTCCGATACGAGTTGGCAACACGACCGTTGCCTGCGCTCCTCGGGGTAAAGACACCGTTATCTCAAATGCGCCGTCCTTCTTCCGCCATTCAACCCGGATCGGCTTCCCATTAGGGCGGCTTTCAGCCTTTATGTGGTTGACATTGTCTGGCAGATAAGGCGCGATCACCAGGTTATTGAATCCAACGGTGCCTGGCACTTGTTTGATGCCCGCAAGGTCAGTGTAGAACCACTCCACAACATGGCCAAGCATGAAGTGGTTCTGCGACGAGCTTCTGAGTGCGTCCCAAGCTTCCGTGAGTGCGGTAGCGCCTTGAGAAAGCTGATAGGCGTATCCTGGCTTGCCTTCGACCGTTGCCATCTTATAGACCACGTCCGATCGTCCACCATCGGCTAGAGCTCGGATGACATACTGGTAACCCACGTCGCCAGCCGTGGTTCGGAAGCTGTGGTTTTGAACGTCCTTAACCATGCTGTCAAGAACCTTGCCCCGACTTCTTTCGGGACATAACCCCATAGCAAGACCGATGGCGTTCGCACACTGGCTACCCTCGGCGTACTGACCTTTTTCTTTGTCGAAGAATCTCTGGTTGAATGTTTCTTTGACCTTGGCGGCTTTGGCGGCGTAGATCCCGGCTTCTGAAGCCTTGCCGAGAACTTCGGCGGCCTTTGCCAAGATATCCAGATCTCGGAAATAGAACGCCGTTGCGGTGAAGGCGATGGGCGTTAGCTGCGCGTATCCCGGCGGGTTCGGACCGACGTCGTACCAGTCGCCAAGGCCGTGGTTTACAATGTTGTCGGTCGACTGAGACTCGAGATAGGCCGCATAGCGCTTCATCATCTCGTAGTTGTCTTCCAGCGCTTTTTTGCTGCCGGTGAACTCATAGAGCTGCCAAGGAACGAGCGCGCATGCGCTACCCCACTCAGGGGAATCGCGGAATCCGCCTTCGAAGACCACGTATTCGGGCGAGATGTCGGGCACGAGTCCGTTCGGTAGTTGCGAGAGCCGCATGTCGCGGCAGATCTTGAACATCAGGTCGGCGACGTCCCGCGAATAGAGCACCGACGGCCCCATCAGGTGGTCCTGTTCCAGCCAGCCAAGCTTCTCGCGGTGCGGGCAGTCGGTCAGGCTCGTTTGAGTGTTGCTCTGAATGGCTTTATTTATCAGCCTGTAGATTCGGTTGACCAGCTCGTTGTCGGTCTCGAAAGTGCTTTCTATACATTCATAGGTCACCGGAATCGACTCGAGCGAGACGACAACGGGCAACTTGCCTGGATTCGGTTTGCCTGCGGGAACCGCACCTTCGACCTGGACATAGCGGAACCCGAAATAGGTGAAAAGAGGCGACCACGACTCGGTTCCGCGGCCCGCCAGCGTGTAGCTGAACGAAACCGGTCCGCCGCAGCTTCCTTGCCAAGCCAAACCGTCTTCTCCGAGCAACTCCGACGGCACCAGCTTGACCGTCTGGCCTTTGGCTCCTTTCACTTTAAGACGCGGGACGGCCGCGATATTCTGGCCAAGATCGTAAATCCATATATCCTTTTTGGCTTCTTTGACAGTGACTGTCTTATACGGCTTTCCGTATTCGATGCCCCTGATGTCCGTCGGCTCAAGTTCGCCTCCAGGACCTCTCGTTTCGATGGCTGCCGTCCATTTGCTGTCGTCAAAGGTTGCCTGAGACCAGGTTGGATCGACAAGAGACGCGTCTAGATCCTCGCCGCCAAAGTGGCATGAGAAGACTATCGGTCCCTCGGCGACCTTCCACGAACCGTCCGTCCTGATTTCGGCAGTTCGGCCGTTTCCGTACTTGATGCTTAGAACCGCAGTCAATTTGGGCGGACCGTAAGAGCCGATGAACTTGACATACCGTCCGCCGACCACGTTGTAAACGCCGTTACCGAGCATGACTCCGATTGAGTTGTCGCCGTTGAGCAACAATGTTCGAACGTCGAAGGTCTGATAGAGAACGAGTTTGCGAAAGTCGGTCCAGGGCGGATCGCAGAACCGGTTGGCGACCGGCTTGCCGTTGATGAATGCCTTATACGCACCGAGGCCGACTATCCTTAGCTTTGCCTCTTGGACTTCTCCGTCTAGGCTAATCGCCTTTCGAAAGATCGGCAAGCGCTGAGTTTCGATCGGCGCTTGAATCCAGGCCTCAAGATCGGGTGCAGGTTCGGTCGGTTTCATGGCAATGCTCAACAGCAGAGATAGCATGGGTCGCTCCTGCGGCTAGTCTACTTCTAAAAGATGAGATCGCTTGATTCTGGTTTATCATATCTACGGGAGGGGGCAAATATGAACATTGCGAACCTTGAGAGCTATGCCGAAATGCTGGAAGAGCAAGGCATCGGGGAAAAGGACATCGAGAGGGCAAAATCGGTCGTCTCATCTTTCGTCGCCTTTGTTGAGGGCAACGGCGGCGCATATGACGCCGAGACGGCATGGGAGTTCTCACGCCAGCTTATCGCTAAGGGCGAGAACACCATTGACAACTTCATCTTTCTAGCTCGATACACGTCGTTCTCGAAACAGCATGAAGCATTTCTGGCGTTTCTCGAATCGCTGGACGGATATGAGGCTCAGGAGAACCTGTACCGGCTGATTGGGGAAAGGTTTGGCGAGGTCTTTCGTGATCGGATCTTTAAAGACATTGGGCAAGCACCTTTCGGCTTACCGACGCGTGAAAAACCTGCCTATATGCAGCCGGTTATTGAAAGGTTGATCGACGAACTGGGCGAACCGGTCGTTGCCGAGATTCTCTCCGGATGCTTACGGGATCTGCCAGACGAGATGTTTGAAGACGAGAATGCGCGGTTTCTGGCTTCGGCTTCGGTTGATGAATACCTCGTTGCCAAGAAAGAAGCTTTTGTAGCGAGACTCGAAGCATGCTTGGACGCTGGAAGGCTTTTCTTCGTCCAAGAGATCACACCCGAAGTGATCGAGTATGTGAGGAACGATCCCGAGATGGGCGGAGGCAGGCGCGAAGGCGACGTTGTTTACGAGACTAAGATTCCGTTCCTGACGAAGAAGTACCTTGAGGAAACAGATCCGGTAATGAAGCGCTACTACTATTGCCATTGCCCTTGGATGCGCGAGGCAATCAAGAGCGGCGGCAAGACGGTGCCGACGTTCTGCAACTGCAGCGCTGGGTTCCATAAGAAGCCTTGGGAGGCAGCGTTAGGCAGACCGGTCAAAGTCGATGTGATCGAAAGCGTAGCAGATGGCGGCGAGAGGTGCCGATTCCGGATTCATTTGAAGTAGCCGGGTAACCTCATCTGACATGAACTTGGGTGAACCGATAGCCCGTGGCCGCACCGCCGAAATCTTTGCTTTGCCCCGGAATCGCGTGCTAAAGCTATACATGATCGATGTCGGCGCGGACACGGTCGCAAATGAAAGAAAAGCCCAGCGTTGGGCACAGAGACAAGGCCTGCCCGTGCCCCGAACCGGCTTGGCGAAGCATATTGAAGGTAGGCACGGCTTCGTGATGGAGCATATTGAAGGCATCGACGGCATGAAGTTTATCATGCAGAACCTAGGCGACTTCGAAGAAGAGGCCAGGCGGCTGGCGGAGTTGCAGGTTCGAGTCAACGGATGTAGAGGCGGGAAGTTGATCGATCGTCGGAGGTTGTTGCTTAGTCGTATACAACGGTGCTCGCGTCTTGCTGCATTCGAAAAAGATCAGTTGGCTGCCATTCTCGAACGGCTGCCACAAGGAGATCGGCTGGTTCACGGCGACTTTCATCCAGGCAACGTGATGCGGACTCCCTCGGGACCGGTAATCATCGACTGGATTGATGCTGGTAGAGGAGTTCCAGAAGCCGATGTTGCGCGCTCGCTAGTCCTTTTCGGGGCTCCTTTGGTTGGCAGCCGTCCATCAGAGGACACGCGCGATAGGTTCACTCAGGTCTATCTGGAGCATTATCTTCTGGTTTCGGATGTGCGGTTAACCAACCTGGAGGATTGGCACCTGGTGACCGCGGCGGCAAGGCTCGTCGAAGGCGCGGCCGCCGAGGACAAAGAGCTTGCGAGCCAGGTTCGGATGGCTCTGGCTAACAGATTCCAGCCATGAGCCTATGCCGCCATTCGCCTTTCGAGGCTGTTGCATTCGGTTCATGAAAGGACAGCCCAGGTATCGCCGGCAGCTTGCCGGCAAAGATAAACCGCCTAAATTGAACCTGCGGCCGTCTAGCGGGCAGCCACGGGTACGAGGCATCCTGCGACGACAATTCTGCTTTTCAACACAATACAACAGCCTCGCCTTTCAGATGGAGGAGGCGAGCGTAATGCCCAAACAAGAAGGAATCCCCCCGCAAATCCCGAATAGAGCGCCAATGCCGACCTATTGCAACCCGATCAACATCGACTACGGCTATTGCCCGATTCCGAACTTCTGCGAGCAGGGCAAACACCGCGCCACAGCCGATCCGGTCATCCTTACTTTCCAGGGCGATTACTTCCTCTTCTCCACCAACCAGGGCGGCTATTGGCACAGCCCCGACATGCTGAACTGGACCTTCGTGCGTCGCAGCTTCCTGAGGCCAGAGCACGACACCTACGACGACCTCTGCGCGCCGACGGCTTGGGTCATGAACGATGCGCTGTATGTGATCGGATCGACTTACACCGACACTTTCCCGATTTGGATGAGCCGAAATCCGGAGGCCAACGAATGGGAAGAGGCGACGCCTGCCTTCAATCTCGGCGGATGGGATCCGGCGTTCTTTTTGGATGACGACGGCAGACTGTATTTCTATCACGGCTCCGGCAACACGCATCCGATTTTCGGTTTCGAAGTCGATCCTTCGACCTTCGAAATGATCGGTTCTCGGAAACCTCTTATTAGCCTGGACGATGCCAAGCACGGCTGGGAACGGTTCGGCGAACACTACGACAACGTGTTTCTCAGACCGTTCATCGAAGGCGCATGGATGGACAAGCACAACGGCCGCTACTACCTGCAGTACGGCGCTCCGGGAACCGAGTTCAGCGGCTATGCCGACGGCGTTTATGTCGGCGACTCGCCTCTTGGACCGTTCGAATATCAACGGCATAATCCGCTATCGCTGAAGCTGGGTGGATTTGCGCGAGGAGCGGGGCACGGGGCTTCCTTCCTTTCGTTGAGTAAAAGATGGTTTCATGTTTCGACGATTGCGATCTCCGTTAAGAACAACTTCGAGCGGCGCATCGGCATCTGGCCGGCTGGATTCGATGCCGACGGGGTGATGTATTGCGACACGGCTTACGGCGACTATCCGCGAGACGTCCTTACCGGTGAGTTCAAGGGATGGATGCTTCTCAACTACGCCAAGCCGGTCTCGGCTTCTTCCTGGATGGCGGCCTATCCGCCGAACCTGGCGGTCAACGAGGACATCCGGACCTATTGGAGCGCGGAGACCGGCAACGAAGGCGAATGGCTGCAGAGCGATCTGGGCTCGGTGTGCCAGGTTTATGCCGTGCAAGTGAATTTCGCCGACCAGGACGCCTCCTTGACGGGGAAGATTGATGGAGTCTGCCATCAGTATGAGGTGCTGGGGTCAATCGATGGCTGTTCGTGGTTCTCATTGGTCGATAAACGGGAAAACGAGAAAGACGTCCCGCACGACTATGTTGAGCTTGATGCGCCGGTCGAGGCACGGTTCGTCAAGATCGTCAACAAGAAGGTGCCGACCGGCAAGTTCGCCTTGTCTGGCTTTCGCGTGTTCGGCCTAAGCATGGATTCAAAGCCGAAGCAGGTGCAGAACTTCGTCGTTTTGAGGGGCGAATCCGAGCCGAGGAGCGCATGGCTGAAGTGGCGGCAGTCCGACGACGCGACGGGTTATACCGTCTATTACGGCATCGCGCCGGACAAGCTCTACACGGCGGTCACGGTTTATTCGGCCAGCGAGCTGTTCCTGCAGACGCTCAATAGTGACGAGGACTATTGGTTCGCGATCGAAGCGTTCAACGAGGCGGGAATCGGACCGAGAACTGAACCGGACAAAGCGATGCTTCAGCCGGTCAGCGAGCCGAGCATTAACTACATCGATTGAGATAACCTTTGCATGTTCGTTATTTGATAGTGAATGGAAGAAGAGAGATACTCCGTAGCCCTATTACTGATCGTTGCCGACCCAAAGGGCGTAACGGCGGTTAACATGCTTCCTCACTACGACTGCGTTGACCGCGGCTATCCGTCCTCTGAGCAGCTGTACGAAGGATTGAACTATCTTCACGCCCACGGCCTTGTCGAGCGAAAAGGGAAGAAGTTCATGCAAACCGAAGCCGGCCAGCGCCTTTGCAGTAGCGAGAAGGGAGAATCGAGCTTCGAGACGGCTAATGCGATAGCCAAGCGTCTCGTTATCCTTTCACCTGTCAATATTCGTACGGAGATAATCAGTCGGAAGGAAGCAGCGCTTGCAGTAACGTGTTACAGTAAGCTTGGATGCTTAATCATCCTGTGGCCCTTCGCCATCCTTTGGTAACAACAACAATATGCACACAACAGTCCACTTTCAGTCCAGAAAGTTTCCTTCGTATAACAACGAAGACGAAGGCCCGAACGAGAACATTTGGGGCAAGCGGCTAGCCGAATACCTTGTTGAGAAGTTGGAACAAAGAGGATACAGGGTAAGCGACACCTATGCCGAAGACTGGGGTTGGGGTGTCGAACTTGAGCACGAGCCGTATCGTCTCTGGCTCGGGTGCTCGAACGTCGACGATGAGCCGAACGGCCACCGCGTCTTCATCGAGCCGTCGAAGCCGGTCGTGCGCGTCGGCTTGTTCAAGAAGGTTGAGACGACGGCAACTACAGAGAAACTGGCCACGGAACTAGAATCGATCCTGCGGACTGATCCTGAGATCACGAACATTGGCTGGGTCGAACTCTAGCAAATATCATCTCCCTTGCCGCAATGGCAGAATCCGAGCGTATGATAGCATCGGAGCCACCAATGAACATACAGTCGATCCTCGGAGCCGTTGCCTGGTGCGCGATCACTTTCGGCGCAGCAGCGCTCAGCGCTCGTTCGATGCCCGACGAATGGTATCGGGAACTCCATAAGCCCTCATGGACGCCGCCTGGCTGGGTGTTCGGACCGGTGTGGTCCATCGTTTATCTGATGATGGCGGCGGCGGCGTGGCTAGTCTGGCGAAAGGCAGGCATCTCTACGGCACTAGCCTTGTTCCTCGTTCAATTGGCGCTAAACGCGCTTTGGAGCTATCTTTTCTTCGGGGTTCAACGTCCCGACCTTGCCTTCATCGACATCTTGGCGCTTTGGGCGATGATCCTGGCAACCATCATCTCATTCTGGAAAGTCTCTCCGCTTTCTGGCGCACTCCTCATCCCATACATCGTCTGGGTGTCTTTCGCCTCAGCGCTGAACGGCACGATTTGGGCAATGAACCGGTAATAGCGCAAGAGATCAAGCTGCTTTTAGAACAAAGACAACAATTTTCAAAAAAGTTGTTGCATTCCGGGGCGTCGTGATTTATAATAACCAATCGAAACGTCTCGCGAAACGATTCGCGAAACGCTTCGACAAACGATTCGACAGCATTCGACAACGAAGGTCATCCCATGCCAACGACGGTAAAGGATATTGCGAAACAACTGAACCTCTCGACGAGCACCGTGTGCTACGCCCTCAACGGCGGGCCGCGCACGGTCACCGAAGAGGTCAAGAAGCGCGTCCTAGACAAGGCAAGGGAGCTCGATTATCGACCCAACCGTCTCGCCCGTTCGCTGGTCAAAGGTTCGACCCACACGATCGGCGTTGTGCCTCCCAGCACCGAGACCAACGTCTTCATGAGCCCGTTTGTCCAGCTTGCGTGGAACGCCATTGTCAACGAGGCTGAAATAACGGGGCAGGACATCCTCCTCTTCGCGGCGAAGAACCTGAACAGCCCGAATGAGCCTGGCCTGGGTCTTCTTGACGGCCGCATCGACGGAGTTATTTTCATCGCGCCGATGCTGAACGCCGGCCCGATCATGTCGGTGACCGAGCGAGGTCTTCCTTTTGCGAGCATCTGCAGCAGCCAAGATGCGCCGGGCATCCACATGACCGCGGACAACTGCCAGGGCATTCGACAAGCGATTCGCCACTTGATTGAGCTTGGCCACACGCGGATTGCCCACATCGCAGGCTCTCCGGACTCTCCCGACGGCCAGATTCGCTTTGCCGCTTATCGCGAATCTATGCAAGGGTTCGATTTGCCGATTTTGGACGGCTATATCGAGCAAAGCAGCTTCACGCGTTCGTTCGGCTATGAAGCAACGCTCAGGCTCTTGCGGCTAAAAGATCGTCCGACAGCGATCATCGCCTCGAATGACGAACTGGGTGTCGGCGCTTGCGTTGCGGCGAGAGAAATGGGCATCGACGTTCCCAACGATCTCAGCATTGTGGGCTTTGACGACACCGAAATGGCATCTCTTTGCTATCCGCCCCTTAGCACCGTCCAGCAGCCGATCGGCGAAATGGCTGGCGCGGCCATACGCGCCGTGGTTCGCCTTGCGGGCGGCCAAAACGATGTAAAAAGCGTTTGTTTTCCCACACGACTCGTCGTGCGCGCCTCTACGGCTCCTGCCCGTCAAGGAGCGCTTCGATGAACGGCATCTCTTTCGTCACTGACAGCAGATTCATATCTGCACGCCATTCTATCGGAACGGGTTTTCGTTCCATGTCTTTACACCTGTGTTTGCGTCGATGCGCCAGCGATTCTGGAGGTTGCCGGCGCCCTATCTTGGAGATCATCTCATGAAAAAAACTGCCTTCACGCTCATCGAGCTTCTAGTCGTCATTGCGATCATCGCGATTCTCGCGGCGATCCTGTTCCCAGTATTCGCTCAGGCAAAGATGGCTGCGAAGAAAACCGCCGCCCTCAGCAACTCGAAGCAAATCGCCACAGCCAATATGATGTATATGGCCGACTACGACGATATGCTGATCAAAGAGTACTTCGGCTTCCCGGCTGACTGCGCTAGCTGGCCCAGCCTTGCCAGTTCCTACTACGGATGGCGCCACGTCATGGCCCCATATCTTAAGAACAACGAAGTGATGACCGATATCACCAACCCGTTCGCAACTAAGACCTATTGGGTTGACACTTGGGACAGCAACGACGATGGCGATGTCGTCGATCAATACGAAACGATGCCGACCAATTTTGCGGTCAACAACGTTATCATCGGCTTCGCAAACGGCCATTGCGCGGGCCAGTGGACACCTGAAGGTCTGGGCAGCCTGAGCCAGGTCGAGGATGTTGCCGGAACGATTGTTATCGTTCCGAACCGTTCTCAGTGGAACGACCTGAAGCCCAGCTTCCTGAGCACCATCGAGGGCAAGCCAGGCTGGTGCATCACTCCGGCTGGCGCTTCTGGCGCGACCTGCCCGGCCGATCCGAACGGCCCAATTCACGCTGTCAACGGCAAGTATGTTGCTTGGGTGTGGGCAGACGGCCATGCGAAGAGCAAAGCTCCTCTGGCAACTCTCGAAGCCAGCAACCCGAACCGAGACGACTGGTCGTCTAGGTTGGGCATCAACCCGCGGACGAGCCTGCCTTGGACGCAAGCTGACCGCATCGAAATCGTCAACACCGCTTGGCCGGAGTATAAATAGTCTGCATAATGGGCTGAAGGAGTTTCTTCCTTCAGCCCATCGGCAATCAAGGAGGTTAATACATGACGAAATGGATGATGATAATCGTTCTAGGGGTGTCGTTGGTTGTAGCCGGATGCAAGTCCCAAGAAGAAAAAGTCAAAGTGTACGACCAACCGTCTGACCCAATGGTTCAAGGCCCGCCCACGAGCCAGCAAAAGCAGCCTGACAATACGAAGGACGCCATCAACAGCAACCCGAACATTCCAGACGCTGCGAAAAAGGCTATGGGCACGAAGTAATTAACCTAGCGCCATCCGCAGGCGCGCTACCTCTCATCGCGGCATCGGCTCGCGATACGGATGCCTCTACCCGGCTTCACGACTGCTCAGTGGGGCCGGGTTGCACCCACGCTAACGAGGAACCTTATGTTTATCTCAACAGCGACCTTTCTTCTTCTTACTATGAAACCGAACTGGATTCAAACCTTCTCTCAAGAGTTCGACGGCCCTGCTGGCCAAGCGCCCGACCCCAAAGTGTGGGCGCGCGACCTGGGCGGAGGCGGATTCGGCAACAACGAATGGCAAAGCTATACCGACGGCAATGCGAACGCCTTTCTTGACGGCAACGGCAACTTGGTTATCGAAGCGCGAAAGGAAAAGACAAAAGGCAAAGACGGCATTGAGCGGGAATACAGCTCTGCAAGACTCAAGACCGCAGGGAAGTTCATGCAACGTTACGGCCGATTTGAGGCGAGAATCAAAATGCCGAAAGGCCAAGGCATCTGGCCGGCTTTCTGGATGATGGGCGAATCGATCGGCAAGGTCGGATGGCCCGCAGGCGGCGAGATCGACATCATGGAGTTTCTCGGCCACCAGACGAAGATGACGTTCGGTACCCTCCACGGACCGGGATATTCTGGAGGCAATGGCGTGCAGGGAAAGACCGCAAGCAACTCGCCGCTTTGCGATGATTTCCACGTCTACGGCGTCGAATGGGATCCGACCGGCATCCGGTGGACCTTCGACGGCAAGGTCTTCCACACGGTAACACCGAACGATGTTGGAGCAAGCGGATGGCCCTTCGACCAGCCTTTTTATATGATTTTGAATCTGGCGGTTGGCGGCGGATGGCCCGGCTATCCCGATGCGACGACGGAATTTCCGCAGAGACTCGTTGTCGATTGGGTTCATGTATATAAAGATGCGAACTTGAAGGTTGACGAAAAGGCAATTCAAAAGGCGCACAAAGAGCGAATGCTCAAGAATCAAGAGTTCAAAGGCGGCCAAACCTTTACAGCGCCGTGCGATATTCCCGTCGCCGATTACCGCGTTGGAGGCTATAAGGACGCAGAGCCTCAGAATCTTGGCGGAGCCTATCGGCCGCTTGATGGAGTTGACATCGGGCATTCCGGCATGGCCAAACCCAAGTATTCCGTCGGCTGGACCAAGGCTGGCGAATGGCTCGAATACGACGTGCGCATCCTGAAAGACGGCAAGTACAGGCTGGTTCTTGAAGCAGGCTCAGAGGGCCAAGGCGGCGAATTTCGCTTCGATCTAGATGGCCAGCGGCTTACCGGCAACGCCAAAGTTGGCGACACGGGCGGCTGGGGCAAATGGAAGCTCTTTGAAGCCGGGGTCGTTTCCATCAAGAAAGGAAAGCACCGTTTGCGCCTATCAATGGTGTCCGGCGGCGGCCCCTGGAACACCATCGGAAATCTGCTTCAGATCAAGCTGATTAGCGCAAGTCCATAAAAACTGCCCCAGCGCAATCGCCTTGCTCGAAGCGCTGGGGTCTCATTTGGGGGTTCACTAATGCCCTACGGTAATCTTCGAGGGTCATCGGCTCACATAGAATACGTACGACGAGTTAATTGGTTTCGAAGATTTTCTTGAGTTAAACCTTTTTACCTTTCTTGCCAGGAGCTCTGTCCTTGGCCTTCTTAATAGCTTCGTCGAACTTCTTCTGCTGTTCCTCTGTCAATACGCCGCGAATTGCCTCTTGAGTTTCCTTTCGGATCGCTTTGACCTTTTCGGCCTTGTCCTTTTTCTCGCCTTCGGCCTTCATGGCTTCCTTAACGTCTTCGCGGCTCTTCTTCATGATCTCCTTGACCTTGGTTTTCTGCTCCTCGGTCAAGCTGAGCGACTGGAGAACTTTCTGAATGCCTTCGCGTTTCTGCTTCAGTTCCTGGCCGACTTTGCCCTTGCCATCTTTGTCCTTCAGACCGTTTCCCTGAGCCGTTGCGATTGCAGATGAAAAAACGAGAGCCATGCAGGCTACGGTTAATGTGATGATCTTCTTCATGTTCTTGGTCCTTGTCAAAAGGGTTACGCTTGGTTTTAACGAATCGGCGAAGAGGATGTTCAGTGGTCCTGTTCGGTTTTTTAGTAAGGGTGCTCAGCCACGATGCACCGATCTATGCCCGATAGGTCCTTAACGACTTGATCGATCTTCCAGCCGTTGTCCAACAGCAAACGGGAAACCGACGGCGACGAGCGGTAGCCTAGCTCCATGATGAGCTTGCCGGTCGACGTCAGATGCTGCGGCGTTTCCTTGGCTAATCGCTCGTAGATTTCATTTCCGGTTTCACCTGAATAGAGGGCTTTTGCCGGCTCGTAATCCTTGACTTCAGTTGGCAAGCCCTCGCCTGTGCCGATATAAGGCGGGTTTGAGACGATTAGGTCGAACTTCATTGCTTCGTAGCTGGCGAATAGGTCGGATTCGCTGAACTCGACCTGCGCTCCAAGCGAATTAGCATTCTCACGAGCAATCTGAAGGGCATCTGGCGAGATGTCCGCGGCGAAAACACGCCAATCAGGCTTCTCCACAGCGAGCGTAATCGCAATGATGCCGGAACCGGTTCCCATATCGAGAACGGTGCGGATACCATCGAGGGCCAAGCAGGTCTCGACGATGACCTCGGTCTCTTGTCGCGGAATCAGCACTCCCGGACTGACAACGAACTTTCTACCATAGAACTCACGCCAGCCCAGAATGTAGGCAAGAGGTTCGCCGGCCTCGCGACGCTGAAGAAGGACTTCCATGGCAAGCTCAGGCAGATCCTCTTCTGGATGAGCCAGAACAAAGCTTCGATCCGTTCTTAGCACATGCGCAGCGAGCATCTGGGCGTCCAGCGCTGGTGAAGAGCTAACAGAGGCCAGCCTCGATGTGCCAAGCGCGACGAACTCGGAGACTGTCATAAAGGAAGATGTCCGTTCAGTTCGCTTTCGTCCACGCCGACCTTTCTGGCTATTGAAACCAAGAGCCGGTTCTGGTACTCCAAGTGCTCCATGATGGCGTCGACTTCCTTCTCGGTCTTCAGATTCACTTCGAACTGGCTCTCCGACCTCAGCTCCGAATGGTGGGCATCGACATTCTGAGCAATCATGATGAGCGGCATCAGGAAGATCTGGATCATGTTCGATATAAAAAGCCAGAACACGAAGCCCATCGGCGGATCGAAACGCAAGTTAGCTGGGGCAAACGAGTTCCAACTAAGCCAGAAGACCGTCCAAATGAGAATGATGAAGAAGAAGCCCATCGTGCCTATCCGCTTCGTGATGGAGGTGGCCAGGCGCTCGAGCGGGCTCAGAGCTTCTCGATGCTGCTCGTTGACGTTCTTGACGGGCGTTCTCAGTTCTCTAAGCGTATCTAGGCTTGTTGGATGTTTCATTTACCGTTCCTCGAAGCAACTCGCAATCGTCTCCCAAGCGCCATATTGGCTTAGCTGGCCGGCGCAAAAGATGGTCAGTCCTTCGACTCCTGTTGACTTGATCGCCTCGATGACGCGGCTCACCTTCTCTTTAGGCCAGTAGCCTTTAGGCAGTTCCTTGATAAAGGCCTCAATCGCGGCACGCTGCTTGGTTAACGGAGCACCCGATTCAATGCTTTGCACGAGGTCATGTGCTTGCTTGGCTCCAAGCGACTTAAGGCGGTTGGAAATCGGCTCGTACGCTGTCTTTATAGCACCAACGGAATCGGCCGTTGCCAATTGACGGAGCTGCTTCTCTTCTTCATAGTAGAGGAAGTTGACAGCGAATCCGGGCCACAAACGCTTGTAGCCGGCGGCCCACACTTTCTGCCTCGCAATGGTCGCTTTGAGAAGGCCTAGATATTGCTCGAAGGTGCCGGGGAAGTGGTCTCGGTAGTCCATCGGCATACATGTCTCGACAAACGGAGCAAAGGTTCGCCAGTCTTGGCCGATGAACCGGCCGCTGTGGATCGGATTTTTGAACACGGCCGCGGAGAGGTGCATCTCCGGATTCGAGCTTCTCACTGCTTCGGCCGCCAGTCGCGTAAAATCGGTGATCCAGTGCGTGCGATAGGTGTAAAAGAAGTAGTCGAGGTCATAGAGTCCTCCCTGGAAGAACGAGCCTTTGAGCAAGAAGTCGCTCTTCATCCGACGCGGAAGCTTCTCCCAGTTCATCGGCAGAACGCGCGGGCTTTGCTCCCAATGGGCTTCAAGATACTCTCGGTCGTAGAGGTCGTGGTAGAACGGGGCTTCGGAATAGACGTCGGCGATAAGGTGGTTGAACCGCGGCATGTTGGTTAGGCAGTCGTCGCAGAAACAATACTGGTCTGGCGCGAGGTCTCCCGGATAGCGGACGTAGTCATGGTGGATAGCGTCGAGATCGTAGTTCTCCGCCAGTTCGCGGATCATCGGGACAAGCCACTGGTCGGTGTATCCCGGCCTTCTCGCTGGGCACATCCAAACGGCGTTGAAGCGATGGCCTCTTAGAATTTCATGGCTTGTCGGGTTGCCTTGGCGGTCCAGCATCGCCCACTCAGGGTGGCTCTTGAAGGCCGGTCCGTTTTCGCCTTCCATGAAGTCGATCAGCCAGGCGTGCGCTTCCATGCCGCGCATGTGGCATTCGGCGGCCAGCACCTTAGGCAAGTCGAAGTTCTGATACTCCGGTTTGACGGCTTGGGGAAAGGCCTTGCTGGGCCAGCTGATCATGCCGTCGCCGTGCTTGATCTCCATCACGATAGCCGTAATTCCGGCCTGATAGGCGTTCTCTACAAACTCCTGAACCGACTGAACCGTGCAGCCTGCGTCTCCAGAACCGCACCACATTGCCCTTGCTCTCAAGTTGCCGCTCATGCTTGAACACTACCCTAAACGAGACCGGCCTTAGATGGCATAATGTAACCTGCGGTTCAAGTTCGATATGTCGGTCTTTCACAAAGCTAAACGCATTCTTGTCGGCGCGCCTATTGCATCGAAACATGCTCATCACGAACGCCTTCCTTGGTGGTTCGGGTTGCCGGTTTTCTCGGCGGACGCCATTTCTTCGGTGGCGTACTCCACCGAAGAAATCCTGATGGTGCTCGTGGCTTCGCCGATGGCTCTGGCAGTGCTGTGGTATATCAATCCGGTAAGTATTGCACTAGGCGTATTGCTCCTTGTGATCGCTTTCAGCTACTATCAGACGATCCATGCCTATCCTCAGGGCGGTGGCACATACCTTGTCTCAAGCCAGAACCTAGGCTCTGGAGCAGGACGTGTAGCTGGAGCAGCTCTTCTGATCGACTATGTCTTAACGGTAGCTGTATCGATCTCGTCAGGTGCTGCCGCAATACGTTCGGCGATTCCAGACGTACGCGGCTACGAAGCCCATATCTCTTGTGCAGCGGTTCTGCTGATCATGGTTGCCAACCTGCGCGGAGCTAGGGAGAGCGGAATGCTCTTTGCCATTCCGGTCTATGTTTTTATCGGCTCCGTGTTGCTAATGGTTGGCATTGCTGTGTTCAAAGGGATTGGACAGCCTGCTGTACAAGTTTCGCCAGAGTCGATTAAGTATTTTGAAACGCAAACTGAACTCGTCGGCCTCTTCTTGATTCTCCGGGCATTTGCAGCTTCATGCGCCGCTCTAACGGGAACTGAGGCAATAGCCGACGGTGTGCAAGCATTTAGGAAGCCTGAAGCGAAGAATGCCAGCATTACCCTTGGCATCATGGTTGTTTTGATGCTGTCTTTGTCAATTGGAATGTCGTGGGCGGCGCACCACCGTGGAATTGTTCCGATGTCAAAGCTGGATCCGGATGTCATCAACCAGACGAAGCCTCTGTTGACCGTCATGGCGCAACTAGGCATCGATACTTTCGGAGGCAAAAACTGGCTCTTCTATATGCTGCAAGCCTCGACCGCGGCGATCTTGTTCCTTGCCGCAAATACCGCTTTTGCCGACTTCCCAAGGCTATCGAGCTTTATCGCTAAAGACAAGTTCCTGCCGAGACAGCTTATGTCAGTAGGCGACAGGCTCGTTTTCCAGAACGGCATTATGCTCCTGTCGGTTCTAGCAATCATTCTGATCATCATCTTTAATGCTGATGTACACATGCTGATCCCGCTTTACGCCCTTGGCGTGTTCATCTCGTTCACATTGAGCCAAGCTGGAATGACAGTGAAGTGGTATCACACCAGCGTTGCCGAAGGACGTCCATGGTTTCTTAACTGGCGGCTCTATGTAAGCAGCTTCGGAGCTATCGTTACCTTCGTTGTTGCCGGCGTGCTTCTTTATACGAAGTGGCACGAGCATGCCTATCTCATCGCCATCGCTATCGTCGTCATGCTGATCATCTTCAGCAAGATCCGCAAGTATTACGACTACCTTGCGCGCGAGTTCGAAGTAGCTCCTACGGACGTTGTGGAGGAAGTTGACAGCAAGGTTCTCTTGCTGATTCCGCGTCTGCACCGAGGTACGGTCAAAGCCATTGCCTACGCCAGTTCGCTAGCCAAAGACTGCCGAGCTCTGCACGTCACGATCGACTCTCAGAGCGTGGGTCCCCTAAAAGACTTCTGGAAAAAGCACAACATCGATATGCCGCTCGTGATTCTCGAGTCGGAATACCGTTCGCTGGTAGAGCCGGTCACCGAATACATCGACCGGGCACTCGCGGAAGATCCGAAAGCAACGATCACCGTCATCGTTCCTCAAGGAGTCCCGCCGAAGTGGTATCAAGCGGCATTGCACAGCAACCTCGCCACGGCCTTAAAGCTCGCATTGAGCAACCGTAGGAACGTGGTCATCACAAACGTCAGGTACTTCCTCTCATGATTGTCGAATTCTATGAAGACGTCGTCCAGATTTCCGGCTCGTTGAGGTCGAACTTCTGGGACACCATCCACACCGCCATCTCGATGGCCCTTCAAAAGCACCCGCAAGGCGTCATCGTCGACTGCTCGGGCATCACCGAATGCACTCTTGCAGGCGCCGACACATTCCGCGATGCGATGGAATATATCAGCAGGCAAGATGCGCTGATTATTCTTGCCGCAGTTCCGGCAGCCGTCCAGGAAATCGTGAAGAGCATCCCCGAGGTGCGCAGCCAGCTTGCCATCGCAGCATCGGTCGAGGAGGCCCGCCACACCATGGACTTGCTTATCAATGAAGAAGGCAAGGGCACCAAGGCTGATGCGATGCAGGTGGCCATCCAGCTTTGCGGAACTGAGTGCGATGCGGCTGCCATGAAAGCCGCCGCAAGAATGGCTCGATCCACTCAAGGGCACGTGCATATCGTCTATCCCATAGTCGTGCCTCGCGATCTCGCCTTGCATGCGCCGCTTCCCCAACAAGAAGACTCAGCCGTCTCGGCGGTAGATAAGATAAAGGATTTATTCAAAGAGAAACACCTGCCCTATACGGTCCATATTGAACGCGGCCGAGATATTGGCGTCATCCTAAACACCGTTTGCGAAGCGAACCGCGTGGAATACCTGTTTGTGCCTCTTCCTGCCAATCCGGATGCCGCCGCCAACAACGTAAGGTCGATATTAAGTAGACTTAAGTGCACGGTGTCTTTCATCCGAGGAGAAACTTCTTAGTTCCATGCAACAAACAGGGCACGTTTTCCATGGTGGAGCCTTTTTCGAGGCCATCGGCGTCAAGTTTGACGATCTGCGCCGTAAGAATGATATCGTCAACGCCGACGTCCTAGACGCCTGGTATGACCCGTCTCCGCGCGTGGTCGACACCATTCACGAGCACCTGGCATGGCTCATGAAGACGTCGCCGCCTCTGTATGGTGAGGGACTGCGGTCGGTGATTTCTGAAGTCCGCAGGATTCCTGAGGAGTGCGTGATCGTTGGCGCAGGAACGACTGCCCTGATGTATCAGGCAATTCCTAAGATCATCGATAAAGATAGCAAAGTCGTTATCTTGGACCCGATGTACGGCGAGTATGTCCATATTTGCGAGAACGTCGTCGGCGCACAGGTTATTCGACATGACTGCTTGGAATCGGACGGCTTCAAACCGGGATTCGAGAGGCTGATGAAGGACTGCAAGAACGCAGACCTTCTAATCATGGTTAACCCGAACAGCCCGACCGGATCGGCAATCGACAGCTCGTTGCTCAAGAAGATTCTGGACGGACTTTCCGAGCAGACCAAGGTGTGGATTGACGAAACCTATATCGACTTCGACCCCGAACTCGCCTCTGCCGAGGTGCTGATCCCTGAAGATCCGCGGGTCATCGTTAGCAAGTCGCTGTCGAAGTACTATGCGCTTAGCGGCGTCCGCGTCGGCTATCTGGCCGGTCCGTCCTCGCTGATTGCGGAGATAGAGCCCGAAAGCACGCCGTGGAGCGTCGGCCTCATCGCCCAAGTGGCGGCTGTAGAAGCGTTGCGCGATCAGCCCTACTATGCTTTTGTCACTGCCGAAACGGCTCGGTTAAGAAGGGTTCTTGGCGGCGCGTTCAGTACCATCGAAGAAGTGAAAGTGTTTCCCAGCGTGACGAACTTCCTGCTCATCGAGCTGTTTGGTGTCGATGCCGAGACGGTCGTGCAAAAAGCGCGCAAGGACGGCGTTTATTTGCGCAACTGCGACACGCTGAGCCAGCGCTTCCAAGGCAGGTTCATCAGGACAGCTGTGAAGGATGCCGCATCGAATGCGCGCATCGTTCAAGCCATCTCCGACGCCATGCGCTAGGCTTAACGGTCCAATCTTAACCGACTTTTGGCCCAGATGAACCGTTAACAGGTTCGCCTGGCCTTCATTACGCTTTACCATTCGCTTCGGTGTTGAATATGAAGCGAATTGTCTACATTGCGTGCTTTGTTGTTACGGTCGTGGGTTTTGCCCATTTGACTACTTTGTTTTCCTTTGCACAGACCAACGACGGAAAGCTCGATGCGGCCAGCTTGAAAGCCGCCGTCGAGGGCCTGGGTTATGAAACGAAAGATATCGGAACAGGTCCAGGAAAGGAGAAATACGAGTTCAAAATTGAGAAAGGCGGCCTGAACATTCCTGTCGGCGCAGAAGTAAGCCCTTCGAAGAACTATATTTGGCTAACGGTGAATCTCGGAACCGACTCGGGCAAGCTCAACTATCAGGAGTTGCTCAAGCGCAACGCCAAGATCCAGCCGTCTTTCTTTTATCTCACTTCAAATGGCGCGCTGATGATGGCAGAAGCGATTGATAATCGCCTGGTAACCGGCCCAATCATGCGCCGAGTCGTCGATAAGCTGACAACCGACGTCTCCGATACGAAAGATCTCTGGCAGCCTAAGCAGTAGGAGTAATAAACACCTCGGGATGCGCCGAGGCTGTTGCATTGTTTGCTTAACGATGCCTCGGGACGCGCCGTCCCGAGGCTTTACTTCCGCCAGATCCTGGGCCAGAAATCGCTAACTTGGATGTATTGGTCAGCACAATATTCGTTCTGCTCGCCACGAAGCGTATGCGCACGTGGCGACATGAGGATGATGTGCGCTTTCGAGGAGCTACCGGTTCGGATCGCTTGGATCATCACTGGTCCGTCAATCTCCGGCAATTGCTCAAAGAGAACTGCGAGATCGAATCCGCCTGCATCGACTTGTGTGCCTGCCGACTCCATGTCCCAGGCAGTCGACACATCATACTTCTGCCGCTCCAGATTTGCCTGGATGAGCCTCGCAATGTGTCTCTCGCAAGAAACAACCAAACATCTGCAAGGTCCTTTCGGGTTGTCGACCTTCAGCATGAATCAAGTATATGCCAGCTCGAAGGGCCTTTAGCAGGCAAATCCCCTCTATAATAAAGCCAATATGAGCTTGCTGCCCATCGTGCTCGTTTCTGCAGCGATTTTCTTTATCGCCTATCGGCTTTACGGTTCCCTGCTTGTGAAGCTCTTCAGGCTCGATCCTGACAAACAGACTCCAGCCTACGAACTTCGAGACGACGTCGACTACGTGCCGACCGAACCCAAGTTCCTCATCGGCCAGCACTTCTCGGCCATCGCCGCCGCCGGTCCGATCGTCGGTCCAATCCTCGCTTGCACGATGTTCGGCTGGGCTCCGGCCCTTATCTGGATCATCGTCGGATCGATCTTCATCGGCGGCGTTCACGACTTCGCATCGCTTGTGGCATCGATACGACACAAAGCAAGGTCAATCGCCGAGATCGTTCGCGAGCACATGAGTAAACGCTCGTATGTGCTGTTTCTGACGTTCATCTGGATCGCTTTGGTCTACATTATCGTCGCGTTCACCGATATCACCGCGGCCTCGTTCATCGGCGAGCAAAAGCTGGAGAACGGCACGGCAGTGCGCGGCGCAGGCATCGCGGCCTCATCGATGATGTATCTGGCTTTGCCGGTTGCCATGGGCTTGCTGATGCGCTATGCCAAGCTGTCGTTGCTCTGGGCGACAGTCATCTTCGTTCCGTTAATCGGCGTGGCTATATTGGCAGGCCAATACATCCAACTTGACCTAGCGGCGATCCTCGGCACAAGCGAAGCCAACGCCCACAAGATGTGGGACGTCATCCTGCTTGGTTATTGCCTGATCGCCGCAATCGTTCCGGTGTGGCTCCTGCTTCAGCCTCGCGGGCATCTTGGAGGCTTCTTCCTGTTTGTTGCGCTAGGAGCAGGCGCGTTCGGCGTGCTTCTCGGCGGCAAGACCGTTCAGTATCCGGCATTCACCGGTTGGACCAGCAAAGCTGGCGATAACCTTGCGCCGATGCTGTTTATCACCATCGCTTGCGGCGCTTGCTCGGGTTTCCACTCGCTCATCGCATCGGGTACTTCCTCCAAACAACTGAAGAAAGAAACGGACGCTAAACCGATCGGCTACGGAACGATGCTACTTGAGGGCATGGTAGCCGTCGTTTCGCTCTGCTGCGTGATGATGCTAGCGCCAACAGATCCGATCTTAGCCAAACCATCGCCTAACGGCATCTATGCCAACGGTATACAAAGCTTCCTGTCGCCGGTTGGCATTCCTCCGCACATCGGCATAACGTTCGCTCTGATGGCTTTCGCCACATTCGTCTACGACACTCTCGACATTTGCACGCGCCTTGGCAAATACATCATCCAAGAGCTAACCGGATGGAAGGGCAAAGCAGGCGCGTGGATCGGCACAAGCCTGACGGCGATCACTCCGGTCTTCTTCGTCATGCAGACCACTCTTGATGCCAGCGGCAAGGCTCAACCTGTCTGGAAGGCTTATTGGGGGCTATTCGGGGCAACAAACCAGCTTCTGGCCGCTCTCACACTGATCGGCATTACCGTATGGCTCTACAAGGGACTCGGCTATAGATGGTCTCTTGCCGTCACCGGCATTCCGATGCTGCTGATGTATGGCATGAGCGTAATGGCACTATCAGCATTCATCTCCAAAGGGTTCGCCAAAGGAGTTCCATCCGATCCGATCCCGTGGATCGCCATTGTCCTTGTCGGACTGGCTATTCTAATGCTGATTGAAGGGATTGCAGCGTTCTTCCGGCCATCTGCTGAGATGCCAAGAGAAGCCGCTCCGGCACACTAAGAAGCAACCTGCCGATGTTGGGCCTCAAGGAGCCTGAATTTGCCACACATCCTTGCCGATATATGGATAGGATCGAAAAGATAAGGCATATACATGTGGGCCAGATTAGGTGTGTTTAAAGCAGCAGGCGATCCGCACGCTTGCTACTACGAAGAAGTGTTCGAGCACGGGGGATTTGCATTTCGAGCGCTAGATACCGTTACAGCAGAGGATTTGCGCCAAATTGACGTTCTCGTGCTGGCAGGTAATGGCAAACTCGATGGCGAGACTCAAGCGCTCGTTGGGTCGTGGGTCGACAACGGCGGATCCGTTATTTGCTCAGGCTCTCCTTGGGGGCTCGAAAGCTTGCTTGGGCTTATGGCGCAACCTCGCCACTTCTCTACGGCCTATCTAGTGAACAATCAAGAAGACCGGCTGTGGCCAGATTTTGCCGAACGTGTGCGCTTCATCGGCGGCGACCTATGCTTGGCTGGTAAATGCCGGTCCGTCGCCACAACCGCGGAAGGATTCGTCGGTGTCAGCCGGATGCAGGTTGGCAAAGGTCTTGCGATATTTGTAGGCCCGCACATTGGTCAGACAATGGCGCGAATGCAGCTTGGCATCAGCGTTGAGACGGACGCAGTTGGACCGAACGACGGCTCTGCGACGCTCGATGATGGCCTGCTCCGCTCCGAAGACGGCACGCTTCTTTCCTATGAAGATGACCGAGGCACCGCCGGCGATAGCAAGCCGTTCTTCAAATATCCCTACGCCGACACGCTAAAGGATATTCTGTTGCGTGCGGTAATGAACGCAACTGACCACTGCGGCAGATGCGCAATCGTGCTTTGGCAATGGCCCAACCTCGCTCCGGCAGCCGCGATGCTGACATTGGATTGCGACGACCTTGAGCCAGAGCATGTCTATCCGATGTACCAGTTGCTGAGCCTCCACGGCTGTCCGGCAGCATGGATCGTCCCTGCGCCGGGCTACCCGCTCGATACATATCGCATGCTGATGCGGTGGGAGCATGAGATTGGATCCTTGTTCATCGCTGAGAACAAGAGCGGCTGGACCGAGGACCACCTCAAGCTTCAACGAACGGCGCTATCGAGGTCGGCGGCCGTGCAATCGATGGTCACCGTTCGTCCGATCTTCGGCTACTGGCGCGGCTGGGATGCGTTTTATGATATGTGCGAAGTTGGCGGAGCTCGCGTATCTGTTAGCAAAGGAGGGCGCCAAGCAGGCACGGCAGGATTCATGTTTGGAACATGCCATCCGTTCTTCAGCAGAAAGGCGGACACATCGTCGCGACTGGTGATGGAGATCCCCTACCAGATCTATATGCCCGGCGAGGTGGTGAGTGACGCGGTTTGCGATGCCTTGTTTGCGCAGAACCTGAACCACAGCGGATGCCTCCATTTTGTGGCTGCGCCGAAAAACATCACCAACTCGAACATCAGCAACTCCATTCGCCGGATCATAATCAACGGCCGTAGCAACCGAATGGTGTTCATAAAGCCAGAGCAGGCCTTGGACTATGAGAAAGCGCGACGCGCCATGCGTCGAGTAGCCAACCATGTTGATCGCGAGGGCCAAGTAGTGCTCATACCCGATGCAAATATCGATGGATTATCAGTTCTTATATCCGGTCCAGTTGCCAACGTCGAGATGCGCGGGAAGTCGGTTCAATTGCAGACCTTCGAAAAATATGGCACCAAGTTCTATGCTTTTCAGACGAACATGGAACAGAAGCAGCATCTTGAAGTTCGAGTGAGAGCCCAGAGCCACGCCATGGCATCCTGAACGGTATCCTAATGCCGTGAGCAATCCGCTTGCGGAAGATAAGTTGACCGTTGTCGATATCGTCATCGAATCCCGTTCGGGCGGCGGCGAAGGCCTTTACACATATCAAGTTGACGGACTCGTGCAAGAAGGGGACGCGTTTTTCGTCCCGCTTGGCACTCGGTCGGTCTTGGGCTTTGCGATCCGCTCTTATGAAACCTCTCCGGATGATCTTGGCTTTCCGGTTTCAGCGCTCCGCAAGGTTCATCAAAAGGTTGATGGGCTCACGTTGCCCGCTCCAATCTGCGACCTTTTGCACTTTGTCTCCAACGAGTATCTCTGCCCTCTTTCGGTTGCTTTAGGTCCAGTTAGTCCTCCCGGCCTCAGCGACAGGCTGGTTTCAGCCTGGACGTTAAGCGATCTGCCGAATGAAGAGATGAAGCTAACGGCAGCGCAAAGCGAAGTGGTGCAGGTTCTTCGCGAGTCGGGCGGCACCCTTTACGAAGGGGCAGGCAAAAAGATCGCGCCTGGAACGCTCAAAGCTCTGAAGATGCTGCGCGCCAAAGGCATCGTGCGCCAAAGCCTTCGCATCGCTCCCAACAGCGAGACGCGAACGACCCTCGGAATGCTCCAACTGACGCCCGACATCGACCGGATAGAACGGTTCATGGAGAAGAGCGCGCGAAAGAAGCCTGCGCAAGCCTTGACCGTTATGCAGCTGCAGAGCGCTGAGAGCTCCCGTTTGACCGCCGCCGAAATCAAGGCGATGTGCGGCGTGACCGATGCCACCGTCAAAGCGCTCGTTGAATCGGGATTGCTTGAGCGAGTGGAAGAAGACGCGCCGCCGCCCAGGACTCCGCCGAAGCCGAACAAAGCCCAGCAGATCGCCATCAACGCCATCGTCGATGCCGTTCATGCCTCGCGCTTTCAGCCGTTTCTTCTTTACGGCGTGACTGGCTCGGGCAAGACCGAAGTGTATCTTCGAGCGGCTTCGGAGGCTCTTCGCCAGGGTAAGCAGGTGCTTTATCTAGTGCCCGAAATCGCCTTGGCCACACAAGCCATCGCCCATTTGCGAGAGAGATTCGGGCGAAGCGTGGCCATCGTCCACAGCGATTTGCCTGCCAAGGAACGCTTGGACAACTGGATTCAGATCCGTGAAGGCCGCGCTCCAGTGGTTCTAGGGGCGCGTAGCGCACTTTTCGCCCCTCTCTCGAACATTGGGCTGATCGTCGTGGACGAGGAGCATGAGAGCACCTATAAGCAGGAGAGCTCACCTCGTTATCACGCAAAGCGGCTTGCAATGTTTCTAGCCAAGAAGCACAATGCTGCGCTGGTCCTCGGCTCCGCAACCCCGAGCGTCGAGAGCTTTTATGAAGCTGAGATCGGCACGCTGACTCAGCTTTCG
This sequence comes from Fimbriimonadaceae bacterium, assembly GCA_963666135.2. Classification (GTDB taxonomy): domain Bacteria; phylum Armatimonadota; class Fimbriimonadia; order Fimbriimonadales; family Fimbriimonadaceae. Next base: position 1,268,781 of record CAXXNR010000001.1, on the reverse strand, counting down.
CTGCCTGAGCGCGCTGCAAGCGCAACGCTACCGACAGTGTTCATCGACAATCTAGCCGACGGCTTCAAGACCGGTACGCCGTCGATGTTTGCCCAGGACCTGCAGGAGCGCATTCGCGGGATTTTGGACCGTAAGGAACAGGCCATTCTGTTCCTCAATCGCCGAGCGTATTCGCCTTTCCTTCTCTGCCGGGATTGCGGCCAGCAGTTCAACTGCCCTCGGTGCGCGGTCTCGCTCTCGTATAGCCAAAGCGATCGGAATCTGCGCTGCCATCACTGCGGCTATACCACGCGGCCGCCCGACATCTGCCCAGCCTGCAACGGCGTTCGGATAAAGCCTATCGGCGCCGGCACCGAGAAGGTTGAGGAGACGGTAAAGAACCTGTTTCCCGACGCGCGTGTTGCCCGGCTAGATCGCGATGTCGCCCAAAAGAAAGGCGCGCTCGAATCGGTATTGACCAGCTTTAGAACGGGAGATTTAGATATATTGGTCGGCACTCAGATGATCGCGAAAGGTCTCGACTTCCCTCGGGTAACTCTGGTTGGCGTCATTGTTGCCGATACCTCGCTGAACATCCCCGATTTTCGCGCTTCTGAGCGGACTTTCCAGTTGTTATCGCAAGTCGCAGGCCGCGCGGGACGCGGCAAGATCGCAGGCAATGTAGTAATTCAAACATTCAACCCATTGCATATATCCGTAACAACGGCGCAAACGCACGACTATGTGGCGTTGTATGAAGCAGTCAAGGCTGAGCGCAGAGCCGCCAAATATCCGCCGTTCGTGCGGTTGGTGAATGTTGTGCTTTCTGGGTCTGCTTTGGGCGAAGTCAAGCGCGCCGCTGACGAAGCGGCAGATGCCCTGCATGACGTCGAAGGAGCAATCATCCTCGGACCTACGAGCTGTCCCCTGGAGAGGCTTCAGAACAAATGGCGCCAGCACGTTCTGGTCAAACTTCCGCCAACCGCCAACCTCGGCCTCGTCCGCGATGCGATGTATGGGTTGAAATGGAAAAACGTGTCGATGACGGTGGACGTTGATCCTTATAGCTTGATGTGATGGGATTAACCGGACGTAGGACGTAAGACGTAGGACGTAACCAGCTCAAGCGTTTGATGACATGTTCAAGCCACTCAGACAAGATAATCGATTACAATCTTACGTCCTACGTCAAAATTTCAACCCAAATGCTTCTTCCACCAGTTCACGATCTCGTTCAGCCGGTGGATGCGCAGATCGGCTGGGCCGCCGCGAGAAAGCCCGTGCGACGTCGATAGCGGGTAGCGGACGAATCGCGACTCAATGCCTCTCTGCTGCAAGGCAGCAAACACCTGTTCGCCTTGCTCCACGTTGCATCGCAAGTCTCCTTCGCTATGGATGATCAGCGTCGGTGTTTCGACCTTGTCGAAATAGGCTATTGGCGATTGCTTCCAAAGCGTCGTGATGTCCCCCCACGGTGCGCCTTTCCAATAGCCGTCTGGGATCATCGGGAAGTCGCAGTTTCCGCCGAACGAGACTAAGTTCGAAACGCAACGGTCAGTGATGGCCGCCTTAAAGTCGTTGGTGTGGCCGATGGCCCAGTTCGTCATGTATCCGCCGTAGCTGCCACCCATCACACCCAGCTTCTTCGAATCGAGGCCTGGCTGAGCCTTCATCCAATCCTTGACGGCAGCGATGTCAATCCAGTCCTTGTCGCCCCAAGCCCCGTTAATGGCGTCGCAATGCTTCTCGCCGTAGCCCTTCGAGCCGCGCGGATTCGTATAGATCACCGTGTAGCCTTGAGCTGCCAGTACTTGGAACTCGAAGAAGTAGCTCCAACCGTACAGCGCATGCGGGCCGCCATGGATCTCCAGAATTGCCGGAGACTTCTTGCCTTTAGCAACCAGAGGGTCCATCTTCCAGCAATGGACCTTTGTCTTATCAGGAGTCTCCACCCAGAAGTCCTCGGGCTCTACCGTCGCGAACTCCTCATGGAACGCTTTGTTGATCGACGTCAAGACAGCCGGTTCATGGCCGTGCTTGGCCAAGTCGTATATTCCGACCTCTTGCATCTTAGCGGCCGTGCCGAACAAGCAAGCAAAGCGCTCGCCGTTCTTGCTGAGGTTGCCGATCGATAGGCAATGCTTGCCCTTGGTCAGCATTTTGACCTTGGCGATGTCGAGTTGTACGAACCCAAGCTGAGATTCACCGTGCCATGAAATATTCAAATAGATCGCCTTCGAATCGGGCGACCAAATGGGCGAACCATCGCCAGCTCCTTCTTTCGTGTCGCCAAGAACGCCAGCCTGAAGACAATAGTCGTCGTCCCTTGTCAAGCACTTAGAAGGGCCGCCTTCGATCGGAACAACGAACAGCTTTGAGTTCAAGACGCCCCACGGGTTGTTCTCATTGTCGTCGCCGATGTAGGCGATCAGCTTGCCGTTTGGAGAGATGCTAACGCTCGTTTTGGGTCCAAAAGGCAGACCGGGCAAAGGTGTCGCATTTCCATCAAGGTCTAGGAGGAATAAACCGTCATTCTCGGGAGCGGCCATCGGCTTCGCATTCAGCGTGTGCGAGATGACCATCTTCTTGGAATCCGGCGCCCAGTCGAAGCTGTAGGAACCCATCGGGTCTTTGTCATAGAGCTTCTTGGTTTCGCCAGTCGCGACGCAGACCAGATAGAGCGCGTGCCGCTGGCCCATGAAGTAGCCGTCACCGTCGAGCCGATACCACACGTCTTCGATGATCTTCGGCGGCGTGCTCAGTCCCTTCTCGTCTTGCTCCTTCTTTGCAGCCTCGGTCCAGTCCGGGTGCTGCTCTCGGAAAGTGAACGCGATCATGGTGGCGTCCGGCGACCATTTGAACCCGCCTATCGAACCTTCGCCCAGCGAGGTCAGCTTTCGGGCTTCGCCGCCGTTTGTCGGAAGAATGTATATCTGTGCCGAAGGTTTCTCGCGGCCCGAGGTGAACGCGATCTTGCTGCCGTCAGGAGACCATCGCCCATGGCCTGCGCCTGCTTCGCCCTGCGTCCACTGCGTGATCGCGCCTTCTGCCGTCACCGTGTAAAGGTTGGTTACGTACTTATTCTTCTCGCTGATGTGCTTCTTAGCGTAGAGCACCGTCAGTCCGTCTGGGCTGATCTGGGGATCGCCGACAAACTGCAATTTGAGGAGATCTTCGGGGGATACAGGCTTCTTCGACATACTTACAGGTTACCTGTGGATATCCAAACGTCCCACCATCTTTGGGACGGTCGATTCTTGCGGATGCTCCAGCAATATCGGGGCAAACCAGGTTCAAATCACGCGCCGTAATGCTGGTTTTCATTGATCGTGCGACTGGCCTGGAGATCTTTTCATCTTGATTTCATCTGCAGAACGCAGACTCAAAGTGAGATTCAACAACAGAAAACGCGTTCTAGCTTTTCATCTTCGCCAATCTCGAAAAGTCGCCGAACGCATGAGCATCCTAATAAGGAGACCAAAACGATGAAATACACAAAGACCGCAGTTGCCATTGTTGCCATCGCAGCCATCGGCGGCTTTGTTTGGACAAAGGTTCAGAGCAGCAAGAACCGCAGCCAAGTGACCTACAAAGTCGCGTTGGTGACGAAACAAGAAATCAAGAAGACCGTATCATCAAGCGGAACGCTTCAGCCGTGGACCACCGTTGATGTCAAATCTAAGGCTGGTGGCAAGATCGAATTACTGGCCGTCGAACTTGGATCTGTCGTGAAGAAAGGGCAGATCGTAGCGAAGATCGACCCTTCCGATTCGCTCTTGACTTATAGCCAGTCCCTCGCAGATAAGCAGTCTGCTTCTGCATCGCGATCCCAATCGACCGAAGCATACACCTTGCAACTATCTCAGACAGATGAAGGCATCGCCCAGGCCTATCTGAACCTCCAGTCGGCTAAAGAGAACCAAAAGCAGGCGGCGGCTCGACTGAGCATTGCCCGTTCGGAGAAGGAAGCCCAGCCTGCGATGACTGGAGCCTCCTTGAACCAAGCTGCAGCCTCCTATGAAGCCGCTGTCCTCGCGCGGCGCAGGCTCGATACGACCCAAAAGCAAAGCCGTGCGAACTCCAAAGCTGCCTACGACCAAGCACACGCCAACTACAAGGCTGACGAAGCGGCCTATGCCAGACAGAAGCAGCTGCTGGACAAAGGATACGTTTCGCGCCAAAGCGTTGAAGCGACAGAGGCGAAAGCCGAAAGCACGAAGGCAACGCTGGACGCAGCCAAGACGAAACTCGACGGCATCGAGACCGACATGCAGATAGAACTGCAAGAAGCCGATACGCAAGTCAAACAATCTTCAGCCCAGCTCGAATCGGCGAAAGCAGGATCCTTCGCGGTGAGAAGCAAGGCAGACAGCCTCGTTGCAGCCGAGGCGGCATATGCGCAAGCAAAAGCGCAGGTCGCCCAGGCGGACTCCCAATTTCGCGAGGCGACGGCGGGAAAGTCCAACTCCAAGATGAAGCAGCTTGCGATCACCATCGCTTCGGCCAACTCGGCGCGAGCGGATGCGACTTTCAAGAATGCAAAGGAAACCCTTGACCAGACGGTCGTCAGGGCCCCGAGCGACGGCGTTGTCCTTCAAAAATACGTTGAGCAGGGCACGATGATCTCCTCGGGCATGTCGTTCAACTCGTCCGGAACATCCATTGTGCAGATCGGCGAGATATCGAGGATGTACGTCGATGTGTCGGTGGATGAAACGGACATCGGCAGCATTGCAGTCGGCCAGAATGTTGAGGTCTCCTTCGACGCCTTTCCCGGCGTTCCGTTCAAAGGCCAGGTCGCCAAGATTAACCCGCAAGCGGAGACGTCATCCAACGTGACCACCGTCCACGTGCGCGTTGAAGTCGACAATTCGCATCCTGAGTTCAAAAAGCTCAAACCGGCGATGAACGCAACCTGCGATTTCGTGGTCGGAGAAGCCAACAATGCCCTAGCCGTGCCTACTGAAGCGATTCAAACAGACGGAGACAAGGCGTTTGTTGAAGTCGTTGTTGGAGGAAAGGAGATCGGTCCCGACACTTTTGTTGCTGCAAAGACCGAACGCCGAGAGGTTAGAACCGGCATCGACGGATCCGAGACGACCGAGATCGTCAGCGGCCTTCGTGAAGGAGACAGCATCGTTGTCTCAAAGAGCTCGCCGACAGATGGCGAAGCCGCGGATGACAGCGAAGACACCGACCAGAAGAAGGCTGCGTTCGGCGGCGGCGGGCCTGGCGGTCCCGGCGGACCTCCTCCTGGGCCTCCTCCGGGTGGCGGCGGAGGTAAGTGACATGGCCGCTACGAACACGAACCATCAAGGAAATGCGCTCCAGCCGCCGTCTAGCTGGAACGCCGTTTCCATCGGAATTGCCCTTCTGATGGCGCTGCGCGGCCTGACGGCCAACAAGCTTCGCGCCTTCCTGACTACGCTGGGAATCATCATCGGCGTCGGGGCAGTCATCGTGGCCATCGGCATCGGCGAGGGATCGAGAGCAGCAGTCTCTGCCAGCATCCAGAAAATGGGCACAAATGTTTTGACGATCATTCCAGGCCAGATGCAAAACGGACCGATCGGCATGGGTTCGGGTTCGAGCAACACACTCACGCTCGAGGACAGCCAGGCGATCTTGGCCGGAGTGGACTCGGTCATCGGCATTTGCCCGCAGGTTCAAAACAATGCTCAGGTGAAGTACAAGAACAAGAACACGAGCGTCGGAGTCTATGGCGTCACGACATCGTTCCCGAAGATCAACAACCATCCTGTCGGCAAGGGCCGTTTTTTTTCTGAGAGCGAAGACAAGGCTCGAAGACGAGTTGCAGTCATCGGCGTTACGACTTCAAAGGCTCTGTTCGGCAAAGGGGCTGATCCTGTCGGGAAGACGATCCGCGTCGCCGGCCAGAACTTCTACATCGTCGGCATGCTGAAGAAGAAAGGCGGCCAGGGATTCAGGAATCCGGACGAGGCGGTTTACGTGCCCATCAACACCGCTATGAAGCGTCTCTTTGGGTTGAAAAAGGTCCAGAACATTACTTGCCAGGCTCGGTCGTTTGGCGTCATGAAAAAGTGCCAGGCCGACATCGAGACCTTCTTGAAGAAGCGCCACGGGATTGCCCCAGGCGCAGACGCCGACTTTACCGTCATGAACCAGGCCGACCTTGCCAACGCCCAAAGCGAACAGCAGGGCACCTTCACGACTCTCATCACGTGTCTTGCCATCGTCTCGCTGTGCGTCGGCGGCATCGGCATCATGAACATCATGCTGGTATCCGTAACCGAGAGAACGCGCGAGATTGGCGTGCGAAAGGCGATCGGTGCGAGACGGCGCGATGTTCTGGCGCAGTTCATCATCGAAGCGCTGCTTTTATCAAGCGTTGGCGGCATACTCGGTGTTGTCAGCGGAATCATCGGCGCCCGGGTTGTCAGCGCGATGAACGGCTGGGCGGTTAGCGTTCAGCCAACGACGATATTGATGTCCTTCAGCTTCGCGGCGGCTGTTGGCGTCTTCTTCGGGTTCTATCCCGCGATGAAGGCGTCCAAGCTGAAACCGATTGAAGCCCTTAGATACGAGTGAGGTGAATATGAAATTCATAACCTTATTAGCAATTGCACTCGCTTCGAGCGCGTTAACTCAAGGCCCTCCTACGGGTGGACCTCGCGGCGGCCCCGGCGGACCTCCTCCGGAGATGCGCAAGCAGTTCGAAGCCATGATGAAATGGCAGAAGTCTCATGAGAATGTGATGAAGCTGGAACGGACCCTCATGGCTCTGCCGAGGGTGATGGAAGACAAGAAAGCCAAGTTGACTTCCTCGCAAGCGAAGACGATTCTGGCCGTCATCCAGCAGTGGAAGCCGAAGAAGTCGGTAACCGACAAGCAGGCAAAGTCAATCGTCGAAGCGATTCGCAAGCCGCTCAATAAAGCTCAGCTTAAGTTGCTGGACGAGAGGCCGAAATTCGGCGGTCTCGGAGGCCCAGGCGGACCGGGCGGCAGACCAGGCGGCCCTGGCGGATCTGGAAGACCGGGAATGGGCGGACCTCCTCCAGGAGGACCCGGTGGACCTGGCGGATCTCGGCCTTCTGGCCCTCCGAAGATGCCTGAGATGAAGGAATACAACCCGTTGAACCCTTCCACCAGCCCAATGAAGTTCATGGCCAAGTTCCAAACCGAGAGGTTGAACAAGTTGATCTCGAAGTTGAAATCGTTGGCCAAGTAGCCGCTTGCTCAGGAGCAGGCTGAAATGGTTTGCTCCTGAGCCATTTTTCAATAAAGCCCCAAGTCCCATGAAACCGATTATCGAAACATCCAATCTGACGAAGACCTACCAGACAGGTCATGTCGATGTGCACGCATTGAAAGGCGTCAACCTTTCGTTCGAACCCGGCGAGTTCATAGCCATTATGGGTCCTTCAGGCTCCGGCAAGTCGACCTTCATGAATCTAATCGGCTGCTTGGATACTCCGACCGCCGGATCCTATATGCTTGACGGCTTGGAGGTTTCGAGCCTGACCGACGACGAACTGGCCTACCTACGGTGCACCAAACTTGGCTTCGTGTTTCAGACATTCAATCTGTTGCCGCGGACAAGCGCACTATTGAACGTCGAGCTTCCGCGTTTCTACAACTGGCGCGGAATGAAAGGCAGGCAAGAAGAAGCGAAGAGGCGACTGGAAGAAGTCGGTTTGGCGGACCGATCCGATCACGCCCCGAACGAGCTCTCGGGAGGTCAACAGCAACGGGTTGCCATCGCCCGCGCCCTGGTCAACGATCCCGATGTTATCTTCGCCGACGAGCCGACCGGTGCTTTGGATACGCGCACCAGCGAAGAGATCATGGCGATCTTCCAGAACCTAAATCGACAGGGAAAGACGATCATCCTAGTGACGCATGAGAACGATATTGCGCTCCACGCGAGCCGGATCGTGCGTTTTCGAGACGGAGAAGTCGTATCTGACGAGAAGGTTGATTCGCCGATTGATGCAAGGAATATCCTGAACAGGACCCAGGTTGAGGCTAGCTGACGAACTCGATCTTAGCGGCTTCAGAAAGAACCTTCGCAGCCTTCACGTTTAGCCAATGGCCAGACCTTACCGCTGCAACGCTTAACAAGCGAATCGGGACGCCAGACAGGTAGAGATCGCCAATCATATCTAGCATCTTGTGTCTTGCGGGCTCGTCCGGGAACTGAGGGGCGTTGACATATCCGTCCTTGCCAAGGATGAGAGCCGTATCGAGGTTCAATCCCTTTGCCAATCCTGCAGCTTGGATCAGAGGCACGTTCTCTTCAAAGTCGAAGGTTCTTGCAGAAGCGATGTCCCCGCTGAAATCGATGTGAACCGATTCCGTCTCGAAGGTCTGGTGAAACGGCCATCGGTTCTCGCTGATAAAGTCGAACTTCCAGTGGCCAGAACCGGCGGCAATCGCAACTTTGGATTCGTTTTCCTGAACGAAAACCCGTGCATAGGGGCCGGAACAAGCAGCGATTCCGATGACCGTTGACCCTGTGGCAAGAATCTTCTTCGTGTATTCGCCAGATGCGCCGTCGAGCGCAGGCATTTCCGGGGAGCTAAGTTCAACTTCCGCGTCGGTTATGTCGCAACCCGCCAGAGCCGCCATCATGTGCTCGATGGTCGATATCGGACCGAGTATGGTGCATCGTGAGGTGTCCGAGACGTTGTTGGGACAAGCCTTAATTCTGTCTTGCCCGCACCGAAACCAGATACCGTCATCGCCAGGCTTTACGGTCACATCCACAGGATTGCCCGAGTGAAGCCCCTTGCCATTAAAGAGGACATCGTTGGCGACCGTCTTGCGCTCAAACTGGATTGTCAACTGCCGTTCTCCAATTCTCTTATTTTGGCCTCTAGCGCTCGTATTCGGCTCAACATCTCCGGCAGTTTTGTTGATAAAGCGAGCGCTTTGATGGCTTCTTGATAGGGACGAGCAGGCAATCCTAAGTACGCGCCAGGCGCTTTGATATCTCCCGTAACACCTGTTCGCCCGCCAAGAATCACATCATCGCAGGTTGAAGCGTGGTCGGAGAACGCTGCTTGGCCGCCTATCGTGTTCCGGTTGCCGATCTTGCAGCTTCCACTCACGCCAGCGGCGGCCGCCATGACCGTGTTCTCTCCGATGGTCGTGTTATGGCCGATTTGAATCAAGTTATCGAGCTTTGTGCCTTGGCCGATCGATGTGACGCCGCACATCGCCCGGTCGATGCATGTGTTCGCGCCGACTTCGACGTTGTCGGCAATAGCCACTTTCCCAACTTGCGGGATCTTCTGTTGATTCTGGCCGGTCCAGACGAAGGCAAAGCCGTCAGCGCCAAGAACGACGCCGCTGTGGATGATACATCCAGCTCCTACGGTTACGTCCTGATACATAACGACATTTGGATAGAGCACCGATCCAGCTCCGACAGTACAGTTCTCTCCGATATAGCAACCAGCGTAAATCTTGGCTCCGGCTCCGATTTGGGCGCCTCTTTCGACGGTTACAAATGGCCCGATGGCGGCCGTTGGGTCAATCGTCGATTCTTGATTAATGGATGATTGACTGCTAATACCATCATTAATCGGCAATGGGCGATGCGCCATGGCAAGAACCGTTCCGAAAGCGACGCGCGGGTTCTTTACTCGAATCGACGGCAAAGATGTCTTTCTTTCGTCTTCGTGCAGAATGACCGCACCAACGCCGGCGACTTCAGCCTTAGCTAGGAATTTGTCGGATTCGGCGAAGGCGATGCCCTTACGGTCCCCGCCTTCAGCAGGGGTCGGCCGCTCAACTATGAGATCCTCTGGCCCTTCGCAGGTTCCCCCTAATATGCGCGCCAGTTCGCCTAGCGTCCAATGACTTTTCTGTTCCGCCATTCTATGAAATCCTTTGTTGCATCTCGAGCTCTGCCTTTCGGAGCTAACTCATACCGGTTTTGCGCCAGCCAAACGGCGAGGTCGGCTTTCGCTTCTTGCAAGGATGAGTCATGAGCAATCGGTTGAAGCCGGGGTAGAACGCGCGGAGATGCTGAAGGAAAAGCTACCTCTTTCTTGGGCACAGAATCTAGCGTCACCGACGGATCGCCTACAACAAGGCTGTGAATTTGATCGCGGGTGCTCTCGACTTGCTTGCGCGCTTCGGCCTCAGCTACTTCGAGTTTCTTCGCTCTGAGCTCCTCAATTTGCAAGCTAAGATCTGCCATCGCTTGCTCTGCACCGGCTTTCTGAGAAGCGAAGAGACCCTTGATGTCCTTATCGTATTGAGTATCCAGAGCTTTGATCTGCTCTCTCAACGACTTCGCAACTTTGAAAGCCCCAAGCCTGCGCGGATTCGACTCGTCAGGTTCGATAAGCGATCCTGGGTCTGGATCCGGCCAGCCAACTTTAGAGGCAAGAACTACGAGCAAAGGGCCGCGCCTTTCTGCATAAACTTCGAATCGCTTACGAAGCTCAATGAAGACCTTGTCGAGGCTTTCCCTTTGCAAAGGCTCAATTTCGCGCTTCTTCTTCTCGAACAGGTCATTAACCTCGCTCAGATAGGTCTTGCTGAGGCGCTGGGCGATTTCGCGAACGGCGTCCTGTTCGCTCTTTGCCATGACAGCTCTGGCTTCACGAAGCGGATCGCCGCTAACCGGGAAACTGACCACGCGTTTCGGCAGACCGCCGATCTCCGATGTCTTGCCTGGGATAGGCGCGGGACGAGTGGACAACGAGCGAGGATTGAAGTTGCTTTCTGACGGAAGCGCCGCGCGTTCGATATCCACATAAACGAGTTTCGGCCTTGGAGCGCATGAGACTCCAAGGCCGAAAGCTACAAAGCAAAGAAGAAAGCTATTTCTGGTCATCCATTGCTTTCAGCGAGGCATCGGTGAGGTCGTTAACCCCATAGGGAGCAACTTGCGCTTCGAACACAATCGTGAAGCCCTGCTGCTTGGCGACGCTCTTAACAGCTTGACGGGCTTTTTCGACGGCCGCGTTTTGCTGCTTCTTCACATAATCCTGCGCGTCTTTCAGGAACATTTGGTTCCATTGCTGAAGCAGATCGTCCATCTTTCGGCCACGGTCGGCGTACTCGTTCATCAAGTTCTTTTCGTCTGCAGTTAGGTTGGACTTTTGGACAAGTTCGTCGTTCTTCTTCTTAGCGGCGATGATATCTGCTTTTAGCTTTTCCAGATCTTGCTTCTGAGCTTCGGTCGGATTCATGTTGAGCATCAAGTCCCTAAGCTTTGTTGCCTGTTCCTGAAGGAGGACACGGTTCTCATCGATGAACTTGAGCACGCCAAGGCGAGCATCTTGCATCTTCTTGAGTTCTGCATCAGCGCCTTTGCCGAACTTGCTATTGTTCACGAGAAAGATCAGATCGACAACGCCGGTCTTCTCAGAGGAGCCTTGGAAGCCACTGAAGGCTACCCATAGCGCGAGCGCTCCAGCCACGACCCAGCCGAGTTTTGAAGTATTGCTTTTGTTCATATTGTTCATGTATTCCTTAGAAAGATGTGCCGATTATGAAGTGGGTTCGGCTCTTGCCGTTCTCGCCAAAACCGAAGTCCAATCGGATCGGGCCGAACGGCGTTCGGAAGCTGAATCCAAAACCGTAGCCCAAGTGCAGGTTCCACGAATCCGATTGCGAGTAATTCTTGATGGAATCGTAGCCTCCCCATGCTCCGCCGTAATCAACGAAAGCAACGGCATTGAACGCCTTCTGAATCGGAAGCCGATATTCGAGCGATGATAAGAACGTGTATTTGCCCCAATATCGGTCGTCGTCGTATCCGCGCACGGTATCCGAGCCGCCGACGAAGAACTGCTCGAAGAAAGGCACATCGCCCGTAATCGCTCCGAACTTCGTGCGGAAGGCCAAAACTCGGCGCGGATCGTCCAGCTTGCGGCCGCGCGGAGGCTGATCGGACCAGTAGGTTCGGTACTCGACGGTGCCGCGGCCAAAGAAGTTGCTGCCCAGCATGTTCGGGTCGCTGAACAGGCCGCCGATGCGGGTGATGTTCGAGTAGCCGGGTTCAAGTGAAACTCGGAACCAGTCGCCTCGAGAAGGATCGAGATCGACGTCGCGCCGATTGACCGTGGCCGCCAGCGTAAGAACGCCGAGTTCGCCGTCCTGCAACAGGTAGTCGTTCGAGCTGCTGCCGATATTGCTATCAGTCTTGATATTCTCGAACCTTGTACCAACAGTAAAGTAGGTGTTCTTTTTCACAGGCCTTGTGAAGCCGATATAGCCGCCTGTGCGCCTCTCCGCGTAACGATCAACCTCAGTGTCGCTGCTTGCGCCGCCGAAGTTCGTTCCAGAGAACCGGTAGACCAAGCGGCTGTAAGCCTGAACCGTCATCGACGTGTCAAATCGGTCGATGAACGGGTTCGTATAGCTGATGTCGACGCTAGGGTCGTCGCTTGAGTTCGTATTAGTATTCGACAGGTTCGAAGAAGAGCTGACCGACTTCATGATCGTAAAGTCGACCGACTGGCCCGTGCCGTTAAGGTTGGTCTCGCCAAGTTTTAAGAAGCCGGCCAAACCGCTGCTGGGGTCAACTTGCATGCCGATGTTGAACTGGCCAGTTCGGCCCTCTTTGACGATCGTCGTCAAATCGACAAGGCCGACGCCTTCGTCTGACATCTTCTCGCTGCTGCGGACCTCCTCGAACCACTGCGTGTTGTTGACGCGCCGAAGATCGTCTTCCCAGTTCCTCGCATTGAACGCATCGCCGGGGCGGGTTTTGATGAGCCGCTTCATGACGCGGGGTTTGGTCTTCGTGTTGCCCTCAACCGTCACGTTGTGGACGACGAGTTCGATAACGCCAATTTGGATCGTGTTTGGCGAATCGGACATGGGACCGTAAGGGTCAACAGTGGCGAAAAAGCCTTTGTCTTGGTACAGTTTGCGAATCGCTTCTGCAGCCGGCCGCGCCGTATTCAGATTGAACACTTTGCCTTTTTCGAGGCCGGTTACCTTGATAATGGCCTCTGCCGTAAACTGCTTGTTGCCAGTTACCCGGATTTCTTTGATGACCGGATACTCGGACACCTCAACGATGACTTGACTAGCAGTATCGTTGACCGTCTTTACTCGAATGTCGACAGCCTCAAAGAAGCCCATGGCCAAGATGCTGTCTTTGTCTTTATCAAGCTGAGCTGAGTTGACAGCTTGGCCTGTTTTCGTTCGCATTTGAGCCAGGATTGCGTCCGTAGTGATGTTCTTGTTGCCGTTGACCACTATCTCGGAAACAGATCCCGTTTGACATAATGCCCAAGCCGTAACAAAGAAAGCGATGACCGTTAAGAAGATGCGTTTTTCCACCATTCCCCCGCCGTGCGAGATATTTCTCGGTTTTACCAGTAAACGTCCCAGTGTACGCTGAGTTTCCCCTATTGTGCATCCCTTTTGCCTCTAAAGGGCCCCTTCAGGTTCAAAAACGCCTTCCGTATTCGATGGAAAACTTCCAAGGACGATCCTGGTCTGCTCCCAAACTGAGCATAAAACTCCTCAATGTTGAGTTGTTAAAAGGCAGGCGATAGTTCAGCTTGATCTCGTATAGCTCCTCGCCAAACGTCGAAGGAGATATCTGGCGCCTTCCCATAAGCGTGAACCCGCCGCCGAGGGTTCTGGCAGCAGTCAGCGTTGTCCGCTTCTGCATATCGTATTCGACCATCAGATACTCAAGACCGAAGTTCCTGGCAAGTACGCTGGTCACCGGATCAAGGAACGTTGGCAATGCGAAGCTGGCAATGGCGGATTGGTTTCCTTGCGCCAAGCCTTGGAAGAAGTCCCCCTGCCCGAGGATATTCATGATTCGGTCTTGGCTCAAGTCGGGCGGATCGCTTTGCGCCGTTATCTGAAGCTTCCCTGTTTCCAAGATGTTGCCGCGCATTTGCAACTCGATAGAATATCGATCGACGGTGTCGCCGTAACGAACGGCCGTTACGTTTGTCGAGCCGTGCAGATCTACGTCCATCCGAGCTTGACCTAACCCTTCTTGGTCGATCCGGTATCCAAACCGCAATGAGCCGCCTTCATGCAAATGAATTCGGGCATTCGGCAACTTCAGGCTGCCTTTTGTAAGGGTGAAGTTCGATTGAACCTCGGGTCTGTACATAGTGCCTGCCAACGTCCCTGATCCATAGACGACCACTTCGGCGTTGGAAGCCTTCGCCTTTGCGCCTGGAAGCACGTCAAACTTGATGTTGAACTGCGGATTGATCTCAGGACGATCACTTTCGGGCTGTTGGGTGAACTCGGTCGGCGCTACGCCGTTCACGTCCTTTAGAGCAATGCTGTCAGACGAAATAACGGGATTTCTAACCGTTCCGCTGACGTTGATCTTGCCGTCAGCAACCAGCGCTATCGATCCATACTTGTTGGCGTTATGATGAATATCCAGCGCCTTTATTGATGCATATCCTGAAATCGGAAGAGATAGAAACTTGGAGGGATTCGCAGTCAAGTCCGCAAGGTCTAAGCCTTTAACAGAGCTGGAAGCCTCAATACTTCCACCTCTATCGGCTTGAGCAGCCAACGATAATGTCACCTCATTCGATCGAAGCTTGATGCCTGCGTTCACGTTCTTCAAGGACGTATCGACATCTCGAACGGCAACGACGGGGGCCTCAACCTTGATGTCGCCGTTGAGCTCGGGTTTGGCTATGGTGCCAGATAGCGTAAGGCCGCCAGTGATTTGGCCCGTCGTCGTACTAGCGATGGTAGGAACATACTTGATGAACGCTTCCAACTGGTTCGTCGCCAAGGTCAGAGAGCCTTCGATCGGCTCCTGTTCGGGCACTTCGAACGGATAGCGGAACGGCACCTTGGCTTTGAACTCGCCTCGAATGCCCTTATAGAACATCCATCCGTCAGCCTCGATCGATCCGTCTTGAACAAGAAGGTTATTGATATTGACGTCGGTTGTGATGAGGTCTTCTGCTTTTACGCTGTCGTTGGCCAAACCGATGTTAGAGGCTTTTAGAGATGCTTGAATCGTAGGGTTGCTCGTCGGACCCGATGCGGAGAAGGATAGAAGGTCGACCGAGCCGGTCAGTCTCGGCATTTCTGGAACGATTGATGTAAGCAGCTGATTTCGTACATTATAGATATCGCCGTCGAGTTTCATGTCCCCGATCTCATCAACGGTTCCATGTAACGTTGCCTTTTGGTCTTCCTTCTGCCAAGTCAGGTCTTTGATGTTCCAGATCCTCTCGTTTCGACTAGCCGATAGACTTATCTTGCCAAGGTCTTGCTCGTTCATCGTTAGATTCTCGATGGTTGCACTAGAAACATCGATGTTGAGCTTGCCCTGATCGCTGCTGATATTCGCGAGCAGCCCAATATCGCCCTTTGCAGAATCGAGTATTTCGGCCAGCTTCGGATTGTTCTTTGGGAGATAGCGCTTGAAAGCATCATGAAGAGTGGCCAAATCTAGGTTTAACGCCGTTAGCGAACCGCGTGCAATATTCTCGTATTGGTCATAATATGGCACTGATAGCTCTATATATCTCTCAATCTGGCCAATAGTTAGCGAGGCAGACCACAAACCGCCTAGGCCCTTAGCGGACAAATCGCCGCTTCCGATTAGAGTGCCATTAACGGTGACATCCTTTACGGAGCCCTCTGTCTGCATCGACGATAGGCTAGTGCCGTTGAATATAGCTGAATAGTCGCTGTTTAGCGAACCAGACAAGGATAAAGAACCAGGCATCGCAGGGAATATCCGATCTAGCGGCAGGTTTTTTGCACTCCCAGAAAGATATCCGATCGAACCGCTCAGATCGATATATCCAGCTATGTCGGCAAGGCCTTGTCCAGTTGCCAGCTTGACCTCATTGACAATCAGAGAATGTCGGAGCACATGAACATTGAACGAAGCGTCATCGACGCGCACGCCCGATACGACGATGTTCTTCCCCGAGCCTCGAGCTGAGATGATTGGACTCTCGATGGTGCCGCGCAACGATGCGCACCTGACTCCCAGACTGCCCGATACGCCGTCGCCAAGCCAGTCGCTCAAAATGACATCCGTTATCGACACCTCGCCATCGAGCTGAAGGTCGCGCGAGTTCCACGATACATAGCCCTTTGCCGTAGTCGCTCCTTTGACGGCGATAAGGTCGCGGACCATAACGCCATTGGCATCCCATCGAACGGTTCCGCCAGCGAAGGGGATGCTATACCCCATCACGTCTGCGCCGATGATCTCGGCACGGCCTGTCGCAACCGGCTTGCTCGGAGTACCTGTGATCTCAAGCCTGAAAAGACCGGTGCCCTTAATCTCAGGACTGAACTCGGCGAGCTTGACGCCGTTGCCGTCCAGCCTCAAGTCCATCTTCGTCGTATCGATGTCTATAAGGCCCTTCGCAACGAAAACGCCGTTGCGGCCGGTCGCGGCGAAACGCTGGATACTCAGCTTGCCGCCGGAGTAACTGCCCGCGAACTCAATATTTCCAAGGAAGAGCCGAGGTGAACCATAGATGCTGGTGCTGGCCGTTGCGTTCGTGCGTATATCGATGACCGGCTGTCCTAGCTTGCCGCTCAGCATCGTCTTTACGTTGGCATAGCCAGTAAGATTGGGGCCGCCAATTCGTTTCGAGGCTAGCTTGAGGTCGAGATACTTGACGGAAAGCGCCCCGGTTAGTTCGCTCTGGGCAAGGTTTACGCAGATGTCGCCTTCGGTCGGGCAGCCCATCCATTGTCCTTTTAGGTTCGACAGAAGTACCTGGTTCGGATCGATGTGAAGATTCGCATAGACGTTCTTCAGCTTCTCGTCCGACCATTGAGCCTCTTCAGCCCGTATCGTGCCGTCGATTCCAGCCTCGCCTTTTTTGTTCAAGCTGAACCAGCCGTTGAATTGGGATTGGCCGAGTTTTAGCTCGCGCGGCAGGTATTCAGTTGCCCATTTCGGTATCGTTTTCGTTCCCAACGACCTGGCATTGACTGCCCCGGCAACCTGAATGCCGTCCGACCATCCGACTTCGCCATCAAATCTTGCTTGGTTGCCTTGTATATTTCCTTCGGCGGTGCCGTTCAGGCCTTTCTCATTGGCGGAACCGACGAAGGACAGCCGCTCGATCCTGCGGCCGCCGAGACTAAGCGATGTAGAGTCAATCTTGCCGCGAGTGTCAAAAGCGACTGCGTTCTTTGGGCTGATGTGGCCCTGTAGAGATCCGGTGAAGATCGCGCTGTCAGCTCGATAGGTCTTGAGTGCTGCGATCTTCCTCGTCTCTAGGCTGCCTTCAAGCGCCTTCATGAGCGAACCTGCGTTCAGGCCGCTCGCCGTCAGATTGAATCCGATGCCGACCTCAGGGGCGATTCGAACGAGCCCATTGACTGAGCCATATCCGGCGATATCAATAGCGCCTTTAGCAATCCATCGTTTGCCCGATCCGTTGACCTTGATGTCCTTGCCCGCAAGCCTAACCATCTTCGGTTGGCTGGCAGTTCGATCGAGAAAGCCGATTTGGGCCGATTCGATGGTCAGATCGATCGGCGTTTCTTGCTCCTCTTCCTTAGGCTCCGGCAGCAGGTCGAAATGCTTCCACTTGCCGTCCTTGGTACGCTCAAGCAACGCCTCGACATCACCAGCCACGATGTGATAGGTCGGATCATTTTCCAGCGGGGCTTTTAAGTTGATCCATCCAGCGCTAGCGATCCTTTCTCCGCTCGGGGCATAGATCGCCGCGCCGTGAGCAACAACCGACCGGCGGACGATATCATAAGAAAGCCTGGTCGCCACCAGCCTAACCGGGCCCATCTTGGTCGGCAAAAGGATGTCGAGGTGTCCTTTCGGCAAGGCAACATCGGCGCAACGCCACAGGTACACTCCGCCCCAAAGGGTTAGCGCAACTGCAGGCGCGAGCTTTACAAGCCCGCCGAAAATCGCTGTTCCGATGCCTGGTCTGATAGTGGTTCCTGTTCGCCGATTTCGGCTTATCTCTTAGACGGCTGTCGCAGTTGGTTTGAATCTACTTGAGCCTTTTTGGCCTATTGGGCGAATGTATAGCATATCTTACAGGTTTCTACGCCGGTTCGGCGAGAGTTAGATGAGTCCAGCCCCGAAACCAAACCGCCGATCCCAGATACAATAGAGCCATGAGCGAGCGTCTGATGGACGTCCAGTCGAGTCCCGACCACCGGAACATCCCCCTGCAAAAAGTAGGCGTGAGAGATGTGCGTTGGCCGATGTCGGTGCTTGACCGCGCCAAGGGCATCCAGCACACGGTCGGAACGTTCGAACTCGCCGTCGACCTGCCGCACCACTTCAAAGGCACGCACATGAGCCGTTTCGTCGAGGTGCTCAGCGCTTATCACGACGAATTCAGCATCGAGAACCTGTCCCCGCTGCTCGAAAAGTTGCGCGAAAAGCTCAAGGCAAGCCGCGCTTATCTGACCGTTAGGTTCCCTTACTTTATTTCCAAGAAGGCTCCGGTGAGCGGCAAAGAGAGCCTTATGGAATACGAGTGTGCGTTCAAGGCTTGCCTCGGCGAGGAGTTCGAGTTCGAGTTGGAAGTTCGCGTGCCCGTTACGACGCTCTGCCCGTGCAGCAAGGAGATCAGCGAGCGAGGCGCGCACAACCAGCGCGGCTATGTGACGGCGAAGCTGAAATGCGATAGCGGACTCTGGCTGGAAGAAGCCATTGAGATGATCGAGAAGAGCGCATCCTGCGACCTTTATCCGTTGCTGAAGCGCCCCGATGAGAAATGGGTCACCGAGCGCGCCTACGACAATCCGCGCTTCGTCGAAGACATCGTCCGCGAGATTGCGCTGGCTTACGACAAAGACGAGCGTATCTACAGCTATAGCATCGAGGCAGAGAACGAGGAATCGATCCACGCCCACAACGCGTTTGCCTTGGTGATTCGCGGATAAAGCTCCGCCCCTACGGAATACGCGTCTTGAGCTTAACCGGTGCCACGAGCCGGATCGTCTTCTCTTCAATAATCGCCTTTTGATAGTAGACCAGCTTGAGCTCTGGCAACTTGACGGTTTTGGGTCCAGACTTGAAAGGCAGAGGAAACATAAAGTTTCTCTCAAGGCCGGTCCCGCCCGCGGATCCTCGGTAATAAAGGTCGATAGGCCGGTTTGTCGAGCGGCTGAGCGGCGAACTGGATAGTACTCGGTTCTCAAGCGAGTCGCCCAGCACAAAGTAGACGGTCAACATATTGGCGCAGTAGCTGCTCGAACTGGATGAGCTGGCAACCCTCATTCTCAACCCGCCAGGAGTCGTAAAGCTTGCGTTCGAACAGCTCTTTAACTCATATCCGAGTTCGCCTGGAACTCTCGAAAGCTCTTTGATGTCGGTTCGCTCGCAAACAACATCCTTTAGAACGACGGAGTCCTGCATCATACGGTATTGCCTAAACCGGAGCGCCTGCTCTAATCTGTCAGTGGGAATATATAAGCTTGTGCTTTCGTCTAGGGTGATCGTGGCAGACGTTCTTGGCAATTGGATAGTGCGCGTGTTTTCCTGGTCGTTCTTACCCCAGGACGTACGCATGATCCAAGTGCTCAGTTCGTACCGATCGTTGGTTGTGTTCTTAGGTGCAGAAATGTCTGCATCGGCTTGCCAAAAAGAGTTGGTGGGAAGCTTGGTTATCGGGTCGATATCGGCAAACTGCTCATAAGGGGACTTAAGGCGAACCCGATACCCGAGTGCTTCGCCTTTGATAACGTAGCGCTCTGCAGGATCAATGGCACGCTTCGCCGTCGGCATGCCCTGAAGTTGCCACGAGGCGATATCCTTGTTGTTCTCCGACAAGACAAGCTTGCCGTTCTGGAGTTCAGGGACGTATTCATCCGGGACTGGAAATGCGGAGTATCGTAGGTTGCTATTGAGGGACCCTGTGGAAATACGACCGTCGATAGAAGGCTTGGTGGCAACCTTTCGACCGACAATCCTGCACGCCAGCATGTTTACGGAGGTACGGTCAGTCTGAAAGTATGCCCACAGGTCGCCCTTATACCTTGTGTGGCCGCCCATGAACCCATGTTTGGCCAAGTGCCGCGGCGTGCCTTTATAGACGCCCAAAAACTCAATACCCTTCTGCAGCTTAGGCGAGGATGTGGTCCACAATGGGCGCGGAACTGCGTAGAAGTACAATGCAACGGCGATCGCGACGAAAATCGCGCCGACGAGGGCTAGCGGGGCTAATAAGGAGCGGTTTCTCATGGGATTATTTCGTCGGCCCTATGAAATAGACCGTCTTCTCTTCGAGCTTTGCTTTGTGCTCGAAAGGGATGGTGAGGGTCTTCAGCTTAGCGGTTTTGCAGGACAGCTTAGCAGGCAGATCGTAATGGACGGAATACTGCCAGCTCTTGCCGTCTCCGCCCGTGCTCGCCCATCTAAAGTACAGCTCGATCGGCTTGTTCAACGACTTGCTGAGCGGCGACTTGGCCATGACCTTCTTTCCGAGCGGCTCCTCACAAAGCAGTCCGATGTTGTATTCGTTTTTGCCTGGGCAATGGTGCACAGTGTCATTGTTCATTTGGAACCGGATGCCTTGCTTCGACACGATCTGCTTGTCCGAGCAACGGACCACGTTGTAGCCTCGGTTGCCCGGAGTCCCATCCATTGATAGCTCAAGGACTACGTCGTGCAAGGTAATCGAATCTGGCGCAGTCCGAAAGCGCACGACGTTGACGGCGACCTCAATCCTTTTGCTGGGCAAAGCCCCTGGTTCGGTTAGGCTAATGTTCGCAATGCCGTTTGCAGGGAGATCAGAGCCGCTCCAGCCCGTCTTCGGTGGCGCAGACCAACACGTCCTCTTTAGCCAGGTCTGATACTCATACTTATCTTGGGGGTGTAGGTTGTTGCTTGCGACGCGAAGGTCGGCCGTCCAAATCGAGTCTGAGTTGAAAACGGGATTCGGATAGCGTCCGAATCGTTGCACCATCGGAACAACCAATTCCAACCGGTGTCCCAGAGCCTCGGCCCGCAGCTTGTTCGGCTCCAGGGGATCGATAACTTCCTTTGGGGCAGACATGCCCTGCAACCTCCACGTTCCCAGCGTCTTTTTGCCGTCGCTCAGTTCAAGCTTGCCGTTCTGCAGCTCCGCCGGATATTCAGAAGGAACAGGAACACCCAAGTAGATGGCATCGCGATTCGGCCAGGGACTCGATTTCTTCCAACCATTGGTATAGGCTGTCTCTGCGCCGGATGTCCCCATGACGCGCGAGTACACCTCCCCTAGATTGGATCGGCGAACCCGAAAGTAGGCCCACAGATCGCCGGTGTAGGCGTCTGAGAAACCCGACATTCCGTGCTTAGCCAAATGCCGAGGCATGCCTTTGTAGACTCCCATGAACTCGAAATCGCCTTGAACCTCGGGCGATGATGTGGTCCACATCGGTCGCGGAACGGCATAGAAATATAGTGCAACCGCTACGGCAACGAAGATCGCGCCGACGAAGGCTAGCGGGGCAAAGAGGCGGGAGGTTCTCATTACGGTAGTTGCTGTTGTTCGTTAAACGAAACGGTCATCATTATTTGGATCGTTAATACAGACCAGGAATCTATAGGCACTTAAGAGAGAAGCGGAGATCTCAGTCTCTCCTTTTGGGTTGCGGTTTGAGTCTGAGTTCGAAATGGATGCGCCCCGATTTCATCAATCTATCTTACCTACTGTATCGCATTATGCTAACTCTCTGAAAGGGTTGCAGACGTTTGTGTCGAACCCTAACTACATGAAGCTGAGATTCGGCAAACCGGCAAGCGACTGGAACGAGGCGATTCCCCTGGGCAACGGGCGGATCGGCGCGATGCTCCATGGCGGCATCAATGAAGAGCGGTTATGCCTGAATGAAGACACCTTCTGGTCCGGAGTGCCGCACGACTACACCAACGCCGGGGCAGGCGAGCACTTGGCGACGGTGCGCAAGCTCATCTTCGAGGGCCGAGAAGAAGAGGCCACGAAGATCCTGAATGAGAAAATGATGGGCAATCCCGTTCGCCAGCAGGCGTACCAGCCGATCGGCGACCTGGTTCTCACCTTCAAGCACAAAGGCAAAACAACCGAATACCGACGCGAGCTCGATCTCATGAACGGCACCGCCTCAGTCTCATATCGAGCAGGCGATATCGAATGTAAACGCGAATGCTTCGTTTCGTATCCGGACCAGGTGCTGGTCTATCGGATGGCGTTCTCGAAGCCGGTCGGTTTCGAGGTGTCGTTCGAGTCGCCTCATCCCAACGAAGTCGTGGCTGACTTCCCGTTCATCCTGACCGTGGACGGCCAGTGGGTTGGCGACGGCGTAACGCGCGACCTGCAAGAAGGAGTTGCGGCCGAAGGCATTCGGTTCGGCATGGGCGTCATCGTCACAGGAAAGACGAAGAGCATCGTGTGCGTTGATGGCACCAAGCTGTCCGCAACAGGCGCAACAGAGGCTACCGTTCTCGTCTCCTTAGCCACCAGCCATGTCAACTACCAGGATATCGGCGCAGAACCATATGACCGTTGGCAGAAGCATCTACTTAGCGCAAACAAGAAGGACTACGAAGACCTGCTGATGCGACACACGAAAGACTTCAGCGCTTTAATGGACCGAGTTCAGTTTAGCCTCGGTCCAACTACCGACCGCACCGTCGAAGAACTCCTTGCTCTCGCCCAGCAAGGCGATCTCGACCCAGAACTGATCTCACTCTACTTCCAGTTCGGCCGCTACTTGCTTGTCTCATCAAGCCGCCCAGGAACACAGGCAGCGAATCTTCAGGGCATCTGGAACAAGGACACCGAACCGGCTTGGGGAAGCAAATACACGACCAACATCAACATCCAGATGAACTATTGGCCCGCTGAGGTGTGCAACCTGAGCGAATGCCACGAGCCGCTGTTCGACCTGCTGGACGACATTAAGGTCACAGGCGCGAAGGAAGCTCAGAACACCTACGGATGCCGCGGCTGGGTGCTCCACCACAACACCGATCTCTGGCGCGGGGCGGCTCCGGTCGACGGTCCGTGGGGCGTGTGGCCGATGGGTGCTGCCTGGTTCGCCCGGCACTTCTGGGAGCGCTATCTTTATACCGGCTCGAAGGCGTTTCTAGAAGAAAGAGCTTGGCCTTTCATGGAAGGCGCTGTGCGGTTCATCCTCGACTTCTTGATTCCCCTGCCTGAAGGAACACTCGTCACTTGTCCGTCGCACTCGCCAGAGAACGCCTTTCGGAAGCCCGACGGATCGGTTCAGAGCAACACATGGGGCGCGACGATGGATTTGATGATCATCCGCGACCTTTTCGGCAGCTGCCTCGCGGCGATGTGCGAACTCGGCGATCCTCAGCCGGACTTGCGTAAGGAGATCGAAAAGGCTTTGGAAGACCTTGCTCCGCTTCAGATCTCATCTTCTGGACGCCTGCAAGAATGGATTGAGGACTACGAAGAAGCCGAACCCGGCCACCGGCACATGTCGCATCTCTACGGCCTTCATCCGGCATCGATTATCTCTGTCCGAGAGACGCCTGAGCTGGCCGAAGCCGCGCGCTACAGCCTGGAATATCGGCTGGCGAACGGCGGCGGAGGCACCGGATGGAGCCGCGCATGGGTCGTCAACTTCCTCGCGCGTCTCGGAGACGGCGAACAGGCGTTCCTAAACCTTCGCCAACTGCTGGCCAAAAGCACGCTGCCGAACCTCTTTGACAACCATCCGCCGTTCCAGATCGACGGCAACTTCGGCGGATGCGCGGCGATCGCCGAGATGCTCCTGCAAAGCCATGCTGGCGAGAATGAGCTGTTGCCTGCCTTGCCTCCCGAATGGCCTGATGGTTTCGTTAGCGGTCTGAAGGCACGAGGCGGATTCGAGGTGTCGATTCGCTGGAAGGATGGCAAGCTGGTCGAGGCCGAGATCGTGTCGCTTCTGGGCAATCCGTGTAAGGTGCGCTATGGGAATATTGTGAAGACGTTAGAATCGAGAGCTGGAGAAACGATAGGATTTCGGGTGTAGTGGGACACAAGAGTCTTTACATCATGAACGCAACTTTAGAGAAGCACAGTATAACTACTAGTTTTGTTCCAAGAAAGGCTGTCTGACACGCCGGACATCTAAGTTGCTATAGAATGTATATAGTTAGACAAAGGTGAACTTTGCCATATCGACTACTTTTTTGAAGGAGGCTTTCATGAAGAGGTTATCTCTTTTAGCTGCTGTCATGGGAATGGCAGCTGTGTCATCGGCTTGGATGCTCGATAAAACACCGAACTACCAAGATGGTGACGGTTGGCGTCCGCTTGGACTACCTTATACAGGGATCTATGCCAATAGCTTCATTTTCACCGGCGCTACCGGCGAAGTGCTAGACGAACTGGGCGTTCATCTACGCGATCCTGATGGAAACGGCGGCGGAAACATTCGGTTCTACTTGTTGCAAGACAACGCCAATGCTCCGACTTCTAATATCTTGGCTACCAGCCTTGTTGACGTATCAACAAGCTCAACACAAATGATTCTGTTGAAAGCCAACACGACAGGCTATGGTCTTGTCAACGGCTCCCGATATTGGGTTGCTGCTCAAGCTATGACCGTAGGCGATACCTATATCACTGGCGGGCATGTCCAAAATACTATCTATAACGACTATGGGACATTCTGGGCTTCAAACGCTAACGATCTGAATGTCTGGGACTATCAAGGCGTACTTCCCGAGATGTCGATTTACGTCAAGACAACAGGCGAAGGGGCCGTTCCCAGTCCAGCAGCTTTTATCCCGTTCGCATTTGGCCTGGTTGCAGGTGCGCGACGTCGAAGAAAGTAAACTAGGCACTGTTTGGCGTCGAATAACGCGAATCCAGAAAAATCTCTGGATTCGCGTTATTCGTGGCCTAACCCATCATCGGCCCTTGGGCAGCATCGCGATGGCCTCGATCTCGATCAGCAGCTCCTCGCGGCACAGACGCGCCTGGATTCCGGTGCTGGCTGGCAGAGGATCAAGTCCGAGCCAGTTGAAAAACGCCGTCCGAACCTCGTTGAAGTCCTTGTAGTCGCGTTCAATATCGCGCAAATAGCAGCTCGTGCGCACGATGTCGTGCCACGTTGCGCCTTCCGCCTCAAGAAGTTCGGTGATATTGCGGTAGGTTCGCCAGAGCTGCGCGCGAAAGTCGCCGACATACAGCGATACCCCGTTCTCGTCGATGCTGGCCGTTCCTGAGATGAGCAGCATATCGACCATTCCCAGGTTCACCCGAAGGCCGCGCGAAAACGACGACGGCTTGGCATAGTGGTACGCCTCGTTCAGCACATCGTGATTCGTGATCGCCTTGCGCTCAACAATCTCCAGTCCAGGCTTGGCCGGACTCGGCTGAACCTTTCCGCAACAGTCGGCAAATCCGATCTTCTTCATCTCGGCCAACTCAGCCTCGGAAAACGGCGGGAACGTCATTTCGCTCATCAAAAAACCCCTTCAATGCAATCTGCCCGTAAAGACGTTTGGAGGAAGCGAAAGTTCACTTAAGGCTCACATTCCACGCATCATCGCTAGCATCAACCAAATCCGCCACTACCATCCGGTGATCGGAATAGACCGTCTTCTTCGTCCATGCGCATACCGGTCGAATGCCTCTAGATACCCAAATCTGGTCGATTCTGGCGAAGGCATACGTGTTATGCGCGGTGCCCGGCCAACCGCGGCCAGCAACGGTAAAAGCATCGCGCAACGAACCCGAAATCGGCGCAAAGGTGCCTGGATCGGGCGGAGTGTTGCAATCGCCGCCAAGGATGATCGGATCGGTGCTCGCTACCGACGAAGCTTGTTTCCAAATCTCGGCTAGTTCAAAGCGCCTGTCATGGCGATCCTTCGCATAATCGCGCCAGCAGTCCGGATTGAGGTAATCCAAACGAAAGGTCGGCGGATCCATGCGCAAACTCACGACGGTTACAGGCGAAAAACCAGCCCGCGTCCACCGAGCAATTGCCCGATTCGTCTCAAAGCCGGCGCGGCCAAGCTCATCGAGTTTGCCGTTCGCCACAATCGAGCAGTCTGGACCGCTTAGAACGGAGCCCGATGCGCCGAACCACCTGCGAGCCAACACCCGAAGATCATCCTCAGAAGGCGATTCTTGAAAGAAAACGACATCGGGCTTCCATGACCAGACCTCAGCAGCTGCCTCCGATGAGCTTGCGCAGTTCAGCGTCACCACTCGAATGCCCGTTGCAGGACGTTTAGGTGCGGGCTGCCAGCCGCGTACAACCATCCATGGCTCTTCGGAAAAAGTGAGAACGAAGGCAATCCATACCAAGACTGGCGTCCAGGCAGTCCAAGACCGCTTATTCGGCCGCCGATAGAATAGCGTCAGCGCACCGGGAATGATCCACACGAATGCAGGCCAAATCGTGATGGCGTACAGCATATCAGTCCGACCGAAATAGGCGGCAGCTAAAAACAGACATAAACCCAACGAAAGGGTTGCGCGGAGAAATATAGGAAAGCTCTTCGGCGCGTCTGGCACATTCGCAAGACGCGCCGAAGGCGAGATTCGTTCTGTCTAACCATTCAGGCTCATCGAATAAGCATATGCCGGCGGAACGAAGATCATCGCATTCCTAAGCGATCTCCCCTTGAGGGTATCGGATAAGTGAGATGCGATCAGCTTAGGCTTGCCAGCCGAGTTCGTCTTATCGATGTCGATAATCGATATCGGCGCCGTCCGCCAGATGCTCTTCAGAAAACGAAGGTTGATCTCACGGACTTCGACGTTATTGCTCCGTTGGTCCAGCCGCTTGCCAACAAACACTTTGACCGTTTTTGACTCAAGATCGTACTGGTCAAACGCGTTGCCTTCCACTTCGGCGACGAATCCGATACTGGCATGCTCATCGATCTGGCCGCCATGGATCGTCGACGGCCGTGCAGTGATCGTCATGACGTTGCCGTTAAATACAGTCGTAGCCGGCATGTCTGGTTTAGTCGGATTTGAGAAGGAATCGGTGCTCACCACAACGACCTCTCTTACAGTTGTCTTGTTCTGCTTAGAAAGAGATCGGCCGTTCGCTTTCGGGCTGCCAGACACCGACACGAATATATTTCGGCGTGTAAGTAGTTGGCTTTCTGCATTCTTGTGCGAGCGGCTTTTTCGTGCTTCGCTTCCTCGTTTTGGAGTTGTCTGAGAATAGGCGGCTGTCGATGATACTTTCGACTTCAATGCCGCAATCGTTGCTGTGTTCGCGATACATGGCAGGTCTTGTCCTCCCTCGGATAGTTCATCGTTTTGGACAATGGCGACAACATTTGTCTCGCCGGATACGATTGGGGGAATGATCTGTCTGACGGCCTGCCCTTCAAGGCGCACCAACAGAATGGGTAATGACAGTACGGCAAGAGCCAGAGACGCTGCGATTGGCAGACTCGCTTGCGCTTTGAGTCTGCATTCCGGATCCAAGATATATCGGAGACGCGTTTCTAGATTGCCGTTCTTGGTGGCATGGACTCCAGCATAGGCTGTCTGTTGCTTGAGCGTCATATTGCGGGCGCAGTCCAGCAAGTGCTGAGCGTAGTCTGCCGGCGAAATGCCCCGTTGAAGAACCATGTCGTCGGCGGCCCGTTCAGCCTCCAGAAGCAGCTGCTTCAAAACCATCCAAGCCAGCGGGTTGTACCATAAGAAGCAAGCAGCAATATAAGCAAGCTGTTGAACTGCCCAGTCACGACGGACGATGTGCGCCATCTCGTGCTGCAGCACGCTTGCCATGCGGTCTTGGGGCCACGATTGCGAAGATGCCGGGATCACAATGCGCGGCTGCACGAAGCCCCACGTCATGGCTGTCTTGATTCGCGGATCGTCAGACACATGAACGGCCACTGCGTCGATTGAGGCGCGTTTTCGTGTTTTGCCGGAAAGAACGCTTAGCCTCACCCATACGGCAGCCATGCGAATGAGCAGCGCCGCCGGAATGAGGAAGGCGGCCAGTAGCCAAGTAACGTTCGCCGATGCTGCATTTGCGACGGCTCCGCCTGCTAGAACGGGACTGTCGCCGACTTCCTTTTGCCAAGGAAACACATTAAGCTCATGCCATCCTAACGCCGCCGAAAGGAGCGGAAGCATCGCCGATGCCAAAAGGATGACGACTAGCATTGTGTGACGATGCTTCGCGCTCGTTTTACGCATCAGAACCGCCGCCAGCAGACCCGCCGTTAGCAGCACGCTCGAGCGTATTGCCCAGTCGATCCAGAAAGCTGCCATTAGTCTCTCCTTCGTGCCTTCTCTATCAAATCTTGAAGGCGGTCGAGATCCTCATCCGACAGGTCTGCATCGTGCTCGGTCATCAGCGTTGTGACCGCATTCGCCACCGAGCCCTCGAAGAACGTCTCCACCACTTGGCTTAAGGTCGTTCTTGCGGCGTCGTCGCGCTTCACAACGGGCTGATACAAATAGCGGACGCCGTCCTTCGTGTATTCCACAAGGTTCTTCTCAGTTAGAATCCTGAGATGGGTCCGCACGGCAGAATAGCTGGGCGGGTTCGGCATAGCGCTCATGACTTCCGCGGCAGTTGCCCTCCCCAAGGCGTAGAGCGTGTCAAGTACTTGCCGCTCTCTCTTGCTTAGCCATCGGTTGTCTGCTGTCATGTCTTACCTCGCCCTTTGCTTGTCCTGTTAATATTTTAGCACAGATGCTGATCTGTTGAGAATTAAATGCCAAAAATTTCGCAGTCGTCGTTATGGACGCATGCAAGCGGCAAAATCGTTCCCTCCCCGGAACGGAATCGCCGTAATAAGCTGCCCTAATGGTTTATACGGCCTAAATGATGATTCGCTACAAGTCTGCCAAAGGTCCCTGCTCAGTTCTTGAACACGAAGCCGTCCGCGATTGCGCCGAGTTCTTTTGCAACGCCGTCAACAGCCGCTTCAAAGATCGCCTTGCCCTTTTCGGGCGTGGCGAACTTGGCATATCCCATCACGCCTTCGTCGGTGACTTCGTCGAAGTGGTTGACGAGGCCAAGGATAGCCGGATCCGACGCGAGGCCGTCGTTTCTCAGTGTTTCCTTTCGCACAAGCTGCGGCGCGAGGTGCATGACGAGGCTGGTCTCGGCTTCGTCGGCATGGCGCAGAGCCTTCTGCGGACCCTCCATCACCTCGGCGACCTTCTCTCGGCAATAGTCATAATAGCCCGAGCTTCCGAATGTCAGTTTTTTGTGCCGCACCTTAAGCTTTCTTAGCGCTATAGCAATCGGAGCGGTGTTGCCGCCGTGGCCGTTCAGAACGTAGAACTTCGAGAATCCGTGCGGAATGAGCGATTCGATGAGGCTCACGATGGAGGAGGCGAAGGCGTCGAGATCGTTAGTAAGAGATCCGGCGAAAGCCAGATGATGCTCCGAACCGCCCAGCCACAAAGTCGGAGTCAACAGGATCTTTTCGGGCATCATCGCTTCGACGGCTTCGGCAACGCCGGTTACTAGCAGCGAGTCGGTGCAAAGCGGCAACGACGGGCCGTGCTGCTCGTTCGAGCCTGTCGGGATCAGCACCACGCACGCGCGGGGAGCTTTGTCGACTTCAGTCCAGGTCATGTTCTTCAGGATCATGCGCTCATTATTGCGCGAATCTGGTTCTGTCAAATAGCATCTCCCATCCCTCACCCCTTACGTCTTACTCCTTACCCCCAGAATTTCCCCGTCATTGAACCAGCAAGCAATCTTTCGCGCGTAAAGATGCAGGTTTTCGCTGGAGGCGCAATAGCCTGGTAACAAAACAGTGGTTGAACCTGAGCAAGACAGGGAACAAGCATCATGTCAGCAAGCAAGAAGAGAGAAGCAAAAGCAAAACGATTTCCAAAACCCTTCCTCCACACCCTCCAGCCCATCGGGTCGGCCTCGCCAGCCGACCCTTTTTCTTTTACAGATTCGCAGACTTTTTTCAACACATTGAAGGGATTTGACCAAATGTGTCGGAAAATAGAGATATGCACGAATCTCATCCAACACGGACCTTTACTATTGACGATGCGAAGAAGATCGGCGACGCCCTGAAGATCGATTGGAGCAAGTACACCGTTGAAGAGTTTTACAAGGGCATGCTTGTCGAGCTAGAGCACGGCATGCAGGACATGGAAACCAACGTCACGAACGACAACCCAGTATTCACGGGCAAGATCGCCTATGCCCACCTGAAGGAGATCCCCGACTACTACACCCGGCTCCTGAAGATGGAAGCCGACGCGGAAAACGAACAAACCGCCGACCACGGAACGCCGGCCGTTTAACCCCAAACAGGTTCGATAGGCGTGGATCGGATTCCATGCGGCCGTGCGAACAAGGCGTCTTCACATGCGGAAGGCGCCTTTTTGTTTTTCGAGCCAATTTCAAAACTCGATCTTGGCCAGGGGTGCCACTGGTCGTAAGACCAGTGTTGAACCTGCAAGAACACGGATCTCACGATCCTCGGCACCCAAAATGGGAGTTTTGAAATCGGCTCAAGCATTTAACCTGACATATCAGACGGAAAGATATTCTTGGTTTGGCAGGCTCTTCCGAAGCACCAACGGCGCGATCCATAATAGCAAAGTCCGAAGGCGAAGCCGAAGGGCTAGGAACGGAGCATCCCCAAATCTGAGAGGGCTGAAGGGCCGAAATAGGCGAAACATCCCTATTTGAACCTATCTCGCGCCTTCAGCGCTCCATGTTTCCTGTGCGCCGCACCTGGGCCTCGCGCTTCGCGCTCAACCCAGGCTGGTATAGGACCGCGCCCTTGGCGCTCCGGACACCCATACCGGCCTTAGCCACAAAGCCCGCGCAGTATGTCGGCTTATTCTCTCAATGATCCTTAGCCTTTGTTCTGCAATCATTATCGATATGCCAACCTGCATTGCTATTGACAAATTAAAGATGCCTCTATGAGTTGCATCCGGCGACTGGGGGAACCAAACGAAACTATGGTCTAGTTCGACTAGTAATAGTGAACACTATGGATGTGAGATTCAGCGTGCGCCTGTTTGGGGTTTTGGCGATCCTTTTTCTTGCCGCCTTTGGTTTTTGCGACGGTAAGTTCGTCAGCAGGCTCAGCGAGAAGCCGCCCGACATGCCCTACCAACGGGCGTTCATCGCCTTCGACAAAGGCCAAGAGACGATGATCGTCGAGTCGTTTATGACTGGCAAGAAAGGCGACTATGTGTGGCTGGTGCCGACGCCGTCTCAGCCTGATGAGGTTAAACCGTGCCATCCGCATGCTCTGTCAGGGTTGATTGAGACGGTCTCTCCGAGGATTGAAGACAGCATTACGCGCGAGCCATTCGCAGCCGTGATAGCTTTAGCCTTCTCGGTTGTCTACTTCTTGACTTTTGCACTTTACTTTCTGAATGTTCGCAACCAAGAGCGGAAGTCAAAGATCGCTTACGCGTTGCTCTTGATGCTCCTCGTCTTGGTTGGCTGTGCAATTCTCTTTCCGGTGTTTGCGCAAGCGAAACCAGGAACTCGCGAACGCGGCACGGTCGTTGCTTCTGGCACGGCTGGAAACTACGCTTATACGGTTCTATCGAGTAAGGAGCCGGTCGATGTTCTTCTCTGGTTGTCAAAGAATGGATTCAAACTGGACACCCAAACCAAAGAAGCCGTCGCCAAGAACTCACAGAAGGGCTGGTTCCTAACCGTGCTTCGCTACAAGCATCCGGCAGACGGCCAGGCAGCTCCGCATCCGGTAAGGTTCACATTCAAGACCAACCAGCCTGTTTATCCGATGGAAATGACGGGCTCTGGCCTTTCTCGATTGCGGCTCGATTTAGTTGTCTCGATGAATCAGCAAGCCGAAGTAGCGGGAATGAGAACCGTATCGGCCTCGGACTACTTCCGGTTCGGGCATCCTGATGTGAAGCCGTTCGCTGTCGGTAAAGGAGTGGTGACTTTTCTTCGCGGCGACCTCAACCAGAGCGAAATGAATGACGATATGGCTATCGCCTCGAAGCCGTTCAAAGACACTTATCACGAGCGTTGGGCTGATAAGGGCACGTTCTTGGGCCGGATCGTCTTCAACATCCTGTTTCTTCTTCCGATCGCGTATCTGGTTCTTTCGATTCTGCACGCAATCAAGCCAAGAGATGCGAAGTGGTGGAGGCAAGCTTGTGCGATTGCCTTCGTTGCTTGTTTGGTTGCGGTACCGACCTTCGGTCTGCTCAAGTATCGGCTCATTGAGGCGGAATCAAGTTCATCCTGGTTCGGCTTCTACACGCAACTAAGCAAAACGAAAGGTGCGATACTCAACTTGGATGGATCTGCCGTGCAGTATCCATTCGTTGAGAAGCTAGCGGAGCAGATCGGCAAACAGAACATTGGCGATGAAGTAGGGCAGTGTCTCATTGAACCTTTCAAAGACGGAGCAAAAGTCCGGGTGTTTTCAAGGCAGTATCGGCTAATCAACTATCAGGTGACGAACTATCACGGGGTGTATAAGGTCGAATACGTATACGACTGACTTGGCGTAAACTAACCTTCATGCCAACCGTCAAAGACCGAACCGTCGTCGTGACCGGCGCGAGTAGCGGGATCGGGGCCGCAACAGCCCTGCTCCTTGCCGACCAAGGGGCCAACGTGGTCATCACTGCCCGAAGAAAAGACCGGCTAGACGAGATCGCCAACGGCCGCCTGAATGTGGCCGTCAAGGAAGGCGACGTGCTCGATCCTTCTCTTCCGCAAGCTCTCATCGACCTTGCCTTCGAGAAGTTCGGTTCCTGCGATGCCGTCATCAACAACGCCGGATTTATGACGGCCGGCACGGTCGAAAGCATCGACATCGACTATGTCTGCCAGATGGTTCGTGTGAACGTCGAGGCGGCTTTCCGTATGGCGTATACGGCAGCGCGGCACTTTAATAAACAAGGGAGCGGACACTTGATCAATATTTCAAGCGTTCTCGGCACCAAGATCCGACCGACCGCGGGAGCGTACGCCGGCACCAAGCACGCCATCGAAGCGCTCTCCGAAGACTTGCGCATTGAGCTGGCCCTGCAAGGCATCAAAGTCACCTGCATCGAGCCGGGGCTGGTGATCACCGAGTTGCACAACAAGTTCGCCGTCCACCCTAAGGACAGCTTAAATATCAAAGATCCTCTCAGCCCAGAAGATGTCGCCCGAACGATCATCTTTGCATTGGAGCAGCCCGAGAATGTGTCGATCCCGCGCCTGATGGTTGTTCCCAGCCACCAGAGCATATAAAATGGAGCCATGAAACGGTTTGCAGTTGTTCTCAGCGGATGTGGCGTGTTCGACGGCTCGGAGATTCATGAAGCCGTGATGGCGATGCTGGCGATTGACAACCTTGGTGCTAGTTATGAGATCTTCGCACCAGATATTGGTCAGCACCACACGGTCAACCATTTGACGGGTGAAACAGGCTTTCCTCTCCGAAAAGTGCTAGATGAGTCAGCCCGAATAGCACGGGGCAAGATTAAACCCCTGATCGACCTAAGAACAGACCAATTTGACGCAATCATCTTTCCCGGCGGATTCGGCGCGGTTAAAAACCTCTGCACCTACGCGATCGACGGAATCCACATGATGATGGACTTCCATGTTAAGCGCGTTGTGCAGGAGTTCTACGCAGCCAAGAAGCCGATCGGTGCGCTCTGCATCGCCCCAATCATCCTGGCAAAAGTAATCCCAGGCTGCCTGGTCACGGTCGGCGCGGAGTGCGAAGATTCGAAGGCTATCGAATCAATAGGCGCGCGGCATCAGATAACGACCCACGAAGAGGTCTGCATCGACGAAGCCAACCTGCTCTTCACCGGTCCGTGCTACATGCTCGATGCGACCATCGGCCAGATCCAGCGCGGCGCGGAAAACGTGGTTCGATCAATGATTCAGGCTATCAAAACTTAGCGATCAATAAGAATACTGGCCTATTTGAGGCAGCATTGGGCGAAAACCGCCCCAAATCTTATCGAACGTTAAGAAAGAAGGTCTTGTCGTTTTGCTTCAGTCCGAATGCAATCTGGAAACATCAAAAGATGTAACCTTATATCAATATAATTTATCTTGAGTTAAACAGTTTTAAAAACACCTTCAGAT
The DNA here is from genome assembly GCA_963666135.2 of Fimbriimonadaceae bacterium. Taxonomy (GTDB): domain Bacteria; phylum Armatimonadota; class Fimbriimonadia; order Fimbriimonadales; family Fimbriimonadaceae. The sequence continues at coordinate 1,234,857 of CAXXNR010000001.1, read as the reverse complement.
GACTTGCACTTCCTTAGCTAATTTTCAATATGTTAATGAGTGCTTATAGCTCAGATAATGAGTGGCACACCCAAGAAACCTTAACTTTCCGAGGCAATCGTTAAATCTCCGCAAAAGCAGGAAAAAAGACCCGCTCCAGCGAATACAATTACTACGAGGGGATATGTATCGCCGCGAACGCGCGTGCTGTAACGCGCTCCAAACCAACACAAACCATCTCGGTGCTGCAACGGTGCCACTCCAGTATTGGGTCCGAGAGCGCGACTTTAGTTGTTCCCCCTTCAGTAAACCATCCGCGTCTCGCCAGATTGCGCCCAAAGAACGCGCGCGAAAGGGCGAGGAAGGAATTGATGTCATATTATGAGTAACAGAAGCCAAGTCACCTTAGATGGCAATGAGGCCGCCGCTTACGTCGCGTACCGAACGAACGAAGTGATTGCGATCTATCCCATTACGCCATCGAGCAACATGGGCGAGCATTCCGACCTGTGGGCCTCCGAAGGCAAGAAGAACATCTTCGGCGCCGTGCCCATCGTCCAGGAAATGCAGTCCGAAGGAGGCGCTGCAGGAGCCATTCACGGCTCGCTTCAAGGCGGCGCGCTGAGCACGACCTTTACCGCTAGCCAAGGTCTCCTGCTCATGATCCCCAACATGTTCAAGATCGCCGGCGAACTTACCCCCACGGTGTTCCACATCTCCGCCCGAGCCGTCGCTTGCCAAGGTCTGTCGATCTTCGGCGACCACAGCGACGCCATGTCGGTTCGCAACACCGGTTGGGCGATGATGTTCTCGAACTCGGTTCAGGAAGTCCTCGACTACGCCTTAATCACCCAAGCCGCCACTCTTCGCGGCCGCATTCCAATTCTGCACGCGTTCGACGGATTCCGAACATCGCACGAAGTTCAGAAGATCGAGCTGCTGACCGACGACGATATGCGGGAAATGATCGACACCGACCTGGTTCGCGAGCATCGAGCCAGAGCGTTGACGCCCGACAAACCCGTCATGCGCGGCACAGCCCAGAACCCGGACGTTTACTTCCAGGGCCGCGAGACGGTCAACAACTACTACGCGAAGATGCCCGGCATCATCCAGGCCGAGTTCGACAAGTTCGCGAAGATGACGGGCCGCCAGTACCACCTCTTCGACTACACCGGCGCACCCGATGCCGAGAGAGTCGTCGTCATCATGGGTTCTGGCGCAGAAACGGTTGAAGAGACGGTCGAGCACCTCGTCAGCAAGGGCGAGAAAGTTGGCGTGGTCAAGGTCCGCGTCTATCGGCCGTTCTCCGGCGAGCACTTCCTGGCCGCTCTTCCGAGCACGGTCAGATCGATCGCCGTTCTCGACCGAACGAAAGAGCCCGGCAGCATTGGCGAGCCGCTCTATCTCGACGTCGTTACTGCGGTTGCCAACGGACTCGCAGAAGGCAAAGTCAAGGCGATGCCGAGAATCGTCGGCGGACGCTACGGCTTGGGCTCCAAAGAGTTCACTCCGGGAATGGTCAAAGCCGTTTTCGACAACTGCGCCAAGGCAACCCCGAAGACCGGATTCACCGTCGGAATCATCGACGACATGGCTGGCACGAGCCTCGACTACGAAGCCGAGTTTGAGAATCCTGCCGTTGGTCTGGTCCAAGCGATGTTCTACGGACTCGGATCCGACGGAACAGTCGGCGCGAACAAGAACTCGGTCAAGATAATCGGCGAAGAGACTCCGAACTTCGCTCAAGGCTACTTCGTTTACGACTCAAAGAAGTCCGGCTCAGTCACCGTTTCGCACCTGCGCTTCGGTCCAAAGCCGATCCACAGCCCGTATCTGATTCAAAAAGCCGAGTTTGTGGCGGTGCACCAGTTCGGCCTGCTGTTCCAGCTTCCGGTTCTGAACAACGCAAAGGAGGGAGGCATCTTCCTTCTGAACTCGCCGTACGCTCAAGAAGAGACGTGGGACAATCTGCCAAAGACCGTCCAAGAACAAGTCATTGCCAAGAAAGTAAAGGTCTACGCGATCGACGCTTACGGAGTAGCGAAGAAAGCCAACCTCGGCGTCCGCATCAACACAATCATGCAGGTCGCATTCTTCGCTCTCAGCGGCATCCTCCCGAGAGACGAAGCCATTGAGAAGATCCGATACACGATCCAGAAAACCTACGGCAAGCGCGGCCAAGCGGTCGTCGACCAGAACTTTGCCGCCGTCGACCACGCGCTGGAGCATCTCTACGAGATCAAGGTTCCGGCAACGGCCACAAGCACGATCGTTCCGAGACCGGTCGTTCCCGCCGAAGCCCCCCAGTTCGTCCAAGAAGTCACTGCCGAATTGATTGCTCTGCGCGGAGACAATCTGCCCACCAGCAAGCTGCCCGCCGACGGCACTTATCCGACGGCAACGACCCAATGGGAAAAACGAAACATCACGTTCGAAATCCCGGTTTGGGAATCGGACATTTGCATCCAGTGCGGCAAGTGCAGCCTGGTCTGCCCGCATGCAGTCATCCGATGCAAAGTCTACGACAAGGAAGAGGCGGCCAAAGCGCCCGCAGGATTCAAATCGACGGCCGCCAAGTGGAAAGAACTTCCCGACCAGTTGTTCACACTTCAGGTTTCGCCTGAGGACTGCACAGGTTGCGAACTCTGCGTCCAGGTCTGCCCGGCAAAGGACAAGTCGAACGTCAGCCGAAAGGCGATCAACATGGCAACCCAAGCTCCGATCCTCGAGCAAGAGAAGGCCAACTGGGCGTTCTTCCAGAACCTGCCCGACCTTCCCAAGAACGCAAGCGCAGTCAAGTTCAACAGCGTCAAGAACGTACAAATCCTTCAGCCGCTGTTCGAGTTCTCCGGCGCATGCGCGGGTTGCGGCGAGACACCTTACGTCAAGCTGATCACCCAGCTCTTCGGCGATCGAACGGTGGTTGCCAACGCGACGGGATGCTCTTCGATCTACGGAGGCAACCTGCCGACAACGCCCTACAGCCAAGACAAGAACGGCCGCGGCCCCGCATGGAGCAACTCGCTCTTCGAGGACAACGCCGAGTTCGGATTTGGCATCCGGCTGGCCATCGACCACCAGCGAAACTACGCAGTTCAACTGGTCAACGCTCTGGCCGACAAGATCGGCGCTGAACTAGCCAACGATTTGGTCGCAGACGAAAGCGCTGTCGATAGCGGCATCGAGTGGAAGCGCGGAAAGGTTGAAGAGCTTCGCAAGAAGATCGGCGGCCTGAAAGACCCGCAAGCCAGCGAGCTGCTGAGCGTGGCCGACGCCTTGGTTAAGAAGAGCGTTTGGATCATGGGCGGCGACGGCTGGGCGTACGACATCGGCTACGGAGGACTCGACCACGTCATTGCCAACAACCTTGATATCAACATCATGGTTCTCGACACCGAGGTCTACTCGAACACCGGCGGACAAGCCTCCAAAGCTACGTCGAAGGGCGCGGTTGCGAAGTTCGCAATGGGCGGCAAGCCGGGCACCAAGAAAGACCTTGGCCGAATCGCGATGACCTATGGGAACGTCTATGTGGCGCAAGTCGCCATGGGCGCAAACGACGGCCAGCTGATTAAGGCCATGACTGAAGCGGAAGCCCACAAAGGACCGTCGATCATCATCGCCTACTGCCATTGCATCGCGCACGGCATCGACATGCGCAAGGGTCTCACGCAACAGAAGCTGGCGGTCGATTCCGGCCACTGGCCACTGTATCGCTTCAACCCGGCGCTTGCTGATCAGGGACAGAACCCGATGCAGCTCGACAGCCGCGAACCGAGCATCCCTCTGAAAGACTATATCTACAACGAAACCCGCTACCGAATGCTGGTCCAAAGCAACCCCGAAGCCGCCGCTAGGCTGCTCGAGGAAGCTCAGGAAGACGTTAAGAAACGTTGGGCCACTTATAAGGACATGGCGGCGACGAAGGAGCAAAACGCATGAACCTCAACACAACCTACATGGGTTTGAACCTAAAGAACCCCATTGTGCCGTCGGCATCGCCTTTGTCGCACAGCCTTGATGGGATCAAGAAGCTTGAAGACGCAGGCGCAGGCGCTGTCGTGATGTTCTCGCTCTTCGAAGAGCAGATCAACCACCAAAGCCAAGCGCTCGACCACTACCTCTCGTTCGGAACGGAGAGCTTTGCCGAAGCGCTGAGCTACTTCCCCGAGCAGGAGTCGTACAAAGTCGGTCCCGAAGGCTATCTTGAGCTGATCAGCCAAGCCAAGGCAAGCGTCGGCATTCCGGTCGTCGCTAACCTTAACGGCGTTTCGAAGGGCGGATGGACACGCTACGCCAAGCTGATGGAGCAGGCAGGCGCGGACGCCATCGAGCTCAACGTCTACTACATTCCGACCGATCCGAACGTCTCTGGCGCAGAGATCGAGCAAATGTACATCGACGTGGTCAAGGAAGTTAAGGAATCGGTGAAGATTCCGGTCGCCGTCAAGGCCGGCCCGAACTTCAGCTCGATCGCGAACATGGCCTCCAAGCTGCAGAAAGCCGGTGCGGACGCGCTGGTGCTCTTCAATCGTTTCTATCAGCCCGACTTCGACCTCAACGCGCTAGAGGTAGTGCCAAGTCTGAACTTGAGCGATTCGAATGACCTTCGTCTGCCGCTTCGATGGGCGGCGATCCTTTATGGGCGCGTTCCTGTCGATCTGGCGATCACGAGCGGCGTTCACACGAGCGACGACGTGCTGAAGGCGATGATGGCTGGCGCGAAGGTCTCGATGATGGCGTCCGAGCTGCTGAAGAACGGCCCGGCCCGCATCGGACAGATCCTTGACGAGATCAAGCGCTGGATGATGGAGCACGAGTATGAGTCGATCCAGCAGATGCAAGGAAGCATGAGCCAGAAGCACTGCGTGGAGCCAGCCGCCTACGAGCGCGCTAACTACATGAAGGAGCTCTACAGCTTCACACCGGAGAAGACCGGTCTGAGCTGGTAGTTAGCTGTCGGGCATTTGCCTAAGACCAAAAAGGGATCCGATCGAATTGGATCCCTTTTGTAGTTACGACAGGTGTCGATGTTACTTCTTACCGTTTGCCGGTGCGCCTGGTGCACCAATCGGTCCTCCAGGCTGTCCGCCATAAGGAGCAACAGGAGTCCCTTGCGAGCCGCCAGGAGCTTTAGGAGCAACATAGTTTGGTCGCCAAGGCTTTGGCTGTACGACCGGACCGGCGCCGATTTGCGGTTTCCATACTCCGAAAATCATTATCAGTGCCACGATGGCAAGCACGCCACCAATAACGGCCACGACGGTTGTTGTGCTAAGGTCCTTCTTCATGAATCAACCTTATTTTGTGCCGTCCCACCATGTGCCCCAGAAGTTAAGGACGCGCGGCGTCAGATAATGTGCAGACCACGCATTATTCGGAGTGTAGTCTCCGTTGCTTGATTTGTCTACCCACCACTGGTAGGTTTGAGCGTCACAATCGTTGCTGCTATTCCAAAGGATCATGCCTTTGGCGTTCATAGCGTGGCCGTCCATAATGCCCGAAACGACAGTCTTGTTGTTCCACGATATAGCAGCGTATCCTGGAGATTGCGGGTCGTTCCACCGGCTCAAGTTGTTCATGTCATAGCATGAGGGTTGCGTTTCGGTGAAGAACGGCATACCGAGCGGACTACCAGCTTGGTCACGAACAGAGGCGATTACCATTAGCTCAGAGACGTGCTCCTGAGCACTCATGATCCTCGGGGTGTATCCGTTAATCGGAGTGGTCATACCACCGTTTGAAAAGCCGATCGTTCCGGCAGCGGTCCAGTCGCCCCAGTAGTTCGAGCCGGATGTTGGCCGGCCGCCTGCTATGTTGGGAATCCCGCCTGAAACGTCCCAATAGAGATCGACGTTCTTCGTATATGGGTAAAGGATCTGAACGGCATATGCGCCATACGGATCCGGCCAGTAGAGCCAGTTGCCGTTTTGCCACGTCAGGTTAACAGTATCGTCGTTGTCGCTGGCATACATAACGATGCCTAAGACGATCTGTTTGCAGTTGGACAAGGTTCCCGACCTTTTAGCAGATGCTTTAGCCTGGGCGAAGACCGGAAACAGAATAGCGGCGAGAATCGCGATAATTGCGATGACAACCAAGAGTTCGATCAGAGTGAACGCTGTCTTGCGTGTCCGGATTTGCGTTTTCACAATCTACCTCCACTTGTTGGAATGCATAGCGGAATGACTATGCATATGATAACACGGTTATAGTGTAAACGCCAACATCAGAATTCTAAACATGAACAAATCTGGCTAGATATATATTACCTAGCCGTTATGCTTTCCTTAAATCGGCGTAAAGCTCTCTGTTCTTTTTCGTCCGAAACGAATAGCAACAGACTTCTTTTGACAAAAAAGGGATCCAATCAAGTTGGATCCCCTATTTTGCCTATTTGACAGAATTACTTGCCTGTAGGCGGAGCCTTGGGTGCGCCCATTGGACCGCCAGGTCCGCTATATGGTGCGGGCGCTGTTCCGCCTTGCTGGTTACTAGTTCCTTGTGGTGCTCCCGCGTATCGGGAAGGACTCCAAGGCTTGGCCTCGACTTCTGGACCTTTGCCTATTTGAGGCTTATAAACCCCAAATATCAAAACCAATACGACTACTAATACAACTGCTCCAATAACTGCCCAGACCAAAGCCGGACTAAGATCCTTTTTCATAGATCGTCCTATTTTGTGCCATCCCACCAAGTGCCCCAGAAGTTGAGAACACGAGGAGTAAGGTAGTGCGTTGACCACGCGTTGTTTGGAGTGTAATCGCCCTGGCTGGATTTATCAGCCCACCATTGATAAGTTTGTGCGTCACAGTCGTTAGCCGAACTCCAATAGAACATGCCCTTTGCCGATACCGCGTGACCGTCCATAATGCCTGAAGGCAATGTCTTGTTATGCCACGAGTAAGCTGCGTAGCCAGGAGACTGAGGGTCGGCATCGCGAGATGTCTGGGTCAGGTTATAGCATGACGGTTGAGTTTCCGTAAAGAATGCCATGCCAAGGGGATCATTGCCTCGCGTGGAGGATAGAATCATTAGTTCGCTAACGTGCTCTTGAGAGGAAATAACTCTGCCTGGCCTGGGCCAAACGTTGCTTACGGTCATGCCGCCGTTTGAGAAACCAATTGTTCCCGTCGTTGTCCAGTTGCCCCAGAACTCGCCCCCGTTCATTGGCCGTCCGCCCGCAATATTCGGAATGCCGCCCATTAGGTCCCAATAAAGGTCAATATTCTTCGTATACGGATAAAGCAGCTGGATCGCGTATGCGCCGTTGATACCGGACATCCAGTCGCCGTTCTGCCACGTAAGGTTGACCATATCGTCGTAGTCAGCAGCATACATGTTCACGCCAAGGGCGAGCTGCTTAACATTCGATAAAGTTCCAGATCGCTTTGCAGACGCCTTAGCCTGGGCAAAGACAGGGAATAGAATAGCGGCGAGAATCGCGATGATCGCGATGACTACTAAAAGTTCAATCAAAGTGAATGCGTTTTTGCGCTTGGTTGGGTTTGACACCGTTGAAACCTCCACAGGCTATTTACATAACGAATTGCCTATGCTTATGATAACACGGTTATGCAGTAAATGCAAGACAGATGCCATTTTCTGTGCGAGGATATTGCTAGTGTCTGTCCGTTTTGCTCCAAAAAGATGTGCGAAACTGGCAGCCATCGGGTTAACGATATGCATTCGGGAAATACCTATTTGTATTCCGATTCACCTAATGACCGATTGGTTTACGACATGATCGCTCGTTGTTTTTTGAGGCATTAAGACCCGATCTTAGGCCGACGGTTACACTTTTTTGAGTCCATACGTATAATTGTTTTAATGGCAAACACAGAAATGAGCTTGAGGGTGCCTGCTGGATGCCGCCCGGGCTACGAGCGCAAGGGGCAAAGCGGCTACAGCGACAGCGTCGAGGAGTACATCGAGGGGATCTTCCGGCTTCAAAACGAAGTCGATTTGGTAAGCACCGGCGAAGTCGCTGCCTATATGAGCGTTTCGGCTGGTTCTGCCACGACGATGATCAAGAAACTAGCTGAGCTCGGGCTTGCTTACCACGAGCCGTATCAAGGAATCCGGCTTAGCCCTAGTGGCGAACGGATCGCCAAGCGACTCATCCGGTCACACCGTATTATCGAGGTTTTTCTGTCGAAGACTCTCAATCTTGCCTGGCACGAGGTCCATGATGTGGCCTGCAAGCTTGAGCATTTTGTCGCCGACGAGGTCGTCGACCGCATGTACGAGGCAGGCGGCAAACCGGCTTTTTGCCCGCACGGCAGCCCGATCGATATCGGCGCCGCCCTTGAAGATTTCCGACTTAAGGACGTCGATCCGGGCGACACGATCGTTGTGCAGCGCGTGACGGACGAGAGAACAGAGTTCTTGACTTACCTTAGTTCGATCGGCCTCAACCTGAACGCTAAAGCAAAGGTCGAGTCCGTGTCTCCCATCGATTCGCTGATCCATCTGGAAGTGAAAGGCAAGAAGGTTTCGGTCGGCCTCGAAGTCTCGCGCCACGTCTGGGTCGCGCTAGCGTAGTTATAAAAAGAATGCCTCCATCCGAAAGGCGAGGCTGTTGAATTGGGTCCGATCGTAACCCATTATCTCAGGAAACTTGTTCGAGTGCCTGCTCAACAAGACTCCCAGGTTCAATTTTAGTCCTGGGGCTTTGCCAGCAAGTTGCTTGCGATACTTGGGCTTGCCTCCCGGCAACACAATGCAACTGCCTCGAAAGGCGGATGGAGGCAATAACATACTTCTATCCCTCAGCCCCCCTAGCGAAGCGATGGGGTTGAGGGTTAACCGACCGCATGCAGGCGATGAGAGCCTCCAGCCGAAATGCGGCCGGAAGCATATCTAATTGCTACGACTTCTTACCCTGATCCAGGTGCAGCATCGTGCCGATGAGCGTTTTCTCCGCTTGGCCCTTGTTGCCCGACTGAATCGCCTGCAGAGCCATCGTGACCTCTTGTGCTTCCGTCGTTCGGCCTTGCGAAATAAGCAACGCCTGAGTCTTCTGTAAGTCAGCGACTGCCGCTTGCGGGCTTAGCTGCATCGTCTTGAGACCCATGATGGTCTTCTCGACAACCCTCGAAGCTGCCGCCAATTGCGAAGCCTGGGCCACGCGCGGATTGACCGACTCGCCATACCGCAGACTGTCGGCGGTGAACTCCATGATGAAGTCAATATCGATAGCCTCGATCCGCCCCGTCGTGCAGTCGTCGTAAGTCAACTTTCCTGCCGCCACACGGTAATGGCCCAACGGGTGGTTTTGAAACTCGAAGTCGAATATCTGCTCGATGGTTGACCCGCGCTCCAAGTCCGTGAGTTGGATGTCCATTTCGCGATCGCCAGGCGATTGGCTGTGTTGGCTCCTTAACGTCACCCAGCGCGAGAGTTTCAGGCTCAGCTTCAAGTTGCGCGCTACGACGGTCATCAGCTTCTCAAGCTCAGTGCGGAAGACCTCCGGTATCAGCTCGGGACGCGCAATATAGTAGTAGTTTCCTCCGGCGCGCTTGGCCATGCCTGCCAGCAACTCTTCGTTATAGTCTTGACCGAAGCCGAGGAACGTCACGGTGACGCCCTTGTTCTTGATCTCGCCCGCGTGGCTGACCAAGGTCGGGAAATCCTTGATGCCGACCGTCGGATCGCCGTCCGATAGGACAACCATTCGCGTGGCGCGGCCAGGCTCATTAACTTGAAGAACCTGTTGCAAGCCCAATGAAAGGCCGTCGTAGAGGTTCGTAGTGTTGCCCGGCATCAGGCGCATAATGCCGTCTTTGATCGGCTGCTTATTCGTCACGCGTTGCGGCGGCATCAACACATCGACCATTTCTTCGAACGTGACAATGCTCAAAACGTCGTTCGGACCAAGAAGGTCGACGACATAGCAGCAAGCCTGTTTCACATAGTCCAAAGGCGGGCCTTCCATCGAACCGGATCGGTCGATGACCAGGCACAGGTTCATTGGAGTTCGCGCCCCGACCGAGGAAAACGCGCCTCCGCCGCCGAGAGCCGCCACTTCCAGCAGGTATTGCTCTCGCGCAGGACCGTTGGCCATCGTCGCCTCGCGGCTTTGGATGATTTGCACGTTTATTGCCTTGCCGCCGGGCATCGCGCTCATGGCGGAAGTCTTGTTCGGGTCGTCGAAGGCTCCCGGCGCCATCGCCTGCGTCTTCATGGGGTCAACGCTCGAAGGGGCGTTGCTAAGCACGGTTCGGTTGGGGTCAAAGGGCTGGTTCATAGGGATTCAACTCGAAAAGTCGTGGCGCCGATCCTTAAGATGTCGCCTAGTTTGAGGGCAGATGTTGAAATTCGCTGGTCGTTAATGAAGGTTCCGTTCGTCGATCCGAGGTCGGTGACGGTGACGCCCCCGGCCGACGGCATGATCGAAAGGTGCCTCCGCGAGATCATGCTATCCCAAGAGAGCGGAATGGTTGGGTTTTCGCGGCCGATCTCCATCATGCTGTTAATCGGATAGCGTTGGCCCGAGAGCGGTCCCGACTGCGCCACCAGGCAATAGTTTCCCATCGCCGGCGTTGGCGCGCTTTGGGTTTGCTGCGGGAAGAAAGCGCTCTGCACCATTGTCGGCATGTTGCCAGGAAGCGGCGTCGGCTGCATCTGGGTTGGCATCTGCGTTTGTACGGGCATTTGCATTTGCGTCTGCATCGGCACGCCTGCCGGTTGAGCGTAGCCTTGAACTCCTGCAGGAACGGCTTGCTGCGCGGCCGCCGAGTACTGCTGGGCTCGGAACTGCTCCGACGCCTTCTGAGGGGCTGACCCTTGCTTCAAAACGAACTCAAGCTGGGTGCTTCCGATCTGGATCATCGCACCGGAAAACAGCGGCACTTGCTGGATCGGCTGGCCGTTCAGCAGCGTTGGCATGCCTGTCTGGCAGTCGGCTAGGAAGTAGTTGCCTTGGTGGCGTTGAATAACGCAGTGGATCGGTGCAATGCCGGGATCGCCGCCAACGAAGATGTGGCAGGTCTCGTTTCGCCCAATGGTGGTCTGCGGGGCGTCGACGATGTATTCCTTGAACTCGTTTCGGCCGTAGATGCGCCGCACCCATGCCGTCTTCGATGCGAGTTGGATAAGGCTGGTGAAGAGGCCGATGGCAAGACCCAGCACTACGGCGAAAATCAACCGGCCAGGGCCTCCGATCTCACTGTTATTGCTTGGTGTGATCGTTAAGTTGGCTATTGTTGAAGATATCGGGTCGAAGATGAATCCGCTGATAGCTCCGCCGATGGCGCCGCCTATGAGTCCAAGCGTTGACTGCTTGAGCGACTTTGAAGGAATACCCATAACGAGACCGAGAAGAGCGCCGACCGGCGCGCATACAAGCGTCCGGCCGAACATCTTGACCGGTATCGCCGTCGCTGGGCTCGATAATACTCCTGTGCTTCCAAGGATGCCGGTCACCAGAGCACCGCCAATAACCATGCCCATTTTTGCGCCGATGATGCCCACAAGCAAGCCGATGCCGCCGCCGCGCAGGGCGTGCATCTTGCTTCCTTGGAACATGCCGTAGCCCGCGCCCATGGCGAGTCCAATGAAGGCGCCTAGAGCATAGATGAACCAGTTCTCATAGACGGCGAACTTCTGGTCGAAGCTTTGTTCAGCTTCCTGAAGCCTTTGGGTGTCTGCCTCGCTAATCGTGTTGCCGTTGGGGTTGGGAATCTCGATTGACGGGCCGCCTGCAGTGCCCTCGACGCGCTGGCTGCTTCCGGGAACAATCGTTACCGTATCCTTCGCTGGAGCCAAGGGCGCCGTGATCGCCCAAGCCAAAAGCCCGGCCAATGCGCCTATCAAAGCCATGAAAAAGATTCGACCCATGCTATCCCTCGAAGCGAAGCCTGACCATGCCGAATTGGACGGTGTCGCCAACGCTCAACGGTGTTTCTCCGTTAATCTTGACGCCGTTCACGAATGTTCCGTTCGTGCTGCCTAGATCCTTGACTGTAATCGTCGACCCTTGGCGAACCACTTCGGCGTGTTTGCGCGATACCGAGCTTTCGCCTGGCAACAAAATCTCGACGGCTCCTTCTCGGCCCACAGCATTCGCGCCTTCGGCAAGGTTAAACACGGTTCCATTATCGGCAACTAGCCTGGGTAAAGCAGGTGTCGGCGTGTAAGGAGCTGCCACGGCGGCTGTTGACGACGGCGTTGGCGCAGAATCGTCCAGGATGATCTTCTGAGGCGGCTGAGGAGCAACAGGCACGGCAGGCGGAGGCGTTGAGTCAACGGGATCGGGCGGCTCGGGAACTTGAACGCCCAACTTTGCCAGTCTCTTCCTCACGTCGTCATCGTTGCGCCGCATCCATAGAATAAGGAAGTAGATGCCGGCAACGGCCGCTGCAACGAACAAAAGCGAAACGATAGCCCCGACAATGCGGTTGGGCTTGCTGACAACAACCTTTGCTTGCCCGGGCTTGGCTTCTATCGGCTCTTCGCTTTTCTTGAGCTCTTCTTTAGGAGCGATCGTTTCCACACCGTCCGGTAAAGCCACGGCAATCGTCGGATCGGGGGCGTCGCGCTTCAGACTCAGCTCGGACGAGACCTTGTTCGGCGCGCCGGTCTTGCCCATAAGCCGATACGTCGTTTCGACCTTAATCTGACCGGGAAACACTCCATAGAACTCCGCGACGCCGTTGGTGCCGGTGTCGATGACCTGGGTCTGAGTGCGTTTGGGATCGATGAGCTTGATGGATGCCGCACTCACCGGCTTGCCGCCGCTGAGCACCTGCACCTTCACCATTCCGATCCATTTGTATTCGGTATCGGCGACTTTCCAGTTCGTGGCGATGTCCTTGACTTCCTTATATGCCAGGTTGCCCGTCGACCGGTTCCAAACGAACACCTTATCGCCAGGTTTTGCGATAGTTAGCGGCACATCGACTTTGCTTGAGCTGGTCTCGGTCGTTGTCGGCTTCTCGGCCGGCAATGCCTTGCTGAACCAGATCTCCCTTGTCGATTCGTCGCCGAACTCAAGCGTGATCTTACTTTGCGCGCTAGCCATCGTCGCGACAGCCGCCATCCAAAACGCTCCTACTATCCTTGTGTTTACCTTTAGCATTATTCGAACACGCACTCCTGAATGATGATTTCCCGCGCTCGCGGAAGATAGGCAGCCAAATCGCTAGCTGAAAAACCGATTTGACCCATGTCATCGGCGCATAGGTCGCCGGCAAAGCCGTGCCAATAGGCTCCGCAAGCAAGCGCTGATTCGGGATCGAGATCCTGAGCCAGCAACGTGCCGACGACTCCGGAAAGAACGTCTCCCATGCCGGCGGCGGCCATTCCCGGATTGCCGGTTGCATTAATTCTAATAGGGTCGCCGTTTGACGCCACAGCCGTGCATGCGCCTTTCAGCAGAACGCTCGCGTTGAACTTGCCTGCTATCTGTGTGGCCGCGTCAAAACGTTTGGCGTTAACTTCCTTTGCCGTCCATCCAAGAAGTCGAGATGCTTCGCCTGGATGCGGAGTAAGCGCTAGCGGACACGATGGCGGAACGACGCCCTTAGCAATGGCGTTCAGACCGTCGGCGTCAATAAGGCAAGGCTTTCGCCACTCATGCCAAACCGTCTTGAATAACTCAAGCGCATCGCTTTCGGTGGTTGCTCCCGGACCGAACACGGCAGCATCGTAGCGGTCCATTTCTGAGAGGATGAGTTCTGCTCCCTCAATATCTGGTAAAGGTAGGAAAATCGCTTCAGGCACATGGCTGGCAACCGTTGCGCATACCGACGGAATAGCCGCGACAGTAACGAGTCCGCAGCCTGCCCTTATTGCTCCCATGGCGGCGAGAGCGGCCGCGCCAGGATAGCGCCAGCTTCCTGCCACGATGAGCAGCGATCCGTTAGCGCCTTTGTGGCTTGTTCTACTTCTCTTGGGTAAAAGCGATCCGACCCAATCCGAGGTCAAGGCCATTGCCGAGGTTGGTTCATCAAGCAGATCGCAAGGGAATCCGATGTCGGCGACGGTCCATTTGCCTGATCGCTCAATGCCCTCACCTTGGAAAAGGAACGGCTTCGGCAAACCGAACGTGACGGTCCTCGTCGCGTATATCGCTGATCCAAGCATTTCGCCGGTATCGCAATCGATCCCGCTCGGAATGTCAACAGCCACAATCGGTTTTCCGCTGGAGTTGGCTGAAACGATGGCTTCGCGGTAGACGCCTTCCACTTCGCCGCGGGTGCCGGTTCCCAGAAGCGCATCGACAATAACATCGGTTTGAGCCATATGCGCCAAGGCTTCGTCCCAGACCGCGCTATCGCAAAAGACAGGCTCGACTCCGGCTTCGATCGCCTCAATAAGCCGCGCCGTAGCATCTGCGCCTAGCTCTTGTTGTGGACATGCAACCAGGCAAGAAACCTTGTAGTCGTCGAGATGCGCCAGACGTGCTACAACCAGCCCGTCTCCGCCGTTGTTGCCTTTGCCGCAGAGAACCGCTACTCGCGAATGCGGACCGACAAGCTCTTCGACTGCTTCGAGAACCGCTTCGCCCGCGCGCTCCATTAATATAGCCGTCGTCAGGCCGCGCTCCTCTCGGGCGATCCAATCAATCCTTCGACTTCGTTCGGCGGTTACGATCCACATAGCCTGAACAACGAGACAGCCTTTCCTGTACGTTGTACCTGGTAAAGCCTCCACAGAAGCAAAGGACCGTGTGCCCGTCGTCACGGCTAGGACGGAATATGATGCGATGATGGTTCGCTTTGGGTTAACTCACAATCTGTAGCGGCGCGGCGGTTTTCCAGTTCCCTCGTGTAAAGTCGGGGATGTCGACCGATTGGCCTCGCCGCGCAACCGACCATTCGCTTAAGGGGGAAATGACCGACCAAGCGGCTGCGTCATACACATCTTGATCCAAAGCCAGGCCGTTGCGAAGGCAATAGACCATGCGCCACAGCATCACGAAGTCCATGCCGCCGTGGCCGCCCGCCTTCTTCGCCTCTTCGCCGATCTTGACCCACATCGGGTGCTCATACTCATTGTAAAGCATGTCGAGACCGTCGCCTTCGGCCCACTCGTCGGCTGAAGGCGTCTTTCCTTCGATAACGCACCGGTCTGGGAATCCGCCCCAGCATCCGCGCGTACCTTGGATGAAGTTGAGCCGGTTATAGGGTCGCGGCAGCTGCTCGTCCCACTGCACCATGATGGTTCGGCCGAGAACGGTCTTGACGATGCTGGTGTTGATGTCGTTGCAGATGAACTTCAAACTCCGGCGCTCGCTACCTTCGGGGAAGTGCTCCTTGGCATACAGTGCTCGCGAGAGAGACGGCGAACCCATCGAAGTCATATAGTCGAAGCGGTCGCCGCGGTTGATGTTCATGTATTGGGCGATCGGGCCGAGGCCGTGGGTCGGATAGAGGTTGCCGTTCCGTTTGGTGTAGTGGTAGGTCCTCCAGGAGCCGCAACCTGTGGTGAGTTGGTGCATTTGGAAGCGCAGATCGTGGATGTAGGCTGCCTCGCCGTGAAGAAGCTCGCCGAATGCGCCTTTCCGGCACATGTTCAACACCATCAGCTCCTCGCGGCCATAGCAAACGTTTTCCATCATCATGCAGTGTTTCTGCGTCTTCTCGGAGGTGTCCACCAGGTTCCAGCAGCCGTCAACCGTGATCGCTGCAGGCACCTCAAGAAAGGCATGCTTGCCCGACTTCATTGTGTCGACGGCCATGCGCTCATGGTCTTGCCAAGGAGTTGAAATGATGACAATATCGATGTCGTTGCGATCAAGCATCCGCTTGTAATCGTCAGGATTGCTGCCGTACATCGTCGGTTCCGGCCGGCCTTTCTTCACGACATTGGCGACGCTTCTCTGCGCACTAGGAGTATGGGTGTCGCAAATCGCCTTTACCTCGACGCCGTCCATCATCATCATCTGGATGACGTGGCCGGTGCCACGCTCGCCGACGCCAATGAATCCGACGCGAACTTTATCGAGCGCTGGAGCCTTGTAGCCGCCCATGAAGATCTGCTTGTTTGGGCGTTTCCTCGGAGGGGCAGGGGCTTTCAATCCGTAGGCGGAAGCCGCCAAGCTGATTCCGGCCGCGCCGGTTGTCTTTAGGAATTCGCGTCTGTTCATCGTGCACCTCTTTGGGCTTTTATTGGCGCGAGTCTACCTGAGGCGTTCTCGCCGGTCCTTCAGGTTTTCAGGCGTTGGGAAAGTCGAAACTGAGGTCTAGCGAATCGGTTTGTAAGCTGGATAGTACGCGCCTATGTCGTTGCCTTTTTCCTTGTGCCCGCCGTCGTCAACGAGGTTCGATCCAACGCTCCAGATTGCTACCGATTTGCCGTCGGTCCGGTAATGCAGGTTCTTTTCGGGTTGATAGGGATCGGAGAAGTCGGAAGATATCTGGCGAAGGTCAGAGGGGAAGCTATGCTTGGTTATACGGAAAAGCAGTGCCCTCAGTAGAAGCTCAACGACCTTCTTGCGTGTCGATTTGGCTATGTAAGGCCTGTATACACTTTCGAACATCGGCATCAGGATGGTGTTAAGCCTGTCGGATACTCGGAAAGTCTTCGATGGATCATGTTGCTCGCTAAACCGGTTCATTCTTTCTGCAAGACCTTTGAAGTCGTTCTTAGTCCATTCCCGAGAGTCAACAGCATCGTTAATATAGGCAAGGTGCTTTGCTAGTAAAGCGCGGGAGATCATGTCGGTAGGCTTTCCCTTTCGGATAATCGGCGCAACAACCTTAGGCTCTCCATACTTCTCAGGATCATGGCCCATCAAATCGATGTGATAGATGAATCCCTTTGAACCGCCGTACCAATGGATGTTCCGCATAGTTGCGATCCACCGATATGTGTCGCCAAGGATTGCCTGCTTCGTGCAGTCCGATATTTCGATCTTTTCGACGATATCGAGAAGGCTTTGTATGCGCGCGAAGTCTAGAGAGTTGTCTGATGCCAGTTGCTCGATGGTTCTGAATGCATGATGGAGGATGTACCGGCTCGAGTGCTGTCCATACCATCCAGGACTGGACTCCAGGTGCTTAGATAACCGGATGGAGTTCTGGATCATCAGTAAGGAGTCCTTCCAGCGCCCCTTAAACGAGCTTTCTTTAGCAAGATAGTAAAGTGCTCTTGACAGCATTCGATAGCCTTCCATCTCCGGTTGCTCAAGCAACGAGCCACGATCATAGTCGGTGTCAGCCCAATACTGGCTCAAGGCATTTGCCTTGTAGAATGACTGCAGGTAGTTGCGACAGATAGAGGCGTTGGCTTTTGCGAGTGATGCTACTGGTACATCTTTTAGGTCATCCTTAGCCTCGATTGCCCTCCCGATCCGAACAAGCTCCGGGGCGGCGTTCTGCTTCTCGTCGATGCCCTTTGGCTTCAGTTCAGCCTGAGTCAGCGGAATCCCGTTCTTCTTCGCCCGTTCATACTCGCGGTTGAGCTGCCACGACGCCACCGGATAGTCGAGGAAACGAAAGATCGTGAAGACGGCCAGGCAGGCAAGAACGAACATCGCCAAAGCGACCTTCTGCAACGGGCTCAGCTTGGTCCTCGGTTTCACCCCGGTTCCATGGTCACTTGATGGGCGGGCTGATCACCACGAAGTCGTCTTGCTTCTTCGGATCGCCTCCGTCATCCTTCTTATCGGTGTTTACGCTCCAGATTCGGGCCGACTTTCCGTCGGTTGCATAATGAAGCTTCTGACCTTTAAGGAAGGGGTCCTCTGCATCGGCGTGGGCTTCGGCTAAAGAAGCCGGAAATCTGCCCGTTCTGGCCCTATATTCAAGCACGAGAAGCATTGAGCGCGTTACTCGCTTGCGGGCTTCAGCTTTCGTGATGGTCATTCCAGCTTGAGCGAATACAGGCAGCAAGACATCGTTGGCTATGTGCGACAGCTTGCGCGTTTTCGAGAAGCTTTCTGCGTCGGCCTTCTTGTCCATGAATGCGGCAAGCGCTTCCCAGTCCTTGTTTTGCCATTCCTTAGACTCGATCACGTCGTTCCAGTATCGTAGACCCTCAGAAGCAAACGACCTGGCTATCATTCCTTTGGGAAGGCCAGTACGGACAATCGGGGCTTTCTTGTTGATCGTGGTGTCGTCGCCGTTCCCGCTGCCTAGGTTGGCGATCGACTTCGTCATCTTCCAAATCCCACCGTATCGCTCAGTATTGCGGAGCATATAGATGCCCCAGGCCATCTCCACTCGGATGGCATGGCCGAAATCGTTCGGATATGCGGCCGACTCAACGACTTCTTTACGAACACGACGAATGGCCGGTTCGCTGCCAGCCAGTTCTTCGCAGACCTTATGCGCGCCTGTCATCTCTATGGCATATATAGCTTGCGCAACCAAAAAGGCGATAAGTGACTCATCCTGCGAAATCAACTCCGCTAGCTTAAGTCCGCTCTTAAGATCGCGAATAGCTCCGCTGACATCTCCACGGCGAGCCTTAAGGACCGCGCTGTGCGCATAAGCCTTCGAAATCGATTTGTAGCTTGCGAACTCGGGAAACAGGACTTCGAAAGAGAGGTCGTAGTCTCTGGCGACGTAGTATCTAGGCTTCTTCAAAGCTTGATCGATTTGCCCGAAAAGCGGTTTGACAGCATCGTATAGACGCCGGTTTTGGGCGAAGTTCTTGTTTACGTCTGAGGTGCCCGGAGGAATATCGGCTGGCTTGGCAGAGTCGACCGCGGTCTTGATCTGAGATGCCAGCGGGATCAATTCGACGGCTGCGTTCTCACTGTCTTGGACAGGCGGACTCGGCAGCAGGTCTTTGCTTTCTAATGCGATCCCGTTCTTCTTAGCGCGCGCCCATTCTTTGGTCAACGCTCCCGATGCAAACGGGAAGTCCACATAGCGGTAGCTGACAAGAACGATTAGTCCGAGGATTAGCACGAGCCAGATAATGCGACGATGTCCGCGGCCAAGTTTCAATGCCCTCATGCCGATAGGACGGAGTATCCCAGCCAAATCGTTGCCATAACCCTCAAGTTCATTTTGGGACCAAGGGCTTATCTGCGGCACGCAGGGCTTTACTTCGCCGTTATAACAACATATAATATCAGCAGACGCAAGGAACATAACAATATGGGACTCATGTTAATACCGATTGAATCTGAAACCAAACAAGTCAACAAAACTCTAGGAGGAAAAACCATGGTAAGCAACATTCGAAGAATCAACCCAATCACCGAGATGCAGAGAATGAACGAGATGTTCGACCGCCTGTTCGGCAGCCCTACGCCCGTCATCGCATCGCCGCAAGGATTCACCGTTCCGCTCGACGTCATCGAGAAGGAAGACAAGCTTGTCGTCCGCGCAGCCGTTCCCGGCGTTGCTCCCGAGGAGCTTAACGTCTCGATTGAGAACAACGTGCTGACGATCTCCGGCGAGATCAAGAAAGAAGAGGAGTCAGAAGGCGATAAGGTCTACTTCCGCGAGTGCTCCTACGGCTCGTTCAGCCGCTCGATCCGCCTCGGCGAGAACCTCGACTTCGAGAACGTCGACGCCGAGTTCTCAAACGGAAACGTGACGATCTCGATTCCGAAGGTTCCTGAAGAGAAACCGAAGACCGTGAAGGTCGAAGTCCGAAAAGCTTAATACGTAGCACGGGCTTCTAGCCCGTGCATCTGCATGCCTCGGAACACAAGCCTCGGGATTCGCAATCCCGAGGCTTTCACTATACATAAAGCCGGTCGAAATAGCTTCGGGATTGCCAAACCTGCCATTTTGTTACGCCTCCAGTCAACCGGTTAGGGTATCGTGCGCGCATACCATCATGTTCAAGCCAATCCTATTTCTTGCCTGCCTAACTCTCAGCGTGATCGCCATGCCGCAAAACCGCCAATCCGAACCTCCCAAGCTCATCCCGACTCCTCAACAACTGGTCCGCCAAGAAGGTGCATTCGATCTCAAAACGGGAGTTTCGATCGTGCTCGCAGATCCCAAAAGCGCAGACGACCCATTCGCTGCCAAGCAGCTTCAGGACGAAGCCAAGCAGGATTGGGGCATCCGCCTGGCCGTCCGGAGATCAGCCCAAAAGCGCATCCTGGTAGGTCAGATCGGCAAAGACAAAGCCATTGATGAAGCCGTAAAAGGCTATCCGGGAGAAAAGCCCAAAGCGAATGCCTTCGACGCCTACATTCTATGGATAAAACCGGACGAGATCGTCGTCGCAGGATACACGCCTGCGGGCACATTCTACGGCGTTCAGACTTTAAAGCAACTCATTCGCCAATCGAGCAGCCTGCCATGCCTTCAGATTTCCGACTGGGCAGTGCTGCAATATCGCGGATGGCAGGACGACGTCAGCCGCGGTCCGATTCCCACGCTCGATTACCTCAAGAAGCAGGTCCGAATCCTCTCGGAATACAAGCTGAACTGCATGACGCTCTACACCGAGCACATCTTCAAGCTGAAGAAGCATCCGACCATCGCTCCGGCCGACGGCATCTCGGCGGAAGAGATCAAGGAGCTATCGGCGTACGCCAAGAAGTATCACATCGAGCTGATCGGCAACTTCCAGTCGTTCGGCCACTTCGCGAACATCCTGAACGTGAAGGGATATGAGAATCTCGGCGAGGCTGGCTGGGTTATCAGTCCGGCCAAAGAGGAGAGCTATCAATTCCTCAAGGACGTGTTTGGCGAGATCGCTCCGGCCTATCAGAGCGCGTTATTCAACATCAACTGCGACGAGACAGGCGGACTAGGCGACGGGGCGAGTAAAGAAATGGTGCAGAAGATGGGCTTAGCTGCGGTCTACGCCCAGCACATTAACCGCATCGCAGACCTGCTGAGGCCCCTTGGAAAGACGCCGATGATGTGGGGAGACATCGCCCAGCAGCATCAGGAGATCGTCCCGCGCTTGCCCAAAGACCTGATTGTAATGAGCTGGGGCTACCACGCCGGCAACAACTTCGACTACGCCATCCTGCCTTTCACCAAACTCGGCCTGCGGTTCTGGGTGTGCCCCGGCGTCAGCTGCTGGAGCCAAGTCTTCCCCGATTACCGCAACGCCTCGATCAACATTTCAAACTACGTGCGCGACGGATTCCGCAACGGCGCAATGGGAATGCTGAACACAACCTGGGACGACGACGGCGAGAACCTGTTCTCATATAACTGGCTGCCTCTGATATGGGGTGCCGAGTGCTCGTGGAAGCCGTGTCTGCCGGCTGAGAGCGACTGGAATGAAGAACGCGAGCGCCGCTACGCATTGTTCTTGGCGGCTTACGATCCCTTGTTCTACGGCTTCGAAGGCAAAGTAGCCGATGCGTTGGTCGCGCTATCCGATCTTAGGTCGAATCCAGCTTCGGCGGGTATGGGCGACGGCGGATTCTGGATGGGCATCGACGAGGTGTCAAGGCGAGACGTGAGTCTTGAGCAATCCAAAAAGCTAATTGACGATGCTTCGGCCATCCTTTCGGTCTTACATGAAACGAAGCTCAGGCTCAACAAGGATTCCATCGACTACGCGATCTACGCCGCACGCCGCGCCAAGTTCATGGGATTGCGAGCCGTCGCCACCCAGCTTCTCGAGGACGCGGCAACCGACCCGACGATCTGCGCAGGCGCAATCACGGCGTTCAAGGAGTTGGCCGCTGAAGCTGCAGCACTTAAAACCGAATATGCAAGGCTGTGGCTGGACGAGAACCGAAAGTGGTGGCTTGATCGTAACTTGCCGAGGTTTGATTCGTTGGTCAAGAGCTTAAACGGAGTGCTCGAAGGTCCGACGATATCGCCTAAGCGAACGACTTTCGAAGGCGAGTTGCGGGTGCGAATCGGCTCCCTGGTACCAGGCATGGATATCCGGTACACGATCGACGGTGCAGAACCGACTCCCACCTCCGCGCTTTACAAGGAATCGGTAGCCATATCGCGGACGACGACCGTTAAGGTTCGTGCTTTCAAGAATGGTACGCCTGCAGGCGATGTTATCGAGCAAATCTATCGAACGACGCCGATTCCGGCGAGGATCACGACCAATATGCATCCCTTCGAGAACAACGCCGCCTTGTGCGCGTGGGATGGCGATCCGGCGACCTTCTTCTGGCGCGAAGGTCCAGCGCAAGAAGGCGATTGGCTAAAGGTCGCCTTTACCAAAGCGCAGCCGATCCAAGAGATAACGGTGCCGACCGGCCATCCCGACGGCGGACGCGACCAGCTCCAGACTGGGGTGCTGGAGGCTTCGGAGGATGGCCGAACTTGGCCCTATTCGATTCCTTTTGATAAAGGGACTGCTACGTTGAAGCTTAGCGGCAAGCCAATAAAAGCATATCGGATTCGCGTGACCGGCACACAGGGATTCTGGCTAGTTGTTCGCGAGATGACGGTGCGGTAAATCGACGAACCCTCTCCTCTGTTCGCTAGCGCTCACAGGTCCTCTCCCATGAGATGGGAGAGGATTTATCCATCAGTTGAGCCTATCCAGTTAGTCTCGGCTGTTCCCTCTCCCGCCTCGCGGGGGAGGGTTAGGGAGGGGGTAGAACCTTCACCAAACTCACGCGGATGACCTCATCCCATATGGGTCCGCGACGAACTTCCTTATAGCCCAACTTCAGGTTCATGTCGATGACGTGCTGGTTGCCCTCTTCGGTGTGGGTATACAGCATGCCGATTCCGTTCTCAAGCGCTTCGCCTTCCATCTTAATCTTGAGTTCGGTTGCCAGGCCTTGCCGGCGAAACGCTGGATCAACCCAGAGCTGAAAGACCTCGCAAAACCGGCCATCTGACGGAAAGAGAGAAGGGTCGAGCTCATCGAAAACCTTGTCGCTGTCCCACATCTTCTGCTCCTTGTTACGGAAGGAATAGGCGATGAGCGACACGCGTTTGCCGTCAGACTCGTGAATCCAGGCTCGCTTTTTCTCGTTTGTCACGAACGAGAGCATCTTCTTCCGATGCTCTTGCAGTTCTTCCTCGGTGAACTCGGCATAATAGTCTGTGGAGTAGCCGTCGCCGCTTAAATCGACTTCCACGCTGAAGTCGAGGTCATCTATCGTCGCTCGGCGAAGGATCGGCATGCCAAGAGAGTACCAGCCGCCGAAAGTCCGAGGCCGCAAGCCTGGACTGCCAGACTAGCGGGATGGATGTCGAAACGGCCATAGATGTGTTCGTTCACGCTTTCTGCCACATCAAGAGCAGAACCTACCCATACAAGCTGACGAGGGTGAACGGGCTCTGGGTGATGCAGGACGATCCGCCCCGAATGAAGGCCCGGAAAATTGAGATCATCGGCGTTGGAGTTTCTCCGAATGAAGCAGTCAAGACCATTCAAGATGCTGGACTCGGCTGGCACTTCTACTGCCACATCTATGAGGATGAAGATCAGTCAAAGGCGATTCGCGATGAGTTCAAGTCGCTGGGCTATCGAGCGATGGCCACCGAGTGGCTTTTCGTCCACGACTTGTCAGAAATCCCCGATTATATAACCGAGCCGCCGGTTGGTTTGGTAAGAACACAAGAGGAATGCGACCACGTCCTGCGGTTCTCAAAGCACAAAACCAAATTGCTTCCAGGATCAACTCAGTTCGCCGTTTGGGATGATAAAGGCGAGTATGGCTGGGTCAAGAGCATTCCCTACGGCGACTACACGTGGGCCTCGGATCTTTATGTCCATGCTCCTTATCGGCGAAGAGGATTCGGTAGCGCCTTGATGAGCGCCTTGCTTCAGCACGACAAGGCTGCGGGAAGCAAGGCAAGCGTTTTGTTAGCTTCGACTGCCGGATCGAAGCTATATCCGAAGTTGGGCTACATGCAGATAGGGCTCTTACAGATGTACTGCCCAAAGGAAAGATAGCCCTCTTAACGGCTATGTTGGTCCTTTCTGCAACAAAGCCGTCCGGCAAAAGAACATTTTCGGACGATCTACGACTTGTAAACCCAAGTCGCCCGCAGCCTTTAGCGAAGCATCGAATTCATCGAGCGACACGTGCCCTTTCGGCTCGGCCACCAGAAGCATGCCGCCCGAAACCAACGACTCGGCGATATCCCTGAACAGCGCTTCCTTGTCAGGCACTTCGTGGACCATGAAAAACGCGAGCGCGAAGTCGCACAGCTTGTCGATTTTGAAACCTGTCGATGATGCCAAATGAGGCTCAATGCGAGATTTTACGCCTTGTTTTTCTGCTTCTTTTACCAGCAAATCCAGCATTTGCTGTTGAATATCGACCGCCGCAACGCTTCCCGTCTCGCCAACCAGCTTCGCCATCGGGATTGTGAAGAACCCTGGACCGCAGCCGATGTCCAGCGCACGCATGCCTTCGCGCAAGTGCGGCTTCAGGATTTTGGTCGGATTCTGAAGCCATCGTCGAATGCCTAGAACGAGCAACCATGCAAGGCTGCCGGGACAGATATCGTCGTTAGGTTTTGTTTTACTCACGCTGAGGTGAACTCCTTTCTGCACATACTCAGTTCAATCGATCTAGGTTGCGCTCCTTCTGAGGATAACCTTGCTGATCTCGCATGTTCGAAAAACGACTATGGTCAAACTGAAAGACTAGTCAGAACCAGCTGGCGTAAACTGACCCTATCGAGAGACTTTAACATGAGATTCCAGTTTTCTTTCATCGGTTTACTTGCCGTTTCTTCAAGCTTTGCTTTAGAAGGTCCTGTGGCCTTCCCCGGTCCGAATCCCGGCACCTCTCAAGCCCTTGTCCAGAACGGCAAAGCAGTCTTGTCGAACAAGCTGATGTCCGTGTCTTGGAGCTTTGCCAAGAATGGAATCCAGCCTCTAGAAATCGTCAACAAACTCACCGCCTGCCGATACAGCCAAAGCAAGTCAAGCTTCATTCGCTTGATATCGGAAGAGCCCAAAATCGTAGCTGGGAACGGCCCATTAAGGGTGGCGATCAGACTCAGCAAAGATAAAGTCCAAGTCCTCTCCGGGCAAAACGCGCTGCGCCCGATCGCCTCGTTTCCTCGGGCAAAGTTCAGCCGAGCTCCGTCGCAGGTCCGGATCGGCAAGCTGAACCTGAAGGGTCTTCCGCAAGACTATCCTGACCCCGGTCAGTTCGGGACATGCAAGATATCGGACATCCGCACCCAAGCAGGACCGGTCGATTTAGCCAAAGGCACGATTCTCAAGTCAGAAAGGCAAGGCACTAAAGTTGAAATCGGCAGCAACTCGATTAGCATCGACGCGACAGGCAACAGCGGAGCGGCCTGGCAAGCGGCTGCTCCTGCCGAATTGAAGGAAATGTCCTGCACCATCGACAAAGGCACCGACCATGGGATGTCGTGGAGCCCGGCACTCGCATTAGCATGGCCCGACGGCCAATTTGTGCTTGTGGGGGTTCGCGACAGTCAGTCTCGCACGCTTAATGTGACGACGATCGGCGGAGAAACGATGTTGAACGCCGAGAGAGCCGACTATCCGGCTTTCATCGATAATTCGCAGCCGAAGCTGTCGCTCATCGGCCTTCCAAAAGTCAAAGCTATCAAGGCAAACCCAAAAGGTGTGCGAATCGCAGACCGAATCGGCGGCAAGCGGATAGATGCAGCGCTCAGCGTCTTGGGAACCGATCTCAGGATCGCTTGGACCGCGGAGCTCAGAGACGAATCGAACTATATCCGCCAAACCTTCAAACTGTCAACCAAGGGAAAAGATCAGCCGTTGCGCGGCATCGAACTCGTCAGTTCCCAAGTTCCCGACGTTGAAACGATCGGCAGTTGTCCTGGCAGCCCGGCGGCAGGTTCTGGGTTGTTCTTCGGAGTCGAACTCCCTGGAGCCAGAAACCTAACGGAGAGCAACAGCGTTAGGATCGGTGCGGAGTGCAAGCTAACGGTCTCGAAAGATCAAGCCTATAGCTTCTCGTCAGTGCTCGGTATTGCACCGAAAGGCCAACTGCGCCGAAGCTTCCTCAGATACATCGAACGCGAAAGAGCGCGGCCTTCTTCGCCGTTCCTGCACTACAACTGCTGGTACGATCTCGGATTCTCGGTGTCCGCTGAAGGAATGATCGACGTAATCAAGCAGTTCGATAAAGAACTCGTCAAGAAGCGCGGCGTGCCCGTCCTCTCCTATCTCATCGATGACGGATGGGACGACCCGGACAAGGATTTATGGCAAGAGAACCAAGAGAAGTTCTGTGGCGGTTTCAAAGCTCTCAAAGCTAAGACCGACTCTATGAGCGCCAACCTGGCAATCTGGTTCTCGCCGCTCGGAGGCTACGGCGGAGCGAACGAGCGAACACAGCTTGCTCAGAAGATGGGCCTTATACCTGCTGGTTCCGGTCTCGATTTCGCCCAGCCAGCCTATAAGAAGTGGTTCCAAGAAAGATGCATTCAACTGATGAAAGAGGGCGGAGTGAACGCGTTCAAGTGGGACCGAGCGGGAGAAGGGGTTAGTCCGCACTTCATGGCGCTCCTCGACATTGCCCACAATCTGAAACAAGTCAACCCGAACCTGTTCATCAACGTCACGGTCGGCACGTGGCCGTCGCCGTTCTGGCTTAACCATGTTGACACGACCTGGAGAATGAACAGCGCCGATGTCGGCTGGGCAGGTGTTGGGGACGACCGCGAGAAATGGATCACCTATCGTGACGGTTATTGCCATCGACTATTCGTTGAGCAAGGTCCGCTCTATCCTCTGAACTCGGTGATGCACCACGGCATCGTTCATGGCAGGTGCTTCCAAGGCGAAAAGGTGGGCAAGTCCGGTGCGAACCTGAAGAACGAAGCTCGCAGCTACTTCGGAACCGGCGCCATGCTTCAGGAGCTCTATTTGACTCCGTCGATGATGACTCAAAAAGCCTGGGATAACGTTGCAGAAGCGGCGAAATGGGCTCAGGCGCATTCGGCGATCTTGGTCGATTCGCATTGGGTCGGCGGAGATCCTCTGAAACTGGAGCCATACGGCTATGCTGCATGGTCGCAGAATGGCGCAGTGCTAACGCTGAGGAATCCGAGCGACAAGCCTTCGACGATCTCTCTTGATGCCCAAACGGTTTTCGAGTTGCCGGCTAAGGCCCTTCGTACCGTACGGTTGAAAGCGGCTTACTTAGACCAACGAGTTCGATTGTTGGCGTTGGCTGCTGGCAAACCGGTGAAGATTGAGCTGAAGCCGTTTGAAGTGCTGGTGTTCGATTAGGAATTAGCGCAAGTAGCATAAGCGTCTCGCCCTTGTTCTGGAACCTGCGGGTAGCGGCGGTCCCAAAGCCCAAAACCCCTGACGCTTTTCAGCCATCGATTCCGTCTTTTCCATAAGTCGTGCAAACGGCTATGTGATTTTGGAGTTCATGATGGATATTCGGCCAGACAATCTTTTCGAAAACCAAGCAACCATTAAAGTCATCGGCGTCGGCGGCGGCGGAAGCAACGCCGTCAACCGCATGATCAGCGAAGGCGTCGTCGGAGTGAAGTTCATCGCGATGAACACCGACTCGCAGGCTCTGAACCTTAGCAAAGCCGAAACGACCATTCAGCTTGGCGAAGGACTCACCCGCGGACTTGGCGCCGGCGGCAATCCTGAGATCGGCGAAGGCGCTGCCAAAGAGAGCGAAAAGGCTATCGCCGAGATTCTAGAAGGCACCGATATGGTTTTCATCACGGCAGGAATGGGAGGCGGCACCGGAACAGGCGCAGCCCCTGTCATTGCCGATATGGCCCGCCGAAAAGGCATCCTCACGGTGGGCGTGGTTACAAAGCCGTTCCTCTTCGAAGGACCCCGACGCAAACGGCTGGCCGAAGAAGGCGCAGCGCGACTGAAGGAACACGTCGACACCATGATCACGGTGCCGAACGACCGCCTCATAAGCTTCGTTGAAAAGCGAACCACCATGCAGCAAGCCTTTGCCGCCGCGGACGATGTGCTCCGCCAGGGCGTCCAAGGTATCAGCGACATTATCCTCTTGCCGGGCGTGATCAACGTCGATTTCGCCGACGTCCGCAGCGTCATGACGAACGCGGGCGTTGCTCTGATGGGCCTTGGGAAGGGCGTCGGCGAGCAGAGAGCCAAGATGGCCGCCCAGCATGCCGCCACCAGCCCGCTCCTCGAGACGAACATCGAAGGCGCACGCCGGCTGCTCATCAACATCACCGCGGGACCCGACTTCAGCATCGGCGAAGCCCACGAGGCGATGGAATACGTGCTTCAGTTCTGCGATTCGGAAGACGCAGACATCATCATGGGCCACGTGATGAAGGACAACCAGGACGGCGAGGTGCAAATCACCTTGCTGGCGGCGGGCATGGACCCAAGCGTCCAATCGGCTCCGCAGCACAAGGACGTTTTCACAAGCCAGACCCAGCCACGAGCGGAAGCTGCCGAGCCGCAGCCCACGCCTATCGGACTCGACGAACTGGATCTGGACATTCCGACCTTCCTGCGGCGCAAGAAAGTCGGCAACTAATCGTTACATCTAAGAAAAGAATCCGAATCCACGAATTCGGAAGACTCTGGTCCAATACTTGGCCTCGCAAGAGCGGGGCCTTTTTTATGTTTGGGAGCGTTAGGGTTTGTTAGGACTGGTGAGGATTTGTTCGGGTTTGTACTTATCTCGTAAGGAGAGCAGCCAATCGAGCTTTGCTCGAAGCATGTAGGCCTTGGGATCTTTGTGTAAGTCCCTTTCATAAAGGTCAATCACATCCGTTTCGATGATCGCCCCCTTTGAGGCAAGATACTCGGATACCGTCGCCCAATTGTCTGAAAGCATCGCCCAATAGACTGCATTGTTTCCTCGCTCATCGGTCAAGTTCACAGAGGTGCCTGACTCAATCAACGACTTAACTGTCTTAAGGTCTCCCTGTTTTGCTGCCTCATGCAATGGAGGAAGCTCAAGCTTGAGCGCCATGCAGCTGCACCCGATCGGCAATACTGCTGCACCAACAAGAAGCAAGAAGAGGAGAAGCACCTTCATTCTGAGTACCTGCTTTCAATCCTATACTACATCAACAACGAACTCTTCGCTCCGTGCGCAACATATTACATTGCCATTCTCTTGTCCCTCTCATTTACCGAGCGATCCCTCGGTAAACTGCGCGGCATGCTCCCTTCGAAACAGCAGCAGGCGACAAAGATGAACTTCCTCATGATCGTCTTGTTCTTCTTCGCCTTGTCGTTGATGATCGTCTTTGTTGTCGGCGGAAAATCCCAGGCTGAGCCGAACCTCTTCATGACCCTTCCGCTTGCTATCCTTCCAGGAATCGCCAGCCTGGCATATGGGTTCATTCGGCTAAGGCCATATACCGAGATCAACTCTCCCAAACAGATCGACTTGGCCAAGATGCAGATCGAGGCCATGATGACCCTCGCACTGGGGGAGAGCGGCGTTATTGGATCCATTTTCATGGGCGGACGCCCCATGGTCGAAGGCATCATCGCGCTTGTTCTGTTTGCTCTGTCAATCGCGGTCAATGTCTTGCCGACCGGTCTAATCGTGTTCAGCAACCTCGAGAAAAACAAGGGTTAATAGGAGCCGAGCGGCAGCCGTTCGAACGAGATAGCTGGGATCGCCGGCAACTTGCCGGCAGGCATCGGACTCAGATTTGGGCTTCCAGTTGAGCGATCAAGAGCTATTTAGTGGCGTTCGGGACCTCTCGATTGCCACTAGGGGAGCCCCTAACGCCATTAGGGAGTTCCCCAACGGCGTTGCAGAACCTGCTAGAGCCTCTGCGAATCCCGAGGCATACAAACCTTCACCAATCCTAACGAACCCGAACCTCCCTACAGCACCGTCTTCCGGGTCAGCTTCAGTTCCTTCGATTCGCCCGGCTTTAGCTTCACCGTCCAAACTGCGCGCGTGTACGGATTCAGAGCGTTTAGCACCAGCCCGACTATGCGAACCGAATCGGCATCGGACGAAAGATGGGCACCGCTGAAGGAATATTGGACCTCGACTTCCACAGGGTCGACACGAGCATTAGTGATGGTCAGTTTGTCCTCAACGGTCACCGCCGTTCTCACATCATAGTATGGAAGTCGAACCTGTTCGCGGTTCAGTTCCTTCGCTTCTCGTTTCGTCAGGATGTCTTGAACCGTACCAAGTTCAAGGTTGGCATCTTGGCCAACCGCTGTGAACGGCATTTCGATCGAAGCCAGAGGTGTGCCGTCTTTTGTTACCATGCATTTGCCGGCGGTCCAAGGCGTTTTGGTCTTGTTGGCGACTCGAACTATCTTCGACACACGATCAACGGCCGTTACGCTGTTATCATAGTTCCGGTGTGAATCGTCGAGCTCCCATCGGAAGATACGCTTATAGTTCGCTTCGTTCGTGAACAAGAGACGCGTGATGCGCTCGCCAGGATCCATGTTCAACTTGCCCACAGGGAAGGCAAAAACGTCCTCAACGCGCGCCATCTTGTCGATTGTGTTACGGTTGTCGTAGCCGCCGTCCGGTCCGTAGGGTTCGGCGGCTGCTGAGAGGCTGGAGGCGTCCATCGCTCCGCCATAGCCGCCCCCGCCGTATCCTCCCATCCCGTAGGACCCGTAGTATCCGCTTTGATAGCCGCCAGGCTGGTTCGTTCGGGACAAATTGGGGATATATGTGTAGGGATCGGAGTTGATTCCTCGATATTGCCGATACCCTTCCTGCGATCCTTTGAGATATGCTATCAGGCTGCCGAAACCGGATGCCAGATCGAAGCGGTTCACTTGCCTTTCATTCGAGTTATTCGGGTTCGTCATCGAAGGCATGTTCGGCATGCCGGCAACCACTGAGACTTCCGTGTCGTCAAACGCAATCCCACCGATGGCAATTTGCGCTTTGCCGACAATCGTGGCATCGGCCTCGTTGTTCAGGTTGATCATGTAGCTGCTGGTCCAGGCAGCGCAATTCTCCATAGTGATGAACTCGACAACGCCAGGCGTGTTGCCGACGGCATCAAAAGTGATGGCAATATCGGCTTTCTTGCTCGTGACTTTAATCGTGTCAGATTGTCCCTTGACGAAGAGCTTCTTAATCTTGCTGCTATCGACGGCCCGCAGAGCGCCGTCGAGCGTCTTCAACGTTAGCTGATTAGATCGCCCAGCATCAAGGAGCACGCCTCTGACCGATTCCACTTCGGTCGGCCCTCCCAACATTTTGGGTGCTTTCTCAATAACCATCGTCACCTTTTTGCCGATGCTCGCCGCCAGATGGTCAAAGATGGAAACAGGCTTGATCGTCTGCTTAGTCTCAACAATCTTCAACCGCGTTTCGACCTGGTTGACCTTGACACCCTTGGCCGAATACCAGAAGCTGCCGTCGATGGC
Source organism: Fimbriimonadaceae bacterium (assembly GCA_963666135.2). Classification (GTDB taxonomy): domain Bacteria; phylum Armatimonadota; class Fimbriimonadia; order Fimbriimonadales; family Fimbriimonadaceae. The sequence continues at coordinate 1,203,717 of CAXXNR010000001.1, read as the reverse complement.
GTCCGGCAAGAAGTCGACGCGGTAGCTGCCTTTGCCGGCAGGAACCTGCACTTCTCGGACGATGAAAACAAGACCGGGCTTGAACACGGACGCGCTGGTGATGCGTGATTTGAGCACTGTTTGCGAAGGCGCGCCGGCAAGGACCGTAGCGCATAGCATCTCTAGGTACATAGAAAACCTCCCAAAGCTATAGTGTTGACGGATGGGAGGCGATGCTTGTTACGGTTATTGCTTAATGAATATGCAGATTGCAGTAGAATTCATGCATGGTAGCTGAACTGAGGAGTAACTGGCGAGATCGGTTCTTGATGTGCATTACATTAATGATCGTTATCACAGCTTTTCCAGCAGATCGTGCCTATAACCCGAAGGTAGCATTGTCAACTTGGATAGCCACTATCGCTCCTGGTGCAACTTGCCTCCTCTTGGCCTGCTTGAAACATACATATAGGCCACGAACACCAATAGGAATAGAAAAAACAAAGGCTTACCTGAATGATTGCTTCTGGATTCTGATGCTCGGAGTCTTCGGAACATACTTAGCCCGTATGACTAATGGCAGGATAATGGTCGAAAGAGCAATATCATTGAGCATTGTCTTGGCTGTCGCTTTGCTACTTATCCAACCCCAAGCACTAAAACTGCTTCATCAGTTGAGCACTGAACCGGAATCGCAAACCGACGTAGTTGAACGAACCTGACCGCTTGGGCGTCTCATTCGATATGAAGAGGTTAGGCCTTGTGTTGCTGGCGATACCGCTCTACGGGCTGATGCTCTACCTCGCTCTGCCGCCCATTAGTTGGAGTCCACTCGGGTTCTGCGCTTTCGTTCCCCTGCTGCTGGCTTGCCGAGGCCGCAGCTTCGCACTCGCCTTTCTTGCTTCGCTTGTCTCTTGTTTCTTTGCAGCTTGGCTGTCGCTAACTGGATGGCTCTTGCCTGGCAGTCCGAATGGCCATGCAGGCTGGCACTATCTAGCCTTCGGCCTTTTCGGCATTGTGTCGGGACTGGTTGTTAGCGTTTGGTCAGAAACCAAGCGGATAACGGCTCTAACGCCTTTCTTGTTCGCCTCATGGGCAACCCTTTTCGAAGCCGGCATGCAAATCGTCCTTCCGGCTAACTTGGCACTCACACAATATCAGTCAGCGTTCTACCTTAACCTTTCGAGCTTTGGCGGTATATGGCTCGCGTCCTATGTTGTGTGGCTCGCCAACTTCATGTTAGCGAGCGCGTTCGATGCAAAACTCCGATTCAGAGGGATCCAAAGCGCGGCCATGGCCATCATCGTATCATTGATTCCTTCTCCTAACACTGAAGAAGCAGTTGGAAGGACGCGGATAGCGCTTATGCAATACCAAGCTGAATCGTCAGAACCCTTGGTTGCCCTAAACGAAGAAGCCCAAAAAGGAGGAGCATGGCTAACAATATGGCCTGAGCTCAGCGGGAACACGATGGCCGCCGGCGGCGATCCCGTTGCTCTAGTTAATCTGGCCAAGCAGCCGATCCAGTCTGCTTTCATCACGAGCTATACCGACGCATCTCAGCCGAAACCGTATAACGCCTGTGCCCTTTTTAGCCAAGAAGGACAGTCAGCGGTCTATCACAAAAGAAAGCCGTTTGCCGGCGAAATGGCGATGCACCGAGCTGGCAACAAGCCTGCGTCAGTATCATTTCACGGTCACAAAATCGGCTTTGCCGTTTGCTTCGATTCGTGCTATCCGAGCATCATGCGCGAAACTGCTCGACTAGAAGGAGTAGACCTGATCGCCGTGCCAAGTATGGGTCCAAGCACTCCGTATTCATACCTTCAATGCCTTCACGGCGCTTTCAGCTCTTTTCGGGCCGCAGAGCTTGGTGTACCGATCGTTTGCTCCGATACGACGGGCTACTCAAGAGCGATTAACAAGGCAGGCACGGTTCTATCCGTGGCAATGCCCGGCCATCAAGGCTTGCATTTTGTGGAAGTAAACCTAGAGAGTCGAAACACGTTCTATAAACGATTCGGCGATTGGTTTCTGTGGCTCTGCGGCGCATGGGTTGCTTATGGCGCTGGAAAAGTAGTTGCAGCAAAAAGGTCGGACAGGTCTGATTCGTCCGACTAGTCCGACCTCTAATAGAAGTAAGCTTGAAGCTACTTCTTCGCGCCGTCTTTGATCCAGGTTTCGATGTCCTTGATCTGGGCTTCGGTTAGAGGATCGCCTTTAAGGGGCATCTTCTTGACTCCAGGAGCGCCCTTCACGGTCATCGCAAGCAGACTCTTATCTGGATCGCCTGCAATCACAACGGGACCTTCTTTTCCACCTTTCATGACGGCTTCATAGGAGCTCAAGTCGATGCCGTCGGCAGGTTTTGTCGAGTTGTGGCATCCGACGCAGCTCTTGGTCAGGATGTCATTAACAGGTGTAAAAGCACTGGCTGTCTCGGTCGATGGCTCCTTCTTGTCGTTCGGCGCCGGAGTTTCCTCTTTCTTAGAGCAACCGACAACGAGCGCGAGCGCGCAACCAACCGTAAATAGGGTTGTTTTCATATAACCTCTCCTTCGGTACACCTTCAATCATACGCGAGGTTTGGGCGAATAGCGGGACCAATGAAGCTCCGTTCAAGAACGAGGGCTACGGATTCCTAGAAATATATGGATGGTTTGGCGCATTTACCCTCGTCATCAACGCTTCGCTTGGGATGCCGAGGGATCGGTAAAACGCAGGCCCAAGCCGCCTGCGCCTACGACGTTCGATACTATCAAAGTGCTTTTTCGGTGCTCGCGAGTACGCTCGCGCTCCAACCTGATTGCCCCTTACGTCCTACCCCTTACTCCCTTCTTTCGCTCTCACACCTTCACAGGACCCGGACTCGGGTAGTACGTGTTGTCGTAGAACGGAACCTTCAGCGCGGCGGCGATGCGGCAGCCGTGCATCAGGATGCCTGCGGATTTGGTGTTAAGCGGCACTCCCGGATTGATGCTCACATACTGGCTCTCGATGACCAGGAGCGGCTGAGTCGCACCTTTCCAGTGCAAAACCAGACGGTAGACCACCGTGTTGCTGAAACCGCCCATATAGCGCTCAGCCATTGCGACGACGGCGTCGATCTCATCGAGGCTGCCGCGCGTCAGTCGCTTGCCGATTCCCTGGCCTTCTAGTCTCGAATAGGTGCGTTTGATGACATCGCACGACATGCGCTCGTTTGAAAGCGCACCCCAAATACCTGCCACGCCGACGGCCAAACCGAGGAAGAATCCCAGAAACGGCATGTTGCCGATCTGGAAGCCGCCTTGCAGGAACGAGTAAACAGAGAAGCCGAATCCGCCGACCAGGCATGCTAAAACGAGCAGGTCATACCACAATGGAGGCGCGAATATAAGCAATTTCTCGCGATAGAACCTAGCCGTAACGGGTGTCTCAAGGCCGTTCTTTCTTCTCGGTCCCTGAAAGCCTGGACCCTTCTCGAACCAGCTCTTTTCTCTCCAGTTATTGCCTTCCAAGGTCGCGCTCCGCGAGACTGATCGTATAGGTGCTTTGGTTGGTGATCAGCGCCATTGTCATCCAGATCAGCTCGGCCGAATACTCTCCGATCAGGATACCAAATGCAACCATGCGCAGTTTATCGTAGCCCCGAAGTCCGTAGTACCTTTGAATAAACGACTTTATGATGAGAGCAAGAAGCAACCCGAACCAATAGAAGTCGACGCCGTAGTTCAAAGCCAGCACATAGCCTGCGGGATGCAAGGGAAAAGCTGGAAACCTAAACCGAATCGAGTCGAGGATCATGACCACAGCAAAGCCGAAAAGCGTCATGGTGATGCCCACGAGATCAGGCCCTTTCTTGTTGCTGGTCATCACGTTCAGGTAGTGCAGGCCGATGTTCCAATAGTCGTATTCGCCCGTGCGGTAGGTCCGCACATGCAAGAAGAAATACGACACGAACAGCGCAAAGACCGTAATGAGCGCTCCATAGACAAAAATAGTACGCTGGTTCAGTTGATTAAGAGATCCCATCTTCATCGCCTCAAGCTGGTAAGGCATCGGATGGTTGCGGTGAATCCGGTTCATCGCCACATAGGCTTGGTTAATCCAGGTGGCCTGACGATCGCTCAGCCATTTGGTGCCTAGGAACCGCGTTGTGAAGCTGTTCGGACCAAAGAACGCAAACTCATGCGTCGGCGGACCAATCTGCGCTCGTATTCGCGTCAGCACGATTGAGAACACCAGGTACGACCCGACATAAAGCGCCATGAAACCAGGCGACAAGCCGCCGATCATGCCATAGGACATGGCAATAACGAAACTGACGATAAGGCCGATGAATGCCCATCGATGGGCAATCCCGCCGTCGTCTGGTTTAGTTCCTCGCCAGATATCGAGCCACACTTGCTTCAAATGAACCTTGGCAAAAACGATCGAAGTAACGAACACAGCGAGCACTGCGCCCCAGGTCTGTTCGTCGAAGTAGGGTGGTCCAGGTGCGGCGAACGTTCCGCTGAATAGGCCCTGAGGCAAGCCCTGGCTAGCCAAAATCACGTGCGTCGCTTTGCGCAGAAGGTAGAAGACGATCACGCTGATCAGCATGTCGTTGGGCATAAAGAAGCCGATGGCCGCCATGAACGGAAAGATGGCGATCGGCGTATATCCCAGACTGCTCCACGGCTGTTCCTTGAACAGCGCTCCGATGTCGATCAGCACTTTCGTCGGCAGTGAAGGGACATTGGGATATAGGAAGTTGAAGCCGTTAAGCATGTCGATGCCGAACATGACGGCGAAAGCGATCCAAAGAGCTTTGTTGCGCCAAATAGCCCCTGCGCCGCCGTTCTCGCTGGCCGCAACAGGAAGCTGGATGAGCGGGAAGGTCAAACGCTCCTTTTGGCACCAAACCTGGCGCATCAGGCTGTTGATGCAGAACATGGACATGCAAAACGAGGACAGAAGCAGAATCCATCCGCAATAGCGAGGGAAGAAGATCGGCAACTTCGACCACGCATAGGCCATCCCTTTGCCGCCGCCCTGCATGTCTTCGACCAGCGATTTGTCGTGCATCACCAGCCAGTCGGGCATGTGCACAAGCATCTTGTCTCTCACCAAGGCGTTGTCTGTCTGCAACGGAAACTGGTGGATAGCCGAATGGCCGACGAACGAGTACTCAGACCCCATCGCAGCGGCAATAGCCGTTAACGAGAAAATAACGATTAGGTCAGCTTGAGACAGAGCTAACTTCGGAACAAACCTTCTGAGAGGGATATTCGCCAAAAGGAGCACAAATAGCAGACCTACCGGCGCGACGATGAGCGAAAAGACAGTCGAAAGCGGCTGCTGGGTTGTTGCATAGCAGACTGGCACCGCAAAGATGAAGCTCAGTGCCAACGATCGCGCACGAACGGGTCTCGGCTTTGGTTGCGCGACTTCGGGATCTGCCATTGTCGTTGCAATTCCACATGATGGACAGATTGTCCTGCCAAAAGAAGCATTTCTAAGCTCCAACTCGCCATGAATGCTATCCACTCTAGGCATGAAGTGAACCGAAAGCGTTCAGCCATGGCATAATCGAACCTTAGGAATCATCCATGCAGACTTACCGAATCCTGTTCCTCGGCGACATCGTCGGCAGACCCGGACGAGATATTGTTAGGGAAGGGTTGCCGAGTCTCCAGAACAGCTACAACCCGTTATTCACCATCGCCAACGCAGAGAACTCCGCCGGAGGAGTCGGGATCACCGGCGCTATTGCCGAAGAGCTGTTTTCTCAAGGGATCGACGGCATCACCCTCGGCAACCACGCCTTTAACAAGCGCGAAGTCTACGGCTATCTTGATGGGCCCAAACCGATTGTTAGGCCCTATAACATGGCTGCCTCGACTCCTGGAAAGGGATCTGCAGCCATCGAAAAGGACGGAATAAGGCTGCTGATCGCCAACGTCTGCGGCCGAGTGTTTCTAGAAGGGTTCAACGATCCGTTTGCAGCGACTGACGAAATTGTGAACAGTGCCGACACGCCTCATATTCTGATCGACTTCCACGCCGAGGCCACCAGCGAGAAAATAGCGATGGGTTACCACCTCGAAGGAAAGGTCAGTGCGGTGCTTGGGACCCACACCCATGTTCCGACCGCAGACGAAACGGTCCTGCATGGCGGCACCGCTTATATCACCGATGTGGGCATGTGCGGACCGACCAACAGCGTTCTAGGCATGTCGAAGGACGTGATTCTGCGAAGATTTAGGACAAATCTGCCCGAAAAGTTCGAAGTTGCAAGCGAACCGGGCGTAATCAACGCGATACTGTTAGACGTCGAATATAATACAGGTAGAGCCGTAGCCATTCAAAGGCTGCGCTTCGGCTAGCATGTCGCCGCAAGGCGGAGGAAATACATGAGCAAAGTTTGGATATCATTGGCAGCCTCGGCAGCCGCAGCTTGCGCGCTTGGGCAGACAGCGTCGAACATTTATACACCGGTCAAGTCGGTGAAGGACCAGGGCATTGTTCTCAAGTCGTGGGGAAGCGGAGTCGTCAGCGAGACTGACGAAATGTCCTATGAAGGCACGCATTCGATTCGCGTCTCAGGAAAGAACCTGTTCCAAGGTCTGATCGTGTCGCTTGGCAAGCCGGTCGACATGAACGGCCAATACGGCGATAAGAACAACCTGCTTCGCTTCATGATTGCCTTCGCTTCGAAGAACTCGATGTCGACCGGCGGAGCGGGCGGCCCAGGCCTGGGAGGTCTGAAAGGCGGACCCATGGGCGGCGCTGGTATGGGCGGTCCTGGCGGAGTCCGCGGCGGTGGCGGACAAGGAACGCGCGGAGGAGGCGGCAACGGGACTCGCGGCGGCGGACAAGGTACTGGAATGGGCGGACCTGGCGGAATGATGGGAGGAGCTGGCGGCCCCGGTGGAGTAATGGGCGGCGCAGGCACGACGCTTCCAGCTGCAGATACAACGATCAAGAACATTCGGGTGATCGTGATTACAACAGACGGCAAACGAAGCGAGGCATTCATTCCGGTGACATCCAACTCCGGCAAAGCCTACGACTTTAAAGCCATCGCCGTGCCGCTTCAGGGCATCGCAGGCTTTGACAAGACCAACAAGATCATCAAGGAAGTGGCGATCTCAGGCGATGCCGTATCGACCTATTACGTGGGAGACATCGGCGTCTATAACGACCCGACGCCCATCATGGCCGACGTCAGCGCGAGCAGCACGAACTTGGCTTTGAACGACGAGATCACCCTTTCGGCTGTCGCCAACGGCGGATCCAGCGTTCTCGTTTATAGCTGGGATTTCGACGACAGCGACGGCATCCAGACAGACTCGGAAGGAGTCAATCTTAAGCGCAAGTTCCGCAAGCCGGGCAAGTTCGTCATCACCTTGACGGTTTCCGACAAATATGGACTGAAAGCTCCGATCACGAAAAAAGTCGAGATCGAAGTCAACCCGTAGAGGCGCCATCTCACGCTTATTAGGCCCCGTTGCTCAAAACAACGGGGTTTTTTATTTTGATGAAGGAAATCGCGAATGAATGCCGAATTGTATTGACTTTGGCCGCATAAATCTACCATCCTAGGATGTGTTGGATCAGGCTGTGTTGCCTGTCCTTAATTGCCCTTTCCGTGTGGATGGTGTAGCTTGATCAGCTTTGGCGAGCGAGCAACTTCAAACAGCTTTCTATTGATGCAGGACGAAGAAGTCGTCAATCTTGCTCGTTGTGGCAATTTAGGCGCTACCGAGTTCCTGATTTCTCGTTACCGCCCCCTTGTCGAAAATAAAGCGAGAGCCTATTTCGTTGTAGGTGCCGACCACGACGATGTCGTTCAAGAAGGACTCATTGGTCTCTACAAAGCCATCCGCGACTTTAGAAGCGATCGGCTGAGCAAGTTCCGGCCTTTTGCCGAGCTTTGCGTAACGCGCCAAATCATTACCGCCGTTAAGACCGCCACCCGTCAGAAGCATGTCCCTCTGAACGCCTATGTCTCGTTGAATCGAGGCCTCAATGGCGAAGCCACGGATAACTCGTTGCTCGATGTGCTGCCGGACGGCGCCGTCGATACGCCAGAGGAATCGATCGTGTCGCCTGCTATTCCGCAGAACTTGAATGAAGTTGTGGGGCACCACTTGAGCGACCTTGAGCAGTGCGTTCTCAAATGCTATCTCCAAGGCATGTCTTATCGCGAGATGAGCGCGCAGCTGAACTGCCACACGAAGTCGATTGACAATGCGCTACAAAGAGTAAAGCGCAAAATAAGCTTCCTTTTGAAGGATTAACCTGGGTCAAACTTCACTAGCGAAGTCAATCCGTAAATTTGCAGGTTGTCGCTTTTTTGTTACCTAGATACTGTCATTTGACGTTAGCATTCATGTAACATACAATTTGATATGGTTGTCGGTGTTGTTTGTCAAGAGTTACTTTACCGTGAAGCCCTTGAAAGCTTGCTTAGAACTCAGAGCTGGATTGAGTTCATGCCTTCTGCTAATGAGCCGAGGGTCGCATTATCTCAGTACGCCAAACAGACGCCTGAAGTCATAATTCTTATGGAAGAGAGTTTGGGCGACGAAGAATGGTCGATGTTCTCAGCTCTGAAAACCCTTACTGGCGTTAAGGGCATCCTACTGACCAAGATCGGCTCGTCAAACTCGAGACTAGAAGCGAATGTCGATGCCATTCACCGGCGGGAAGACGGCGCCACCGTTTTATTTCAACTTGTTCGGGACGTTAGCCGACGGTCCACTCGCCAAGGATTCTTCGTTTCCGAACTTGGCAGCCGCTATGGCCAGCGCCCCCATCTGACCTCGCGCGAGATGGAGGTAGCGAACCTCATCGCCCAAGGGCTTCCCAATAGACGCATTGGAGTCATAATGGGATTGCAAGAGCAGAGTGTGAAGAATCTAGTCAGCATCGTGATGCGCAAGCTGGGATGCGAGAACAGGGTTCAAGTCGCCTTGAAGCTTTCAGGCGGCGTCCGCACTTCAAGCTCTCCATCCTCGAATGGTGACGAATAGCGTTTGAAGCAAAGAATCATTACGGCACTGGTCGGAATCCCGCTTGTGCTTAGCGCGATATTTTGCGCCAAGCCGTGGCCTGCAGCGATTCTCCTAATCATCGTTTCTGTGCTCGGTGTAATTGAACTGAGCCGCCTGTTTCCCTCGAATAAGCCGTCAAATTGGGCTCGCGCAATGTTCGCATTAGTTGCTGGCGCATTATCTGTTTCGATGGCCGTCCGGGATGACGTATGGGGACTTTCAGGACTATCTTTTGCATTAGGAATAATAGCATCTGTTGGATTTGCCAAAAATAAAACTTCATGGCAGTTTGGTCTGGCTTCTTTTTGGCTATTCGTACCCATCGCATCACTTTATCGTCTTTGGGCGATGAGCCAGCCTGACTCTCCAGGTTGGTGGAACTGGCAGTCCTTGACTCTCCTTGTGCTGTTTCCTTTGTGGGCTGGAGATTCCGCAGGCATCTTCGTTGGCAAGTGCTGCGGCAAACGTCTGTTAGCGCCTAGCATCTCTCCGAAGAAGACCTGGGAAGGGGCCATTGCGAACGCGCTTGCCTGCTTGCTTCTCGCTTGGGCGGTTGGTTGGCTTCTAAATATATCGTTAGGGGCTTCCTTGGCTTGCGGAGTAATTTGCGCCGTTTTTGGCCAAGCGGGAGACCTTTTCGAAAGCTACCTCAAGCGCCTTGCCGAAGCAAAGGATAGCGGGACGCTTCTGCCCGGTCACGGCGGCATCCTCGATCGAATCGACTCCGTTCTCTTTTCTGCGCCACTGGTCGTGATGGCGCTTGGCTTCTGGCGGTAAGCTATCGACTATGCTCGCCATTGAGACGCGCGACCTCTGCAAGACATACTCTTCTGTTAAAAAAGACCCCGGCATATGGGGTTCTATCAAGGGTTTGTTTTCCCGCCAGGTCGTGTCGCTCGAAGCGGTCAAGATTATCAATTTAACGATTGATCAAGGCGAACTCGTCGGCTTCCTGGGTCCCAACGGAGCTGGCAAGACCACGACATTGAAAATGCTCTCGGGCATCCTTTATGCCACCTCCGGAACGGCCAAAGTTCTTGGCTATACCCCTCATGACCGCCGCAAAGAAATGCTTCGGCAGATCTCGATCATCATGGGCAACAAAATGCAGCTTTGGTGGGATCTGCCCGCTTGGGATAGCTTCATCGTGCTCAGCGAACTCTACGACGTCGACCGTGCCACATGCAAGCAACGTGTAAAGCACCTTTCCGAGTGTCTTCAAATAGAGGACAAGTTTCATACCCAGGTACGCAAGCTAAGCCTCGGGGAAAGAATGAAGTGCGAGCTGATCGCAGCCTTGCTCCACCATCCTCGAGTCGTGTTCCTAGACGAGCCGACGATCGGACTCGACGTGGTCAGCCAAAAGCGCATCCGCGACTTCCTGAAGCAATGGCATAAGGAAGAAGGCTGCACCATTGTTTTGACAAGCCACTACATGCAGGACGTCCAGGAGCTTTGCGACCGCGTTGTCGTTATCGACCACGGAACCATGATCTTCGACGGCACTCTTGGCAACTTGACCAGGCAGTTTAAGAACACACGGCATATACGGCTATCGTTCACCGAATCAATAGCTAAAGCAGATCTGGACAAATACGGCACCGTCGTTAGCTGCGAAGGCGAGTCGGCCGTGATCGAGATTCTTAGAGACGACACCCCTTCTGTTACATCGGCGCTTCTAGCCGCCTTGCCGGTGAATGATGTTTCTATCGAAGAAGTCGACATCGAGGACGTTATCCGAGACCTGTTTACAACCAAACGCGATGTTTCACGTGAAACAATTTGAGCCTTCCGCCTTCTCGTGTATAATGTGAAAACCTTTCACGACATGAAAGAGGTGGAAAATGGAAGATCGTACTTTACCTTCGCGGTACAATGCCGCCGATATTGAACAGAAATGGTATGCCTCTTGGGAACAAGCTGGACTCTTCGCTCCTGATCCCAACAGCTCGAAAGAGCCCTTCGTCATTACCATCCCTCCCCCAAACATAACCGGTTCCTTGCACATGGGCCACGCGCTTTGCTATCCGGTTCAAGACGCCATATCGCGCTACCACCGTCTATTAGGGCGGAACGTGCTTATCCTTCCCGGCCAAGACCACGCAGGCATCGCCACGCAAAGCGTTGTCGAGAAGCAGCTGCGCAAAGAAGGTCTCAGCGGAGCCAAGATTGGACGTGAGAAGTTCGTCGAGCGCGTCTGGGAGTGGCGAAAAGAAAGCGGCGACACGATTTTGAACCAGTTCCGCCGCCTCGGCTGCGCGTTTGACTGGAGTCGACTGCGATTCACCTTGGACGATGGCTACGCGCAAGCCGTTCTTAAGGTTTTCATTGACTGGTACGAGCGCGGCCTCATCTATCGTGGCAAACGGGTTGTCAACTGGGATCCGATCCTAAAGACCAGCGTTTCGGATATCGAAACCGAGCGCAAGATGGTCAAGGGCAAGCTCTACTACATCCGCTATCCGTTCAAAGACGGATCCGGCGAAGTCACGATTGCCACGACGAGGCCAGAAACGATGCTCGCCGACGTCGCCGTAGCTGCCCACCCTTCCGACGCGCGATATAAGGATCTGTTCGGCAAAACTCTCATTCTGCCGTTATTGAACCGAGAGATCCCATTGGTGGCCGACCAGTATCCCGATCCTGAGTTCGGAAGCGGTGCAGTTAAGATCACACCAGCCCACGATCCGAACGACTTTGAAGTCGGACGGCGCCATGACTTGCCGATGCCTGTGCTTCTTGACGAGTCTGGCATCGTAACAGCAGAAGGCGGACCATATGCCGGCCTCGACCGCTACGAAGCCCGAAAGAGAGTTGTCGCAGACCTGGAAGAGCAAGGATTCTTGATCAAGATCGAAGACTACGAGATTCCGCTTATCATCAGCGAAAGAAGCGGGGAAGTCATCGAGCCGCTTCTCAGCGAGCAATGGTTTGCCAGCCAGACCAAACTCGCTGGGCCTGCGATCGAGGCTGTCAAATCCGGCAAGATCAAGTTCGTGCCTGAACGATATGCCAACGTCTACCTCGATTGGATGGAGAACATCCGCGATTGGAACATCAGCCGCCAGCTCTGGTGGGGCCACCGCGTTCCCATCTACTACACCGAGGACGGCGAAGCGTTCGCAGGTTTGAACTGGGAAGACGCCCAAAAGAAGGCGGGCGACAAGAAGATCGTCCGGCAAGACGACGATGTGCTCGATACCTGGTTCAGCAGCGGGCTCTGGCCGTTTGCGACACTCGGTTGGCCTGAGCAGACCGATGAACTAGGTAAGTTTTATCCAACCTCGATCATGGTTACTGACCGCAACATCATCTATCTGTGGGTTGCACGCATGATCATGATGGGTCTCGACTTCATGAAGGATATTCCGTTCAGCGAGGTCTTCATCTATGCCACTGTTCTCACCGAAGACGGGCGCAGGATGAGCAAGAGCCTCGGCACCGGAGTCGATCCGATGGGAGTCATCGAGAAAATCGGCGCTGATCCGCTTCGCTACACGCTGCTTAGCCAAACCGGCCACAACCAGGATATCCGCTACAGCGAGCGCAGAACCGAAGAAGCGCGCAACTTCTGCACCAAGATTTGGAACGCCGTAAGGTTCGTCTTGATGAACTGCGAAGAGCAGCCCGAGAAGCCAACTAGCCTCGAATCAACAGACAGATGGCTCCTTTCTAGGCTCTATGAAACGGAAAAGACCGTTCGTGAGGCTTATCGCAGCTACGACATGCAGTCCGTTACCCAGGCTCTCTACCGTTTCTTCTGGTCCGAGCTTTGCGACTGGTACATCGAAGTGTCGAAGAAGCGGCTAGCCGACGAGTCGACGCGAACGATCCCGCAGTGGGTGTTGCTAACGTGCATCGAAGCGTTCGTGACGATGATGCACCCGATCATGCCGCACCTCACCGAGGAGATTTACTCCCACTTGCCTCTTAAAGACAAAGCGGAGTTCCTGATGTCCGCCAACTGGCCGAAACTTCCAGAGGAGTATTACGATCCTGAGGTTCAGAGCGAAGTCGAAAGACTGTTTGAAATAACAAGATCGCTAAGATCCCTTAGGGCAGAACTTGACATTCCGGCTATTCGATCCGTGCCGGTCGCCTATTACGAAGGCGATCTCGGCGACGGGGAAGCTCTGGTTTCTTCCCAAGCCTGGGTCGATAGCCTCGTCAAAGGAAAGCCTGCCCAAGGTGAGAAGGCACTAAGCGTTACTGTCGCAGGCGTTGAGTTGCATCTGCCCTATGCGGGTCTTATTGACAGTGAGAAGCTCCTCTCCCAACTTGCTAAGGACATTGAAAAGACCGTCTCCGAGCTTCAACGAAGCGAGAAACGTCTATCTGATGAGAACTTCGTCAGCCGGGCCAAGCCGGAAATCGTCGAGAAAGAACGACAAGCGGCACAAGAGCTAAAAGATAAGCTTGTCAAACTAGAAGAGCGCAAGACTCTCTTTGAAGTCTAGCGCTGGTTTTCATCTTCCAGGGAGAACCCTTTTTGAGTTCTAATGAACTTAAGGTCTCCCTGGAAGTCGGTTCTTAAAATAGCGACTTGGTGCAGGTTCAGCCTTCTGAGCACATCCGTCGATGGATGGCCATAGGTGTTGTTCCTGCCAACGCTGACCACTGCGTACTCAGGCTTCACAGCGTTCAGCCAGGAATCGTCTGTCGAAAACCGGCTCCCATGGTGGCTCAACTTCAAAATCTGAGAGTTCCAGCTCAAATTCTTGCCGATCATGCTGTCCTCTGCCACCGATGACAAATCGCCCGTGAACAAGCACGAAGCTATACCATCCGTTATCCGGAAGACGACTGACCCGTCGTTGTCCGACTCGGCATAGTTTGGCGGCGTATAAACCATCAGCTTATAGCTCCCGAGTTTGGCGATTTGAGTTCCTGAGGTCCACATCACTTGGCTTGCTGAAAGCCGACAATCTGAAATGAGCTTCTTGATTTCCGGCTTATCTCTAAAAGCCCCTGAAATGGCTACTTTGCCGATTCGAAAGCGCTTCGATAGAGCAGGCAATCCGCCAATGTGGTCGCTGTCCGGATGCGATAAGATGGCTAGGTCGATCCTCGTGATTCCCATCTTTCTCAGTTTCGGAGCGATAAGCCTCGCGCCCGCATCTGAGTATTCATTTGCCGGGCCGGCGTCAATCAATACCGTCGTCCCTTGGCTGCGGAAGACAGCGCAATCGCCTTGGCCCACCGACAGAAAAGTCAATATTGTCGCTTGCTTGCCGGGTCCCGTCAGGAATCCTGCAAGCAACGAAGCGACACCTGCAGTCCCAACTACCGAAACGACCTTAAGCTTTGCGCGCATGCCTCTTCCAGGATATCCCAAAGAGGGCATAGATCGGCAACAGCCAAAGCGCAGAGAAGCCAGGGACATTAATCGATGCAAACGGCAGATCGGCCATCGCAGTCACTGATACCTCGATCCATTTTGCCAAAGGCATCGCAACCACGACAAGCAAACCAGCCGACACCGGCGCTGCCCAGCCCATCGTGAGGGCACTCGCGATCGTGGCGATCACAATCGGTCCGAGAACGAAGGCAACGGCCAAATTGGCGATCGGAGCAATCAGGCTGACGATGCCGAAGTGATAGGCGACAACAGGCGCTGTTGCAAGAGATACGACCGCAGAAGCTCTAAGAGTATACTTTATAATATTTAATATATTCGAGTATAAAGAGATACCTTCTTCCTTCTCGTAAAATCCGAACAAGCCTAAAGAAGCAACGCTGAGGAACGAAAGCTGAAATCCGACTTGCCTTATTGAGTTCGGATCGAACAGCAGGTAAATAAGGCAAACCGATGCTAGCGCAGACAGAATGTCGCCTTCTTTCCTGAAGGCGTAGGCCGACATCAAGACAATGCACATGCTAGCGCTCCGAACTACGGGCGCCTCAAGGCCAGCAGCGGCCGCATAAAGCAGGAGAACCGCAGACAATATTCCGATTCGACCGAGTTTAGGAATCGGCAGATACGATAAGCAGAACTGCAAGAAGACCGCCACGATCATCACGTGCATTCCCGATGCCGAGATGATATGGATAGTGCCCGTTCTTTGCAGGCTCTCTTTGTAATCCGGAGTCAAGTTGGTAGACACGTTGAAGCATAATGCTTCGACCGAAACATTCGCTCCTCGGCCAAGCACTTGAGAGCTCCACTCGAGGAAGTTGTTCCTCCAGGAAGTAGCCGCTCGCCAGACGAACCAGCCGCGTGAAACAATCTCAACTCGACCTGGAGCAGCCTTCAGAACGCCAACCAAGCCGTTTGCCTTAAAGCTATCGGCAACAATCTCGTTGGGAGGTTCAACCACTCCAACAGCCTTCACACTATCGCCCAGCGTGATCGACAAGTTTCTATCAAACCGGAACTGGTACCGAAATCGGCCGTCCGACGCTTCGCAGACCATCATGTTGCTATGAGGACTGGGAATCGACGTAATATTTAGCTTTCCATTAAAGAACTTATTCTTACTGATCTGATATGGAGACTCAGATGGAAAGATCGCAAAGCCAATAACAGTGCCTGTCGCTAGAATCGCCAATGACCGTCTCGAGCGAAGAAGAAGCACGAAAAGGGCGGGAACAACAACGAATATCAGTAATTCTTTGACGCCAAAACCGCACAGAATAGAAAGACAAACCAATAGCAGAGGCCTGTTCTCAATCTCTTTTCTCATGAGGCCAGTTCCTCAAGCGCTTGGTGGCGATATCACGGATCGAGAGTTCTTTAAGGTCCTTAGAAATCTCCGTTTTCACAGGTTCGACTTCTTCTTCTGGACGGCGGATCGGTCTCACGCCAAACCGAATTTCCTTAAACAAATCCGGTTCTCCGCTTGCTTCTTTGAGTCGCCCCAAAATGACGTCCTTCATCATTCTGAGTTCTTGAGCCCAAGCCGACCCGATGACGGCCACCCAAACAGTGCCTTTTGTATATCGATCCGGATACGACCTTTCCGCCATATCTGTTCCGACGATCTCATCCCATCTCCGAAACACGATTTGCGCGCGCGCTGTTCGCGCCACTTCGTCCCTTCCGATCGAGTCGGCAATCAGAAACTGGATGCGTCTCATCTGCGCGCCAGCGTACCTTGCTTCACGTCGAAGATCGTTGCTCTGCCCATGATAGCCTCGCCTATCGAGTCTGTTTCAGTGCAAGTCAAAACGGCCTGTCCTGCATGGCTCGAAATCCAATCGACAAGCCTAGACCGTCTTCCCTCATCAAGGTCTGAAAGGATGTCGTCCAACAAGAGCAGTGGAGGCGAACCGAGCGCTTCCGATCCGTATTGAAGTGTTGCCATTCGCAAAGCCAGAACCGCGGTTCTCTGCTGTCCCTGGCTTCCGTATATCCTCGCCTCGCGCCCTTCAATCTCGATGCTCAAGTCGTCCCGATGCGGTCCGATCGTCGTTGTTCCACGCGCAATATCCTGTCCCCGTGATTGATCGAGAGCTGAAAGGACCTCGCTTTCCGTCATGGCCGCATCTCGAGGGGAATATCGGATGTCAAGGGTTTCGCCGGATCCCAAGAATCGATGAACGTCGAGAGCGAGAGGAGCAAGCGCCGACACAAACCGCGTTCTAATGGCCCTCAGAGCCGCTCCGTGCGCTCCCAGGTGTTTTTCCCAGGGAATGAATGCCTCGGGGTCTCTATAGCCCTCCTGCGCCGATTTTAGAAGGGCATTGCGTTGCTCTAGAGCTCGCTTGTAATGGGCGAGATGCCTCAGATAGGCAGGCTCAAGCTGGCTGAGCTCTAAATCGATAAACATCCGCCTTTCCGATGGCTCTCCTGCAACAATCGGCATGTCGGCTAAGCTCGAACATACCGAAGGAAGCCTGCCCATGATGTCGGCCGCCCTTGGCAACGGCATTCCATTCAGAATGGCTCTCTTACGGCCACCTCTCACATAGTTCAAGCCCAAGAGTGTGCCGGTGTCGATCAGTTCCGCCTCAATCCGTGCCGAAGGCGCTCCTTCTCGAATGGCTTCATAGTCACGCATTCCTCTCAGAAGCCTAGTCGTAGCCAGAGCATAAAGCGATTCCAGGAGGTTCGTTTTGCCTTGGGCATTAGATCCAACAAGAATGTTGAATCCAGGATCAAGAACGACATCGACAAGTTCGTAATTCCGAAACGTCTCAAGCCTCAAGCGTTTGACTCCGTATCGGATCCTCGCCGACTTTTGCACTCCTTCTTCTTCTAAGTCTTGTGTATCTTTCAAGCTTGCTATTATTCTTATGGGATCGTATTTGGTGGATAACTGATATATCGCTGTATATCTTCATCCGATAAATTCATATTTAGACTATCAATACTTAACAGATGACAGATATTGCATTGTGGAAAAGAAAGTGGAATACTTTGCGTTATCTTGACTGTGGCATGCCGATTATCCACTACCCCATGGTTCTTCCGCATATTCCACACGCTTTCCACACGTGTTTACAACAATCCGTGGTCTCTTCCGTATTTCATGACGACAGCTTCTGCCACATAAATGTCGTGAATATTGGGCAAAGACTTTATGTGCCGCCTTATGGCGATAGGCCTCCACACATCGCGCATCAAACGGTTCTGGACATTGGACGGCAACTCCGGAAACCGATCGCAAAGCCGCCTCAATGCATTATATTCGTCCGACGTCATCCCTTTCAGATCGCCGACGTGTTGCTCAAGCGGATGCAGACCGAGAACGTGCGGCGCAGGCGTGAATCGTGGCTGAGCCCGAGTCGTGTGCACGACAACGGTTCGAGCGAACAGATCGCCCAAGCGCTGTCCTCGCGGGTTCGTGAACATCGCTGCAATACCAAGCAGATAAGTGCCAGGCAACATATCGGCCGGCCGAATCATATTGCGGGAAACAGCCGCCATAAAGGTAACAGGCCGTCCATCCTCCATGCAAACCCGAATCTGCATCGCGCGCTTGCCGATCGTAAAGCCGTTCCAAAGACCCTCAAGCAGGATGAAGTAGAGCATCAATGAAAGAGGCGTCAACGGCATGATCAGGAACGGAACTTGTGCGAGAGCCAGAATGACGGATAGCACCCCGATGAATACTCCCCAAAGGAGCAAATCAACGATGTGTGCCATCATTCGTGTGCCCATACCGGCAAGACGGTAGGTAATTAACGCCTTTTCGGGACTCAATATGGCTAACTCGTGCGCCATACTGATATGCTACCCACGAGACGAAGCAGATGGTACCGACTCGCTACTTTTGGATATGGTTTGCTTTGGGCATACCCGTCGGCGCGCTTGTAGGCTTCGCGAGCGCTCCATGGTTGCTTTTCGTCTATAACCTGATCCTCGTCGCAGCCGCTGTTCTATCGTGGATTGCCGCGCCATCGCCGAAGCACATACGCATTTCAAGGCAGTTCGATCCCGTATTGTCGGTCCGTGTGCCGAACCGCGTCGTTCTCACTGTTCTGAATGATGGTCCAGAAACGATCGACTTCCGCATGCGCGAAGAGCCGCCGCCCTTGTTCGAAGCATCTCAAAAGGAGTTCGACCTCCATCTTCGGCCCGGCGAGGAAAAGCAGTTCGTTTACACGATCACCCCGAACGAGAGAGGCGGCGATTACTTCCGCGGCACTTTTGTTCGCATTAAGTCGAAGCTGAACTTGGTCCTTCGCGAAACGCGGCTCCGCACCGAACAGCCTTTGCGCGTCTATCCCAACGTCCTGGCAATACGCGAGTTCGACCTTCTCAAGCAAAAGGGAATGCTGAAAGAAGTCGGCATTCGCAAGTCTCGCGCCAAGGGGCTGGGAATGGAGTTCGAATCGCTCCGCGAATACACCGAAGGCGATGACTACCGCAAGATCGACTGGAAGGCGACCGCAAGGCGTTCGAAACTGGTGGTCAGAAACTACGAACAGGAAAAGAACCAGTCGGTCATTCTCTGCATCGACATCGGGCGTAAAACGCTTTCCGAGATCAACGGCGTGCCAAAAATCGATCACATGCTGGACGCCTGCCTGATGCTGACCCACGCGGCCGCCGTGTCCGGTGACTGCGTCGGACTGCTGGTCTATTCGAACACCGTGAAACGCTATATTCCCCCAAGGAAGGGCCGCAATCAGGTCGGCTTCATCATCGAAGCGCTGCACGATCTGGTGTCTGAACCTGTCGAGAGCGACCACTCGATGGCATTTGCCTATCTAGCTTCTCGGTGGAAACGCCGTTCTTTGGTGGTCTCGTTCACCGATATCGACGATAGCGACCAAGCGCGCGCGTTCAGCACTTCCTACGGTCCGATCTCGCGCCACCACATTGCTCTCGTCGCTTCTGTCGGCGATCCCGGCCTAAAGCAAGACGCCGAATGTAAAGTCGCCTCGCGAGAGGATATGTACAGTAAAGCAGCCTCTTTGTTTATCCTATCAGATAGAAAGAGCGCAGATACGGTTTTAAGCAACAACAACATCAACCTCATAGACGCCGAACCGCAGGACCTTTCCGCGGCTCTAGTGTCCTATTACTTCATGGTCAAGGAGCGTTCTCTGCTATAACTTGTGTTGAAGTAATCGCCTGAAAACTATGCCAAGTAAATCACTTCCCCAAATGTTGCGCGATGTCGCGTCACAGTATCCGAACAACGTGGCTATGGAGTTCCACGAGAACGGCAAGATCCGCCAGGTGCCCTATCGCCAACTCATTGAGATCGTTCGGGCCTATACCGGAGCTGTTGCAAGTCTCGGGCTAGTAAAAGGCGACCGCGTTGTGATCCAGAGTGAGAACTGCGTGGAGTGGGCATGGTTCGACTGGGGTTGCCGAAGCCTTGGCATCATCGTCGTGCCGATCTATCCAACCTTGCCGCCGGATCAGTCGCAATACATCCTCAAGAACTGCGGCGCGACCATCGTTGTTGCGGGTGATGAGGAACAGGCCGCCAAGACAAAGGATGTTGATGGCGTTAGGATTGTCTTGCTTGACGAATTGGTTAAGATGGTCAAGGATAAGGTGAATATATCCTCGCCTGAGGAGTGGGACAGAACCATTCAGGCAGTCAAGCCAGAGGACGTCGCCACGATCATCTATACCAGCGGAACGACCGGCGACCCAAAAGGCGCGATGTTGTCGCATGCCAATTTCACCGACACCTGCGAGGCGACTGGGAAGTATTGGCCGATCAGCTCAACCGACAAATTCATAGCTTTCTTGCCGATGTCGCACGTCTACGAGCGCGTCGCCGGACAGACTTTGCCTTTGGCCATCGGCGGCTGCATTGCCTATGCCCAGAGCCTTCGTTCTCTCGGCAACGATATCATAACGTTTAAGCCGACGATCTTTTTAGCCGTGCCTCGTGTTCTCGAAGCCATTCGCGACAAGATCCTGGACGGCGTCTCTAAGCAATCGAAGCTTAACCAGTATCTTTTCAACCTGACAATTGAGCAAGGCAAGCGCAAGATGCGCGGAGAGTCGGCGCCTCTTCACGGCCTTCTGGTTAAGATCGTCGGTAAGAAGGTTCAAGAGCGATTAGGCGGCAGGATTCGATTCCTGGTCTCCGGCGGTGCGGCCATGCCCAAGGCGGTCGCCGAGTTCTACTTGCCGCTCGGTATCACCATCTTGCAAGGCTACGGCCTTACCGAAACGAGCGCCATCACCAGCGTGAACCTTCCGGAAGACAACCGATATCAGACCATCGGCAAGCTGATTCCTGGCGTAGAAGGCAAAATCGCCGAAGACGGAGAGCTGTTGCTGCGCGGAATTTCACGCATGATCGGCTATTACAACTTGCCGAAGGAAACGGCCGAAGCGATCGACGAGGAAGGCTGGTTCCATACCGGAGACATCGCCGAATGGGAAGGCGAGTTCATCAAGATTGTCGACCGCAAGAAGGAAATCATCGTCCTCGGCAACGGCAAGAACGTGGCTCCGCAGATGATTGAGAACCGGCTTCGCGAAAGTGCGCTGATCTCCGATGCGGTGGTCATCGGCGACGGCATGGAGCACATCAGCGCTCTGGTCGTACCCAATTTCGAAGCCCTGCGCCGCTATGCCAAGGAGCACGGCGGCTCGTCTCTATCTGATCAAGAATTGGTCGATTCCGAACCGGTGCGCTCGTTGATCAAGGCCGAAATTACAAAGATCAACGGCACCTTGGCCGATTTCGAGAAGGTCAAGAAGCACGCGCTCCTCGACCACGCGTTCAGCATCGAGGCCGGAGAGCTGACGCCTTCGCTCAAGATTAAGCGAAGGGTGATCAACCAGAAGTACAAGGATCTGATCGCTTGGCTGACGGGGGCGGTTTAACCCCCGTAGCTTCCTTCCAGGAACAGCTTCGGATCGTCGACCGGGTTGATCTGCACGGCGTCGACTTGTTCCTTCTTCGGCGCGCCGGTGAGTAACGAAACCGGAACCAGAACAACAACCGCTGCCAGCACGCCGACGCCGATGTAGTAATAGCCGTAGCCGCCTTGCATGAAGGCCGGGAAGCTCGTTGCGGTCATCTTCTTGTATTCCAGCCAATACATGCCGACCGTCGCGATAAACCCGACGAGGGAGCCGCTGGTGATGCCCGCAGCATTCGCGCGCTTCCAGAAGATGAACATCGCCGGAATGGCAATTGAAGCTGACAGAACGCCAGACGAGATGTAATACACGTCGCCGAGTTTGTCGTTCATCAAGGCCAAGCCGAGAGAAGCGGCAATGCACACCACCGAAACCAGCCTGGCCACAAGCAGCCGAGATCGCTCCGACGCACCGTTCTTTCGCATGGCAGGATCGACCATATCGTGGGCAATCGGCAGCGCAGCGACGTTCGAGAACGTGTCGACTGTCGACATCTGGCAGCCCATGATGCCAACAAGCATCAGCACCTGAACCCAGGCTGGCAACGTCTTGATGAACGCCGGAATGATGCTCATGGCGTCTGCGCCGATGGCTTCAGGGGCTGCGCCGCCAACGGGAGGATAAGCAACGATCGCGCAAAAGGCGATGAACGCGGGAATGCCGATGACGAAAAGCGCGATGAGGACAAATCCTGTCCAGGCTCCCTTCATCGCTTCCTTGGTGCTCGGTGCGCCTTGAATGCGAATGAGAAGGTCTTGCTCGGTCATCCATCCGGGCAGGTAGCCGATGAGCAGCGCCAGGGGGAACATCCAGCCGTTGCCCAACAGGCTCATCGTGCCGCCTTTCGGTCCGCTGACGGTGTCGGTATTAGCGAGCGTTTCCCAAACATGGCCCGAAGTTGCCAGACTGGCGGCATGCCATGCCGCATAGGCCAGCACAAACATAAAGATCGCCATCAGAACGAACTGGGCGATGTCGGTTAGGATCGAAGCGCGAAATCCGCCCATCGCCATATAGACCATGACAGGCACCGAAAGAATTGCCATGCAAACCCAAGCAGGCACATTCAAGAAGCTCTGCATCAGCGAGCCGCCGACGAACAACTCTGCCTGAGTCCATGCAAGAAAGACGAATACTGAGAAGACCGCCGTCAGAAGGCGGGTCGAGGTTCCAAATCGCTTCTCAAGCGCTTGAGGCAGACTCACCGCGCTGATCCTGCGCACGAACGGAACGATCAGCAGGATGATGAAGCACAGGATGAACCACGGAATCGGAAGAATCCAAAGGCCGGTCGCGCCGTACATGTAGACTTGCGCCATACCGAAGCCGATCCAGCCGAGCATCAGCCAGCCCGACGCCAGCGAAACACCGAGCCTCCAGCCCGGCAGCTCGCGCTTGGCGATCCAGAACTCAAAGTTCGGCAGGTTCTCGTGCTTCGCGCTGCGAATGCGGGTGATGTACCCAAGCCCGAACATGATGAGACAGTACACAACTACGCCCGCCCAGCAGGCCGTTAATAAACTCATTTCCTTCTCCCTCTTTTGTTGACGCACCTGGCTGCCGGATGGTTGTGTAGTTGGCGATAATGGAAATTAACGGCCATTTTGTAAAGATATCATTCTGAGCGAAGCGAAGAACCTAACCGGAGTTGTTGCTTGCTTAAGGTCATATTTCATTTGAATAGACATTGGTTAGCCTTTCTCTGCGATTTAACGGAGCAGGGGCAATAAGCGTTAAGATATG
Source organism: Fimbriimonadaceae bacterium (assembly GCA_963666135.2). GTDB lineage: Bacteria > Armatimonadota > Fimbriimonadia > Fimbriimonadales > Fimbriimonadaceae. The sequence goes on along the minus strand of CAXXNR010000001.1, from coordinate 1,180,686 downwards.
GAGCTCGGGTTGGAGGACGAGCGTACCCGCGAGCTAAAGATAAGTCCGAATGCGCCTGTTGGGCTGTTCTGATCCCTAGTCCAGTCGGTTGCTTTAACACGTAAGGCCCGAAAGGAATAGGAAAACACTTTCGAACGAACAGCAGCAGCCGAAAGCCCGAAGCAGAACCTCAACAAACAACTTGATATCTTATCGTATAATAATCAACGTGGAAGTCCAGTTCGCAGAGTGGCACGAGAAGGAATACCCACCGACAATGCAGCAGCGCATTTACCGCGTTCTGTGCTGGATTTTGGGCCTTGCGTTCTACTTCTCGTTTCTATTCAACTACCCCTATCGACTTGAGGCTTTGACCTGTTTTGGTGTTCTTCTGGTCATAATCCAGTTCTTCAGCGGATCATTGAAGCCGATAGAGACGGCGATGAAGAACCTGATGCGCCAGTATACGGATAAGAACACACTGCCAGTTTGGATTACGATCAATTGTGGCGATCAAGAGCGAGTTAGCGATAGAGGCGCGATGTGGACTGAAAACGGTTGGCTGATCTTTCAAGGCCTTGAGACCGAGTTTCGTATTCCTCGAGTCGAAGAGGTTCAACTGAGCCAACCCCATTGGCCAATCGGCTGGCTCGTGGAGTTCAACATGCAGAACGGATCGGTCAAGATAGACATCAGCAAGACCTACAGCAAACCTCACGTTAAGGATCTGAACGAAAGGCTTAATGAGATGCTTAAGATGTGGGCATTGAGTGAGTCGATGCCTGCCGAAGCTCCAGCGATACTTCCAATGTACAAGGATCCATACCTTAGTAGGCAATCAGATTCTAAGCACAAGCGAACATTCTATTCGCTCTATATCGGCGGACTTGCTGTTCTGTGTTTGGCGATTTGGTTCTTTCCTGACCAGATTGCATATCGGCTGAATAGGTCGTTTATTGTCATGGTTATAAGCTTAGGGATCGGGCATTGGTTCTCGACGAAGACCTTTTACGATAGTTGGAATCGAGGTGATTTCGACAAGAGACCAAATACACGCAAAGGCGCGAAGAAAGCCAACCTGTAGCCGCCCTACCCTTGTCTTGTCATTCTGAGCGAAGCGAAGAATCCCGGCATTGAGGAGAAGCCTTGACCTGCAGAGAAAACCGAGATCCTTGACTTCGTTCAGGATGACAGGACCCAACTTAGCTTCACCGTCCCGTCAGAAGCCGCACATACTGCCTCGCCACCATCAAATCCTCGAGAGCTTCTGATGCTTCGCAAAGAGGCGGCATCTGACCCCGAATTGCCGAGACGAAGTTCATCGCCTGCTGGCGCATGGCATGCACCCACGGTAACGTCGGAACCTCAAGGCATGGCGCACCGGAACCCGAGTCACGGTAGACCTCCAGCCGGCCGGGCCGGTTCGACGCCATCGGTGCGGGCAGCTCCAGCTTCACCCAGCCTTTCTGAAAGCAGACCAAGGCTGACTCCTGCCAATCGACCGTCGTCTCATACGGCGACATCTCGATGGTGCACGGGATTCCGCTGGCGCTCCGCCCGACGAACAGCACGCGCGACGGCTCAGCATAGACCGCCTCATAAGGTTCTCCTAGCAACCAGCGCATCAGGTTCACCTGGTGGATGTAATAGTTCACAAACGAGATGTAAAGCTCGTTCGTGGCCGAGTCCATGTCGCTAGCCGGCTTCTCATGCTCCAGAGCGGGAGACGTCTCATCGCTCGAGATCAAGTCGATGAAGCCGTTCGCAACCCAATCGCCAGCAGGCATCAGCAGCCGCACATACCGCAGAGGTCCCAGTTCGCCGGTCTCTTTCAAGCTGTCGATGATCGCTTTCGCTTGCATCGTGGCGGGATCGCTGCGCTTGTGATAGCCCACCATGTGCCACGACCGGCTCATATTCAATTGCGAAACCAGCTTTTCACCATATTCGACCGATCCGGATAGCGGCTTCTCAGTAAACAGCGGAATCCCAGCCTCGTAAAGCGATGGCAGCAGAACCCCGTGGCGTGTGAACGGCTGGCTGGCCACGATGCCGTCCAGGGATTCAGTGGCTAGCATCTCGGTATGAGATCGATAAACACGAGGAACGCCATACTTTGCAGCAACCTTGCGGCCCAGGTCCTCGCGCACCTCGGCGATGGCCACGACCTCGCAACCGGTAATGGTCTTGTAGTTCTTCAGATGGGCGCACTGTCCCATGCCGCCCACGCCGACGAATCCGATTCTAACGCTGTCCATATCTTACGCTCCGATGCACTCGAGTCCCAGGTTCTTGAAGATGTAAAGGCCGTCTTTCCCCGGCGCGACAATATCTAGTCGGCCGTTTCCGTCCAGATCGACAACCTGGAAGAAGATGCCCGTGCCCGAATGGTGCGGAACTGGGCCGTAGTCGACTACCTGCTTGGTGAAGCTTTCGCCGTTCCATTTGAAGATGTAGATCCCCACGATGTCGTCTTCGCCCGGTTCGCGTCCGCAGTGGGCCCGGTGCCGGCAGCCTGTCACGATCTCGTTCTCGCCATCGCCGTCGATGTCGACCCAAAGCATGTCGTGGTACTGGGAGAACCACGGGTCGATCGGGTGCTTGGTCCATTTGCCGTCGTCCAAGGTGTAGTAATCCAGTCCATATCCGTGCGCTTGGCCGACAATCAGCTCGTTCTTGCCGTCTTGATTCGCATCGACGACGAGGATCGGCACGCTTGCCATTCCGAATTCAAATCCGCCTTCGATGAACCGCCACGGGTCTTTCAGAGGATCTCCGGTCGGCTCCCAGAATCCGTTGTGGACCACGAAGCAGCCTTTGCCGTTCGAGAAAACATCGCCGAAACCGAGTCCATGCCCTTGAGGAACATCGCTAACGACATATTCCTTAAAGGAACCGGACACAAGTTTGAAGAAGCGAAGACCCGCTCCAGGCGTGTTCGGGCAGATCTCCAGTTCGCCGTCGCCATCCACGTCCCAAGCCCTCGTCGTCTCGACGTTCCCAACACGAGCTATCGAGTGAGTCTGCCACTCAACCGGCTGGCCCTTCGGGTTCTCGCGCCACACCAGTTCCTCGCCCCACCATCCGCCAGTGATGAAGTCGAGGTAGCCGTCGCCGTTAACATCAATCGGGATCGTCGAGAAGTCGTCGTAATACTCGTCTTCAGCGCGGACATCGCAGATCTTGTGTTTCGTCCAGTTCGGACCCTCATACCAATACGCCCCGCTGACAATGTCGAGAACGCCGTCGTTGTTCACATCGAAAACGCCTGCCGACTCGTAGCGTTCGTCCGAAACCTTGATCTTCTGCCACTGGATACGCCGCGTTGCTCTAGCCATGCCTCGAGTTTACAAAGACGCAACATGGAAGGCCATAGACAAGGTTGCGCGGCTAATGGACGCCGTTGCGGAATTGGCTGGGCGACTGGCCGGTGGCCTTGTGGAACACTCGGCTGAAGTAGAGCGGATCTTCGAAACCGACTTCGCTGGCCACACGGTTGATTGGCTCGTGTGTGGTAAGAAGAAGCCGCTTCGACGCGTCAATACGAACTTGCTGAAGGTATCGTAGCGGACTCATGCCCATCTTTTGGTGGAAGGTGTGAACAAAGTATGTCTTCGACGTGCACGCAATGTTGGCCAAATCCTCGAGCGTGATCGGAGAGGCGTAGTTGCTGTAAAGGTGCTGGACCGCTTGATCGAGGCTGTCGTGCGCCACTCTTTGGCCGGATTCGCTAACCCTTTCGACCAAATGGATAAAGGCTGAACCATACGCCAATGCCAATCCGGACAACCCGTTCACGGCAGTCTCTTCCAGGATGCGCCTGACCAGCCATCCGAACTCGCCTTTAGGATCAGGAAGAAAAAGGTGCTCGGAGCGCGGAGACGAACCAGGAATGTCGAACGAGAGAAAGATCGTCTCTTCCGGCTGGATCGGGTCGCTCCATTCGGCATGGGGTAATCCAGGTGGATAGACCACTAGATGGTAGGGCAGCGGCCAGAGCGTGGCTTCGGGCGTGTCGATCCGACCCGTGCCGTTGACGAAGTAGACGAACTCCCAGAAGGGGTGCGTGTGCGTCGATAAGGACCACTCCGGGTCCGCGATGAGCCTCCCTGCGCCAATCAGTTTCGCGGTCTGCGGGTTCAACATCGGGCGTTGCGATTAGTATAGATCGGAATCGCCTATGTTGAGCAATATCGTGGCTACTTCGCCAGTGCTGAGCTGCCGCACCATACGACCTTAGGCGGCTCTTCGCTAGTCCACTCCAAGCAATACGGTATGCCGGGCAACAGGTCGAAGCAGTTGTCGGCCAATTCCATCTCGCCTTCCACATCCAAGCAGACGGCCCAGGCAAAGCAGTCGGAACTCAAATAAGCCAGACCATCCTTAACCTCAACTTGAATCTCAGACCGAGCAAGTTGAAGGCTGGCAAACGTTTCGAGGAACAAACGGTCGCGTCGAACTGTGCCATCAGCCAACGTCAATAAAGCGGCAAATCCGCCGTCGGCCGGGTCCGGAATACCTTCGGCTAGCGGCAACGAAGCGAGTTTGGTCGAAGCGTTCGGAGCCAACCCAACATTGAGTTCAGCAGCGCTCCATGACGAACCCGACAGCATTAATGCACCATAGGACAGATGCGCCGAAACCGCATGGTCCGTGTCGTTCACTCCGAAGACGGCAATCTCGCCGTCGACCAAAGCCAAAACCACCGAAACCGGCTCGAAAGCGCGCCGAACCGGGTAATAACAGAGCTTCTTTCGCAGATAGTAGTCCTGCGTTGTCCAGCCGTGCGCCGCGGGCCACGAGTCGTTGAACATCCAAAAAATCGCCGAAGCCGAATCGAACATGCGCCGCCTATAGTTGCCGATGTATTCGCGGAGACCTTCCGCCTGCAACGCGCCAGACAGCAACGCATACTCGTCCAGAGACATCGATAGAGGATCAAGGCCAGTCCAAAACCGAACGATGTCATAAGCCCTGCCGAGTTCGCCAGGTTGAGCTCCCACCCAGCCGAACAGATTATCGTGGAAACGCCAACTCGGCGAGAACAACTTTCTATCGTCTTCGGAGAGCATCTCGCGCAGCGTTTTCAGTCCCGAACATCCCAGCACGCCGCCTTCGTTGGGGAACCGGTCCGTATACTCGCGGTAGTATCGCCAGTCCGGTCCGTGGTCGGCCAACGACACGCGCCATGGATGCTGGTCTCCGGAGTCTGGATCGTTCGGAGGCAGTCCGTCAGGCGACCATGGCGACCCAGGCCAATAGGGTGTATGCGGCGCATGCTCATCAACGATTGAGGCCAGTTTGACTTCGAATAGGTCGCCGTGCGGCTTGTCGCAAGGGTGGCCGAAATCCCAGTCGGCATCGCCCCACAGCACTTCGTTGTTTCCGCACCACACGACCAGCGAAGGATGCCTGCTCAGCCTCTTTGTCTGATAGTCCGCCTCAGACATAACCTCGCCGGCGAACTCCGAATCGAACATCGGGTACTTCGCACAGGCATAAGCAAAGTCGTGCCAAACCATCAGGCCCTTCTCGTCGCACAGCTCAACCATCTCCTGCGAGATGTAATGCCCGCCGCCCCACAGCCGAAGCATGTTCATGTTCAGCTCGACAGCCATATCGGCAAGTCGCCGCCAGCGCTCAGGAGAAACGGTGCTGTAAAGCATGTCGGCAGGAACCAAGTTGCCGCCTTTGCAGAAGACCGGCCGGTTGTTGACCTTCAGGATGAAGTATCGGCCTTTCGAAGGATGCGCTGATTGGTCGATCTCAACTCGCCGAAAGCCTGTCCGGAGCGTCTTCTCAGCAAAATGAGACTCATACGATAGCTTCAAGTTCACCTTGTAGAGGCTTTGCGGCCCTACTCCAATCGGATACCACAGCTCGGGGTTTTCAATCTCTGTTGACAATGAAACGTTCGAAGACCCGGGCGGAACCGCGCACTCCGCTGATACCCACGTTCTTGAACCGGCAGGCGACACGATCTCAGCCTCGAGCACAGCTTCGAAAGAAGCTGATGGATTCGATACAGAACACGACACCGTCAGCTCAACGGTATCTAGCGTAGTCGAAACCAAACCCGAGACGCACCAGTCGTCGGCAAAGAACTCGCCCCATTCGAGACGAACACCTCCCAAAATGCCGATGTTCATCAAGCGCGGATTCCAATCCCAGCCGGCCTGGTAGTGGGGCTTGCGAAGCCAGTGCCGTTTGGTCGGATGACTGGCGTCGGGAAGATAACCGAGCGACGGCTTGTCGGACGCTAGACGGATTCCGGACTCGAGAATAACAACGATCGTATTGACGCCAGCCTGGACAAATGAAGAAACATCGAATCGGGCCGGACGATGGGCATTCTGGTGCTCTCCAACCAAAGCGCCGTTGACATAGACCTTGGCGTTGAACTCAAGAAGATCAAACACGAGTCTCAATGAAGAACCAAGCATCTCCGCCGCGGCCTCAAACTCACGCCGGTAGATCCACCATTGCTCATCTACCCAGCGCGCCTTTAACGCATTCAGCCCTTTATCGATGTCTTCAAGAAGTCCCAGCCTCATCATCGTGGCGTGGGCTGGTTCAGGGACGTTGGCCGCCATCCAGGAAACGCTAGATTTGGATGCAGCCACAAACTGATCTGGTCGATCTTCAGTAAACGCAACTTCCCATGCGCCACAAAGCGTTATCGATGACGAAGAAGAGGCCATGCGATGAGTCTACCAAGCCAGAACTCGAAACCTAGCAACTTTAGCGGCCTATGCTTCAATAAGCACAATTACTAGTTTTATCTAAATCCCCTACTTGGCGCAGTTTATGAGTTATAGTGATAGACCTAGAAAGCGCTCAAGACCTATAGAATGATATGGCAAAATCTGTCAGTTGGTCGCTTTTCTTCGTCCAACCTCTTGCTTGAAAGGAATCAATATGAAAAAGCTTGTTTTACTTGCCGCAGCCGCTGTTGCGTGCGGCTCAACCTATGCCGGCACTATCAACGTGACCGGCGTTGTTCGAGACTTCAACGACACCCACCCCGACTTTGAGAAGGGTATTTCCGGCCATGTGACCGGCCTCGTGTCCTCTACATTGCTTGGAAAAGATCCAGTCTTCATTAAACCGGACGGAACTGGCGCGATTTCGTCGGCCGCTTCGTTCAGCCAGTGGTTTAACGACACTCCTGGAACGAACATGTCGCAGAACCTGACGCTGACTCTGAATGAAGTCAATCCTGGCATCTATGAGTACAGCACCAGTAACTTCTTCCCGATCGACGACCAGTTGTTCGGCAACCAAGGCCGCGGGCACAACTACCACTTCACGTTCGAGCTGAACCAGCAGTTCACCTACGAGGCTGGCCAGCAGTTCAGCTTCACCGGCGACGACGACGTGTGGGTTTACATCAACAACCAGCTCGTGGTCGACTTGGGCGGCGTCCATGGCGCCATCAATGGTTCGGTTGATCTCGATACGCTTGGTCTGACCGCTGGCAACAACTACGACTTCGACCTATACTTTGCCGAGCGCCATACCTCGCAATCGAACTTCAAGATGCAGCTAACCGGCATCGAGCTTCACAACTCGGTTCCCGGCCCTGCAGCCGTTGTTCCGTTTGCTGTTGGCTTCATCGCTGCCATTCGGCGAAGAAGCAAGCGCTAAGACAATCTGCTTTTCTTAAAAGAAGCCTCTGGTGCACTGCCATCAGAGGCTTTCCTATTTGTTGGCAGCGCCTTGAGGCTACGGTTTGTTCACTACGCCTAGGAAGAGAATCGTCCCGCTCTTCGTATCCGAAAGGGCAAAGACAAACGGCCGGTCGGCGACAAATCGGAAGTCGGGCATCGATATGCCTTTTCGAGTCATCACGATCGCCGTTGCCGCTCCCGCTTTTGTGCCCTGTTCATGAACTTCAATAGAGCTCTTGTGGATCGCTTGGCTGACCTTGAGCTCCTCTTTTGGAGCCATATTTCCGTAGTCGCTTGTGAACTCGAACAGCCGTTTGACGCCGAGTTTCTTAAATGGAGGGATAAGGTCGCCACCTTCTGAGAACTTGAACTTGGGCAATGAGACGAATCCATCCTTGACTTCCAGTCTCTCGAGGACTTTTCCAAAGAGATCGGCGCGAAGCACCTGGCTAATCGAGACGCCATCCCTGGGCAGTATCAGCAGCATGGCGTATTTGCCGCCTCGGTATCCCATCTGAAGGTATTGCGCCTTTGAATCTTCATAGTATGGGAATTCATGCGATGAGATGCTCATAAACGGGCACGCAGTTATATCTGAAGGAGAGTTGAAAGACCTTTGCTTTGTGAGGTTCGCATTGAAAGGCGCATTCCACTTGCCATCGAAGGTCACAGCATTCAAGAGCACAATACAGTCAAGCGGGCTCAACTGCGCAAGGATCTTCGGTATTCGCTTCTTCGTATGCACGTTCACCCAACCGTTCACTTTCGCCAACGCATCGGACTCGCGAGCAGGCAGCTTGCCGAGTTCAGCGGAGTAGAAGCTCTTCATCGACTGCACATAGGACGGTATGAGATTGATGTCTCGGCTGAAGATGGCATTTGCATAGACCATCTGGGAATCCTTATACGAACTCGCAAGCAGGGCCGAATACCACTCGTTAACTTCCTTAAGCGAAGAACCCGACCACCCAAGCGCTTTTGCGAGTTCCTGGTGCGTCTTGCCGGACGTGCCGTTTTGCAGCATCGTGAAGTCCATGCCGATGCTAATCGGCGAGATCAACTCGTTCTTCTTTGATGTGCCGAAGTTCAATTTGCCCGCAAGCGCAAAGGCGAACTCGTTGGCTTTGTTCGCGAGCGAAGGCTTCTCCAACGCAGATTCGGCAAAGACGGCTAGACAAACAACGGCGCTTATGATCATCGGTTTTCTCCAACACTGTTATGTAATTGATGTATTGGTCAAGCAAAAGCGTTTGCGATGGTCCCTAAAAGTGCTAGATTTTCAGATCCTTGTTGCTTGAAATGGTAGGACAAAACAACAAATGCGCCTTATAATGTATATGTTCTGGCGCATATTGCGCCCTATTACGTGAGGTGCAAGAACCACTCTCGAAATTAGTGTTCTTGAAAGGACAAGACATGAGAAGACTCGCAATGGTTGGACTAGCCGCAGCTTTATGCGGATCGTCCTTAGCTCTTGGCACAATGAACGTCGCGGGCACGATTCGCGACTTCAATGCATCGCATCCCGACTTTGAGGCGGCAATCTCCGGCCACAAGACCGGCATGGTCGCTTCAACTCTTAGCGGGCATATCCCTACTTATATAGGATCAAGTGGATATGGTTCTGTTCAGTCGGCGGCTTCATTCGACCAGTGGTACAAGGATGTGACTGGCGTCAATATGAGCATGCCCTACGCCCTAGCCTTGACTGAAACGTCAGAAGGTTCAGGAATCTACAGGTACTGGAGTTCTGACTTTTTCCCGATCGACAATCAGTTGTTCGGCAATGAAGGCCGGAACCACAACTTCCACTTTACGTTCGCTATTAACTCAAGCTTTACCTATAAAGCTGGGCAAACTTTCTCGTTTACTGGCGACGACGACCTTTGGCTGTTTATCGATAACAAACTCGTTGTCGATCTAGGCGGCATCCACGGTGCCATTTCGGGTGCGGTCGACCTCGACACCCTTGGGCTTACGGAAGGCAACGACTACGACTTCGACTTGTTCTTTGCCGAAAGGCACACAACCCAGTCGAACTTTAAAATGGAGATTGCCGGAATCGAGTTGCACAATAATGTGCCCGGTCCCGTTGCAGCTGTTCCGTTCTTGATGGGCTTCGCAGCCGCTTTCAAGCGCAGACGACAAAGATAGCAATGCCATGGCCTATGCAAAGGCCGCATCTGGTTCTTTCCGGTTGCGGCCTTTGTTCGTTCGAATCGGCTGAATGCCCTCACCTTGCAGGCTAATGCCTTTCCCCGCCATAATCAACAAATGTCCTCTGATATCAAGCGCATCGTCGCGACTGACTGCGGCTCAACCACAACCAAGGCGATACTCATCGAACAGAACGCCGAAGGCCAATATCGTCTCGTAGCTCGAGGCGAGGCCCCCACCACGGTTGAAAAGCCGTTCGAAGACGTTACGGTCGGCGTTCTCAACTCGATTACCGAGCTTGAAGAACTCACGGAAACGGCCATGCCCGAAGGCTATGAGAAAGGCCGACGAAAGCTGATCAAGGACGGCAAGGTTTGGCACCTTCAGAAAGATGGCAAGACCGTCGACGAGCGCAAAGACGCACTTGAAGCTTCCGAGCTTTATGTTTCAACCAGTTCGGCTGGCGGCGGCTTGCAGATGATGGTCGCTGGCGTCGTCAAGGCGATGTCTGCTGAATCAGCCGAGCGCGCAGCCCTTGGCGCCGGCGCGATCCTCATGGACACCCTCGCCGTTGACGACGGACGCAAGGAATATCAGAAAGTCGAGCGCTTGCGCCAGCTTCGACCGGACATCATCCTCATGTCGGGCGGCACAGACGGCGGAACCAAGACCCACCTCATCGAAATGGCCGAAGTCGTGCACCGCGCCGACCCCAAACCCCGCTTCGGCGATATGAAGCTCCCGGTCATATACGCCGGCAACAAGGAAGCGCGCGAAGAAGTGAAGGAGGTCCTCGGCAAGGACATCGCGATGAAGATCGTCGACAACCTTCGCCCAACGCTGGACAAAGAGAACCTGGACCCCGCCCGCGACGAAATCCACGAGATGTTCTTGGAGCACGTCATGCAGCAAGCGCCAGGCTATAACAAGCTTTTGGAGTGGGCCAGCGAAGAGGTCATGGCCACCCCGAACGCAGTCGGCAAGCTGATGAAATCCTACGCCGACCAAGAGGGCATCAACATCCTCGGCGTCGACATCGGCGGAGCCACCACCGACGTTTTCTCAGTGTTCGGCGGCGTCTACAACCGAACCGTATCGGCCAACCTGGGCATGAGCTACTCGATCTGCAACGTGCTTAAGGAAGCCAAGATTGAGAACATTGCCCGCTGGATTCCGTTCGAGATCGATCCTGCCGAAGTTCGCAACCGCCTGCGCAACAAGATGATCCGCCCGACGACGATTCCTCAATCCTACGAGGACCTGCTTATCGAGCACGCCGTCGCCCGCGAAGCTCTGCGCTTGGCGTTCATCCACCACAAGACGCTTGCCCGAGGCCTCAAGGGCATGCAGCAGCAGCGCGACGTCGGACAGATCTTCGACCAGACCGCCTCTGGCCAAACCTTGGTCAAGATGATGGACCTGCACATGATCATCGGTTCGGGCGGCGTTCTCAGCCACGCCCCGCGACGAGCGCAGTCCGCTCTCATGATGATGGACGCCTATCTGCCCGAAGGGATCACGATGCTGACGGTCGACTCGATCTTCATGATGCCGCACCTCGGCGTTCTATCCGAGCACTTCTATGAGGCAGCCAAGCAAGTCTTCGAATACGACTGCATCGTCAAGTGCGGCCACTGCATCTCGCCGATCGGAACGGGCAAGGACGGCGAGGCATGCATCCATATTCACGGCAGCGGCATCGACGAGAAGATTCCTGTGGGCCAGATCAAGGTCATTCCGTGCGGACGCAACGAGTTCAAGGAAGTCACCATCGAGCCTTCAAGGAACTTCAATATCGGCGCTGGCAAGGGCAAACCGGTCACGGCTAAGCTGGAAGGCGGCACCGTCGGCATCATCGTCGACACCCGCGGCCGGCCGTTCAACATCGAGCTGAACATGCCGAACCGCATCGCCAAGCTTCGAGAGTGGATGGCCGCGTTCGACCTGCCGATGCCGCAGTAATGCATTGGGTGGCGAAGATGTGGAAAGGCGGCTTCTGATGGAGCCGCCTTTTTCTGTTTCTGCAGAAAGGCCTCATGCGCGAATAACGCTTTGAGTTCGTTGCAGTCTTGTCTGTTCAGGTAAAAACCAAACATGGTAAGGCCCTGGGAAAACCTAATATCACGCATTCCGTCAGAAAGCACTCAACCAGCTTTACGAAGACTGATTAAAGCAGGTCATTTGCTGATGTCGCTTTTGACATTCTGGCCTTGGGGAGCCTATTGTCACGCTGGCGTAGCCGACAGCGCACCTTCAACTGTGACCATCAAGTATCGAGGCATTCGACCGACTGATCCCGGAGGTCGGGATGGCTTGCGAAATCCTGAACGCGGCTTCCGCACAGAAACACTGATAGGCGAGCAAACAGGTCGTACCGATGGTGTTTGGGGTATTCCCGCACATCTCTGGCAACGCGTAGGTCCCGGATATAGCGATCAAAACTGGCTTGCCGATATTCGAAGGTTTTCTGCCGACGGCGTAACGCTCCAACAAGCATATTGTTACTTGACAGAATTTCACGATCGCCCCATTTCCCAAATGAAACTGGGTTTGCTCCAGCGCAGCTTTGATGCCATGCGAGCAGCAGGTGTGAAGTGCGTTCTAAGGTTTGCGTATATCAAGGACTATCCTGCGAAACCTGATCCGCCTGATGCCGGGCGAATTCTGCAGCATATGGACCAGTTGGCACCTCTGCTCAAACGAAATGCCGATGTGATCCACACAATAGAGGCGGGTTTCATCGCCGCTTGGGGCGAGTGGCATTACGGTTCGCACATTCAAGATGCGGCGCAGCGCGCTATCTTGCTCAAAAAGATCCTAGAAATCACTCCCCTCAGCATCTTTGTGCAAGTCAGATATCCGGGAGCGAAAACAGAGCTGATACCCACCATCACCTCATCGAAGTACAAAGAATCGACCAGTGATACAGCTTTTACACTTACACCAGAAGCAAGAATCGGCTATCACGATGACGGCGTTTTGACCTATCCAAAGGGATTAGACGGTTATGTATTTGCCCGAGAGCCGAACCAATTTGGGGATTTGCGTAACTTAGTCAAAAGGGAAACGAACTTTGTTCCGATGGGCGGGGAGCTTTTCTGGTCCGATCAGGCTTGGTATGGGTCTGGCGTCTATACCAAGACGTTCGATGGGCTTGAGGCAGCATGCTATTTCAGGGATTACCATTTCAATATCATGAGTATTGCCCACTCCTATTCAGAACGCGAGGGCAAGCCGATGTCAATCGACCGATGGCGAACACAAAGGATTACTCAGGACGATCTGTCAAAGAACAGTCTGCCCGTCTCTAGAGATTGGTTCTCGGATTTCGAAGGCAAACAAGTCGATCGCACTGTATTCGATTACATTCGAGATCACCTTGGATATAGACTGGAGCTGCAAGAAGCTACGTTTACTCGCCAACTGCGTGCTGGGGCTAAACTCAGCGCCGAAATAGGCTTGGTTAATCGAGGTTTTAGCACGCTGTTTCATAGTAGACCGGCTGTGTTCGTCCTAATCGATGGCGACGGGCAACTGACCGAGCTCCCGCAAGCCGGTGTCGATGTGCGGCGCTGGTTTCCTCATAATCCTAACGATCCACAACATCGTTCTTTGACCCATAAGTTTCAATATGTGGCTCGTCTTCCAGTGAGTTTACGACCTGGTCCCTACTCTCTAGGGCTGTGGATGCCTGATCCTTCTGCAAAGCTACGAAAACGAGCAGATTACGCAATCAGGTTCGCAAACGGCGACGTCCCCTTCTGGACTTCGCCAGATCAACGGTACTGGGGGGTTAATATCTTGGGTGTTGTGATTGTTGAAAAATAGTGATGGTGAAGAATGCATGTACAAATCCAACCATCATGAACCGCTTTACCAAGGTGCGGGAATGAATGGCAATATTCGATCTGCCAGTGCCGCAGTAATGCGTTATTAAGCAAGGAGATAGAAAGGCGGCTTCTGGTGGGGCTGCTTTTCTGTACTTGTCATGCATGGCAACTCGCTTCCGATATTCTCTCTGCGTGCAGCCTACCGCCTTCAAGAACGTCCGGTTGAATTGGCTCAAGCTGCCGAACCCGCACGCAACGGATATGTCAGCGATGTGAGACGATGTTGAAGCAAGTTCTTCCTTCGCCGTCCGAATCCGCGCTTCTCAAGCTCTTAGCTCGAATGCACGCCGTCCAAGGTTCCGTACAGAACCAGGGCCAAGAGCGAAACCGGATCGTACGCCACTCCGCCGCAGTCCGAATAGAGAGCCAGAAGCCCGCCCAGGTCGAACTCCCGGAGAAGAGGCTTCAAAACCCAGACCAGGTCGTCCTTCGGAATCCAATCCAGCCAGTTCTCGGGAATCAGAACAGGCGATGGGTCGGAGCGGGGAGCCTTCTTAAACGCCTGGGCCGACCGAACATGGGGCTTGCGTCCTTGCACGCCCTCCTATTCAACGTCGAACAGGCTTTCTTGTTCCTTCTCGTCCATATCTATACAGACACAAAGGTACTGCTATCGGTTGCCTCCAGAAACACAATGCAACAGCCTCTTGAGATTGTTGAGGCATAAATCCTGACGATTCCATGGGCGGCAAGCCCATGGCACATTCGAACCCCCTCCCCAGTTCGCTTTGATCACTGGTCCTCCCCCACGAACCGGGAGAGGATGTATTCGGGCTTCGCAAGTCGTGCTTTCCTTTTGTCGGTAGACGCTGGCGTGTATAGTCCCATTCCAAATCGTACTTGTCATGCTGAGCGTAGCGGAGTATCTGAAAGGAGTTACAGCTTGTCGGTAATAACAAGCTCCGAGTCTATTCAGTTACTTCACTTCGTTCAGGATGGCTATATTGCGCGGACCCAAGCCGTCGGCGCCTACTGCGTTGGTTACGACACCAACCTCTACGTCTTACGCCTCACGTCCAAAACCTGCTCGCGAGTACCCTCGCGCTCCAACCTAGTTGCCGATCTGGACGTTTCGTCATTAGTCATTCCTAACTCGTCATTCTGCAAAGCTCGCGGGTACGCTCGCCCTCCAGATAAGCAGCTCTTTCGTTCCCGAAGGTTAATCGTCAATCCCCCTACGAGTTGTAGTACAGCATCATCTCATACGGATGCGGGCGATGGCTGACCGCTTGGTGCTCGCGAAGCTTCAGCAAGGAATAGCTCTCAATGAGATCCTTGTTGAACACCCCGCCTGCCAGCAGATACTCATGGTCGGCTTCCAGTGCGGCCATCGCTCCTTCCAAGTCGGACGGAATGGACTCAAGCGTCGCCTTCTTCTCCTCGGGCCATTCGAACACGTTGTCGTCGTAAGGTCCGAAACCGCGGGCTGTCGGATCAATTCGGCTAATAACACCGTCAATTCCAGCCATCAGCAGAGCGCTCATCGCCAAGTACGGATTGCATGTGGCATCGCCTGTCCGGAACTCGAAGCGTTTCGTCTCAGCGTCGGTGCCATATTTCGGAATGCGAATCGCCGCGCTGCGGTTGGCAAGGCCGAAGAACAGCTTGACCGGTGCTTCGAACCCAGGCAGCAAGCGCTTAAACGAGTTCGTGCTGGGATTCGTGAACGCCACGAGGCTCTTGCCGTGCGACAGAATGCCGCCGATGAACCAAAGCGCTTCGTCCGACAGGTCCGCGTACCCGCCGGGCTTATAGAAGACATTCCGGCCTTCCTTTCGAAGCATGATGTGGAAGTGCATGCCGTTGCCCGCGTGGTTGTAAATCGGCTTCGGCATGAATGTCGCGGTCACGTTGTTTCGAAGCGCGGTCTGGCGGATGATCTCCTTAATCGCCATCGCGTCGTCGCAGATGCGCGGGAACGGCAGCAGCTCGGTCTCAATTTCCTGTTGCGATGTCAGGCCGACTTCGTGGTGATGGTAGCGGACCTTGATGCCGTCCTCTTCGATAGCATCGACCATCTGCTGGCGAATCTCGAAGAACTGGTCAAAAGGCGTCGGCATGTGGTAGCCCTTTACTTCCTGCTGAGCCAGTGCCAAAGGATCTTCGCCGTCGTGAACCAATGAATGCTTGCATTCGCGCGAGCTGAGCGAGTAGCTGCCTTGAAAGTCGTCGCAGAAAAAGGTGGCTTCGTCCAAGAGATGGAACTCGAACTCAGGAGTCCACAGCGCGGAGTCGGCGATGCCGGTCTTCAACAGGTGTTGCTGGGCGCGCAAGGCAACGCTTCGCGGGTCCTTGGCCACTCCGATTCGCGTCTCGGCGTCGCAGATCGAACAGATCATCCGCAGACGAGGACTGTCGGCGAAACGGTCGAGAGCGGCTGTTTCGATGTCTGGCATCAAAGCCATATCTCCCGACTCGACCGTGCGCATTCCTGGGATGCTTGAGCCGTCGAAAGGCACGCCGTGGGAGAGGACAAACTCGAGCCGTCTGGCTGGAAACGTGATGTGGTACCACTTGCCGTCGAGACCCGTATACTTCAAGTCGATAGCCTTGACGCCATTGTCGTCAATAAGCTGGTTCAGCGCTTTCAATTCCATGTTCACTCCGTCGTGATGCTTCTGGCAGGCCGCTTCGCCCGCCTTGGAAAGCCTTGTATTCTGTTGTCTGCAGTTCAAATATCGGCATCATCGCGCGCAACTGCAGTTCGTAGATACTACCTAACTGCCAAGATCAAATCAAGCTGACAACGACCCGCTAAAAAATTAGCAATGAGTGAAACGGCATGCACCGAGGCTACGTAGGAATCTATGTGCGCTGAGATCGGCGCGCAAGGGAGGAATACGTGCAAATATGCAGAATCTGCGCGTGGGGGCTTAGCTTTACGGCTCTCGCTACGCTAGCTTTGGCGCAAGGAAGCAGCGAAGCGCCGAAGTTCAAAGACGATCCTAAAGCCCACGCCGAATACAACCAAATGGTCAAGGCGATGAGGAAAGCTAACTCCTTAAGCTGGCAATCCGAATACAGCAACACCTTCGGCGGCCAGCCGTCGGGCAAGGCAACCTACAAGGTCTGGCTTCAGAAGCCGAATTACGCTCGCATCGAAGCCAGCGATCCAAACCAAAAGGGCGTAAGGGGCATCCTGGTTCTCGACGGTAAGAACATGTGGAAGTGGTGGCCGAACGGCAAGCTGCAATACCCGTTCGAAATGAAAGGATCGAGGGCTGAGTTCTTTAAGGCGCATTCGAAGACTTTCTATGGGCACCATCCCGTTTCTGGCGTTGGACGGCACTCCTTGGGACATGAAATCGGCGAGCTCGGAACAGCCATCTCGATGTCGATCCTCGACGCAAGCACCTTCCATGGCTACACCGACTCATTGCAGCGCTTCATCGACGGCGTTCGGTTCATCGAGCCTAAGACGGTCGGCGGCGAAAAGTGCAAAGGCATCGAGATCAGCATCATGAAAGGTCAGCGAAGCTGGTACATCTGGCTATCTCCGAAGGACGGGCTGCCACGGTCTATACGACAAATCGTCCGGGTCAGCAAAGAGCTGATCATGGACGAGACATGGTCGAACGTCGCCATCAACAAACCGATCAAGAAAGACCTTTTCGCGTGGAAGCCGCCGAAGAGTTGGGTCGCTTGGAAGATGCCCGAGATCGAAGAGGGTCTACTCACGGCTGGAACCGTGGCTCCCGACTTCGAGCTAACCTCGATCGACGGAACCAAAATCAAGCTATCCGACTTCAAAGGCAACATCGTATGGCTCAACTTCTGGCGATGTGGGTGACCGGCTTGCCGCGACGAGGCCGGGAGTCTCGAAAAAATATACGAAAAGCATCAATCGCAAGGCCTAGTCGTCCTCGGGGTCAACACTTCTGACGATCCGAAGATCGCCAAGGAATACCTGAAGGAAAACAAAATGACCTTCCCCATCATCCTCGACAGTTCCCCAAAAGGATGGGCCCTGCACGATCTCTATGAGCTGCCGGGAATGACCGCCGTTCCGCTTACATATCTTATCGACCGCGAAGGCAAAGTCGTTGACGCGTGGTATGGCTATCAGCAAGGCAGGGCAGAAGAAGCCGTTAAGAGACTAGGGCTGAACTAAGCAGACTACCAAACGGTCGGATTGAACAAGATGAGCCATGCCGAGTTCACGAGAGCATGGGTAATGGCTCCGGTTGTAATCCGGCCGGTTTTCATATATGCCCAGCCATAGACCGCGCCTGCCGTCGTCGCAAAGAAGACATACATCCACGGCTGGGACAGCTTGTAGTGCACCACGCCAAAAGCAAGCGAAGCAACGGCCAATCCGATCCACTTGTTCTTCGTGGTCTTCGTCAGAAGGTTTTGCAGAACACCGCGGAACAGAGCTTCCTCGACAAGCGCCACGCCGAAATACATCCCGACCGGCAGGAGAGGATAGAGCAGATAGGGGTTCGCATGCTTGGTCTGATGCAGCGTGAAGGCCATTTCCCACTTGGCGAATCCGGAGAAAACCGCAATCGGCAAGGCGCATAATGCATAGAGGCCGAACAGCTTGACGCCTAGCTTAAAGTCGTCTTTGCTGAAGGTCAGTCGGAAGTCGAATCCGTCGAGTCGTCGAACTGCCAAAATCGCCCAGAACGCTACACACGCGATGAATAAGGGTTCGACCGACACATTCGGCACGGGACCTTCCCAACGGGGCAAAGCATAGAGCGCTTTGGCGATCTCTCGCTGAGCCAGATCGAAGCTCGCCGGAATCTCAGGCGTAACGATGATCTTGCGCACCCAGTTGTTCCAGAGGTCCGGAAGGCGCGGAAACGGCAACGTTGGCAAGGCTAAGAGCTTGGTCTGAATCGGCAGCCATGCGGCAAAGCACATTGCCCAGTCGGCCCACAGCTTGTTCACACGCGCCAGGGCTACCGGAACCGTCAGACAAACAGCCAAAATTAAGCAATCGATCCACCGGAAGTAGCCGGAAACGAGTGTGCCGCCAACATATAGAACGACGATCGTAGAAGGATATAACCAGACGAGAGCCGGCTTCCGGTCGAGTAGCCCTTGCCAGAGCTTCAGAATGTGCGCAGAACCTAAACAGAACGCACCAAATGCGGCGCATATCAAAACCGGCAGAGCGGCGAAAACCTGAACCGGTTTGCCGTTGCCTTGCTCGCGCCAAGGCCAGAAGGCAACGAGATACATCGCCAAAATAGCGAGAGTAAAGAAGGAAACGAGGCCGATCTCTATCCTGTTTCGGGCTGCTGCCTCGTTCTCTTCTCGGTTCATAGAGGTGATTATGGTCTAGTCGAGCCAGAACCGGCTTTCGTTGTTGATGTGGACCTTGCCGCACGAGGCTTCAAAAAGATGCGGCGTCGTGTGGATTTCAACCGGCAGATCAAGTCCCAACTCGTTCGTATTGACGGCATATCGCTTGTTCTTCGCCCAGAACTCCTTCTGCGCGTAATACACCTGGATCAAGGCATCGCGCGCGTCGAGAGTCGGGTCTGGTTTGAACGGAACGAGCTTCTCTGAGAACTGGACGATGCCCCATCGTTCGGGACGGTGCATGTCGATAACGCCTTGGGCCGACCAAATCCAGTTGTGTTCGGGCCTGCCGGGAACCTTCTTATACTTGCCGTTTTCGATCGTCACGTCCCACTCGACGCGCGAGAAGTTGATGCGCCACTGATCGCCGTCTTTAGGCGGAGCATCGCGACGGGCGCACTCCTTCAGCGCCGACCAAGGATAGGCGATCTCGACGGTCCAACCTTGATCGGTGTCGGATGGGTCGTTGATGGTGCCGTTCACATGAGCCTTAACGATGATGCCCTTGGCGTCCCAGTTGTTCACAGCCGACCCGCCATCTTTGTAAGGTTTGGTCAATAACAGATCCCAATAGGTTCCGAAGGCGTTCATCTCGAACTCGTAGTATTCGTGCGTGTCGGCATCGGGGTCTATGAATACTTCGAAGTCGTTGTCATAGAAGATGACGCAGTCGTGCTCTTTTAGGGTCGCCCAAACGTGCGGCTCCTCGATTTCCGCGCCGATGTAAAGGTATTTGTCGTCCCACATCATCTTGGCGCGCGTTCGCCAAGTCGGTTTCGGCTTCTTGTCGCCTTCGATATCGACGAAATCCTCGGTCCACGGAGCAGACTTCCAGGCATCATCGTCGAGCTTGCCGTTTACCTTGATCGGCTTCGGCGCGCGAACGGCGACATAGCTTCTAGGATTTATAATTTTACGGCTCATAGTTGTAGTTTTCTCTTCAGGCGAACCATATAAGCTGATCAGGCTTCCAGCCAGGATACAAGCGGATACGAAAATCATCGTGTGGCTCCTTTGCCCTAAACGGTATTCTATCCTCAACAGCACAATTCCGTCGCAGGTGACCAGATTGCGAAGACCGCAACCCTTCCGATTTCTTCTTTCTTTTATTGTTCTAGTTCTCAGCTTAGCCGCCTTTGCCAGAACGCCCATTGTCGTGTGGGGCGTCACGCTTGGCCCGGAATCGCAAGGATTCCAGGATCTGATCCGCGAGTTCGAGCGCTTGCACCCCGAGTATGAGGTGCGCGTATTAGGCATGGGCGCGGGACAGATGAACCCGCAGAAACTGATGACCGCCATCGTCGGCAAGGTTCCGCCGGATGTCATCAACCAGGACCGGTTCACGATTTCCGACTGGGCGAGCCGCAATACGTTCTTGGCTTTGGACCCGTTGATTGAGAGAGACAGAAAGACGGATCCTTTCACGCCGACGAGAGACCAATACTATCCGCGGTTCTGGGAAGAAGCATCCTACAATGGCAAGGTCTACGGAATACCGACCGGCGGCGACACGCGCGCTCTCTTCTGGAACAAGGACGTTTTTAAGGCTAAAGCAGACAAGTTGCGGGCTGCTGGGCTAGATCCGAATCGCGCGCCAAGAACCTGGAAAGAGACGCTAGCCTACAGCAAAGTTCTCACCGATTTCAACAAAGACGGCTCTGTGAAGATCGCCGGATTCCTGCCCAACTACGGCAACAGTTGGCTCTACATGTATACCTTCATGACGAATGCCGAGTTCATGAGCAAGGACGGCCGGACGTGCACGCTGAACACGCCGGAAGCCCGAGAAGCGCTTCAGTTCATGATCGACGGCTACGATATCGTCGGCGGCTACGAACAGGCGATGAAGTTCCAGTCGTCGTTTCGCGGCGGCGAAAACGATCCGTTCATGACCGGAAAAGTAGCCATGAAAATCGACGGCGACTGGGTCATCGACCAAGTCGCACGCTATGCGCCTAGTACCAATTTTGCCTGCGATCCGCCTCCGGTTCCCGAAGACAGGCTCTATCATCGTGGCAGATACGCCAAAGAGAAGGACACCTTCATTAGTTGGGCAGGCGGATTTGCCTATGCGATCCCTGCTGGGGCGAAGAATGTCGATGGCGCGTGGGAGTTCATTAAGTTTGCTTCTAGTTTCCAAGGCCGCATCATCGACATGAAGGGCCAGGCAAGCATGTCGCGGCGAAGAGGCCGGATGTATTCGCCTCGCATCGCAGCTCAAATTGAAGCGGCGACGAAGGGCTACCAGATGTTCGTGCCGAAGGATGAGAAGTTCGCCAAGGCGCTGAAGACCTTTTTCGATCTGGCGCCAGTATCGAAGATCCGACCTGTAACTTTCGTCGGCCAGCCGCTTTGGGACGAGCATGTTCGCGCAACTGAGCTTGCTTGTCTCAAAAAGATGACGCCGGCCGAAGCTCTCGGAAAAGGCCAAACGGTCGTCCAACGCTACCTCGACGAGGAGTTTAACAAGGACAAATATCCGGTTATCGACTTGCGGCTGCCGTCGATCATCGGAGCATTCGGTTTCGTGGTTGGCAGCATTCTCCTTTGGGGCGGCTATCGGCGGAAGAGGCTTGGCCGACTGGCAAGAACAGAGGCCAGAGCAGGATATTTCTTCATCTTCCCTTGGGTTTTTGGGTTCGTCGTGTTCACCCTAGGCCCGATGCTGGCTTCTCTGTTCTTCAGTTTCACTCAATACAGCGTCCTTAGTCCGGCTCGTTGGGTTGGAGTCAAAAACTACGCGGACCTGATGAGCACCGACCGGCAGAACATTCTGAAGTCGTTCGCAAACGTGCTCTACCTCGGTGGCATCGGCGTTCCGCTCGGGTTGGTCACCGGCCTGGCCATCGCTTTGCTTTTGAACTCGGCGGTCAAAGGCATGCGGTTCTATCGCACGCTGTTCTATATGCCCGCCATCGTTCCGGGCGTCGCCAGCGTCGTGCTGTGGATGTGGATACTCAATGCCGACTCGAACCGCGGCCTCGTCAACTTCGCTTGGGCGAACACGGTCGCTCAATGGTTCGGCACGCAGGTTCCCGGCTGGCTCACGGTCGAGACTTGGGCTAAGCCGTCGCTGATCGTCATGGGATTGTGGGGCGCGGGATCAGGCATGATCCTTTGGCTCGCGGGTTTGAAGGGGGTTCCCGCGCAGCTCTATGAGGCGGCCGCCATCGACGGCGCATCGCCGTGGAGGCAGTTCTGGGCTGTCACTCTGCCGCAACTCAGCTCGATCGTGTTCTTCAACACGGTCATGGGGTTCATCGGCGCTCTTCAGCAGTTCGAAGGCGTCTATGTCATGACGAACGGGCAAAGCTCTGGACCTGCCGACTCGCTCCTGATGCCGGTCTACTATCTTTTCAACAACGGCTTCAAATACTTCAAGATGGGATACGCCAGCTCTCTCGCCTGGGTGATCTTCATCATCATCCTGATCATAACCGGAATCCAGTTCCTTCTTGCTCCGAAATGGGTTCACTACGAGGTGGAGAAATGAAGCCGGAATACATTTATCTTATCGGAACTCTTTCGGCTTGGATCGGCTGGATCGCCGTTTTCCGCATCGTTTATCTTGTCGTTCTCATGCTTCTTGGCAAGAAGGACCATCTTCGTGAGGCACATGCCGCGGCAATCGGCCAATGCGCCGCAATAGGTGCCGGGGGCTTGGTGCTCGCATTCACGCTGCCTGCCAAATCGGGACTTGAGGCAGTCCACATGCCGACGATTCCGCTCGTTTGGCCGATGATCCCGTTCACAGGCTGGCTGGCCATCGCCGCCGTCTTCATGGTGGTCGCTCGTATCATACAAGCATTCAGCGCACTCAACGACTCGGAGAAGAAAGCAAAACTGGGAGCAGCCGCTGTATGGGTAGGCGTAGGAGCCCTCAGTTGGTATGTCTTCAAGAAAACCGATGGCGACATAACGATCTTCACCGGTCGCTTACCCATCAGCATTCAAGCGTTAACCATCCTCGTTTGCGCGCTCATCGCTTCGATGGCCGTGATGGTCGCATCGGCGCGTTACACGGCTGCCCGCGGCTTAGCGAAGACTTTTGTAACGCACATCGCATTGGTGCTTGGTTCTTTGGTGTTCGGTCTTCCCTTCGCATGGCTTGTTATTACGAGCTTCAAAGAGGACCGCGACATGGTAGCCAAAGAGGGCATCGTGTGGGTTCCGCGCGTTCAAGTGACCGTGCCCTACGACGACCCGCAAGATCCGCGCTTTGACACCGACTTCAAGGGGCGATCCGTGACGGTGGCGCAATTGGAGGTTCTGCCGAACGGCAAGCTGAAAGTCGAAGTCGACCGTCCAATGGGTCTGCAAGGCACCCAGTTTGAAGCTGACAAAAGCGTTCTTAAGCGCGTTCCGAAGGATGCACCGGTTGTAACGGCGAAGTATGACGACAAGACCGTCAAAGCGCTCGTTGCCGAGAACATGAACGACGGCCGCCAAAGGCTGAGAATCATGGAGCCGGCCAACCTGAAGGATCAGGAGTTCCTCGTTCTTCCGACGGACACTGAGCCCTTAATGGTCACTGGACTGAGAACGAAAAACTATACAGAAGCTCTTGAGTTTCTGCCTCCTGAAGCCAACCTCGGTTTGACCTACCTTCGCAACACGTTGATCCTCGTCGTAATGACGCTGATCGGCACTTTGCTAAGTTCGGCTTTGGTTGCCTACGGGTTCTCGAGACTCAGGTTCCCCGGCAAGTCGTGGTTGTTTATGCTCTTGCTCAGCACCATGATGCTGCCCGGAGCGGTCACGATGTTGCCGTCCTTCTTGATCTTCCGGTCTTTAGGTTGGATTAACACGCTCTATCCGCTTTGGGTGCCAGCGTTCTTCGCAAGCGCCTTCAACGTGTTCTTGCTGAAGCAGTTCTTCTCGAATATCCCCATGGAGCTTGAAGACGCTGCCAAGATCGACGGCTGCTCTTATCTGCGGACGTTCTGGCAAGTCATGCTTCCGCAAATCAAGCCAGCGCTCGCTGTCATCGCAATCTGGACCTTTATGGGCTCATGGAACAACTTCATGGGTCCGCTGATCTACGTGTCGTCACCCGACAACATGCCGATTGCCTATGCGGTTCAGCTCTTCCAGAACGACCGAGGCGGCGAACCCGGACTGACCATGGCTTTTGCCACTATGTCCATGGTGCCTGTCTTGCTGCTGTTCTTCTTCGCCCAGAAATACTTCATTGAAGGCGTTCAGTTGTCGGGTCTCGGAGGCCGATAATAGATTAAGGGCCGCTCGGGGAACGGCCC
Organism: Fimbriimonadaceae bacterium; assembly: GCA_963666135.2. Taxonomy (GTDB): domain Bacteria; phylum Armatimonadota; class Fimbriimonadia; order Fimbriimonadales; family Fimbriimonadaceae. Next base: position 1,156,419 of record CAXXNR010000001.1, on the reverse strand, counting down.
TGCGAACACCGCCTTGGGGGATTGGCGAATATTCGTAATCTGAGATAGAGATGCGAATAGTGATCCTTCTTGGTGGGGAAGGAGGTTGAGTCTGCTCTGGCGATTAAACTCGGCTTCCTCTAACCTTCTTCCCAACTCCAACCGTTTTTTGAGTCCACTTCTAAAGGATACGAATAATATAACGGCAGGTTGTCGATTTACCTACATGCCGGTTATTGCGATGTTGGAAGCAATGCTTTAACTAAGCTTAAATCCGTCGATCCACACGGTGAACCTGTCTTCGCCCGTTGAGTCAAATGAGAACGCAAGCTCCTGCATCTCGGCAAGGTCGGCATCGCCTTCTCTGGTCCATAACTCGCCGCCAGCCATGTCAATCTCAACTCGGAACCAGTTCCATCGCGCTTCGCTGTTCTTGGCAGCAGACGGTTTTCCTAGGTCTGTCGGAGAGAATCTGACTTCGCCTTTCGGTCCGCGGAATGTTAGTAGGATCTCTTCCTTTTGGTAGGCGAACACGTTCGTGTTGACCGATTTGATCCAGAATGACAGCTTGCTCTTGCTAGCTAATGCGTTCTTCGGCAATTGAAGCGTTGCTGCCGGCAGCATGTCTGTCATCGGCTTTGCGTCGAAACGCACCGAGAAACGGCCGATAATCGCATCCGGGTCGTTTTGCACGGAACACTGATCGCTGTTGGCTGACCACAGATCGATCTGTCCCTCAGTGCCAACTTCCTCGAACGGCGAATCAACGACCGTCACATCAAGCCAGGCGAGTCCGACCTTGGCTCCGTCGCAAACGGTCAAGCCAACGCGCACAAAGCCTGGCTTGTCGAAAGTCCTCTCGATGGAAACGCCCGAAGCGCTGTCGTCGCCGATAAGCCACTCAAAAGTCAAAGGCCTGCCATCCGGCGACAAGCTGTTGCTCGCGTCGAAGCAAGCTGCCTGCCCAACTTGGCAAATAGCTGGTCCTGATAACTTGGCAATCGGTGCGCGGGCGTTTGGTCTGGCGCGAAGAGTCCGAAACCGATCTATGTTCTCAACTTTAAGGTTGCTTTGTTCATCCGTGTAGATCGAATCGGCGAACTTGCCGAATACAGTCCAATTGTTGTCGTCGAGCCTGTTGTCCTGGATCGCCCAATGCTGGATCTTCCAATTCTTGCCTCCGCTCTTCACATCGCCGCGAAAGACGACTCCGCCGCCGTTATTGCCTCTGCACTCGTTGCCCTCAACGACGAGATGGGTGCCGGTGCCGCCGACAAGAACAATGCCGCCATGCTTAAACAGCGGTTCGGGAGCGTTGTGGAAACCGCTCTCCAGCCCGTTATCGTTGGCCTGGTTGCCGATGAGCAGAGTCTGGCAGCTGCCGCCCATCCAGAATCCGTAAGAGCCATGGTTGGCGATGTTGCGGATAAACACATTTTGCGGGCTCCAGCATTCGATGCAGTTGTTGTTGCCGTAGCTCGTGTCGTTTTCAATAAAGATGTTATTCCGTTGAACCCAAAGGTTGAGCGGCCGCAGGAAAAGGCCGTCTCCGCCGTAAGTGATGTCGTTGCGATACCACTTGTTGTCGTTCGAGCCGCTTTCGATGAGAACGCCTGAAGAGTCGCGCGCATGGACTTCGCCGGCCTCGCGGTCGATGCGGATGCCATACGAAAGGTTGTTCTCGATGAAGACGTTGCGCGAGGAGTTCCACAGTTTGGCGCACACGTTCGAGCAGTGCGAAAAGTCGTTGTTCAGCACCAAGTTGTCGTCTGAGTCGCGAAGATGGATGCCGTCCCAAACATTGTTCGCCCGGTTACCCTTGAACACGCAATAACGGCTGCTGTTCACGATCAGGCCGCCTCTGGCAGGAAGCTCACCCCAACCGAACGCCTTGTTGTCATAGTTATCGCTGAGGTCGCAACCTTCGAGAGAACAAGCCGTGCAATCGCTCATTTGGATGCCGGTCTCAAATCCGTGGGCATTCAGGTTCTTGATCACGACGTTGGTGCATCCTTCGAGCAGAATCGCCACACCAGTACCCTCGAAACTATCGAGATTGCCCTTGTTTACCGGTCCAACCAAGGTAGAGCCGTTGCCGTCAATAACAATATGGCTGGCAGCGATGATATAGCGCCGGTTATGAAAAACGGAATCGGCGGGAAGGCTAATGCTCTCGGTAATGACAACTGTTTCGATGTCGACAGATGCAGATGATTCGTGAAGTAATGACATGGCGATAGTTGGTGCGACGAATCGCGGGTTCTATTGTAAACCGAATGCGACGAAAGGTGAAGGAAGAGCCTGTTAACGTTTGCGTGCGACTGCCACGATGCTACTTCCCCAAGGGAGGCTAAGCCTCTTCAGAGCAGCGGTCTCGAAGTCTTGAAGGCCGATAAGCGACCGGTTCATCCAGCCTGGGACTTTAGGCAACGATGCCTTGGGTTCGCCGCGTTTCAGCTTTTCGAGCACCCGTGTGATGACGACGACCGGAAACAGCAGGTGAATCGAGTACGACGCCTTCTCGACCTCGAAGCCAGCATCTCTTAGCACCTTTCTAACTTCGGGCAGCCGATAGCGCCTCATATGCATCAATGCAACATCATGCGGCCCCCAAAGAAACTGAAAAGCAGGCACGCTAAGAACCAGAACCCCGCTTGGTCTTAGGATGCGTCTGGCTTCGCTGAAGGCTTGCTCATGGTCTTTGATATGCTCAAAAACGTCGAGGGCGATAATGCCGTCGAGCGAACCAGATGCAAACGGAAGCTGTGTGCCGTCGGCTTGAACAAGGTTGGTCTGGCCTCTTTGCTGACAAAAACCAAGGGCTAGGGGGCTCATATCAAGACCGACCGGATTTGCCCAGCTTGCCATCTCTTTGCTGACAGCGCCTGTTCCACAACCGAGATCGAGCACACAAGGCTTATCGAAGTCCTTTAACGCGGTTTCGAGCAGGTCGAGCGCTAATCTGCGCCGCGCCACAAACCACCAGTAGCGATCTTCAAGGTCGTATAAGCGCTGATACTCCTCAGAGTGCACGAGACTCCATGCGCTTCTTCTTGCCCCGGAGCCTCAACCACACGAGGTCGCGAAGCATACGGGGTCCATCGCGCATCAGAACGACTTTTGAGCCTTCTTGATGCATCCACCGAATTGGAACCTCGGCAATGCTGAAATCAAGATCGCGAGCAATCATCAGCGCTTCAAAATCGAATCCGAAACCGTCGAGTTTGCACCGGGAAAAGACCTGCTGGCACGCCTCGTAGCTAAATAGTTTAAACCCGCATTGAGTGTCCATGACGCCTTTGATGGCCAGTAGCTGAACGGCCTTATTGAACGTGCGACCTAGCATCTCGCGGTGCCAAGGCTGGCGGATTTCCAGCTTGCTGTCCTTAAGAGGACGAGATCCGATCGCAATCGGGAATCCTTCTCCTGCTTTCACGAGGAGTTTCTCGACCTCTTCAATTGGAGTAGCGAGGTCGGCGTCGCAGAACAACAACCACTCGGCTTGAGTTTCGAGCATGCCTGTTCGCACGGCGTAGCCCTTGCCACGGTTGGGGTTGTATCCGATCAGCCTAAACCGAGTGTCTCCGGAAGCGAACTTCTTGACGATCTCGTCAGTTTGATCGGTGCTTCCGTCGCTGACCACCACGACTGTCCACGAGTATTCCTGTGCAGAAAAATACTCCTGGATTCTCTTTAGCGTGGGCAGGATGCGGGGCTCCTCGTTGAACGCCGGCACGATGATGGCTAAATGTGGTTTGCTCAATACGATGATGATTCTACCGCGTCCCGCGCAATCGGCCTATGATTTGAGCTCAATCATTAAGTTTCCGAGTTCTCGCTCGCGCTGATCGTTCGTGGCGACGATGAGCGCTCCTCTTTGTTGATGTTCTCTACAGATCGTCTTAACCAGTTCGCGCCCGCTTTCGTCGAGACTCGCTCCAGGTTCATCGAGTAACAGAACATCAGGATCGCTTTGAATGGCCAAGGCTAGCTTCAGCCTCATCCGCATGCCTGTCGACATATTGGAGGCGTATTTATCTTTGGCTTCGATCAAGCCAACCTTATCGAGCAACTCATCCGCTCTGGCATCGCAACCTTTGAGTTCAGCAGCCAGCTCAAGATGCTCGCAGGCTGAAAGGTGGGGATAGAGGTTCAAATCAAGGGCCGCGTAGCCAAGCGTCAATCTCGGATCGCCGTCGATTTGAACGGATCCGGCCGAAGGCGGCACGAGTCCTGCGACAACTTTGAGAAGCGTCGATTTGCCCGAGCCGTTCGGTCCGACCACCAGCAGAGCGTCGCCCTGACCAAGGCTGAACTCGACGTTGCGGAATACCCAACGCCTGCCGAACTTCTTGCCCAAGCCCTTCGCTTCGACCACGGCATAGTATGGCAGGTAGAATCGACTTGACCATTCACCCACAGAACCCGCATGCCCCAGATCTATCGATTCGATAAAGACTCGGACAAATACGTCGCCAAGAACGGCGCGACGCCGGAATCGCAAGGCTTCTCTTGGGGTTATCTTGCAGCTTGCGTTCTCGGACTGGCAGCTATCGGCGGCACTTTCGCTTTCGGTTATATCAAGACGCGCCCGGCTCCAAATCATGCAAAGTCGGTTCCTGTTGATCCCCTGGCAATCGATTTGTCTTCCAAGAAAAGCTTCGAGCCATCCTTCGGGAAGATCAGGCTTGGAGCTTTCTCCGGCGAGATCGCCGATATCTGCGGCCTCAACGGCCAGTCGATTGCCACTTTAAGCAAGCCCGAGAACTACAATCCCTATCGCAAGATGATCCGTGAGGTTTACGGTCTGGACTTCGAGGATATGAACTACTTCAGTGTCGGCACCATCGGCTGGGCGAGGTCGATTCCTGCTCTCCGCGATTGGATATTGATGGCCGGCCAGTTCGGAGACGTCACTGTTGCGCTTGAACCGATGGGTTTTTATCAGTACGACGAGTTCGAAGACAGCCGCCCGATGATAGCTCTTCGCAAGGTGATCCGCGAAGCCGACGAGAAGGGAATCACCATCTGGTTGCGCTATGCCTCGGAAGCTAACCTGCAGCACAATCCCTACACGGCAGGCATCAGCGTTAAGCACGCCAGGCTGTACTACGAAAAGGCGGCGTGGTTGAAAAGCTATATGCCGAAGAACGTCAAGCTGATCTTTAGCCCGCTCATTAACACGGTTATCAAGGGCAAGCGCACTCAACTCCGCATCATTCGACGAATGCTCTACGGAGGCGACAAGCGAAACGGCAAGCTGCCTTGGGACCGTATCGGCGGAACCATTTATCGCACGGACATGGCGCTTGCGCCGACCTATAGCGAGTACTACAAGTTCATGTCGGGCTTGGCTCCCGGTCTGCCCTTTCAAATATGTGAACTCGGCGGCCCCTATAAGCGAAAGGCTGAGATGGTTCAATTCCTCCAAGACTTGGCCGAAGGCAAGTGGCCGAAAGTCGAAAAAGTCAACCTCTTCGCCCGCGATATCAACAAGCGGGCTGACCCGAACGGCAGCTTCGGCTTTATTGAACCATCAGAACGTGCGGCCGCCATCGAGAAGGCTAAGAAGCAACACTCGCCGGTTCGAGTCGATTCCTGGCTAAAGGAAACGATCACGTCCCATTCTTAAGACGCAATGACGAAACGGTCAGAACGTTGTGTCCTTTTGATAGCGTCCAAGTGAGTGCTGGAGGTCCTATGATTACGAGTTTGTTAGCAGCGATGGCGATCGGTTTTTCTGATCCAGCCGAACAGATGGCAATGATCCCAGGTCGAACAAGCGGCTACCTAATATTGCCTGCCAAGGTCGTTTGCGATGGTCAAATCAAGAGCTTGAACTGGTCGCAAGATAACCAGTATTTGGTCGCCATTCGGTCTCAGATCACCATCACGAAGCAGATGGCCAAGCGGATGGTCGATATGCTGAAGAATCCGAACCAGCCGCCGCCTGCAGCGAACTTCGATCCCGTAAAGAACTCCGTTGTGGTATGGAACAACGCCGAAGGAAAGGCTCAATCGGTTTGGACAGGCCGCACATCGCTGGACAAATGCGAGCAAATCGCGCTTGTTGGATCGACTCTCTATCTGATGGTCAGCCAAATGGTAACGCCTGCCGGATCGCAAGAAGGACCAACTCAGCAAACTTCGCTTTATAGATGCCAACTCGGATCGACTTCGTTGCAACTCGTCCGCGCCTTCGACCTTGGTACTCATTTTCAGATTGCCGCAGCCGATCCAGTTTCGAAATCGATCCTCATAACAGGATTCGGCCTAGATGCCAAACAAATCGAAGCGCTTGTCACAAGCAGCGGCATTTCGCCTGTAGCTGATAGCAGCCAAATGCCAAAAGGCATTCTAGAGGGCTTGTCAAAACGTCCGACGCCATGGGTGGGCGATACGTCCGAACCTGTTCCGCCAAGCGAGGAGTGGAGGATTGCTGATGATAAACACAAGGAGCTAACTCTTCAACTGATGATTTACGCTCCGGCCGCGAAAGAAGTGAAGACCATGGTCCGATCTTTGGTGTGCGACGATCCAGCGAAACCTGGAAAGGCGTATGAGGTCATTGCGAGCGGCGTTGGCGAGCGGTTCGCTCTTTCAAGCAACAACTCCTCGCTTGCCTATACGCTTGACAACGTTTTGGTCGTCCGCGATATGGTTCCTGCGCCTCTCGAACTGATCAGACAGGCTCGGGAGGCTGCCGAGCGAGCCGTAACGCTTTCTAATGCAAAGCAAGTTGGCCTGGCAATGATCATGTTCGCAGTCGACAACGATGACAATTTACCGGGCGGACTGACAACCGACCAGCTCATTCCCTACTTGAAGAACGCGGACTTGATGAATGGCTTCGTCTTCACCTGGGGTGGCGGCAATATCGGCAAGATCGAGAATCCTGCTGAAACCGAACTTGGCTATGTGACGGGTCCTGGCGGCAAAGCGGTCATCTATGCCGACGGGCATGTGAAGTGGAAGGCGGACTAAGCATGCGCTGTACGGTGCTTTGCGATAGCTGGGCAATAACCCACCAATAGCCTTTTCGTGCCAAGACTCGTTCGAAAGAGCTTTTTACCTGGCTGTCACGAGTCTAGGTCTCGGCTACAATGCCTTGCATCATACAGCGTTTAGCTATGTAAAGCAATTGCCAGGCGATCGCACAGCTATAGCAAAGCGTTCCCCAAACCGGTATTCTACGGCACGGAGGAATCCTATCGTGAAGACAGTCAAAGTGGGCATCGTCGGCTGCGGCAATATCAGCGGCATCTATTTTTCAAATATCCAAAAGTACAAACCGGTCGAGGTGGTTGCGACAGCCGATCTCGACATCGAAAGGGCAAAGAAAGCCGCCGAGCAGTACGGCGTTGCCAAAGCTTGCTGCGTCGAGGAGCTGCTTGCCGATCCCGAAATCGAGATCGTCTTGAACCTGACGGTGCCGAAAGCGCACTACTCGGTTGCTCTGGCAGCGGTCAAAGCCGGGAAGCATGTCTATAACGAGAAGCCTCTGACTGTCGAGCGAGCCGAAGGCGAAGAACTGGTCTCGCTGGCGCAGTCGAATGGATTGCTCGTTGGATGCGCGCCTGACACGTTCCTCGGCGGAGGACTGCAAACCTGCCGCAAGGTCATCGAAGACGGCATCATCGGCAAACCTATCGGCGCGAACGCTTTCATGCTCTGCCATGGCCATGAGAGCTGGCATCCATCGCCCGAGTTCTACTATGAAGTCGGCGGCGGCCCGATGTTCGATATGGGTCCTTACTATTTAACCGCCCTTGTCAGTCTTCTCGGTCCGGTATGCAGGGTTAGCGGATCGGCTCGCGCCAGCTTCGAAACGCGAACGATCACCAGCGAACCGAAGAAAGGCAAAGTCATTCCGGTTGAGACGCCGACGCACATCGTGGGCGTGCTCGACTTCGAAGAGGGTGCGATCGGCCAGATCACGACGTCGTTTGACGTGTGGCACTCAACGTTGCCCTGCATCGAGGTCTACGGCACCGAAGGCTCGATGATGGTTCCCGACCCCAACGGTTTCGGAGGATCGGTTAAGGTTCGAAAACCGGGCGAACCCGAATGGAAGGAAGTCGAGTTATCGCACGGCTACGCCGAGAACTCGCGCGGCCTCGGCGTGATGGACATGGCCTACGCCATCCGCACCGGACGCCCGCACCGCGCTAGCGGAGAGCTTGCGTTCCACGTGCTCGATATCATGCATGCAGTTCATTCGGCTTCGAAAACCGGTTCCTATGTCGAGTTGACTTCAGGCATCGATAAGCCTGCGCCGATGGATCCGGCGAATCCTGCCGACGAGTTGGTCGGGTAATCAGGCTGGCTTCCGGTCAAATCTTCCCCTTGGCAGAGCCAGGGGGAAGACCAGTGAGTGTAACGAACTGAGAAGGGGGTTCTGTTGGACATCGGGATCCTATTTAGCTCATGTCAATCACATCATCGACTGTTGTGAGTAGATAGCAGGCAACGACTCCACTCAGATTCCTCACTGCGTTCGGAAAGACAACTTACTTACACCAAGCCCATTCGGCGTCACGAGCGCAGCGATGATGCCGAGAGTTAAGCACCAAAGAAAGCCGCCATGGCAAGTCACTTTTAGGATGGAACTAAGAACACAACAGGCTTCGTTCGAAGAACGATCTTGTGCGTATCCAGCACATCCGAGTAGACGATCTGCAAGCGATACTGAGTACTGCTCTTTAAGTCGAAGTCCTCGAGCAGACGAGGGGTTGCATATTCGAATTTCTTGCCAGGACCGATGATAAACTTGGCGTTCTTATCGCGATCCGACGAACCGAATAGCGCCAATCTTTTCTTGCCTTTTTCAGACGGTTGAATAGGGACTCCCTTGAGGCTGGTTACCCTCCACGTGTGGTTGGGCCAAAAACCTGAGCTCCAAACCTCGACTGGTTTCGATGTGTTATTGGTTATTCGCACTCGAAAAGACGATGACTTCAGGTCCAACCTCATGGGCAGGTTGCCCACAATCTCGTAGACGACGCCTTCAGTCGTTTTCTGTATCCAGATTGCATTGCTATCGCCTGCTCCAACAAAGGCTGCTGCAGAGATAGTTAGAACCGTCAAAATGCTCTTCATATCGGTTTATGTCTCGAAAACCTCCCTTCGATCATTTGGCCAAGATCAGTTCCAGTTCGCCGATGGCGACATACGGATTCCCGCTGTATTCGGAAACCGCCACGAACCTCAAGTATCGTCCCTTCGACAACTTGCCGAAACGGATATCTTGCCTATCGGCAGAATTTGCGAGCTGGCCATTGTGTACAGGGGCTCCCCACTTTGCAGGATCGTCCGAAAGATAGACTTCGAAATCCTTGATGCGGCCGTTGCCCATGTCCTGGCGGCCGGTCAGAAATATGCCGGCAAGCTCAACTGGCGCGGCAAACTCAATAACGATCTCGTGGGGCAGCAATGGGGTGACCGGTTCCCATTGGCTGTGCCAGAAGGTGGTCGGATCGCCATCAATGGCATTGGCCGCGATGTTGCCGTTTTGAATATCCTCCGAATCTGTCTTGAGCACCTTTGCGCCGAGACGGTCCATCGCCGACGGTTCATACTCCTTGATGACCTTCAGCAATTCTGCTTCGTTAACCTGAGTCAGCTTGGTTGGCATTGAACTAAGGTAGCGATAAATGCTCCGAAGTAGCTGCCGCGCTTCAGGCCGGGAATCCATATCCTCCCATAGGTTGAACGCGCAAACCATCAGCCTGCCTTTTCCGACTCCAACCTCGAACAGGGAACCGAGCCGGTCGTTGCGGTTATATTTATCGATCGGCTGAATAATCGGCGTGACGTTCGGCAAGGCGTTGAGGATGGCCGCGCGCGACTTGGGCAGCAGGCGATACCATTGCCAGTCGGTGTGGAAGTCGGTCGGAAATTGTTTGAGCGCTGGGTGGCAAGGATCGCAAAGCATGCCCATCTGCCCCGGCTCGCGCTCGAACATCACTGGGCTCCAATATGCCCCATAAAAGCTTCCAGCTCTTGAAGCTGCCAAGTTTCTCGCTGACGCGCGAAGAAGTACCGTCTTCCCTTCGCGAAGAGCGACAACCGCTTCCTCGACTTTGTCTGTTAAGGTTATCGATGCTGGCGCTGCAACTTGCTTCGAATCGGGATACACCCAAATGTCCCATCTATTTGAGGCTTTCAAGGCTGGCACGGAGACCGTAAACGTAAGTTTAGATGGCGCTTTTGCCATCTTCAAAGAGATGCTGACGGTGCCGACGTCAGAGAGTTTCTGCTCGGGCAACTCGTCGCTGAGCGAACCCGATGCCAGCACCTTCGAGCCTTGGGTTAGTTTCCAGTCGACTAGACCAGAAACGGCTTTGCCTCCGAAGTTCGCAACTTGGATCTTCGCCGAGAACGTCTCGGATGGCGTATAAACTCGCTTCGGGAACAGCGCCAGCGGCACGGCTGAACTGCAGAACTGCCGGAACTCAACGGGTTTGACAATGCCTTTGCTGTCCCAGAACGGATCGAGAATGCCGACCAGAGCCGTTCCTTGGCCGGGAAAGTCGTGCAGGTCGAGGAGCTGGAACCCGCCGTGGCCCGGAGTTCGCAGCATGGCTTCGATCTCGTCCTTATAAAGAAGGTTGCATAGCTTGCCACTGGCCATCAAAAATGAATCCGCCTGCCCAAGCATACCGTTGTTCGCTAGACCGTCACGAACCAAGTCGAAGTTCTTCTCCAGCAGAACGCCGGTGTATTTCGCCTGCGTGTCCAGCTTTGGAAAAACGCACCACTGGCCGATCTCGTGCGACACGATCGGCACCGGCTCCTTGGCCGTTTGCGCCGAGTAGTTGCTTTCTGTGCCAGGACCTTGAGGCCCGCGCTGAAGTCCAACTCGATACTGGTCGGAAGCTGTAGGAGACCAAGCCGTCGAACCCGTAAACAGGTGCCGCGGGTCGTGCCTTTGGCCTTTAGCAATCAAGTTGCCCATCCACACCGTGTCGCCTTGAAGCTCGTTGCCAATGCAGAACATGCCGAACGACGGATGATTGCCGTATGTATCTAGAATGCGCATCATCTCGTCGTTGATGAACCCGTCAGCAGGCGCATCTTTGCCGACATTGAACGACCAAAGCGGCGACTCCACATGGAGTATCACGCCAAGCTGGTCGGCGGCTTCGAAGGCAGCCTCGGGCGGGCACCACGAGTGGAATCGCATGTGGTTGAGGCCATAGGACTTGCAGATGCGCAGGATTCGCTTCCATGACGCGACGTCGGTCGGCGGGTAGCCCGTCAAAGGGAAGATGCAGCACTCGAGCGTTCCTCTCAAGAAGAGGTCCTTGCCGTTCCATTGAATCCGCTTGTTCTTGACGGCGATTTCACGCAAGCCGACTTGAATCGCCTTCGAGCTGCTCATCTTGCCTGCCTGCAACGAGACTTTCAGCGGCAAACGAACTGGGTTGAACTCCGACCAAAGCGGCGCATTATCTGGAAAGCCAATCTCTAACTCGACAGCGTTCTGCTTGGGTTGGATTTGCGCTTGGACGGTCTTGGTCTGGCCGCCGAATTGAACATCAATTTTGCCTTCTACCGGATGATCGAGATGCGAGGCAACAGCAACCTTGACGCGCACTTTCTTCAAAGCCAAATTCGGATACGCCTGAACAGACTCGACAAACACCGGCGAAGTCGCCTGCAGCTCGATCCGGCCGACTATGCCGTTCCAATTCGTTTGAGTCTGCTCGGTGATGGCATGAGCCCATTCGCCGATGTTGAACTTCACCGTGTTGTCGACCCTTAAAGTCAGAATGTGCTTGCCGGGCTTCAGATCGACGCCAAGTTCATGCACGTGCGGCACGCAAAGGCTGTCTTCCATTCCGGACGGCTGACCGTCAAGCCAAAGCCGCGTTTCCCAATGGCAACGTTCCAGGAACAGCGATACGCGCTTGCCGCTCCAGCTTGAGGGGATGTCGATCTCCTTCTGATACCAAGCGGCGCCGATGTATTTCCTTTTCCGCAAAAGGATCCAGAAGTCAGGCTTCTTCGTTTCCCACTCGCCTTTACCGTTTTCGTCGAGCGAGCCGGGCAGGCGTACTGTATCGTCATGCTTCTTGTTGAACCATTGAGCGCTGATCCCAGCATTAGAAGGATCGAGTTTAAACGACCACTCGCCTGCAAGAGGCTGCACATTTCCCGATGAAGATCCGGCTATAGCCATGGCAAGGACCAAGGATATCATGCGCGCAGATTACCCCCGGCCAAAAGGTATAGGGCCCCCATTTTGGAGACCCTTTTCCCGGCGTGTTTAGTAACGCGTGGTTACTTCTTTGGCGGCAGAATCACCGTGTCGATTACGTGGATGACTCCGTTGCTGGCATGGATGTCAGCCTTGACAACCTTGGCGTTGTTGATGTGGACTTCCTTGCCTTTCACCTTGATTTTGACATTGCTGCCTTCGACGGTCTTAGCCTTCTTGAGCTTAACGACATCTGCGGCCATGACCTTTCCAGGAACGACATGGTAGGTCAAGATCGAGACGAGTTTGGCTTTGTTCTCAGGCTTGAGCAACATCGCGATCGTACCGGGCTTCGACTTCTCCAGCTTCTCGAAGGCAGCGTCGGTCGGTGCGAAAACGGTGAAAGGACCGTTGCCCTTCAGCGTGTCGACTAAGCCAGCGGCCTTGACTGCGGCAACGAGGGTCTTGAAGCTGCCTGCCGAGACGGCGGTGTCGACGATGTCCTTCGCAGCCGTAGCATAGGTTGCGAGAGTGGCGAGTGCGAGTCCGGCGATAATTCTGATTTTGTTGAACTTCATTGTTTTTCTCCTAAGGTTTTGTTAGCGGGTTGCGGATACGAAGTTGGGGTCCTGCTTCATGGCGAGGACGGCGATTTGCACGATGGCCGAAAGGCCGACTAAAACGTATACGGCGTTAGCGATGACGGAGCCTTGTCCGAAAAGCGCGGCAACCAAATCGAACTTGGCAATGCCAACGAGACCCCAGTTGAGGCCGCCGACTATCAACAGAACGCGAGTGAGGATGTCCAGTGTTTTCATTTTCTTTCTCCCTGTCGCAACCTTTATCTCAGTGGCGATTGGGGATATTGTAAAGCACTTGTCGAATCTATGTCTATGATTTGTCAATATATGATCGGAAAGTCCCAAATAATATTTGTCAAATATTAGACAGACCTCGTTTGTGGAGTATGATGAACGGCATGGAAGCTCAGTTTTCGATCAAGGCGGCCTCAAAGCGCGCCGGACTCACAACGCACACCATTCGAGCATGGGAGCGAAGATACGGAATTTTGAGTCCGGTTCGGTCCGAAACGAACCGCCGCCTGTTCTCGGTCGAAGATGTTGAACGTTTGACATTGCTTCGACAAGCTACTGAACAAGGCCACTCGATCGGAAACGTTGCCCGACTCTCGAACCAAGAGCTTCTTTCGTTAGGCTTGCCCGCGGTTGCTCCGACCAACCGTTCACTCCTCGACAGGTGCATCGATGCGGTCACTCGATTGGACTCGCAAGCTCTTTACCAACTGCTTGTTTCGCAGACAAATGAAGCGGGCCTCAACCACACCGTCGACGAGATCATCGTTCCCCTTCTGCGGCTTTCCGGAACGAGGTGGGAAGACGGATCCTGGACGGTGGCGCACGAGCATCTTGTGGCGGCCTGCGTGCGATCCTTTGTCGAGAACGCCCGCTCAAGAATCCAGCCCTTGCCCAGCGCGCCGCGTATTGTCGTTTGCACCTTAGCCGATCAGATGCATGAGATTGGAGCGCTTCTCGTTGCGCTCTCTGCTTCGATGTGCGGCTGGCATGTGGCCTATCTTGGGGCCAATATGCCTGCGCGAGATATCGGTAGCGCTGCCGTCAGCTTTTGCGCCGACGTCGTTGCCGTAAGCGTGTCGTTGCCGTTATCTGCTGACTCGGCGACCCGAGAACTAGTCAAGCTGCGCCAATCAATGGGATCAAAAGTGAGAGTGATCGTTGGGGGACAAGGGGCGGCGATACTGGCGCAAGGATTGTCAGATGCGCAAGCCGAAGCCGTTCCCTCTCTGAAAGACCTGCGCGCAATCCTAAGCGGGTCATAATCAGCGCCTTCAAACGCACAGCTAGGTAACCTATGAGCATGCCCGTTCTCAAAGAAGCGATTCTCGAAGCTCTCAAGCAAGTGATCGACCCCGATCTGCACCGCGACATCGTCTCGCTCGGATTTGTCAAAGAGATCAAAGAGTGCGACGGCAACGTGGCGGCCACCATCGAGCTGACCACTCCGGCTTGCCCTGTCAAGGACATTCTGAAGCAACAGGCCATTGACGCCATCAAGTCGGTGCCGGGTGTTGTCAACGTGGCTGTCGATATGACCGCGCAAGTTCGCGCGCGCGACATTGCCCCCGAAGACATGCTCCCGGGCGTCAAGCACTGCATCGCCGTCGCTTCGGGCAAAGGCGGCGTCGGAAAGAGCACCATTTCGGTGAACCTAGCCATCGCTTTGGCGAAGACGGGAGCAAAAGTCGGCCTTATGGATGCCGACGTCTACGGCCCAAGCATTCCAATGATGATGGGTTGTGCCAACGAGCGGCCTGATTCGGACGGCGAAAAGATTTTGCCGATCGTCAAACACGGCATCACGATGATGTCGATCGGGTTCCTGCTCGAAGACGGACAAGCGGTCATGTGGCGCGGACCCATGGTCGCGGCAACGGTTCGACAGCTTCTGGCCGACGTAGCCTGGGGCGAACTGGACTACCTCATCGTCGACCTTCCTCCTGGAACAGGAGACGCACCGATGTCGCTTGCTCAGCTTGCGCCCCTTACCGGAGTAGTGATCGTAGCAACGCCTGACCATATCGCCGCCGAGATCGCCAGCAAGTCGATTCTGCTTTTCAAGCGCTTGAACGCGCCGATCATGGGCGTCGTGGAGAACATGGCCGGATTCGTCTGCCCGTGTTGCGGGACCGAAACGCGGATCTTCAAAGGGCTGAGTGGCGAGGAGCTTGCCGGCCATTTCGGAGTGCCGTTCCTCGGCTCAGTTCCGCTGGATCCAAAGGTCAGCGAAGCCGGAGACGAAGGCGTGCCGTCGCTCGTCGCGAATCCGGACGGGCCTCAAGCGAAGAGCTTCCATCAGATCGCAGGCAAAATCGCAGCTCAGGCAAGCATCATGGCGCATCGCTAGCTGTTTGTCGACTCGATCTTCTCGGCTGTAAATCGGTCAAGCCAATGCTTGAGCGCGGTGTCTTCGTGCTTGGTTAACCAGTCAAACGGATACTCGTCGCTCCGCACCCACCGAAGCACCTGGTGGAACGCTCGATAGGGCTCAGGATCGACAGGAATGCTGGTCCAACCGTCGAGGCGCTCGCCTTCTTGCGTCGATTCAATGAGAAGCGTTCGAACTACGGACTTGTCTGACACGGCTAAATCCCCCAATACAACACACAAATCAACGCCGTCGAGAACGTCCTCCAGATTCTCGGCAGTCGAAACAATATGCTGGGAGCGCATAACTGTGCAGCATACTCGAGCGAACCGGCACATCAGGTCCAGGCGTTCTTCGTCGGCATCCCACAGCGCGACCTCGAACGGCCTTTCGCCGAAGTAGTTCGCCAAGGCGGCGATTACGGACGGGGCATGCTCGATGGATCCTGCGCCGAGAACGGCAATACGAGTCAGTTGCACATCCCCATTTTACTGGACACCAGCCTTGCCTCTGGTAACATCCCTAGCAGCGCCCATGGACGATTTCAACATTGAGCATCCCGAACTGACCGGCTCCTTCATCTCACTGAACTTCGGTTCGGGTGGCCGCGTCCATGAGCTTTGGGTGACCGATCCCAGCCTGCCCATCGAAGGCGACGAGTATCAGTTCATTCTGCCGATGATCCGGTTCGGGGAGGAGTTCGCCGAGGACTGCTATCCCGGCACCATCCTGATCGGCGCGCGAACGAGCCCCGACGATCCATGGATCCTCAGCCGCAACACCGATGCGCAGATGATCAGCGATCCAGACAATCCGCGCCGCGTCAGCTTCGAATACGAGTTCTCGCTCTTGCCCGAGGTCCACGCCGTCGGCCATTTCTATGAGACCGGCACCGACGTTGCCCAGATTGCCTGGGACGTCAAGATTTCAAACCAGGGACGGCAAGGCATCGAAATCGGCGAGCTCGGATTCCCGTTCGCTTTTAACAACTTCATCAGCGGCCCGACCCCACCAAGCACGGGCAAGCTGGTCTGGGACGACCGCGTCCACATCCACAAATACATCGGCGGCGCTTCGAGCTACCTCTATGTTCAGCGCATGAACGCCGAGCCGCCGGGACTTGTGGTCTATCCCGGCGAGGACACGAGCTGGGAATTCTATGCCAGCGTGCGCGCGTCCATCAACACGCCGTTCCAGTGGGAAGGCATCCCGATCATCTATATTCTGAGCCGGGCAACTATCGAGCGCGAAGGCTGGCCGAACTGGTTCAACGAGCACACGTCGATTATCCTCGGTCCAGGCGAGTCGCAGACCTTCCAAACGCGCTTTGCCCCTGCATTTCGCGGCCGTTATGACGGCGTTTCTCAAGTCATGAACGCGTGCGGAAAACCTGCGATCAGGCTCCTTCCCGGCGCCGTCGTGCCGAAGGAAGTAGCTGTAGCCGTCGAGGTTGCCGGCGCGACTCCGGTCCGGTTCCACACCAGCCGAAGCGCAGAGGTTGAGACGGACAGCGACGAGGAAGGCGGCTTCTGCCTGGTTCAAACGAAGTCATCTGGGCCGTTGCGGGTCAGTTTCGAAGACACCAAGGGCCGTCTCAGCCATACCCATTTGTTTTTTACAGAGCCGATTCGAGAACTGATCGAGGCTCGTGCCCAGTGGATCGTTGACAACCAGATTCATGAAGCGCCTAACCGAAGCCTCGACCAAGCTATTGTGCCGGTTGATATCCGCACCGGCGAGCACTTGGCAGGACCGGAATACTTCGGCGATCCGTTCTTTGTGGAGTCTGGCCTTGCAGACCTGATGTTTCTAGCGGAAAAGAACACGCTCTATCCCGACCGAAAGCAGATCAAAGCAATTGAGCGCGTCCTAAGCGAGTTCGTTCTGGATGACCTTCAGAATCCGAACAGCTTCGTCGTTGGAAGCGCGTTCAGCGACGACGTTTCAGTGGCAGTGAACTACGCGCGGCCTCTGCCTTACGTGTACTTGATCAACACCTATCGGGCAATGCACCAGATCGCATTGGAGTATGGTAACACGAGCCTGCGGGCGGACACTTATCTCGCATTTGCCTACCGCACGGCCATGGCGATGGTCGAGAACACCATGATCCGCAGTTCGAATACCAGCGTAGCGGGTGTCACATCAGCGCTGGTCGATTTGATTCGAGCGCTGCACGAGTTCGAACGTTCCGATGAAGCCGAACATTTGCTCCAGATTCTGCGGTTCCGAAACGAGTTGATTCTGCGGAGAAGGTTCCCCATCGGCGAGCCGGCTGCATGGGACGCGTCCGAGTTTGCCGAATACATCGCGGCGGCTATTGCAACTCGGAACGAGGACTTGGTCGACCGTGCGCTGCAGGTTGCTTATGCGGGACGGTCTCTGGCTCCGTGTTATTGGTGGTGTGGCGTCGATAAGCATCAGTCGTTCGACACCGGCGAGATTCCGCATCCGGCCTTTGTCGATAAGGGCGAGTTTTGCAATCCATTTGTCACGAGCATTAACTCCACGGTTTTCTTCAACTTGCTCGATCGCGATCTTGAGGTTGTGCCCGAAGCCTACATCCGTCAGGCTTTTTCTGGAGCGATGTCGTGCTGGGCGTGCGTTCGTGCCGACGGCGCTGCGTCGATGGGCTTCTGCCCGGACAGTTCGTCGAAAATGGCAGGCTTCAGCCCGGCAACCGGCAACATCGGCCACGCGCTCTACAACTACATCCGCAACGCGGGCTCCTATGTTGTACCTAGCAGGCACTTCGGAACATTCGTCTTGGGATGCCATTATGAGTTTGAATCGGGCGTTTACCGCGTCAAGCCGTGGGATGGCGTCGGACGCATGGCAGCACTTCGGCAAATCGGCTTGATGGTCAATGTGTCATTCGGAAGAATTGAGGAGATGCTGGTCAGCTCGCGGAAGAACCTGCTGACGATGACCGTTGAAAACCCGGCGGACAAGGCGATGAAGGTTACGGTTTATGTTTCTGGATTGTGGGGTGGAAAAGCCGACTGCGACGGAAAAGTGTATGAGGCCGCAAATGGGCTATTCACGATTCCAGTGAAGATTCCCAAGCGGTCTTCGTCCACAATCTTCTTAAAGGTGATAGAATGAACGATATGCCACAGTGGTGGGCGATAATTAGCGCCTTTTTCTTTTTCGTGAACACGTTGTTCTTCATCGTGCTCATTGTTGTTTTGCTGAGGTTAGCGGCCATTGTCAAGGAGCTTCAGCCTAAGCTGACGGAAACCGTAAACCGTGTCGAGGACGCTAGCAAAAAGATCTCGCAGGCGGCCGATTCAATCAAGAATACGACCGAACATGTGGGCAAAAAGGCGAAGAGCGTCGCCGACGGATTAGAAGCGCTTGCGCTGTTCAATGCGAAGCGGCTACAAACACTTACGACCATTTTTACCGCAACATCCACTATCTTCAAGCTCTATCAGATGGTGAAGAGCAATAAGGCCGAAAAGACTAAGCTTGACAAACGGGCTCTGAATAAGGATAATAAAGACTCGAACCGCGGGGTGGAGCAGTCTGGTAGCTCGTCGGGCTCATAACCCGGAGGTCGTAAGTTCAAATCTTGCCCCCGCACCCAGTTTCTGAAACCGGATCAAGCAATCGTGTTTGATCCGGTTTTTTGTTGTTTCTCCATTTGATAGCTGTAGAATGGAAATCGTCGGTCCCCTCCCTCGGAATGTTTGTGTCTGAGGGAGGGGGCAGGGGGAGGGAGCATTGAAACTCGGAGCAATGAACCATAGCCTTCAACAGAATGTTAGAGCGAGAAAGTTGCGTACTGAGATGTCAGTGAGTGAGAAGGTCCTCTGGGAGCAGCTTCGCAAGAAGAGGCTTGGGCACACCTTCCGTCGACAAGTACCCGTTGGCCCGTACATCCTAGACTTCTACTGCGCCAAGGCTTCACTTTGCATCGAGGTTGATGGCGAACAGCACTCGGAGACGCAATGGAGAGACGCCAAACGAGACGCCTACCTGAGAGCAGTCGGCATCGAAACGCTGAGAATCCCGAGCCTCGACCTCTTTGACAAAGACTCAACTAAGTTCGGTGAGTGGCTCAGAAAGATCAGCGAGATCTGCAATTCACGAAGCTCCACCCCCCAGCCCCCCTCCTTATGCACGAACCATCACGAGGAGAGGGAGAGGCAATAATGAACTTATCGCCTCTGTTCCTTTTCTCTCTTTACACAATGCTAACGGCCACAACATCAACCACGCCGAATCCCTACTTCAAAATCCAGGTCGTCGACGAAGCCACGGGGCGAGGCGTTCCGCTCATCGAGCTTCGAACCGTCAACCAAGTGCGCTATATTACCGACAGTGCTGGCCTCATCGCCTTCAACGAACCTGGATTGATGGACAAAGAGGTCTACTTTCACATTTCCGGGCCGGGATATGGCGTCGACCCGGACGGATTCGGATACAAAGGCATCGCCCTGAAACCGAAAGCTGGTGGCAAAGCTGTCGTCAAGATTAAACGCACCAACATCGCCGAACGGCTATGCCGTCTGACAGGCCAGGGCATCTATCGCGACAGCATCCTCCTTGGCGAGAAGGTTCCTCTGAAGGATCCCGTTCTGAATGGCGGAGTGATGGGCCAAGACACGGCGCAAGCCGAAGTCGTCGACGGCAAGATGCTCTGGTTCTGGGGCGATACCGACCGCGCGGGCTATCCCCTAGGCAACTTCCACACGACTGGAGCGATCGCAACTCTGCCCAAAGGTGGAGCCGACAACGGAATTCAGTTCAAATACTTCGCCAACAAAGATGGCTTTGTTAAAAGCATGGTGCCCTCAACGAAGTCTCTTCCCATCTGGATTAGCGGATTGGTTGTCCTTGGGAACGACCTTTACGCGTACTACTCCCAGATGAAGTCGCTCGGTGAGATCGACTCGAGCGGCTACCTCAAATGGGATGGCGCAAGGCAAAGCTTCGACATCATTCAGACATTCGGCAAGGATCGCGGCTGGCGGTTCCTCGACGGACACACCATCCAAGTTGGCGGCTACATTTACGGCAACAACCCGCCGAACGTGCGAATCAAGGCCGACGCCAAGGCGATGCTCGACCTAGATGCCTATGAAGCTTTCACATGCCTTGATGCCGCGGGAGACATTCTCAGGAAAGACGGCAAGCCGAACTATAGGTGGCAGAAGGAACTGCCGCCAATAACAAGCGAGATCGAGAATCGACTCGTCAAAGAAGGAAAACTCAGGCAAGAAGAGACGCACTATCTGCCCCTCGACCAAGAAGGCAAGCCATGCGTTATTGCCAATGGAAGCGTGCATTGGAACGAGTACCGCAAGCGCTACATCGCGATCCTAGGGCGCAAAGGCGGAAAGGACTCGTTCCTCGGCGAGATCGTCTATGCAGAGACTGACGCACCGACCGGCCCGTTCAGAAAGGCCGTTACTGTCGCCGACCATCCGCACTACACATTTTATAACCCGGTCCACCATTCGTTTCTCGACAGCGGCGGCTTCATCTATTTCGAAGGAACCTACACGGCCGAGTTCAGCGACGCCAAAGAGAAGACGCCGAATTACAACTACAACCAGCTTCTCTACCGGCTTGATTTGAACGATCCGCGGTTGAAATCTGCCAGATAACTGAACCCAACGGTTATTTTGGAGCGATCGGCTCGGGCTTTCCTTCG
Organism: Fimbriimonadaceae bacterium; assembly: GCA_963666135.2. Taxonomy (GTDB): domain Bacteria; phylum Armatimonadota; class Fimbriimonadia; order Fimbriimonadales; family Fimbriimonadaceae. Next base: position 1,135,612 of record CAXXNR010000001.1, on the reverse strand, counting down.
ATCTCAACGACGACGACCGAAACGATCGGATCCGGAGCAGCCTTCGGCAAAACCACATCAACGCCACCATCAGTCTTCGATACAGCCAGCGTTTGTCGGCTTCTATCGGACAGCATGTAGGCTTTCTTCACTTTGTTCGCCATCGGCACGGTGAGTTTGCTATCTTTCGGCCACGCAAAAACATGGAGATAGAGCTTGCTGGGCTTTTGGGTGCAGCGGCCTTCAAATGGCAAGCGCTCGAACGGCGAAGCCTGCGTGCCGTGGATCGACTCGCTGTTGGTTTCCATCCAATCGCCAAACTTCTCGAGGCACTTTCTGGCTTGAGGCAGGATCTTGCCGTCGGCATCGGGACCGATGTTGAGAAGCAAGTTGCCGCCTTTACTCGTCACGTCAACCAATTGCCTTAGAAGGTCGGCAAACGGCCGGAATCCCACAAGCCGGTTATAACCCCAGTTGTTCGGCAGTTGCATGGTCTGGCAAGTTTCCCAGTCGATGCCGGGTAATCCTGTCGGAGGCACCTCACCTTCAGGCGAAATATAGTCGCCTGCAAACACATATCCATACTCGTTTTCTACCTTGAAGTCGAGTCTGCGCTGTGGAGGCAGATAGCCGGAACGGTTGTTAATGATCACGCTGGGCTGAAGGGAACGCGTGTAGTCCTCAAGCTCCTTGCCGTCTTCTGATGTCCATGCGGCGCGATCCCAGGTTCCGTCGTACCACACCAGTGCAATCGGGCCGTAGCTGGTGAACAGCTCCTTCAGTTGAGCCTGCAAATAGGCTTTGAACTGAGACTTAACAGCAGGCTTCTTGGCGCAATCGTTATAAGCCGGTCGAGCAGGCCAATCCGGATGGTGCCAGTCGAGCACCGAATGGTAGATGCCGAAGCGCACGCCATGCTTCGCGCAAGCCTTCGAAAGCTCCTTCATTGGGTCGCGTTTGAATGGCGTGACGGCGATGTTCCAGTCTTTGTTCTGCTTGGTCGGCCATAGACAAAAGCCGTCGTGGTGCTTGGTCGTAACGGCGATGTATTTTGCGCCTGCGCGGCCGATTAGCTTAATCCACTCGTCTGCATTGAACTGGGTCGGGTTGAAAGTCTTCGCCAATGGGGTGTATTGCGAGCTCGGGATGCTGAGGTAGTTCTGAATCCACTCGGCTCCGCCCATCACGTTCTTCTCTTTCCATTCGCCTGCAAGCTGAGAATAGAGACCCCAATGGATAAAGATGCCAAAGTGGGCATCGCGGAACCACTGCATCTTCGCGCTGTGCGCGTCTTGATCAGACGGGCTCTCTACTCCCGAGGCAATAGAGAACATCATTGAAGCGGCAACCATAGGCAACACCATAAATGCAAATATAGCACTCACAACCAATAGCTTTTGTTTGAATATCGCAAGTATGATTTGACCATTGTCCGCAACCTGCCATCCATGATCAGTTATTGTGAACAGCCATGAAAATGCACCTTCGTATAGCCGCCGCCGTCGCCATAGCCTCATTGGTTTGCCTTGCATTTGGCCAGAAACCAGCTGCCAACCGCCTCAAATGGTGGTCGGACGCACGGTTCGGCATGTTCATCCATTGGGGGCCGGTTAGCCTCAGCGGACAGGAGATCAGCTGGGCGCGAGCGAACACAAACCCGAAGTGCCCCAACAACGGCCCTATCCCTGCCGAGGAGTACGACAACTTCTATAAGCGCTTCAATCCGACGAAGTTCAATGCCAAGGAGTGGGTGCGAATCGCCAAGGACGCCGGTATGAAGTACATGGTCCTCACGGCCAAGCACTGCGACGGCTTCCTGCTCTGGGACTCAAAGGCCTCCGACTACAACATCATGAACACGCCGTTCAAGCGCGACGTATGCGCCGAACTGGCTAAGGCTTGCCACGAAGCGGGAATGAAGATCGGCTGGTACTTCTCGCCGATGGACTGGAAAGACCCGGACTGCCGAAACGAGAAGAACGCCGAGTTCGTCAAGCGCATGCAGCTTGAGCTGCGGGAGCTGCTTTCCAAATACGGCAAGATCGACCTTCTCTGGTTCGACACGGACGGTTGCCCGGCAGTATGGGACCAGGCTGCGACCTACAAGCTGGTCAAAGAGCTTCAGCCGAACATCATCATCAACAACCGGCTCAATATCGGCGAAGGAGTGAACGCCGGATCGCCCGACTCAATCGGTCCTCAGGCCGACTACTACACGCCTGAACAATACATCGGCGGATTCGATAACAAGACCCCTTGGGAGTCGTGCATGACGATGTCGGCGCGGAACCAGTGGTCCTACGGCGGCCCTGAAGACGGCGTGAAGCCGCTCGATTCGATCCTGGAGATGCTCGTTGGATGCGCTGGCGGCGGAGGCAACGTGCTTCTGAACGTCGGCCCAACTCCCGAAGGCGAGATTCCCGCCAACCAGACGGCACGCCTGAAAGAGATCGGCGCATGGATGCGCAAGAACGGCAACAGCATCTATCGAACGGTTGCCGGCCCATATAAACCGAGCGCTTATGGCTATTGCACTCAAGTGCCTGGAACAGTTTTTCTCCACCTGCTGGACTACGCAGGCGAAAAGGTCGTCTTGCCTGCGCTGCCAGTTACGAGCATTCAGAGCGCAGAATCGCTCGATGGTCGGAAGTTCAAAGCCTCTAACTCTAAGAGCGGACTCGCTATATCACCCCTAAAGGATGGCAAGTATGGTTTCGACACGGTTGTCCGGATAACGTTCGACACGGACGGCCTTCTCTTGCCAGCCATTGAGGTAAAAGCGCTCTTTAACAGGCATGGGTTCAGCGCTTCGGCCTCGAACGTCTATCAGAACAACCCAGGCTACGCCGCGAGCATGGCAGCAGACAGCGACCGAAGCACGCGCTGGGCGACTGACAACGGCACCCATCAGGCATGGCTCGAACTTCGATTCGACAAGCCCGTTGCCGTATCTGGCGCGTTGGTCTTGCAAGCCTATCCCGAGCTTCATCGCGTAAAACGGTATGCCATCGAGTTTTGGGACGGCTCTGGTTGGAAAGCATGCTACGAGGGGAAGGATCTGCCAGCGAGACTCGACGCGAAGTTCAAGGCGGTCAAAACGAGCAAGCTGCGCCTCAACATCCTAGAGGCAACAGAAGGACCGACGATCTTTGAGTTCCGGCCGATTGTCAAGTAACGCCAAGTTCGCTGTTGCATCTTGGTTAGGCATGCGATCAAGATAGATCAGGTGGTGACCAAACGCCGAGCCAACGATATCAAGAAAGCGGCTGTTACCCTGTCGCGTGCGTTGCTTCTTCGGCAACCAGCTAGGTTGTCCCCGAGTGCCCACTACGCCGAAGTTTGCAGGCTGCTGATGAAAGCGCTCGGGTGTCTGTTCGCTGAAGCGCAAGGGCTTAATCCTGTTCAAGAACTTGGCCAGATTGTCAGTTTGGAGGACAATGAAAGTGTTGCCTCCTTTCTTAGTTCGGATGGATCTCTCGACTTCCGTTCAGAGCCCGTTGACACGATCGGCGAGACCTATGAATGGCTGCTAAAGCAGAATCCATCCTTCTCATCGGACGGTTCGCTGGAACTTAGCCAGAAGACCACAAAGGTCAGGAAGCATTCAGGCAGCTACTACACGCCGCAACCTCTCGTCTCGGCCCTGCTCGATCGTAGCCTTGATCCTTTGCTTCGCGAAACCGACGATCCATTAAGCCTTCGTATTCTTGATCCGTCGGTCGGCACGGGTCGGTTTTTGCTGGCCATTGCCAGGCGGATCTCAGCCTTTTCGGGCATCGAGATAAGCAAGGTCATTGCTTCATGCCTATATGGCGCTGACACGAACCCGACAGCCGTCGACGTGTGTATTTCGAGTCTTTGCTTTGAGTCTGGCGATATGTCATTGGCGGCCGTTCTGTCGAAGAGGATCGTGGTCGGAAACTTGTTGCTAGGCACAAGCGCCGATCAAGTCGAAAAAGGCATTCCTGATGAGGCATTTCAAGCCCTGGACGGCGATGATCCAAAGGTATGCAGGCAGCTGCGCTTGAGGAATGCTAAGCTCCGCGAAAAGCTGTCCATCAATGCGGGCGATTTGAAGACAGGCTGCCTTGATACTTGGTGCTCAGCGTTTGTGCAGCGAAAGTCGAAGAGATCGATCTTGTCCGATGCTTTGACTCAATCCAAGGTCAACCAATCCGTCCAAAAGCTAACGCAAGCCTATCAATTCTTGCATCCAGAATTGACGTTTCAAGATGTAATGTCAAGTGAGAGTGGTGTCCAAGGTTCCTGCCGGCAAGGTGCCAGCGCTCCCAGCTATCAGCGCTACGATTGCGAGGACAGCACGACCGGCTTCGACCTCGTCATCGGCAACCCCCCATATGTCCCGCTCTACTCCCGCAAGTCGGCCCGTGAAGATAAGCAACTGGCGAGAAGCGCTAACCTGGCCAGCTATCTGAACCGTGACATCGAAGGCGTACCGGCCCTGTCGGGACGGACCAACACCTTTCTGCTTTTCCTCTCGCTCGGAGCGAGGCTCATTAAGAAAGGCGGCACCGTAGCCTACGTCCTGCCTGACTCATTCGCCACCAACGAGTCCTACGAAAAGACGCGCCGAGTTCTCATCGAAAATGGGTGGCTCAGGTCGTTCATGACCTACACGAAGGCCTCATTCGGGGATACTGCGGTAAGAACAAGCCTGCTGGTTTGGCTAAAAGGCAAGTCAGGGCCGACTTCAATCGCCGAGGCAGTAACAACAAACGAACCAGAACGGGCAAGGCTCTTCGAAAAGGAAGAGCTCCTTAAGCGTCAAGGGGCAACGCTCAAACTGAAGGCTGCAAGAGGTGTCCCGGAAGGATGGCTCCGGCTATGTGACATCGCAGATATCAAGGACGGCATCAATCCCGGTTCGCAGAAAACCCGAAAGCGCATCGTAGCGCCATACGAGGGCACAAAGCAAGAGCCGTGGAAGCCGACCATCGTGGGTAACGACATCCAACCCGCACGGCTCAATGAACCAAGCATCTATGTCAAATACGATCTCGCAGCCATAACCCAACAAGATAGGAGAGCGGGCACATCCCTCCGCGATCAGCGGATCTTCGAAACCGAGCGAATCGTCTATCGCCAGACGGCGAGTCGACCCATTGCCTGCATCTGCCCAGCGGGCATCTACACGCTCAACTCGGTGCATAACGTGCTCCTCAGACAACCCGACAACGAGCTCCTAGAAGCCATCTGCTCCTATCTCAACACCGACTTCTGCGCCCGAATCTATGCCGATATGACGGGCGAGACGCGCAACATCTTTCCGCAAGTCCACGCCTCATCGATGCGCCAGCTTCCAGTTCCGCAAGACTTGTTGAACGAGGAATCAGCAATCCGACATGCCGTAGAAATAAGCATCGAGAAGCTCAATGACTTGCTTGAACACCTATTCCAGAATCTGGACAGATAAAACAGTCCGTTTTAGGTAAAACAAGCGTGTATTCTCGCTGGTGACATATGAAGAAACACGCAATCATCGCCTGCTTCGTCGCATTAGCGTCTCTACAGTCCCTTGCCTTGGCTCAAGAAGCCGCCAAGCAGGAGACGAAAAAGGACACGCTGACCTTCGACGACGTTTTTCCAAGGAAACGGTTCTCAGGCAAATCGCCCCAAGGCATGACTTGGTCCTATGGCGGACGATACCTTGCCTACAAGTGGAACTCCTATACCGACAAGGGCTACGATCTTTGGGTCTACGATGCCAAAGAAGGCAAAGCCAAGCGCTTGACCACGATGGACACTTGGGCCGACTTCGACCGCGACATCGCCAAGTACAAAGAGTCCTACAAGAAGTGGGACGAAGAGGAAGAAAAGACCCTCAAGATGACTAATGACGAGCTCCGGAAGCACCAAATAGAGCTCCGGAAGAAGCCGAACGACTTCGGTCCGACCTACCCCGGCATCGGCGATATCATCTGGGCGAAGACGAAAGATGAGATGCTGCTGACCTACCGAGGCGATGTCTATCTGTGGAAGATGGACGAAGGCAAGCCGATCCGGCTGACCAAGACTCGCGAAGGCGAAGCCAACATCGAGTGGGCTGGCGACGACAAGTCGTTCACCTATCAGCGCGGAGATTCCGTATTTCGATTCACCTTCGGATCAGCCGACGTCGTTCAGTTGAACCCCGAACTTCCGAACGGCTTGCCGATGTACGGCTATTCGATCTCGCCTGACGGAACCAAGATTCTGCTCAGCACCGGCCGCGACACAGGCAGCGGTAAAACGGTCGACTATATCAGCTATCGAGATCGCTTCGCCAAATTGAGGCAAGCCGGTCGCGATGTTGCTGACGATCCATTCCGATGGGAAAGCTTCCTTTATGTCTATGACCTGAACGACAGCCCGACGGCGAACCCTAAAAACGACGGCAAGCCGTGGGAAGTCATCAAGATAACTGCCGGAGAGAACCGTCTGGCTCTGTTCAACAACGGCAAGCCGTGGTCGCCCGACTCGAAGAAGCTAACGTTTGGAACTTGGGACCAGGACAACCGAACCCTCGAGATCCATGTGGCCGACATCGAAGCCAAGACTCAAAAGGCTGTCTACAAGACGAAGGTTGACGGCGAGCATACCAGCGCCGAGATGGCCGATCCGTTCTATACGCCCGACGGCAAGAAGATCGTGACGATGCTGGAAACCAGCGGCTATCGCCATGCCTGGCTCGTTGATCCTCTGCTGGAAGGCGCATCGCAACTGACGAAAGGCGAGTTCGAGGTCTATCCGATCAAGGTTACGCCGGACGGCAAATCGCTCATCTGCAAGTCAAGCAAAGAATCGCCTGCGCGCATGAACTACTACAAAGCCGACATGGAATCGGGCGAACTGAAGCGCTTGACCACCAAAGAAGGCAGCTATGACGAACTGGCGATCAGCGAGAAAGCCGACGCCATGTCGGTCACGTTCCGCAACTTCACCACAATGAAGGAGCTCTACGTGATGGACGCCAAGAACGGCGGCAACGAAAAGGCGATCACCGACTCGCACCGCAAGGGCTTCTACGACCTCATCAAGGTGATTCCGAAGCTGTTCACGTTCAAGAACCGGCTGGGCATGACCGTTTGGGGACGCATGTATTTGCCGCCCAACTGGTCGAAGGACAAGGTTTGGCCGCTCTACATCGATGTCTATGGCGGACCTCTGGGCACCGGCCACTCGGTAAACGACGACGGCGTTGGCCTGTGGGAGAACTACTTGGCCGCCACCAAGGGCATCATCTATGTGACGATCGACCCGCGTGGCCAATCAGGCTACGGCGCAGTTTTCGGCAAAGCTAACTTTGAGCAGCCTGGAAAAGCCCAGGTTGAGGACCTGACCGACGGCGTTAACTGGCTGAAAGAGAACTACAACGTCGATCCGAAGCGCGTGGCCGTCAGCGGATGGTCGTTCGGCGGATTCCAGACGCAGATGTGCATGTACACCGCTCCGGACGTGTTCACGCTGGGCATCGCTGGCGCGGGTCCGACCGAGTGGCAGAACTACAACAACTGGTATAGCGGCGGCGTCATCGGCAAGTCGAAAGTCGGTGCGAACCCGCCCACCCTCGACAAGTATTCGTTGACTAACCTCTGCCAGAACCTGAAGAACCCGTTGATGCTCTTGCACGGCATGGAAGACGACAACGTTCTGTTCCAGGACACAGTCCACGTCTATCAGAAGCTTCTGCAGTGGGGCAAGGGCGACCTCGTCGAACTCGTCGTTGACCCGACCGGCGGCCACGGCATGGGCGGCGACCTGAACCACCGAGACCAACTGGCGATTTACCTCCGCTTCATCGAGAAGTGGTGGGGTCCGCTGGGCGGAAAGTAACTCGAAACATGCCATGGGCTCCCAGCCCATGGTTCTACAGGTAGCATGGGCATCTTGCCCATGCTTTCTTTTATGTCAAGCGCTAGCGATCGCGGAGAGAGAACTCCGGACTTCATCCAGACATCTCATCTACCTATCGGTCGGTCTTGCCTAACGATGAACGGGCAGTTGAACGAGATCGCCCGCATGTAGGACCAATCTGAAGACGGATAGTCTAGATAGACGCGATCTTTGCTGTCTCGCTCGGTTTTCGAATACTTGCCTATCCGGAACTCCAGATGATCCCGATATCCAGCATCCAGAAACTCGAGAAAGCATCCAACCAAAGGATCATCGCCCTTAAGCTCAAAGAATGAATAGTCGATTTCCATCCGTTCCATCATGTTGCTTGGATAGAGGACGATGTTCCGGATAGCTCGATATAAGGCTTGTCGGACCGGTTTGCTAACCAAGCTTAGGTCGACGGAGATCGGTCCTTTTCCAAGGTTCTTCGCAATCAGATTTTGCTCCGAATCACTTAAGGAAGATATCAGCCTGAGGACGGGGAGCATAACAATATACTTGTCAACAGCGTTTGGCTGGCAACTCGATTGGGCTGCAAGGATGTCGCGATCGGACATCCTGCCTGCACGGTTTGCAGCTTCCTTCAGCGAAGGGGTATTCAACGACTGTGGAATCCGGCCAACAAACGGTACACCATCGAGCAAGGGTAAGTCATAGCGTATGACTTCTACTCCATCAATACTCTTCTTCGTTCTCTGAAGCGCGGCCTCGATGGTGCTTCGGTCGTTATCTGTGATCCAGTCCTGGATCGTTTCAGCATCAGTCGGCCTGACAACTGGCTGATCGAGGGTCGGAGTTAGCGATGTTTGTCTCCAATCGCTAAATCGTCCAATGTATTCCGGTATCGGGAGAAAAGAACCTTCGGAAAGCCAACCCGACTGTTCTTTTCGCACCCTCTCCTCGATGACAAAGAAGCTTCGTAGATCGGGTGTGTACGAAATCCTGAAGAAGACCTTGGTCTCCTTGAGCTTCTTCTTAGCCTCAGCAAGCTGAAGATAAAGAGATTGGCTGCTGTACCCGCTTGAGAAGGAAAACCACGTATTGATGTAGTCTTCTTTAAGCCACTTAGGCGCTTTAACGCGATCAAAGAACTTGTCCAAGCGGCCATAGTAGACGAAAGAGCGCTTCCTAAGATCGCTGAGGTTATGCGTGCTGAGATACCAAGCTGTGAACAGCTTTGGATAGGATGCAGCCCAACTGTCATAGACGATGCATGCTTTTTCAATCGGATCGCACTTCTCCCATTCCTTGCCCTCCTTCAAACCGTTCCTAAGTCGACTGAGCATTTCGCTGTACTGAGCTTTAACCTTCTCATCAAGCGCTTTCTCGGCAACCTTCTGACGCTCTTGCTCATGTGTCGAAAATCGTAACGTGTTGCCAACTAACTCCAAACCAAGGGAATCTTGAAACAACTTCATCATAGTCATAACGGGCCGTTCGTTCAGATTCAAGTAGAACGGTTGTGAGGTGAAAGCTCCGGTAGCCCTAATCTGCTTGCCAGGCCTGCTCATCCTCGATGCGATCTCAAATCCATCATATTTTCCGGCTGGAAAATCGACTTTCTGATCGCAAATGGCCGCAGATGCAACCATTAACAGTGCGAGAGCAACGGATGTTTTCAAAGTGTGCATCTAAAGCCTCGCCTGGAGCTGAAGGAAGTCGAATCCACCATGCGTATATGTGTTCCAAAAATCGCGGAACTCTTTGTCCTTATCGACCTCTGATTTAGTCTCCGAGCTATTGTTATATATGGCCAAAATCCGATATACGCCGCTATCTGCCATCTGGTCGGCGTGCAATATGAAGTAGGTCTTGCCGGGGATGTCTACTTTGAGGCTAATCTTGTTCGGGCCAGTTTTGTTCATCTGTTCCAGTGCCGCTTCGATAACTTGGTTAAAGCGATCTCCGCTATGCACGCGCAATCCGTTAATACCGATAAGAATCAAATCTCCCCGCAACAGCCTATCAGCAACCATATTACGCTCTGAAGTAGATAGAAGGCTAAGCACTTTGAGTAATTGCAAGGATAACGCAAATTGAGGTATTGGTCTGTTAAGTTGGTATCTCGAAATATCTTCGATCTCGTCTTTACTGTAAATACTTACCGTGTCAAGCAAAGAACTGAAGGCCAGATGACCATCGACGAGACTCGGCCTCGACAATCTGCTTTTAATCAACACAATCGGATGTTTCTTTATTGACTCCCACACCATTGATGGGTTACGAACGACAACTGCCTTGCCAACAATCTTTGGAATCAAGTGATGTGTAACACGATTCTGTTCGCGATCGGCAAATCCAAATGTGAATAGATAGTGGTTACCAATACTTCCAGGCTTGAAAAGGTCGCTGAGTGATGTGTGCCCGTAGTCGTGGAATAACGACACCTCAGCAACCAGGTTGATGTTCTTCGCCGTTGCCCAAGATAAAAGAAGTTGAGAACCGTATCCTGTTTCAGACGAATAGGATTGCCAGTCAGTACCAAATTGCTTTTCAAAAAGCGCTAGATCAATGCTCTGACCTTCTGCGCCGAACCCTTCGAGCATAGACTTCGGTATTCCGATCTTGCTGTTTTCAATCAACCGGCCATAATCGCTGCCGTCGAGTATTTCAACAATAGAAATGGACATATCGCTCGGATCGAACGAAATGCTCTGCTTCAACACAGTTCCGCCAACGACGGAGCTATACAGCTTTATTGCTTCAAGATAACCCAAAGACTGCTTCTCGTTTATCTGAGGCCAGACGAGACGGTAATAGTCGCGGACTTTACTCGGATAAGCGCTTCCATTTACGACAGACCCATAAGGGATATCCTCGATCTGGTCATTATCCAGCAGCTTCGACGCTCCGTTCTTACTCAACCAACAAAGGCTGGTATAGGGGAAGAATCCCTGTGAGCGGACAACCCAGTCACGTCCATCGCTTGGGGCGGACTTATCCTCTCCTAGGTAGTTGTTTCGCCGGTATGCCGACGAGGCGGCAGGCATTGCCTTTTCAGCCTCACTGCAGAGCTTGTTAATGTACCTGTCTAGCCGTTTGCCCAGTTGCTCTCGAAACCGAGTGAACCGAGCCTTCTCTTCCGGCTTCTCCTCAAGAAAGGTTTCTCCGTTTCGCTCGACAAATCGAAGTTTCAACCCGTCCTCAAGCATCTTTATGAAATCTTCTCGCGAACATTCATGCAAGCGAGCCGCATATAGCCGATTGCCAAGTTCATCGCTGACATGGATGCGATGCTCTTTGCTAGATAGCAACCTAGCAAAGTCGTCAGCAACGAAGTATCCTGGCGGAAGGTTAATTGCTGAAGTCTGAAGGCATAAGCTGGCAAGCAAAGACAAAACCATTCGCAGTTTCCCTGTCTATGATATTTACGGTCTACACTTGGTGAGGTTACTCCCAATCCGATGACTCGAGCAATTGCAGCTCGTAACTAGACCCCGATCAGTGCCATACCCCCTGGCACGGGTACCCTTAACGCCGTGGATGTAGTCAGGATAATCCCGCTGGGCGGGGCGAATGAGATCGGCAAGAACTGCACGGTCATCGAACAGGGAAACGATATGGTCGTTATCGACTGCGGATTGGCGTTCCCAACCGAGGAAATGCCCGGCGTCGATATCGTCATTCCCGAGTTCCAATATCTCATCGATAACAAAGAGAAGATTCGCGGCGTGTTCATCACCCACGCCCACGAAGACCACGTCGGCGCACTGCCTTATCTCCTCAACGAGATCAACGTGCCTGTCTACGCCACCGAGTTCACGCACGTGCTGATCCGCCAGAAGCTCGAAGAAAAGATGGCGATCAGCAAGGCCGACTTGCGGGTGATGAACCACGGCGACATCATCCCGTGCGGCGTTCTGTCGGTCGAGCCGATCAAGGTGACCCACTCGATCCCCGAATCGAGCAGCATGGCCATCCGAACCGAGTACGGCATCATCCTCATGACCTCCGACTTCAAGTTCGACTTCACTCCGGTCGACGGCAAGCTAACGAACATCAACCGGTTCGGCGAACTGGGCAAAGAGGGCGTGCTCGTGCTGATGAGCGACTCGACTAACGTCGAGCGGCCCGGCTGGGGTCCAAGCGAGAGCGTCGTCAGCCAAGGTTTGCGCAAGGTCATGATGGAAGCCGACGGCCGCGTCCTTCTGACAACCTTCGCCAGCAATGTCCATCGCATCCAGCAGTTTATGCAAGTTGCCGCCGAATGCGGACGCAAAGTCGCCGTCGTCGGGCGCCGCATGGAGCAGAACATCGACATCTGCACGCGGTTGAAATACATCAAGACGCCGCCCAACACGCTAATCAAACTCGACGATGTCCGGTCCTATCCGCCTTCGAAGCTCGCCATTCTAACCACCGGCAGCCAGGGCGAACCGATGTCGGCTTTGGTTCAAATGTCAAAAGACGAATATGGCCGCCTCAGAATCGAAGAAGGCGACACGCTCATCTATTCCGCCAGGCCGATCCCAGGCAACGAGGCGGCGATCTGGCGCACCATTAACCGGCTCTTCCGCCAGGGGGCTAAGGTCGTCTACGAGTCTCCGACGCCGATCCACGTCAGCGGCCACGCCTATCAGGAAGAGCTGAAGATGATGATCAACCTGACGCGGCCCTACTATGTGGCCCCGGTTCACGGCGAAGCAAGGCATCTTCATCTCTATCTGCAGATTGCCAAAGACATGGGATTCCCGGAGCACAGGGCCTGGCTCATGGAAGACGGCGTGCCGCTTTGCCTCGATGCCACCAAGGCCTATACCGACGAACGTGTGCCTTGCGGACGTGTTTTGGTCGATTTCAGCGGCACTCCCGGCATCAGCGACGACGTGCTGCGAGATCGGGCCAATCTCTCGAAGGACGGCGTACTTGCGGTGGCGGTCGCCGTTGACACCGAACTCGGCGAGATCGTCGGCATCCCGATGATTCAAGCTAAGGGCTTCAACGGACCGGAAGACGCACTTGATGCCGCCGCGGAGACCCTCATGGACTCACTAATGGGCATGGATAAAGAGATGATCCGCGACAGCGACAATCTGCGCCATGCGGTCGCCGACATCGTGCGCAAATACGTCAGCAGACGCACGCAACTCCGGCCGCTGGTCTTGCCGAGCATCGTCGAGGTGTAACCTTCATGAAGCGAGAGATATCCGGCAGGTCAGGTATCCTCGCCAGAGTTGCATCCATAATGATCGTTCCACGTTAATATCCCTCCACGATCACAAGAGGCCGTTGCATTGTGATAGCGGGAGGCAAGCCCAAGTATCGCCAGCAACTTGCTTGCAAAGCCCCAGGACGAAAGTTGAACCTGGGAGTTATGATTAGCAGGCACCTGTACAAGGTTTCACGCTTGGAATGGTTTTCGAACTGACACGATGCAAAAACCTCTCCCAATCGTTGAGGTTTTCACGATACCAATTGCTTCTTGTGCAGTCGATTGCTAATCAAGACCGCATCTGCTTCCTATACTCTCTCGGTGTGCATCCGGTCGCCTTTAGGAACGACCGGTTGAACTGGCTGAGGCTGCCGAACCCGCACGCAACGGATATGTCGGCGATGTGGGACGATGTTGAAGCAAGTTCTTCCTTCGCTTTCCGAATCCGCGCTTCTCGAACGTAATCCGAAAAGGCCAAACCCACTGTCCCGCGAAAAGCGCGACCAAGATGTCCGGGAGAGTAGTCAAGCTCGGAAGCAACACCGGACAAAGACAGGTCATCGGACAGCCGGATCGATACTAGCGATAAGGCCCGCCGGACGATGTCCGGATGCCTCTCGTCGGTCAACTCTTGAATCCGACGGCTCATTTCGCAAAGATGCTCCGCGAAAAAGGTCAACAGAGAGATAACCGAAGCGATCTTGGCTTCCGACAGGTACGGCGCTCGAAAGTAGGCTTCGCGCAAAGTCTCGACCGGTATGCCGAAACGCGCACAACAAGACCGAAACGCATCGAACCCGCCAGAAGGAGAAGGCAAAAGCTGTCCGGTTGAAATGACGGCGACCATCTCGCCTTCGTCGAACACCGGAAGAGCGATATCCAGCATGCCGGCATGGCATCGGTACCGATTCGGCTGCCGCGTTCTTGTGACTTCGGCGAACTGAGATCGATTGCAGGCCATACAGGCCTCATATCCGGCTGGAACGGCTTGAATGAGCTGGCAGATCGGGTTCATGTCCTCCGTTTGATACCGGCCCGATAGAAGCTCGCCATTCGGAGTGAACAAGGCCGTCGGCATGCCCGTTAGCTCAAGAATGATTTCTGAGAACCTTGACCACGCCTCCGAACCCGCCAAGACTTCCGCAATAGGCTTTGCCACAATACCAATAGTATAGTCCGCAAATGGCGGTGCAGAAATGTCGTTATATGCGGATAAAAGTGTAGGCTAACGCGTAGAAAAGAGGCGTCGAAAGGCTCTAAGATGGAGCCAAGATGAACGCGTGCTTCAACCTCTTGCTTGTCATGGCTTTGCTCATCGCCGTCTCCGGAACCTGCGCCGCCTTGCCCAAAGATAACCTCATGAACCAGGTTGGACAGCCGATTGACATCACCCCAAGCGCCTACAAGTTCAAAGCTGGAAGCAAACCAGAAGCCAACGACCCAGAAAGCTGGTTCGCCGTCATGCGTTATGCGGGTCTGCCACTGAACAAGAAGGTCGACCTCGGGTCTCCAGCCGTTAAACGGGTCCTTGCCACGCTGCTTTGGGAGGAAATCCGTCCGATCGAGCGGCTCGTTCTCACTTGGCCGAAGAAAGCCAAGATGCCGACGGCTACGGATATCCAAATATGCACGTTGGACCATCAAGGCACGGCCAGTTCGTGGTGGAACAACCTGCTTTCAGTCGAAAGCAACGTCAAGCCCGAGGTGTCAAAGGACGGGAGAGTTCTTACCTACGACCTGAACAAAGCCACCTGCGGCTTAGTGATAGCCTTGCGTAAAGGAGCGGCCGCGGACTTTGCTGTTCCCCTAGCCCAGGTTTTCACCGCCGACAAGTGGAAAAGCATGGAAGTCGAGGTCGAGTGGGGCTTCGACGGAAAGAACTCGGACTATAGTGGCAAGATCGAAGCCTATGACGGGCGGCTAAGCCCCGTGAAACCAATCGAGAACGACGAAACAACAAGCGCGACACCGACAAGGTGGTCCTCGAAGGGACAAGCCAAGCACAAGCGCGGCATCACATTCGACCTGCTCTATATGGGCACGTCGAAATGGCGTAAGACGCAACCTTACACCAGCAAACGCGACGACGTCGCCCGCACCATTGTGACCCTGTGGACCAAATCGGGCAACTGCTCGTTCCTTGCATCTGATCTTGAGCGAGGCCCAATCTATGTGCCTGAGCACGGCTTGTTTATCCGGAACACCAACCTTTCGCGCCAAGGCGAGATCGCTCCCGACTTTCGCACTGGCCAAGACTTACTCGATGCAAAGATGGACGCAATCGCGGGCAATTCGCTCCTCAAAGGATGGGGCACCGATGCCTGTCCGTGGTTCGGCGGCAATCCGACGGACCATTTGATTTCGGTTCAAGGAATTGAGTTCCCGGCGAAGCGGCTTGCCATGCACCCCGGTCCCGATCAGAACGTTTGCGTCGGCTGGCGAAGCCCCGTGTCTGGAAAAGTCACGGTCGATGTATCGGTCGCCCATGCGCAGTCCGGGGGAGACGGCATCGAATGGCATATCGTGTTAAACAACTCAGCACGGGCGATCGGGCTTGGTCAGGGCATTACGGATGGCAAAGCAGCGCAGCAAAGCAATAGTAGAGATGTCAGCGTTGAACCTGGCGACCTTGTTTCATTAGTGGTCGGGCCGAAAAACAACCACTTCTGCGATACAACGCTTATCGAGTTCAAGATAACTGACAGCAAGGGGAATCGATGGGACATAACCAATGACTTGATAGACAAGATTCAACAAGGCAATCCGCAAGGCGTCTGGGAGGTGTATACAGAAGAAAGAAGTCCTGACGGACGCACCAACCGAGACGAAACCCCGTTTAGCCTCTTTTCAAACGCCTCAAGCGCTAAAGAGTTCATCAAGGAACTGTCAAAGAGAGACCTTAAGACAATCCGCCAGCAAGTGCGCGACCACGAAGAACAGACCTGGGAAGGCGCGATGGCAGCGTTCCACAAAGGTCCGTTTCCTGAGATCCCCGAGCCGCCGAAGGATATGGCGAACCCGATGAAGGTCGTCGTGCCGTCAAAGGAACTGACGGCTCAATGGAATCTAGCAAAGTGGCACATGGTGCGGCATTGCGCCATCCATCCGGAGACCAAAAGGCTGTGGTTCAACGACTTCCCATACGGCATTCTGGCAGCCGAAACCTACCTTGTCCTGCGCGTACTCGACCAAATCGGCGCACATAAAGAGGCTGAAGACGGCTTCCATCAGTGGACATCGCTGCCTATGGACACGGATTCGGCTGGACACAACGAAGGCGCTTTGCGAGATCGTCCTAACGGCCTGTTTTCAGACGGCCACGGGTGTCTGACTGCGGCAGTTGGGCCGGACGGTTGGGGCGGCCAGATGGACGGCGTTCATGCTTTTGGTCCCGGGGCCATCGGATGGGCATTGACTGAGCACTACTGGATGTCGGGCGGCAAGGATTGGCTGAAAGCGAACGCGAAGCGGATATTGGCTAACGTCGAGTGGATGCTTCGCCAGCGGCGAGTGATGATGGAAGCCGTGCCTGGCGGCGAACGGCTGTGGTGCAAAGGACTTCAGCCTGCCCTGCAAGTAACGCCCGACAGCGGCGGCGAGTGGATGCAGTTCTATGAGGCCGAAGCTTATTACTGGTCGTCGATCTCTCGCTTGGCAGAGACGTTGGCTGAGGTCGACAAAGATGCTGCGAAGAAGCTCAAAGCCGAAGCCAAAGCCTATGAAAGGGACCTGCGAAAGGCCGTTGATAGGTCGATTGCTCTCTCGCCGGTCGTGCCGGTGCGCGACGGCACCTATCGTTCGGTTATTCCTTTCGCTTGCTATGTCCGTGGCCTGGGAACCGGAGCATGGGGATGGAAGCGCGACAACTCGGGTTCGCACGTCGGTCCGCTCTATTGGGAGACGATCCAGTCGGCTGCACCATTGGTGAGTCCTGCGGGATTGCTCAAGGCAAGCGACCCGCGCGTTCAAGGCTATCTCGACGTCCTTGAAGACCGGCTGCTCTTCGAAAATCCGCGTGCCGAAAAGGTTGGCTGGTTCGACAGGGGATTCCATTACCAGCTTGGATTGGAGCGCACTGCGAACATGCACCTCGCTGGAGATGACGCGCCTAGCTTCCTTAGGACGTGGCTGAACGGATACGCAGTCGATGTATTGCCGGACGTCGGATATACCTTCAACGAGCACGTCTATCGCGGACCGGAGGACAAGATATTCGAAGAGGCTGCGTTCCTCGAGAGGTTCCGCGATCTGCTGGTCTGCGAAGAAGGAAACACGCTATGGCTGGCCAAAGCGGCGCCGCGCGCTTGGTTCGCCGAAGGTAAGGCAATTCTGGTAGAAAATGCTCCGACCCACTTCGGTGAGATCAGCTACCGAATCGTCGCTGGCAATGACGCCATCCAAGCTGAGATTAGAATGCCGGAAAGAGGCAAGTGCGAAGTCTGGCTGCGGTTCAGGCACCCGGAGAAAAGGACGATCAAAGAAGTCATTGTCAACGGGAAGAAGTGGACCGACTTCGACGCAAAGCTAGAGGTCGTTAAGCTAAGGAACCTAACAGGCGTTATAGGCATCAAAGCGATATACAAGTAGTAGCGATTAGCAATTAGCGCAAGTGTATACTGTCCCAATACGGGGCAATATATGAGGTTTCGCGCAAAACTCGTCATTCCGATGCTGTTTGTCTCTGCTATCGTGGCGACGATCTACGTTCCACCGATTAGGGATATATACGACAAGGTCGTTCTATCCCTCCACATTCCCAAATGTGGAGGGTATGCAGCTAACATCTATTCATGGATAGGAGACGGAACCAATTGGTGGCAGAATATCCTTGGCGTGCTATGGTTATTAATGGAACGTAAACCCTCCACATTTGGGAACGTGGAGGGATAAAAAGATAACCGATGATCCTGACCGTTAAGATATTGGTGCCTTCCTATCCTGCAAGAACAGTGTTACGCGGCTTCCGGATCGCTGACCTTCTTCGCGATTTCAAGCTTGTGCGCGAAGTGGTCCGGATCGGCTACGAGAAGAAGCTCAAGGTTCGAAGCTGGAATCGCCTTCGACATGATCCAGCCCTGGATGTGGTCAAACCCGAGGATCGCCAGGAACTCAAGCTGTTCCTCATTTTCCACGCCTTCTGCAACCGTTTCCATCTCAAACGACCTAGCCATGGATGACACGGCGCGCAGAATCGAAATCGACTCCATGTCGTGAGGCAGCTTCTGAACGAACGACATGTCGACTTTAAGGACATCAGCGGGCAAATCGGTCAAGGACGACATCGACGAGTAACCCGTGCCGAAATCGTCGATAGCAATGAGAACACCAAGCGCACGCAACTGGTGCAGACGCTCGATGGCCAGATCCATGTTCTGGGCCATCGTCGTTTCCGTGACCTCAAGCTGCATATACTCGGGCGGAAAGCCGGTCATTTCGAGAACCAGTTCGACGTGCTCCACGATGTCGGGGCAATCAAGCTGTTTGCCTGAAAGGTTTATGCTCACGACAAACTTGGGAATCTCCGGATGGTCGTCCCACAGCTTCATCATCGCCCGGCAAGCCTGTTTCATTTGGTAATAGCCCATCGAGATGATGATATCGCTTGATTCGGCGATGGCAATGAACTCGCCAGGCATAACCAAGCCTCGGTCCGGATGGTTCCAACGAATCAAGGCCTCAACGGCATGGAGCGTACCGTCTTGAATCGACACTATCGGCTGATAATAAAGCTCCAACTCCTTGTTCTTGAGGGCCTCGCGCAGACCGGCTTCGGTCAAAACCCTCTTTTCTAGTGATCGCGCCAATTGGTCGTCGTAGATGACAATGCTGTCCTTACCTTGCGATTTGGCATGATACAGAGCGATGTCGGCCTGGCGTATCAACTCGAAGCTCATGTTGCTTCGTACGTCCTGCTGGTACATCGTTGCCACGCCAATGCAGAATGTGCATTGGAATGACACTCCATGGCAGTCGAGCGGCTGCCTGAAAGCGCTCTTGATCTCGAATACAATGTTCTCAGCAGTATCTTTTGGTCCTCGGCAAGGCATTAGGACGGCAAACTCGTCGCCTCCGTAGCGAACCACAACTCCGCTTAACGGAACGGCCTGGCGCAGCTTGTTGGCAACGTTCAATAACAGGTCATCGCCAGCGGCTTCATGCAATCCGTCGTTTATCAATTGAAGATCGTCGATATCCATCAAGATCATCGATACAGACTCGAAGTCTTCCTCAAGAACCGAGATCTCTGACAAGCACTCCCGCAAAAACCGGCGGTTTGGCAACCCTGTCAACGAATCGCGATACTTTCGCCGTTCGATCTCGCCATTCTGCGACAGAACCATGCTCTCAAGCTCAAAAGTCTTGTCTTCGAGCTGGAGTTTCATCATGAGCGTGTCCTGCAGATGGCTGGCAATAATACCGAACTCGCTGCGGTTCTTCCTAAGCTCAGACAGGTTTTCTGGATCGCCGGTTGAAAGCGCTTTTGAGATGCGCCGGAACGGCTTTATCACCCACACATAAACGCCGTTAACGAGAAGGAGCATCATACCGATGCCGAAAACTGCGAAGATGCGCATAACGATCGCAATCGTTGCTCCTGGCGTTTCAATATGCTCCTTGCCCGTTTCGACGACGACGTTGGCGAGGTGCTCGTTATCTGGACCCCTTAGCGGAATGGAGAAACGGTTTGACTCTTGAATGCGGACGCGATCGCCGGTGTCATACGTTTGCGACAGCCGAACTCCGGACGATTTCTCAATGCGTCGCAAGGCGGCATCCGTCCACCTTCTAACCATCAACAGATAACCGGAGTAAGGAACCTTCATTTCGCGGTCGGACGAAGGATGAAGGGTGCTTACGAAGAATTGGTCGATGTGGTCTTTGTCTCGAATGAAGAACGATGTCTGCTTCGCGGTCTTGTTTTGCTTCAGCCATTCCAAGAGCTTTGGCGACCTAAAATTGTCGTGGCCCTTGTCGTACGATAGTTTGTCGATGCATCGCCCTTTTCTGTCAAAGATGGCCATTCCATTGATGCCGTAGTTCCTACCGGCATCTGGAAAGTTGTCAAGAAGCCAGTTCTTGGTCGGCTTAAGGGCAAGGTTGTACGAATCGTCCCATATTGAGTTGTCGCTAACTGCGCCCATCCTCATCTGGTAGTCGTTGCGGTACTGTTCGATGAGCGATTTTTTCCATTTCGAGGAAAAGTAGCGGTCTTGCTCTGCTTGGTTAAAAGATTGAGTTCGAAATAGCACTGCCAAGCCTGCCGCAAATAGAAGCAAAGCCGAAAGGTGCAGTATTGTAAGTTTCGTTAGAACCGAGCGCATCGAACCACTTCAATTATCGGCATGCTATATGCGGATGGTTACCGACAGCTTGGACTTCCTAGTATTCGTGACAGTCGAAAAGCAGCGCCTAATTCCCTCAAACCGAGAGGTAAGCTTGCGCTGTCTCATTCAACAGAGGTTCGTAATATGAAAATACCGATTGCATTACAGCTTTATTCCGTGCGCGGCGATTGCGCCAACGACCTTCTCGGCACCATTGCCAAGGTGGCTAAAATGGGCTACCAAGGCGTCGAGTTCGCCGGCTTTTTTGGACACCCGGCTAGCGACGTCAAGAAAGCGCTTGACGACAGCGGCATCGTTTGCTGCAGCACCCATACTCCAATCGACGCGCTGAACGACGAGAACTTCAACGCGACCGTCGAATACCACAAGGCTATCGGCTGCTCCAATATCATTGTTCCTTGGATTCCCGAAGAGAAGCGCGCCACTCCTGCTGCCGTCAAAGAGACCGGCGAGTGGTTGACGACCATCGTTGAGAAGCTGAAAGCTGTCGGCATGAAGACCGGTTTCCATGCCCACGGCGGCGACATGAAGCCCCTTGAAGGCGGCAAGTGCGCTTGGGAGCTCCTCGGCATCAACACTCCGAAAGAGTTCATCATGCAGTACGACACGGCCAATGGAGTCGACGGCGGAGCGGATGCGGTCCAGCCGATTCTCGATCTGCCCGGTCGCGGCCTGCTGGTCCACCTGAAGGAGTTCAAGGGCGGCCACGGCAAGGCTCTCATCGGCGAAGGCGACATTCCCTGGACGAAGATCTTCGAAGCCTGCGAGTCGGTCGCCGACACCGAGTGGTATATCGTCGAGCATGAAGACGAGTCGATGATGCCCCCGATCGAAGCGGTTGAGAAGTGCCTGATCAACCTGCGCAAAATGGGCAAGTAAGCGTGTCCATTTACGATTGACTATTTACTATTGACCATTGAAAAGTTGCGGTCAATAAATGCCTCCACCCGCCGAACGAAGTGTTCGGGTGGAGGCTCTTCCATTTATTGCACCTATGCGTTCTGCTCGACGGAGACATCTAATGGTCAATCGTAAATCGTCAATCTCCTAAGCGTGCCAGTCCACGCCTTCCTGCCCGTTCAGCCTTAGCAAGGCGTCGAGATGGCCGGCATGCTCCATGGTGTGCCTCAGGTTCAGCATCTCATGGTCCATCTTCGGAATCCTGTACCACGGGAATCCGCTGTCTGGGGTCTCAAGGTCCAGCGAATCGACAGTCGGATCGATGAGTGCAACCACGAAATCGATGGCTTCGAGAACCTCTTCCCTTGTGTAGGCAGGCTCGATGCCAGGTTGCAGCGAACAGGCCTCTCGGCGATGCTTCGGCCACGGCTTCATGTCCGTTTCTTTCTGAATCATGTAGAAATGGGCGAAGAAGACGGCGTGATATGCGATCTGCCAAAACGACGGCATATTGGTTTCCTTGGTCCACAGGTCGTCGGGGCACTGGTTAACGGCGTCTCGGATGGTCTCCAGGCAGGCGCGGTATTGCGATTTGAGCGCGGATCGAACGGCTTTGTCCATGTGCTTATTATATTGTCGAACTAGGCATAGTTGATATTCCGAGCCAATAAGAGTTCGCTAACTGGGATCGCTGGCTTCCAGTCCGCGCCTATCGATCTCCCCACTTCTATCCCTCACCACCCCTAGCGAAGCCATGGTGTTGAGGGTATATCGAACCGACTGAACCTAGATACCCTCGGCATCAACGCTTCGCTCGGGATGCCGAGGGATGGCAGCCAACTAACTGGGATCGCTGGCTTCCAGCCGGCTCCACAACGCGGACAACGTCCGCGCATTAGGCTATTCCTCTGGTTCCTTATATCGCGACAGCTTCGCCACGACCCACTTGCCGTTCTTCTTAGCAAAATGGAACCAGACGCACAGGTTTTCAACGGCAAGAACCTTTGCGTCTGAATCGCAATAGCTGTTGACAAACTCAACAACGGGGTAGCCTTTCTGCGTCATTGGATACAGGCTGACGAGTTTATGAGCAATCGCCTTGTCGCTGCTTCGGAAGGCAATCGTCTTACAATCTCGCTGCTTAATAGCCCGATACAGGTCGTCGAGAGCGTTGTAAGGAGTGTCGCGCAGCCGCTTCCAAGCCAGTTTGGGGATGCCATTCAGAAACCGCCATTCCTCAATGTAGCTGAGATGAGCGGTAGCGTGGCCTGCTTCAAGGAATTTGGGTGATGTTCGGCTCTGGATCCTAACGGGCATGAATCGAGAGCCGTCCTTCGACAGACGAACTCCAGATGAGCCCCAGCTCTCAAACTCGGCAGTTTTCTCAGCTCGAAGCCTCCATTTACCACCGTCCAGACGATAGCTTTGCACTTTGATCTGAGCCCCATTTCCAAACCAATTGTGAAGTCCCGAGATAACGAGATCTTTGCCCAGGCGCGCCGCCGACTCAGGCAGGATCAGCTCTTCTCCGCTTCTGTCGGAAGCTAGAACATAACCCTTAGCCTTCCGGCCCTTCCATAGAAACGCCATCAGAGCGCCGCCGTCGTCATAGTAGTTCTCTTTAGGATCAGCGCGACGAGATACAAACGCTAAACACGCTTTTTCGTTTGGCTGAGACGTCGCAATACTGACCATGACCTGAATGTAGAGACCTGGTTTCTGCTTTTTCTGTGCCGGATCGTATGATGCGCGCATGCCTAGCTTGCCCAAGATGCGTGTGAACCGATTGCATGACTCGCGTATGCCGATCTGGCTTACATTGAGACCCGCAATATGCGGCGCGATCTTATCGGCCGTCGCCTGCCAGTCGAACGGCGGCGGAACAAGCAGCAACGAAGCAACAACCAGCAATGTCATCACGACCTCCGGTATGGTTCGATTCTCTCGACAACCCATTCACCTTTGTGCAGGACAAAATAGAACCAAGTCCGCAAGTTGTCAATCCCGATCTGCTTCGAGTCGGTCGAGCAGTTGTCGTTCGGGAAGCTCGTGTCGGGCGAGCCCTTAGCTGTCCGCAGCTTCAGCGCCATGACCTCCTTGGCGACGGCGCTGGTCGCGCACAAGCTTTCAACCAGCTTCGCATTGCCTTCGCGCAAGGCACCATAGAGCTTCTCAAGCTGATTATAAGGCGTCATTCGCTGGCGCTTATAGACCGTGTTCAGTTGCCCGTTCGCTATCGTCCACTTCTCTTCATAGGCGAGTTGAGCTGTGGCGTGGCAGGCGTTGAGCGACTTCGGATAGGTCGTGCTGAGCACTGGAGCAATAGCGACAACTCCATCTTTGCGTAGGCTCAGTTTCGGCGCTTCCTCGCATTGATATTCAGACTCCAGCCGCGAAACCGACTTCCAAGCTCCGTTCTCAAGCCGAAACACCTCGGCATAGGCAGATGGTGCATTGCTGTACCAACCTTCAATGCCAGAGGCAACCAGATATCTGCCTGACCTGCAAAGGTGTTCCGGTCGGCCGGTTCCATAGACTGCCCATGTGCCCGAGCCGTTGTTCGGTCTCAGACAATAGCCGCGCATCTTGCCTTGCTCTTTGGCGAAGTAGGCTAGAACCGAGCCGTAAGTGTCCTCGTCATTCGTCAGGTTTACGCGGCATATCCAAGCCATCGTCCCGCCGCCTTCGCCCAATGCCCGGATCACTCCTCCAAAAGGAAAAAGATAGAGTCCTGGATGCTGCTTCTTTTCCTTGGTGTCGAACCATGCTTTTTGACCAACCTTCGCAACGATCTGAGCAAAGGCCTTATTCATCCGTTCGTTGTCCTTTTCAACCTTGAAATCGGACATGTAGGGGGCGATCTTGTCGATCGTTTGCTGCCAGTTATCGAGCTGGCTGTCTTGGGAAATGGCAAGGAGGAAAAGAGCAGGAATCATGGTTATCTGCTAAATGATACGAGCGCGCAACGTCAAAGGTGTTGAAGGTTTTTTGGAACCTGGTTCTGTTAGAACCCTCGGCATCAACGCTTCGCTCGGGATGCCGAGGGATGGTAGAGAATAAACTGGGACCGTCAGCACCCCGTGCGAAGCGATGGTGTTGATGGTTTTTGCTTTCGTTTCCGGTCTGAACATCTCCTAAGTTAGCAGCAGCATCTTACAGAAGCAAGCCGAACTGGAGTCCGCTAACTGGGATCGCTGGCATCCTGCCGGCGTCAATACCCGGACAGGATGTCCGCGCCACTCCTGCGAATCCTTGCCAACCCCAACAAACCCGCTTCAAAACAACGAAATCGGCACAACCGCTACCGGATCGTCGAATCGCGGACTCCCGACCCGCCGATCGACAGCATACGCCTGCATCTCCTCAGCCGGATAGGGCCGCAACAGATGCGCCACCCGAGCCGCATCCGCCACCCGAGGATCGAGCCACAAATCGAAGTCGTCGCGGCCGATGATCACCGGCATACGGTCGTGGATCGGCTCAACGACTTCGTTGGGAATCGTCGTCAGAATCGCACTGGTCGGAATCTCGTCGCGCGGCTCCCAGATTCCGGCGAGTGCAAAAGGTTTGCCATCCTTCATCGAGATGAAATACGGCTGCTTCTGCCCGCCTTCGGTACGCCATTCATAAAAGCCCGAAGTTGGGATAAGGATGCGCCTGCGCTTCATGCCTGTACGAAACGCAGGCTTTTCGGCGGCCGTTTCCGCCCGAGCGTTAATGATGCCCTTGGCCTCTTCTTGAGCCCATATCGGCACCAGACCCCACACCGCCATCATCAGCGCGCGCTTTTGCCCGGGCAGCTCGGCGACCGTCGGGATGATCGTCGTCGGCGCAATGTTATAGCGCGGCTGGATCTCGGGCAGGTCTTCAAGGTCGAAGAGGCCCGAGATCTGCTCGGGAGTGGCAAACATGGTGTAGCGCGCGCACATATTAGCCCAGTCTGAACTTAATCTCCTTGGCGCCGCCGTCGGGGATCACCACGATGCCGCGCTTGCCTGACTCGGTACGGCCGCCAGTGACTTGTCCGGCGTGGACATCGGCAAGCTTCACCGACCACGGCAGATCGCCTTTCAGTTGCCGGACTTCAATATAACGTCCCGCAAGCACACACTCGAACAGCGCCGCCTCGGCTCCGTCCTTGCCCGGAATGCTGACCTGGTGCTTCTGGCCCTCGGCGATGTCGTAAATTACGAGCTGCACGCCGTCGGCGTATTCATAGTCGGGCCGGTCTTCAGTCGCGTTCATCGCTACAACCGAGTTCGCCTTAACAAATAACGGAATGCGCAGGAAGCTGATTTCGTGCTTCAGCCAGCGTCCGCCTGGCACGATCTTGCCTGTCTCGAACTCGATCCACTTGCCTTCCGGAAGGTAGTAATGAGCCACGCTCTCTTCATTCATCACTGGCGCGACCAGCAATGACGAACCGAGCATATATTGACGATCCAGGTAGCGGCAGTTCATGTCGTCGGGGAACTCCAGCACCATTGGCCGCACGGCTGGAGTGCCGGTCTGGTGCGCTTCGGCCGCCACGCCGAAGATATACGGCATCAGCCGATTCTTCAACCGCGTGAAGTGGCGGACCACATCCACTGCCTCCTCATCATAGAGCCAAGGCACACGGTAGGTTTCCATGCCGTGCAAGCGCGAATGGCTGGACATCAGACCCCAGGCGACCCATCTCTTATAGAGCGCCGGAGTGGCTTTGCCGACGAATCCGCCGATGTCGTGCGACCAGAACGCCGCGCCGGACATCATGAACGAAAGGCCGCCGCGCATCTCCTCGGCCATCGATTCGTAAGTGGCCTTGGTGTCGCCGCCCCAATGCACCGGATACTGTTGCGAGCCAGCCGTCGCCGAGCGGGCGAACAGGACCGCCTGGCCTTTGCCGTAGTTGCGCTCTAGCAGTTCGAACACAGCTTTGTTGTAAAGGAGCGTGTAGTAGTTGCGCATCTCCATCGGGTTTGAGCCGTCGTGATAAACGCAGTCGGTCGGGATGCACTCGCCGAAGTCGGTCTTGAAGCAGTCGACGCCCATATCGATAAGCGCTTGAAGCTTGGATTGATACCACTCTACTGCTTCAGGATTGGTGAAATCGACAAATCCGCTACCCGGCTGCCAGTCGTCGTCTTGCGCCACATCGCCGTTGGGCCGCTTCAAGAAGTAACCGTACTTCTTGCCCTCTTCGAAGATCGCGCTGAACTGCGATATGTACGGGTTGATCCACACGCATATCATCAAATCCTTTTCATGCAAGCGTTTGAGCATGCCCTCGGGATCGGGGAACGACTCGCGGTTCCACAGGAAGTCGCACCAGTGGTAGTCCTTCATCCAAGAACAGTCGAAATGAAACACCTTCAGCGGGATGCCGCGCGAGAGCATGCCGTCGATCTGCTCGGTGACGATCTTCTCGTTGTACTCGGTAACGAACGAAGTGGTCAGCCACAGGCCGAACGACCAAGCTGGAGGAAGCGCGGGCAAGCCTGTGAGTCGGCTGTACTTCTGGATGGCTTCCTTGGGAGTCGGGCCGAGGATGAAAAGGTACTCGAGCACTTCGCAAGGAACGCTGAACTGGACTTGCTCCGCCTTCTCGGTCATCACTTCGAATCCGACCTTGGCTGGGCTGTTCACGAAGAGGGCATAGCCACGGTTCGAGACCAGGAGCGGGATGTTCTTGTAGGACATATCTGTCCATGTTCCGAAGTCATCGTTCCACATTTCCGCCGATTGCCCGTTCTTCACAAACGGTCCGAAACGCTCGCCCAGGCCGTAGAACGTCTCGTCGATGGCGGCATCGAGGCGCTCGATCATGAAGTTGCCTTCGCCCTTGATGCGGATGTAGCCGAGCGACTTTTCGGGGCTTCGGGTGATCAGTTTGCCGTTCTGCCAGAACTCCATCTTCCACGGCTTCTTGTAGAGCCGGACCTCGAGGTCGCCGGTCGTCATGCTGGCGTATTCGTTGTTCTCGCAGAACTGAGGGGCGAAATCGGGATCGGGATGAAGCTCGAAAGCAATCGGGTCGCGCGCCAGTCCAGCGTTGTGGAAAGCCTTGATCTTGGCCACTCCAGGAGCTGGGGAACTGACTTCGACCGAGATGAACAAGCCGCCCACTTTATCGTCGCCGGGCTTGTCGATCAGCCGGCCGGTCAGTTTGTCGCCATCGACATGATGCTCATAGATGCGCGCCGGAAACAGCGGAGTTACTCCCTCGCGGGGATGCCAAGTGCCTTCACAGATTCTCACCTGTGCATTATACGGCGGTTCGCACAGGTTCGGAAACGGGGGACGGGTGATATATTGCGTATATCTGTTTTGCTGGGGTATGGGGGTAAGGGGTAAGGCGTAAGGGACGAGGGAATCGGCTTGGGTTGAAGCGCGAGCGTACCCGCGAGCACAGCCAAGGTCTCCTAAGCTTCGCCATCGAGCACGTGCTTGCTGAGTTCCTGTCTCAATGCGTCGATGGTTACTCCGCGATCACGGAAGTAAGCCGCGATAGCTTCATCGACCGTTAGGCAGCCGATAAGAAGACAAGTTGTGTTGACTCTAGGTCCAAGACCAAGGAACCAACCAAGCCGACGAATCTTGGATGGCTCTACATGCCGGGCTTCTAAACACGCTACGTCAACCGCCTTCTTTGCCTGCGAGGTTAGGGCTACCGGCTTCTTTCTCGGACTATTCTGAATTGGTGCAAGGAGCTTCCACGCGTCTTGGTCCTTAAGAACTTCTGGAGAAATGCGAGTTGCATCGATGAAAGCGTCATTGTGCGCGTCGAGGGCCGCAGTCGCAAGATGCCACACCCAAACCTCTCTGCCATTGTTCTCTTTGGCAAGCTCGGCGGCTCGAAACACCGATCGGGTAACCGATTTAGAGAAGTTCTTCCAAATAGCTATAGTGCATTCCTTACTTGTTTCTTGAGTGCGTTTGGGTCGCGGCCAAGCGCTTTGATTTCCTCGGAGAAAAAGTCGATGGTTTTGTCAAGATCTCTTCGCTTTTTAGACCACTTGGCCAGCAAATCTACGATGCTGTCCGCGTCAATCAGATCTTGCCTTATCTGATCCATCTCACTGGGCAGCGGCTTTTCTTTTAGCTGCGACTTGAGGTTAGCAATGAGCGATTTTGCCATTCCAGAGAACTTCGTAAAGTCATCGCAACAGGCGATCAGTTCTTGAGCTTTGTAGTCTCGGGCACCGATGCCGGCAAAGAGTCCGCCGTAGTTGCTGGCGAAGCCGTCAACCTTCAGGCCGCGAAGTGTATCCTTCACGTATGCATATTTCGGTGCATTGGGGAGGCCATAGATCCGAGCGACGGCCAATACACCTCGGCTATAAACCTGTTCGATCTCGAAACGCTGCGCAGGCAGATTAGATATTTGGGATTCGGCTTCTCCGCCCAAGCTGCTGATCTCATGCATAAGATGCGCAGACATCTTCTCGGCTATTTTGATGTGGTTCTGTAAAGTGCGAATCTTCTCAAGGGTTGCCGGCAACGTCAGGTGGGCATCGTTGAGCGTAACTTCCGGCTCACGCCTTCCTTCCAGCGACTTTACGATAGCTTCCGCATCATTGATCGACTGTTTGAGTCGCCGAACAGCCTCAAGAACGCCTATGGCGATCTCGTAGTTTGACGGAGGTCTGGCGTCGATAAGGACGTCAGAGTTTGTCCATAGACCAACATTCTGGAGGTCTTTGACAGCGGCTCTCACCCATTTCTGTTTCCACAGATTCTCGCGTGGCTCTGGTGTTGCCGGTTGTGCCAAAGCGGATGCTGTGACCAGCATTGCTAGCATCAAATACGCAAGTTTCCTCATGGTTTCTCTCTCGTCAGTTAAGACGAACCTCTTACTCGGCGAGTGTTGGCAATTTACCCTCGGCATCAACGCTCCGCTCGGGATGCCGAGGGATGGTAGCGTGCTAACTGGGACCGCCATCGCCATCGCCATCGCTGGCTCCAATACGAGGACAGGATGTCCTCGCCACGGAAGGCATGGGCTGGGAGCACATGGTACATCCCATCGACAAACCCTAACCAATCCGGCCAAATCATCGTTCGGTTCCGATCTATTTAATTATTGCCTGCATCGTAGCATATTAGTCCATTATCTAGGTAATTTTGTCATGAACTGGCTTCGCAGGAGAGGAACAGATGATGAAAGACTTGGTTCAGATCGACTTTGACGACTATCAGTTACCGGAGACCATCCGGTTTGGGTGCGTTACAATAAACTCGTTCGATACTTTGCCAGTGAAGTCGCTCGTCCTTCATCCTCAAGACACCCGAGCAGTTGCGGTCATAGGCTCTGACCCGCGCGGAGGTAACGACCACATCAAAGTTTGCGTTTATCGATTCCCCGAAATACTCGGCAAGTTTGATCGACCCTTCGAAGGGGACGTAGAGTGGGACAAGAGCTCGAAGTTCAAGAAACCGTGCAAAATCGACGGCCTCCCGCTTGATCCGGGAATGCTGGCCCTTGAACAGGTTCCTTCAGATTGGCAGCATGAGGTATACGCTCCTTCCAAGAGCTGGATATTTCATGTATATCGATGCTCCGACGCAGCCGTTACAGTGCGATACGTGCTCGGACAGGGCAAGATGCTCGAATGCCAACTGTTCTTGGACTTTGCCAGGCTGCTGTCGCTAGAGCTTGATCAATGGGTCGTTGATAAGCCTGAACTGACCCTAAAACCACGAACAGACGTCGTCGATCTCAGCTTGACCGACGAGGTAGTTGAAGAGTTGCGCGACGGTATTGAGCGAGCTTATCAGCATTTAGATTTGGTGCCTGGCCAAATTGCAGGTAAAGCGTTGATAAGCGCTATAAACGACTTTGTCGATCTGCAGATTAAGGAAGGAATCAAGAAGAAACTGGCTATTGACCTTGCCGTCGATCTCGGCTCTCTGTGGGGACAGGTTCTCTGCGAGGAATCCGGATGGGAATGGCGTTCAATTGCGGATGGCAATGATCAAGCCGTGTATTGCGTCGCCAACCCTGAACGATCCTATTGCATCTCGCCCACGCACTTCTTGTTGCGGATGCTGCAGCTAAAAGGTCCAGATGCAGAAAACACAACCTTGTTAACCTACAACATGCTCAACTACCCTGATCATCTCGATGCCCCGCCAGGCGCCTATCGATGGATTGGATAGTGCTCCGTGCGATCTGGTTACGATAAGGAGAAGGTTGGACGTTTTGGTCGCCGACTGAAGGTAAGGGTCTCTCAAGGTTGCACGGCATTTGGCGTGTATCTGGGGTCTGGACGTTTGGGGTTCAGGTTGGAGCACGAGCGAACCCGCGAGCATTAGGCTTGTTGCTTCACCAACCGACGACACTCCCTCATTGCAATTCTAACTCGGTGAGGCTTCAGAAGGAAGACACCCTCGGCATCAACGCTTCGCTCGGGATGCCGAGGGATGGTAGCGTGCTAACAGGGACCGCCGGCGCCATCGCCGGCTGAATCCGCGGACAGGATGTCCTCGCCACGGAAGGTATGGGCTGGGAGCCAATGGTGCATGCCTAAGACAAACCCTCTCCAACCCGAACAATTCCTAACGACCCATTCCAATTCCTGGCATCATCAAAGCAACACTAAGCTGCACCTCACAGACAAGAAAAGCATGCTAAACTGGCTATGAATATAGGACGATGATATGAACAAAGCCGTCATTCTGTCTCTCTCCGCTGTTTGCCTTGCATCGCTTGCGAAACCCGCCGAAGACCCGAGCAAGCACGACCGCCTTTGGTGGTTGAACCTGCAAGCGCCGACCCAACAGGGCTTCTACGGCACGTTCGTCAAGGTCGAAAACGGTTATGTCGTCATCAAGACACGAACCGGCGAGACGAAGCGAATCATCGCAGGGAACCTCGGTTGGACCGACTTGGCCTATGTCCAGCGCCAGCAAACTCGATTCCCGAAAACGATCAAGACAAGGAAAGAGCCGAAGGATGGCAAGCCGCTGATCGACCTCGACGCGAGCAAACTGGCAACGGCCAAGATCTCTAAATGGCCGAACAAGGGCAGCATCGGCGGAGCATTCCATGCGGCCAATATGAGTTTACCGGTCGTTAAGATGGCTGGACGCAAGGCGGTCCAGTTCTATTACGGCCCTTGGAACCTGCCGCTGGAGTTCCCGACGATGATCGCCGACTTCAAAGCCCCGGCCAGCATCGCCAAGAACGGCCCGTTCACCGTTTCGGCTTGGCTGTATAACCCGAGCGCGCTGGGAGTCGACATGACCCGCGAGACGGTTTTGAGTTGGCACAACATCGCAGGAGACGACGGCACCGACATCGGCTATGGCCAAGAAGGGCGATATGCTCATGAGAAGAGCCAGCTTGGCGGCGCCTATCTTGGAGCCTACGGCGGATTCGGATTCCCCGACGCCGTTTGGCCGATGCTGAACCAGTGGCACCACATCGTTTACGTCTTCGACGGCAAGCGCGACGGCTCGATCAGGTTCTACATTGACGGTAAATTGGCGGCTGACCGGCAGTTCCGGCGTAGCATCCTCCTAAAACCGGCTACAGAAATCGGCAAGTCAGGCGCAACGCTACGCGCCGACCTCTATCTGCGCGACAAAGAGCCAGTGCCCGTCACGGTGCTCGTCGGCGAAGTCGACAACCACTTCTTGCGCGGAAAGGAAAGCTGGACCGTCGTCAAAGACCTCGGCAAGCAAGGCCCCGGATTGATCAGCGCAAAGATCGACGGCTTAAAACCCGGCAAGCGCTATTTCTACCGCTTCTATGCCGTTGCGCCGAACGAAACGCGGTGGTCCGACGGAGCGGGTTCGTTCGTCACTGCGACAGACAAGACCCCTGGCAAAAACTTGCCCAAAGACAACGACAAGCTCATGTTCCTCGGCAGCAGCTTCGGCAGCCTGTGGGATTGGGCCTCGCGTCCGCGCTTCACATACACCGGCGGGATTTCGAGCTTGAAACTCTTTAATCGCGCCCTGAGCAACAACCAAGTTCTGGCGTTATGTAAACAAGAGGGAGCCAAACCGAGCAAGGGTTCCCTCTCCCGTCTCACGGGGGAGGGTCAGGGAGGGGGCGTCGCAAGGCAGGAGAGGGAGCAGCTAAGCGCCTACTTCCAGCCCGAGTTCGACGGACTCGTCTCAGAACCGTTCCCCAGCACGATCGTCCAAAGCGGAGCCTATGGCAAGCTGATGGAGGCGGTCGGACAGGTCGTCATCAGCGGTCCGGACTGCCCCGACGAGGCGATGCGAAGGTGTTCCTATACGATGTCGAAAATGCTCTATAAGCGGCCGGACATTGTCGAGGCGATGAACGCCATGAACTGCGGCGCGACACTCGATTACCCCGGCATGAAGCAAGGCGCTTGGAGCGAAATGATCACTCAGGCCTACGGCAACATCATGACCTTCGAAGTCGATCCGACCTTCTATTGGGGCATCAACATCATGTTCCACGAGATGGGCCACCAGTTCCACATGTATGGGGCTGAAATGGTTGAGGATAACTACCGGAAGCGCCTGTTCGACATCTTTTGGAAGAACAAGCTCGACCAGCGCTGGATCGGCGACTACGGCGGATTCAACATTTGGGAGTACATGGCCGTGGTCGCCAGCCAATTCTGCAGCGACGGCGATCCTGAGGACTACATCATTAAGCGCGAAACGTTCCGCAGGATCGACCCGCCGATGTTCTATTTCCTCGAGAAGTATTGGCCAGGCGACAAGATGGTCGAGCTTCTGGCTGGCGAGGGAATGTCGGTCGATGTCGCTGGAAAGGTCAGATCCTGGAAGAATCAAGGCGGCTTGGAGTATTGGGGCCGTTTCGGCTTGGCCCAGCACGAGCGCAGCGTGGGCTCGTTCATCGCATCGGGCAAACCGAAGGTAGCGACCGTTGCCGGTTTGTCGGCTGTTTCCTTGACGCCTTCAGACAGCTTGAAGTGGAACTGCAAGACGCGCGAATGCCTGATCGGCAACCATGCATGGTCGGTCGAGGGCTGGTTCCAGGCGGAACCGGGCGCAAAGGGGCAGATCATGCGCTGGGGCAACGCGACAGACTTTGTTCAGTTGAACTGGGGAAGCTTAAGCCTTGGCAAGAAAAGGTCTCTGAAGTGGAACCAGACGCCGTCTGACGGCAAATGGCACCACGTCGTGGTTGCATACACGGGCGGCGGGTTGGCAGACAAATTCGGGCTGATTAAGGTCTATATCGATGGCTTTTTGAACAGCTCCCTTTCCGCCAAACTTAATCTTCCGACGGGCCAAAGCATCACGGTCGGCGGCGGCTTCAGCGGCTCAATCAACCAGCTCAGAATCTTCGATTACGAGCTGAGCGGGCTCCAGCTGAAGGGCTATTACGACGAGCAGAAGACGGCCTTCAACGGCGAGATGCCGATGGCAGGCGGAAGACTGCTAGTGAATTTGGATGCTACGAAGCTCGCTCCGAGGCCGGTTTTCCAGTCAAGGCCTCTTTATCCAGAGAGCACAGGCAAGAAGTGGCTGCGAAGCTGGGCGAACTATGGAACGCTCGGCGGCAAGCTGGTCAACGACGCAAAGGGCGGAGACAGCCAGCCGATGCCCGAGATGGTTGACGGCCTGGACGCGATTTCTTTCGACGGCAACGACCGCATGGTCTCGTCGTTTCCTTTGGCCGGGCAGCCGATCGGCGCGATCGACGGTTGGGTGTATCGAAGCCAGACCGACGAAGGCAGCGCGATCCTGCAGTGGGGCACTTTGAAGCTGTCAAGCAAACAGCTTCCCATTAACAAGTGGAGCCATGTCACGTTGAACATGGCGAAGAACGACGCTCCAATATCCGTCGATTCGAAGCAGGTTGACAAAGTCTCGGCAACGTTAGGACGCGCTGATCGGTTGAACATTGGTGCCGAATGGGACGGCCAGAAATGGGTAAACGGATTCAAAGGTTCGATCAGCCAGCTCAGAGTTCACACTGCACCATTGACCGACCAGTTGATCCAGGCAAACGACGAAGATAGCATGCTGCGGATGGCGGCGCATCCTTCTCCGGCGGCCGGCGAGAAGATTGTCGCGACAAGGCCGATGAAGCTGTCTTGGTCCGAAGGATTGAACGACAGGAACTCGGTATACGATGTCTACTTCGGAACGAGCTATGCTAAGGTTCAGAATGCCGACCGAAAGAGCAAAGCATATCAAGGTTGTTTTGCACCTGGCAAGCCAGACCGATTAAGGCCGATCGAGGAAGTAGAGGATATCCCGGTCCAACCTCAGTTTTCGCCGAAGCTCGAGCCTGGCAAGACTTACTATTGGCGCATCGATACGCTCCATAGCGGTCTTCCCGCGTTCGTCGGCAAGGTCTGGAGCTTTAGCACCGCCAAGGGCGAAGTGGTCAGCCTCGATGCGAACGACCTGAGCAATGGCCAAATCAAACAATGGACCAACAAGGGCTCAGCAAAAGGCAG
Organism: Fimbriimonadaceae bacterium; assembly: GCA_963666135.2. Lineage (GTDB taxonomy): Bacteria > Armatimonadota > Fimbriimonadia > Fimbriimonadales > Fimbriimonadaceae. The sequence continues at coordinate 1,100,936 of CAXXNR010000001.1, read as the reverse complement.
CTTCAAAGCCAAGAACTGGTCCGACGTCGCTGCTCCGAAAGCCTACACGATGGACGGCCGAAAGGGAGTCGACTTCACGAGCGGCAAGTGCCTTGCTGGACTTGAGCCGTTCCGACTGGGAACCGCCGACGGCTTCACCGTAAGCACTTGGGCATACAGCATCCAGGTTTTCGACAATGCAACGCTGCTGACCATCATTGACATGCGCTTCAACAACGCGCGGAATCCTAAGAGCGGAGCTTTCCAACTCGGCGATCAGAAAATGGCATTTAAGGGCGACTTCGTAAAGGTGACCGAGCAGCAGCACAACGCCCCGCTGGTGAACTATTGGAACCACTTGGCATGGGTCTACTCGGCGAAGAAGAAGACGCTCAGCCTGTATGTCAACGGCCGTTTGAACAACTCGATGAAGGTTGATATCCCGAGACTCGTTGTTGGCAAGCTGGCGGTTGGCGCGGCGATGAACCCCGACGGCAAGTGGTTCGACTCGTATCCTGGGCTAATCGACCATCTGCAGATCTACACGATTGAGTTGGGCGCGCACGAGGTTCGAGCGCTGGCTGCCGGACGCAAGGCCTTGACCGTTCCTTTCTATCAGTTCGACTCAAAGGATGTTAAGGAAGGTCTTGTCGCAAAGTGGCTCAATTCTGGTCCTGCCATCGCGACATTGCAGCTCCCCGAGACCAAGCCGAACCTCCCCGTGGCCGAAACCATCGAAGGCAAGAAGGCCGTGACGTTCTCAGGCGACGGTTCGTTCCTCATGTCGGATATCGCGACCCCGAAAGAGACGACCGGCATGAAGCCGCTCACCGTCGAAATCGAGGCTTTCAACCCGCACATCGAGCAAGCTGAAACCATGTTCTCGCTGGTGCCGCGCAAGGCGTTCGTACCGAGCTACCTCGAGGACTGGATGAAGCGCGCGATGGAGATCCGCTACGGCGCCGATGCGGTCTTCACCGGCGCGGACAGCCGCACTTTGGCTTGGGACGAGAATAAGGCTCCCGAAGCAGGCAAATGGCACAAGATCGCGTTCGTCTACGACGGCCAGCTTCACGGCTGGGGACGCATCTTTGTCGACGGCAAGCTGGTCAAGGAGAAGGGCTGGTATACGCTGAGTCCGCTCGCTGGCCTTCCCATGGTCGTCGGCAGCGCGTGGAACACATCCTACGGCCCGCAAGAGGGCTTCTCAGGCTCAATTGCGTCCGTGAAGGTGTTCGACTACGCGAAGACGGCGGACGAGTTGGCGAAATAGTCAGCACAAGGGCCTAGGTCGGGCTTCCCGCCTTAGGCCTCATTATCGGGTCTTCATGGCAATCACGATCCGTGTAGGTATCGTAGTAAGCAACTGTCATGAAGTTTGGAAAGTTGGGGGTTAGCGCCGCCGTCGTCGTTGCGGCGGTTGGTTTTGCACTGTATAAGAGGTCTCAACCGGCGGCCGTCGAGGTTGTCAAGTTGAAGCGGCAAGACATCACGACGACGCTTGCCGTCACGGGCAGGCTTGAGGCGGTCAACCGAACCTCCGTGGCCTCGACTACAGGCTCGGCAAGAGTTCAAAAGGTGCTTGTCGATGTGGGAGATCGAGTCGTCGCGGGGCAAACGCTGGTTCTGCTCGATACTCGCGACCTTCAGGACGCTGCGGCCATTGCCAAGGCCGATTTGGCTTTTACTCGGGCAGACCTGATTAGGGCCAAGGCGCAAACCGAGGGCTCCAAGCAGGGCTCCATGTTGGCTCAACTGGCTTTGCGCGATCGAACCGTACTGGTTACCGAGAGGGATCGACTCAAAGCGCAGGTTCGCAGCCTATCTGAGAAGCGCCGTCAAACGTTGGCAGCCTTCGATCGGATCAAGTCGGGCGCAAGGTCCGAAACCGTGTCGGCCGCAGAGGCTCAGGTCGCGGCAGACCAATCCGCAGCCATGCTCAAGGAAAGCGAACTGAAGCGAGCTAAAAGGCTGTTCGACGAAGGCGTCTATTCTCAATCTCAGCTTGACCAAGCGCAGGCGGCCAAAGACCAAGCCGCCGCCCAGCTTTCTGCATCTATCTCTCAAGCCGAAGCTCTGAAGTCCGGCCGCAAGGAAGACATCCGTGAGGCCGAGGCTTCAGTTAAGGAAGTGGAAGCGAACCTAGAAGGCGCAAAGGCGAATCTGCAGACTGCAGAATTGGCTCTCAAGAACCGAACATCCGAGCGCCAGGCAGCCGAAAGCACGAAGGCTCAGCTCAATGTCAATCAGGCTCTTGAAGAGGCAGGCCGCTCCCAGATCGAGGCCGCAGAGGCTCGATTGAAGCAAGCCAAAAGCCGCCTTAGCCAGTCTTCGATTGTTGCACCCTTTGACGGTGTCGTGACAGCCCGGAAAATCGAGCCAGGCCAAGTCGCTGCTGCAGGCGCAACCCTCATCGAGCTGTCGTCGCCCGGACAGCTTCGCGTTCGGCTTGACGTGGATGAGACCTATCTCGGCGAAGTCTTTCTCGGCCAGGAGGCGGTGGTCTCGGCGTCAGCGCTGGGTTCCAAGCAGATCGCGGGCAAGGTTTCCGAGATCAGTTCGGCCGCCGATCCGACAAGGGGCACCGTCGAAGTGCGCGTTAGCCTAAACGAGCTAAATCCCAAACTCGTTTCTCAAATGACCGTCGATGTGAATCTGATCGTCGCCAAAAGGCAGAATGCTCTGGTCGTTCCGCGCCAAAGCGTGACTAATGCTGAGTCCAACCCGGCGGCGATGGTATTGCTAAACGGCAAAGCTGTTGAGCGGAGAATCAAGGTCGTGAAGGGCGACGAAACGCATTGGGTCGTTCTTGAAGGTATGGACGACGGCGAACTGGTTGTTCTCAATCCCGACCAAACACCCAAAGATAAGAAGCTTAAGGCCAAGGTCGTTGAGGAGCCAAAAGGGTGATGTTTGCCTGGCAGCTGGCTTGGCGATATTTCCGTGCAGGCGGCGTGCAAACGATACTGACGCTGTCAGGCGTTGCGGTCGGCGTCACGGTCTACATCTTCGTGTCCTCATTGATCGACGGGCTGCAGGTCAGCCTTATTGATCGGGTTATTGGCAACATCTCCCAGGTCACAATCGAACCTCTGGAGCGCGACCCGAAGCCCATTGAGACGCCGAACGGAAAGACCCTGGCCCAAATTTTACGGTCCGGATTGCGAGAGAGCAAGATGGCCGACTGGAAGCAAGTTATGGCGGCCGTCGACGTCGAACCGGATGTGGTCGCCGTTTCTCCCATCGTGACGGTTAGCGGCTTCGCCATCAAGGGCCAGCAAACGAAACCGATTACGTTTCGCGGGATCGATCCCGTTCGCTATTCCAGGATCCTGGACCTTGAAGGGCGGCTCAAGGAAGGCGTTTACGACGTTTCCGGCCAGCGATGTCTCATAGGAATCGAGTTGGCGAAGGACCTCGGCGTTGGCGTTGGCGGCATCATCCGAACAAGGTCGGCGAAGAACGTTGAACTCACCTATTCTGTGGCAGGAATATTCGATGCCGGAGTCGCAGAAGTGAATGCGCGCTCATTCTACGTTTCGATACCCAATGCGCAGCGGGCAGGCGATCTGGTCGGCTACATCAGCGCTATCGAGACGAAGATCAGCCGGGTATTCGACGCCAACAAGGTCGCTGATAAGCTTGCGGCCAAGACCGGCCTCAAAGTCGACTCCTGGATGCGCCAGAACAAGGAGTTTCTGACCGGTCTGCAAGGACAATCCGGCAGCAGCAACATGATCAAGACGTTCGTGATGGTTTCCGTTGCTTTTGGCATCGCCTCGGTCTTGGCAGTCACAGTGGTTCAAAGGTCGCGCGAGATTGGAATCCTGAAGAGCATGGGTGCCCGGACCAGCCAGATTATCTGGATATTCGTTCTGCTGGGATTGATGGTCGGGCTCATAGGCTCAACGGTTGGAGTTGCCGTCGGCAGCGGGCTTAGCTTGTCTGTTGGGGGCACTCCCGATGACTATCGATTGGGCAAGGCGATCTTCCCGATTCTCATCACACCGACCCTTATCGCCCAAGCGGTGATGACCTCGGTTGTCATGGGCGTGCTCGCCGCCATTGCTCCAGCGAGAAGGGCGACCCGAGTGAACCCGGTCGAGGTGATCCGTTATGGCTAAGTCAGTCGTGATCGACCTCGTGGACGTGGCCAAGGTCTATGACGGTGCGATCCCTACCCGGGCGTTGGACAAGGCGAACCTAAGGATCGAGGCAGGCGAGTTTGTGGCGATTCTCGGTCCTTCGGGATCGGGCAAAAGCACGCTCTTACATTTGCTAGGCGCGCTTGATACGCCAACCGAAGGAACCGTCAGCATCGTCGGCGAGGACATATCGAAGCTCGACGACGACGGTTTAGCGCGACTTCGGGGGCAACACCTTGGGTTCATCTTTCAGTTTCATCACTTGCTGCCGGACTTTTCTGCGCTAGAGAACGTGCTGATGCCTGCGTTTGCCGTGACTGGCACACCGACTAAGGATCAGATTGCCGAAGCGATGTCGGTACTGGAGCGAGTTGGCTTAAAAGGCAAAGAAAAGAACCGCGTGACCAACCTTAGCGGCGGCCAGCAGCAGCGAGTGGCGATTGCTCGAGCGCTGATGGGCGGAAAGACGATTGTGCTTGCCGACGAGCCAACAGGCAACCTGGACACCGAGAACGGCAAGGAGGTGTTTCGCCTCATGCGCGAGTTCAACAAAGACGACGGAGTGACGTTCCTGGTGGTAACCCACGACCTTGCTTTGGCGATGTATGCCGACCGGATTGTCCACGTCATCGACGGTAAGATCGCCAGCGACCATCCGAACGATCCGATGCCGCTAGATGGCTAAAGGACAACGCCAAGCGCGATTCGAGTGCACCTCAAAAAGAACCCAAAAACAGCAAGCGGGTAGTATAGTAACCGGCGCGATGCGCCTCAAAATGGTGACCGAATATGGCCGATCAAACTACTGAAACTCCCAAGCTCACGACCCTTCCCGGAGACGACATCCGCCAGATCATGTGGCGATACAGCGACCGGTTCGACTACCAGATGGTGGTGCAATCGGCGCGATCCGTCGCCCGAGGCCCCGTGGCCAGACTGGTCGCCAACGGCGCAAGAAACAGCCACGACTGGACTCCCGAGAAGAACGAGCTTCTGAAGGCTTACGACGAGTCGGGAATCACCTCGATGGCAATTGATCCCGAAGACGGCGGCTACATTGGAGGCCCGAAGAACTTCCTGATGGCACTCGTTGCGTTTGAACTGGCCTGGGTCGACGGCGGCGCGGCAACCGGCAGCTTAGCCGGCAATCTCGCCTTGGCTCCCATTCATGAGCGCGGAACACCCGAACAGGTTCACCGTTACATGGGCGGCTCCGTTCCCGCTCAGCCCGGCGAGGATCGAAGAACCATGCGCGGCGCGTTCGCCCTTACCGAGCCGATTCCATACGTGGGAGTGGACACAAACTCGCTTTCAGGCCGAGTTCGAATCGACAAGTGGGAAGAAGGCCAAGAGCCGATGCTTCATGTCGAGAAGCGCGGACGATTTATCACCAACGCCGCATTCGCAACCTTCGCGACGGCTGCGGTGGCTTCCGACGACCCCCGCATCAAGGGCACTCTGATGGTTATCCTCGAAGACACCGACGAGGGATCATGGGACGCCGGCTCGCCCACACTGAAACTGGTCCACCAGCTTTCGGCCACCAACGACCCGATTTTCAACCTCAAGGTTCCTGCCAGCCGGATCATTGGCGGCTACACGGTTCAGGACGGCGTCATCGTCCCGACCTACAGCCACAGCGAAGTCATCGAAGCCGTCTTCCGCCGCACGCGCGTCACGGTCGGCCTCATGACCGCCGCCAAGCTCCTTTCCGCCGTCGAGCCGGTCATCCGCTATCAGCGCGGCCGATTCCGTGGAGGAGCAGGAACCGCGCCAGGCTCTTCGAAGTTCGAATTAGGCATTCAGCAGAAGGAAGACGCCCTGCACCGTTTGGTTGACGTTTGGTCGGTCGGCGAAGCGGCTTGTTCCGTTGGATTCGCGACTGAGCGCCTCTTTGACGAGTTCGACCCGCTGGAGCGCAAGAAAGAAACCTACTTCAACGAGCAAGGCATCAAAGGCGGCCGTGCCCAGCTTCGCGAGTTTATGAAGCGCCAGAAAGACGCTCTCGAGTTCATCGACCTCGAGGCTCAGCCAGAAGGCAAGCGCAATCAGGCCCGCTATGATGAGCTGAAGAACGATATCGTCGTCCAGTTCTTAGTCACCGATGCTCTGGCCCAGGTTCTTTGCCCGGCCGTCAAGCTATGGTGCACCGGCGTCGGCGCGAACACCATGCGCGAAGCCGTGTCGTTGATGGGCGGCTACGGCATTACTGAAGACTGCCCCGGATTCCTCGGCCAAAAGTGGATGGACGCCCAACTCGAAGCGACCTATGAAGGACCAGAAGCTGTTCAGCGCCGCCAGATGACGGTCACGATGGTCAACGAGCTGTTCCTGGCTCAATACAAAGCTTGGATCCGTGAGATGCGCAAGATCGCCTCGGAGAAGCCCGGCACAGGAGCATGCACGCTGGCAACCGCAATGGAGATGTGGCTGCACACGCTGAACCATCTGCAGACCGCGAAAGATGCCAACGGCGTCAATCTCTACCACGGCCAGCGCCAAGGCGTAGCGTTCCCGATGGCCGACGCGCTGAGCTGGCTCCTCGCCTCGCGGCAACAGATCCTCGACGTCTTAGAGCTGGAAGAGAAGGGCGCAGAGAACCCCATGCTTGCTGAAGCTCTTCCCGGATACGTTTCGTTCTTCACCGACCTTTGCCACGTTCTGGCGGCAAGGGCATCGGGCGAAGCAGGCCGAATCTGCGCTGAGCTGGTCTACGGCTATAACGCCCATCCCGCATGGGAAGCCGGCTGCGACACCTGCTCAATTGAGGCTTCCGAAGCCATGGATGCGCTCATCCCAGGAATCGAGACGTCGGCAACCGATTCGACCGGAACCGACGGTTCGCACAGCACGAAGGCTGGTCCTTGCGTCAGGTTCGCCGGCATGGAGACCTTCCGACGCCTGCGCCTGAAGCTGGACGGCTGCCTGACCGGTTGTCGGCTTGCCAAGGACCGGGCCGCCGAGCAGCTGACGAACGTGATGATTCCGGAAGCCCTGGACTATCCGCAGTAAAGGCAAACAGAACCGAAGTAGGGCTGGTGTTAACGCATCAGCCCTTTTTTGTTCAATTAAGCACCGACACTTCGACGCCTTTGATTGTACATTCGCCTTCGGCAACAAAAAGGGCTACCCGCGGGCGTCCGCCATTGGCACTAACCAACATTAAGATGTGGTTCTTCCCTTCATGCAATGTCGTTTCTGAGTTCATATCGGCAGTGTAGCTATGAACGATTGCATCTCCGGATCGAACGTTAACCTGAAAGTCGACTAAGTATTGCGTCTGTTCTGGCCTCGCCGTAAAATTGAGATGAACGCTTCCTTTGTTGTGGAATCGAATTGAGTTGTACTCCGGCCAAACCCAAGCTGGCCCGTAGACGTGCATGTAGCCCTTGCCTTGAACATACATATTTCTGCTGTCAAGCCGCAACAGGTCTGTGACTCCAGCTATCGGTCGGTTGACCTGGCTTGCAATCGCGGTCCTAATCTGGGCCAAAGTGAGTTTAGCGGGAGCCTCACCTTCTTTTGGGTCAACCGGAGGATCTTTCAACTTCATGCCCTGCCTTGCTATTTTGAGCACGGGTGCGGTCACTTTGTCGTCTGGCGCAATAGAACCAACAACAAAGCAGGTAATGAGTGTTAGCAGAATAGCTTTGTGCATTGAGATTGCCTCCTTTGGCATTAGCAATACTACTAGTATATTACGATAAGTTCATATTGGTTGCCGAATAATGCTATATATGTGCACAGCATTCAGATGCAACTGGGTGTTGATCGCCTGGCGCGTTGTTGTTTTGATAGGCCGCACAACGCCAGGTGGCTAATCGACTCCACAAATTGCAGGTATGAGGCTTAGGATTTTCCGCAGGCTACTGGAATGTTGCTTGGGACTTCGAAAGACATGTCGAACCAAACCGATTCGTCTGAACTGGTGAAGGAATGTCCTCGGACCTTTCACAACAGCGATTCAAATATGCTAGAATAAGGGTTCACACCAGAACCGTTTTGGACCAGAAAAGCATGAGTGAAGAGAAAACCCAACAGAACGGCACCGAAGATCGCGGCGTTCGCACGATGGTTGCGAAGGATAAGGATGCCGCTGCCGGTGTCGGCGAACAGCGATTTAAGAGTAAAAGAAGACGAAAAGTCAGCTACTTGACCATCAACAAGATTGAGTTCGTCGACTACAAAGATGTCAACATCCTGAAGCGATTCATCAACGATCGCGGCAAGATGATTCCCAGCCGACAGACCGGCAACACCGCCAAGCAGCAGCGCATGATCGCCCGAGCTATTCGACGCGCACGCGAGATGGCCCTTTTGCCGTTCGTCGTCACCGAGATGACTGCCGACCGTCGCGAGTATCAGCGGCGCGAGCGCGCTCCCCGCGGCGAGCACTCTGCTCCTCGCGAGCAGGCGCCAGCCCCTGTTGAAGTCCAAGCTCCGGCTGCCGAAGCCGCCGAATAAGCTGAACGTTCTTAAGACGATTTGCCCGATCAGCGACTGTTGATCGGGCATTGTTGTTTTTCCCGATGAACGATATACCAGGCTTTGAGCAGTTCGTTTCTTTCCATCCGGTCAAAAAAGGCTGGTCGGACGACCGCAAGTTCTTCATCGAAACCGCCCAAGGCGAACGGCTGCTCCTACGTCTTGCGGACAGCGCTCTTTATGTCAAGAAGAAAGAAGAGTATGAAGGAATGCTCCGAGTCGCGAGCCTCGGCGTTCCGATGTCGAAGCCGCTAGAGTTCGGTCTTTGCACTGGCGGAAAGGAAGTCTACGGTCTCTACACCTGGTGCGACGGAGAAGATGCCGAAACGGCAGTCGGCGATTACCCGGAAGAGAGGCAACTCGAACTAGGATTAGAGGCCGGTCGCATCCTCAAGACCATCCATATCATCGAAGCCCCGGCAACCTGCGAGGAATGGTCAACTAAGTTCACTCGAAAGACCGCCAACAAGATTGAGGTCTTTATCAAGTGCGGATACACATTTGATGGAGCCGATGAAGCCATCGCCTATCTTCGGGCAAATGCCGATCTCCTTGAGAACAGGCCGCAGACCTACCATCACGGCGACTACCACGTCGGCAACATGATCATCAGCGAGGACGGTCAGCTTCAGATTATCGACTTCAACCGCTGGGATTACGGCGATCCGTGGGAGGAGTTCAACCGCATCGTTTGGTCAGCCGAAGTCAGCCCAGCTTTCGCCACGGGCCAAATTCTTGGCTATTTTGGCAAAGACCCACCCGAGCTGTTTTTCAGGCTCCTTGCGTTCTACATGGCAAGCAACACTCTCTCGTCAGTGTATTGGGCCATCCAGTTCAGCGAAAATGAGGTCATGGCAATGATCAAGCAGGCTGAACGAGTTGTCGGTTGGTTCGACCGGTTCCGCAACCCGATACCAAGCTGGTATCATAGCAGCCTTGCTTGACTAAAGGTTCGACAGCCTTGCCCCGCCGCCGGTACACTGGCAATATGACTGGCATCGTTTTGTGTTTTGCACTGTTGCAACAAGGTGCTCCGACGACGATCTTGCTCTACCGCGGAGCTTCTGTCGGCTCTGGTCCTGCTTATTGGTCGGTCGAGGACACCTCGCTGTCATCGCAAGAGCCGGACGCCATTACAGGAGGCCAGTTCACGCTATCCGGCGGCCCAGGACGGACGATCCTAATCCGGTTCGGCGACCTTCAGCGCGCCATCGGGCCGAACAAAAAGATCGTAAAAGCGAGCCTAGAGCTGATTTCGCTTGAGAAGGATGTGCCGAGTCTGCGAGCGATCTCTGCCGTCCAGGCTTCTTGGGGCGAAGGGCCAGCCAAAACGCTTACCGGCGTCGATCTAAAACCTGGCGAAACCGCGCCGATCATCCGATGGTCATCGACTTGGAAGCACCGGCGAACCGGCGAAAACGGAGCCAGTTGGCAGCAAGTAGGAGCGCAAGGCGCAGCCGACGCTAAGCAGATTGCCAGCGCAAAGGCGACTTTCGGACAGGAAGGCACCTTAACCATCAGCGGACTTGAAGCGAGCATCCAGCGGCAATATGACCATCCTGAGGAATGCAACGGCTTCGCACTTTCGTTTGATAACCTGACGACGTTCAACAGCTCCGAAGGCGCGCAAGGCCAGCCCAAACTTGTCGTTGAGGTTCAAAATGTCGAGCCGGTCAAAGGCGGCGATCTTGCGGTGACGCGCATTGAGCAGAGCATCAACGACCAAGGCGAAGCGGCCTACACGGCGTACATCAAGAACGTCGGCCAAGCCGATTCCGCTCCTTTCGGCGCACGGTGGATCGTTCGCGAATCGGCCGGTTCGCTTAGCGAGATCAGCAAGTCGCTCAAACCAGGTGAAGAAACGACCGTAACGACGTCAAAGCCCTATAAGCCGAATCCGGTCGACCACCGAGTCCAGCCGATTGCTTTCAAGATCGAACCGAGCGGACCTGACGCACAGCCTTGGAACAACAGCTTATCGACCTTTGAAGACGCCTTTCCGGTTAATATCGTCCTCGAAAAGGGCTTTGCGGACAAGCTTGGTATGGATCCCGAGGTTTGGGTTCAGCAGCAAATCGCGTCTCTCAACGATGTCACCTTTGCACACAGCAAGTTCTCGTTTGCGCTCGATGGATGCCTTGAGCGCGTTCGCGCCGCAAGCATCTTAACCGTGAACGATGGAACGGCGAGAGTGAAGGCGGGCACGGTGTTCATTCAAGCTGGCGAAAGCGGCGAACCCTCAAGAACGTTTATAAAGAAGGTTCTGATGGCGATGGGCATCCCCGACTTAGCAACATTCAATGTTCCGGTCGATCTCGATGGAGCCAAGAGGGTGCGAATCGACGCCTATGCAGGCATCAGCGGATGGGGCGACACTCGCAATGAATCGATGCTCACTAGTTCGCTGAGCTTGAAGCCCGTTCCCGCTTTCGATGCTTATGCCGACCTGATGCACATTGCGCCCACCGGGTTGCTATCAGCGACGGAAGTCGGCGCGCTCAACGCAATGCTCCAGACCAAGGCGAAGCGCGAAACGGTTTGGACACTGAACCTGCCGCGCATCGTGTTCATAAACGCGGTCGACTTGAGCGGAAGGCCGATCGGAAACGCCGAACTTAGCTTTTTCCAGATGAAAAATGGCAAGTTCGATTTGGAAGCGCCCGATTTCGGAGTGGCCACGTCTGCCCAAGGTTCTGCCAAGTTGCCGTCAAATCCGACTTCAGAAGCTTCCGGCACGGCAAGTCCTTTCGGCACTCTCGATCCAAGCGGATCGAATGCCGTCTTCCTCGTGCGTGTCAAGAAGTTCGGCGTGACCGATTGGGCGTGGTTTTCGGCTTGGCAGCTTGCCGATGCGGCCAACCGGGGTCAAAAAGCGCTGCTTCTAGCTGAGCTACGTTTCAACATGCCGACCGATGCGCTGGAAACCGAAACGAATCTGGCTAAGGAGCGCATCGTGGCCGATTCCGCCGGCAGCCTGCCTGCTCAGCTATCGGCTCTCGTTGATGAGAACCCCGCCACAACGGTGAAGCTCCCTGGCAAGGCTGGCGACTGGATCGAGGTCGACATGGGCCGAGACCGAACCATTGGCGACATCGTCATCACGTCGGGCGAGAAGTTCTGGAAGCAGTTCGACATCATGGTTTATGCAACCGGCATGACCGCCAAGGACGCGCAGTTCTGGGCCCGCGAAGTTGATTGGGACTGGGCATCTGCAAGCCGAGGGGTTGCCAATGCCGTCAGCTACAGAAGCAATGCCGTGCGATTCCGTTTCATTCGACTCGTCTGCAAGCAATCCGATCAGAATGCGACGATTGCTGAAATCCGCGCGATTCCAATCAAGATGAATCCATGAGACGGTTACTAACGATTCTGTGTTTGTTGGGCACTATCGGTTGCGCCAAGAACCCGCAACTGGCAGAAGTTCGCAAGGTTCAAATTCCGGCGTGGAGAAGCACATTTGCCAAGCAGGGCATGGCCTATCCGCCGACAGGTCTGCTCTTTCGCGTCTTCAAGGAGGAGCGCGAACTAGAGCTTTGGGCGCAGTCTTCAGGTTCAGAGGCCTTTAAGTTGCTGAAGACCTATAAGGTTACGGCTGCTTCTGGTGAACCCGGCCCAAAGCGCAAGGAAGGCGACCGCCAGGTGCCTGAAGGCTTCTATCGCATCATCGAGCTCAACCCTCACAGCAAATACCATTTGTCGATGCGGGTCAACTACCCGAACGCCTCGGACCGCATCGTTTCCGACTCGAAGAAGCCCGGCAGCGACATCTTTATCCACGGCAAAGCGGTTTCCATCGGCTGCGTGGCCATCGGCGACAAGGGAATCGAAGAGGTCTATTCCTTGGTTGAGGATATGCAAAAGAGCCAAGGAGTTTGGCCGCAGGTTCAAATCTTCCCTTGCCGAATGGAAGGCCAAGCTTGGCGAAAACTCACGGCCGAATACCGTAACGATGATGCTCTCTTTGCCTTTTGGACAAATCTCAAACTCGGCTACGATGCCTTCGAGAAGAACCACTTGATGCCGAAGATAAGCGTCAAGAAAGACGGTTCATATGCCGTCGTGGAACAGAAACCGTGACCGCCGACGAGGTCAGAGCCATCTTGCTTCCGTTTGCCAAAGCCGAACGGGCCGAGCACGAGAAAGCCTATATGAAGAGCTCATTGGAGTTCTTGGGCGCGCCGGTTCCAGTTATTAGGCGCGAGGCCAAAGCGTTCGCCCGTATCAACAAGCCGGTCGATGCCGACGTACTCATCTATCAGGCAAACGAACTGTGGGCCTCTGGTGTGTTCGAATTAAGATCGTTCGCCATCGCTCTTCTCGGCGTGAGTTCCAAGATTCTATGCGCCAGTGATCTGGATTGGCTGAAGAGCTTGATCGTTGACGCCTCTTGCTGGGGGCATGTCGACTGGCTGTCGACGGAAGCTCTGTGCGAAATCGTGCATCGAGATCAGCAAGCGATGCCTCAAATGGATACGTGGGCGAAGGACGCTTGCTTTTGGGTTCAGCGCGCGGCGATGCTCTCGCTTCTCATTCCTTTAAGGTCAGGCGACCTATCCGAGTGGCAACGCTTCTGCCGCTATGCTGTTCCTTTGCTTGATGAGAAGGAGTTTTTCATCCGTAAAGCGATCGGGTGGGTGCTGAGGGAAACCTCCAAGAAGAGTCCGGAGGCAGTTCGGCGCTTCGTTGATGAGCACCGACCAAAGATGTCGGGTCTTACGCTGAGAGAAGCGAGCAAATATCTGTAGGTTGCGCTCGGACAAGTCCGACAAGCACCCAAGCCAGATTAGGGAGCTATATAAGCCGCCATAGCAGAACCATCAACGCATCCGCAAACGTCAACTCTATAGGCGAATGAAATGACACCTCTTATCTTGCTATGCCAACTGCTGCCCTTGTCCATCGACGCTCAGCCGATCGACATTCCGCTAAGGAGCGAGAAGCTGACGTCGAAAAAGACCTTCCGAATTAGCTACAACTACTCTCAGCCAGCCGATAGCCTTGCTGTCTTGAAGGGATACAAGCTGCCAAAAGGGATCAAACCGACCCATGCCGGAACCGTCTATCTCATCGGCAAGCGAGTCGTTTACTACGGCGTTCAGGATAAGAAGCGCTGGCAGTTTTCCGAGATCGCCTTCGACTTCAACCGAAACAAAGTGTTCGAGAAAGGCGAAATAGCCCAATATTCGTCATCGGATCCAGTACGCAAAGGCAACGCGGTGTTCGCATTCGCCGGCAATGCCAACCCTATCGCTTTTGTTACAGCCTATCGAACAGTATCGGTACAACTGAGCCCAGCTCGGCAAATGGTCGGCAGCGCAGCGATCGGCGGCAAGACTCTTGATTTCACGCTCAGCGATTCGAACTATGATGGCAAGATTGAGGCCAACGACATGATCTGCTGGGTCGATCGCAACGTCCGAACTCAAACCATCTCATCTTTGTTCGCCATGCCGGACGGCCAATACTATACGGCTTCGCTTCCGTCTGCAAAGGTCCTTCGCTTCGCTCCAGATACGCGGCCGACGGGAACCATCAGCGTCAAGGGCGGGATCATCGAGGACGTTGATGTGCTGTTCAACGGCAAGCGGTTCGGCGCAGCCATCAAGGACGGCTCATTGGTTTTGCCCGAAGGATCCTTTGATCTGAACCTAGTTGCCTACGCGGCTAAGAGCGCAAACGGCACCGGTTACCGCCTCTGTATCGGCGGCGGATCGAAGCTCTACAAGGTTGTCGGCGGCTCCGAGTTATCTCTCGATCCAGGTCCGATCAGCCGAATCGACCTGAGAATCGGCCGCGGGAGCAAAGCGGTCGGATTTGAGCTGTCAGCCTATTGCAAGAGCGGACATGCCGTTTTTTCGGTGACCATTGACGACGACAACGGCGGCGGAAGACCTCCAGAGCCAACCGTGGAAATCATCGATCCATCTGGCCAAAAGGTCGGCGAAGTGACGCTCAAGTATGGGTGAGGCTTCACCTGCACGGGGTCGTGGACTCCGAACAAGAACGTTCCTAAAGGCGAATATACAGCGCGAATGAAGTGGAACTCGGTAGCCTTCGGCGAACTTTCAACTGAAAAGAAATTTAGTTTATAAACTCGACGGTCACTTCGATGTCCGGATGCAAGCTCTGCTTCACCGGGCACGATTCGACGGCGGCCGCCAGTTTCTCCCGGTGCTGATCGGAAAGATAGATTCCTTCAGGATAGGCGATGGTGATTCTAAGAGATCCGATTCGCCGTATCGGCCTTGCCGACATTTCCTTGACGACCGTCATTTTGGTGCCATCGAGATTCAAGCCGGTGCGGTTGGCATAGAGGCCCATGATGGTCAGGATGCAGCTGCCGAGGGCTGTGGCCACGAGGTCGGTTGGCGAGAAAGCTTCGCCGTTGCCGCCGTTGTCCAACGGAGCATCAGTCGAGATCGTCGTACCGGACGGGCCGTGAACGCACGAGCAATGGAGCGAACCTTCATAAACGATATCGATGCTAACCGCCATGCTTTTAGTATATCGGGTAGCTTTGACTTATGAGTCGAATCATGGTTGAAGTGTGCTGCGGTTCTCTGGACGATGCCCTTGAGGCCCAGGCTGGCGGAGCCGACCGCGTCGAGTTTTGCTCAGACCTGTTTCACGGCGGATTAACGCCCTCAATCGGATCGGTGATCGAGGCTGCCAAGCGCTTGACCATCCCGTTTGTGGCGATGGTCCGTCCCCGCGGAGGCGGATTCTGCTACACCGAGCCGGAGTTTGGTGCGATGCTCGCCGACGCCGAACAGATGCTGGCGCATGGCGCTGGAGGCATCGTGTTCGGAATCCTTCATGAGGACGGAACTGTGGATGTCGAGCGAAACAAGCAACTAGCCAAGCTGGCCGGTCCAGAGCAAAAGGTGTTCCATCGCGCCATCGACGTGACTCCCGATCCCTTCGAAGCGCTTGAGCTGCTCGTCGATATGGGCATCACGCGCGTTCTGACCAGCGGGCAAGAAGACACCGTGCCCGAAGGCGTTGCCATGATCAAAGCCTTGCGTGAAAGAGCTGCAGGACGCATTGAGATCATGCCCGGCGGCGGGATCAAGCCGAACAACCTGGCGTGGGTCGTCGAGCAAACCGGTTGCGAGTGGATTCACCTGGCGGCTTTCAAGAACGCCTACGACCCATCGTGCCACTCCCGCCCGCATGTGACGTTCGGAGGCGCGCTTTATCCGCCCGAGGACATGTATCCGATCACGGACCGCGAAGTGATCGCGGGAGTGATGAAGACGGCGGGGAAGAGGGAATAGGGTATAGGGTCTAGGGTACATTGTTCAGTCTGACTTGCCTGACGGGTCCGAAACGTCTGACTAGTAAGAAACACGAACAACTCCTATACCCTTAACCCCATACCCTACTACCCTATCCCCTCAGATAAACAGCGTCGTCTTGCTGCTTCCAGCTTCGCCGAGGAATTTGGCGACGCCCGCGAGTTTCATGTCGGGATAGTCGATCAGTTCTTCCTTTGACATGCCCATCAGGTCCATGCTCATCTGGCAGACGTAGATTCGGACACCCGAATCGGCGGCGGCCTTGATCAGCTGCTCCAGCGACATGACGTTCTTCTTCTTCATGAGACCCTTCATCATGCCGGTGCCCATTCCCATCATATGCATCTGAGAAAGCTTCAGCTTTTGCGATCCCTTTGGGAGCATCATGCCGAACATCTTGCCCATGAAGTCCTTTGCGCCGGGCTTCTTGTTGGGGTCGCGCAAGGCCGGGGTCGCCCAGAAGGTGAAGAACATCACGACCTCATCGAACATGGCCGCAGCGCCGGTGGCGATGATGAACGCCGCCAGTTGCCGGTCGAGGTCGCCGCTCATCACGACCATGGAGAGCTTGTCGGCTGGGGCGTTGGCCTTCAGCATGTTGACTTCTGCCTGCAGGTCGCTCACTTGCTTCTGCAGGGCTTCTAGGTTCACATTGTTGTCGCTCATAGTGTTTTGGTCTCTGTGTTGTATAGGTCGCTGGGTCGTAATGTCGATAGGCCTCTATGTCGCTTCCCACTTGTCAATCGTCAATGTCCTTCGGCTCGCGAGTACCCTCGCCCCCAAAATCGTAGTTCGCTAACTGGGATCGCTGGCTTCTAGCCGGCCCACCCTGTACAATCCAATTTGATCGAACGCGGGGACAAGGCATCCCGCGGCTACGTTTCCTGGTTGTCGATATGTCTCTAAGTCTCTATGTCATTGTCTGCAATCGTCAATTGTCAACCGTAATTCGTCAATGCCTTTCAGCTCGCGAGTACGCTCGCTCTCCAACCTGGGTACCGTTTCCCCGCAACATGGTCAATTGTCATTCGTAATTCGTCATTTGTCGTTGCGAAGCTTCAGCATCACCAGCGCGAGCGGCCGATAGAGCACGTGCGCCAGCTTGGTGAACGCCGTCAGTAGCACCAACTCCATCGCCATTGCCGCGTGCAACAGCAAGATGACATCGTTGAACATGCCAGCCTGCCGGAACGACACCACGCCCAGCAACCAGAAACCGGTTGCTCCCAGCACGAACAGGAAAAATAAAAGATACCAGTCGGCAAACACCGAATGGCTCGCGTTCTTGACCTTCTTCTGGATTCTTCTGATCGAGGCGGCAATGACGCCGTACATCAAGACAATGCCCGATACGATGCCGATGATGCGCGCCGGCCAGAACGTCGTGCCCAGCGGGATCAGCGCAATGAACAAGAAGTCGAGCGTCGTCGCGGCAAGCAACCCGAAGAAGCCGTACATGATGCCTTTGTGAATCCATGACGGACGCATCAGCGGATGGACTTCGGCGTCAGGCCCGGTCATGTCCTCCTGGTGGCGCTTCATCGTCGCGACTTCCTTGGCCATCCAAAGCACGGCCGACTTGATCTGCGCGAAGCTCTTCTTGCCCATACCTGCGCTCATCTTTCGGAACGCCGTGAGCACTCCCCAAACCAACACCAGCGTCGTCAGCACAAAGACCGCGATGCCCATGTTGTGGATCACGCCGTAGGGAACGAGGCTCTTGAACAGCCATAGCTTCTCGTAGACGGCAGAGCCCTCATGCGAACCAGGCTTGATGAGGAACAGCCCCAACACGACCATCAACATCAAAGTAACCAGCAACGCTCCGCCAAGGTTCTTATACATCCAGCCCGCCAACCCGGTCGGCTCGTAGGCGGCGATGGCATAGCGCCGGACGGCAGCCATGTATTCGCCCGGCTCAGCTTGCCGCGGACACGTCTCCGAGCACTCCCCGCAGTAGTAGCACAGCCATGCCTCGGGGCTTTCAATAATTCTCGCACGGTCGCCGATCTGGCCCAGCCGGATCAGCTTGCGCGGGAACGAGCCTTGCTCTTCCGACAACGGACAAACAGCCGTGCAGTTGCCGCAGTTGAAGCAGGCGTTGATGTCGAACGCGCCGTATTTACGGATGTCGTCAAGGATTTCGGGATTGACCGTTACTGCCATAGGTTCACTTCTTGATGTAGGTCATGTAATCGCCGCGCTTCTTGACCGATTCGGCCTTGTTGTATTTCCTCAGCGCGTTGATCATCCAAAACACGGTTTGCTCGTCGATGCCGGTCTCTTTGGCGATGTCGGGCACCGTCTTCGGCTCTTCAGCAATGGCGGCCAGGATCGCCTTCTCCTGCTGCATCTGTTGCTTTCTTAGCTCGGTCAAGTCCTTTCGTTCGCCCCTTTGAGCCCGAAGGGTCTTAAGCTGTTCCATGTATGCGGGAGTTTGTTTCGGTTCAGGCATGGGTGTATTCCTCTGAAACTAAAGCATCGACCATTGCGTCGAACTGGTCCAGCGACCAGCCAGCAATCTGTATCGCCCTGGTCGGGCAGACCGCCACGCACGCGCCGCATCCCACGCAAAGCGCTTTGTTCACCGTGGCCACAAGCGGCCCGCCTTCCGGCCTGTTCGTCATCGTCAAAGCGCCCTTGTATTCGCACTCGCTCAAGCACTTCTCGCAGCCGTCGCACCTCTCAGGGACAACACGCGCGACATACGGATCAAGCTCGATTTCGCCTTTGGCCAGCAAGATCGTGGCTTTAACCGCCGCGGCCTCTGCCGAAGCGCAACTCTCGATGACGTCCATCGGACCTTGGCAGCATCCGGCAATCAGCACGCCGTTGTTGGCGAGTTCAACCGGCCTGAGCTTCGGATGGACCTCTTGGAGGAACCGGTCGACGCCGGTCGGCAGCTTAAGAGCATCGGTGATCGTGAAGATGTCGCGCGGCATGATGCCGGTGACCAGCACGAGCATATCGACAGGAACCTCAAGCTCCTCGCCCCAGGTCAGGATGTCGCGGACCTTCAGCTTGTGTCCAACGAACTCGGGCTTCTCGCCATCGGCGTATCGGAAGAACCGCACGCCTTTCTTGCTCATCCGCTCGTAGTAGTCCTCGTGGCCGCGTCCATAGGTTCGGATGTCCTTGTAAACGTTGTAGACCCGCGTGCCGGGGAGCTTCTCAAGCAGGTCTTCCATGGCATGAAGGCCAGCAGTGCAGCACAGGCGCGAGCAATAGTCGTTGACCTTGCCGTCGGCTTGCGGCTCGTCAAGGCCATCGAATTGTCGGCTGCCCACACAATGCATGAACGCAATGTTCTTGGCGCTGACCTTGCCGTCTTTAAGGAGTGACCAGAACTCGGGCAGCGTCACGACCTTCGGCGATTGCTTGTAGCCGAACTCGCCGTCGTGGGGCTGATAATGGTTGAAGCCGGTTGCCAGGATGATCGCGCCTGCCCGAACCTGGCTCTTCGTCTCCCCGCTTTGAACCGTTAAGGTGAAGTTCCCCACATAGCCGTCGATGCCGGCTACGCTTGAGTTCAAATGGAGGTTGATCGCTTTCTCATTGGCAACCTCTGACGCCAAGTCTTTGACAACATCCAGAGCTTTCTCGCCGGTCGGATAGATGCGGTCCATTTCCAGCAGACGTCCGCCAACCTTGTCGGACATTTCGATGAGAGTCACGCCGAGTCCGCGTTTGGCCAGCGAAACAGCCGCTCGCATTCCAGCGACGCCTGCGCCGATGACTGCCACATGCTTCTCCGCATTGACCTTGATCGCCTCAAGCGGATCTTGGCGCGCAATCTTCTCGACGCCAGCCTTGGTTAAACGAATCGCTTTGCGAGTGGCGTCTTCTTTTCGCCCTTTGTGAACCCAGCTGACTTGCTCGCGGATGTTCACGTTCTCATACATGTGCGGGTTCAGGCCGGCACGCTGCAGGGCCTTGCGGAACGTGAGTTCGTGCAGGGCCGGAGAGCACGCCGAGACGACGACGCGGTTGATGTCGTTCTGCTTGATGTCGTCGATGATCATCTGCTGGCCGGGATCCGAGCACATAAACATAAAGTTCCTGGAAACCTTCACGTTCGGGTATTCGGCCAGTTCCTCGACGACCTTCTTGACGTCGACAACGTCGGAGATGTTGCCTCCGCAATGGCAGATATACACGCCTACGCGGACTTCTTCACTCACTTCACTGCCTCCAAGTAGTTCGATACTTCCATCGCCGCAGCGCTTGCCTCGACGATTGAATCAACAATGTCCTTCGGTCCTGTCGCCGCGCCTGCCGCGAACACCCCGGGCAAAGACGTCAAGTTTGGCGCTGTCAGCTTCGGCGTTCGCACGAACTTGTCCGTGCCGACTTCCAGTGGAACGATGCCGTCGCGCTCGGGGATCCACGCCGGAACCATGCCCAGCGAGAGGACCACTAGGTCGTGCGTCACTTCTTCCGGCGCGCTGGTTCCTTCTTGCCGTTCGATTCGGACAATCGGGTTGTGCTCCTCATCCTCGGTAATCTTCGCGACTTTGGCCTTAACGAACTCGATTCCCATCGCTTTCGCGTTCTGATAGAACTGCTCGTAGCCCTTGCCGAACGCGCGGATGTCCATGTAGTAGATCGTGATGTCGGCGATGGGCAGAGAGCCGGAGAGTAGCATCGCCTGTTTGATGGCATACATGCAGCAGACACGCGAGCAATACGGCACGCCAATACTCTGGTCGCGCGATCCGGCGCACTGCACATAGGCGATGCTCGAGGGGATCTTGCCGTCAGAGGGGCGCATTACTCCGCCATAGGGTCCGTGCGGAGCCAGCAGCCTTTCAGCCATAAACGGTGAGATCACGTTCGGAAGCTGGCCATTGCCGTACTGGCGCTTGGCGTCCATCGGGGTCATGTTGTAGCCGGTGGCCATGATCACGGTTCCGGCGTTGATCTCCTCGTGGACCGGCTCTTGCATGAAGTCGATGGCGTCGGTCGGGCAAGCTTTGGCGCAAGCGCCGCACAGAATGCACTCGTCCATATCAAGCACAGGCAGCTGCGGAATGGCGTTGGTGAACGGAATCGAAACGACTTTCTTTCCGCCCAGACCGTGGTCATATTCGTCGGGCAGATAGAGGATGCACTCCTCTTCGCAGCGCTTGCAGCCGATGCACAGGTCCTCGATGATGTATCGAGGCTTCTTGGTGATCTTTGCCAGGAACCTGGGGCCTACCGGCTCGACCGAATCGACCTCGGTATAGGTTAGCGTCTTGATATTGGGATGGTGGGCGACCGAGGCCATGCGCGGCGTCGTGATGCAGCTCGCGCAGTCGAGGGTCGGGAAGACTTTACTGAGGTTGATCATGCGGCCGCCGATGCTGGGATCGCGGTCGACGATGACAACCTCTTTGCCTTGGTCGGCCAGATCGAGAGCGGCTTGCAGACCGGCAATGCCCGCTCCGATAACAAGCGCATCGCACTTCATACGGCTGCCCTCGCTTCGAGCTTGGCCAGGTTGTCCTGCATGTCCTTAATCTCCTTCAGGAAGGCCGCTTTGCAGACCGTGCAGATCGTGGTCAGCTTCAGTTTGGTGCGGTCGATGCCCTTAGATTCCATCGCCTGATAAACTCGCGCGACCCTCGCCGACAGCCTCTTGTATGCGCCTTCATAGGGGCAGTCCGAGCCGGAGCTCATGATAATGATGCCGTCCACGCCCTTCTCGTAGGCGCTCATATAGAACTCGTCAGGAAAGACAACGGGATCGGGAACGCGAATGATGCTGGTGCCGGGGGAATATTGCAGCCTTGCTTGTCCGACGGTGTTCGCTCCGGGATAGGAGCTGATGTTCGTCGTCAGGATTAAGATTTTATAGTCGTTAGGATCTTTCATGATCGCCAACCTTTTCTTTGCTTTGCATTGCTGTGCGTTGCTTTGCTTAGCTTTGCAGTTGTTGTTTTGAGCTGGGTTGCCGCTTTGTCGACAAGTCGCTCTGCTTGCTGGTCGTTGTGTCTCTACGTCTCTGAGTCGTTATGTCGCTTGGCCACTTGAGTCCAAGCGGGATAGCTGGGAGCGCCGGCACCTTGCCGGCAGAACCTCTCGCTATCCTCTCACTCCTAGCCACAAACGGCGGCCTTCCTACTCGTCATCCCGAGCATGCGAGGGATCTGACTGGAGTCCTTGCTTGCTTTTAGTAGCAGCGAGCAAGTCCATTTAGATTCTTCGCTTAGCTCAGAATGACAACTTTGATTCGGTCGTACGCAGGGACAAAGCATCCCGCGACTACTTTTGGCGGAACCTCTTACCCCTTACGTCCAGCCGTGCCTACTTCGTCCGCTTAACGTACAGGCTGTCATATCCAGCGTTCTCGGCGAAGCCCAGGTACTCGTGGCCGGTCTTGGCGCACCAGGCGGGAATGTCCTCTTGCGAACCCTTGTCGCCCGACTGGATCTCCAGAATCTCGCCCACAGCAACCGATCCGATTGCTTTCTTGGCTT
Source organism: Fimbriimonadaceae bacterium (assembly GCA_963666135.2). Classification (GTDB taxonomy): domain Bacteria; phylum Armatimonadota; class Fimbriimonadia; order Fimbriimonadales; family Fimbriimonadaceae. The sequence goes on along the minus strand of CAXXNR010000001.1, from coordinate 1,078,568 downwards.
CGAGCAGAGGACCGGGGCAGGCCATGGCGCGGGCGTCAACAACTTTGTTCGGTGTGATATCTCCAGGATTCATTCATTAACCTCACTGTTTGCAAGTCTAGCTTGCATCTATTTGGGAAGAGTGCCAAATGGTCTAGAAGGATTCGGATTCGCACAAACGCCGCAAAAAACACTCCTCTTGACCGTCCGTGCCACAATAGATAGATATGGCAGGCCATTCTAAATGGAAGAACATTCGCATTCGAAAGGGCAAACAGGATGCGATTCGCGGCAACCTATTCACCAAGATTAGCCGCGAAATCATTATTGCAGCGCGAATGGGCGGCGGCGACCCCTCAATGAACCCCCGTCTGAGAATCGCCGTGGCAAAAGCGCGCGAGAACTCGATGCCGGTCGACAACATCAAAAGGTCGATCCAGCGCGGAACCGGCGAAATCGAAGGCGCGAACTACGAGGAAGTAACCTACGAAGGGTACGGCCCCGGCGGCTCGGCGATCATCGTCGAGTGCTACACCGAGAACCGCATGCGCACGGTGCCCGAAATCCGACACGCTTTCAGCAAGCATGGCGGAAATCTGGCTGAGAACGGTTCGGTGAGTTGGCAGTTCAAGTATTGCGGCCAGATCGTCATCTCGGCCGAAGGCAAGGATGAGGACGAGTTTACGATGGTTGCCCTCGATGCCGGCGCAGAAGATGTGATCAAGGACGAAGAGAACTTCATCGTCTACACGACTGTCGAGAACCTTCACACAACGAACAGCGAGATCGAAAAGGCAGGCTTTGAGGCTGTCGAAATCGGACTCACCTATGTCGCCACCAATAAAGTCGAGATGAAGAAGGAAGACGTTCCGAAACTCCTTAAGCTCCTCGACGCGCTGGACGACCTGGACGACGCGCAGAACACCTACGTGAACGTCGATATCGACGACGACATGCTTGAAGATTGAGCAAGCTGAACCGGATACCGATAGCGACCCTCATATTCATCGCGATCAACATCATTGCCGCGTTTGTAGCGGCATTGAATCCCTTCTTTGTTGAAGAATGGGGATTTAAAGGCGGATCGCTCCTGTCGCTTACGGTCATCTCGAATCTGTTCATCCATGCCAACCTGCTACACTTGGCAGGCAACATGCTGTTCCTCGCGGCGGTCGGACCGGCTGTCGAGTTTGCAGCCGGATCGTGGCGGTTCGTAACGGTCTATCTCGTCGGTGGAATCTTCGGCGTAATCGCCCATCGAATGCTTTCTCATTCGGATGCGGCTCTGGTCGGCGCAAGCGGATGCATCGCTGCTTGCGTCGGCTACTACACAATCCGCTATGTATCGCTGAAAGTCGCCGTAGCCCCAAACGTCGCCGTGCCGGTTGTTTCCATTGCCGCCTTGTGGGTTGTTCTTCAAGCGCTCGGTGCGTTCGTGCAGATCGGCGCACAATCAACGGGCATCGCCTATTGGCCCCATCTGGGCGGAATCGCCGTCGGCGTTCTGCTTAGCCTTGTCTTCAGGGCTCCCAGTCTGGCGAACCTGCAACTGGGACACGAAGCGCTGGACCGCATGAACCAGCGCGGACCTTACGCTGCAATCGCGGCCGCCAACCAGCATCTAAAAACGCATCCCAACGATACACTCGCCTTAACCCAGAAAGCCGAGGCTTGCCGAACAATGGGCGACAAGCGCGAGGAGATCGAAACGCTGGTTCACCTGTTCGAAGTTCAGACCCCGAACCAACTCGAGCCCATCGTGAACCGGTTGAAGGAGTTGCACGCGCTTACCTGTATCACCTCGCTTCGCCGTGCGCAAACATCCGACAAACTTAAAGCAGACCTGCCGTCCGTTTACGTGACCTTGCTGGAAAGCATCGCGAACGGCGACCAAGACGACCCGCAAAGACCGGACGCCATGCTGAGCTTGGCAATGCTCGACGGTGGCGAAAAGTGGGCATTAGCTTTGATTGACGAATACCCATTGCATCCTGCCTCCGAAGTGGCCAAGTCGCGAGGTCTGATCTCGTGAAGAAGTGGTGGCGCAGAGTTCGGCCCGGCATCCTGGCCGCTCCGATCTTCTGGGTAATCTTCCCGCTTGTCAAATCGCTCCGAGTCACCATCATCAACCGCCAGCACCTCGACGACACCGGTGAGGGCAAGATCGCCTGTCTATGGCATGGCCGCACCGTTATCCCAGCTTTCGGAAGGTTCTTCAAGAACTTCTGGGTGATGATCAGCCTATCGCGCGACGGCGAGATGCAATCGCTGATCTACCGACGGATCGGATTCAACATTATCCGAGGGAGCACGGGCCGAGGCGGAGCTCGAGCGGCGGCAGAATCGGTCAGCGTGCTAAAGAAGGGCGGCAAAATGGCGATCACTCCGGACGGTCCGAAAGGTCCGACCGAGATCGTCCAGGATGGCGTCTTGTTTCTTGCCCGAAAGTCGGGCGCAGGCCTCTACCCGATGGGCGTGGCGTGCAAGCCGTGCTATATCGCCCCCTCTTGGGACCGCTACCTGATTCCAATCCCATTTGCCAAGGCCGCCATCGTCATGGGCGAGCCGCTGTTCCTCGCCAAAGACGCCACACCCGAGGAAGAAGAGGAAGTTCGAGCAGCGCTTGAAGCGGCGATCAAACAAGTCCAAGCCGAAGCAGAGCGAATGGTCGGGCGGGGTCAAGAAGTAGAACGTAAGGACTGAATGACGAATTACGAATGACCAATGACGAAGGCGCTGCCTGGGACTCAGGTTGGAGAACGAGCGTCCTCGCGAGGTGTAGAACGACTAATCACGAATTACGAATGACGAAGTAGCAGATTCGTAGTCGGGTTGGAGGACGAGCGTACTTGGGAGCTTGTTCAAATAGAACTCTTTGGCGCGACATTGAGCGCCGAAGATGCGACTTATACCAGCCCAGTCTGAAAGCGATGCCGAAGGGCTAGGTAAGGATGCAACGAAGTGAGGAGGGCTGTAAGCCTGACTCATGAGACTCCAAACGGTTCGTTTGGCGCAGACCTTTTCATCCGCGCAACTGAGCCGGTGATGGCGCCGGCGATCCCAGTTAGTGAACTACGATGCTTCGAGACGCGCTGACCCGAGGCATGCCAATTGTTGCATCTCCCTACAGAGTCCTCTATAATAATCTAGGCAATGAAGATCACGCCGCCACCAATCCAGATGCTAGGGCCTAAACGCCCGCCTAGCAACTTCCAGCTGTTGCAGTCAGATCTGCGCCTTGATTTTATGTTGCGAAAGTACAACCCAAAACCTCGGCGGCTGATCTTGCTCATTTGTTGCTTGCTTGGCCTGGTTGTCGGTTTCGTTTGGGGTTATCTTGAAGTCCATACGTTCAGTAAGCCCATTATTGGGCGCGTGCTAATTGGCTTATTTACCGGACTGTTTCTTTCGAGAATAGTTATCCTATGGTTGAACGCATACGATCGACGCAACGGCTGACCAGGACAAGCTTGTGTCACTCTCTTCTCAGTTTCTATCCGATCGGTGCCTACCCCTTGGCGATCTGCTGATACCTCGTCTCGCGGATAACCGTCACCTTGATTTGCCCCGGATACTCGCTGGCCTTTTCGATCTTTTTGACTACCTCTTCGGCGATGTTGGCCGCGCCTGCATCGTCCACGACTGCCGACTTGACGATCAGCCTAAGCTCCCTTCCGGCTTGAACAGCATAGGCTCGCTCAACCCCTTCGAAACTTTTGGCGAGTTGCTCTAGCGAAGACAGCCGCCGGATGTAGTTCTCCAGATTCTCCTTGCGCGAACCCGGCCTCGAAGCGCTAAGGGCATCGGCAAGCGTCACAACGATCGATTCAGGATATGGCGATTCGGCCTCGTGGTGGTGCGAAGCAATAACCTCGCAAACGGTTTGGCTTTCTCCATGCTGGCTGAGGAACGAGCTGCCCGTTAAGGCGTGAGGGCCTTCCCATTCCGGACCGAGAGCTTTGCCGATGTCGTGGAACAAGCCTGCCCGTTTGGCTACTTCGACGTTCAATCCAAGCTCGGTGGCGATCAAAGCAGAAAGACGCGAAACCTCGACGCTGTGGTCGAGAACGTTCTGACCGTAGCTTTGACGGTATCGCAAGCGTCCGAGCGTATTGAGCAAGTGCGGATTTACAGGACCGACATGGGCTTTGTCGACGGCATCGCGGGCCGATTCGAGGATGGCTTCTTCAACATCAGCCGTGGCTTTCTGGAACAACTCTTCAATGCGCGTCGGATGGATGCGGCCGTCTTCTAGTAATGCCGAAAGGGTCATGCGCGCGATCTCGCGGCGAACCGGATCGAAGCTGGAAATGACAACCGCTTCCGGCGTGTCGTCGATGATGAGGTCGACACCAGCCACTTGCTCGAATGAGCGGATGTTTCTGCCTTCGCGACCGATGATCCGGCCTTTCATGTCTTCGCTGGGGAGCGTCACGACGGACAATGTGGCTTCTGAAACATAGTCGACCGCGCAACGCTGCATGGCCTCAAGAAGGATATGCTTGGCCTTTCTGTCGCATTCCGCAAGCACTTCAGCTTCGACATCTTTGACGTGTTGCGCAAGCGATTCCCGGGCCTCCTGCTCGACTCGCTCCAGCAAGGCTGCTTTCGCCTGTTCGCGGGTCATCTTGGCTTGCCTGGCCAGGTCGGCATCGAGGCGGCGCTCGCGGTCGACGATCTCGCTGTGCCTGGCTTCCATACGTTCGGCGCGCTCAGCCAGCATTCGCTCGCGCTGCTCCAAGTCGGTCTCGCGCGTTTCAAGGGTCGCTTCGCGACGGGCGATTTCTACTTCTCGTTCGCGGTAAACGGCTTCAAGCTCCTCGCGCCTGCTAAGGACTTCTTCTTTGGCGGCGAGTTCAAGTTCGCGCTGTCTCAGGCTCAGCGTGCTCTCAAGATGAGCAACACGACGCAAATAGAGAAACAGCGAAGTAACGATGGCAACGAGAGACGCGCCGCCCGCAATGTAAACCAAATACAATTCCATGATTGCTCATTCGTCGCAATCATCGATCGAACCAAAGAACCTGTCGAGCGCCTGCTCGATGACCGACTCGTCGAAACCCTTGCCGTAGAGCAAGCGTCCGCCTTTCCTTTTGTCGTCGGTCGTGCGATATTTCCCTTTCAACAAATTGAGCGCTCTTTCCAACTCGCCGTCAGGCTCATCTCCAAGCAACTCGTCAAGCAATTCTTCCGGAGCCCCGCGCGCCAGAAGGCGTTCGCGGATCAAGTTCCTACCCATCGAGCGCTTTCCGGCATTGCGCTCGATTTCGTTAGTTATCGTTCTTCGGTCGTCGACAAATCGACGTTCTAACAAATAGCTTACTACAGGTTCAAGCAAATCGTTACTGAATCCTGACTTTTGAAGCTCGCGGCGCAGTTCGGCCTCGAGCCGGTCGCGGGCTTCAAGCAGACTGAGAGCCTTCTTAAGCACCTTCGGATCGAGGCCGCTGAGGTCCATCTAGTCTATTCTTCGTCTTCCTCTTCTTCGACGCTTGAGGCAGGCGCCTTGCCGGCCTTGAACAGATCGCGAGTCTTCTTGTCGATCTCGTCGAAGATTGCGGGGTTGGCTTCTAGGAACGTCTTCGCGTTGTCTCGTCCTTGGCCCAAGCGCGTGTCTCCGTAGTTGAAGTAAGTTCCGGCCTTGCTGATAATGTTCTTGGCGGTGGCCACATCGAGCAGGTCTCCCGACTTGCTGATGCCCTTGCCGAAGATGATATCAAACTCGACCGAGCGGAACGGAGGAGCGACTTTATTTTTGACAACTTTGACCTTCGTTCGTGCTCCAATTTGCTCGGTTCCGACCTTTAAAGCGTCTCCTCGACGGACTTCCAAGCGGACCGAAGCCCAGAACTTGAGCGCGCGGCCGCCGGGAGTGGTCTCGGGGTTGCCGTACATCACGCCGATCTTCTCGCGAAGCTGGTTGATGAAGATCGCTGCGGTATTCGACTTGTTGATGCTGCCGCCGAGTTTGCGGAGCGCTTGCGACATCATTCGGGCCTGGATGCCAACGAACGAATCGCCCATCTCGCCTTCAATTTCGGCCTTCGGTACGAGAGCGGCAACCGAGTCGAGGACGACGATATCGACAGCGCCGGACCGGATGACGGCGTCCATGATTTCGAGGGCTTCTTCGCCGGTGGTCGGCTGGGATACGTAGAGTTTGTCTACATCTACGCCGAGAGCCTTTGCGTATTCGGGGTCCATGGCATGCTCGGCGTCGACGAAGAGCGCGAGACCGCCTGCGCGCTGGGCTTCGGCCACGCAGTGCAAGGCGAGAGTGGTTTTTCCGCTCGATTCTGTGCCGTAGATTTCGATGATGCGTCCGCGGGGGATGCCGCCGATGCCGAGAGCCACATCCAGGCTCATCGAACCGGTTGAAATGGCTTCGATCGCTTCCTTCTCGCCGTCGCCCATGCGCATGATCGAGCCCTTGCCGAACGCCTTTTCAATCTGGTGTCTGACGGCGTCCATTGCCTTGTCTCGATCGCCGCTGGCAATCTGCGTCACGGGTGTTTTATCTGATGCCACTCTCATCCTCCTCGAATACCGTAATGTTGCTATTGTACCAATAGCAGACGCATGTGCGGTTTTCTTTGGGGATTTTCATTCAAAAAAGTACTCAATCAAGTTCCGATCGACCGGTATTGCCTAGCTATCTCCTTCCAATGGCTCTTCAGATAGGCCGAAATCCGCTTGATAGCGGCATCTCTTTTCTCGATCTGCCAAAGAAGGTCAAACTTCGGTGCTCCCCTAAAATTGACCTGATAGGCAAAGATATCGCATGCGCGAATATCGAATTTCTTGTCTTCAAGCAAATCAAGCGAACCTGGCAACAACAGATCATTGTGAGAAAACTTAACCCTTAATGATCCGTTTCTCAAGTTCGCCTCGCCGACAACCTGCTTCTGTTTAAGAAGGCCCAAATATAGGTTTTGATATTCGCGAAAAGCAACGAATGGCGAATGAATCAGTCTCGCGACCAGTTGCGGGTCATCGGCTATCGCCTTCGCAGTCACCGACATTCGCGAGTTCGGGTCGCGTAGAAGATACTTTACGATCTGGTTTGCTACGGAGCTTCTTAGACGAAGTAGAAGACCTAAAGAGTAGTTGCCAACAGATTCCAAGTTACTCGTTTTTAACCAATTAACATACTCTTCTTCTGCGAAAGAAGGTTTGGCTGCGAACAGAGATCGAAAAGCAATCGGCATCGTATTGCGCAAACGCGATTCCTGACTGAATCCGAGAGAACAATCATCGACTGTGATTGCAACCACCTCTTGCAGCATCGGAATCGTTTTCGCCGGGTCTATCTTATAGGCTTCGTTGAGAAATTCAAGCGCCTGGCTGTGGTTCGAATGCCGCTCGGTTGACGTATTGGTTTTGCGATTCTCAATTTGCTTGGCTCGCTTAAGGCACAAAGATACCAACTCTTCTCTCTCTGAAGACGATAATCGTATGTATCTAAACTTCTTCTTCTGAGATTCCCAATAGCGGCTTGCTTCGTCCGAAAGCACAAGTTCACAGACAGCTCGAACACATATCCAGATCGGAGCAGTGTCATCTTTGATCACCTCCAATAAGCGCATCGCAGGCGACAAAGCTTTATAATGCGACCACTTAACCCTGAACTCATGAATGGTCGAAGGAGAGGTATCGCCATAGGGATACTGGTATCCGAACTTGGCAATGCTCTGGAACACACACATGGCCATCGTCCGTACTGGCATCGGATTCGAGCCGCTTATCCCAAAGTATCCGTCAATATTAAGGCGCGTTAGTCTGGTATCGCTTTCAGCGCAATCCAATAACGCATCTCCGGCGGCCGCATCCTCGGCATATAGGGCCTCTAGAATCGGTTCGCTAAGGAAATCTTGTCCAGATGGGTCGATGCGTATGTTCTTCGCTTCGTCGAGAAAATCGATTAGTCTTGCTATGCGTTCCTTCTGGGAAAGAGTCTTGAGGCTATCTAGGTTTCCCGTTTTCTTGCCTTCTTGAATCCTCCGTTCCGAGTCTGAAAGAAGTCTTGGCGCATCGCTTAAGAAGCCGAAGCTGAGTTCCCCGCCTTGCGGCAGGTATGTCGGCCTTGAAGGATGTGCATCGAGTTTCTTGGCAAAGGCTTCAAACTCATCTTCATTTTGAATCAAGTTCTTACATGCCTCAGAAACGAGATCATCATTTCCATTTCGATGAAGCCACAAAGCATTTCGCCACAGATCGTTTACATATGAGTCAAGGATTTTGTAGTACGTCATCGGCTCTGGGCCCGAGATCACAGACACCTTGCCGTCAACGATTCTGCTGTGGGACTTCAGAGAGAATAGCCGTTCTGCTTCAGCCTGTTCGCCAGTTAGGAGAAGCATGATAATCGCTTGATCGCATAGCATGTCAGTTCCTAACTCGTTAAGCGGTTTCTTGTTCTTAGCAGGAAGAATCCGTGAAAGACCAACTAGAAAGTCAGGCCGCCATCCAGGTTTGTAGACTGATACGGCGGCATCGACAGCATCTTTGACACTAACTGCTGCCAATACTCCCTGTGCCGGACTCGGTATGCCGCGTATATTGACAATCATTTTGCGGCCGCTTTCTTCTACCAGCCAGCCAAGCGAGTAATATGCCTGCAGCCTGCCAGATCGGTCTACGGGCAACGAGAACCTCTGAACAACCAGCTTGCCGCCCCGCGGGTCGGCCATGCCGTGCTCCAGCAGGAACTTGCCCATCTCGACGAGTTCCTTCGCGACGGTTGTCTTCGGCGGAACCCATTCAGGAACCTTATCAGGTCCAAACGCACTGCACAAAGCCGCGCAACCTAATAGAGTAAGAACCAAAAGGTGAGTACTTCTAATCATCGAAACCTCTTCCTGCAATCTACCGGCGTTTGAAGAGCTGAGTTGGTACGCCTACATACGCTCCAATCGCGCCTTGCTGACATCCATAGCAATCCTCCAATGCTTGTTCAGAAAGGCAGCCAGTTCCTTTTTGGCCTTATCCTTCCGTTCCACTGGCCAGTGCATTTTAAACTGAGGAGCACCAAGAATCTGAGATATTGCCAGAGCCAAGCCGTCGCCGGGCCGCATCGCCGCTCTCCTGGCGTTCTCAGCCTCAAACCATCTAAGGTCTTTACTAGTGGCAGCGGCTTCTCGATACAGAACCGAAGACTTGGCGCTCTCAGGCTCGTTCTCAACCTTGCCACCAGTCTTCTTGCTGAGCATCAGCCTTATGAATTCCTCACGGAAGACCTCGAACTTAACAAGAGGCGTGTTGAGAGTTTCGCCAACTTGCCTTGCACCATAAGCCTCAAGCTGATATTCCAAGTTGAACTTGGACTTGCTGTTACAAATCAACCTTGCCACCAACTTCTCTGCTTTCTCGCCGCTCAAGTAATACAACGCCAAGAAGTCGATATTGCGAATAGGATAGAGAGACGGTACTTCAGTCAGCCTTGCCAAGTACTTCAGCGTCGGCACCTTATCGCCCGCGGCGGCAAGGAGGCAGCAAGCTTTGGATAGACGCGAACCAATCATTAGGGAAAGTATTGATGTGTCATTGCCTGCTTCGAGTTCCTCAGAAACGCATTCCCGCAGCAACGGCCAAGACTCCTTCGGTGAGACCTCGTTGAGAAGGAATGCCATTGTAAACGCCGAGTCGAAATCGTTCCACAAATCCGTTCCTGTAGTACGTGTGGAGTCCAATAAGGACTTCGAGCGCTCTATTAACGCGTGTGCAAGTTCTTTCCGATCATTTTCATTCAAAGACTCGAATCGTTTCGGCATTTTGGACCAATCTGCAATCCTCTTGCCGCTCGAGTCGGTCTTCACAAACCGTTCGTCGTATTCGGTAGCCCCAAGGTATCGCGCCGCTTCACGAAATTGATTTGCTTCATGTCTGTTATCCTTCAGCACACAAAGCCATCTTTGCTCAACGCTTTTGTCCTTCCATTCAGCCCAGATTGCTCGCAGTTCCGATTCCGAAGGCATCCAGCCGCGCGCGGGGCCGTAAACGTTAACTCCAGAGATGCGGTAGAAGGCATAGGCAGCGGCTGCTTTTACGCTCGGTAATTGATCCCGAACTCCGGGATACCAACCGTCATCTGACTCGCTAGTCAATCTCGTGTCGTTGCACATTGCTCCGATCAAGGCATCAGCTGCAGGTTTGCCTTCCTTGAAAAGCCGCGTGACGATTGGGTCCTCCCAATATGAACTGCTCCCTTTAGCTGATTCCGGAACGCTCCCGACTTGATCCAAATAGTCGATAAGTTTGGCAATCCGATCGGGCTGGCTGAGCTTGTCAAGATTGACCAAGTCGACTGTCTTCGGACCTTCGCGCAGCCTTCGTTCGTTGTCGGCTTGCAGGCTGTCGGCGAAGTCCAGGAACTCAAAAGGCTTGATGGTTCTGTCCTTGATGTTCGCTTGCCATCGCTTGAAATAGTCGGCGGAAGCCATCTTGTCCGTATAAGCTTTGCGATTGGCGCAGATGACGCGGCATATCCTCACTGCCTCTTCTGCTTCGCCGCGCATATGCGCGACAATGGCTTGCTGCCAAAGCGACCGGACAAAATCCTGCAATTGATCGCCCCTGATTTCATCAGGCTCCTTCCTAAGCTCCATTTGGATATGCGATTTGCGATGTTCTGGCGGTATGCCGCTCAACTTCTCGGCAAGTTCCATGTTGCCGGAAATGAGAACCATCAGTCGCGATTGGTCCGAGTTGAGGTCGTTAATGGCCCCTCTCAGTTCTTTGTCTTCGGCATCGGCCAAGAAGTTTGGGTTCTTCCTCATCTGCAACGCGCGATCTATTGCTATTGCGAGGTCTTTCGGTTCAAAATCCCGCACTGGATATTCCAAGCCGTCGACGCCTATAAAGCGCTTTCTATCAGCTTTGTCGACAAGCCAGCCGAAACGGTTAACATCGTGCAAGCCATTGTACAGGAATCCCTTAAACTCCCCGGTTTCTATTCGACTTCGTCTGACGACCTTCACAACGCCGAACTGCCCGCCGCGCGGATCGGCCATGCCGTGTTCCAACAAGAACTTCCCAAGATTGACAGTCGACTGGCGGATCGCCGTCTCGGGCGGAGTCCAGTCGCCATTGCCTTGTCCTGGCGATGTGCCGGCTAACGCCCAGCACATAGCAAATCCAGCCGCGAAGACAATCGTTCTTAGAGCCATATTCCTATTCCCTGAAACGATGGACGCGCAACCGGATTGATCAGTTCATCAAATGTATCTAGAACCGATACATCGCTCGAAGATTCTTTACGATATCTTGGTAGTGTTCATTCAGATAGATTTTGAGATCCTTGATCGCGGCATCCTTACGAGAGTCCGGCCAATAAACGCCAAACTGAGGCGCACCCTTGCGGTTAGAAAGTTGCATGGCGAAGAAATCGCCGAGGCGGCATTCGGCTTTGCTTGCTCCAGCCAGCTCCGCGGGATCGGGCACCGGCGCACCGGTTTGCCAGCCGGAGCTGCCGCGAACGGAGACCGACTTGCTATCTTCTCGAATCTCGACCTTTCCGACAACCTCTTTTCTCGATAACAGACCGATGAGGATGTTCCGGAACGAAGGATATAGTAGCATCGGCGATTCCATCAGCGACCGAACATGAAACAGCTTTCCCTTGGCGATGTTCTCTTCGACGTTATGGGTCGACCCCTTGGCAGTCAAGATGTCCTTTACATAGGCATCTGCCTTCGCCGGATCCATTTTCATTAACGGAATAAGAGACCTTGCGTTTCCGAAAGTGTCAGCTTCCTGCGACTTAATGAACTGGACATACACCTTTTCGGCATTCGGCTGGTTAGCTTCAATGAGGCATCCGCAAGCCCGAACAACGGCATTGCCCATGTTGTAGGCGATGCCGCCGCCGTGGTTATTGATCGGGTCGTTAACCGCCAGTTGAACCAACTCAGACAACAGCGGAATCGTACGCTTCTTGTCGACACTGAAAAGAGCTACAGCGATGTCGAGCGCCATTTCGTGTTCATATAGCTTGAGCGACGACTGCTCAGTATTTTGCTTCTCAATCAGTCGCGATCTGGCTTCCAGCACGTCGGGCAGTTCGGTTTTTTTGGCTGCAGGCAAGTCGGTGAACTTCGCCGGACTTATCGGTTTTCCGTTGTTTGTCTTTGGTACGGTTACCCAGCCTCCGCCGCTATGGACCACGTCCTTCGGTTCGGTTAGCCAAGCTGCCGCTGCTACCCATTGCTGGTGCGACGACTTGTCGTCTTTAAGCACGTTGAACCATCGTTCAGCTGGAATCAGATTCTTGTTCTTGGCCCACATCTCCCGAAGATCGGCGACAGTCGGCTGCCGGCGCATGTTCGGGCCGTAAGCGTCGATCTGGGTGATGCCGCAAAACGCGGCAAACGCGGCGCTCTTCACGGTTAGGAGGTTGCGGCCAGGGAAGAAGTCGCGGCCAAAGCTGACAGATCGAGTCAAGCGCGTATCCTTTTCCATGCAATCTAAAAGGGCATCGCCAGCGGCATTGCCTTCTTTGATCAGCGCTTGGACGATCTTGTCGTCCGCAAGATTGACGCCACCCGGCTGGCCCCACTGCCTAGCGCTGACTTGATCCAGCCACTCGATCAGCTTGGCGACGCGATCTTTCGAACTAAGCTTGTCCAAAGAGGCCATATCGACGGTCTTCGGGCCTTCTTTGATTCGTCGTTTCGCGTCCTTTGCGAGTTGATCGGCAGGCAGAATAAAGGCAAACATCGTCTTCTTGCCGGTATTTTCGTCGGGCATAAACACTCTGCCGGTCTGCAGGGTCGCTCCAAATTTCTCGTAGTCGTCGGCATTATCCGCAAGCGTTTTTCCCATTAGATAGGCGAGGTCATCGTCTCCGCGCATATGCGCGTTGACGGCAGCAATCCAATATGCGGAGAGGAAGCTGTTCAGCAACGAATACTCTGTATATTTATCGATACCGGGTTTTTGGACGGGCTTATTGCCCTCGTATTCCGGGTGGCTCCTCTTGGCAAACAGCTTCTCGGCCAGGCCGGTGTCGCCATGAATGAGAAGCTCGATAACGGCTTGATCCGATAGCAGCTCGTGGAACTTGGTGTCGTCTGAACCGGTGCCGCCAACGAAGAACGGCATGAGCCTGTTAATCGGGCCAGTGTAGTGGACCTTGCCGCTCTCCTCGAGCTTGAGCGCATTGTTCACCGCGTCTTCGGTCTTGAAGAGTTCGACCACCGACTTGACAGGGAAGGTAATCCCAGCCATATCGACGATGGTTTTCTTAGTGCCGTCGTCCTTAATCCAGCCCAGAACTTGGACGTCTTGGGCTTGTTGAGACCATGAACCGGACAAACTGACAGTGGCTAGACCAAGCTTTCCTCCTCGCGGATCGCCGAAGCCGTGCTTCAAGAGGAACTGTCCCGTGTCAACCAGCTCCTTCGCCACCGTTGTTTTTGGCGGCGTCCAATCAGGAACCTTTTTCACCCTCGCGTGGCTCATGGCGATGAACCCAACGCCCAGAACCGCCGATGCCAATAATCCAAACCAAACAGCCCGTCGCATCAATTCACCTCTTTAACAAACTTCTATAAGTTAAATGTATGAAGTGCGTCAAACGGTTCACTGAATTTACGTCAAATGCAGACCACTTGCGATTGAGCGATCTGCCGCGATGCCGCCGACAGGATCCGCGCCTTTGTCTCAATCTCCTCGTCGATCGAATGGCATTCGATGAGGCACTGGATGAGGATAACGACGCCGTTGTCTCTGGCGTCGGTTGGAGCGACGAAGAGGCCGTCTTTCCTGATGTTCTGCATCTGTTCAATTTCGCTTTTGAGTCCGGCGCAGAAGCCTTCGATTGCTTCGGTTTCGGATTTCCACGATAGCAGGATCTGGGTGCGGAACCGGCGGAACCGTCTTGCGCCGAAGTTCTCGACCGAAGCGTTGATCATGTTGCTGTTGGGCAGCGTGACAACCGAATCCTCTGCGGTTCGGATGCGCGTGCTGCGGATGTTGATCTCCTCGACCGCGCCTTCGGTCGTGCCGATCTTCACCCAATCGCCGATGCCGAACGGCATGTCGAAGAGCAGGGTCAGCGAGCCGAGGATGTTCTCGAGGCTGTCTTTGGCGGCGAGAGCAACGGCCAATCCGCCGATGCCGAGGCCGGCCAATGCACCGACCACATTCGCGCCCATCCATGCAAAGCCGATGAGCCCGCCGCCGACCACGATCAGGAACCTAACCAGCTTGCGGGCGATGGGGATTAGGATTTTTTCTGCCCTGTGGTCGAGGTCGTCGGATCGGACGATGAGCGTGTCGCAGAGAGCGTCCCAGAGACTGTAAACAAGCCAGACAAAGCTAAAGACCAGCAGAACCTGTATCGTCTTGCTGACGTTCGGAGCCCATTTATCTGGGAAGTCGATCGAGATGACGGCGATTTGGCAGAGGTAAACGGCGGAGAGCAGGCCGATGGACCGGCGGATGCCGCGCTGAGCATGAGGAGAGCTGTGGCTGGGCGCGAATCGGACTTTCAGCTTGAAAACCAGTTTGACGGCGTTGCTGACCACGAACGCTACGGCCAGCGCCATCGCCAGCATGATGCCCAGGCAGATCCATTGCCAAATTTCGAGGCCGAGGATGGCAGCGCTCGTGTCGAACGGCAGGCGGATGGCCCAAGTCGTCAGGTTCGGCCACACGAAGTAGGTGACGGCGGCGAACAGCGCGGCGAAGACGAGCAAGATGCGGTCTCTCATGCTTTCTTCCTCTTTCTTCCTATGGCGACGAACAGCGGCGCGAGTATCAGCGCCGGCAAGAGATTTACAACCGGAATCTCCTTGATCTTGAGCAGTCCTAGGCCGATGGCGAGGAGGAGCAGTCCGCCGGTACCGGTGATCTCGTCGATCATTTCCGTGTCGTCGGCCAGCCACCTTAGGGGTCTTGCCATCAAGGTCAAAGAGCCCTGAACGACGAATACGACGACGGCCGTGCAGAGAACGCCGAGCGGATCGCCGGACGCTGCGAAGAAGATCGCGCCGACGCCGTCGAGGAGGCCCTTCAGCGCGAGGGTCTGGTACTTTCCTTCGAGGCCGTCTTGAAGGCAGCCAAGGATCGTCATCGGTCCGACGCAATAGAGCAGGCTGGTCGTCAGCATGGTTGTCGTGAACCCGCTGCCGCTGCCGGAGACGTGGCCCTTCACCCATTCGACGAAGCTGGCAAAGCCATAGTCGAAGCCGCAGATTGTGCCGATGATCCCGCCGAAAGCGATCGCGCCGGCGATAATCATGAGGTTCTTGCCTTGCAGGAACATCTTGATGCCAAGGCCGACGGTGACCAGGCCGAGTCCGCTCATGACGATGTCGCCGAGCCGATCGGGGAGGAACTGGCCGATCCACCAGCCCAGCAATGCGCCGACGGCGACGAGGACGGCGTTAATAATCGTCCCGCGCATGATCAAGATTCGGCTGAGCTGGACCGGCATGGGTGTGATTTTACTTGGGTTTGGCTTTGTCGTTCCTCTGTGCCCGGTTTCTGTTCGCTATATTCACTCGATTCACTACATTCACTCGATTCACGGCATATCATGGGGTAGATGACAGTTCGACGATGCGGTTGACGGTTGATAGTTGCTGGGGAGTGCGTTTGTCAACTAGATGGTTGGCATGGAACGATGTTGCGGAATCGTTGTTCTTGTCGTGCCAAATGGTAGACCGCGCAGTTCGAAGGCTAAAGCCTTCGGCTACACCGTTTTGAACCTAATCCTGTAGCCGAGGGCTTCAGCCCTCGATCCTATGAAGCGAAGGCGAACGCGTTTCAAGTGCCAAGTGATTTCCACTTCGACCGTACTTCACCAAATGAAGCCGGCTGGAAGCCAGCGATCCCAGTTAGGCTGCTACGATGCTTGCTCCTTTGGTGCGACGAGAGCGCTGTCATTCCGAACGCAGTGAGGAATCTGACTGGACCCGCCGCTTGCTACTACTTTCGAGAGACGCCTACACTCAGATCCCTCGCTGTGCTAGGGATGGCTGGATTTGAGTCTGAGGAAGAAGGCGAAAGACGCGTATGGAAGATCATCCGGTGACTAGATTGCTGCGTGTTTGTCGCCTAAAGTCCAACCTTGGTTCTGACTCCCATACCTGCCGGCAAGGTGCCGGCGCTCCCAGCTATGTTCTTTACAATGCTGCAGGAGGAAGCACGCTTTAGCCTGCGAGACGCCGACGGTGCCAGCTACGTTCTTTACGATTGACACCTAGAAGGAGATACAGGTTCCGGCCATGGTCCCAGACCCCGATGATAGATTTCGAAGCCCCCATTCGACTGGAATACCGGAGACACGGAAACGCGCGGCCAAGCGGAGGAAATCCCTAACCCGAGCAAAAGCCGCGCCCTTTCCGACTCCGGTGTGGCAAAAAGGACAAGCAGAATGGTAGTACAAGAGCAGCTATTGAATTCGAGGGCAGACAATGCTGCAGAACCTATGATTGGACTGGAAACGGGCCTGAGAGCGAGGGATCCTGAGGAACTTGTGGAGATCTTCTCTGACGATGTTTGGAGATTCGTATCTTCGCAAGTTTCCCGCAGGGAGGATGCCGAAGACATCATGATGGAGGTTTTCTCCATCGCCATCGACAAGTTTCACAAGGTTCTGGCCGTTGACAACCAAAGGCAATGGCTGCTGACCGTCGCGAAAAACAAGTCGATCGACTGCCTCCGCAAGCGTTACCGGCACGCTGAACAGCCGCTGGAGACCTGCGAAATCGCCGTCGAAGACAAGCACGCCAGCGAGCATCAGGAAGTTACGCGCAAGGCGCTGAAAGCGCTACCTTACGCCGAAAGCCAGGCGCTGGTTTTGAAATATGTGAACGGCTTGACCACCGAAGAAGTGGCCAAGGTCATCCGCAAGTCCGTTCCCGCCACCAATAGCTTATTGCAGCGCGCTCGAGTCGCGCTCAGAACAGCCCTTTCACCCGTGTTTCCAACTGAGGTGAACAGAGAATCATGAGTACTTATAATCCCGAAGATAAAGAAATCCAGGACCTGTTGAGGGAGACACCGATGGGTCAGACCACGCCTGAAGACGTAAAACGCAGGCTCAGAGTGATGGCATCCGGAAGCAAGTTGCGAAGCCAGTCGCGCTGGGCGCCAAGGTTCGCTTTTATGAGCGCAGGCCTTGTTGTGATTGCCGCATTGACGTTGATGTTCTGGCCTACGACCGCCTCGGCCAAGTCGTTCCAGAAGGTCATCGACGCCACGAATCTGATCAAGACGTTCCGGCTCGCCATCCGAGTTATCGAAGGCGGCAAGGAAGAGAACGTGGTCGTGCAGGGCGGAGAGGGGATCCTCGACGTTCAAGCGCCGGAAGGGACACACGTTCAGATTGCCGAAGGCGAGATCCGCGTCTATGAGGCGGAAAAGAACGAGCTCAACGTTGTGAAGCTGGGTGGCATGTTCGACGAGCAGATGATCGAGCAAGTCATCCGCGAGGGAGTCAGTGAAGGGCTAGGCCAGCTCGATGTGAAGAAGATGCTGGCTGAGTTCAAGGACGAGTTTGGAGGGCAAAATGCGAAAGTATCCGACGTCTTCGAGCAGGACGGACAGATGGTCTATACCGTCGATCTCTCGAGCCCGAAGGCATCTGAAAGAGCTAAGATCACCGTGGATGCGGACTCCGATCTGCCGATTCGGATCCAAGTCGACGGGGACCACGAAGTAGACGTTCGAGTCGAGTTCGGGCATGCCATCGACATCCAGCCGATGGACAAGATCGTGCCGAAGGACGCCAAGCGGACCGAAGTCGATCTCAGCAAAATGATCCAAGGCGGCATGGAAGAGTTCGGCAAAGGTCTCCAGAAAGGCATGAACCATGGCATGAAGTTCAATTCGAAGCAGTTCGAAAAGGGCATGAGGCAGATGGAGATGCACATGAGCGGCAAAGAGTTCAACAAGAACAGCAAGGAGTACAAGGAGCTGAAGTCCATCGCCGAGGAGATCAAGCGCGAAGTCAAGGCCGAAATGAAGAAGTAAAGAGAACCATCCAACCTTCAAATGAACCGAACGCCCCGCTTAACGGCGGGGCGTTTGGCTTTTTGGGAGGAGTTAGGGTTTGTTAGGGATGGGCTAAGCGATCGGGTTCTTGAGCGCCAACGGCGCGAAACAGGAGTAGCCTTGGGCGCAAGCCCAAGGTAGGTTGCATTGGAAATACTGAGCCCTATAGGGGCGAGATAGGTTCTTTTTGTTAACGTTTGGCTTTTGCTATCCTGTGTCGGGCCTTCAGCCCTCTGGGTTTCGAGGCGGCTGAAACCTATGGCTTTGCCATAGGCTACTCCTGTTTCGCGCCGTTGGCGCTCTTGTTTCTGGGGTCGAAGTTGCGATTCTAGCTACTCATCCAAACGCCCCTTACCCCTTACGTCTTGAACCTGCTCGCGAGTATGCTTGCCTTCCAAAACCGTTCCCCAATGGTCAGTGGTCAATAGATAACGCCCCCTCGATTCCCCCGTAATTCGGCCCTATCCTGCCCCGTTATAGGCCTAAACGGTATCCTATACATATGCCCGCCCATATCCGCAACGTCGGCATCATCGCGCATGTCGACCACGGCAAGACAACCCTTGTCGATGCCATATTCCGCCAAGCCGGAATCTTCCGAGAGAACCAGCACATGCAAGATCGCGTGATGGACAGCAACGAGCTGGAACGCGAGAAGGGCATCACCATCCTTTCCAAGGTTGCCAGCGTTCGTTATAAGAACATAAAGATCAATATCGTGGACACGCCTGGGCATGCGGATTTCGGCGGCGAGGTGGAGCGCGTGCTCTCGATGGTCGACGGCGTTTTGCTCATCGTCGACGCTTGCGAAGGCCCCATGCCGCAGACTCGCTTCGTCCTTAAGAAGGCTTTCCAGAACCAGCTCAAGCCGATTGTGTGCATCAACAAAATCGACCGAGACGGCGCACGCCCGCTCGATGCCTACGACAAAACCATCGACCTGTTTATCGACCTTGGCGCATCAGAAGATGACATTTTCTTCCCTCACCTTTACACATCAGGCTCAGGCGGATTCGCTCGGGTTGATCCGGACGGGGCGGAAAAGGACATGCGCGAGCTGTTCGAGATGATCGTGAACGCCGTTCCGCCGCCAAACGTCGACCGAGAAGGCCCGTTCCTTCTGCAAGTCAACAACCTGGACTACAACGATTACCTGGGCCGCATGTTCGGCGGGAAGGTCTTGCGCGGAGAAGTCAAAGTCGGCGACCGGCTGGTCATGCTTCGTGAAGGCGTTTCGACGGCGTTCAACGTGACCAAACTGTGGGTTTACGAAGGCATCCAGATGAAGGAAGCCGAACTCGTTCGAGCGGGTGAAATCGCCATGATGTCCGGGCTCGACGGCGTGCTCATCAGCGACTCGATCTGCGATCCGAACAATCTGGAGGAGCTTGCGCCGATTCAGGTGGAGCCTTCCACGCTGACAATGGACTTCTATGCGAACAACTCGCCTTTGGCGGGCAAGGACGGCGGCAAGTTCCTGACGATCCACAAGATTAGGGAGCGCATTCAGAAGGAAGAAGCGGTTAGCGTGTCGGTCAAGATCGACCCGAACTCGACGCCGGAGAT
Organism: Fimbriimonadaceae bacterium; assembly: GCA_963666135.2. Lineage (GTDB taxonomy): Bacteria > Armatimonadota > Fimbriimonadia > Fimbriimonadales > Fimbriimonadaceae. Next base: position 1,059,023 of record CAXXNR010000001.1, on the reverse strand, counting down.
TGTGAAGGTGGCGGCGCGAGGCGAGTTGCAGCTTGCGGTGCTCATCGAGACGATGCGGCGCGAAGGCTATGAGATGCAGATCAGCCGGCCGCAGGTCATTTTGAAGCGCAACGCCCAAGGCGAGATCGAAGAGCCGCACGAGCGCGTGACCCTTGATTTGCCCGACGATGCCGTTGGAATGGTCATGGAGGACATGAGCCGGCGCAAGGGCGAGCTTGTCCACATGGAGCAGAACGACGCTGCCGTGCGGATCGAGTACCTGATACCGACTCGCGGTTTGATTGGTTTTCGATCCAATTTCCTGACGATGACCCGCGGACTCGGCCTCATTTCGAGCTTGTTCGAAGGCTATTTCGGCTATCGCGGCGAGGTTGAGTCACGGACGCAAGGTTCTCTCATTTCGAAAGAAAGCGGCCCGATCACGCGCTATGCCTATGAGGACATCATGGAGCGCGGAACGCTGTTCTATCCGGTGACCACGGAAGTCTATGGCGGCATGGTCATCGGCGCATGCGCCAAGGATGAAGACATGCTGGTCAACATCACCAAGATGAAGGCTGCAAACAACATCCGGTCGGCCACATCCGAACAGACGGTCGCCCTCGATCCGCACAAGGAGTTCTCACTGGAGCAGGCCCTGGCTTGGCTTCGCGACGACGAGTTGCTTGAGGTCACGCCGAAGCTGCTCCGGTTCCGCAAGAAGATCCTCGACCACGCTGAGAGGAAGGTTTCGGAGCGTCGCAACGAGCTGAAGGTGTAGGTTTTTGTGAGGATTTGTTAGGCTTAGTTTGAGCCTCGATCTTGGTGTTACCATCCCGAGCTTGCGAGGGATCTCGGTCTGCTGTTCTTGCTTTCTACATTCGAAGTTCATTCGCTGTGTGCAGGGATTAATCGCTTCGTTCGGAATGACGTTGAAGACGTTGCTTGGTAACTGCTCGCGGCAACAGCCCATCTATCTGATCAAGGCCGAATTGACAGATTGCGAAGGGGATGGTCCAGCTAGGTATAAAAAAGGCGGGAATCGTTTTCGCGCCTTAGTTGCTACCGTTCCCGCAGTAGTTACTGGCGTTCGGGAACAAGCAGGCGGATTTATGCTGGAGACGAGGCGCAACAGGCATTAAGTTGCTCCCTCCCCCTTCCCCCTCCCTCAGACACAAACATTCCGAGGGAGGGGATGTGCGACTTCATTTCCCCGGCGAAGGAGCCAGTTTCGATGCTTCCGAGGGAGGGGATGAACAACGCTACTTCTTCTCAACCGGAGGCAGTTTCGACGCCTCAGCCTGAATCGCCTTTGTCAGTTTCAGAGCTTTAGCAGGATCGAGCAAGGCGAGCACTTCGGCTACCTTTCCGACATCCATTTTGTTGAAGATGCAGGCCAAGTCGGCATCCTTCCAGCCTTTACCGATCTGTTCTTTGATCTTTTCCGCATCCATCGAACCCCACAGTTTGGCGACTTTCTTGTAGCCGAGAGTCGGGTCTTCGGCCGGTTTCGCTTCTCCTTTTTCCACGACAGGCGTTGGCGGAGTCGTCGTCGGCTTAACCTTCTCGGGTTTGGCGTCTTTCTTGGCGTCAGCTTTCGGGTCTGCTTTGTCTTTGTCGGAGTCGTATTGGGCGTTGGCGTTGGCTTTCTTCTTAGCCGGAGTCAAGCCGGGGATGTTGACCATGCCGGTCATCCCCGCACCAACGACCAAGCCGCCGATGAGCGCTACGATGATGATGAGGACGACAGGTTTCATTTGTTCTTATTCGCCTCGTAAAGCTTCAACACCTTATCGACATACCGAGTGGTTTCAAGAGGGAGCGTGCCGCCTCTGCTCAATCGTGTTGGACCTGCGTTATATGCAGCAAGGGCGTCACGTACATTGCCAAACCGCTTTATCTGCTCCGAGAGATACTTAGCTCCGCCGTTCAGGTTCTCCATCGGATTGTGGATATTCTGGACCCCCATTTGCAGCGCTGTGCCAGGAAGCAGCTGCGTTAATCCTCGCGCCCCAGCTCGAGATACAGCCGTCGGATTGTAGTTGCTCTCGGCTTGGACCAGAGCATCGAGCAACTCCGGCTCAATATCGTTGTCTTTCGCTGCTTTGTTGATTAAGCTTCGAAGTGCATCGGTGCCTTTTAGAGAGTTGCCGTCTCCAAAGGGGTTGTATGGCCCGTATCCCAAGTCGCCGAAGAGAGCGCTCTGCCCCTCAGATTGATCCATCGACGGAGTTGCCTGGAACGACATCGGCCCAGGCATGTTCTGCTCCAGCAAACCTTGGAAGCCAGCTCGCGGATTGGGAGAAAGCGCATCTAATCGGCTCTGAAGCTCATCCATTCGTTGCTTGACGCCTCTCGGTCCAAGCAGGCTAAATGCGGTTTGGTCGTCGATTCTCATGATGCTCGCCTCAATACTGCCCATTCATCGAGGGCGTTTTGCTCGCGCCGGTTTTCCTCGGCTTGCCATTCGTCAAAGGCCTTGTCGCGAAGCTTAACGATGGCTTGAAATTCCCTTTTTGACTCGATCCAGAGAAACCTCTTTTCCTCTTCTTCGGTCTCATACACCTGAATGACCAAGTGCTGGTGCCTTTCCTTGTCCTCGCAAGACTGAACATAGCGATCAAGAGCGAGGTGATCATCCAGCGATGACAAAGGCTGACAGATGACGGCTTTTCGGTGCTCGATCATGCGCGATAGCTCGTTCTCCGCTTCGATCGTTTTGGCTCGAGCGTCCAGGTAGACATCTTTGGCTTCCTGCTCCAGCCGTTCGCGGAACTCCAGCACTTTCTGAAGCTTGAATGCGAATCTAGGCACCGGTCACTACCTCCAAGGTGGCTAGCATGTCCTCATAGGTTGATCCGTCGCTTTTGGCTTGGCGGAGGAACCGGTTGATCGAGTCCTGTTTAGCGATAGCTCGATCGGCGATCGGCTTGGTACCTTGTTTATACGCGCCGATGCTGACGAGGTCCTCCACGTCGTCGTAGGCTGCAATCAGTTCGCGGACCTGCCGGGCCATTTCCATTTGCTCGTTGGCAACGACCATGGGCATCGTTCGGCTGAGGCTTTGGAGGATGTCGATAGGAGGATAGTGTCCGCGGCCAGTGAGGCGACGGTTCAAAACGATGTGGCCGTCGAGGATGGACCGGCTGGCGTCGGCAATCGGCTCGTTCGTGTCGTCGCCTTCGACCAAGACGGTGTAAAGAGCGGTGATCGCACCTTTCCGACCGTTGCCCGCGCGCTCCATTAGCTTGGGAAGCAAGGCGAACACACTCGGCGTGTAACCCTTGGTGCTCGGCGGCTCGCCGATGGCAAGGCCGACTTCGCGCTGAGCCATCGCAAAACGAGTCACCGAGTCCATCATCAGCAAAACGCTCTTGCCCTGGTCGCGGAAGTATTCGGCGATGGCCGTCGCGACGAAGGCAGCTTTGATACGGACAAGGGCAGGCATCTCAGAGGTCGCGCAGATAATAATGCTCCGCTTGAGGCCTTCGGGGCCAAGATCGTTTTCGATGAACTCGCGGACTTCTCGACCTCGTTCGCCGACGAGTGCGATCACGTTGACATCGGCTGTGCAGTACCGCGCAATCATGCCGAGCAGCGTGCTCTTACCAACGCCTGAACCGGCGAAGATGCCCATTCTTTGGCCTTCGCCGAGGGTCAGAAGTCCGTCGATGGATCGAACACCGGTCGCCAGCCTGCGCGAAATCATCTTGCGTTGAAGGGCGTTCGGCGGCTGGGCATAAATCGGATAGTGCTCGGAGAACTCGAGCGGCCCAAGGCCGTCCATCGGATTTCCGACTCCGTCGAGAACGCGGCCGAGCAGCGATTCGCCGACGCCAACGCGCAGGCAATGTCCAGTGCCTCGAACGGTGCAGCCCGCTCGAATGCCGGATAGTTCGCCCAACGGCATCAGTAGAACGCGATCGCCGCGGAATCCGACAACCTCGGCCGGAACCAATTCGCCTTCTTGAGCTTCGATGAAGCAAAGGTCGTTCACGCGCGAGGTGGGTCCGTTCGACTCGACGACCAAGCCAACGACCTGGGTAACGCGTCCATCTACTTGGATCAAACGGGTCTTCTCGACGATCTCGCGGGCCGTATCGAATCGAGGACGAGGGGCAAAGGTTGTCATGCAGCCTTCTCCGAAGCCTCGACGCCGTTAACGGCATAATGCTCGAGCATTGTCTCCATGAGGGCTTTCACTCGGTACTCGATGGAGGCATCGATTCGTCCGCCTGTCGATTCGATAACGCATCCGCCGCTTATCGACGGATCGTCGACGAACTGGATGTTCTTGAGCGACGGCGACACGGCGCGAAGCATATCGGCGTGCGAGCGAACCGTCGCGCTGTGGAATGGGTTCACACGAACCGTGGCACTCTCGGCGTGGGTCACTTCTGCGATTGCTTCCTTGGCGATTTCGAGGGCCGTCTCCGGCACCGTCTCTATTTCGCGGGCAACGATACGCGCAGCGATCACAAGCGCGAGTCCGGCAAGGCTTTCTTCGGCGTTGCGATAGAACTGTTGGATGCTTCCCTGAAGGACATCAACTATGGCGTTGAGCTCAGATGCGAACTCGGCAGCGTGGGCTTCGCAGTCGGCTTTCAGGTTGCGCAGAGACTCTTTGCGGCCTTTCTCAAGACCTTCTGCGTATCCTTCCCGCTTGCCTTCGAGCCTTGCCTGTTCCTTAAGCTGATCGAGGATGGTTGTTGTCCGATCTGCCTTGGCCGTTTTGTTGAAGCCGGCAATTATCGGGTCGACCGCTTTCAGATGCGAAAATACCGAAGTTGCTTCTAAAGCGCTGTCGCCAGTATGAATGACTCTAGACAAGGACGTCCTCTTCTTCGCCGGCTCGGGCAATGACGATTTCGCCTGCGGCTTCCAGTCTGCGGATGACGGCGACGATCTTCTGCTGGGCTTCTTCGACGACTTTCAATCGAACCGGGCCCATGAACTCCATGTCTTCCTTCAGCATCTCGGCGGCGCGTTCGGATAGGTTTCTGATGACCTTTTCCTGAACTTCCTGGCCGACCGCCTTGAGAGCCGTCGCCAGTTCCTTCATGTCGACTTCCCGAAGTATCTGCTGCACGGCTCTGTCGTCTAGGCCGACGATGTCTTCGAAGACGAACATCATGTTCTTGACCTGCTCCGCGAGTTCTGGGTTTTGCTCGGTCAGCGAGTCCATAATCAGGCGCTCGGTTGAACGGTCAACACGGTTGAGAAGGTCGACAAGCGCCTTGGGGCCGCCTGCTTGGCTCATTTCCTGGTTGATAACGGTTGAAACCTTCTTCTCCAGAACCTGCTCTACGCGGCGAATAACCTCAGGAGGAGTCTGCTCCATCATGGCGATTCGTCCAGCAACTTCGGCACGTAAGTCTGAAGGCAACTTGCTAAGAATCAGCGCGGCGCTGTTCATCGGCAAGTAGGCCAGGATAAGAGCGATCGTCTGCGGGTGCTCTTCTTGAATAAAGCTGAGCAACTGGCTCGGGTCGGCTCGTTTCAGGAACTCGAACGGAACGACTTGCATGGCAGCCATGACGCGCTTGATGACTTCTTCGGCTCTTTCGGAACCGAAGGCTGACTCAAGGACCTTTCGAGCATGGACGATGCCTCCTTGCGAGATGTAATCCTGTGCGATGGCGATTTCGTAGAACTCTTGGAGGACTTCGTTTCTTTGTTCCGATGAGATTTTGTCGAGGCGTGCGACTTCAAGTGAGAGGATTTCGATTTGGTCTTCGTCGAAGTGCCTCAATACATTGCCGGAAAGCTCCGGACCCAAAATCATCAGCATAATCGCAGCTTTCTGCTTGCTGGTCAGTTCTTCTTTCGCTTTTCTCATCGCTTGTTCTCCAACAGCCAGCTCTTAATCAGCAAGGCAACGGCATCAGGCTTCTCGGCGGTCATCTTCTTGATCTGTTCATAGGTGACATCGACTTTTTCCTCAATCTCGCCAACGTCCAGTTTCTTCTTGGGTTTGTGCGGCGTGATGGCATCGCCTTCGTCGTCTTCAGCAGATAGGATCTCGGTTGAGGAGGAATGTCCAGAACCGATTGCTCCGACTCCGATCGGCATCATGCGTCCGTCAGGAAGTGCTTGCACGAGGACGTTCTGGTCTTTTGCCGCCTTTGCGATCGCCTTAATCACCATCAGGCCGACAATGACTAGGGCGATGACCGGCAGGATAGATAGTCCCTGCTGGATCTTGCTGCTCATGGCGCCAGACGAAGCAGCTTTCTGAGCTTCTTTCTGTGCAGATGTGTCGAAGGGAACCTCAGTGACTACTGCTGAGAAGGGGCCATCTTCCTCAACCGTGCCGGGAAGAAAGTTCTTGGCCATCTCAGTTATCTTCTCGACATTCAACTTCTTGTCTTCATTAACTGCGATTGTAATCTTCATCCCCATCACGCTGCCGACGGCGTTCTCAGTGGTTTCGAGGTTCTGACCCTGCGCGAAGTCAGTGGCGGTCTTTAGCCCGTTATAGTTGCTTGACTTGCCGGATGTGGGGTTGTTATTGTCGCTTGGCGATCCTTGAGCGTCTTTTTTGGGGCCTCCGTCCATGATCTCTTTGGTTTCCACTTTGGATACGATTTCGCCGACGATCGGAGTCGTCGTCTTCGTGGACTTTTGGTCGAAGTTCAGAGTTACATTGACCTTAGCAACCGTAGCGCCTGCGCCGAAAACCGTATCGAGCATAGCCTGGAGTTCGCGCTCGCGGCGTTTCGATTCGTTGATTTCGGCGGTGATCTTGGTGTCCGCACTTGAGCCGGATGAATCTGCGCTCTGGCCGTCATAGAGCTGAACGCCTGCTTGGTTGACAATCGAAACGTACTTCACGTCGAGGCCGGGAACAGAATAGGCCACGAGCCGGGCGATCGCTTTAGATTGCTCTCCAGTGAGTGTCATGCCGTTTTTTTCGACGATGGCGACACTTGCGGTTGCAGGTGTTTTCTCATTCATCAAAGGAGAGGAGTCGCCTGGGGTGATCTTCACTCGGGCCGATTGAACGCCATCGATAAACTGAATCGAAGAGGCCACGTCGCTTTCGAGCATAAGCTTAAGTCGCGCTTGCTCGACGGTCGGCGTCGTAGTGATGGATACTTTTTCAAGCTCGCTGGAGCTCGAATTGTTGCTCATGGGGAGCTTATTGGCTTGGGCAAGCGCTGCTTTAACCTCTAGGATCTTTTCCTTGGGAAGCAAAACAGAACCGTTCTGGCTGTATTCGGCGGGGATGCCCTGTTTATCGATTTCTTCCTTGACCGCCGCGATCTCACTATAGGTCAAACCTGTGAAGGCTATTTCCATCTTCGGCTTGGAGGCGAAGTAGAACGTGCCCATTAGGAGGATCGCCAGAAAGACGCCGCCGAAAATTGTGACGACGCGCTGAGTTCGATCAGCCGTCTCCCACCATGTTCTCAATCTAAGTAACAAGCTGCCCATGTTCGTTTTCCGAACCGGCGCCGCTTCCGACTAGGCTAGATTTGCATCCGCATCAGCTCTTGGTACGCTTCGAGTATCTTGTTCCTAACTTGCAACGTGAGTTGCATCGAGGTGCTTGCGCGCTCAAGGGCCATCTTCAAGTCGTGAAGCTCGACCGGTTGATTCGTCATCAAGGCGTTCTGCATGCCCTTAGCTTCTTGCTGAGACATGTTTACTTCCTTAAGGACGTCCGTCAACATTTGCGCAAAGTCACCGTTGCCGACCTCTGGCTTGGTCACGGACGGCCGTTGAACGGTCGTGATCGTAACGTTGGGCAGAGCGGCAATCTTCGGGTTCATTTTGTGTTCCTAGTTCAAATCTTTCCGATGTTAAGCGCGTTCCTCATCATGCCCTTGGCTGAGTTAAACGCGGCGATGTTAGCTTCGTAGGCACGAGAAGCGGCGATCATACTCACCATCTCCTCGATGGGATTCACGTTGCTTCCTTTGATCCTGCGGTCGGGATTGTTGGGATCTGGAATCAACGGGAAGTCGCGCTGGTCGTCAACGACCGCGACGATCTTGACGCCTTCTTCGTCTGGAGCTAACGCTACGGACTTCCTGCGGTAGGGTTGGGATGTTGCCGTCTCCGCGGTGTTCGCATTGGCGATGTTCGAGGAGATGACATCCATTCGGAACCGTTCGGCGGTCATTCCCGACGAGCTGATGCGCATCGCGCCGCTTAAGGTGTTCACTATCTACCCTCCCGGATCACGTTCTTGAGGCCTGAGAAATAGTTGTTTGCAGCGTCAGTGAGTGCTTGATATCGTAACTCGGTTTCGGACAGCGCCATCACCTCGCGTTCCAGGTCGACGTTGTTGCCGTCGAGTCGGATGCTGGTCTGGTCTTCCATCGCGCCGCCCATGCTATCTGCGTCCTGGGCAATCGACGCCGGGCCGCGCTGCTGCATCTCTTCTTCCAGCACGATGCCGAAATCCATGTCTTTGCGCTTATAACCGGGCGTGTTGACGTTAGCCAGGTTATTAACGATCAGCGCATGGCGCTGCGTCGTTTGCGTCATCGATCTCTGCAGGTCGTCTGAGAACGGTCCGAACAGGTTTTTCAGTATTTCCACGGCAGGATTCAGTCCTTCCGCGTGTCCTTTCGCTGCTTGAGGATCAATCCGTGAACCTCAGGACCGAGAATCGATTCTCCGGCCCATCAGTCTTATCGGTAATGCTGCTGGGAATCTTGAGGGGAAAACTTGGTTAGGATTGGAGGGAGAACGATCCCATTGACCACTGACCATTGACCATTGAACGACCGGATTGAATCTTGGGTGGAGGGCGAGCGTACTCGCGAGCTTGTTCAACGACCTTAGTATTCTTTGACGCGGCATAAGAGCGCCGAAGGTGCGTTTCATACCAGCCCAGCTTGAAGGCGAAGCCGAAGGGCTGGGTAAGAAGACAGTGAAATGAGAAGGGCTGAAAGCCTGTCTCATAGAATCTGATGGCGACGCGCCGGCGATCACCAATTTCAATTGCCGATTTTGGAGTCACTTGTTTGTAAACTGATATGTGCAGGAACTCCAGAAGAGATTCGCTTATTATTAACTTGCCATTAAGATTTAGATATGGCTATAATCGGCCATGAGGGCACCGACCTTATTACCGATTTGCTCTGCCAGCGATCCTGGCGGATTCCACCTTAGCCACGCCAAACTGAGGAAGCTCTCGCCGACGCTCTATAAGAAGTCGTTTTGGAACTATGTTTGGGACATCATCCACTTCAGCTTTGGCCAGCCGTACCCGGTCAGTTGCCTTGAAGACCAATTGAAAATGGGCGATTCGCGGGCGGCGATGGTTGTCAGCTTAGCGCCGCTGGTTGTCGCCTGCTACTCGGATGAGTTCGATTCAGTCATTCCAATTCGGTATCCGGATTATTTGGTTCAGGAGTACAAGCTCGTTTTGGGCTCGCGGCTGGTTTCGTGCTGGCTGTATCTGCCGGGCAACCACGTGGTGAAGGACACCATGGTCGGACCCAAAGCCCACACCTCTTTCGCTATGGGATTGCCCGTCGTCGCCGACTTCTTCGTTGTAGACATGTACCGGCTGGGCAAGCGGAAGGAAGCCATCAGCGATATGGAATGGAGGCGCTGCGACGATGCTTCGCGGGAGTACGCGCAGCACTTCGGGAGGATTGCCCGGTTCGGTCTGCCGCCGACTCGCGACAAGCAGTGCAGGCTGGCTGAGAAGTTTTAGGTTCTAGTCTTGGCCTGGTTGGCGCGAACCATGACGTCCGCGCTGATGAGCCGGCGGGGCCGCCAGCGATCCCGGTTAGCATCCTTTCTATGCTCCCAGGCAACTCAAAACGATCAGGTAACCTCCAAACATGATCGACCCGCGCGTGACTCAGCTTGCCAACGTCCTCTGCAACCATTCCTGCCGTCTGACGCATGAAGACAACGTCCTCATCTATGCCTGCGACATCCCCGACGAGGCCGCCGCCGAAGTGGTGCGCGTTGCCCAGATCTCCGGCGCAAAGGTCGTCGTGCGCATGGAGAGCAACATCATCAAGCGCCAGCTCCTTAAGGGTATGACCGTGCCGAACGCCCAGCTCATCGCCGACGTGGAGAAGCACGAGATGGAGCAGATGACCGCCTATATCGCGCTGCGCGGCTCGAACAACTACGCCGAGATGTCGGACGTGCCCGACGCGAACCAGTCGATTTGGACCAAGGAGTTCATGCAGCCGGTGCACTTCGGCGTCCGCATTCCCAAGACCAAATGGGTTGCGCTGGTCTGGCCGACCTCCAGCATGGCCCAACAGGCTTCGAAGTCGACGGCCGCATTTGAGGACTTCTACTTCAAGGTTTGCACCCTCGACTATAGCCGGATGCAGAAAGCCGCCGAACCGCTGGTCGAGCTGATCACGAAGACTGAGAAGGTCGAACTGAAAGGTCCTGGAACCGATCTGACTTTCTCCATCGCTGGCATCGGCGCGGTCAGCTGCCATGGCGAGCGCAACATCCCAGACGGCGAGTGCTACACCGCTCCGGTCCGAGAGAGCATGGAAGGCGTCGTTACTTATAATTGCGTTTCGCTGAACCAAGGCGTTGAGTTCAAGAACATCACGCTGACCGTGAAGAACGGCAGAATCGTCGAGGCCGACGCCGGCGTGAACTCGGCCAAGCTCAACGAGATTCTGGACACCGACGAAGGCGCGCGCTACTTCGGCGAGTGGTCGTTCGGCTATAACCCGCATATCCTGCACCCGATGAAGAACACGCTGTTCGACGAGAAGATCGCGGGATCATTCCACCTGACTCCAGGCGCGGCGTATCCGGGCATTGCGGACAACGGCAATCGTTCGGCGGTCCACTGGGACATCGTGAACATCCAGCGGCCGGATTACGGCGGCGGCGAAATCTGGTTCGACGGTCGGCTGATCCGCAAGGACGGTCTGTTTGTCGTGCCCGAGCTTGAGGGGCTGAATCCGGAGAGATTGGGAGCATAGGACAGCAAGGGACGAGGCAATAGGGATGTGGGACGATTAGCATGCCTCGGGATTCGCAATCCCGAGGCTAAAGCCTCATGGCCTAAGTCGGTTCGCTCCTTGTGTCGGCACGAGGTTTTTGCATAGTGATCTGAAGACGCGAGCATAGGTATCGCCGCCTGACAGGTTGCGAAGCCAAGGGCGGGAATTGAACTTGCGAACAACATTAAGTCGCGACCTTTAGCATGGCTCGGGATTCGCAGAGGCCGTTGCATTGTGTTGAAAAGCAGAAGCGTAGCCGCGGGATTCCTTGTCCCCTCGTGCGCCCGTTCGGCAGCGTAGGTTCAATTTGGGAGGTTCCTCTTTGCCGGCAAGCTAAGGCTGGGTCATTATGTTGCGCAGGTTCGCCGCCGCTAAGACATTGCTCGCCTAATCTTTGCGGTTTTAACGTGGCGGCGGAAGCGAGAGGCGCGCCGGGACAATCATCCGGCGGCTACATGCCCGCGTTTAGGTCACAATGACCCAGCCTCAAGCTGCCGGCGATACCTATGCTCGCGTCTCCACCACACAATGTAACAACCTCAGTGTTTCCCGAGGCATGCCAACCGTCAGGATTGCAGCATCCATGCGAAGGCCATCAATGCTTGAATGTCCGGTAAACGCCGAGAATCGCGCCGCTGATCAGCAATGAGATCAGCGCACCGCCCAGAAAGCCAACCAGTAAGGGGCCGATAAGATTAGCATCGACTATTCGATATTCCACATATCCCCAGATAAGCCCGACCAGTGCGCCAAGAAGACAGCCTGCCAACACAGAGAAGCCTTGGATCTTGTTGTCTTTCTTGCGCATGTTCAACCCCGTCACCAGGTCGGCGACCATCTGCGCATCTTCCGTAATCTTCTTCTCGGAGGAAGGGTTCAGAATAGGCGGCGGCTTCGTTTCCATCAGGATCTCCTGTCTCAGCTTTCTATCTTACTTCAAGTGTTAGTGTCTTCGAACGTTGAACGGGAGGCGGCAACTTCAATAGAATCGGCTTGCTCTTGGTTATCGGTCGGGCCTGAAGCTCAATCGATTTGAGATCTTTGAGGTAGAGCTGATTGCCGTCAGATGAGTAAGCGGCCTTTCTTTCCTCGTTCAAGTCAAATGACAGCCAAGCCCCGCCACTGATGGGAAACCAAATCGGCCTGCTTATCATGCGTTGGTTCGAGTTGGACGTTAAGAGAAACCTCGCTTGGTAGTTACGACTAGGCAACTTGATGCCGGTTTTCACCGATATCGGCGCTTTTCGGGGCTCTGTATAACTGATGACGAGTTCACCTGCATCATCTAGCCAGTATTGGAAGGGCGTTAGATTCATCCACTTGTGCACCCACTCTCTGTTTTCGTCAAGCAGCTTGTTCTCATGCGCAATATACTTAGAGGTCTTGCCGAGTGTTTTCCATGTCGAGCTGGATACTTCGAGATCAATGCGAAGATATTTATCGTCTTTCGCAGGTTCGACTGCCAGCTTCATCTTGCCTTTAAACCCAGGATACGTCACCATTGAACTGAGAGGTTTCAGTTTGCCGATAGGCGACGTTGGTTTAAGTAAGGAGTAGGCTTCAGCTCGCAACTCGCCACCCTTTGCTAAATACTTGCTATTGATGTCGAGAATGGCCTCATAAACAGTGTAGGGGAACTTATCATGTTGATTGTAGAAGGAGTCTTCTCCAGGGAAGTCCGGCCAATACTTGCCGTCAGGAGTGTAATGTTTAGCCGCCCGATCTGTATAGGAATTAAGCGTATAGACGCCAATGGAATCGACCGTTGCGACTCCCTTCAGACCAACGGTACGGTTCGCCTTTGAACCAAGATTGGCAAACTTTGCCGGATCTGGCCGGAATGAAACGGTTGGCAGGGTATACGTTCTAAAAGGGCAGGTTGCGATCTCGATCGACTCGATATCTTCTAGTTGCGGGCCGGGATCGACTGCGTACGATGTCATGAAATGGCCGTCATTGCTGCAACTGTAGTCCCTTCCAGCTTTGATCTTTATCGAAGTCCTTACCATTTGCCGCATAGGAACGGCAGCAGGTTTGAAGATCACCCTGACGATATGCTTGCGATACTTTGATTCGGGAGTTGTTGGTTTTGGCCCCTGATCTTTGCCTGTCGTGAAATGCGTGTAGCCGACAGTAACTCGAAGATCAACTGAACCCCAATGGCCTTTCGCCAGAGGATAGATCACGTTCGGTTCTTCGGGATACCGGACATAGTTCTTTGACTTGTGTGCCTCGACCCATCGCCTGTCGAACTCCTCGTCAATCGCCTTCGTGTCAATATTGAATGGCGGCCTTACGGTTTGGATCGTTGTATATTTGCTGGCCGTTAAAGCAATCGTTATTGGTGCCGAGGGATGGCCTCCCGAGAAGTAAGGCAATACGAACTGGTTAATCGACTCGTTACTCTTGAAGTAGCCATGGGTAATCGTTCGGTTGTATCCATTGATCAAGCCAACAGTCTTGTCGAGTCCTTCGCCGGGCAACGCGTAGATGGAGCCGCCTTGCGGGCTATCGCCCAGAACTTCGAAATGAAGCACCTTGTCAGGAAGCTTCTCTGACTTCCCATATGCTGTAAACGAGGAACTGGTCAGTTTTCGGCCAACATAGGGACCTCCGTCTGGCGCCCACGCTTTCTCAATATCGTAGCAACTGCGATACATATCGTTGTTGTGCTTGTCGATTTTGGGTTCGCTAACGGCAACCAGCTTCAAAGCGAGTTTGCCATCGTAGCGCATGTCTGGCGGGAGCCTGCGTGCTGTTTTAGGAGCCGGCGCAGTTTGCTCGACAATCGGCCTTAGCTGGGTCTGTTGCACAGAGAGCCGGTTTGCTGGCGCAATAGGATCTTGATTCTTGCTTGTTCCGCACCCTCCTGCAAAGACTAAAATCGCACTAAACAACGCCGAGTCAGCCTGATAACGATACATAAGAAGCCACCCCAGGAATTAACGCTTAGATCAAGAACGCCTCAGATAAGAGAGTGTTACTTCGTTCTGCATTCGTTTGGCATCGCCCAGTGCGTGTGAACAATCTTCCACGTATCGTTCATCTTCCGATAAACCTCCGTGGTGTTCCATAGCATCGATCCTTCGCTGCCTTTGCTCTCAAACCGGAATGTCAAGATAGCCACTTCGCCATACACTTGGACACGGGGATCGATGATTCGGCTCTCGGCGATACTGACTTGGCCAGCAATCGGTTTATAGAGTTCAAGGAGCGCTTGTTTGCTGTCGATTCGTGCGTTTATGAACGGATCGAAGTAACTGATATCCTCCGCAGACAAATCAAGAAAGCCCGACGGATCGCCATTGCCCCATCGGTGCAAAGCCTTCGTTTCCAGGTCGATAATATGGTTGGCGAGTTCTTTGTCTTGACCGGACATTTGCATTAAGCTTATCTCATCGTCACGAACAAAGAAGACCTCCAACCCAAGAAAGGTTGAAGGCCTTGCAGGCTGATGATGAAGATTGTTTACTTTCTGGCTCTGCGCCGACGCGCCGCGCCTAGCAATCCTGCGCCAAAAGCAAGAGCGGCTGCAGGACCCGGAACCGACGGCTCGCCAAGTACGCCAAGCTTCGGATCCTTGACGATGTATCCGTCATCGCCGGACACATAGTTGCTCAGCGTATCGCCGAAAACCCAGTTGAAGCCGTAGGCTTGGTTGGTGCCGAACTCCCGGGGAGCTCCGCCGCCAAGACCCGTCCAACCGGCTGTAAGTTGCACCGATGTCGGGGCAAGAACCGTGAAGTTGGCGAGGTCGTTGAAGGTTAGTCCAACGCCGTTATTCGGCAGCCAAGTCTTGTTGGAGTTCTCGTAGACATTCAGCGTCTTAGTCTTCAGGTCATCCCAGGTGAAGTTCCATTGCAAGCCGCCAGCCCATTCTGCGTTCGAAGGCTCGTTTGCGATGACCGCAAAGTTGGTGCCGTCTGTGATCCAGATGTTAACGTAAGGAGCAACAGCCGGACCGGAGCCTGCCGTAAATCTCGTGGTGTCGTCCAATCGAACGATCGAAGCCGAGAGCAGATCGCTCAGCTTGTGGCCGTCGAGTTCCGAAGAGCCGAGTCCGCCCTTCATTCCGCTTCCGCTGATGACGAACTCGGTGGTCCCAGCGGTCTCATTAATGGTCGGGTTGTTTCGGATCGCGTATGCGTCCCATGCTGATGCCAACGTACCAAGGCAGCTAACAGTAGCAACTGCCGCAAATTGTAAACATTTAGTCATTTAACCCCTCCTTTTGGGGAACACTCAATATCAAGATTAGTATAGCGTTTTTATTGAAAGTCGACAAGAGGCCATACAGGATCTCTGACGACTATTTCTTTGGTTCGTTTAGCCAAATAATAGCGTCGTGGTCTGTCAAATTCAAAGAACCGAGGATCTTGCCACCCTTCACCGAGACCTGCAAAGCGTTCTTGGTGCCCAGGTTCAGATTCCAAACCGTCGCCTGGTAATTGCCGTCCTTCAAACTCAGCTTGCCAATGCTTGCCTGGACAGGCAGAGCGGCATCCTCGTTTGAAACAATCCTCATCAGTAGCCAATCAGGTTCGCCAAGGGCCAAAGCCGAAGCCTGCGGGCCGAGCGGCGAAACCTCGATTGATGCGATGACAGCCCAGTCCTCGCCGATATTGTCAAGCTTAACGGAGTGCTCTCCCTTCTTGTAAGCCGCTTTGATTTGCTTATTAGCCGTCTGGTCGCGGTTGGACGGTTCAACCTTCAGTTCGTCAACGATGGAGCCGTCAAGCCAGAGCCGCACGTGAGCGCCTCGTCGCGCAACGTTCGTCAATCGCACTCGGAACTCCCCGACTGCTGGAGCACTAAACTTGAATGTCAGCGGCTCGGGACACATCTCCTTGTGCCCGCCGGTTTGGCTCTGGAAATAGCCGGCCACAAGCCCTGTGTTCGAGGTGTTGGCGTCTTCTGGCAGGTTGAAAATGAACCTCTCGGTCTTCGCCCACCCGCGTCCGGGAATGAATGATGTCACACCGAAGCCGTTGGTCGAAACGCTCGGCGTGTGCATTTTAGCCTTCGGATGAGCCGCGAGGCGGCTTACCTTAATGATCTCCGAAGCCGTCTTGAGATCTTTGTAAAGATCGAGCCGCGGGATGCGGTCCCAAGACCAATACATCGCCGTGCCTGCGTGGTTCGCCAGCATGCCTGCATAGAGCCCGTCGCGAATCGTCTTCTTCTCATATTTCTCAGCGTTGTTCATTGCGCCGAACTCGCCGAAGAAGAGCGGCTTGTCGCCTGGCTGTTTCTCTTGAGTCACCGCGCCGACGATGTCGGGTGGATAGGTGTGCGGCTGATAGTAGTCCAGCTTGGCATACATCTCCGGATGGGCCATCGATGAACTCGATGTGACTAAATGCTTGTAAGGATCGATTGATCGGATATAGTCGGCCATTTGGGAATGCCAGTCGATCACCGACTTGATGTTGTTGCGGAAGGCGTCGCACCACTCGACTTCGTTGAACAGCTCCCAAGCCATGATGCTCGGGGAATGTCCCCATCGAGCAACCGCATACCGAAACCACATCTTCGAGCGTTTGATTGCTTCTGGATTCGTGAAGAAATCATCAGGTTTATCAAGAAAACCACCATTTTTCGCGTTCCAAGGATGGTCCGGCCAGTTGGGATTCACTGTCGAGCTGAACTGGCCGTGGTGGAAGAGCACAAATTGGAAATGGACGCCGTTTTGCTCGCAAAGGTTGATGGTATTGTTCCAGTTGGAAAGTGCTATATTCCACAAAACGTCTTTCGATGATTTGTCGTTCGGCCACCAGGGGTTATAGTCCGACCAAGCGCACGCCCAGATCCGAGCCCAGTTCAACCCCGCTTCTTTCATCTGAGGGATCTGCTTGGCGAACTCCACGCCATATCCTGGCCAGGCCAGGTTGTGGCCGACAGGATAGTACATGGCTTGGCTGTCGAAACGAAAACGATTCACGGACTTCGTGTCGCGCCGGATGAATCCGTCCTTTTGCTTCTGAGAAGGCTTGATCTCGATACTCACCGGTGCAAGCGTGGCCCTTCCGTTTCGGATCAGGCTTGCCTTGTATTTGCCTGGCTCTGGAGCAAGCAACACCGCTTTCCACTTGCCGTCGTCGAAGTAGGCCAGTCGTTCCACGCTCTTTCCTTTTGCACGCACGAACTTCACGCGAACGTCGTTCTGGTCGGGGTCATAGGCGTTTCCGTCGAGCTTCGCCTCAAAGCTGACGGTAACCGGTCCATACCACTCAACCGGTTTTGCAGGCGCAATGAGAAAGGCCAAAGGAGCAACCAGAACCGACATCATGTCCGCATTTTAGCAGTCGGATGGCTTCATCGCAAGTTAATTGATTCTTGTGGGCAAAACCCGCAATCGGCGATGCGGTTCTTCACCAACACTTTCAGCGGCGATACGTCTAGCCTCGGTAACTTGATGTTGCATCTTACGTATCGTCGCCGGTTGAGGAGCAAGCTCGTAAGGTTTTCCAGTCTGCATCACAATGTCAACCGCCGAAAGAACTTCCTCCATGGCTTGCGACTCAAAATCCTTGCCTTCGCCAGCACGGTTGACGATTTCGTCCAGCGCCGCCGAGATCTGCGTGAAGGTGTTTGACTTCACCACCACGGTCGGCAATGTCTTTCCTGCCAGTTCGCGGAGCTTCTTCGGCCGATTTTGGTAGGTGGTGCGGATCGCCATGATGGCATCGGCCTGGTTGAGGTCTGTTACAACCACTGCTGAAGACCGTTTCTCGCGGATAGCTCTTTCGAGCCGGGTCCTGGCAATGCCGTAGGGATAGATTCTAGTCTGGTTCTTCGCAGGTTCTTCTTTGGGTTCGGCGGCCTCAGCGCGGGCGAGGCTGGGGTAGCGCTGGTTGAACGCAGGATCGTCGACTTCGGATGAGTCTTCGCTTTGCAGGATCTCGACGCCTGCACCGGTCCGAACCCTGATTTCTGGCTTGCTTTGTACGCCGCGCAGGATCAAGTCAACCGTCTTCTGAACGTTGCTGTGCACTGCCAGGCGCTCATAGTCGAGGAGTTCGATGACCACATCGAACGTCGGCGGAGCCTTGCGTTCAAGCACTGTTTTCTGCGTGCCGCGCCGTCGGGCTTCGTCGTCAGATAACGTAACCGCCTGTATGCCGCCGATCAGGTCGCACAGAGTCGGGTTCAACATCAGGTTCTCGAGCGTTTGGCCGTGGGCGGTGCCGATGAGCTGCACGCCGCGCTCGGCGATGGTTCGCGCAGCGCCAGCCTCAGCTTCAGTGCCGATCTCGTCGATGACGATGACCTCGGGCATGTGGTTCTCGACTGCTTCGATCATTACCTGGTGCTGTTCAGGCGCGTAGCGAACCTGCATTCGGCGGGCTGCGCCGATTCCTGGATGCGGAATGTCTCCGTCGCCGGCGATTTCATTTGAAGTGTCGACGATGATGACGCGTTTCTCGACCTCGTCGGCCAACACGCGAGCCACCTCTCGGAGTTTGGTGGTTTTGCCGACTCCCGGCTTGCCCAGAATCAAAATCGACTTGCCCGAGCGCACAATGTCGTCGATCATATCGATGGTGCCTTCGAGGGCCCTGCCGACACGGCAAGTCAAACCGATCACCTTTTGGTGACGGTTCCTAATGCACGAAATCCTGTGCAACGTGCGTTCGATGCCGGCGCGGTTATCGCTGCCGAACTCGCCGATGCTGTTCACCACATATCCGATGTCAAGATCGGACACAATGATGTCCTGCATGCGGACCACTTGGTCTCGGTAGCGGGCTTCGACGGGCCGTCCGTAATCCAGCACAACCTCAATGAGGGTATCCAGGGCGTTCGCGCGTTCCAAACGCTCCCGGACTATCGATGGCAAGATCTCGAGAAACTCCGATAGGCCGTTCGTGAGCGGACTCATATATTCAAAATCAACGGTTGGGACAATCCCTAATCATTCTAACGTATGAAACAGCCGATATGGTGCGGAAGGATTACTGGTCTTGCAATGCAATTTTCAGTTCCTTAACCTTTCCAGCGTGCCACCACTTCACACTCACCTTATCTCCCGGTCTCTTGTCGGTCAGAGCGATCAGATAGTCGACCGGTTCGGCCATCTTCTTGCCGTCGATTTCAATCATGATGTCGAGAGGCTGGATGCCTGCTTTGGCGGCCGCGCTGCCTGGCATTGTCTGCTGAACAAGCAAGCCTTCGCTAGGCGGGTCTGCGTTTACCCGTTGCTTCAGCTCTTCTCGCACGTTTTCGTTGGCAAGCAGGCCTTCCTGAGGATAGGGATCAAGGCCGAGAACGCCATACTTCGCGTGGCCGAACTTCACGATGTCGTCCGAAACGCGCCTTGCCCGGTCGATCGGAATGGCGAATCCGATGCCGATGCTGCCGCCGGTGTTGCTGGCGATGGCCGAATTGATGCCGATCACTTGTCCCTGCGAGTTGCACAGCGCTCCGCCCGAGTTGCCCTGGTTGATCGCCGCATCAGTTTGAATGGTGTCGACGAGAAGCGACCTGCCGTCGGCTTGCAGGGTTCGTTTGGTTGTGCTGACGACACCGACGCTGACCGTGTTATCGTAGCCCAGCGGGTTTCCAACGGCGATGACCCATTGGCCGACTTCGATGTTTGAGCTGGTGCCAAGCTCGGCGGCCGTGATGTTCGGCGCGTCGATCTTGAGAACGGCAATATCGGAGTGCGGATCGGTTCCTACGACCTTTGCCTGCACGGTTCGCTTATCATAGAGGCGGACTTGCACGAAATCGGCGTCTTCAACAACATGGTTGTTCGTGAGGATGTAGCCGTCTTGGCTGACGATGACGCCGGAGCCCGTTCCTGTGGCGCGTATGCGGACCTCATCGGTAAAGAAGCTGCGCTGGCGCTCAAGCCGGTCGACGCTGACCACCGACGGCACGATCTTCTTGACGGCCTCGCGGAAATCGGCAACCGGGCTGACCGGAAGATTGCTTGTCTTCGGGGCAAGCTGATACTTGATCGGGCCCTTCGCGAATGTGGGAAGGTAACTGTTGTATCGAGAGCCCACATAGACGCCTGCACCTGCGACAATGACGAACAAAAGGAAAACGCCGAACTTCTTCATGGTCTGACAAGTTATTTTACGTCGGCTGGTTGCAATTGGTTTGGGCGGGGCAAATGCCGTTAGGGTTTGTTAGGATTGGTTCGGATTAGTGAGGGTTGGTTTACGGACGTGACGAGGACAACCGGTCCGCGGGATGTTTGGGCCGCTTCTGCCACTGTTTTGGATGAGAACCCGATCTATGTTCATCCTATTGTCGCACCATCTGCGCTTCCCGAGGCATTCAACAAGAATCCAATGGTCGATCAAACGATCTGCTGGAACCATATAGCATAATCTAGACATCATCAACTTCATTTGGTGGCATCTTATGAATGTAACGAACCGACGTCTCTGCTCTCGGAAATGCTTTACGTTGCTGCTCTTGGCACTCATAGTACCGATCCGATTTACGGCATGGAGCCAAGAAAGTGCCGAACTAAAATGGGTCGATGACGAATGGAAGCGGAAGAATGTCGCATACGAGACACAGTGGCACAGCCTCTTGACGCGGTTAGCCCGATCGGATAACCTCAACGAAACGGACTATGTCAACCGGTTCAAGTCTGAATACGCGAGTTTCGCAAGGACGAAAACTGATCCTCAAAGACTGTATAGCGTTTCATTGGCTTTTTGGGGAGCAAGCTATACAAACAACGCGTTTCGCAAAGAGCACCGAAACAGCAAGGAACGGTGGGCGATCATTCAGGCTTGGCGGCAAATGCCGTCGCAGAACTGTTACGAGTTCAGCAGGCTCGGATACATCTTCCTTTCCTTCTACGACAGGTCGGCGGGAACGACTGATATGGGTAAGTACGACTCGAAAGTTGAAGACCTTGGCTTGCGCCTGCACAAGAAAGAGCCTGCCAATCCCTATATCATGATAGGATATATCCAGCTCTGCTATAACCGAGGCGATACGCCGGACAAATGCATGTTGCAGTGCAAGGAGTTCGGCGATCTATTGATCGAACTTAAGAGAGTCCGGCCTGGTTTTTGGATGACACGTTGTAAGGCCTACTTTGTCTATGGTAGCGCTAAGGGAGTCGACAAATGGGAACAGCGCAAAATCGCCAAACAGGCCGCTGAGAAGTATATGAAGCTAAAGAGCAACGATCCCGTTGCGCAAGCAGAAGCGAAAGCGTGGATATAGCGGCTTCAGGTTGGACTCGATAAGCCCCTCTAATCCGACTCTGGTCTAACGAAATCCCTCCCCCATCTTATGGGGGAGGGTCGATGAGCGAAGCGAACCGGGGAGAGGGTTCCTACTTCTTACCCTTCGCCACGACCTCCACCTTCACAGCCTGTGTTTGGCCGCGGTTGATCGGACGCCGGATGTATTCGGCAAAGGCAGGCAGAGCGATCAACTTGCCTTCGTTCTCAGCTCGGATGTAGTAGCGGAAGATCTGCGGGAACGAGGCGTTGTCCAGATAGTGGACTACCGCGCCGTCGCGAACCTCGTCGTTATGCCACCAACTGGTGTATTCCGAGTCGATGTACTCGAATCCGGCCGGGATCGGCTCAACGACCTTCATTGCGTCCGATATGTCGTCGCCCCAGATGATGACAGTGCATCGGATCGGGTCGGCAGTCTTAATCGTGCCGTTGACCTCTTCCCAAACGCCAGCCGGGTTCCTTGCCTCGAACCGGCGCAATACGCGTACTCCGTATTGGTTCTCCTCGAACGACGGCTTGTAGTAGCTGGACTCGATTGAATACAGCGCTTCGCCTGCCGTGTCTTTTGTCAAGGTCAGCTTGTTCGTTCCGCTCAGCAACTCCGAGGGGATCACCAAGGTTGCCGATTCCGCCACGCGAGACGGCACTGCCGCAATCTCTTTGCCGTTGATCATCGCCTTGATGTTGCCGAGTTTGGCGTCTTCGGGATGCTTCTTCACATAAAGGTGCAAGGCGCGCATGGTTGCGGCTTTGTCGCACTCCGAGTTCCATCGGCCTTGGGTCGGCTTCACCAGCCACGTTGCGAACTTACGCTGAACGTCAGGGTTCGCATCCAAACGAAGCAGAACAACCAGGCCTTGGGCGGTTGTTTCAACCTCCGAAGCGTCCCATTCTATTCCCCATCCGGTTGGCAGATAAGCTTCAGAAGGTCCATCGGACATATTGGCCAACACCGTTGCCAGCAGCTTGGCGGCGCTGTCTCGGTCGTTGCGCAGGGCGTAAACCTCAGCCAACCTTAGCCGGGCATAAGGAGAGAGGTTCTCCCCGCGGTCGCGCACCTCGTTGAGCAAGGCAAAGCACCTCGGCGAACCTGCAAGCGCTCCAGCCGAGGCCAGAATCGCCCGGTGCTCCCAAAGGTTCGTCTGCGTATACGAGTATTCGCAGGCTTGCTGGGCAGCCGTCAGAAGGTTCTCATAGACGTTGACGCCGTAAATGCGGGCGTAGCCCAATGCCGCCGCGACTTTGGCTGTAACCGATGGCGCAACTTGAGTTCCTTGCCACCAACCCCATCCAGTCGCCTGCTGGTTCTTCGAGATGAGAGCCAGCGCCTCGCGGACATCCTTGTCATCCGACTTCTTCTCTAGCAGCGTCGCCGCCACCAGGTGGTTCGCTGCTCCGATAGAACCATACCGCGGCTGCTTCAGGATGTCGTCGGCAGCGGTCTTGAACGCCGCGCCGAAGCCTTGCCAGACGGTGATCTTCACCTTGCTTGCTGGCTCGATTCGATCGACGGGCAGGTTCAAATTGACTTCCGCAGAAGAACCCAAGGTGCCTCCAGCCAGGCTGTGCTCCAGCACGCCGCGCGGAACTATCTTCAATGAGACTTCAAGAGCGTCCGAGAGGTCGACCACACGCTCTGTCGGAGCATCGAGAGGCGACAGTGTTCCGAGCAACTTGACCGAGCCGGAAGCCGGCAGCTGCGAGGCTGTCAGAACCCACTCGACTTTGCCCTGGCTCTTGCCGGGCACTCTAATCTTCCGTACCATGTCGCCGGTAAGGTCAATGCCCTTGCCTTCGAGCTTCACTTCGAACTCGTGGTCCTCGGCGATGCGGTTGTCGATGGTGCCGATGAGCGTCACTTGGTCGCCTTGCACCATCTGCCTCGGCGTGGCTAGCCTGAGCATGGCGTCTCTGTTCGCCTTCACGTAGTTCTTGCCAGAACCAGCCTGGGAAGAGAGCGTGACGCCATAGGCTGTCGTTCTCCAAGTCGTCAGGTTGCCTGGCATATCGACGGTAATGGTGGCGCGGCCGCTGGAGTCGGTCATAACGATCGGATTCCAATAGGCGGTGTCCTCGAACCGGGTTCGAACGACGACTTTGGGCTTTTGCTCTCCGCCTTTCATTCCTCCCATTGGTGCAGCCGCTTCTCCCTGCGCATTCCCTTGGTAGGCTCCGCCAGAAAGCTCCTGCGGCGCAGAAAAAGCGCTAGTCACAGCATTCCCTCGCGGAGCCCAGAAGAACTGGTGTAGCTCTTGAGTTGAGTCTGCCCGCAAGGCATAGATCGCCTCGTCAACCATCGTCATCGAGACTTCGGCAGGAATCGGCTTGCCTTTGACGTCCGTAGTCGTTAGCGTATAGACCGCCTTGTCTCCCGGACGGTATTCGGCTTTGTCCGACGAGACCTTCAGGTTGATCTTCCAATCGTCATTCGGCAGGTTCACGGTCTTGTTAGCGGAGTATTGTTGCAGATCGACCGTAGCAAAAGCGCAGAGGAACGCATTGGGCGATTGCGCCTTTGAAGTTTTCACGTTCCAGATAAACGAAGTGTTCTCTTTCGATACGACTTTATAGGCGAAGATATCCTCGCCTTCGAAGGTCAGGAGCATCGGCTTTTTGGCGTTGTTTAAGCTGACAAAAGCCTTCACCGTGTCGCCCGGTTTATAGGCTTTCTTATCAAGCTTGATCGTCAAAGAGGGCGGCTCGTCTTTCTTGGCGGCCTTCTCCTTGGGATTGACCACCCAGAAGTGCATAGCCGACTTGGCGATTCGTCCCGTGCTGTCCTTAGCCTCGGCTTCAACCACAATATCGCCTTCTTCTTTGGCGGGTAGGTTAATGCTAGCCTTGCCGGCGGAAGGAACGCTCAAGGTCGTTGAGGTGAGTGCGACCCACTCGTAGCGGCCTTCCTTCTCGATGTATTTCGGAGCTTTGATGGTCAGCTTGACTTCAGCCGAAGTCGGCTTTCCGTCCAGATCAACCGCACGGACGGCAACCGTAAACAGCGACCCCAAAGGGGCGTAAACCAGAGAAGTTGAAAGCCCGAGTCGCAGTTCCGCGGTATAGACCGGAACATCGCCGCTCGCGGATACCTGGCGCCTCGAAGCATCGGTGACGGCCGCCGATATGGTGTAGTTGGAGTCCGGTGCCTTCGGGTCGGTCTTGAACTTGATCTCAACCATTCCGTCCTTGTCGGTGTAGACCGTGCCGTTTGCGACTTGATCGTTGTAGCCGTAGGTGTCAGACTCATAAAGGTTGCCGTCGTCGTAGTCTTCGTCGTCTTCAGTCGGCATCGGCGAGTAGTAGTTCGGCGACCGGCTGATGTTATAGATGACCGCCGCTTGCGATACAGGAACTCCGAAGTAGTAGCTGGCATTGACGCGGAACGTTGCTTCCTGCCCTGCCAAATAGCGCTTCGAAGCCGAAACCACATCGACTTTGTATTCCGGTTTTCGGTACTCCTCGACGGCGAACGATTGGTAGTCTTGTTCTTGATCGGATAGCTTCAGAACGACGGAATACTGGCCAAGCAAGCCTTCAGAAGGAACTTCGAACTTGCCCGCAATCGATCCACCCGCGTTGGTCTTTGCCGGATATTGGTCAATAAGGTTCGACTTGGGGTCCATGAGCTGGACTGTGAGCTTGGTGTTTGCTACCGGCGTGTAGCCGACGCCTTTGGTCCGGCGCATGATCGCTTTGAAGTAGACGGTATGGCCGGGACGGTAGATCGGTCGATCTGTCTGGAAGTGGGTCACCAGGCGGCCGTCCGGGTTTGCATTGTCGTTGGAAAGTCCGGCGATATCTTTGCCTTTGCTGACGATGATGCGGCCGGTGCCCGCATCGGCTTTCAATTTGCAGATTCCCTCGGCGTCGGTTGAGCCGGAAGCAATTGGAGCGTTCTTCTTGCCAAACAAAGCGACCTTTGCGCCGGGGACAATGTCGCCGGTCTTGGCATTCGTCACCCACACGAGCGTCTGATAGCGCGATCGTTTCGTCATCACGGCAAGGTTGGTCACGCAGACGACCTTCCATGACTCGATCGGCCCTTTGGTGACGCTGAGCAGATAGATGCCTGGATCAAGAATAGGCAGGCTGAGCTGGCGGCTATAGTAGATGTCGCGCTGGCCATATTGAGGCTTCTGAGCAGGGAAGTTTATGTTCCATTCCTTAGCAGGCGCACCGACCACCGAAGGACGCTTTCGAATGTTCTCGAAGCTGTCCATGTAGTATTTCGAACCGTTCAGCCGGTACAGCGACACATGCACGGACGGTGCGTTGCGCGTGTTGATCGTGACGCGAACCTTAGGGCCGGGAGCGACATTGCGCGTCACCCAGGTCGAGATCTCGACTTTCGGCGCAGCAACAGCCAGCATCGGCGCGAACGCCAGCATTCCAATCAATTTCTTAAGCATATCCTTAACCTCGATACCGTTCGGCGGCCATGCGCTGAAGCGAGACCGGCGCACCAACCCTGACGCCAGCTTTGCGGTAAGCCCATTCCAGCCGAACCTTTGGATCCTTTCCTTCCCACGGAAGAACAACTCCAAACTTATCGCCCGACTGCAGCACCAGACCGTCTTTGGGCGTCAATTGACTCACATCGTTGATCGTTTCCAGCCGGTCAATTAGCGTCACCGTTACCAGTATGCCCTTCAGGTCCTTTGCTGAGAGGGGTTTGTAGCGCGGATCGTGGCGAGCAGCTGCGCGAGCATTCAAGATCACTTCCTGCTCCAATTGGCTGGTGCGCGCATGCAAAGAACCGCGGCAGCCAAGCACAACGCCGTTGCGCTCGATGGTGACGAAAACTGGTTTGACGCTTGTTTGCGTCATGGGAGCTGGCAATGGTTTACCTAGTGTTTCAGCCACAACTGCCTTCTTGGCGAGGTCGATGAGCTGGGCGGGTTCAGCCGAACCCGGCGTCCAGACGCACATTGCCGCGAGCACCCCCTGAATGACCACTGATGGTTAATACGTTCGTGAGTGCTCCAGATGTTCGTTCGAGTTGCGTTTTCTTTGCAACCAAAGGTTCGTAACAAGACTTGTTGGCAACAACGCGATGCCAAGACTGCTTGAGCTTCGGACAAATCCTCACCAACCCGAACAAATCCGAACAAACCCTAACCAACTCCCGAGCATGGTAAAGTAAACCAACTAGGAGAATCCCATGCACACGCCGCCGCCCATCGCCGAAGAGCCACCCAACCAATACAGCAGACCTCCGCAGAATAACACGCTCAAGATCGTTCTCTGGATCAGCGGCGGATGCCTCGTTATGTTCTGCATCGCAGTTGCGGCCATCGCCGCGCTGATGGGGCCGATCATGAAGCAAGCGCAGCGAAGTCAAACCACAGGCGCGTGCCTTTCCAATGTTAAACAACAAGGAATGGGAATGCTCATGTATTCAGCAGATTGGGACGACAAGATGCCGATGGCGAACGGCTGGATGGACAACATCGCGCCTTACATCAGGAATGAGGACATTCTCCGTTGTCCAGATCTGCCGGTAGGAATGCACGGATACGCCTATAACGACTTGCTCGATAATATTAGCAACGTAGCAATCGCTGAACCGGCTAACTGCGTGATGATCTACGAAACGAGCGACCTTACGCGTAATTCGCACGGCCACACCGATACCCTTCCGCGGCCCTCGCGGCACAACGGCAACAGCATCTGCTATTCAGACGGGCACGCCAAGAAACAACCTGAGACTTGGCGGCCAACCATGAACCAGGACCCGAAGAAGAGCATCCGACCGTAGGTTTTTGCGAAGATGTAATCGCAGGATGCGAGGCTGCGAACATTGATACTGGATGACGGTATAGGTATCGC
Source organism: Fimbriimonadaceae bacterium (assembly GCA_963666135.2). GTDB lineage: Bacteria > Armatimonadota > Fimbriimonadia > Fimbriimonadales > Fimbriimonadaceae. The sequence continues at coordinate 1,032,046 of CAXXNR010000001.1, read as the reverse complement.
TGGACACTGGCCGGCAAAAGGAACATCTAAAACTGAACCTAAACCGCTACGAATTGGCGTCGATGATAACCACATCCGTATTTTGGAGACCAGGGCCAACCTTGCCTTCGCTCGTGTAGTACGGTTTGTTGTCCCACTCCTTCTTCGGTGCGCCGCAGGAGCCGCGGACAACCAAATCGACCGGCAGACTGAGCCGCTCGTAAGGTGCAATCGGATTGGAGAGGCGGTTCTTGATGAGCGACATGCAGCCTGCGGCCACTCCAGCGACGTTCGGGGCAACGGTCGTTAAACCTGTTTCTCCAATTTGGATTGGCACATCGTTGTCAAAACCGACGACGGCGATATCGTTGGGCACATGAAGGCCGGCATCGAGAATAGCGCGCATGATAGTTGGAACAGACATGTCTTGAAGCACAAAGATGGCGTCGGGCCTGTCTTTATCCTTCAACCTTAGGTCCAGCAGCCGCGTGTTGTGCTGGGGCATGCCGCTCGTCATGGTGAACAGAAACTCGTCGGTGTTGGGTTCAAGCCCGCTGTCAAACAGGGCTTGGATGTATCCGCTAAACCTCTCATGGTTGACGTCCAGATTGTCAAACATGCCGCTGATGGCGATGCGCTTCCTGCCTTGCCTTGCTAAGTGGGTCACGGCCATTCGTGCGCCTTCGTGGTTATCGCAAACGACCAGATCGGTTGGCACGTTGCGCAATCCGTGGTCGACCGCAATAACGGGCATCTTGCGCTGAACGGCTTTCACGCGCTCGGCTTCCGGAAATCCGGTCTTGGACCATACGACGGCTGCCGCAAATCCTTCTTCGGCCGCATATTCGAGCGCGCCTTCAGTGCCTTTTGTTGCCGAATCAACATGAACCAGGTGGAAACCGTTCTCCTGCAATAGGCGTCCCAAGGCAAAGAATAGCGATTTGCGTACACTGCCCAAGTGGTCCACATACGCAACGATCGCATTTTTGATGGCCACGGGACCCATCTTTGCGCGAACGCCGCGGTTGGGGCTGCTTTCCGCCCAGCCGGACTCAATAAGCATCGCAAGGCTGCGGCGAACCGTGCCTCTCGATACTTTAAACTGCTCCTGGAGTTCTCTCTCCGTTGGAAGCAATGAACCAGGGATATAGACCCCTTCACGAATGGACTGCCGAAGGTGGGCGGCTATATCCACCGAACCTAACTTTTTTGCTGACATGCCTTAAACGAGTGTAACACAGGATAATAGGCCATATTTGCGATTTTCTTGATTTTCAGCAATAACGATAAGCAGATGAGCGCGTCAGTTCGATTGGACGCGCATTGAACAAGAGCTTTGCACGGCCACAGGAGGACACATGACCACCCTGCTTCCATGGGTAGCCGCGCTATCAGGCGCGGTGTTGTTTCTATATCGCGTTGGCGTATCGGGAAAGGACATCTTGGACCGCATCAAGTCCAACCTCATTCCCGCTTTGATTCCTATTGCTTTGTCGCTTGCCGGCTGGGGCATCAGTTCGCGCTACCATGCCAAGTTCGACGGGCTGAACTTCTTATGTATTGGATCGCTTCTTGGTTCCATCGCTTTGTTTGCGGTTTATGCTGCAAGTTCCGAAGAACGTCCTAAGTGGAACGTTCTTTACTCCGTTCTCTTTCCGGCTGCTGCTTTGGCTGCGACCCACTGGCTCAAAACGCCCGAGGCTATATCGATGGCCCAGAACGGTCTTGCTGCCGGGGCGGCTTTAACGGCTCTGATGCTGTGCGTAGGCAAACAGCAGCTTACTCATTCGACTAGCTTGCCAGGCGCTGCCGTGATGGGCGCTTTGGTGCTGGCGAACCGCATCGGCCGCGATACGGATGTGCACGCCGCGGCGATGACCGGTCTTCTTCTTGGCATCGCGGCAGCCCTTGGCATTTTCGCTTCGCTCTGCCTCTTCAACCGCGACGATCAAGACAACTCGTCTTTCCGGCGTTTCGCAACCATGGCGTTTACCGCCATCGTCATCGTATTCGGCGGATATCTGGCCGCCCGCAAGCTGATCGGCTATTCCAACGTCACCCTCATCACACTCGGCGCGGTGCTACTGGCGCTGTTTACCCATTGGCTCATCGAAGCCGACAAGGAGAACTCGCTTCGGTTCGGCATCGCGGCTGCTATTTGGGTCGCGGCTGCCACCCTAGCCTTCGCCGAAAGGAAAGCTTACGGCATGGCCACAATGGCCGCCGTTGGCACGTTAATGCTCGTTTCGCTCGGTTCTCCGCGCGCTCTTCTCTCGATGGGACCGGCAATCGGTCTCGTCTTCTACCGAATGTTCCGCAACGAATATCCCGAAGCTTCCCGCGCGCTCGATCTTGGCCAGCACTACGCGATCGTGGGCATGCTCCTCGGCCTCATGCTCGCCCTTATTGTCGCCCAATGGTTCGCAACCTCAAGCAACAAGATGGTCGGCAAAGGCTATTGGGGCGGCCTCGTCTGGATCGTGCTAATGGTCATGATTCCTCTCGCTGCTTCCGTGCTGCTTGGCCCGAAAGGCGTTACCGGATACGTCGTGGGACTCGGAGTCGCTGCATTTATCGAAGGTTTTCGTGGCGAAGCCAGTTTGTTGCCTCTCATTAGCGGCACGGCTTTGGCGTTTCTTTTCACGGCGGCATACGGCTGGGTCGGCGACATTGAGCTCCTAACCCGCGCCGAGAAGACCAGCACAATTGTGCGCTACGGACTCGATATCGTGGGCCTAGCGATCATTCTTGTGGGGCTGTCATCGACAAGAAAGAGGAGCGAGCTATGAAAGCCAGCCGCATCCTCAGCCTTGTTTTCGGACTCGCCATCTGTATCTTCCTGCTTGCACGAGGCATCAGCCAAGAAATGCCGGTCGGCCAATTGCGCGGCGTCGTGCTGATGGCCGAGAACGGCAAACCGATCAAAGGAGCTATCGTTTCAATCACTTCTGTCGGCGACGACGAGAATGCGTACCATCGCACGTTCGTATCGGACAAAGATGGAATGATCAGCGCCAGGCTGCTTCCTGCGGGCTTCTACACGGTGAATGCCTCGGCGAAGGCGCATAAGCTGGATGCTTCATCCTTCCAGGTTGAAGAAGGACAGCGCAAGGACCTTGAACTCCAACTTGACCCGGTCGAGCCGTTCATGGACCTCTACTCGAGCCAGCACGTCTTCACGCCTGAGGAAAAGCCGTCCATCGAGGTTCATGGCTTTGCACCTGTCGACGAGATTGAGTTCAAAGTCTACAAGATCGACTCGGCCAAGATCATCGCGGCAGGCCAACTTGAGCCGGTGCTCTCGCCGCTTCAGACCTATGAATACAGCAGCCGAGTGCCCGCCGATCCATCGACCGTCGGCAAGCTGATTTACAACACTCCCCACAAGATCAAGAACAAGGACATCGAAGGGGTGTTCGTCGAAGCGCTGGAATCGCCGAAGCTTGACGAAGGCATCTATTGGATCAAGACCAAGGCAGGCGGCAAAAGCCGAAGCACCTATCTGAACATCACCCGAATGGCGCTTGTCACCAAGACAGTCGGCAAAGAGGTTCTGTGCTATACCACGCGAATCGACACCGGCGAACCTCTGTCTGGCGTCAAAGTCGGCTACACCGACGGCAAGGCGTTTGTCCCGATGGCCGTCACAGACTCGCAAGGCATTGCCCAATATCAGGTGAAGCCTGCGGCAAAGAAACCGGGCGAAGGAGACGAAGAGGAATACGGCAACAATCGAACAGCCATCGCCATGATGGGCAGTTCGTTTGCGCTTACTTCCAGCTATGTCTACGGCGAGAATAAAGACGCGACCCGGATGTATATCTACACCGACCGTCCTGTCTATCGTCCTGGCGATCAGGTCCAGTTCAAGGGGCTGGTCCGCAAGGCCGCCGGCAAGGGATACGCGCTGCCAACGGTGAAGGAAGTAACCGTCGAGTACCGTTCGCCGGACGAGAGCCTTCTGAAGAGCGAAACGCTGCCCGTGACGGCTTCCGGTTCGTTCATCGGTTCGTTCACGGTAAGCAAAGAAGGCGAAACCGGCGGCTATTCCATCGTCGCACGGACCGCTGACTACAAATACACCAAGTTCGTGCCGATCCAGGCCTACCGCAAGCCTCAGTTCAACATCGCCATCAAGTCGGATAAACCTTACTTCGTTCGCGGCGAAAAAGCCTCGGCAACGATCAAGTGCTCCTACTACTTCGGCGGACCGGTCGCAGGTGCGAAGGTCTATTGCTACATCAACCGCCAGCCGACCTGGGGCGATGCGACCGAAATGGAAGGCGGCGCGGGCTACGACGGCGGCGAATACGTCGAGTCGATGGACTTGACCACAGACGAGCGCGGAGAAGCCAAGATCGAGTTCGACACCGTCAAGGAAGACGATCCGGAACGCGCCGAACAGGACTACATCTACTCGATCAACGCCAACGTCAGCGACGAAGGAAATCAATCGTTCGATGCCGACGGCGATGTTAAGGTCGTCCGTGGAGCCTACGACGTCGAAGTCGAAACCGGCAGCTACATCTCAAGCATGAATAAGCCGGTTACAGCCACGATCACTACGAAGTCGCATATGGATAAGCCGCTGAAAGGCATCGACGTTCAAGTCACAACCTACTTTAGCGAGTGGCGGGATGGCAAGGAAGTCAAGGCCGACCCGAAAGAGACCGAAGTAACGACCAACGAAAAGGGCGAAGCCGCCGTGACGGTTACACCGAATAGATCCGGCTCGCTCATGGTTGAAGCTGTTTCGCGCGACTCGCACGGCAACGAAATCGTCAGCACGAACTCCGTATGGATCGAAGGCGGCCCGGTGTCTTCATTCGACCCTGAAACGCCGAAGCTGTCCGTGACCTTCGATAAGGACAAGTACAAAGTCGGCGACACGGCGAAGTTGATGGTCGAGACGTCGATCCCCGGCGGAACAGCGCTACTGACGCTCGAAGCCGACGGTATTTACTACACCAAGACCCTTGAGCTGAATCACAACGTGACGGTGACCGATGTGCCGATTACGGCCGACTGCTCGCCGAACGTGTGGGCCTCGGTTTGCTACGTTCGGAAGAAGACCTTTAACGAGGCTTCGGAAGGCGCAGATGTCGAAGCCGTAGAGCACAATCTGAATGTCAGCGTCCAGTCGGATAAGAAGGCTTATCTGCCGGGCGACACTGTGAAGCTCAGCGTCGAAACGAAGAACGATAAAGGCCAAGGAGTGCCCTCCGAAGTGTCGGTCGGAGTCGTCGATGAAGGTATCTTCGCGATCCTCGAAGACCAAACCGACATCAAAGAGGCGTTCTATCCGGGCCGCGAAAACCGGGTCATCACATCCTATTCGTTCCCTGAACTCTATCTGGACGGCGGAGACAAAGGAGCTCCAGACGTTAAGATTCGAAAGGAGTTCAAGGATACAGCTTATTGGAACCCGATGGTCAAGACGGACGCGAACGGCCGTGCCGAACTGAGCGTCAAGCTGCCGGACAACTTGACCGAATGGCGAACCACCGTCGTCGGAACAACGTCCAACACGGCAGTTGGCATGAGCAAGACGAGCTTCGTGGCCCGCAAGCCGCTGATGATTCGCCTGAGCGCTCCTCGGTTCTTGGTGGTTGGCGACGAGCAAAAGCTGGTTGCCCAGGTAACTAACGATTCGGGCAAGGATGCGCGCGTTCACGTGCAGATCGAAGCGGATGGAGTTGCTCTAGATGGCAACGCCAGACGCGAGGTCAGCATCGACAACGCGGGCCAGGAATCGCTCGAATGGACCGTTTCGGCTTCAAAATCTGGAACGAGCACTATAGTCGCCAAGGCCTGGATCGACGGCGGGGAATCGGACGGCGTAGAATTGAAGCTGGCCGTGAAGCCGCACGGACGTCTGGTGCAAGACCTGTTCGCCGGCGACTTCAAAGATCGCGCTTCGTTCAGCTTCGAGTTGCAGCCGAACGCCGACGTCAACTCGACCAAGCTCAGACTCGTTCTGACGCCGAATGCCGCCTACTCGCTCTACCAGTCGCTGGATGAGCTGATTGGCTTCCCCTATGGCTGCGTGGAACAGACGATGAGCCGTTTCCTGCCGAGCGTGGTGGTATCGCAACTGGCCAAGTCGGGCAAGCTCCCGCACTTTGCTAGGGAAAAAGACATTCCCAAGTTCGTGGCCGACGGCTATGCGCGCCTTGCAAGGATGCAGCATAGCGACGGCGGCTGGGGCTGGTGGGAAACCGACGAGTCCGACCCGTTCATGACCGCGTACGTTCTAGAAGGCATGCACATTGCTGCCAATGCAGGCTTCAAGCCAAACCAGTTCGAGGTCGAAAAGGCGTTGAAGTGGGCGAAGGCTCATCTCACGAAGGTCCAGTCCTATGGTAGCGAAGAGGCTTACCTGGCCTATGCCCTGTGCCTCTATGGCCAGAAGGACGAAGCCGCCAAATTGCTCGGAAAGGTTCAGATGACAGGTGAACAATCCCTCAAATCGGCCTACATGGTCTTGGCATATCGACTGATGGGTCCGGAGTACGGCTCGCATCTGGCGGCTGCCAAGCAAGCACTTCTTGGCTCGCTCGAAACCAATGCCACAACGAGTCGGTGGACCAACGATCGCTATGGCGACGAGGCCAACGCCAGGTGCCTGATGGCCCTTGCGTCGATCGAGCCGAACCACCCGGCGATTCCACGCATCACCCGCTACCTGATGCTTCAGCGAAAGGGCGACATGTGGGGTAGCACGCGAAGCACCTCGTTTGCTGTGCTCGGTCTTTCCAAGACTCTGTCGCAGCAAGCTCCTTTGACTCCTGGATCGAAGATCGATGTTCGGTTGAACGGCGCATCGGTGCAGTCGATCGAACTCAGCGATGCGGCTCTTCAAATGAGCGGCCTTAAGGTTGATGTTCCGATCAAGGGTCTGAAGAAAGGCGCTAACAACATTGAGATATTGAAGAACACGCCTGGCACAGCCTACTACTCGGCAACCTTCGAACAGACCGTGCAGAGAAAGCAACTCGGCGAGGTTCTTTCGAGCAGCGAACTGAGGATCAAGCGAGAGTACTTCCTGATGGAAGTTCAAACGCTAGACGACGGCAAGAAGAAGTTCTTGCCATCCAAGAAGCCCGTTACCGAGTTCAATAAAGGCGACGTGCTGAAGTGCGTGGTCACAATCACGAGCAACAAGGAGCGGGAGTATATGATCGTCGAGGATCCGCTCCCGGCAGGCTTCAAAGTGACCGAGGACGTGTTCTACGACCCATACGAGGACTGGAACTACGAGTTCAATGCCATGGACATTCGCGACGACCGAGTGGCGACGTTCATCCGGCAACTCAGCACCGGCGAGACCCAAATCAGCTATATGATGCGCGCCGAATCGCCCGGAAAGGCGACGGCCCTGCCGACCGTGACCTACAACATGTATGACACGAAGGACAGGGCTTCGGCAGGCGAAATGAGCTTGGAGATCCGCGAATGAAACGCCTGTGGCCGTTCGCGGTTCTGTTCGTCGTGGGCGGCGTGATCGCATATGCGGTCTCGTCGCCCGACGAGAGGATTATTGCAAGCTTCTCGACTCCTTTGGCTGGGCGCACGACGTCACAGAGGCATAACGCCGAACTGGCGATGAGCCGCCTGCGCAACGTGACGATTGAGCCAGGAGCCGTGTTCTCATTCAACAAGACCGTGGGAACATTCTCGCGAGATCAGGGCTATCGAAAAGCCCCGGTCAGCTACAACGGCCAGCTCATTTCCAGCTTCGGCGGCGGCGTGTGCCAAGCTTCGACGACTCTCTATAACGCGGCGCTGCTGGCCGGCCTCGATATTGTTGAGCGGCGCAGGCACCGGTTTGCTCCGGGGTATGTGCCGCCTGGACGAGACGCCGCCGTGGCCTACGACACCATCGACCTCAAGTTCAAGAATCCCTACAAGGTACCCATCCGAATCGACGGGAAGATCGACCGCGACCATGTGACGTTCCGAATCCTTGGGGCGGTTAAGCTGGATTCGCGGCCAGAAGTCGTGCAGGTCGTGCGCCAAGTGCGCGAGCCTCTGGTCGTTTCGCTTCGAGCTAAGGGCGAATCGGGCCGAATCCGGAATAGCGGCAAGCAAGGCTTCTCGGTGACGGTCTACCGAACCGATGGTAGCCGCCGCGAGTTCATCTCGAAAGACGAATATCCGGCGATGAACAAGATTGTCGAGTACCGGTAGTTGCCCTCTCCCCTGTTCGCTTCGCTTACCGACCCTCCCCCATGAGATGGGGGAGGGATATTCCGTCTCCAGCAAGGCCTTATTGTACAGAACATAGCTGGGACCGCCGCCTTCCAGGCGGCAGGCATCGAAGCCAACGGCACAGATCGAACCAAAACGAACAAACGCTGGGACAAGGTATCCCGCGACTTCGTAAGATCGGGCATGGGCTAGATGTCCATGTAAAAAACTTACTGCTCGCAGGTTCGATTCAAGACCCTCTCCCGCCGTGCGGGGGAGGGTCTGTGAGCAAGGCGAACAGGGGAGGGGGATCTTGACGAATCCTCACAAACCTTAATCAACCCGAACTAAATCACTGCTCGCAGGTTCGGCCCGGATACATCTTTAGCGCCTCACGAAGAATCGCCATCGAAGCCCGCAAGTCATCGCAGTTCAGAACATAGGCAATACGCACTTCGTCTAGACCAAGGCCCGGAGTCGCATAGAAGCCCGTCGCCGGAGCAAACATGACCGTCGCCCCTTCAAACGAGAACTCCTCAAGGAGCCATTGGCTAAACTTGTCGCTGTCGTCGATCGGCAATCGAACCGTGGCATAGAACGCGCCGTCGATCTGCGGGCACAACGCGCCATCAATGCAGGCCAAGGCCTCACTGATGATGTCGCGCCGCGCTTTATACTCCTTCTTCACGGCGTCGAAATAGCTCTGCTGAGCGTCCATTGCACCTTCCACACCGATCTGCTCAAGGGTCGGAGGCGACAAACGCGCTTGTCCGAACTTCAGCGCTGTCGTCATGATCTCGGGGTTCCGCGAACAAAGGAAACCGATGCGAGCGCCGCAAAGAGAAAACCGTTTGGATACCGAATCAATCATCACTGCGTGCTTCTCAAGGCCCTCAAGCTGGAGCACAGAGAACAGCTGCGTCTCAGTGTAGTTGAACTCGCTGTAAACCTCGTCGGCGAACAGGAACAGGTCATGCTTCAAGACGATGTCGCGCAGGGCTTCAAGCTGGTCCTGCCCGAAGATCGTTCCGGTCGGGTTGCTCGGATTGCAGATGAGAATCGCCTTGGTCTTCTGCGTGATCTTCTTTTCGAACTCGGCAATCGGCGGCAAAGCGAAGTTGTCTTCGATGCGCGTGGTGATCGGCACAACTTTGATGCCCGACTCAACCGCAAAGCCCAGATAGTTGGCATAAAGCGGCTCGGGAATGATCACTTCGTCACCGGGATTGAGGCATGCCATGAACGCAAAGCGAATCGCCTCGGAGCCTGCGGTGGTCACCATCAACTCGCCGTCCTTCAACTCGATGCCCTTCTTACGGTACATCTCGATAGCCTTGGCGCGAAGAGTCGCATTGCCGGCCGAGTGGCTGTAGGCGACGTATTTCAAATTAGAATGGGCCAGCGCATCCCAGAACTCTTGGGGACTCTCGATATCGGGCTGGCCGATGTTGAGGTGATAGATACGGATGCCGCGCTTGACAGCTTTTTCGGCAAACGGAACCAGACGCCTGATCGGCGAAGCGGGCATCTCAGCGGCGCGAAGAGAGAGATTGGGCATAGCAGTATCTTCTACGATACCGCATCGTTCCGGATTCGACCGACTAGCCTCAAGCCGTTCGCGATGACGAGCATCGAACCGCCCATGTCGGCAAAAACGGCCATCCACAGGTTCGCATAGCCAGCAAAAGCCAACCCGAAGAAAAGCACCTTAACTCCAATGGCGATCGTGATGTTCTGCTTCAGAATGCTCTTGGTCCGTCTCGACAACTCAATGAACGCCGGAATCTTGCGCAAGTCGTCGTCCATGAGGGCGATATCGGCGGCCTCGACGGCGACGTCGGTTCCCAATGCGCCCATGGCGATTCCTAGATCGGCGCTGGCCAAGGCCGGAGCGTCGTTGATGCCGTCGCCGACCATTGCAACCGTGCCATAAGGTTTCAGCTTTTCAATTTCAACCAGCTTGTCTTCGGGCATCAGTTCGGCCTTGACGGTGCCGACTCCGGCGCTCTTAGCAATATGTTCGGCGGTGATGGCGTTGTCGCCGGAAAGCATCACTGTCCGAATGCCGAGGCTATTAAGCTTCTGAATCGCCTCTAGTGATGTCGGCTTTACAGCGTCAGCGACAGCATATATGGCCAGTGCGCGCCTATCGTCGGCCAAAATCGTCGCCGTCTTACCCTTGGCCTCGTGCTCGAACAACACCGTCTCGACGTGCGGGCTGCACAGACCCTTGTCCTCGATCAGCCGATGGTTGCCGAGGACGTACTCGGTTCCACCAATCGTCCCTGACAAGCCTCGTCCCGGCAACGATTCCACCTTCTCCGGCGTATAGAGCGCACCATCCCAATAGGCTCGAATGGCCTTGCCGATCGGATGCTCGGAGTGCGCGTTCAAGCTGGCGGCGATCTTCTTTATTTCATCGTCGGCAACTCCGTCCAGCAGGCTCAGATCGGTTACTTCCGGCTTGCCTCTCGTGATCGTCCCTGTTTTGTCCAAGGCCACAGTCTTGATGGTGTGTCCGCGCTCGAGGTGGATGCCGCCTTTGATGAGGATGCCCATTCGAGCTGCGCGGGCGAGGCCGCTGACGACCGTGACCGGCGTCGACAGCACCAAAGCGCAGGGGCAAGATATGACGAGGAGCACAAGCGCTTTGTATATCCATTCGTGGAAGCTTGCGCCTGTTGCCAGAGGCGGAACGAAGGCAACAAGGGCGGCCAGAACGACAACCGTCGGCGTGTAGTATTTGGCGAACTTATCGACGAACTTCTGAGTCGGCGCTTTGCTTGATTGAGCGACTTCGACCGCATGAATGATCCGCGATAGGGCCGTATGTTCGATGTCGGCAGTAATTCGATACTCTAGCGCTCCGTTGCCGTTGATGCTTCCCGCATAGATGGGGTCTCCTTCGGCTTTGCTAACCGGCATGCTCTCGCCGGTGATGGGAGATTGGTCGATCTTCGATGAGCCCTGCAGGACCGTTCCGTCGAAGGCGATGCGCTCTCCGGGACGGATGAGCCCGATGTTGCCGACCTCGACGCTTCTCGTTTCGGTCTCTACCCATTCGCCCGCTTCGTCCTTTATCAGTGCTCGATTCGGGGCAATCTCCAGTAGCTTCTTAATCGCGTTCCTGGCCCTTTCGCCGGCCTTGTCTTCGATCATTTCGGCAACGGTGAACAAGAAGCAAACCATTGCGGCCTCTGGCCAGCTTCCCAGCACCGCGGCCCCGATAATCGCAATCGTCATCAGGAAGTTCATGCTGAGATCGAGCTTTAACGTGGCGCGAATGCCGTTCATCAGCGTCTCGCGTCCGCTCATCGCCATCGACGCTAGAGCTACGGCGATGATTGCGGGATGGGAATCGGAGCCAAGAATCCAAGCGGCGGCCTCTGCGCCAAGCGCTAGCGCTCCAGATAGCCAAAGAAGCCATTGGGTTTGGCTCTTTGCTTCTATTTGTGTAGCTCCGGAGCAGCAGGAGCACGTCGTCTGGAGGTTGGTTCCGTCGGCCAAGTGTCGAATCCTTATTGCAATAAAGTTGTTTAGTAGTCAATAAGCGCTTATTGCAATAATGATACAATTATCGGATAAGCGACTGAACTAGATAGTCTAATTATGGCTATTACGAACCAAAACTGCAAGGGGTATGCATATGGTCCTGCATTGTGGCGGGACCTTTCGCCGGACTCCAGGTTCTTTTGAACTTATAATCGTCCATGCTTTGCCTCGTTGCCTCTCTCGTTATGTCTGCCCCTCCTGCCAATGTCGAGGATTGGGCTTTGCGTCTTGCGGGCAACTCGGCTGCCCAGCCCAGCTACGGGCTGGCGAACTCAGCTCCTCAAGCCTTTGCCGACGACGCCTATCGGCAGATCGAAGCGGCCGTCGCGAAATATGGCGCGTCGCCCAAGCTGTATACGAGCCTCGCGTTGGTTCATGAAGCACGAGGCGCCTATTCCGAAGCAATCGACTATGCCAAGCTGAGCGATCAGTCGAAGGGTCTAGCTTCAAGGATCCAAGACAAACAGGCTGCGGCGGCTGCCATGAACGACATCGCCAAGTCCGAAAAGGTATTGTCAGTGTCCAGACTAAAGAACAAGACTCGCACCAATTTGTGGTCCGCCTTGCTCTGCGATCCGGATAAGAAAGTGCCGTTCTTACTCGATAACGGCTCCCGATATGTCGCCAGCCGCCTAATCGTCTTCTCGATGGCAGGTGGCAAAGCTAAGGTCATCGCATCGAAGCCAATCAAGCGCGAACTGAACGAGACGACTCTATATTCCACGGACTTGGACAAAGACGGAAACGATGAGGCGGTTGTTGATTGCCTTTACTACGGCGCGAGCTGGACGCCGTCTACCTTCATCGTCGCCTCAGCTGGCAAGAACGGTTGGACCTTTAATGAAACCTCAACCTTCGAAGAACCCGGATTCGTCGAAGATGTCGACAAAGATGGCGTCTACGAACTTGGCGGAGCGCAGTGCATCGGCGAAGCGCTCAACCTGTCCCATGCTGGCCAGCCGCGCTACCCGGTCATCTATCGGTTCGAGAAAGGCCGGCTGGTGAACGGCGACTTCCACTCGAAGATGTCGTTCAAGGATATTCTGCTGGAACTGAGAAGGGCAAAGAAGGTATCGACCAACGACCTCGAGCTGCTAAGCTGCGAAGCCCGAGCCTTGCGAGTGCTTGGCCGCAACAAAGAGGCGGAAAAGATCTTGGCCCAAGCTAAGAAGATCAGCGCTAAGAAAGCCGAACTCATCTGGAATGGCGGCGTGCCGTGGAAGGTCTTTCGAGGCGAGTAGAGTTGTCATCCTGAGCATCGCGAAGGATCTGATTGGAGTCGCTTCTTGCTGCTACACTCAGGCAACGAGTCCAGTCAGATTCTTCACTTCATTCAGAATGACAACCTTTGGATGGTGTCGAACAGTACCGCACAAACAGAAACGTGTCGACTTCACATCTGAGAATCGACACGTTTGGATGATATGTCGATTAAATCGACATATCGAAAACTTGACCCAAAAATCTAGTGAACCATCTTCATGCGCGCGTACGTGGCGCTGCGCTCAACCCAATAGCAGAACTTCTCAAAATTATCAAGGATGTCTCTTGGCAGCTTGACATATTCCTTCATCGGCTCCTGCCCAGGATCGGGGCGGACCGGTCCAGCGCCCGGCAATTGAAGCGCTTCGTCGATGTCTTCCGGCGACAGCTTCAGGCCGATTTCCTCATCATACAAAAAGGCGAACATTTTCTCGCCTGTGTAGACACCCATTCCCGCTGACATTCGGCGCGCTCGCACGTCTAAATGCTCCGCGGCTCTCATCATCTGCTCATATCGCAAAGGCCGATATACCATGGCTTCCTCTCGCTTTAGTCCGGCATCCTGCAAATAGGGGAAACGACCGTCCCTGATCGTTTCAGCCCAAGAAACAAATAGGCTTCTTGGGCTTGTCTCTTCTACGTTCGCCATAAAATCCGACTTTCCTTCTGCTTTCGCTGGTAGATTTTACAAATGGACCAAAAGCACTTGGTGATCCTCGACGGCTACAGCCTGCTTTATCGCGCATTCTTCGCGACGCGTTATATGAGCACCAGCGACGGCAGACCCACAAACGCCGTTTTCGGATTCACCGGTATGCTTTTTCAACTGCTCGAACGCGAAAATCCCGACGCCATAGTCATTGCTTTCGACGCTCCCGGCAAAACATTCCGGCATGCCGAATACGCCGAGTATAAGGGCACTCGAAAAGAAACCGCTCAGGAACTGATCGACCAATTCCCAGTCATCCGCGAGATGATTAAAGCTCTCGGCATCCCTTCCATCGAAATTACAGGCTATGAGGCGGACGACATCGTCGGCACGATCAGCCATATGGGTGAGCACAACGGCTATCGGACAACGATCGTGACCGGCGACCTCGACAGCCTGCAACTCGTCGACGCCAACGTCAGTGTGATGACTACTCGCGTCGGAGTAACGGACACCGTCATCTATACGCCCGAAAAGGTCATTGAGCGATACGGATTCGGACCCGAGTACGTCACCGACTATAAAGCGATCGCAGGCGACACTAGCGACAACATCCCGGGTGTGCCCGGCATCGGCGAAAAAGGCGCGACAGCGCTCATCCAGAAGTTCGGCCATGTCGATGCGATCCTTGAGCGTTGGGACGAAGTCGAGCCGAAGTACCAAAAGAAGATCGAGCCGGCCAAGGATTCGATGCTTCAGTCGAAATGGTTGGCCACCATCGACCGTAACGTTCCCATCGAATACGATTTCAAGCCGTTCGAAGTGGACGAAACGCAGATCGTTGCCGCCGAATCGATGTTCGACAGCCTCGAGTTCCGAACCTACAAGAAGCGGGCGAGGGCGATTCTCTCCCGCTATTCCACCGGCGCGGTCCGCGAAGCTCCGATTGCCGAAGAGGTGATGGAGAGCTTAGAAGTTCATACCGACAAAGCTGCCTCATACGAAGCTTTGAGAGATTGGGTTTCAGGAAAGCCGTTTGCCTTGCTCTTTGAAGCTCCAACAGAGCAGATGGGCATGTTCGACGAACCCGAAAAGACAGGCGTTGTCGCTGTCGGCAAGGAAGTGAGGAAATGCCCCGAAAGCTGGGCAAAGAAGCTCGTATTGGAGCGGCCCGGCCAAGCGATTCTACACGACGGCAAGTCGATTTACCACGCGCCTGATGCCCCGCTGACTCCGCCTTTGTTCGACACCGCTCTAGCCGCCTACGTCCTGCAGTCAAGCCGAGGCAGCTACAGCGTTGCCGACCTCGTCAAAACCTACCTCGACATCGCCCAGCCGACGACGATAGACCAGATGTCCGCCACGCTCTGGCACCTCGAGCCGGCCATGAAAGACCGCCTGAAAAAGGAAGAGCAGGACAAGGTGCTCTACGAGATTGAGCTGCCACTTGTGCCGATTCTTGCCGAAATGGAGCGCATCGGCATCAAGACCAGCAAAGAAACACTCGACGAGTTCTCAAAATCGCTTCAGATCGAAATAGAAAAGCTGGCGCAGTCCATCTACGACCAAGCGGATCAGAACTTCACCATCGGCTCGCCGAAACAACTCGGCGACATCCTTTTCGAGAAGCTGCAGATTCCCGGACCGAAGAAAGGAAAGAACGGCTATCCGACCGGCGCTGAGATCCTTCAGCCGCTAGTTGCGGAGCATCAGATCGTAGGCGATGTGCTGAGCTGGCGCGAGTACTCCAAGCTTAAGTCAACCTATTCTGACGCCCTTCCGAGGATGATCAAAGAAGACGGCCGGATCCACACGTCGTTTAACCAAATGGTCGCGGCCACCGGACGCCTCAGCAGCAACGATCCAAACCTCCAGAACATACCGATCAGAACAGAGCTCGGTCGCCAGATCCGTGGCGCGTTCATCGCCGAGGAAGGCTATACCCTGACTTCATTCGACTACTCCCAAATTGAGCTTCGCTTGCTGGCGCACTTATGTAAAGACGATGCCCTGGTCGACGCTTTCCAGAACGGCCAAGACATCCACTCGGCCACAGCCAGCTTGATGTTCAACACCGAATTGGAGAACGTCTCAAAGGACCAGCGGCGCTACGCCAAGACGCTCAACTTCGCGGTTCTCTATGGCGTCACCGACTATGGGCTCGCTTCCCAACTCGGCGGCGAGTTCTCGATTCAAGAAGCAAAAGCGCTCATAGAGCAATACTTCGCCCGATTCCCTAATGTCAAAGCGTTCACTGAAGGCGTGGTCGCAGAGGCGAGATCCAAAGGATTCACGACCACCCTTTACGGAAGGCGGCGCTATTTCCCGGATATCCACTCGCAAAACCGCAACGAACGCATGGGCGTCGAACGCCAAGCCGTTAATGCTCCGATCCAAGGCGCGGCCGCCGATATGGTGAAGCTGGCCATGATCAAGGCTAGACAAACGCTCGGTACCGCGGCAACTCGAATGCTGCTCCAAGTGCATGACGAAATAGTCTTTGAGATGTCAAAGGAAGAGACAGAGCTCATGCCGAAGCTAAGGAGCGATATGGAATCTGCGATGCCCCTGGATGTCCCTGTCGAAGTCGACAGCAAATCAGGTCCAACTTGGAATGATATGACCAAGGTATAAAGGTACGCAGT
This sequence comes from Fimbriimonadaceae bacterium, assembly GCA_963666135.2. Taxonomy (GTDB): domain Bacteria; phylum Armatimonadota; class Fimbriimonadia; order Fimbriimonadales; family Fimbriimonadaceae. The sequence continues at coordinate 1,015,768 of CAXXNR010000001.1, read as the reverse complement.
ATAGATTCTTATATTATAAGAGGGTGTATATTTTGACAACACTAAAAGTGTGCTATAATGGCGAGGTGTATTAATGCTTGTTGAGGTGTTAGCGATGTTGGCAATGGCTACGGGAAGTGCTCCGCAAGAGGTGTTGGGTATGCGTCTATGGATACACCAAGCGCTCTTTAGACAATCCGCCCCTACCGAAAGATGCAATGCTGTCTCTATTCGGCGGCAAGACTACGGCAGGCTTCAGGTTAACAAGTCTGTGATGGGGACGCCATTGAAGCTGGGAAGCAAAACCTTCCCGCATGGTCTCGGCACCCACGCAGTCAGCGAAATGAATGTTCAGCTTGAGAAACCGGGAGGAACCTTTGAGGCCGTTGTCGGCGTGGACAACAACTACAACACGCTTGGGGTTCGAGGTAGCGCCGAGTTTGCCGTCGAAATTGCGGGACAGGTCGTTTTTAGGAGCGGGGTAAGGAAAAGCAACGATCCTCCTCTTCCTGTTTCTGTCGATTTGGGCGATGCCTCGGAGTTTACGTTATGGGTCTTCGATGGCGGAGACGGACCACAGTACGACCAAAGCGATTGGGCCGATGCCAAAGTGAAGCAAGGCAGCAAAACGATCCTGCTCGACGAGATGAGCGTGTCCTATCCGCCAGTTGTGTCCAAGGATGCGCCGTTCTCGTTGCTTGCCGATGGAAAGGTCATCAACGATTGGAAATCCGAGATCGGATCGAAGACAACCGGCGACGGATGGCAAAAAACAGAAGTGCTCTACCGCAATTCAGAGCACAAGCTTTTGGTTCAAGCAAGCGTCACGTCGTACGATAAGTTTCCTGTCGCCGACTGGACCCTTAAAATCAAGAACGAAGGGGACGCCAACTCGCCGATTCTTTCCGACATTCATCCTTTGGACATCGCGTTAACCCCGCCAGTAGGCAATTTGACGGTTCACTCCATCAACGGCAGCACAACAACGCCTGATGATTTTATCCCCTATAGTGTCCCTATACCAGAGGGATTCAAGAAAACCTTTGCTCCGACCTTCGGCCGATCGTCGCAGGTGACTGCGCCGTTCTTCAATTTCCAGTGGGATGGCGGCGGCATGGTCCTGGCTATCGGGTGGTCCGGCCAGTGGTCGATGGACGTCGAAAGAGCAGGAGCATCGATAGCCGTATCTGCTGGCCAGCAGACGACTCACTTCAGGCTTAAGCCGGGAGAAGAAGTGCGCACGCCAAGAATTGCTATGCTGAGGTGGGATGGCGACGACATGCTTAAGGGGCAGAACATGTTTCGGCAGTTCGTGCTGAACCATGTGAGCCCGAAAGTCGACGGCAAACCGGTGGTTAACCCAATCGCGCAGAACACCTGGTTCACCTATAGCGAAGGAAACAACGTCACCGAAGCCAACCAGCTTGAGGCAATCGATGAGATGGCTAAGATCGGTGTTGAGGCTTATTGGCTCGATGCTGGTTGGTTCAAGGGCGGATGGCCCGCTGGCGCGGGCAACTGGGATCCCAAGGAAGATGCATTTCCGAACGGCTTGAAACCGCTGGGAGATGCTGCCCACAAGGCTGGAATGAAGTTCGTGCTGTGGTTTGAGCCTGAGCGCGTTGTCCGCACGAGTCCGATCTTCAAAGAGCATCGCGAATGGGTTCTCGAAGCTGGCGGCGGCGACTGCCTCTTCGACCTCGGCAACCCGGAAGCGCGCCAGTGGCTGACGCAGCAGTTCCTTGAAAGGTTCAAGAAGTGGGGAGTTGATGTCTACCGTAACGACTTTAACATCAACCCGCTTCCTTTCTGGCAAGCCAAGGACGAGCCGGAGCGCAAAGGTATCAGCGAGATACGATATGTCGAAGGGCTTTACCAGATGTGGGACGACTTCCTAGCTGGAAAGCCAGGCCTGACCATCGATAACTGCGCAAGCGGCGGCCGGCGTATCGACCTCGAAATGACTGCCCGTAGCTATCCGCTCTGGCAAAGCGACACTCAATGCGCTGCCAACTGCCCGTCGATTCAGGACCAAGACCAGAACCTTGGTTTGAGCCTCTATTTGCCTCTGCATTCCGGCGGCGTATGGGGTTTCGATCCCTACAGATGGAGAAGCATCGTCACCGTCGGCACTTCGCTGTGCTTAGACCAGAAGGGTAAGTATTACGACCGCGAAGCCGCGAAGAAGATGATCTCCGAAGCAAAACGCCTAAGGCCGTACTTGCTGGGAGACTTCTATCCGTTACTGAGGACTCCGAAGGACCACACGGTATGGGTTGCTTGGCAATACGATCGTCCCGATCTGGGCGAAGGAACGGCCGTGGCGTTCAGACGCCAGGCAAGCCCTTATACGAGCGCGACTCTTGAGTTAAAAGCGATCGATCCCAAGGCCAAGTATGAAGTGGATTGGGTCGACCGGAAGAAGAAGCAGGTTCTTAGCGGGAAAGAGCTGCAGGCCCTAAAGGTTGAGATCGCCGCGAAAGAGCAGTCGGTCTTAGTTGTGTATAAGAAGATGAAGTGACATCAGGCGTTGCTGCTCGTACGCGCAATATCTCGACGATTGTAATTTTCATCCCAAGCAAAGTGAGGGATCTGACTGGAGTCGTTGACTGCTATTACGATCAGGCAGACCTTTCAGTCAGATTCCTCGCTTCGCTCGGAATGACATAGTAATACCTTTAGATACTAGGTTCAAAGTGACGCGATAGCGGGAAAGTGCAGGTTTTGTAGAAGGTGCGGGCGGCTTTGGCCCGCGATAACGCGCCAAACCTTTTGCATTCCAACATAAGTAGTACTCAATCTCCTCGCTTCGCGCGCACATTCCGATTTCCACAAAGTGCTACACCGCAACCTATTGGTGGGCTATCTGTTGTGATTGATTGCGACTTTGCCGAAAGGAACCTGGAATTGAATGCGCAATGGGAAAGCCACTTTACACCTTACTCTTTCGTATATCTTTGTGACGGAGACAGTGAACTAGCCATGTGTCTAAATAGGAGATTGCTTGCCGAGAAGGTGATGTGCCTCTTTCTGGCATTCGTTGCGTTCGGTGTTGCTAGAGCCTTTCAAAACCATGACAGCACGCACCCAGAGTTCAATATTAAGGAGGCTACGAAAAGACTCAGCGACGATAGTGCTCCCTATAAAGATGTCGTGAATGTATGCGTATCCTTTATCAAGAAGCTAGGATATCCGGTACCTCAAGGCATTAGAGTAAGTGTCGACAAAATCGTCTTACCAGGACATACGACCCTCTATTCAGTAAGTTTTAAGGGCTGTTATGCGCTGGCGATAAATGGGTCGAGGGATTCGGTAGAGCAATTTGAAGTCCTAACACAATATCGAATCAAGTTAAGCAAATCCGCTAGCTTAATCAGACCGATCTCCAATGATCCCATATCGATTCGGTCCTATTGCAGCAATTTCGCTAAGAGGCTAGGGATTTCCGAATGCTACAAAGTATCGTCTATCCGTACCCGAAAACAGGACTATAACGAATTTGGCGGAGAGGAGCAACGTTGCACCGTCGAGTATTCTGCGAGTCACCAAGGCTATCCCATCAAGGGGTATGACAACTATGCTTTGAACTTCGACTTAATGACAGGCTTGGTCAGCGCCATCTTTCGGCCCCAACCAAAAAAAAACACGATCGAATCTAGTAAAGCCGCACTCACTTTTGCGCAAGCATCCGAAATCGCAACGAAAATCGCCCGTAAGTACGATGTAGGCAAGTATCGGAAAGGCGAGACCCAATACAGTTTGAACGCCAAACCGAAGCCCAGCGAAGAACCGTCCCAGCTCGAATACATATTGCCCAACGGCGAGTTCGGGGGGCTCAACTATCCTTTCAAGGCTCCATACAAGCTGCGGCTTGCATGGGTGCTCCGGTATCCGAGGAATGAGGCTATATTTATCGATGCCGACGATGGCAAATGCCTCGGCGGATGGTATCACCGTCCGAAATAACGGCCTGCCAAAACAGAACTCCCCCGCTTGATCAAATCAAACGGGGGAGTACTTCGAACCCGCGGCCGAGACTACCAGCCGATCGCAACGCTCAGGTCCTTCTTCAGAAGGCTTCGCGCGCGGAACAGCCAGCTCTTGACCGTGCCCTCGGGTTTGCCCAGCACATGGGCGATTTCGATGACGTCCATGTGGCGGAAGTGCCGCATGAAGATGATCTTCCGGTATTTCTCCGGCAGCCTCTCGATGGCACTGACCACGGCTTGTTGCCTCACCGTGTCGGTCGCAGTGTCTTCCGTCACTTCAGGATCTTGCAAGTAGTTGTCGTTCTGTTCGAGCTGAAGGCCCTCCCTTCGGCGAACGCGAACGATGTCGACGCAGCAGTTGGCGCATATTCTGCAAAGCCAAGGCTTAATGGGTCTCTCGGGATCGAAATCCTTGATGGCGCGGAACGCTTTAAGGAACGTGTCTTGCACGGAATCCTTTGCGTCGTCGACATTTCGGAGCATCCGAACCGCTAGGCTCATCAGCGCGGGACGATAGATATCGGCGAGTAGTTCGAACGCGACAGCTTCGCCATGGCTAGCGCGTTTAATAAGATGCGATTCCCAGTCGAGAATCTGTTTAGTTTTCATTTTTTTACAGCACGAAGAAATTCTTCGTGGCCCTCCAACATTCAATAAATCAGACGTTTCAGCGATCAAAACCGTTTGGACCATGGGCTTATGGTCCTTATATATCGTTTCAGTGATAGATCAAGAAAGCGCGATAACCGCAATTTTGCGGGATGGTGATTTCACCAGGATTCTCCGAACATTCAGATATGACCGCAAGGAAGCTCGTCTACTACGGATTGGTTGTGTCTCCAAGTTTGTTGCTTGGTTTCATTGGCCTTGGTGCACGGGCTTACCAGGAATCTTACGACTTTGAACACTTCACTAAGGGGCAGGATGACTGCGCTCGCTTCTACGTTGAACTCGTCAAAGCGGCGAACTCCTTGCCACCAGTTCGAGACGACCAGCAGAGCATAGCGGCTTCCCGCCGAATCGGGCAAAAGTGGTCCGACGCGGTGCTCTCCTCGCGAGCCAGAACGATACCTGTTCTTGATGTCGACCAGTCGACCTCATGGGTCGTGTGTGAAGAGATCACGTCGGCAAAAGCGCGCGTTTCCTGGTCGCTGTGGCGAACGGCACAAGCCAGCATCGAAAAACGCGACTATGACCAAGCAGCGCGCGATTTATCAACCTCTTATGTTGTGAACCAAGCAACGAAGGGCATGAACCTCTTTACGATCATGCAGGCCTGCAAGCGGCAAGAGCTCGTTCTTAACCGCTTGACCGAGATCAGCCCTTATATATCTAGGAATGTCCGCAGCGATATAAAGAACCTGGTTGCGCGAGTGAGGCATCTTGATGGCGAAACGAGCGCTAGTCTCAGGCGGGTTAAAGCATCTTTGAAGATTGAGTCTCTAGAATCTGAGAGCCAGATTACAGATGAACTAGACAAGGTGGCCTATTGGACGCGGCTATACGGGAACTCAGAGAGATCCGTTCAAAACCTAGAAAAGAAGTGGAGGATCTTCTGCGATGCGGCCTTAAGCCAAGCAACCGCGATAGGTCCAATGCCGTCAGAATTGGTATATAGGCATGAGCTCAAGATGCCTCAAAACAACTACAGACCGTTTTACGCAGGAAGGTTTCCGCCCCACGGCTATATGGTGGCTTACAGAAGTCACTGAATCCAGATGACTTGGCCTCTCCGCTGATCTACCGATCTCTCGGTTCCTTTAAGTGCTTCCGAAGCAGCCGACATGGCGTCTGGCGACTTGGAAAAGTCCCATGCTGCCGATTCGTTTGCTGAGGAATTCACCACAACAGGCTTGCCATAGAAATCGGCGATACCGAGCGCGAGATCGTTAACCGTGCCAGAGCCGCTTGCGACCGTTGATCGGCCCGAACCGGGAACCGCAATGAACAAGGCGTTCTTCTCGCCTTGGATATCCACTTGGATCAACACAGCTTCTTGGGAGCTGTAATTTAGCGGGCAGTTGAGCGTCTTGCCGGTCGAGGCGCTAACGCCGTCGATCTTGTAGCGCTGAAGAACCTCGCCTGTGGAGGAAAGTCTGAATGTTAAGGTGCGCTCTTCGCTAGTTCGATAAGTTAGGCCTAGCTGGCCGTTTCGCACGCCGACCGTGAAGAAGTCGGCAACCTTGGGCGCGCCGCCTCCGAACACCGACGCCACATTGATCACGCCAGTGCTGTTCAACGAAGCGACCGCGCCGAAGATGGCGACGGCGGCGATGCCTAGGGTCAAAGCACCTCTCAAGCGCAAACCGAACCATGGAGCAGGTTTCTTCTTCTCTTCGAGGAGATGGAGATCGAGCCTGGCCATGATTCGGTCGTGCAAGTCGTAAGGCGGAGCGGGAACCGGCGTTTTCAGGAGGTCAAGCTGGCCGCTGGTTCGTTGGAATGCATCATACTCGGCTTGAATCTGGGCATCGGATGCGAGCGCGCGCTCGAAGGCTTGTTTCAAGCCGTTATCGAGCGTGCCTTCCATATAGGCTGAGAAGAACTCTCTTGCTTTATCTGCGTTCATCATGTGACACCCGGAATCAGTCTTCCTACCTCACGTAGTCGTTTGACTTTAGGCGATATCGAAAAGTTCCTCGTTTTTTACCAGTTGTTCCCGTAGCGATAGCCGCGCTCGGTTCAGCCTGCTTTTTACGGTTCCAATGGGCAGGTCCAAAGCCTCTGAGATCTCCTCGTAGGATAGTCCCTCGGCGTGATACATCGTGATCATGGCGCGCTGGTATTCCGGCAAGACGGCGACGGCTTCCTGCATCAGCCGCTCCCGCTCGTTTCTTTCTACGTGCTCATCTGAAACCGCGTTCGGGTCCTCGACCTGCCGCTCCAATTCGCCCTCATCGGTGCTCAGGGTTGATTCAAGGCTGGTCGTCGGCCGATTCTTCTCGCGCTTCCTCAGGTCTAAAAAGCAGTTTGTGATGATACGGTAAAGCCAAGTTGTGAAACTGCTTTGCTGTTTGAAGTTGGGCAAAGCGCCATATACGCGGATAAAGGCATCGGCTACAATGTCTCCAGCTTCCTCGGCGTTAGTGGTCAGCCGATAGGCGTATTGATACGCGCGCGTTTCGTATTTATAGACGAGGTCGTCAAAAGCCGACCGGTCGCCCTTCCGCGCCCTCTCGATCAACATGCCGTCTTCGGCGATTTGCGTGCTCATAGTATCAAACTGGAACCGACCCTAATCAGCGGTTCGAATCGCTTCCTGTTCTTCCTGAGATATATGACGTTCGGAAGTCCCGTTCTTGATCGGTTTGCAATAGACCCGGCAATCGGACCTTCCGATGAGTCCGCTCAACACAACTCCGTTTCCTTCATCATCATACAACGATAGAGCAAAACTTTGCGACCCGCCAACGTCCTCAAAAGCATCGTAGCGCACTAAACCCAGATGACGTTTGCATCGCGCCATCTTCTTTTCTAAGTCGCCGACGCGGCCGATCGTTCCTTCGACTTCAGTCTCGAGCGCCATTCGTTCGCGCAAGTGGTCCTGAAGCAGGCGCTCAAGGTTCTCGCCGCGAACTCCGTCAAGAAGGACGTTCCATTTGGAGCTGCTCTTGTTCATCCTGCGCGATAGAACAACGAGCCAAACGGTCTCAATCAGAAAAGCGGCAAATAAGACTAAGATAGCTGTTGGAGCGTTAGTCCGAATATAATCCAGTAGACTGTCCATAATCTCTTTATCTCAGAGAGGATGCATAGAGTATAGCGAACCGTAGCCTCTGCTGACTCGGTTCAAAGGCTTGGAAATATCATGCGGAAGGTTGCGTTCACGGGTTTTGGGGTGACATTGCTGTTTATTTTGGCAATAGCCGTCATCTTCTACCTCAACTTCAAGACCGTGATCGTCTCCGGTCCTTCAATGGAAAGAACGTTTAAAAGCGGCGATCGTTTGCTTTCAAGCAGAGCCTATTGGTTGGTCGGCGAAATTCGAAAGAAAGACATCATCGTCATCCACAGCGATGACGGGAAATACATCATCAAGCGCGTTTGTTTTATGCCTGGCGAAGAGGTTGATTTCTGGAATCAGCCGCGGTCCGAGATCTGGAGCATGGCCAACGGCCGATATGTCGTTCCAACGGGCCAATACTACGTGCTGGGCGACAACCGTGCCGTATCGGAAGACAGCCGAACCTTCGGGCCGATCAAGAAAGAACGCGTTCTGGGCAAAATAATCTTGCTTCCCGAATCATGGGTGCAAGCTCTATTAACGGTTCTCGGCGTAATAGCGGGCTTTATCATCCTCGTTTATGGCATAACAACGGTTATAAACAAACGGATGTCTCGCGCCTGATGCCGAAGCACTTTCCAGCAAGCAAATACCGAAGACAGCTTTTGACCTTTTTTCCCGCGCCTTTCCGCGCGCCTCTAAGGTCGTTTGCTGTGCTGGTATTTCCCTGGGAGGATGAAAAAGTGCTTGTCTGCGAGATTGCCGACCGTGGCTGGTGCGTCCCCAGCGGCCGAGTAGAACCTAACGAGACGTCAATGGAGGCCGCGCGCCGCGAAACTCTTGAGGAGGCCGGAGCCATCCTCGGCGACCTGCATTACATCGGCTGCTACCAAATCCGCGAGCGCCAGGAAATCCGTTGGGCCGACTGCTACGCCGCCGAAGTCCTCGAGCTCCACGAGATCCAGATCAAAGAGGAGTCCCGCGACCGCAAGTTCTACACACTCGAAGAACTCGAACCGCTTTACCACGTGTGGAACGACCTGACCAAGCAGGTGTTCGAGCACTCCTATGCCGCGGTCAAGCGCTCGAAAGAGCACCAAGGGAACTAGGACAATAAAGAAGCGGGTCCTTCGATCGGAAGAACCCGCATTTCTCCTGGAGTTTGCGCCTCAAGGCTTATTTATTCGTCGGAGGACCAGATTGATTTGCTTTCCCTTCTGGCGCTCCCTGGCCTGGGAACTTTTTCGGCATAACCTTCGGACCTTCCTTAGTCGCGCTGTTGCATCCGAATGCCATTAGCGCGACAAGCAAGGCTGCAATGACTATGCGTGTTCGTCGAAACGCCATGGCTACCATGTCCTCTGTCCGTTGCATGCAGGATAATTCGACACTTCCTTCTTCGAAAGGGCTTTGTAGACGCATAGGTCGTCCGCTGCAACATAGTAGGATTGCGTTACTTCGGTGAGTTTGGTGAATTTGGCATGGCAGTCGAAATAAACGGCGTTCATGCCGTTGTTGTGTCGGCCAAACAATGCTCCCTGGCTATAGGTGCCGACCGCTCGGACATAGGCTCCTGCCGTATTCGGGTTGTAGATCCTTAATCCTTCCCACTGAGTGACAATTTGCTCCGGATCCCAAGCCATATCCGCATACTGGCCGCCGTCCGCGCAGAAGATCGTGCCGGCGATTGTCTCGATGTCGGTAAATGAAACAGGCGAATCCTGGAACAAAGCGCCGTAGGCTGGCACATAGTTGTAGTAGTTGTTCAGCGTATACGAAGCTGCAATCGAACCGGTTAGGTCTCCCGACGTCCACGGACTGACAGGCGAATAGTCGTAGCCGGCATAAAGGCCGGTCGATTCGGAAGAGGACGGGCAAATATAGAGTCCGTAGTTCTTCATGTAGGGCTGAAGCAACGTTTGCCAAGTGTTCAGGAACCAATAGTTGGTGCCGTTTATTGGCTTCTGGAACCAGTGTCCGTCGTTGTTCAAGCAGACATGGTCGTCGAAGTCAGCGCCGTACATTTGCAGAGCCAGACCGATTTGCTTCGTGTTCGACAAGCACGCTGCTTTCTTCGCCGATGACTTCGCTTGAGCGAATACTGGGAAAAGGATAGCCGCTAGAATCGCGATGATGGCGATGACGACAAGTAACTCGATGAGAGTGAACGCATATTTGTTTCTGTTAACCATTTCTCCACCTTGAAGCCGCTAGGCGCGGCTGCTGGTATCCATGGCTATGCGAGGCATTGTTATGGCTAAGCTGGGTATTGCCGTCGATGATCGGAGCACAAGCGGCGCGTCGAGAAGCACATGCCTTTGACCCGATGTCGAACTGCCATAAAGGCGATCGAGCATCAGATTGGCGGCGTGAAAGCCGAATCCCTCAAAGTCTTGGCTTGCCGTTGTCAATGAGTCCGCTATCCGCCCGTTCCAACGAGCCCTCCAGTCGAATCCTACGACCGATATCTGCTCGGGCACATGGATCCCAAGTCCCTCCAGAATCGAGCACACCCAATAGGCAAGCATGTCGTAAGTGATAAAGAGCGCAGTCGGAAAAGTATTCAAGCGGTGAAGCTCTGCTACAGCCTTGTGGGCTAAATTGTAATAGAAGCTGTCCTTTGACAACGCTTGCGCGTAGTTGCCTCCAAGCGGTTCGTTAGCTTCGCCGGTGTCGGCTACCGTTTCAGCCGAAATGCATTTGCATAGCTGTCCGAGTCCTGCCTGCGCCATCGCGCGTTCGTATCCCTCTATCCTGTCGGCGCACGGTTTGGGCCGCGCGCTGTCTGTGATGCACACAATGTGCTGATGGCCTAGTTCGATCAGGTGCTCAACGCAACGTCTAGCCGAAGCCGCATTGGCAGTGCCAACGTGGTCATACGGCAGGTCGGTTTGCGGCGGCTCTGCGTCGACAAAGACCAGGGGGAATCGTCGCTCAAGAAGCTTGAGGATGACGTCGTCGTTCTCGGCATAGGGATCTCTGCAGATGATGCTTCCTGCTACGGAGTTGCTCGTCAACAGGTCTTCCAGAAACTTGCGTTCCGCGGCGCGAACGCCGATCCCAAGGTGTCTGCTGGGCTCGCGCACAACCATGCTGTAAGGCGATCCCGACAAACCCTTCGATACGCCGCCTAAGAACGGCAGCGCAGGACTGTCGGCTGTGTTGTGCAGCCAAATGCAGATCTCGTGGCCTTGAACCCTTAAAGACTGGGCCAAATGCTCCGAGACGATGGGACGGGAATGCGGCTTCCGAGTGACTTCGCCAGACTCGATGAGAGCATCGATGGCTCTCCTCACGCTTCCTCGACTGACGCCTAGATCTGATGCCAGGTCGGCCTCAGGCGGCAGGGGAGAGCCCGGTTCGTAAACCGCTAGGCCGATCCTCGTCTTGATGGCTTCGACGATCACTCGTATCGTAGCCGACTGCTTAACCATGGGATGGTCATCAGTATACGGACTCAGATCGTTCCTTTCAAGTAACTTCACCGTTTCTCCTGTTCACAGGATACATTAGAAATGTACAAAAACCAACATAGATGTCTAAAAAGAGACAAAAGAATTGGTAATTTGCGCAGAATGTGGCTTTATAGAACAATATGTCGATTGTTATGCTGCCATTTGTGACAAGTGAGGCGTGCTTGAACCTTTTTGTCCAATGTTGCTTGGAATCTAGATAGATATCTCGTCAATTGAAAAAGCAATATTCAACTTGAGCCCACGACCTGTGGCAAGGCGTGCTAACACAAAGGCGAGAAGCAAGCAGACAAACAAGAAAGCCGCATCGCTGCCCTTCAGATCGGCGCGATGCGGCTTGGCCACGGTATGTCTTTGTTCTACCCGCGAACTTTCTTAAACGCCTTCAGCGCGAATTCCAGGTCCTCGATGGTGTGGCATGCGCTTGGCATGGTTCGCAGCCGCGCCCTGCCCTTCGCCACAGTCGGATAGCCGATCGACAGCGCATAGACGCCCTCTTCCCACAGAGCTTTCTCCATGGCTTGCGCCTTGCCCTCGTCGCCCACAAACACCGGCGTGATCGGCGTTTCGCTGCCCATTGTGTCGAATCCGGCCTCGGCCAGCGACTTCTTCCACCAGCGGGTGTTGTCCCAAAGCCGCTTCATCGGCTCGGGGTCGTTCTCCATCACGTCGAGCGCGGCGATCAAAGCGGCGGCAACCATCGGAGGATGAGCCGTGCTGAACAGGTACGGCCGGCCGCGGTTGATCAGCCAATCCTTCAGGACTGCCGAACCGGCGATGTAGCCGCCGACGACGCCGAGTGCCTTTGACAGCGTTCCGAGCTGGATGTCGACCCGGCCATAAAGGTTGAAGTGCGAAGTCGAGCCTGCGCCGTTCTTGCCCAGCACGCCGCTGGCATGGGCGTCATCCACATAGACGAACGCGTTGTACTTTTCGGCCAGTTCGACGATCGCGGGCAGCGGGGCGATGTCGCCGTCCATGCTGAACACGCCGTCGGTGATGATCATGCGCTTCTCAAAGCTCTGCGTGTTTTTCAATATCTGCTCGAGCTGGTCCATGTTCTTGTGCTCATAGACATAGCCCTCAGACTTCTTGTAGGCCGCGGAACCCAGCCGCACGCCGTCGATGATCGAGGCGTGGTTCAGCTCGTCGCTGATGATGACGTCCTTGTTCGTGACGACCGCGGGGATGCAGCCGCTGTTGGCTGTGAATCCGCCCGTGAAGACCAGCGCAGCCTCCACGTGCTTGAACTTGGCGAGCTTCTCCTCGAACTCCTGGTGAACCGACATCGTGCCGCCGATCCATCGCACCGCACCCGCGCCGACGCCCCATTTCTCGATCGCCTCAAGCGCAGCCTGCCGAACCTTCGGGTGATTGGCAAGGCCCAGATAGTTGTTGCTGGAGAGATTGACGACCTCTTTGCCGTTCATCTTCACCCGTCCGCCTGCGGGCGATTCGAGGATGCGCGGGACCTTGTAAAGGTTCTGAGCCTTAAGGTCGTCAATGCTGCTGGAGAGCCATTTCTGGAGTTCCTGGTTCATGATGATGGTTTACCCGAAATGAGGTGCTGCCAGCGTTCGGATTTGTGCGCGGTGTAAGCGTAACAAGAGAGATCTGAAACATTGCATTTTGCGGGTGCCACTGGTTGTTAGACCAGTGTGGTTGTAAATGCGACCTGAAGCGGGTGACCCAAGCGCCAACGGCGCGAAACAGGAGTAGCCTATGGCGGAGCCATAGGTTTCGCGATCCTCCAACCCCGGAAGGCTGAAGACCCGTGACAGGTTAGTCGAACATATACCGAGGATCGTATTCGATGCCGGCTTGTTCGAGAATCGCCTTGTATTCGTCTGTAAACGACACTTGGCGATGGTGCTCGATCTGGCCTTCGATATATCGGACAACCGGTGCCGGGTTCGTCGGATCGAACGAAATCGCCGCGTAGCCTCTTTGCCAGGAGAATCCGAACAGAGAAGGCTCTTCCTTCTTGATCCAAGCCGAAGACCCGACTTTGATCTCTTCAACCATCTTCGAGATGGTCAGAGTCCGCGGCAATGAAACGGCAATGTGAACATGGTCCGCTGTTCCGCCGACTTCGAAACAGAAGCACCCGAGTTTTCGCGCCGACGAAGCCAAATAAGCGTGCATCTTGTCTCGAACCGAATCGTCGAGATAGCCGATTCGGTCTTTCGTGCTGAAGACAATGTGGATGGCGACGTTCGCGAACGATTGCGGCATGGATTCACCTGTTTCGGGCCTTCAGCCCTCCTTTCTATTAAGGCGATCTTACCTTGGGCTTGCGCCCAAGGCTACTCCTGTTTCGCGCCGTTGGCGCTCAAGCTGGACTGAAGCTCCTATTCGTTCCTAATAGGCGTTTTGAACACCCTTACGAAAGGAATCTACTGGAATTACTATAACAACCTAACGGCAACATCGACTTGGCCGCGAACTGAGAAATCAGAACCTGCGGCGACTCCGTGCCATCTGATCACATGCTTTGTCAGGATTCACCCGAGCGCCGAAGGTGCGAAACAGGAGTAGCCTATGGCAAAGCCATAGGTATAGCGATCCATCCAAACCCAGAGGGCTGAAGGCCCGAGATAGAGGCCATGCGTCCAAGGCATACTAACGCCATGGCCTCACCATCCACCACCGATGCCATCACGTTCCTGCCAACCAACGACCTCCAAGCAACCAAGGAGTTCTATCTCGAACGCCTAGGTTTACCACTCGTCGCCGACCAGGGAGTGTGCCTCATCTTCAAAGTAACCGATGCCGCCTATTTTGGCTTCTGCTCCCACCTTCAGACAATCACAAAACCAGATAGCGTGATTCTAACGATAGTCGCCGATGATCCCGATGCATGGCACAGGCATTGCCAGCACGCAGGAATCGAGACCGACAGTCCGCCTAAGCTGAACAAAAATTATGGCATCTACCACTTCTTCGCCAGAGATCCGAACGGCTACCGCGTCGAGTTTCAGCGATTTGACGATCCGAATTGGCGGGTGCCGGCAAACGAGACAGGGGTATAACCAGAATTTCAGGCTGTGCATAGAAGAGAAGCACTTCGTCGCGCCGTCATTGTCCGGTCCTGAAGAAGAACCGGGACTGCGAACGAAACAAGTGCTGGAAATCGTTGACATTGTTATATCCCAATGCTCAACCCAAGAACCTGCAGAATCGCCATCGACCGCATCTATGAGCGGCACCTTAGAAAGAAAGTCGCGGCCGCCATGATGCCGAAGATTCTGAGCTCTTCTCTGGATACCGAACCGAGAACGAAGGGCCAGGTCAACGCCATCGTCTCGCTCACAACTTACGGACCGCGAATCAAGACCGTATGGCAGACCATCGAGAGCCTAAGGTGGCAAACGATAAAGGCTGCCCAGATCGTTCTGTATCTAGCCGCCGGAGACGCGTTTGCCGAACCGGAGAAATGGCCTAACGAGCTGCATCGGCTTGTCGAGCACGGATTACGCGTTGAATGGGTTCCTGATATGGGGCCATATACTAAGCAGATCCCAGCCATCCAAACCTATGCCGGATATCCCGTGGTCTCCTTCGACGACGACGAAATCTATCATCCGAAAGCCTTGGAGCAACTGTGGAATGGGCACATGAAGAGCCCGCAGGCGATTATTTGCCGCCGCGCCCACCGCATCGTGCTCGGTGTTGACGGAAAGCCAGAACCCTATGTGAAGTGGAAGCGCGACACACATCCGCTGCTTGCATCCGACCAAGACGATCTAGTGTTTACCGGATTCGCCGGTGTTCTTTACCCCGCGAACTCACTCGATCCTCGGTTCTCGAACGCAAAGCTGTTCAGGAAACTCGCTCCTGGAACGGACGACCTCTGGATGTATGCGATGGCCCAGCTCAACGGCACGCCGACGCGCCTTGCCACGAGCCGCCGGGCTCGCTCCCTTGCTGTGAGTGGAACCCAAGATACAGCTCTGTGGCGCCAAAACGTGAACGGCGGCCGAAACGACATCGCCATGGCCAACCTGGTGCGGGAGTTCGGGTTTCCTTTTGCTCCCCGCACCAGTGGTCTAAGCGAATCAGTCGCCTAGTTTGTGCACCTTCGCTTCGCCCTTGGCTTCGGCGACGACCTTCTTGCCTTGCATCAGTCGCGTCAAGCCGGGACGAACCTCGATGTCATACCGTTTGCCGCCAATCGGAACGCCATGCAAATCCATCGTCTCGTTCCAAGTTCCGTTTAACCGAACCTGGCCGTCTGGCTCGACGTCGACGATTTCTTCAAGTCCGATCAGGCAAAGCAGAGCACCCCAGGTGTAGTGCGGGTCGCTTGAACCTTCGCCAGACGAAAGAAAGTTCTCGTTGCATGTGCCGTTCTCGGTCCAGTTCTTCATAAACAGCTTCACGCACTTCTCGGCAAAATCGCGGCGAACGTTCTCAGGAGCATATCGTTTCAAGCCTAGCCACATCAGATAGTTGGCCGGACCCCAGATCTTGCCGCGCCAGTAGTGCTGGTTCGGGAACGCCGGGTCGTTGCGCGCGATCGTCGGGCAGACATATTCGCCCCAGAAGAGGTTCGGATCGAGCAGCGTGTCGATGATACGCTTACTATGGTCTTTGGGTAGTACTCCCGTTATGAGCGGGTAGAAGTTGCACGGCGCCAACCTTTCGTTGAACGATTTCGGCTTAGCGTTCGGGTCCAGCAAGACCACCGATAGATTCAACGTCGCTCCGCCCTCGGCTTGGAAATACTCAACCTTCAGGTCAATGGTTTGGCCTTCTTTCAGTTCGATTTCCGGGCTTGAGTCCTTCTCCGGGGCGTGGATGTCCCAGTTCTCGATCACGAGTTTGCCGTCCAGCCACACGCGAACGCCGTCGTCCGAATCCGTGGTGAAGGTGTATTTGCCTGCCTTCGGGGCTGTGAACTTGCCGGTCCAGCGAATGCTGAAGTCGTTCGGGCCAAGGCCGTCTGGAAGCGTGTTCGGGTCGTAACCGGGCTTCTTGTCCTCTCGCTCTACCACGAGTTCTTCGAAGTTTCGGCCTTTGTAGTATTGGCCTTTCAGAGGCGTCTTGAAGGCAACGCCAGGCTCAAGGGGCTGCTGCTCGATGCGGGGAACCCAATGTTTGTTGCAAAACATGCCGATCTCGTCATCCCAAAGGAGCTTGGAGATCCTATCGTTCATCTGTGAGCATTCTTGCTCGAATCGCTTGGCGTCTTCCTTCTTGCCCAAGGCAGAGGCGATCCTCGCAAGATAGTCGGCATCCATCGCCCACAGCGCGTTCAAGTCGACCGAGTCCATTGTCATGTTCGGGCCGTTCATGCCTGCGCCGTCGAACATCGGGCTGTCATCGAGCCCGCTTTCGAACTTGGCATCTTGAAGTTGACCCGTTTCGCTGCCCCACTCTAATAGGCCGTTGCCGTCTCCGTCTCTGGTCGCTTTGCCGTTCGCGCGCTTCGAGAACCACCAGTCGTGCCATTTCACGAGCTTCGGATAAACCTCCTTAAGAAACGCCTTTTCGGGCCAGCGCTGATGCATCTTCCATATGCACATCGAACCGACCGGCGGCTGCGAGCGATCCGAACTGACGCCCCACGGTCGGCCGCTGAAGTTGGCGATGAAGCCGCTTTCCACCTGGGCAGCGAGGACCGCTCTTATTGTTCGTTGGCTGGATTCCTTGTCACCGACCGATGCCAGAAGGCCGTTGAAAAAGCTGTCCCAGCAGAAGAGCACCTGTCCGTCTGGCCGGCACCATCCGCGGCTGACAGTGTGCGCAACCATGTCGTTCTCAGGGCTGTAGGTCTGGTTCTGATTCATGCTGGTGATCAGTGCGCCGAGGAAGTCGCTCCAGCCTACTTGGCTGCTCGGATGCTTCTTAAGGCAGTTAGATCGGGCTTGGCGAATGGTTGCCTCAGCCTTGGTCGCGTCGCCTTGTTGGCCTATGCCGATGGCTAAAAAGACGGGTAAGTTCTTATCGGTCTCGTAAGCTAACATCGCCTCAAAATGGGCTCCTAGCACTTCACCCCGATCGCCACAGATATGGAACTTGAGATCGCCGATTTTGCCTTGCTTTTCACCTCGCATTCCACTCCAGGAGAACCGAGATTTGTCATGAAAGGGTACTCCCTCAACTGCTACTTTGGCCGGGCAAGTGGTTCTGACAGACATATATATGCTGTCGCCTTTCCGCGCCCATATTATCTCAAGACGCCCACCCTTGATTCCCCACGACAAGCTTCCAAATGAACCGTCTGGGCTCGCCGGGCCGAACCTTAGCTTGCGAGATGGTTCACTCACAGCCTCGTAATTGGATAGCAGCTTGCCGTCTTCATACCAGCCGATGCGAAAGACAGCAGAAGCTTCTGGCGAAGCGACAACAGCGACTCCGTTGGGCGAGTCGGCATGAAGAGATCCGATGCGGAGCGGAGGATTGACTGTTGCCATGGCGGTTAGAGTTGCGATGAGTGCGATCATGTTGTTACTTGATGGGTTGTGGTCGGGGTTCGCCGTCGAGGCCGAACATGATACGCAGGATTGCTGGACGTTCGGTGAATGGTGCGTCGCCGTCATTTCCGAAGAAAGTCGACCACCACTGTCCCTTCTTATCCTTGAAGAACATGTTGTGGCCGCCGTGCGGAACGGCCAGATAGCGCGGACCGTAGGGGCCGTAAAGGTGCGGCGAACTGGCGACATAGCAGTGGTAGCGTCCGTCGATGAAGTCGGCGCAAGAGAGATAGTAGCGGCCGTTCGCCTTGAAGATGAACGCTCCTTCGAACCCGACTTGCGGAGCGTTTTCTGGGACCAGCATCCGCGGCTTGTCGGCTAGGCCGGACATATCGTCCTTCATCCGGGCGATCTTGCCGTTCTGATAGACGAAGTAGACCTTGCCGTCGTCGTCTTGGAAGAAGGAGGCATCGATCTCTTCGGAGATGGGGCTCTCCGGTTTGACATCGACATACGGACCTTCCGGCTTGCCCGAGGTGCTCTTTAGGATGCCGATTCCGCCGCCCTCGAAGCTCAAGCAGTAAGCAATATAGTAGTTGCCCTTAATGTAGTGCAGCTCGGGCGCCCAGATAGCTTGCAGGTCGCCTCTCTTCGTTTGCCAAGTCGTGTTCTTAGTAAATGTCCAAACGAAGCCCAGCGACTCCCACTTCTTCAGGTCCTTCGATCGCCACATTTGCATGCCGTCGTTGGTCTTCCACCAAGTCGGCGCGCCTGTGGTGCCTATCAAGTAGTAGTTGCCGTCGCCGCCAAGGCAAACGCAGGTATCGCGAACGGGGAAATCGAACAGCGGCTTGAGGCGGTTCGTGTTCGGAGCGTTCGTCAGCTTCTTGATGAAGGCGATCTCGTCAGGATATTGTGGGGCGCCGTCGGCCCTTAGCAAGTCATGGAACCAAACTGCCGGCTCGGGACCATCCTTCGGCGAACCCCAAGGGAACCGCGTTTGAGTTTTTCCAGCGACCAGGCCCCAACCATAACATCCGACTCCCGCTTCCTTGAACAGAGGAAGATCGGTTTGGATGTTCGAACCCAACGTTCGCGCCATCCACTCCGTGCAGACAACCGGCCGGCCGAGTTTCTTATACTCGTCGATCTTGTCCTTCATGGCGTCGTGGCTGCCGTAGAAATGGAAGCTGATGATGTCGGAAAGCTCGATCTGCTTGTTGCTCAGTTCCTTGGTCCCGCCCCAAACGCCGATGGTCAGTGGCTGTGCCGGCTTCGCTTCCCGAGCCCAACCAAAAGTTGCCTCAACCAGCGGCAGACTCTTGTTGCCCATCCCCGAGTTGCCCGGTTCGTTGTAAAGGTCCCATAGCACGATGCGCTTGTCGGTCTTGTAGGTTCCGACGACATCCTTTACATAGTTCGCCAGCGACGGCCAATCGTTTTTGGTAGCTACAACCTTCAGACCCGGACTCGGCACCCAGCGCGAGTTGTGAACACCCGGTTGCGGTTCATCCTGCTTGCCCAAGTAAGGATCACGATTGGCGTCGAAGGCGCAGTCGTCGAAAAGAACCGGCATGACCTTAATGCCATGGGTCTTGGCGATGGCGAGGAATTGCGAGAAGCGCTTCTTGAATCCGGTTGGATCTTGCTTCCAGACGATATATTGCAGGAAAACGCGGCATGAGTTAAAACCGATGCCTTGAGCCCAAGCCAGTTCGCGGTCGATTGTCGGCAGATCAAAGGTTTCTTTCTGCCACATCTCGGTGTCGTTGACTGCTGAGCTGGGTACATAGTTGAACCCGACCAGCCAAGGCTGGTTCTGATGCCATTCGCTCGCCTTCTCGGTTGTCCATCTTAGATTGTTGCTGTTTAATTCAGTTGTTGCCATTGTCGCTGCCAGTGCTATTGCGTAAAGTCCGATCATTTCGCCCCCGGTGTCGAGCTGATGTTAGCCGATTCGATCTCATTAATCAAACATTCAAAATATGTCTACATGAATTCGTTTGTCTATTCGATCAATTGCAGACCAGATGGCTTACCATTGCCAGCTCGGTGCAACCTCTTCGAAGCTAATGCTGTAGTACATCCTGATATGGTTTCCGTGAAGAACTTGCGCAAAGCTTTCGGATCGTTGGTTGCCGTTGACGGCATCAGCCTTGAGGTATCGCCTGGAGAGGTGTTGGGCCTGCTAGGGCCAAACGGAGCAGGAAAAAGCACAACCATTCTGATGATGATGGGCGCGCTGAAGCCTGATTCGGGCGAAGTGCTCGTTAATGGATTGAACCCGACCGATCCCAAAGCGCGAACAGCGCTCGGTTTAGCCCCGCAATCGTTGGCGATCTATGAGGATCTTACTGCTGAGGAGAACCTGCGCTTTTACGGCCAAATCTATGGCCTTGCGGGTCCAGAGTTGCGCGGCCGCGTCGCGTGGGCTCTCGAGTTTTCCGGTTTGTCCGACCGTCGTAGCCACCTGGTCAAGACTTATTCAGGCGGCATGAAGAGAAGGCTCAACATCGCCTGCGGCTTGATCCACGAGCCCAAAGTGGTGTTTCTCGACGAACCGACTGTCGGCGTCGATCCGCAATCGCGCAACCATATTTTCGAGAGCGTGGAAGAGCTGAAGAAAGAAGGACTGACCGTTATCTATACGACCCACTACATAGAAGAAGCTGAACGCCTTTGCGATCGTGTCGGGATCATTGAGAAAGGCAAGCTGATGGACCTTGACGCGGTCCCAAACCTTCTGAAACGCCACGGCGGACCCTCGAAGGTAATTGCCGATCTGGACGGCGTACAGGCCCCGTCTGAATGGACATCGAAGGGCAACGGAGTCTATGAGATTGAGTCGGAAACCCCGTATGCCGAGGTGGCTAAACTGGCGGCAGCCTCGAAGTCGATCGAGAAGCTGCAGGTTCAAGAGCCAACCTTGGAGTCGGTGTTTTTGAACTTAACGGGGCGTTCGTTGCGCGACTGAGGGGAAGAGAGATATGAAGACTTCATGGATTTTAGCGATGAAAGACGTTCGGCTCTTGCTGCGCGATAAGGCGACGCTCTTTTGGGTGCTTGTCTTTCCGTTGCTCATTGGCGTTCTGTTCGGGTTCGTGTTCGGCGGATCGTCCGAGATGTCGCCGATTAGGGTCGCTGTTGTCGACCAGGACAAGTCGTCGGTATCAAAGGCATTAATCGCCGAGTTGAAGAAATCGAAGAGTTTGAAGATTGAAGCGAAGGACATCAAAACGGCCCAAGGTCTAGTGCACAAGGGCAATATTGCCGCCTATGTCCAAATACCGAAAGGCTACGGAGCATATGACCCGTTCGAAAAGGCACCAGACAGCGCAAGCCTGAAGGTTGGCGCCGACCCATCGAAAAAGGTCGAGATCGGAATGCTTGAGGGCATGCTCCAAGGCGCGGCGATGCAATCGCAATTCGGCTCGATGACCGACAAGAATGGCGCTTGGAAGGAACGGGTGAACAAAGGTTTGAAATCGCCCGACCTCGACAAGGATACGAAGGACTTCTTGCGCCAAATCGACAAGTACATGTCGAGCAACAGCGGCAAGAATAGCATGACTTTCGACGGCCCGAAGATTGTCAAGCAAGAAGAGCATAAACAAGGCATTGAGCCTGCCAGCCCGTTCGAAGTGACCTTCCCTCAAGCGCTGGTCTGGGGAATCCTAGGCGTCATCTCGACATTCGCCATATCGCTGGTCAAAGAAAGGCAACAAGGCACGCTGCTTAGGCTGACTGTTTCGCCGATGTCGTTCACCAATATCCTCGGCGGAAAGGGTCTCGCCTGTTTCTTGTCGACTGAAGCGGTGATGCTTGGACTGCTACTTCTCGGGCATTTTGCTTTTAAAGTTAGGCTTTCCGATCCGGTTGTTTTGGCCATGGCGATGGTCGCTACCGGCGTTGCTTTCGTCGGGATTATGTTGCTGCTGAGTACGCTTGGCAAGACGGAACAGGCTGTCAGCGGGTCGGCTTGGGGCGTGATGATCTTGATGGCGATGTTTGGCGGAGGCATGCTGCCCATTGGAATGATGCCGGGCTGGATGCAAAAGGTCAGCGACCTGAGCCCTCTCAAATGGAGCACGTTGGCTATTGAAGGAGCGATTTGGCGCGGCTTTGGAGTATCGGAGATGCTTCTGCCGTGCGGAATCTTACTTGGCGTGGGGTTGGTTACGTTTGCATTGGGCACGCGGATGGTGCGCCGGGCATCGGAGTAGACTGATCGTGTGAGAGAAGACTTCAGCGCGCTTCGGCTGCCCGATGACGTTCTGGCGGCTTATCCGCCGGATCGAGATGGGCTGTTTCAGCTTGTTCGAAGGCAGATAACCGAAAAGGAACTCATAGTCATCTCTGAATGCGACTATGGGAACGACCGAGCAGAGCACCTCTCGGAACTTCGGCGGATTCGGGACGGGATAGATATTGATAAGCCTTTGACCTGGGCACCGAACGAAGTGCTTTGTTTGTTTCGCTGGAGCGAGAATAACAAGGATCTTGCCGATCCGATCTCCTTTCACCGAGCGCGAGCCTTTGCTTGCTGCTCGCTCCTTGACATCCAAGATGTAAATGAGAATCGATCTCTTTACGGTTGCGAGTCGCTGGGGCCGCTTATCGAGTCCTCATTGGTTCTAGGCTCGGAATACACTGGCCTATTAGCATGCAAGATCACATCGATGTTGCAGGAGATGGAGCCATGGGATGGACCCTATCTGTTTGCCGCCTTTGGCCTGCTCGCATTGATTCAACTGAGCGATATTGAATCCGAACCAAAGGTAGTCGCTGTATTAATGAGCTGGCTCGTTTCCGCTCACGACGAGATTATCGACTGGCACTCCCATGGCTATTTCGGCCCCGTGCCAACCTTCATGCATATTCATAGTGCGTGTGTAAACATCGAGATCTGGCAAAGCCTAGTTTCACAAGTTAAAAAGACCCATGGAGATGATCCGCTTCTTGGTCTATTTCTCGCTCGGTTATTAGCTCCGACAAGCTTGAAGACCAAAGTGAAGAAGGCATCGTTAACCGCAAAGGTAGTCATGTGGGGCGGCCGCGAAATGCTGTCGTTGCTCTGGAAAATGCGCCGAAAGGAGTAGCGAACCTGTTAATCTGCCCCTTGGACGAACGTCCAGGGGGAAGAAGTTTGAGCAAAGCGAACACAGAAGGGGGTTCAAAGGCATATCTATGGCTCGGTACCCCCTCCTCTTCGCGGATTCGCTTGTATCACTACTTATCCCAGAACAGACCCGCATCGCCGACTTTCTGCTTCGTTCCGTTCTTGACCTGCTGGCCGGGGATGTTGTACCGATCGTTACCCGCTCCATCGAAGAACGAGGCCATGCCGTTCGACGAGTTCGTTCCGGGCATCATCGTTAAGTTGTAGATGTCGTCGCCCTCAAGGTCGGCCGCTGCGCCCCACGAGCCGATATCTCCGCGTCCAGGTCCGGCTGACTTCTGAAGGTTGTAGGTGTCGTTGCCGGCGCCGTCGATGAAGAGGAACACGCTCTTGTCCCACGAGCAGCCGCAGTTGTAGGTCGGCCCCGTCGAGTCGTAAGTATCGTTGCCTTCGTAGTCGATGAACAGACCCTCTGCGTAATGCGCGCCTGATCCGTTGCCATACCGGGCGGCAATGTAGTGATCGTTACCCTTGAAGTCGGCGAATACGCCAATGCCGAAAAAGTAGCCGCAACCCAGTGAGAAGTTGGACGACTCATATAGGTCGTCGCCGGAAGCATCAGCAACAACGCCGATGCCGCCGGCCAAGGTCAGCTTCTGATACTTGTCTTTGTCGAAGGGGTACATGCGTCGTCCGAGACCCATGCCGATGCCCCAGCCTTCATACTGGAACCGAGGATCGCCGGGTTTGGCGTTCGGCGCATCGCCTGGGTTGTACCCGCTGGGCTCTTTGAACCCGCACCTATAGCGGTCGTTTCCCGCCAAATCGCTGACGGTGCCGAGTGCACACGGTCCGCCCAGACCGATGCCGTACATATCGCAGGAGTATGAGTCGTTGCCAAGTTCGTCATACACTAAGCCCATGCCGACGATGCCGGCACCGATCGTGTATTGCTGGCCCTTATAAGAATCGTTTCCTGCCTGATCAACGACGATTCCGTATCCAGCAAGACCCACGCCGATGCCCCCAAAGTTGGCCGTATAGCGATCGTTACCCTGCCGGTCAACGATGACGCCGCATCCCAGGCGGCCAGTGGCCAATGCGCAATTCGCTCCGTCATAAGTGTCATCGCCGGAATAGTCGAGGATTGCAGAGACACCGTGTTCAGGATCGGACGATGTCGCAATCCTGCCTGAATAGGTGTCATTTCCATTGACATCGACAATAAGGGCAACCGGCTCCTTGATATCGTAGCTGTTCTTGCCTGGACCGCCGATAATGATCCAGCCGTAAGGAGTCTTTACTTCATATAGAACCAAGCCTTTTACGCCAACTATTCTCGAAGGCGCTTGCTTGAGACTCGAAAGCGAAACGGCGAGGTCGAGTTGCCGACTTCGATCTGCTAGCAAGATCAGTTTCTGCGCAGAGCGTGCCATCAGCTTCCAATCGACTTTTTCCCACGATGCCTTCACGAAGTCCATGTCGGCCTGCATCATCTTCTCAGCTTCCGCTCCAGGCGATTCTTGGGGACCGAACTCCTTAACAATCTCCTCAGTCCTGGCAAAGATCATCTGCCTTTCTTGTGGAGTCAGTCTAGAAATTGCCCGGCCGCGCAATAAAGCAGCTTCTGAGATCAATTTGGTGCACCACTTTGGCGCATCTTTAATCTTTGATGACGCCGGGAATGAGCCTCCCTCTCCCTGATCGATATCTTTAAGGATCGATACATAAGTCGGCAAAGCATAGAAATCCTCGTTTGAGAAGGCCATCCCGACATACTCGACAGTATTGAGCGATCTCCACGGCTTCGTGCTCGCCTCGTTCCGAACAGGGTTAATGTAGTTCGTCGGAAGAGATGTGCCCTTCAGCAATTCGGCCATCGTTTTCGATTGGCCGTCTGCAAGCATCAAGTCGATCTCGGGCTGGACTTCCTTTTCAACCGTCTGAACTATCGAGCACCCGCCAAGAACGATCGTCAGGCAGGCGAACGCCAACGCACCATATAGCGACCTCATGGCTATATATTACAATGATCTCGAGATATGTGCCAATTGGGAAACCTGCTTAGGCTATTGTCATTCCGAAAGCAGTGTGGAATCTGAGAGCATTTACCCCGTGCTTGTCGAGCGAGGAGAATCTGCACTCAGATCCCTCGCTTTGCTCGGGATGACAACAGCAAGGCTATCACGCCTAAATTTCAGGCCAGAGCCGCCTGCGCCTACATCGTTATCTGCAAGTCCCTTACCTCTTGCACTGCGCGCATCAAGGGTGTTATTAGGTGGAACTATGCGCCGGCAATATCACGTGAAGGTCCGCCCATCGCCTCGATCGCCGACGCCAGGTCGTCTTGAGCTGATGCGATCGCATCTTCGAGCGCTTGGAGCTTTTTCTGCAAACTTGGACTCGTTACCTTTACCGATTGGAGCACGCCGTCTGCCTCAATCAGATCCTGATACGCATCGGCTGAGTCTTGAATCGCCTTTTTCAGCTTGGCCGATCTAGCTTTGGTGTTCAGTTTAAACGTCGAAAACGGCACCGGTTCGTCGATGTACTTGGCAATTAGGTCGCCTGCGCTTTCCAGATAGTCCTGAATATCGAGCATCGCCTCATGGACCTCGCCCGATTTTGGGGCAGCCTTCAATGCATCGGTAAAGGCATCAAGGGCTTCGACAACCGAATTGGAAGATACTGAAAGCTGGAAGGAACCCGCCCGCACCTTTTCATAGAGCGGATAGTCGGGGTCTTTCATCTGGGCTTCGATCTCAGAATGGCGGCAACCGGCGCATAACGCCAGCATCAAGATGACCAAAACCGCCCAAGCCCTCACAACCCTTTCATCCTACCCGCTTGACCTTCGCCGCATCAAACAGAGATACTCTCGACATGACATCAATTGCTCTTCTTAGCTTTGCGGGACTGCTTGCCGCCGACGTCGACCCGATGAACCTGCCGCTCGGGCCGCGTAAAGGCACCGTAGAAGTGGCAATGGATGCCATCGTCGACACGCGGACAAACAAGGTTGCCACGGTAAGAGAAATCGCCAAAGCCGCAGACGGCCATCGGTTCGTTTACTTGGGCGAATCGCACACCAATGCCGACCACCACAAGATGCAGGCGGCTGTCATCGAAGCCCTGGCGCGAAGAGGACGAGATGTCATCGTCGGTTTCGAAATGTTCACTCGTCCAAGGCAGCAAGACTTGAACGCGTGGACTCTGGGCTGGCAAGACGAAACCGAGTTCATCGAGAAGAGCGGCTGGAAGACCGAATGGGGATTCGACTTCAACCTCTACAAACCGATTTTTGACGCTACGAAGCGACTGAAACTGCCCATGGTGGCTTTGAATGTGCCGCGCGATTGGGTTCGAACGGTCGGACGCCAAGGGCTGAAGGGATTGAACCAACAACAGCTTGACCAACTGCCGAAGGACATCGACACCGGCTGGAAGGATCATAAGGAGTTCTTCACGGCGATGATCGGCGGGCATCCGATGGCCGGACCGATGGGCGACAACATGTACGCCGCCCAGGTTCTGTGGGATACCGGTATGGCCGACAGCGCGCTGAAGTATTGGGACAGAACGCCGCGTAACTCGAAGACCGTGATCGTTATCGTGGCTGGCGTTGGGCACACGGCCTATGGGCTATGCATCAATGGCAGGATTGCTAAGCGAACGGGCGAAACAGGCATCACTGTGTCGATGGTGGAAACAGACGGAAAGGCAACGGTTAGTCGCGGACTCGGCGATTTCGTGTATGCCGCGAAGCCTGCGCCGGCTGAGAAGTAGGTCCTTATCTTGGTGCTAGATTTGGGTGCCACGGATCGTGAGATCCGTGCTTCGAAAAATCTATCACTGGTCTTACGACCAGTGGCACCCTCATCATCCTTACTTCATTCTAGACCTTTGAATTGCTATTCAGTTATACGAAGCTCGATGACCAGGCACTCCTCGGGCTTAAGCTCTAGCTTGACCTCGCGGCGGGTTCGATCAATCTCGCCGACATAGTTGCCCGTTATAGCATTGACCAAAGACGCCTGTGGCCAGCCAGAATTGATCCTGCCTAGGTTAATGGTCACCGTTCCACGAATGGTCTGACGGGAATCGTTGAACACGGTCAGATAGCGGCTGCCATAGCGCTCAACATACAGCTTCGGCTGGTCCGTTTTGGCCCAGGTGATCGGCTCCCAACCCGCGCTCGATAGCTTCTGGATCATCGGGATGTACTTCTTGAACAGCGGCCGGCCCGCTTCGTAGAGCTTCGGATTTTCCCAATACA
Organism: Fimbriimonadaceae bacterium; assembly: GCA_963666135.2. GTDB lineage: Bacteria > Armatimonadota > Fimbriimonadia > Fimbriimonadales > Fimbriimonadaceae. The sequence continues at coordinate 988,789 of CAXXNR010000001.1, read as the reverse complement.
CCTTCTCGGCGGCGTTGTGGCTGAACATCGAAGGAAACACGGCGTAGAACATCGACCGTTGCAGATAGCGCTCCAACTTGTCGAGACTGAAGGAGTCAAAGTCGGTGTTTTGCAGCAACAGATAGGGTTTGCGATAGCTCAACGTTCGCCGAAGGTTCATGGTTTCGTCCCTGTCGGGTTGCCACTTGTTGCCGGGGTTCCAGTTCGTTTCTGTGCCCGAGACGTCAAGTAAAGGCAGAAATGCATGGATCCGCCAAGGTGTAGCATTGGCCATGAGCAGCTTCTTTCTGGAGTGCAGGTCGTCGCTCATCATGCGAGCTAACTCATAGACGCCGAACCAGATCGGGATCGTTGGTTTGTGGCTGAATGTAGCGAACGTCGGCGTATACGAACTGGCAGCTATCGAGGCAGGACGAAAGTCAAGAAAGTTTGCCCAACCTTCGATCGAGTCTAGGTATTCGCCGCTTTGAGGCTTCTCATAGATGCGTTTCGCCATCACGGCCGTATAGCTAAGCGTTGCCTTGGTTTGTTCTTCGGTTGGATGAGGCAGATTGGGATTCGGGTTCAGCACCCATACCGCGCCGTTTGCCCACGGCTGATCTTGGAACTCCACATTGAACTTGCCGTCGGAGTCATGCGAGCCGCTGTTGAGCACCGACTGAGCCCACGACCTCAGCTTCCCGTCGCTTCCTGTTGAATACTTGTTGACCATGGCAATGGCTGTCTCATAGGTTCGCGGCGTTTCCTTCGGCATCGGCATCCACCAAGTCATCGGTTCGGTATAGCGAAAGCTGAGAATGCCCATTTTCGCGTCCGATTCCACGCTGTTGTCGCCTTCATGATATGCGACGCCGAATTCTTCGACATTGGGCACTTTCGCTGGATCCAAGAACGGCATCCAAATCCCTTCGGCCTTGGCGAGTCTCTCATAGGCTTGTCGGTTCAGCCTATAGTATTCGGTCGCGGCCTGGCGGAATCCCCATTCCGGTCTGAAGCGCTTGCTCTGCACTTCTAACTCCGCCTTGACGTGCTTCGTGCCGGGAACGAGCGCGATGTCGAAGGCTGCAACGAGCGATTTGGCTGGCGCGCTGTAGAAGTACCGGACAATCGACGGCCCTTTGAGCGCAGGTGCTCCAAGCAGCAGCCCTTCCTTGGCGTTGGTGACGCACCCAAACGGATACAGCGACAGCCCTCCTGTTGCACCTTGGTTCGGCATATGGGTGAGATTGGAATACTCCATGTTGGAGGCGACAAGATGCGACGTTCTGATGTCGTCGTGCCATGCAGCTCCTGCGGAGTCAAAGGTCTCGCAATAGTAAACGGTTAGCGCTCGGGAGTCATTCTCTTTGTTGGTGAGGATGAGTTTGCCCGCCGATAGGTTGCCTGTTAAACCAATCTCCTCTAGCCGGTCTATGGGCACCAGTTGCGATCCGGTCGCAACGTCCCGAACCAACCATTGCCTCTTGGTTCCGGCTGGCATTGCAGGCGGCTGCAGGGCTTGCGAATCAAAGAAGAAGCCAGGCTTCAGCTGCGCAGCCTCTATGTCGTCGAACCAAACTGTGCCTGTGCGGCCGCGAAAAAGCAAATGGAGGGAGATCGACTTCACTGGCTTCGATGGAAAAACCGTGACCGTCTTCTGCTGCCATTCCGAATCGCCAGTCGAAAAAGCAACGGCCCGTCCCCAGAGCGGCGTCCCATCGGTATAGGTCAAGTCCAGATAGATGGAGTAGTCTGTGTTTGGAGGACCGGTAACGCCTTTGCACATGCTCCAGCCCGAAACGACGATAGGAGCGGCCGTCTTTTGGTTGAGTTCAATGATGGTGAGTGCGCCCTTACGCTCATCATTAGATGAATTTGTGCATCGGATGCTCTGGCGTCCTGAATGGGCCTGAGATTTGTCAATTTTAAATCCTTGATCGTAAGGTCTCCACTCGCTTCCAATATCATCGACTTTTTCGAAGCCTCCGTTGGAAAGCAAAGAGGAGGCAGATATGGCAAGGAACGCGGCAGCGCACAGCATATCCCTTTAGACGGCGGCCCGAGCGCAGAAAATGCCTCGATCGGCCCTAAAGAAACGAAACCGTTACCCGACAATCCTACTAGGGTCGCTTTAGCTTGACGCCCAAAACCTAAAGTGGATTGTGAGAGATGTCGGTTCAAAACATAGAGTGTCAAATCGCACAGGCTCAAATATCGAGATTATTGATCAACGAGCCGCTCGGACAGGCCATTATGGCCGATCTCGAAGTTCATGTGGCAGCATGTCCGGATTGCCAGGCCTTCATCATGAGCCGAAACCAATCGCTGGACGTGGTCGTTGGCGGTTCGGATAAGCCTGCGAAGGCCAGAAAAGCGCCAAAGCCAAAGCCTGAAGTTCAGGAAGCCATCAAGAGCACCGACGAGGAACGGCTGGCTTTCGAAAAGCTGTTTAACCCGAAATCCCCCAAGGCCGCCATCGAGACCAAGCGTGAAACAACCACGGCGTCTTCATTCTGGAAGCCCTTAGCCTATTCCGGAGCCTTGGCCGCTGTACTGTTCGCCATGAGCTACGTGATGAAGAACCCAACGGCCATTTTTGGCGATCGGGTAAATGCACCAGTTTCTGTCGAAGCAAAAACGGCAACCAACGATAAACCGAACAACACCTCCAACGAGCAAGCGGCCGAAAATACCCCGCCATCGGCCGCTCAGCCCGCTCCGGAAGAAGCGCCGGTTGCTGCCGAGTTTGACGGGCCGCGTCCGACTATCATGGAGGTCGAGTCTACGAAAGATGCTGAACCGATCGCACGTGTGGACATCAAAGCTCCTGTACCAACCGAGTTAGGCGCTTATGTTAAAGCTCCTGCCAAGGCACCGGTGACAAGCCAACCAGCCGCTGCTCCGAAGATCAAGGCTAACCAACGGCCGAAGGTTAGCATTCGACAGATTAACCCGAGACGAATCCATCGAAGCTCGAAGCCTCGACCGCGCAAGCCTCAAACGACCGTACGATTTTACGATTCTGAAGGCCGGCCACTCTAGCGCCGGCAAACAAGGAGAAAAGCCATGACCCGCCTAATTGCTCTGATCATCCTTGGACTCACGCCGTTCTTGGCGTTCTCTGACGAAGCGCCGAAAACCAGTGACATTCCCCCGACGGTGTCTATCGACTCGAAAGGACTCGACGTCCGAGGTGTCATTCACGATTTATTCACCCAAACGAAGCACAACTACGTACTTGAGCCTAATGTGCGATTCGTGCTGTATCTGTCGGTGAAGGAAATTGAGTTCGATGAGGCATTGCAGATCGTATGCAAACTCGCTAACTTGGACTACCAGCTTCAAAACGGCATCTACTACATCGGCCCGAAGAAGACCGTAGCCCCACCCAAGACCCAGCCTAAGGTCGAGCCGGTTACCCCGCCCAAGCCGTCCGGCACGCTGCCGCAGTCGGTCTTAAGCAAGAAGGTCACGACGAAGCTGTCAAAGGTAAGTTTCAAATCGGTCGTCACCGAATTGACGAAGCTGTCAAACGTGGACATCGAGATTGATCCGTCGCTTGCCAAGCTTAAGCTCGATGCGTTCTTCAACAACTCATCGCTGAAGTTCGTACTTGACACAATCACGGAAGCTGGCGGCTTCAAGTATCGGTTCACCGACCGTCTATCCATCGAGATCTATCAGCCGAAACCCGTGGCTGAGGAAAACCGGGTTACTCTTTATCGCGACTAACAAACCCGTTCCCCTTTTGCTTCACTGAGCGCTGTCTGGACATCCTACAGGCGGCGCTCTTCGCTTATGTTTTGGGTGGTATTCTGGCGCACATGAGACGGCTCGTATGTATCGTGTTGCTCTTAGCATCGGTCCTGGCTTTCGGCTCTGATCTGGTTATTTATCGTGTGATGAACGCCGGTTCCAAAGGGCTTTACGAGGCTAAATGCAACTATCCTATGTTCGAGAATACGAGTTCTGTAGCGAGGCTGGCCAACCTTGAGATAAAGAACTGGGCATCTCGGCAACAAGCAGCCTTCTTGAAGGAATGCAAGGACTTTTTCAACACATCGAAAGAAAAGCCAATCGCTCCCTGGACACAGACCATAGAGTCCACGGCTGCGTTTTATAACTCAAAGTCCATCAGCGTCCGTATTCGCGTTGACTCATATACTGGTGGTGCGCATCCTGTCTATGAGGACACCGTGTTCAACTACGGCATCGTGAACGGCAAGGCCAAACGGATTGTCCTCGACGACCTGTTCTTAGATCGGTCTGCCTCTCATAAACTCCTTTCCGCTTTGCTAACTAAAAAGCTGAAGGCTACAGGCAACGCGGCTTGGCTAGAGGATGGCACGGTGAAGAACCTGGAGCCAGCTCAGTTGAATCGCTTCGTCGTCGGTACGAAATCGCTGACGTTCTTGTTCAACCCATACGAAGTCGGACCTTGGGCTGTCGGCAACTTCGAGATTCCTGTCACGTTTAAGGAGTTAGGTCCTGGGTTCAAGAAGAGCGTGCTTGGGTTGTAGGACTTACAAAACGCTCGGGATGCCGATCTCATTGATAGACTGGAAAGTGCGCCCTCCCCGACCCTTCCCCGCATGCGGGAGAGGGCGAAATCCTTAATTCAAGCGCTTGATGTCCCCTCTCCCATCTCATGGGAGAGGGGTAGGGAGAGGGTGCTTTCATTTGCTTTACTTAAACGCCTTCTCGAGCATGCCGTCGCCGCCGAGTGCCAGCCGGTCGAAGTACGCCGGGTACTCGCGGCCGAGCAGTTTGTCGACGTAGAGCTTGCCCAAGTATTGCGCCAGCATATAGCCTTGGCCGCGCAGGCCGACAAACAAACCAAGCTCAGGATCGAGCACCATTCGCGGTTCGGCGTAATATCCTGCCCAAATCGCCTGGAAGCCAACCGTGGCGAGGTCGGGAATCCAGCCTGCAAACACTTCGGAGACAACCTCAAGGAACTCGCGCGAGTTGATCTTGAGGTTCTTGCCCGACTCCAACCCTTCGATCTGCGGCGATGCGCAGCCGATGATTTGACCCGTTTCGGCTAGTTGCTGGCCGTAAACGGCGACCATTCCTCGGTATTCGCGCCGGTCGATCAACATGCCCAAAGGTGCCTCATTCACGCCCAGCATCGGCAAGCGGCGCGTGATGAACGCCTGGTGTTTAACCGGCACGATGCCTGCCTTGATGCCTAGCATCCGAATGAACGGATCGGCTTGGCCGCCGAGGGCATTAACGAACACCGGCGTTTCGTACTCGGTGTAGCTGAGGTCGCGATCTTGAACCAGACATCGATAGACGGAGCCGTCGTGCGTCACATGAACCAGCTTGGCGTCTTCGCTGACCGTGCCTCCAGCCTCAATGCCGATGCGGCGGATCAAATCGAGCACCTTGCCCGGCGTTGCCTGCCAGCAGTCCCGTGAGATTAAAGCGCCGTTATAGGTGCTCAATTGGGGATTGATATGTGGCGAGATTCTTGTTGAGAATTGAGACGGCTCGATGAACTCGGCGTCCTGCCAAGCCATGGAAGCCTCGAGCGAAGCTCGCGATGCGTCGTCGTGCGCAAACGATACATACTCGATCATCCGCAGGTCGATGTTGTGCAGATCCTGCAACTCGCGGAACAAAGTCAGGTTATGGCGTGCGATTTCCGAAAGCTCCGGCACGCTAAACGCTGGTCTGCCGCCTGCGATGTTGCGCCAAGACGAGCCGTGGCCCCAGTTAATGAGAATCGGGTTCTTGCCAGCTTCGGCCAAGTAGCGGAACACCGAGCTGCCGCCCATGCCTCCGCCGGTGACTAGCGCACCGACCTTCACCTTCTTGACATTACTCACGATCGGCATCGCTGTCCCCTCGTGAGCAGTCAGGTCGTGCATCGTCACTTGGTTCGAAAGCGGCCCGCGCGGGGTGGCTTCTCCGACTAGTTGAATCCGGTTGGCGCGAAGGAGAGGCTTCAGGCGGCTGAGGCAGCGTTTGCCGCGGCAAGCGCCCATTCCAAGGCGGGTCGTGTGCTTGATCTCGTCGACCGAGATGAAAGTGCGATCGCCAACGACGGATAGAACCTCGTCGAGCGTGACATCGTCGCAATGGCAAATGAACGACTTCGATTCGGTCTCGCCGTCGTAGGGCTTCAGATCAAGCGGGCTCGGATACTCATCGCGTGCGATGAAGCCTCGGATGTCCGTGATGATGGCTCCAGACAAAGACTCTACGCGGACCATAGCCACGTGCGTCTTGTTCGGCTTCTGCAGGACCTTGTTGACCTTGCCTTCGCCGATCTTATTACCATCGTTGTCAACAAGGAACACTTCGAGCGGAGCTGTGATATCGAACTCGATCGGCAGAAAGACAACGTTTCCTTTCGGGTTGATGCCGAAGATAGCTAGGCCGGGGCACTGATAGACGCAGTCCATGCAGCCGGTGCACTTGTCGTAGTCGACTCGCGGAACGCTGCTGGTCGAAGTCTTCGTGATGGCGTTGCTCGGGCAGGCGAACGTACACGGGTTGCAGGCAAAGCCGTAGAGGCAGTCGAGGATTGGGAACGCCTTCTCTGCTTGTCGCTCGGTCGTAGGCAATGCGGGATCCTGAAGCACGCGTACGGGATGCTGCTGCGAATCGATGTACTCCTTCGAGATCGCCAAATAGTCGTCGTACTTATACGGCGCGCGCATCTGTTCCAATATCTCGTAAGCGACCTGCTTTCCGCGCACAACCGCGCTGGTACCCTCGCCAATGCGGATCGAGTCTCCAGCGCCGAAGCAACTAAGGCCGAAGACTTCCTTGCCCTTGATGAGCAGGGAATCGTCCGGAACCAGGCCGGTGCAGATATTGATGGCGTCGATTCCTTCGATTACCTTTTCGGTGCCGGGAATCGGCTTAAAGTCTTTGCATTCGGCCAAAACCGCGCCGATCACGCCGTCGTGGTTCTCGTTGGGAATCGCTTCGACCAAGAGGTGAGAAAGGACGACGGGGATGCCCAGTCGGCGCACCCGGTTGGCCTGAACCGGGAAGCCTCCCTCAAACGGCTGCGCCTCGACGATCGCCTTCACATGCGCGCCGGCCTGAGCGAGCTGGTATGACGTTAGGTAGCCGATGTTGCCCGCGCCGACGGTCAGAACGTTTTTACCAAGAAGCGTGAACTCTCGGTTCATCATTTTCTGCACGACGGCGGCGGTATAGACGCCAGGCAAGTCGTCGTTACGGAAAGACGGCATGTAGGGAACCGCTCCGGTCGCGATCACCAGATAGTCGGCGTCCACATAGAAGACCTCTTCGGTCTGGATGTTCTTGACCGCCAGCCGGTTGCCTTCGAGGATGTCCCATACGACCGAGTTCAGCAAGATGCCGCTGAGGTCTTCGCCAGCGAGGCTTTTGGCGATTTCGAATCCGCGCAATCCGCCGTATTTCTTCTCCTTCTCGAAGAAGAAAAATTGGTGGGTTTGCATCAGGAACTGGCCGCCGATGTGCTCGTTGTTGTCGACTACCAGATTGTCCACACCTCGCTCGTTCAGCTCTTCGCGGCAGGCGAGTCCAGCGGGTCCGGCTCCGATAATGGCGACGGTGGTTTTGTAAATCTTGACGGGCTCACGGTGCGGCTCTCCGGCTTCGCCATGGGTCATGAAGTTCTTGGGGATCTCACGAACCTCTTTGACGCCGTCGACTTTGGTGATGCAGATGCGGCGGATCTCGCCGTCAACCAGCATCTCGCATGCGCCGCATTTGCCGATGCCGCATTCAAGGCTTCGGTTGCGATTGCGCAAGCTGTGGCTGTGAACGGGATATCCGGCCTGGTGAAGGGCGGCGGCAATGGTAAAGCCGTTTTCGCCTGCGACTTCGACTCCTTCGTAGAAGAACGACGTTGTTTCAGACGCAGTTGTGTCGAGGATGGGATGGGATTTTATTCGAGACATTTTGTTGACAACCTGGTTGAGGTGTCGGAGGCACGTGCGTGGGTCCAGAATCACCGAAAGCTAAGTTTCAGCATACCTTGGCTAATGGATCGGCGGCTGATGGCAGGTTTGCGGGTTTAAAAACCAGACAGGGCCTCTTCAGCAATCGATGTGATTGCCACGGAGGCCCTTAGAGAGTCCGCCTGCGGTCTAGTTTCTACTTGCGGACGAATTGGTAGTACGTCTTGCCGTCCTTCTTGACCGTTCTTCGAGTGTAGTGCTTGCCGTTGCGGTAGAAGGAAGCTCTTGTAAAGTAGGATGCGCGGGCGCGATCGATTTTGCTTTGGCTCTTTCGGTCCTTCTCATACCGATCAAGAGAGTACAGCGCACCTGCCGCTCCGGCGAATACGAGACGGTTGTCCTTTTCGAGCAGTCCAATAACGGCTACGGCTCCCGATAGAATGGCAAGGTTGCGCCACTCGTTTTTCGTTTGCTGCCGTCTCTTGGATAAGGCGTCTAAGTAGCTGTTGCTCGTGCGTCGCTGCTGATACGCGACAACACGAGTATGCTTCTTATCGTTACTTTGTTTGGAGTTTTTGTTCTTCCAAACCTGGTCTCGGTTATCGTGAAGACCGAACTTTTTGGGGTCTTTCCCGCGATTCCAGGCTTTATTGTCTTTGTCTTTCTTGTTGTGTTCTCGGCCAGCATGTTTGCCGCCGTCTTCATGGTTCCGCGGCTCTGCATAGCCTGTGATCGGAGCCACCATTATCGAGGAAATCGCAACGAGAGTCGCGAGTCTTGGGATCCACTTACGTTGGTTCATAGTGTTTCTCCTTGTTACAGAGCTATACGACTCCTGGCAGAGACACGATGTTTCGGGGTCCTAATGGTCTGACGTTAGCGCGAGATCTTCGTGCGGCAAATCGGCTGCGATGAAGCAAGCAAGAAGCAGTCGCCAAAGTGACTCGGCTTGTAAAGGTCGCAAACGAAGAGTTTGAGTCATTCAGCTATTCCATGTCTCACGACCTTAGAGCCCCTTTAGCCAACCAGGAGTTGGTTCGACTTTCTGCTTCACTCTCGGCTGAACTTTTAGTTCATGCCATTGGTTAACTCTCTCAACCAAGCCTTTGCTCAGGAGTCTGACAATGCCCTTGTCGATGGCTCTCAGGATGTATCCAAGAGGCTTGCCGAACCGCTCGTGAATCGTCCTGACTTTGATGCATTCGTGCTGGGCAACAAAGGTCAGGAGGCCGAACTCGAACTTGCCAAGAGGTTTGGTTGCCATTGAAAGAATTCTTAACGATCTAAGTCGAGAGCCTTTATGGCATCCTGTACAACGCGGGCAGATCGGTGCAGCGCGGCCATTTCATCTGCAGACAAGTCGGCTTCCAAGACCTTCTCGACACCACGCTCTGAGACCATGCAGGGAACTCCCAAACTCACTTCACTCAGACCATACTCGCCTTCAAGGACCGATGACACTGTTAGAACGTTATGCTGGTTTCGTAATACCGCTTTGGCGATCTCAGTCAGTGCGAGTCCAACGGCAAACCATGTCGCCCCTTTGTGGTCAATGATGTGATAGGCCGAGTTTCTGACTTCTTCTTCGACTCGCTTCTGGATACAGGTAGGGTCTGCGCATTTCTGGCAAGCGCGGCAGAATTGTTCAACAGGCATGCCGGCCACATTCGTCATGGACCAAGCGGCGAATTCGCTGTCGCCATGTTCTCCCAAAACATAGGCATGCACGTTGTGCACGGCCACATTGCAGCTTTGGCTGAGCAAATATCGGAAGCGAACCGTATCAAGAACGGTTCCCGAACCGATCACGCGGCCCCGCGGCAATCCCGCTCGCTTATTCGCCACATATGTCAGGACGTCAACCGGATTGGACACCACCAAAATGACGGCGGGAGAATCGAGAAGCACGATATCGTCAACGATGCTGTGAACGATAGACACGTTTCGTTGCAGTAAGTCAAGGCGAGACTCTCCGGTCTTTTGTTTTGCACCGGCGGTAATTACAATTAGTCCGGCATCGGCGTAGTCGTCTGGCTCCCCCAGATGAATATGAACGGATGGGAAGAACGCCTGCCCATGGGCCAAATCGAGTACCTGGCCGAGTGCTAGATCCTTGTTCGCATCCAGCAAGGCAATCTCGTCAGCCGAGCCGCTTAACGCTAAGGCGTAGGCGAAAGTCGAACCGACTGCCCCCGCACCGACGATGACGACCTTTCGCGGCTTCCAAGCATGGTTGTTCATAAAGCTCATTCCGTGATCGCTTTCTACGTCGGGGCGTTGGAGAGAGTTCGTGCACTAGGTCAAATACGGGAACCTGCGGGACATTGGATCTCCATACGTCGTTATCTCGCAATGGTCTCGTTGACGAATTGTGCTGAGATGTTGCCGGCTCTTATAGATAGAAAGTGCACCGAGTTTGAACTTCAGAAGTTACAGTACTTGCTGTCAGCAGGTTTGATCCAAGGATGGAATCCAATGAAATCGCCGTCTCAACTTACTCGCGAAGTGTTGCAGTGTTGCCGACTAGCAAGCAAAAGGTGGGTTTGCTTCGACACCAAGGGCGACTATTTCGAACCAAAGAACGTCGCGAGGGAGTTGAAAATCGCTTGCGAGAAGGCCGGCGTAAAGGTTGTATCGCCGCACGACTTACGCCACACGTTCATATCGCTGATGGATAACGAGGTTCGGGCACCGCGTATGGTAACTATGGCGATCGTCGGCCACCCCGCCAAAACGATGACCGACGGGTATTCGCACGTGACAAATCAACAGATTTTCGAGTGGCTCGAAAAGTACATGAAACAAATGTCTACTGCCTGCAATCCAAAATCGGAGACTACAATAACGAAAACGGCAGGTTCAAATTGAACCTGCCAAACCTAATGGAGGAAAGGAAGGGATTCGAACCCTTGGTCCATTTCTGGACAACGGTTTTCAAGACCGCCGCATTAGACCACTCTGCCACCTTTCCGGTCCTGATTATTGTGGCTGATGGCGTTGCGGTTTCGCCATCGGCAGGTTATTGATAACGCAATAAAGCCCTCCGCGCTGCTCTCTGCACGAAGGGCCAAATCGTAAATTCGTTCGATCAGTCTTTGAAGCCGGGAAGCCGTCGGCCTTTGTAGTAGCCGTCCGGAGTGGCGTTATGGCGAAGGTGATGCGGCTCGCCGCCGATTCTCCGGTTCTCGGTGATCTCGACCATCTCGGTGCCGTAGTGAGTTCGTCGCTTAGCTGTTCTCTGGTGGGAATGTCTTCTTTTTGGGTTTGGCATTGGATAACTCCTAGGCTACTTCTTCTCGCGATGCAGCGTGTATTTGCGCAGACGCGGGTTGTATTTCATGAGCTCAAGACGCTCGGTCGTGTTGCGCTTGTTCTTGGTCGTCGTGTAGTAATTCTTTCCGTCTTCGGTACACACGATTCGAATGATTTCTCGGGCTTCGGATTTCTTGGCCATATCGGTCTCTCTGGTCCTGCGGGCATGCCATCGCGGCTAAAAATGCCTTGATATTATATTCGCTCGATGCGGGAAAATGCAACTGCCACGGGCAAGCTTACGGCTAGTTCCCGCGCGAAGTGTTAGGATACCTTGTCTGGGGTCATTAAAGCAGGATCGCTTTACAGATAATCTGGGCGGCGAAGCCTGTAGATGATGCCCCCTATGGCTATCGGTATGATCAAGGAGTACTTGATCACCTCGTTGCCTCTGGTTGACGTATGGTAGCCATGACGCCGGGTGTATACCTGCACTTCTCTCTGGCAAACCTCGCCGTAGCCAAAGAAGCTCGACTTCGAACCGCTATAGGTGCAATAGCTCGTTAGGCTCAGAAACCCGATATAGGCTAAACCGAGACTGATGCAGGCGGCTAGCAGAGTCTTTCGCCATGGACGGGCAACGAGATAGGTCTTTCCACGCTGGTCGCCGCACCAGACGCAATAGTACGATCCGGTGGCTGGATATTGGTGCTGGTGGTCGGCAGGCTCAAACCGGTTCTCCGGCGCACGGTTGTCGGTCCCGCAATACGGGCAGAAGTAAAACTGCTCGTCTATTTCCTTGCGACAATTGGGACTAATACAGCTGACCATTCTGTCGAAGGATACCAGTGGCAGATGCATTTGGGGTAAAAGAGGCGAAGATGAGATTCGGCAAGTCCGAAGGATCACTGGTCTGGCGACCAGTGGCACCCGAACCTGAAATACATTTTGCTGTCGCACCGTCTATCAACGAATAGACCAACACAATCTGGAGGAACCGCAATGAACAAGCGCTCGATTACGAAGACGCTGGCAATTGCATTGGGAGCGGCAGCAATGGCAACAACGGCGAACGGCGCAAAACTGATCGAATTGAAAACAGTCGACGAGACGCACATCTCGATCTACTGGCGCGACGGATGGGTCAACTACAAAGACGACGGCACGGGTCCGGGCGCATTTGGGGGCCATGAGTCGGCTGGCGGCGATCAGATCATCCGCTACGATCCGCCTCTCAGCACTGAAGAAGCCAAGAAGACGGCCAATTTCACCATTCGCTCGACTAACGACGCGCAATACAAGGACGGCCTGCACCCCGAAGCGTCTTTCCGCAGGTCCAAGGTAAACGGCACCGACAACACCTGGCCGGAAGCGAACTTCACGGTTGAGCACATTGTTTATCTGAAGCTGCCACAGAAGCTCCAGCAAGGAAAAACCTATAAACTGTCGATCGCTCAGGCTGTGAGTTCCGACACGGCAACTGCTGAGTTCACCTTTGACGTCAACACGAACGTCTCGGAAGCACTGCACGTCAACCTGATCGGCTACCACCCCTCTGGGACGAGCACAAAGGCCGCCGACCTCTACATGTGGCTAGGCGACGGCGGGCCGCGGGATTATTCGGCTTTCGAGGGCAAGGAAGCCTTCCTCTACGACGTGAAGACGAAGCAAAGACAGCCTGCGGGCAAGGTCAAGCTTTGGAAGAAGTCGGCGAAGGATGTCGGCGGATGGAACTTCACGCAATCCGACGTTTGGATCTGCGACATTGCATCTTCAGCGAAGCCTGGCACTTATAGACTCGTCATTGACGGCATCGGATGCAGCCCCGACTTCGAGATTCGCAAAGACATCTACAAAGAGCCCTACAAGACGTCGGTTCGCGGATTCTTCTATATGCGGATCGGCGCGGATAAGAACATCACGCCGATGCCGAGGCAGCCGAGGTTCATTCCCGACGTCGATCCTCCAGGCTTTAAGGTCTTCCGAACGACCTTCGGACCTTGGCATGAAGACTGGAAGAAAATGCGCGGCGATGTGTGGGACCGCACCGACTGGTCGAAGTATATGGAGCCGGGCAATCCGACCAACCCAAATGCGTGGGGCGGCCACTCGGACGCCTGCGATTGGGACCGCCATGCCGGCCATGTTTCCATCATCTACGACATGCTTTTGCCGTTCTTGCTAAGCAATGGCAAGCTGAATGAGGACAACCTGGGCATTCCCGAAAGCGGCAACGGCGTGCCAGATCTCATCGACGAAGCGCTTTATGAAGTCGACTTCTGGCTCCGATTGCGCGACGGCAAAGGCGGATATTGCTTCGGCATCAACAACCCTCCCGGCGACCATAAGCAGATGTATCAAGCCGGCGCGCGGCCTTTCATGGCTTGGGTGAACGCCGCCAACTGCGCGATGGCTGCCGAATGCTTGCGCATTGCCGGCAACATGAAGCTGTCCGATCACTACCGTGATGAGGCTATCAAGGCATATAAGGCTGCCGGCGGACAGGACCTGGACTTCAGCTACGGCATCGGCAACGGCAGCATGCGCGGACGCGACTACAAGATGACGGCGGCCGCATACCTCTACAACCTTACTGGTGACAAGAAGTATGAGGATGATATGGCTGCGGAGTGCGTTGTCAAGGACGGCAAAACGATGCTGGATCAATCGGACAAGTACTGCCAGTATTGGGGTGCCGCGGCTTATCTAATGTGCGCCAAGAACAAGGTGCAGCCGATCCGCCATCCGGAGCTTCTTGCCAACATGAAGGCATCCTTGTTGAATGAGGCTCGCGTGAAGCACTTGACGCCGTTAGCAGATAGACCTTCGCGCCGCTGTTCGGACGATGTTTACGGCTGGTTCCAGACGACTCAATCGGTGAATGCGCTGTTGATAGCGCATGCCGTTTCTGAAGATCCGGCTGAGAAGCAGAAGATGGCCGATGCGATGGTGCTTGAGGCCGACTGGGGTCTCGGCCGCAACCCGATGAACATGGTGCAGATGACCGGTCTTGGCAGCCGCCACGCGGACGACATCTACACTTCGGGCCGCAACGACGGCACTCCCGGCGTTCATCCTGGGCACACGCCGTATATGAACGCGAACAACTGGGGATCAGGATATATGGCCGACCCGCAGTGGTACGCCGCCAAAGGATATCCGGCTTGGGACAAATGGCCGCACGGCGAAGCGCTGTGGAGAGCAAGGTACTGCTACAGCAACAACGAGTTCACCCCGCAACAGTCGATGCGCGGGAAGATGGCTCTGCTGGCGTATCTGTATGCGATCAGGTAGGTACTAGCTGGTTAAGGCGTAGGGGGTATGTTTTTGAAGACGAAGTGAGGCTCTTCGGTCAATTGCAGGGCCTTTAGCCCTTACCCCTGAACCCCTACGCCTAACTCTACAGCGATCGAGCGACTTTCCTCAGCTCACTTTCCGCCAAGTCGCCGATAAGCACATAGCTTCGCGGGCCGTTTACGATGACGACTGAGCGCTGAACGTCGGAACGAAGGTCTTCTTGGCCACGGTTTTGGCCGCCGCCCCAACCCCTTCGCCTTCCGTTTCGGCCTTTACCGCGCTCGAAGATGGTGAATGAAGACAATCCGTCAGAGTAGCGGACTGCGGGCATGAGCCTTGAGCTGCCGGTCGTCATCGTTCCGTACAGCACCGGACGATATCCGGAGGGGATATACGACGGTTTCGGAATCGACGAACCCGTTAGTTTCTCGACCTCAGCCACAGTTGACTTGGAATCAAATGACTCGGGGCCAAATCCACTTGGTTGGTCGATCTCCTTGCCAACAGCGAAAAGCCCAGGAGAGACCTTCTTATATTGTAATGAAGTAAACCAAGACGATGAGCGCAACCGTCCGTCCGGAGCAAAAAGCTCATCCTTCAGAATCAGACCGGTGCTTGCATCGACAGTCATCTTTCGGAGCGGATTGTACGATTGCTGAGGGGTAATCGTGATAAGGCTGGCTTTGCGGCCGAGCATCGTCGTCGAACTGACCGAAACCCTATAGTTCGCCGCTATGGACGCCGCTTGCTCGGATGGCTTCCAGGTTTGGTCGGTTGCCATATGAAGCCAGTCTGATCCGTACTGCTGATAGGTAGCTCCTAAGGCTCGGAGCATAACGAGTTTCTTGCCGTCGGGCAGCGCATACTCGTGGCGGGTCTTTGAGATGCCATCGCCATACACCGTCACCTTAGCTTCGGCCAATCCCTTTTCCAAGGCAAGTTGCGTTGTTTGCGTGCCGACATAAGCCTTCTTTGAGCCTGCAAGAGCTTGGACCAGCTCTTTCGGCGGCCCAGCGAGCGACAAGGCTGCCAGGATCAATGCGGCAATAACGGATAGCCATTTCATTGCGCTTGCTCCTTGCCCGGCTTATTGGCGAACGCCGCCAAGATTGCACGGTTCGGGTCTGACCCTCCATCGGAAAGAGTCAGCGCCATGTGGGTTTGGTCAAGGGCTTGCGACTCGGCAGAGACGGCAACGGCATTTGGTTGCTCGACAGGCGTCTGTCCGGGTTGCCACAGAAAAGCAAGCAGCATAGCGCCAACTGCGACAGGGCTAAGCCAAGCCAGGCGCCAAACGATAGGCTTACGTTGCGGCTTAGGCTCCCAACGCATAGCGGGAACACTGGACTCATTCAGTTCTGCCATGGCCTCAACAAAGCGTAAGTCTAGCTCAGCCTCCTTGTGGCAATCCGCACAGTGATTGATGTGTTCGGCGATCTGCTCGACCTCGTTGCGGTCTAGCCAGCCGTCCGTCAAGCCGGCAATTCGTTCCTTAACCTCCTGGCAGTTCATTTCTTGTTTCATTTTGCTTCATCTCCATCAAGCCACGGCTTCATGGCAGCTCTCATTCTTTCTCTTGCTCGTCCGAGCCTCGATTTCACGGTTCCAACAGGAACGCCTTGAATCTCGGCGATCTGGTTCAAATCAAGATCCTGCAGATGGTGCAGGACAAAAACTTCGCGAAAGTCGTCTGGCAGCGCTTTGATGTTAATGGCCAAGGCATCTCTCAGACCGGATTGCGTTTCATCAAAACTTACAGCCGCTTGGGCAAACTGCTTTTCAGCTCTCGGCTTAAGCAGTTCGGTCAAACTCGTCCAGGGCTTTCGTGAGGCCCGTCTTCTAGTATCGCGAACGCCGTTCATAGCAGCTTGGTAGAGATAGCTGAGCAATGCTTGGCCATCTCGGATGTTTGCCAGAGACTTGTGTGTTCGGATGAAAGCCGTTTGGACAATGTCCTGCGCATCGTCTGCGCTTGCGCCCATATTAATCGCGAACCGGTAGACCTTCGGGTAGTGCCTGTTGAACAGCTTGCCGAACGCATCGCTGTTGCCTTCTTTGGCATGCGAAACGAGGATGGCGTCGCTCAGTTCAAGGTCTTCGACGGTCGGATTCATCTTGCGATTGGTTAGACAAGGCTGACTCCCTTCCATGGTACGGGATTCCGCGCACGGAAGGGAGTTTTCAGCCTTATCATTGAGGAGGATGATTCGGCTGAAGAGGATGCTCTCGCGGCTACTTGCCGCCGCGTCCCCGCCCTTGGCCCTGTCCATTGCCTCGCCCTTGGCCGCCGCCTTTACCTTGTCCTTGTCCGCGACCCTGGCCTTTGCCCTGGCCGTTACCGTTGCCTTGGCCTTTGCGATATCCCGGTCCATTGCCTTTTGGACCGGATCCGTCGCATATGCCGCCGCCTTTGCCTTGACCTTGTCCTTGGCCGTTGCGCTGCATCTGACCCTGGCCCTGGCCATTGCCTTGTCCTTGGCGCTGCCGCTCCTGGTTTTGGACTCGGTTCTTGCATGTGCAAGGTCCGCCGGCTGGGCAAGTCTCGTTGGAGGTTTGTGCAAAGCTGGTGGCGGCGAGAAGGGATAGTCCTGCTATGATCGTGATTAGTTTCATGTTGTTCTCCATGTTCCAGTTCTCTAAACTGGTCGTTGAACTCAGGACGCCGCGGTTTCATTAGGGTTCCCGTGGTTTGAACGAATAGGAAGCTTGTCTCAAAAATTCGGCAGATATGCTTATTCCCGCCGAACGGAGTGTTCGGTCGGAGGCGGTTTCTGTTGCGGGCCTTCAGCCCTTAGGTTCAAGTGCAGTTCTTTTCGTTGGGCTTTGCCCAAGGCTACTTCTGGTGCGCGCTGATGGCGCTCTGCTTGTTGGGCGTTTTGAAATAGACTCGAGGACCTGATGGTAAGGTATCAGGTTTAGGCGGTACGGATTGCCAGTTCCGTGCTCTATTAAGTTTAACACTGGTCTTAGGACCAGTGGCACCGCGATCAATATTAGTGGTTTAGGCCCTATTAGAGATCAAGTGATATGCAGAAAAGCGCTCCCCTCAGAGCTGCGCAGATGTACAGAGAGGGGAGCGCTAGTGTTGGCCTATTTATAGGTTAAGTTGTCGAGGCATTAAGCGAGTCTACTTACAGCCTTTACCCTGTCCTTTGCCCTGGCCGCGGCCTTGACCATTGCACTGTCCGTTACCCTTTCCGTGCGGGCCAGAGCCGTCGCACAGCTTTTTGCCGCCGCCCTTGCCGGTTCCTTTAGGGCCTTTTCCGTCACAGATTCCCGTGCCGTTGCCTTGTGGCATGGCGCAGTTCATGCTGGTCTTGCCTTTACCCTTGCCGCCGTTGCCCTTAGGACCGGTGCCATCGCAATTGCCAGATCCGCCGCAGTTGTTGGCAGCAGCTCTTTCCAGAGCAACGGCATGGTTCTCTTCGCTGACCTTGGCCATCTGGAGGAACACCTTGGCAACATTCTTGATGTTGACTTTCGCTGCCATCTCTTTGTATTTGGCGGCCTCAAGCCTTTCGAACTGGGCGAACTCGAGGCAAGCATCCGAAAAGGTTGTCGGTATGGTCAGTGTTTGGCCGAGATAGGGATTTAAAGGAACGGCAACGCCATAAGTCTTCATCAGCTTGATTAAAGCGCTCTGGTGCTGGACCTCAGCGACGACAAGATTCTTGAACGGGGTGCGGTTGCCGAACTCGGCGATGGCCGATTTGTAGATGGCTTCAGCGTGGCGCTCGTCGTCGAGGCCAACCAAGAGGGCGTCTTTCGTGTAGTCGTTGATCTTGCTTGGTTGAGCAAAGCTAACTGCTGTGAGGAGTGTGAGTCCTGCGATTGCGGTGAGAGTCTTCATGTCTTTCTCCAAGTCCCAGCTCTTCCGGCTGGTTGATGGAATCAGGACGCCGGTATGTTGGGGCGGTTCCGATGAGAAAAACAAAAAAGCCTCAACCCGATTGGCGAGGCTGTTGAATTGTGTTAGGCAAAGGCATGCCCAGGTATCGCCAGCAACCTGCTGGCAAAGCATATCGCCAAAGCTCTAACCCGAGCAAACAAGCAAGAAGACGCTGGGACAAAGCATCTCTCGGGTACGGTTCCTTTGAAGCACACAATTCAACAGCCTCGAAAGGTGGATCGAGGCAAGATGGAGTTCAAGAGTATTCCTCCATCCGCTTCTCGGATGGAGGAATGTTAGACTAGAAGCGCTCGGTGATCGACTTGCCCTGCATGAACAGGAACAGGTAGTCGCGACCGCCTGCCTTCGAGTCGGTGCCCGACATGTTAAATCCGCCGAACGGCTGGACGTCAACCAAAGCGCCGGTGCACTTTCGGTTCAGATAGAGGTTGCCGACGTGGAAATCGCGCCGGGCGATCTCGACGTGCTCGCGGATGTCGCTGTAGAAGCCGCCGGTCAGACCGAACTCGGTGCCGTTGGCGATCTCCATCAAGTCCTCGAAGTTCTTGCCTTTGATGACCGAGACGACTGGGCCGAAGATCTCTTCTTGCGAGACTCGGGCGTTGCGGTCGAGGTCGGCGATGACTGTGGCCGGGACGAAGTAGCCGTCGGTATCCGGAACGGCGGATTGGGCGGCAATGCGTCCTTCGCCTTTACCAATCTCGATGTAGTTGAGGATCGTCTTGTGCGCCTTCGCATCGATGACCGCGCCCATATCGCAGTCGGCTTCGGAAGGAATGCCAACCTTGATTTGCTTGGCCTTCTCGGCGACGCCTGCCAAGACCTCATCGTAAACCTTCTCGTGGATGATTAGGCGCGAACCGGCTGAGCATTTCTGCCCCTGGAAGCCGAATGCGGCTGCGGCCGAGTTGCCGATGGCACTCTGAACATCGGACGGATAGTCGATGACCATCGCATCTTTGCCGCCCATCTCAAGGATGGTGCGCTTCAGCCAAATCTGGCCGGGAACGACCTTGGCGGCGACTTCGAAAACGTGCTGCCCGACTTCTTTTGAACCGGTGAAGCTGATGAATCGGCACAGCGGGTGCATCGTCAGCGTGTCGCCGACTTCTCCTCCAGGGCCGGGGCAGAAGTTCACGACGCCAGCGGGAAGATTGATCTCCTCGAGAAGCTCCATGAACTTGGCGGCGATGATCGGCGAGGTGCTGGCCGGCTTCAGGACGACGGTGTTGCCCGTGACGATTGAAGCGGTGGTCATGCCGACCATGATGGCGAGTGGAAAGTTCCAGGGCGGAATGACGATGCCGACGCCTAGCGGGATGTAGCGGACTTCGGTTTCCTCGCCGATGGACGGTGTCGTCGGGTGGGAGCCGCCCAGCCGCATCATCTCGCGAGCGTAGAACTCCATAAAATCGATGGCTTCGCAAGTGTCGGCATAAGCCTCGATCCAGTTCTTGCTGACTTCGAACGACATCCAAGCCGAGAACTCGTAGACGCGGCGGCGCATGATGGCGGCGGCCCTCAGAAGGTACCGTGCGCGCTCTTCCGGCGCGACATTGCGCCAGGTCTTGTATGTCTCATGGGCGATCTTGACCGCGCGGTCGGCCAGATCGGCGTTGGCGGAACTGACTTCGCCGACGATTTCAGCGGGCTTGGCCGGGTTGACCGACTTGATGCGCTTTTCCGTCGTGATGTGCTCGCCGCCGATGACGAGAGGATAATGTTTGCCGAGTTCTGATCGAACTTGAGCCAGAGCTTTCTTCATGGCTTCGGCAGGGCCGGGTTGTGTGAAATCTACGTATGTCTCGTTCTTGAATGGCATCAACGACATCGTTAAGCTCCTTGGGCCGCTTCGAATGAGCCGCCAACGCCTTAAAAGTTACCAGAAACAGGTCGGGTCTGGCAGGCAGGTGCGAAGCGGGTCTAGGGTTTTAGGGTTTTGGGTTCGAGGCGAAAGGAGAAGACTATAGTATCGGCGGACGCTGGCCGGCAAAATGGACCGAAACGCTTCCAGTCGTGTCATCCCGAGCATCGCGAGGGATCTGAGCGGAGTAGCCTCTTGATTGCAACCACAGGCTATGAGTCCAGTCAGATTCCTCACTTCGTTCGGAATGACAACTCAATTCTGGAGCGCGAGCGTATTCGCGAGCAGTTTCTTGACGTAAGACGCAGAATCAGAAAACGAATTTCAAAGGTTCAGTCGCGTAAAATCGGGTGCTTGATCATCAGCAAGTCCGTCTGTACCCTAAACCCAAAACCCTAGACCCATTAACCTTCTCCCTTCACACCTCGTGGATGTCAGGGCGGCCGTTGCGCCAGGTCCATTCCACATCCTCGAAGAAACGGTTGGCCCAGTCGTTCGGGTTCACGCCCCAGTCGCGATATTCCAGCACGCACTTGGCAAGGGCGTCGGCATTCTCCTTCGACGGTTTGGCCACAAGCGCTTGAACCTTCTCCATGAAGTCGGCGGGCTTGTCGGCAGCCTTCGCGACGACCGTCATGAGCCATTTGTGATAGGGGTAGATGATCCGGTTGTGGGTCAGGATCAAGCGGCAGGCGAAGAGGCTCATGTCGGCGGCCATCTTAAGCATCAAGTACGGATCTTGCCGCTTGTCAGCCTCGCCTGCGAACCATTGGAATGCCTGAACCTGGGCATGGAACGACCTGATTCGCGCCTCATGCTTGTCTTCAGGATAAGTCGCAATCTCGGCCACCAGCTTCTCGATCTGAGGGTCCTTTGAACACGTCACAAAAGCATCTTGAAAGGCGAAACGGGTGGGATCGCTGGCCTTGGCGGCCGCTTCGCGAAGATAAGCGATCGTGATCAGCTTGCCGTCCGAATAGCCGCCTGGATAGGGCGTGAACTCGGTGCGGAAGTCGAAAAACTGGCCTGTTTCCTCGGCCTTTTTGTAGCGTTCGTCATCAACCACCAACATGAAGTCAATATCGGAGTCTTCGCGAGCAAATCCGTGGGCGACCGAGCCTCCGATGATGACGGCCAGGACTGTCGGATCTTGCTTGAAGTGCGCTGTTAGAGCGTCGATGGCTTGCTGGTGATGGGCTCGAATCATGTGCGCAGTTTAACCTAGTCGGGCAGCGGCTTGCCTTTGGTTTCGGGGGCAAACATCATCGCGAAAGCGCCGACGAAATAGACCAATGCCGTTAGTCCGACGCCAGCCGCCACGCCACCGAAGCTGGCAATGATGGTTGCCGTAATGATCGGCCAAGGGATTTGCAGAAGGCGTCCCGTGTTATAGGCCAAGCCCATTCCGGTGGCGCGAAGCCGGGTTGGAAACAGCTCAGGCAAATAGAGCGGATAGCCGGACGTCAAGCCAAGAGCAAAGAACGCCATTACCGGAGCTAGGATGAGCATTCCTGTGAAGCCGATGATTCCCTTGAAGAGAAGGAACGTCACGCCGCCGACCACGAACGGGCAGAGCGAGAAAAACAAGATGAACGATTTCTTTCTGCCGATTCGGTCGCACAGAATCGGGAAGACAATGACTCCTGCCACCGTGCCGATGTGCATGATCATCTGCGCAAAGCTCTGGCGCGCCCGAACGTCTGCTGGCGAGAACCCTTGACTGACTTCCTTGACTAGATTCGGCAACCAGAAACTGATGTTGCCTGCGCCCATGATGCCGACGACGGCGATGACAAACGCCAGGCCAAGGAACGCAAGCCATTTCGGTTCGCGGAAGAAGTCGCGCAGCACGTCGAGTGTTTTACGGTTTTCAGCCTTGGCTTTCGTCCATCGCTCGGGCTCCTTAACGCTCATGCGGATCCAAACCGTAAGCAAAGCAGGAAAAACGCCGACGACAAACAGCCAGCGCCAGTTCACATTAGCTAATCCTAGATTAGCCAATGCGGCCAGAATCGGACCAAGGGCCGCCGCTGTTTGCAGAATGCTCGCTGCTGCACTGCGCACCCGGTTCGGTACGACCTCGGCAACAAGAGCCGTGCCGGCAGCCCATTCGCCGCCGATTCCCAGGCCGGTGAAGAACCGAATGATCGCCAGTTCGCCGAGGTTCCGGCACCAGAGCGTTGCCAGAGTGAATCCGCAATAAAGGATGATCGTGAGGATCATCGTTTTAACGCGGCCCCAACGGTCGGCGAGGATACCGAAAACAAGCCCTCCACAGGCCCATCCAAAGGTAAACGCGGCGAGAACCCAGGCTTCGTATTTTGGGCCAGGGCCTCCCTTAACATAGGCATTAGCGCCGACAAACTCGGTAATGATCGATTGCTTGGCTAAGAAGAACAGCGAGGTGTCGAATACGTCGAAGACCCAGCCAAGCCAGGCGATTATGAGCACGGTCCATTGATAGCGGCTGAGCGACTTCCACCACGGCGCGGCGCGTTCTTCCATCGCCAAAGATTACCGGGTTCGGCCTGATATACTCTTGGCTGGTGAAGAAGTTCTGGTCTGATGTTTTCTATGAAATCGTCGTTTTTCTGACCCGCGCGTCTGTCTATTGGCCGACCGGTGGAATAAAGGGTTATCAACAAAAGAACGTTCCTAAGCGTGGGCCGCTAATAATTGCGCCGAACCACATCAGCCACCTTGATCCGCCTGCGGTAGCTCTTACTTGTCCACGGAAACTGCGCTTCATGGCAAAGGAAGAGCTTTTCCATAACCCGATTCTTGGTCGACTGCTGAAGGCTTGCCGAGCATTTCCGATCAAGCGCGGCGCTGGAGATACCGAAGCCATCCGCTGGACCCTGGGCAGCCTGGAGAAAGGCGAGGCCGTGATCATGTTCCCCGAAGGCACCCGCGGCGATACCGAACAGCTCGGTTTTGTTAACCGCGGCATTGTGATGATTGCCAAACGGTCAGGCGCAAAGATCGTGCCTGTAGCAATCGTCGGCACGCATAAGAAGATGCCCCGCGGCGGCAAGATGAAGTGGGGTTTCGTCAGGGTGATTTATGGTGAACCGTTTACCTACAACGACATTGTAGCGAAGGTCGACAACGACAAAGAGGCCAAAGAGGCGCTCATCGCCGAATGGGAGCGGCAAATCATCGAGATGACCGGTCGATATGGTTGGACGCTTAAAAACTCCCCGAAAACCCAACCGACCACATCACCGACTGATCCCGAAACATCCAGCGAATCGAAGCCTCCTTCGCCGGTTTAAGCTCGAATCCTGCTGTGATATGCTTCGTGTCGTGCTCAACGAGCATGCGGAACGTCTCAGTATAAGGAATGGTCACGCCAACAAAAGGACCGTTCATCGAACCGAAAAACCCGCCGAGGACAACGGTCATCGGTGTATTGCCATTATATTGCCCGACCATGCCGACATCGTAGCTGGTCGCGAGATAAAAGTGCCTTCCGTCTCGCGAACTGTTGCATCCGTCGATCATTCCAACGGAGAGCCCGGGGATTTTGTTGACGAATGGGTAGGCAATGGAGTAGCTGAGATCGAAGGAGCAGATCGTGTCCCTGGGCGATACCGTTTCACTCGTCAGAGCTATTTCGAAATCCTGGTTCAGCCCATAGGCTAGCCATGTTCGGACATTGGCTTTTGTGCCGGCCTCCCACATGTAGTCAGCTTTGAACTCCTGGTTCAATATTTTCTTGGCGTTGGGAACCGTAATGACATAGTCGGCGCTGCAAAAACCGGCTGACACAATAGTTAGGGCGGCAAATAGGTATCGCACTCGGCAACGATACCCGAAAGGCACTTGCTTGAGAAGCAAAGAATCTTCATAATGAAGGTATGGAAAGCGCAAAAGCGACCAATTCATCTGGCGCAAGATGGGACTTATCTGTATTGTTTAGTGGTATCGAGGACCCCAAGATTAACGAATCTTGGAAAAAGTGTTTAGCCCGTGCAAACCGGTTTGCTGAAGCCTATCGAGGCAAACTCATTTCTGCAGACCTCGATGCGAGAACGCTTCTCTCAGCTATTGAAGAGATTCAATCGATCTACCAGGATGTCTCTAAACCGGTCAATTTTGCGCATCTGTTGCACGCTTGCGATACATCTAGCCACGAAATCGGCGCGTTTATGCAAAAGCAAATGGAGAAGCTGACGGAAGTTAACATCACCGTCATGTTCTATGAGCTGGAGTTGCAGAAAGCAGATGAGAAGATCATTGGCAAACTGCTAAAAGATCCGATTCTAGAGCCATACCGGCATCATATCAAGGTTGCCCGGTCGTTCAGCGCCCATCGCCTTTCCGAACAAGAAGAAGTCATCCTCGAAGAAACAGCCAACACCGGCAACCGGGCTTGGATGCGGCTATTCGAGGAAGTTACCGCAAACCACCGGTTCCCATTCTCCGACCCTCGAAACGGCGAGACGAGCGATTTGATTCTGCAGGAAGCTCTCGAACTGCTGAGGAACTCCAATCGCAAGGTGCGCCAGGCGGCCGCCGACGCAATCAGCCAAGGTCTCAGCGAGCTTCAGAGAGTTCTGTGCTTCACGTACAACAACTTGATTCTGGACAAGAAAACTGAGGACCGTTTACGGAACCTTGAATATCCCGAGCATTCGAGGCACCTCTCCAACGAACTCGACAAGGAGACCGTCGATCTAGTCATCAGTCTATGTCGCAGCAACCACGGCCTTGTTTCACGGTTCTACAACATCAAGCGCCAGATTTTAGGACTCAAAGAACTGACCCACATCGACCGGTACGCGCCGCTGTTCGAGGCCGAGGAAACGATCTCCTATGAAGAGGGCACCGAGATTGTCCTGAACGCCTTTTCTCAGTTCAGCAAGGAGATGGGTGCAAAGGCAAAGGAGTTCGTGGATCGGAACTGGATCGATTCGGAGCCGCGCACAGGAAAGCAAGCGGGAGCATTCACGGCATACATCACTCCTGATGTCAATCCGTTTGTCTTTGTGAACTACTTGGGCAAGCCGGTCAGCGTCGCAACGCTGGCGCACGAGCTCGGCCACGGCGTTCATGCTTCGCTTAGCCGGGAGCAAACCTTCTTCAACTTCATGGGAACGTTGCCGCTGGCCGAGTTGGCATCGACATTCGGCGAGATGCTCGTTTTCGAAGACCTGGTCAAGAAAGCCGAAACGAAGGACAAGCTCGCACTGTATGCCGATAAAATCGAGAATATGTTTGCGACGGTCTTCCGCCAGGCTGCCATGTTCCGATTCGAACAACGATGCCATGAGCAGATTCGAGCCCAGGGCGAAATGGCTCCGCAAGCATTCGGCGATATTTGGCAAGAGGAAATGCAGGCGATGTTCGGCGATTCGGTGACTCTCGGCGACCAGCACCGCAACTGGTGGAGCGTTATCAGCCACGTGTTCTGCGTGCCGTTCTATGTCTATGCCTATTCGTTCGGCGAGTTGCTCGTGCTGTCGCTGTTCCAAATGGCGAAACGAGACGGCGCCGAGTTCGAGCGGAAATACATCAAGTTGTTGAGACTTGGCGGATCGCTTTCTCCTCAAGAACTGATGACATCGATGGGCATCGATCTGAAGGACGAAACATTCTGGCAAGGTGGATTTGGTGCTATGGAGAAGCTTGTTGCCGAGTTTGAACGTCTTTGGGCTGAATATCAAGAAAAGAAGTAGCCCATGAGAAGGACCAAAATCGTTTGCACCATCGGCCCAGCAGTGGCTTCGAAAGAAGCCATCGGAAAGCTTATTCACGCTGGAATGAACGTGGCGCGCTTGAACTGTAGCCACGGCAACTGGGAAGATAAGCGCCAGTGGATTGAGTGGATTCGGGAGCTGTCTTCTGACGTCGCGCCGGTCGGTATCCTGGCCGACTTGCAAGGCCCAAAGTTCCGCCTGGGTGAAATTACCGGCGGCTCTATCGAGTTGGGCATCGGCGAAGAAGTCATAGTCGGCCCATCAGCTCGCGCGTCTATACCGATTCAGCAGCCGGAGATTCTGGCTGTGATGTCGCCTGGGGACCGCATCTTGCTTGGCGACGGCGATGTGGAGCTGCACTTGAACCGAGAGTCGGAAGGCCATTTCTTTGCGACAACTCGGACGGGCGGAGTCGTCAAATCGAAGCAAGGCGTGACGCTGATCGATAAGTCGTTCGATGTGCCGGCGATGACTCCAAAGGATTGCGAGGACCTTAGCGAAGCGTTGAAGTGCGGCGTCGATTTCATTGCGCTCAGCTATGTTCGGCACGGTTGCGACATCGCCCAGTTACGCGAGAAAGTCAACAAGGTCAATTCGGCAGTCAAGCTGTGCGCTAAGATCGAGACTCGCGACGCCATTGATGAACTCGATAGCATCATCTGTGCCTCGGACGTCATTATGGTAGCCCGTGGCGACATGGGCCTGCAGATGCACATTGAAGACGTTCCCCTGGCGCAAAAGAAGATCATTCGAGCTTGCCAGACCGCAGGAAAGCCGGTGATCACGGCGACCCAGATGCTGGAAAGCATGGTTCACAATGCTCGTCCGACTCGAGCTGAGGCGACCGACGTGGCCAACGCGATCCTGGATGGCACCGACGCGGTCATGCTGAGCGGCGAGACGGCCGCCGGAGCCTATCCTTTTGACGCCGTTGCCTACATGGCGCGCATCGCTGAGAAGGCTGAGTCGGTTTACAACCACCACGCTGTTCTCCATCGGTTTGGAGACAAGCTTGATAAGTCGGTCGACCATACTGAAGCCGTTGCGTTTGCCGTTGCTCAGATGGCCATCGTCACCGAACCTACAGCCATCCTGACGACATCGACCAGCGGCCAGACTCCTCGATTGGTCAGCAAGTACCGTCCCGAAGCGCCGATTTGGTGCGCCACGTGGAACGACGCGACTTATCGGCAGATGTCGATTGTCTGGGGCGTCGAGGCGGTCAAAGTGCCCTTATTGAAGAGTGCAGACGACATCAACCGCACGGTTATCGGCGTTTTCAAGGAAAAAGGCCGACTTGCAGCAGGAGATCAGGTTATCATTACATCGGGAGTGCCGGTCGGAGTTGCAGGCGCGACCAACCTCATCCTTACGGAGACGGTGCGCGATGACACGGAAGTTAGTCTTTAGTTTAGTCTTTGTCCTTTGTGCGGCTGTGCTGGGCGTCTATCTCAGCCGCAAGCCTTGGCAGGTGTATGCGCAACAGCGCGCCAACGCCGATATCAGCGTCCGCGAAATGCAGAAGGCCGAACGCGAACGCGCCGATCTTTTACGCAAGAAAACCCATGTCGATAGCCCGATGGGCAAGGAGGAGCTTGTGCGCGACGCAGGCTTCACAAAGCCAGGCGAGACGCCGCTCGGGACTCGGTAGGGGTGGCTCTTGGAGGGCGAGCGTACTCGCGAGCTTGCATAATGGCGTAAGGTGTAAGGGGTAGGGGGTAGGACCTGTAGCCACGGGATGCTTTGTCCCCGCGTCTTCTTGTTATGTTGTCATTCCGAACGAAGTGAAGAATCTGACCGGAGTTTCTGCATGCGTCTACTATCTCGCCGCCATCGTTGCCAGATCCTTCGTTAGAATGATTGGCAGGCATCGTTGATCTTACAAACCCGAACCAACCCTAACGAAACCTAACTAATCCTAACGATCTCTACAGCGCCCGCGCGATGACCCCGCCGCAGAGAACTGCGCCTTCTCGGTAGATCACGACCGACTGCCCAGGAGTGATGGCGTTCTGCGGCTCATCGAACTGCAACGACACAGTCTTGCCATCAGATGCAGTCACTCTCGCGGGTTTTGCCGTCGACGAGCTGCGGATCTTGGCTTCAACCGCCGTCTCCCCTGAAATTCCCTCGACGGAAATCCAGTTGATGCTGTCGGCGACCAGGCCTTGGTGATAGGTTTCCTCTTTCGATCCCACCACTACCTCATTAGTCTTATCCTTCAGATCGATGACGTAGTACGGCTTCTCGGATGCAATGCGAAGTCCTCGTCTCTGGCCGCGCGTGTAGTTCCAGATTCCTTCGTGGTGGCCGACAACATTGCCTTCGGTGTCAACGATTTTGCCTTCTTGCGCGCCGACTCCAATCAGCTCTTTATAGTCGCCGCCGTAGAAATCCATGCTTTCTTCCTTGTCGTGGACGTGCAACCCGTTCTCTTTGGCGATCTGCTTGACTTCGGACTTCAGCAATCCTCCGAGAGGAAACATCGCGCGGCTAAGCTGCTTTTGCGACAGACGGTAGAGAAAGTAAGTCTGGTCCTTCTTAGGGTCTTTGGCCGCTCGTAATTCCCATCTTGCCGTCTCCTCGCGAAAAGCAACTTGAGCGTAATGCCCGGTGGCGAAATAGTCAAACTCAATGCCTAGTTTCTCGGTCATGAAGGGCAAAACGCCGAACTTGATCATGCCGTTGCAGCGCACGCACGGGTTGGGCGTCCGGCCGGCAAGGTACTCCTCGCGGAAGTTTTCGAGCACGATCTTTTCGTACTGCTCGCGGCAGTCGACGACATGGTACGAGATGCCGAGATCCTTGCTGACCCGTTCGGCTTCGCGGATGTCTTCGACTTCGTCCGGCCCGTAGCAGGCGTTTTTAGCGCCGGCCTTCAAGTTCGAATCGGGAGACCAAATCGACATCGTGGCACCGATGACCTCGTGCCCAGCCTGCTTCAAAAGGAGCGCAGCGACCGACGAATCGACGCCTCCGCTCATGCCAACCAATACCTTCATGCGGTCTAAAAGATACTCGTTTTGGATGGGATCGGGTGAGGACGGGCATAGTTGGGAAGGCGAGTTGCGTTGCTCGGTAATCCGGAACAAAAAAGCACCAACTGTCACCCACGAAACTCTGCGTCCGTAAGAGCAGGACTTTTTTCGAAATCGAATTGCATTCAATCGCGACCTGTGATACTATGATCATGGCGTAAAAACTTTGAGCGAGACGGGAAACCGTTAGGGCTCGGTAAGCACAATTCGCCAAGTGCTGAATAAGGGCAGAATCCTAAAGAAGTTCTGCCCTCTCTTTTTGCCTCAAGACCTACTTTGACGGGTCGTTGACGATGCCGAGGAGCAACGGGACCATTGTGCTTCGTTCGACGAGGATAACAACGAAAGGTCGGTTGGCGTTGAACATGAAGTACTTCGGTTGCGGAGTTCCCCCGCCCAGTGAGCCTCCAACGATGACAGTAACTGCGGATGCCTTCGTTCCCTTTTCATCCACATCAATAGTGACTTTCTGGATGGCCTGAGTGATGCTAAGTTGCGGAACGCCACATAGTGGCGAATAATCGGCCGCGCCGTTGTTTAGAGCAGGTGCTCCCAAAGCTCCAAGCCAATGCCTAAATGCTATATCAGACTCAATTTTGAACTTGGGCATGCTGACTACGGCTAACTGGTTCAAGTACAAGTTCGCAAATGATGACCATGTCTCCGCAGTAAGATCAGATATGACG
This sequence comes from Fimbriimonadaceae bacterium, assembly GCA_963666135.2. Taxonomy (GTDB): domain Bacteria; phylum Armatimonadota; class Fimbriimonadia; order Fimbriimonadales; family Fimbriimonadaceae. The sequence continues at coordinate 959,151 of CAXXNR010000001.1, read as the reverse complement.
TCAATAGGCGATTCATCATTTGCCGGCAGAATGGCTACCATGCTGTAGTTCCCTTGGTAAGGAAGGGCAATCGTCGGACGTTGCTTCCAATAGCCGCAGGGCAGCTTTCCTTCGAGATGCATCATCTTGACCTTCGATTTTGTCTCGCCTAATCCGAAGTCGGCATCCCTGGTGGTTGATTCGTTGAACGAAGTAACCCATTTGCCATCAAATGCAAGAGCGTTTATGAGTATGAAATGGTCGTCCAGACTTAGCTGGCCAATGGCTCTGGCGATGCGTCCGCGTGTTCTTTGCTTGATCCAGGCGTTGACAACATCGGCCCCGTTTCCGCTCGATACGGTTCCGACCTCAGCGTTGTAGGCGCTGCGAACTGTATTGCAGAAACCAGGAGTCAGTCTCGTTCCGTCTACGCCGAGGGCGGCATTCGAAAGTGACAGAACCATGCCTCCGTCAGAAAAGGAGCGACGTATTATCGAGCTGGACTCCCGATTCAATTCGTCGATTGGCATACCCAGCATGCCGTGCATCTGCGCCTGAGCATCGCCTGCCACACCGTTTGCCAGCATGCTCAGGGCTAAGTGAGCGCTCAGCGGAGAGACGAATAGGTTGCCTTTACCTTCTTTGGCCGCGAGTTTCATGAACTTGACGCCGAATTGCATGACGGCCTGGCTATAGGTGAGCTTTGGGGCTTCGCGGTTCTGGCTGATGATCCGTTGGCCAAGCGATTGACTAGAGGGGGCAAATGCTAACGTGGCAACTATGGTGGCGATGATGAACATAGGTCCTCCAACGAGACAGACGGATGACGCTTGTTAGAGTTTCACCGGGCGATTTTTGGCCGATCAGGCCAAAAAGGAGAAAAAAACTCCTCGAGGGATAGAAGAATGCATTTGCGCCGCTTCTGTTAAGGCTTTGTTAGCCCGAGGGGTATACTGAAAGGCGGAAAGAAGGCATACCCAAAAGAGTACAGACGAGCCAGGAAATCGGCAAGTCTCAACTTTTTTTGAGAAAAAACGGCTTGCCCCTTGACAACGGGAGAACGCCGGGCCTATAATATTCCCTGCTTGCCGACAACAAAGGCAGGAAGCACCTTGAAAGCTCAATAGAGATAGAATGCGCCAAGTTACGAAATGAGAATCTAGCGCATAGCGCGATTCTCGTCAATTAGACTGAAAAATCGCAAGAATGTCAGTAACTCTTGCGTGGGATCAGACCTCCTCCGAGCTTGTCTCGATGGAACTGATCTTGTTCAAATGAGAAACCGATCCCTCTGGGGAATTGGTAACAATTTCTTCGGAGAGTTTGATCATGGCTCAGGACGAACGCTGGCGGCGTGCTTTAGACATGCAAGTCGAACGGAGTAGCAATACTCAGTGGCAAACGGCGGAGTAATACATAAACAACGTGCCCTGAAGACTGGGATAGCCAGCCGAAAGGCTGAGTAATACCAGATGTGGCCCCTTGAGGACATCCTCGAGGGATTAAATGGTTTTTCGCTTCAGGAGCGGTTTATGGCCTATCAGCTAGTTGGTGGGGTAATGGCCTACCAAGGCGACGACGGGTAGGGGGTCTGAGAGGATGATCCCCCCGAGTGGGACTGAGACACGGCCCACACACCTACGGGTGGCAGCAGTTTGGAATCTTGCCCAATGGGGGAAACCCTGAGGCAGCGACGCCGCGTGGAGGATGAAGGATCTAGGTCTGTAAACTCCTTTTATCGGGAAAGACTTAGGACGGTACCCGATGAATAAGCACCGGCTAACTACGTGCCAGCAGCCGCGGTAAGACGTAGGGTGCAAGCGTTGTCCGGATTTACTGGGCGTAAAGGACGCGTAGGCGGTTCGTTAAGTGTGAAGTGAAATCTCCAGGGCTCAACCCGGAAACTGCTTTACATACTGGCGGACTGGAGGGATGCAGAGGTAAGTAGAATTCCTGGTGTAGCGGTGAAATGCGTTGATATCAGGAGGAATACCGATGGCGAAGGCAGCTTACTGGGCATCATCTGACGCTGAGGCGTGAAAGCGTGGGTAGCAAACAGGATTAGATACCCTGGTAGTCCACGCCCTAAACGATGGATACTAGACGTAAGAGGTATCGACCCCTCTTGTGTCGCAGTTAACGCACTAAGTATCCCGCCTGGGGACTACGGCCGCAAGGTTGAAACTCAAATGAATTGACGGGGACCCGCACAAGCGGTGGAGCATGTGGATTAATTCGATACTAACCGAAGAACCTTACCCAGGTTTGACATCGATCGCAAAGCCTAGAGATAGGCTCCTCTTCCCAAAAGGAAGACGTGAAGACACTTGTTGCATGGCTGTCGTCAGCTCGTGCCGTGAGGTGTACGGTTAAGTCCGCCAACGAGCGCAACCCTCGTCCTATGTTGCCAGCGAGAAAGTCGGGAACTCATAGGAGACCGCCGGTGTAAGCCGGAGGAAGGTGGGGATGACGTCAAGTCAGCATGGCAGTTACGCCTGGGGCTTCACACATGCTACAATGGGCGAAACAGAGGGCAGCAATATCGCGAGATGGAGCAAATCCCAAAAATACGCCCCCAGTTCAGATTGCAGTCTGCAACTCGACTGCATGAAGGCGGAATCGCTAGTAAACGCAGGTCAGCTATACTGCGTTGAATACGTTCCCGGGTCTTGTACACACCGCCCGTCAAGTCACCTGAATTGTCTTCACCCGAAGTCTGTGGCCTAACCCGCAAGGGAGGGAGCAGCCGAAGGTGAGGGGGGTAAGGGGGACTAAGTCGTAACAAGGTACCCGTACCGGAAGGTGTGGGTGGATCACCTCCTTTAAGGATAAGAACTCTGACCAGCATTGCTGGAAGGACATATCCAGGTCGATTGGCCATTTTATCTCTGAGCTTCAAGTGCAAACTCTTTTCCACTTCTTCCTCAGATTCCACGTTATTGCAACGGCATTGCGTCTATATTTGTAATAGAATGCAATATGCACCGGAATTCGTCTGCATCGGTTCTCTTAGCTCTCATTGCCCTAAGCTTCCTTGTTTGCGGGTGCAAACAAATCCAGGCAAAGCTAACTCCTCGACCTCGGCCAAGCGCTAAGATTGGCAGCGTCACCAGCGCGAATCGTTTGAAGTCAGGTGCGATGAAGAATGGCGACGCGCTGACAGATATTAGATACGTCGCCGTAGAACTCGAAAACTGCGGTCCTAACGGCTTCTGGGCAGATCTGAAGACAGCTGATGGAAGGACATTGCCGTGCGATTTCGTGGCATTGGAGATGAATCCCTCGAATGTCAACCGTTCGATCTACCATGTCCCCCTGCCGCCTGCGTATGTAAAGGACCTTAAGGGCGCGCAACTGGTGTGCGGAGTCAACCAACAAACGATCGGCACCTTTCAGCTTCCTAGCGTGAGTTGGAATCCCGTTAAGCATATTAAAGAGAACGTTCCGAACGTGCTATTAGGTGAAGCTCTGGGAATCCGTGCGAACTTGGCTGAGCCTATGTCGCTCATTTGCGATGACCACCATAGAATTCCTGGCAGAGCATCGGCAACCCTAAAGACGAAGGTACAGATATCTCCGTTACAGAGACCAGGCAATGATCGAGTTGACATCCAGCTGATGCTGGCTGGAACGACGTGGTCGAAATACAGTCCATCGTCATCAATCAACTGCCAAGTTAGCAAAGGACAAATCATCCCCTTTGATACCGAAGTTTATGATCCTCCATTCGATCGGGCAGAAATCGATGTTAAGGTGAAGCGATCCCACACGCTGGAAGAGGAAGTAATTCTGGAGAACGTGGTTATCAATCAGGACCACAAGAGGGTGCCGAGGGAGAATATGGTGGCGTTCTTTGCAGTAGGGCAGCCTTCTCGCGTCTACACTACGCCTAGTGGCATCAAGTTTAGGCTTATGGACAACGATGGATCCGCATGTAATTCTGAAGACAGCGCATCACTTACCATCGAGTATCTGCACGATGCTGAACGAGTTGTACTCAAGAACTCGTCGCTCTATGCCAAGTTCAAGGAACCTGTGGATATCTGGTGCCAATCCCCTTCAATCAACGGGCCCTATTCGAGCGCTGGGCGCAAGCAATCGCTCGTTGTTCGTTTCCCAAATATCAAACTGCAAACCGGCATGGTGATGCCAAAGGTGAAGGTCAAGGTTGTGCAGCGAACTCTGGGCAAGTCGGCGGTTATTCGTTTGGTTGCACCTGTAAAGACCGTCAAGGGCTAGATTCGTAGTATGCTCAGTTCATTCACTACTTTGTGATTCGGAGGTTGCAGGCATGTTTGGTTCTCTATTAGCGGCTTCGGCGTTTCTCAGCGTTCTCAACGCTGGCGACTCTACTATTGAAGTCTTCAAACCTGTCGACACGGGCCACAGCCGTTCGACTCGAAATGCGCCGACTTCAAAAGCGATGAACTTGGTGATACCGAGTAGCGCGCTCAGAAACATCGGGAAGCTATCTCTATCTCAAATTCAGCAGCTTGCGGGATCTGCAGGCTTGAAGCAGACCGTCAAGAGCTTGAACTCGGCGATGCACTTCGACGCCAGGAATCTACTGGTCGGTACAGCCTACATGACCATAGGCAGATCTAACGTCGATCCATCGCAGAACACGATCTTGTTTGATCCGACTGCCGGCGGCGGCATTAAAATCCTGTTCGATGCCAAGTCTGGCGAGGGCCAATACTTGATCGATGCCACTGTGTCGGTCGTCGGCTCGCCAGCACTTTCCTCAACGATTGACCAAGCGTTCGAACAACGGACCATCAACGCTCAGACGCGGCACCTGTGCTGGTTCGTGAACACCAACGGAGGAAAGCACACCTTCGAGCTTTGGACCTCGACGCCTTCGTTCGTGATCCTTCAAGGAATCGACATCATCGAGTTGAAATAGCCAAGAAGTTGAAGCGTAATTGGCAGCAGAGCGCCTATAAACGGGCTATGATAGACCATGTCCGGCGAAAAACCATTCCGCGTTGCCTATGCAAATAGCTTAATCACGAGCTTGAAGTTCTCTGGAGACAAGTTCGACACCGACTATATTGCTCCGGAATGCGCTCTTGGGCTCGTTGGCGCTGCGGTTCGAGACTCACAGGGCACTGTTCACACGCGCGAACTAGAAGGATTCGGGCCTCAATACAATCCTCATCAACTAGCGGGATTGAAAATCCAAAGCCAGTTTATAGAGGATGGCGAAGCGCTTGTTTGGCGTATTGAACTAAGCAATGAAGGCGGCCAGGAACTCGAAGTAGAAGACCTGTCGATTCCGTTTCCAATGCACAGCTCTTTTGACTGGAAGAAGGCGATCACCGAAAGCGTCTTCCGGCACAGCTTCATTTCGCTTGACGGCTCGTTCATGTTCTGGATGCGGCCGAACAGCGTTGGCCCCTATCTCGTATTCACTCCCCAAAAAGGATCCTCGCTGGAGTTCTACGACAACGCCTTCGACAAGAACGCGGGCGTTGTCCTTCGCGCCTACATTCACTCAAAAGGCGCAGGCCAAATCGCCAAAGACAAAGGCTGCAGCTGGCGGCTACCCCACTCGTCTTTAACGCTCAAACCCGGCGAGACCAAGGAGTACGGCTTTAAGCTCCAGTGGGCGAATGACTATTCGGCTGTTCGCAATCTTCTTTATCAAGGAGGGCTGTTCGATATCGAAATCGTGCCCGGAATGACGATTCCGGCCGGCACGCCAGTTAAGTTGAAGATCCGAACCAAACAGAAGATCGAAGCCATCAAGGCGGAGTATCCGTCTCTTACTCAAATCGGTCACATGAAAGGCGACATGTGGCAAGCAACGTTCAAACGGCTAGGCGAGAACAAGCTAACCGTCGTATGCGAATCCGGCGCGAGAACCGTCCTTGAGTTCTTCATAACAGAGCCAATTCAAACGCTCATCGGTAAGCGGGCCGCTTTCCTTCAGAAGTGCCAGCATACCGATGCAAGCAAGTGGTACCACGGCTTAATCTCAGAATGGAATATGGAAAGCAAGGCGCTGCTTGGACCCGACAACTACGACCGCATCAAAGGCTGGCGGATTTATGCCGTGACATGCGACGACCCCGGTCTGGGTAAACCGGCCTTTCTGGCAGCCAAGAACGCGGAACGTCCGAAGCAAAACGAAATCAACGCCCTCGACCTCTACATAGACCATTTTGTTTGGGGCGGCCTTCAGCAAACCGACCGCGAGCCGCACCCGTTCGCCATCTACGGCATTCCCGATTGGAAAACCTTGCGCGAAAGCAGCGACGAAACGAAGAAAGGCAAGCTGCACATCTGGCGGATCTACGACTACCCTCACATCGCTCTGCTTTACCTGTCGATGTATAAAGCATCCAAACAGACCTGTATCATGACCGCGCTGGCATCTGAGGAGTACCTAAGGCGAGCATGGGGTACAGCCGTTGCGATGTTCACCATTCCGATGGAGATTGACGAATGGTCAGCCTACAAGACCGGGCTCTACAACGAGCTGTGCATTGTAGAGATCATCGACGAGTGCGAAAAGCTAGGCTGGAAGGACAAAGCGGCTGAGCTTCGAGGCCACTGGGAAAAGAAAGTCAGGCATTTCATTCTCGAAGAACCGAATCTGTTCGGATCGGAGTATCCTTTCGACTCGACCGGGTTCGAGTCGACCTATGCCCTGGCGGCTTATGCGATGGAACGCATGGATGGTCTTGAAGGCAAAGCGCGCGAGTTCCTCGATGTGCAAATGAAGGCCAACGTCTTTTGCCGCGGCTGGCTGGAGACGGCTTACTATCTTCTGGGAAGCGACTACCGTGGCTGCGGCAACACGATGTATACGCTCAGCTATATGGCGGCGATGGGCGGATGGTCGCTCTTGGAGCATGCCCTGTTCTGGTCGAAAGAACCGTGGGCTATGTTGCGTCTTGCCTATGCATCGATCCTCTCTTCTTGGGCGCTCATGAACTCTGGAACGAAGGAATCGAACTACGGCTATTGGTATCCGGGCAAAGAGAATGACGGAGGCGCAGGCGGCGGCTTCGAACCTTCGCCATTTGGCGTAACCTGGCTTGAGCAGCCGCATCATCGAGGCTCTTGGTACTACTCTTGTGAGATTGATCTTGGATTCACGGGATACCTGCGGGCTGCTCGAACCGTGCTGGCGGAGGACCCGGTGTTCGGCTTGACATGCTATGGCGGGAGCTTGACAGTCGCCAAGGAAGGCTACGAGATCTTGCCGGCTGACGGCCTAAACCGCCGTTTCAACCTCGTTGGAGCTAAGCATCGGCTGCATGTTGAGGTTGCGGGCAATGATATTGCTAAGATACGACTATCGAAGCACCTCGACGCGCTAGATATCGAGTTGAAGTCTAGTTCCATATGTCGCGTCCTCTTGCGCGGTTCGGCCGAGTCCGTCTTATTTAACTGCAAGGAAACAAAGCTCAAAACGAACGGATGGATTCAAGTTGATATTGAGGGTCAGGACTTTTCGTTGAAGCTGGCTTCAGAAATCGACGGCGGAGCATGATGTCCTACGGCTTGGATATTACTGGCTCTTGCATCTCGCTCGGTAGTGCTCGCGGGTACGCTCGCGCTCCAACCTGAGCGCAGGTTTGCTCAGAAACACCCTCGGCACCAGCGCAATGCACGTAGCGCCGAGGGATATTAACGGAGCCTACTTCAGCGAGACCACCTTCACCTGCCTCAGCACGACTGGGCCGATGATGCCCGACGGAAGAAGCGGCGTGTCTTTGCTGACGTGGCGCCAGGTCGTGAAGGTCTTGCGCCGTGGTTCAGGCCTAGGTTCGCCCTTAACGAACCATTCCGGCCAACCCTTCAAGTGGTCGCCGTCCCAACCCATGTCGTCCGGATACTGCTCGTCGCCGATCAGCCGGTTTGTCCACAGGTTCGTAACCTCAACGACCAGTTCGTTGTCGCCTGCCTTGGCGAAGTCGGTGATGTCGACTCGGAATGGCGGCTTCCAGAGCTGAGCGACCATTTTCCCGTTCAGCTTGATTCGGCAAAGCTCGCGCACGTCGCCGAGGTCGAGAAAGAGGCGCGTTCCCTTCTTGATCTGGTTGGCGGCGATCTTCAACGTCTTCGAGTAGTTCGCGGTGCCCGAGTAGTACTTCACGCCTTCGTTTTCGTTCTCGGTCCACGAAGCGAGCTTGTCCATCACGAGCATCGACGGAGCATCCCATCCTTCGGCGAACCGCACGATCCACGGACCTTCGACTGGAGCCGGGGCGGGAACCTGGTCGACTTTGATGGTCCGGTTTATTTGCGACGGAGCTGTGTAGACCACCACGACGTTCTTGCCGAGTTTGCTCTTCACGGTCTTCCGCAAGTTTGATTTCAACAGCTCAGTAATCGACGGTGTCTGCTTGACCTGATACGTCCCGGCCTTCCATGCCCAGAGCTCGTTGCCCCTGACCTGATAGACCGGCGGCGCGCCTTCTTCGGCCTGTTCGCCGATAGCGAAGACCGCGTTTTCGGGCAACGTGACGGTCTTGGTTTCGTCGCCGTACTTATAGGTGACTTTGAGCGATTTTACGGTCAAATAGGCCGGATCGCCGCCTAAGTCGCCGTTGCTGGCCGAGGTTCGAAGTCCGCCATCCGTAACCGCGCCTTGCAGGAGCTTCGTGACATCCTTTGTCTTGTCCGCATTGGCTAGGTCGCCATAGACCGCCTTGATTATCTTGATCGGTTTGACTGGCTTCGCTGGATCGGCCTTGACTATTGCCTTAACCTCTGTTCCCCCGCTCATTAAGTTGGGTTTTCGGAAGACAACAAAGGCAGACCCGTTTGACTCGAAGGGGATACGAACAGTCGTTTTGTCACCGGTCGTCGACCACTCCGGTGCCGGCATAGCCGTGCCATTTTCGGCATTCCACAGCTCAGGAGCTTTCCTAATCGCGCGGAACGTGCATTCAACGGTTCGAGGAGCCGAAGCCATAGAGGTCACAAAGTACACGTCAGCAGCGCCGATCTTTCGATGGATCGCACTTACGTCCTTCGCTTCTGTGACGAAGTCGGGCTCAACTTTCTCCTTAGTCAAGACCTGAGCAAGGCTAAGACCCCAATAGACCTTGCCTTCGCCGGTCATCTTGACTCCGGACGTGCCTTTGCCCCATAGCCAATTGCCAATCCTGGCAACCTCTTCATCGCCTTTTACGCCGTCCTGAAGGCTGGGCGAGCCGGTCGGTTTTGGTCCGTAGACTGTAGCACCCAGCAAGACCAAATCCTTGACCTTCCGGGCTATAGCCAGAGTCATTTGGGATGAAGCCGGTAAGGCCAGGATCTTGTAAGATGCGCCGTTAGGAAGGATCAGGGATCCGTCGTCTGCTAAGGGTCTAGTCCGTTTGTTGATTGTCTGCAGTCCGGATTTAACCTTCATCAGCGGATCAGCGCCGATGTAGTCGAAGCTGTAGCCCTTCGGCACTTCTGGCAACGTGTAGCCTTCGCCGGTGTATTCCTGCGGAGACGATTCGCCTGTGAACAGCAGAACATCGGCCGCATAGGTTCCGCTCTGGAGCAGGTACTGGCATCGCGCCAGATACTTGTCCCATTGGGGCATATACGACCAGAAGGTGTTCGTGCGGTCGACGTGCGAACCCCAAGGTCCCATCGTCATGCCAGGAAGCACCCCTGACACCCACGGTTGGTGCGCCATGCGGTGATAAATGATGCGGTTGATGCCGTTGATATATCCGCGGTCGGCGAACGGCTTCCACTGGCGTGGCTGGTTGCGCCAACCCGCTTCGTTCGGAGCCGCCGTTAAACCTTCAGCGCCGACGACATGTTGGCCGTAGACGTGCGCGACCGACGACGACTGTTTGGTGCTGCCGTTGATCGTGCCTTCGCCAACCCAATACTCGCCCATGATCAGGCCGGCCGGTTTGGCATAGGTGAAAGGATCAAAAGATCCGTTGCCGTAGGGCTCGATGGCAAGCTGCAAACCGTATTTTTTCAGGCGCGAAGCGAAGTGGCCGGAATAGCTCTTAGCCCACAGGTCGGCGACTGTCCGGCGGTAGTCGAAGAGGAACTTGAGCGTCGTTGCTTTGCCCCCGACGCCGAAGCCCGCCAGAGCAGGAAGGTAAGGAGTCGGATCGTAGCCGCGCAGCTTCTTGAAGTCGTCAATCATGGTCGGCGTCCAGTTCTGGAACCCGGTTTCATAGCTGTCGATCAGCACGGTTCGGAACGACTTGCCGACCGGCTCGCCGATGGCTTTGAACAGAGGAACCAGTCCGCCTTCAAGGAACTTATCGAGCGATTTTGCGCTCAGCTTATCGACTTCGAGGCCGTCGCCCGAATCGCGCGAGGCCACGTTATGCGCGCCGGTCAGTGTGTAGCCGAGGCGGATGATGACCCATCGGCCCTTGTCAAGCCTTGGATCTGGATTGCCGGAAAGGACGATAACCTTGTCCTTCGGCACGACGGGCCATTTTAGTTCGTCGCTTTGGCCGGGATTTCCGCTCAAGCCGATGAGGCTGTTCTGCCGGTCGCGGTTGAACTCGCCTTCTACAAAAGGAACCGCGAGATACGCGATGTCTTTGTAATATCCGCCGACTGTCGGGGGCTGGGCGACGGCTGGCGGGACGCCGGGACCGTCGAAATACTCGATCCGGAAGGTCGTGCGCTTCATCGCGTCTTCCGGCTGAACCCATGGGCCGCCGCTGGACGACCAGCCGCTGCAGTTGTGCATGGTCATGTCGAGCCCAAGACGCTGCGCTTCCTTCATTGCCCATGCCATCAGCTCGCGCCACTCAGGCGAGTTGTACTTGATCGGACCGTCGGGGATGCCTTGTCCAGCGTCGAAGATGTGGCCGCCGCCGATGCCAGCGAACTTCATCGCTTCGAGGTCGGCGGTGATGCCTTCCTTCGTCACGTTGCCGCCCATCCAGTGCCACCAGGTGTGCGGCTTGGCCCATTCAGGCGGATTCTTGAAAAGCGCCTCGGAGATCGGGGCATCGTAGGCGGGTGCCGGACTTAGGGCACAAAGGGCAACAATCGTCGATACAAGCATAAGCGCCTCCTCATTGCAGCTGGCGTTGCAGACCTATGTTACCAAGGTTAATGATCTGTTAGGAGTTCATAACGACCTGGAATCGCACCTATTGGCATCACGTGCTGTCAGTCCGTGATGAAATCCGTTCGAAGGACTGTATGAACAGAGGCTGCCCGGTGATACAATGGAGCCATGAAAGCTGTTCGAACCGTCCTTCTGGTCGTCGTCGTTGCCGTTCTCGCCGCCATGCTAACATCTTGCGGCCGAATGAGAAAGGTGTCTGGCATCGTTGGATCGTGGGTCGGAACGCCTCGCGTCGTCGCCCCCGGAATGCCGACGAACCAAAAATTGAACCTGAAAGTCAACAAGGACGAGACCTGCACGCTCGAGATGAACTCCGAGACCTATAAAGGCACTTGGACGCTCGAAGGTGACACCGTGACAGTTAAGTTGACATCGAACAAAGCGGGCCAAACCATTCCGGACATGAAGCTGAAGATCTCGCCGGACTTGCATACATTGCGCTACGACGGCGATCTCCCCGGCGGCGGCAAGTTTACGTATGTGTTCCTGAAGCCGAAGAAGGGCTCGGAGTAACCGACCTTTTCTATTTCAAACGGGTCCTACTAACCTGACGAATAGATCGCGGGCTAGCTCGGAACCGTTGCCAAGTTCGCAAAACCAAGCGCCAACGGCACGAAACAGGAGTAGCCTTGGGCGCAAGCCCAAGGTAAGATCGGTCCAATGAATCTGAGGGCTGAAAGCCCGAATCAGGAACGCTCATGCCTCAGTCGTTTGCGAATGTAGCTATCCATATCGTGTTTAGCACGAAAGACCGGATCGGCTACCTCGACGATTCCGTTCGCTCCAAGGTGCACGCCTACTTGGCCTCGTCTTCGCGAAAACTCGGATGCTTTTGCTATGAGGTTGGCGGAGCCGAGGACCATGTGCACCTGGCCATCTCATTGCCGAGAACTCTGACCATTTCGAAGCTAGTTGAGGAGCTAAAAGTTGGCTCTTCTGCCTGGATCAAGAAAGAGGAGCCATCCTTATCCTGCTTCTCATGGCAGAGAGGTTATGCAGCGATCTCGTTCGATCCGACGAACCCGGCTCCGGTTGTCCGGTATATCTCTGGCCAAATTGAGCACCATAGGCAGGTGTCATTTGGACGAATATAGGGCGATTCTCGAACAAGCCGGGGTCGAATACGATCCTCGGTATATGTTCGACTAACCTGTCTCGGGCCTTCAGCCCTCTGGGTTTAGGAGGTCGCCTTTACCTATGGCTTCACCATAGGCTACTTCTGTTTCGCGCCGTTGGCGCTTGGGAATATTACGATTCATGGTGCGAGGTTCGGCTCGTGCGGAACTGTAGTGCTTGAGCGAAACCTACCGAAGAAAGCGCCCCGCAACGTTGGCAGGGAGTCGGCGCAGGTTCAGCTATCTTGGCTTGCTCAAAGTCGATGTTGCCGTTTGCGTGTTCAAGAAGTTCAAGCCGATTCTTTCGTAATCATTATGAAAGTGCCTAGAAGGAACGAAGTGGAGCTTGCGTCAAGCCTAAGCGCTAACGGCGCGAAACAGGAGGAGCCCTGGGCGCAAGCCCAAGGTATCGGTTGGCGTGAAAGGGTTGAGCCCTGTAGAGGCGAGATAGTTTTTTTAGTTCCTGACCATGTAAAAGTCTATCTCGGGCCTTCAGCCCTCTGAGCTTGGGAGGATCGCCTTTACCTATGGCTTCGCCATAGGCTACTCCTGTTTCGCGCCGTTGGCGCTTGTGCTCGAAACGAACAATGATTTCTACAAAGCCGATTAACTCGTGTAATATATGTTCATGGAAACACAGGGCAAAGATGGCTCCAGCACCCAATATTTGGAACATGAAGCCGAAGACGGGATCCAGCTAGTTGAGTGTAAGTCCTGGCTGGGATTCATGGCCTATATAGAGAGCCGTTGTCTTGACAAGCATAGCTATATCTGGCGAGGACAAGCAAATGCTGACTGGTTCCTCGAATCCTCACTGTCAAGAGCGATACGGGTTCATCTAAATAAGGAGGACGACCGAGATTGTAACATTCCTCTGCGACAACTATCTATGTATGGAGGCGCATGTTTCTTGGAGTTCGAGGAAGCTCTTAGGACAATGAACGAGTTTGATTTGGATGAAAGCACTAAATGGGCTATTGGTAGGCATAATGGACTGCAAACTCCATATATCGACTGGTCCAGATCGCCATATGTAGCGGCTTTTTTTGCATTTGCTGACAGCCAAGTTAAAGTATATGAACGAGTGGCAATATATGGAGTTTGCTCGTTTCTCTTTCCTAATACACCTGAACCGCGAACTGGTGACAACGCCCCGATTGGCGACTTCGTGATGCATAAGATGGACGCATCAATCTTCAATAATCAGCGTGGTATTGCTCAACAAGGGATACTCACGGCTATGGTGCCTTCCCGCGAAATGGAGTCATTTGTGCGGGAATTGTTCAAACAGGAGAAGGTCCATTCGCCTCTAATCAAGATACTGCTTCCAACAGGTATTGCGATTAATGCATTGAAGAGCCTTAACCGTATGAATATTAACTACCGAACCCTTTTCCCGGATATTCAGGGTGCTGCCATGCATGCGAACTTATCCCTAAAATACCAAGGGTATGTTGCCACGATTGGGGCTGGGAATCCCGGATTTACGTCTATTGAGCAACCAAGATAGCTAGACCTCAATCTCCAGCCCATCAAACCCCACAACCACCCCGAACGGTTTCAGCGTCTCCACCAACTCCGCATGGGTGGCGTTGCCGTTGTGGCTATGGTGCGTTGAGATGACTTTAGAAGACGGGGATAAAGTGCCTTGAGAGCGCAGCCGGTCGATGACCATCAAGAAGTCCTCGATCGACAAATGCCCCGGATAGTCGTCTTCAACAAAACCTTTTGTACACTCAAGCACCAGCGCATCAAGCTTGCGCGTCTTCAGGAACTCCCACGTGTCGTCCATCCAGACGCCGGTGTCGGTGGCATAGAGCAGAGACTTGCCGTCGCGCTCTAACAGTAGGTTGTGACTGTCCTCATCGGAAAGGTGGTTGGCGTGAATCGGCGTGATCGTGTATTCGCAATGCTGGAACGGCTCGAAACTGTGCGTTACCACAAGCTCCATCGGCCAGTCCACGTAGTATTCGGCGATGGTCTCGCAGATGTATTCGTTGCCGTAGACTGTGAAAGGCAAATACTCGTTTTCGTTAAAAGGGAAAAGAGAATATTGAAGCTCGGGATAGGAGAAATGGTCGTCGTGGCTGTGCGTGAACATGATCGCCGACCAGTCGCGCGCATCCAGACCATATTTGTTGACCTGCATCAGGGTGTCCGGAGGCAGGTCAATCTTGATGTGGCCGTCTATCAAGGCGCAGGCCCGGCTTCGGATCTCCTTGCCGCCGACCTTTCGCGCGTTTTCGCTCACGCGTGTGTCGGACCAAAAGGCCGGAATCCCTTCTGCCGCGCCTGTGCCAAGTAGACGTACTTTCATGCTTCGAAGTTGGCCAGCGACCACACAACCAAGCCGCTAAGAATCTTCGGATAGTAGAACGTGCTCTTCTGGGGCATCTTCTCGCCGCCGAGCGCGATCTGCCGCATGTCGTCAACCGTCGGCGGGTTCATGATGAACGACATCGAGAAGCCCTCGTTGACGGCGTTCATCGCCTCTTCGGGATTTCGCGTGTAGCCGACCAGGTCGAGACCCTGAATCCCGAGCAGCCGCTCAAGGATTAGGTTGTGCAGAATGGTCACGTCAAGCGATTTTAGCTTAAGGCTGACGTTTCCCTCGATAACGTCCTTCAAGGTGCTCTTTGTTTTCAGCGTCGCCAGCAGACCGGTTCCGCCAGGTAGAGCGATGCCGAACGTATGGTCGCCAGCTTCAACAACCTTGTCGAATAGCGTGTTATTGGGAGTTTCTTTGAACGTAAAGTAACCTCCCAAGCGCGCTTTCAAGTCCTCTGCCGTCATCGGCTTGTCCTTGATCGTTCGGTGAGTGGGCAAGAGCGCCAGTCCAGGATCGGACATGCTGCTCAGCGCCATCATCATGAAGTCTTCTGCAATCAGGCCGTCTCTTTCGCCCTGCATGCCGCGGAAGGTGCAAGCGGTTTCGAAACGGTGGTGGCCGTCGGCGATCCAGACTTTCTTATCGGCCAGAGCGTCGGAAATGGCTTTGCAAGTGGCCTCGTCGGTGATCGGTTCGATCTCATGGCGAACGCCGTCCTCGGTGGTGACGTCGATAGCCTTGTTAGCCGGGGCATTGGAAACCTGGTTGATGATCGCTCCGCCGTCGTCCTCATACAGACCGAAGATGCACTCGAGGTGGGCACGGGTGGCTTCGAGGATGCGCAGGCGGTCTTCTTTGTGTTTGGGGAAAGTCTGCTCGTGGGGAAGAACGACGCCTTTCTCATACGGCTCGACCTTGATGAGGGCGATCATCGAAGTGCGGACCAGCGGCTTTTCGACTCCGTAGACCTTAAAAGTCTGGGTATAGCGGTAAAAAGCTGGCGCCTGCTCAAGGTCAAGGCTTCCATCGCGGGTCCATTCGGCGAGTGTCGATGCGCTTCGTGCGTACTTAACGTATTGGTTTCGGTCGTCTTCCTTGTTTTCGGGAAGAGTCAAGTGAACGATATTGTGAGGATTTTTCGCGGCGAGAGCGTCCCTTTCGTCTTTGGAAAGAACGTCATATGGCGGGGCAACCAGGTCGTCAATGATGCCCGCCGTTTGGCTGAAGCGCAAACCGCGGAATGGTCGAATCGTAGCCATGATGGATTGAGTTTACCAGCCAAGCCGAACTCACTGGTAAACTGTCCTTGTGGGAGTTGAGACCGATCTCCAACGTTGCCGCGAACGGGTGGAATCGCGGATGGACGAGTTGCTTCCTTCGGCGTCTCTTCGACCTGAAAAACTGCACGAGGCGATGCGCTATTCGTGCCTTGCGCCTGGCAAACGGCTTCGTCCAGCGCTGTGCATGGCTGCCGCTGCTTGTGTTGGCGGTTCGGAGTCGGACGGCCTCGATGCCGGATGCGCGATCGAGATGGTCCATGCGTTTTCTTTGATTCACGACGATTTGCCTGCCATCGACAACGACGACCTGCGCCGCGGCCGTCCGACGTGCCACAAGCAGTTCGGCGAGGCGATGGCGATTCTTGCTGGCGACGCGCTGTTCGCCTTGGCTTTTGAGGTTTTGTCGTCATGCTCCGCTCCAGCCGATCGTTTGTTGCAGGCTTCGCGGATTCTGTCTCGCGCTGTGGGTAGCGACGGCTTGGTCGGCGGCGAAGTGGTGGACGTACTTTCTGAGGGTTGCGATGTTGACCAGCAGACTTTGGAGTTTATCCATACGCGCAAGACCGGAGCGCTGATTGCTGCTGCTTGCGAAATCGGCGGTTTGCTTGGCGGGGGATCGGCTACTCAGGTTCAGGCTTTGCGATGCTACGGCGAGCATATCGGATTGGCTTTTCAGATCGCCGACGACCTGCTGAACGAGCTATCGACGGCGGAGCAGCTGGGAAAAGCCGTGGGTACCGACCGCGAGCGCAAGAAGGCGACTTATCCAGCTCTGCATGGGCTTGATGAGGCTCGGAACCAGGCGCATAGGGAAGCGGCTTTGGCTGTTGAGTGCTTAGCTTCGTTTGATGGTTCGGCGAAGCAGCTTTTGGTCGATCTGGCGGAATACTCGGTCGAGCGGACGAAGTAGTCCTGGGGAATTGTTTGTAGCCTACTAACTGGGACCGCCGACGCCATCGCCGGCATCATTTCGAGGACAGGATGTTCGCGTCACGATCCATGGGCGAGGCACCCATGGCACGCTATGGAGTCCTGCGCCATAATCCAGCCATGAAAGCCGTCCTTGCATTGGCTGCACTCGTCGCTATAAGCTCGGCAAACGCCGGAGAAGTCGCCTGGTCGAGTTCCCTAGAGACCTCGCTGGCGACGGCCAAAAAGCTCCACAAGCCGGTCATGCTCTTTATGAAGGTCGAGTGGAGCGCGTATTGCACCCAGATGCGCCGCGAGGTTTTCGCTAACACCGATGTCGTGAAGGAAGCGAAGGCGTTCATCCCCGTGATAGCCGACGGCGACCATGAGGGCCGAACCACTGCACGGAGATACAACGTGACCGGCTACCCCGAGGTGCTCTTCCTCGATTCGAACGGGGTTGTCATCTGGCGCGCTTCAGGAGTCTTGAGTGCCGCCGATACGCGCAAGGCGATGGCCGCGGCACTCGTTGCGCTCAAAGCCTATCCGCAGTACCTGGCGAAGCTTGCGAAGAACCAAAAGGATACTGCATCGATGGCTCAATTGGTTCTGATCTTTGCCGCGAGAAAGGACTTCAGCGCCGCGCGAACGATGATGGCGCGTGCCGAGGTCGCTGATCCCGAGAACAGAACAGCCAAACTCGGCGTTGCCTGGAACGGACTCGGCGATGCCTTGCAAAATGCGATGTCGTTCAACGATGCGCGTGAGTATTTCGAGAAGTGCGCGAAGCTGTCGAAAAGCCCCGTGGAGGTCGCTTATGCGCGGGCCAGCATCGCCGCTTGCTGGGTCGCCGTGAACCGTTACGATGAAGCCATGAAAGAGCTCGAGGGTTTGATCGCTTCGCCGACAACGCCAGCCAAAGACAAGGCTCAGGCGCAGAAAGCTCTGGATCGGCTAAAAGGCAAGAGCGGCTAAGTACCGCCGACGTCTCGTCGGCACCTTTCGGCTTCGGATGGCCGCCTGGAACCTGTTGACTTCACATGACGTGTGGCTACGATGCTTGCCGGCAAAGGTGCCGGCGCTCCCAGCTATCTCATTCGATGGCTGCCGGTTCTTGCCCAAGCCAACTCGCATATCAAGAACTTGTCCGCCGGAAAACCCAAGCAGGAATCAACCGAAATCCTCCGAATAATGGCGGTATGATCGTCGCTGCTATTGGTTTGTCGTTGATGGCCGCCCCCGCGTGGGACAAGCTCTCAACCTACGATGTCATTTGGAACTCGCCGTCGCAAGATGCCGCCGGATCGATGCCGATCGGCAACGGCGAGGTCGTCCTGAACGTGTGGGTCGAGGACAAGACCGGCGATATCCTGTTCTACATCGCGCGAACAGACGCCCTCTCGGAACTCAGCCGGTTCCTCAAACTGGGTCGAGTCCGAGTCCATTTCGACCCGTCGCCATTCAAAAAGGCCAGGAACTTCACGCATCGTCTGAACCTACAAAAAGGCAAGATGGAGATCGCTGGCAGCGGCGCGAAGCTTGTTCTCTTCGTTGATTCGAACGCCCATGTCATCTACCTGAACGGAACATCGGCAAAGCCGTTGAAGGTAACCACCACGCTCGAGTGTTGGAGAAACGCCAAGCGTAGATTACCGGAAGCCGAAAAACTCTCTTCATGGTCGACCCACGACGCACCGTTCGAGCTGTGGGAGTCGGCCGATGTCTTCATGCCGACGAAGTCCGACATCACGTGGTACCACCGTAATGAATGGACGATAACGCCGGATCTGCTTAAGAACCAGTCGCTGGTCGGCGCGGCAGGCGCATTCGACCCGTTACTGAACAGAACCTTCGGCGGCCGAATGTCAGGCGAGGGATTCAATAAGACCTCGCCACAAACCATCGAATCTGAGGCCGTAAGTCAATTCAATATTGCCGTTTCGACGCATGCCGCCGTGACCAAGAGCGCAGACGAATGGGCCAAGCAGCTGCCGAAGCCCGTTCCGGCCAACGTCGCCGAGAAGCGAACGGAGGCCTGGTGGGATGCTTTCTGGAAACGATCCTGGGTGTTCGTCAATGGAGATAACCAAGGCGTCAGCGTGCCCAAGAACGCCTTCAAGATGCGCAAGGGATTCGACTCCAACGACGACAACCGATTCCCGGGCGAGATCGATTGCTGGGAATGGCTCGATATGCCGGTAACTCCAAACGCAAAAGCCATGAAAGGCGATTCGGCGTTGCCTGCAGATGCCGTTCGCAATCAAGAGACCGACTTCAAGAACGGCTTCACGCTAAGTGCATGGATCAACCCGACCGAAGCCAAACCTGGCCGCATTTTTGACAAAATGAGCGCAGGCGGCTCCGATGGGTTCATCTTCGACACGCATCCGGGCACCGACCTTCGCCTGATCGTCGGAAACATGACCCTTGTCGCACCGAAGTGCTTGAAGCTGAACGAATGGCAGCTCGCGACGGCAACCTACGACGCGAAAACGGGCGAAGCAGCTATCTATTTGAACGCAGAACGAGTGGCGCATCGCGAGCCGGCGCAAGGATCGAGCGTGACCCGCGGCTATGTGCTCCAACGATACGTTCAGGCGGTCCAGGGTCGAGGAGCTTATCCAATCAAGTTCAACGGCGGATTCTACACAGTGGAACCCAAGGCGATGGGCCGCGACTTCAACGCCGACTGGCGCAACTGGGGAGACTGTCACTGGTATCAGAACCTGCGGCACATGTACCACCCGATGATGGCTCAGGGCGATTTCGAGATGATGAAGCCGTTCTTCAGGCTCTATGAATCGGTGCGTCCCATAGCTGAAACAAGGACGGCGATTTACCACGGAGCCAAGGGAGCCTATTTCCCCGAGACAATGACGATTACCGGACTCTATTCAGGCGGCGATTATGGCTGGAACCGCGAAGGCAAACAGCCGAAGGACGTCGACTGCGGCTACTGGAAATACGCATGGAACCAAGGCCCGGAACTACTCAACCTGATGCTTGAATACTGGGAGTACACGGGTGACGAGAAGTTCCTGAAGAACGAGCTGCTGCCGATGGCGAAGTCTGTTCTTGAATACTTCGACACGCGGTTCATCAAAGACCCGAACCGGCAGATCGTGCTGAATCCAACGCAGGTCGTTGAGACGTATTGGTCAGGTGTTACGAACGACATGCCATCAACGGCAGGCCTGATTTCTGTAACTAACCGGCTGGTCTCTTTGCCGTCTTCGCTAGTGCCATCTGGCCTGCAAGCCTTCTTCAAAAAAGTTCAAACGTCCTGTCCCGATCTGCCTCTCGAAGAGCGCAACGGCAAGAAGCAGCTCGCACCGGCGCAGCTATATGATAAAGGCACGAGCAATTGCGAGAATGGCGAGCTGTATGGAATCTGGCCGTTCCGGGTTGTCTCCTTGTTGCATCCAGAGCTGATCAAACAAGGAATCAATGCCTACAACGCGCGGCTGAACCACCTGGACAATGGCTGGGGCTACGACGGCAACGCAGCCGCCCTGCTCGGTCTAACCGAAGAGTCGGCCCGAATCCTGCAGGTCAAGTGCGCAAACTCGCATCCGGCTTATCGTTGGCCGGCGACATGGGGTCCGAACTTCGACTGGTTGCCCGACCAGAACCACGGCGGCAACTTGCTGAACACGACGAACCTAATGTTGCTTCAATGCGCTCCTCTTTCAGAAGGGGGGAAGATCCTGCTGCTGCCCGCTTGGCCTAAGAACTGGGACGTGAGCTTCAGGTTGCACGCGCCTGGGAACACGACGGTCGAGTGCGTGTTCAAAGGCGGAAAGGTGCTGACCTTGAAGGTGACTCCAGAATCGAGACGGAAGGATGTGGTCGCGCCGTGAAAAGGCAATGAGCGTTGCTTTACTGAATGGTTACTCTACATCCGAGCAAGGTGTAGGGAAATGGAGTTTCAGAGACCCTCGGCTTCAACGCTTCGCTCGGGATGCCGAGGGATCGCAAATTCCGGGACATGCCCTAGATGGTCGTACGCTAACTGTGACCGCTGACGTTCAGCTTCAAACCGTGGTATCGCCTCGCTTCTAATCTGGTCATCCTGAACGATGTGAAGGATCTGACCGGACATTCCACTTGCTTTTACAGACAAGCGGCAACTACGGTCAGATTCCTCGCTTCGTTCATATTGACAGCGCGTCGAACAGAGCGAAGATGGCGGGATACTCCATCCGTAGATTGCAGTTCAGCGTTCTCTCCCAATGAACCATCCACGATTCTAAGCTAATGGCGGCATAATCATGGTGGAGAATCCTTCTTAGCCGCATGAACTACAGCTACGAAAAGCTGCGCGAGACGTCCGTCGTCTCCGAGGCCATTCACAAGTCGATGTCGCACAACAAATCGACGGGTTCGGTGCCCGAAGAGAAGGTGCGCAAAGCCTTATGGAAGGCAGGCATTCGAGGCTATCGCAAGAACGCCAAAAAGCTGCCCGGCAAGCCCGATATCGTATTCGGAAAGGCTAAACTGGCGGTGTTTATTCACGGTTGCTATTGGCATCAATGCCCAACATGCACCAACAAGCGCATCCCGAAGACGAACTCGCTCTATTGGGAAACGAAGTTCAAAGTCAACACGGAGCGAGACCACCGAAATGAAGAAGCGCTCGTGGCGAAAGGCTACCAAGTGCTGGTCATCTGGGAGTGCGAGGTCAAGGCGTCGTTAGAAGAAGCCGTAACGAGGATTACACGTGCGCTTAGCGGTACCGGCAATACTCCTGAACAGCCCACATAAATTCGCGAATCGACTGAAGGCTGGTGCCGGCGGCGATCGATCCAGCCGTGGTTACGAGCAAGCCGCCGTCGGCTCCAACAGCCTCAAAGTCGCGCTTTACCTCAGCCACGATAGCGTCGAAGCCGTTGTTGCGCAGGGTCATCGGTGCAACTTGGCCGTGGATCATCGCTTTGGGCAAGGCTTTGCGAATGACCTCAGCAGGCATTGTCGGTCCGAGGTTCACAGCATGAAGATCGTAATCGGCCAAGAACGGCAACAAGTGGCGCATCTCCGAGTCGGAGTGCTGGAATCTATAATGTTCTGGCAACGGAGCGAACTCGTCCATTACGCGCTTCATTGCCGGATAGCAGAAGCGCTCATAGAGCCCCGGCGAATAAAGGCAGCAGTTGTCATCAAGCCAGTAGTAGCCAGCATACTTGGTGTTCGTTTCGCGCTCAACAAGGCGATGGTATCGGATTATTGTATCGCCGAGAACCTGGTAGAAACGGTCCATGTCTTCTGGATAGTCGATTATCCAATACATGGTGTTCATAGAGCCGAGAATTGATGTCGCCATGGTGGCAGGCCCTCGGCTCCCTGCGTTGCATTGCCTGGGTTCAAGCGATCGACTGAACGATCCGCCTTTTGAACAAATCAAAGCCAGAAATCCCTCGTCCGTCAGAGCCTCGATCTCGTCGAGTTTGGCGTGCATATCCTCAATAGAAGTCGGTCCTGGTTCGAGCCAAGGAGTGCCGCCTTCGACCGTCTCATAGCGGCTGCCCATCACTTCTTCTATGCGAAGCAAAGGCTTGCCGCCTACAGCTTCAGAGAAAGGGCGAATGCCGACAGCCTCTTCGAACCGGTTGTTACATTCGGTGTTGACTTGGGCTTGATAAGCCTTATCTGCGAAGTACCTAACCGTGCTAGGCAGGTCCATTTCTTCGATAAGCCAATGGTCGTCGATGGGCAACCCAATCGGCGCGCGAGGCTTGTCGGTGCTAAACGGTTTATCGGAGCTCTGGCGATTCTCTCTCCAAAAACGCAGCAAATCGAGTTCGACTTCCATGGCTAGTGCACGCAAGCTTACCCGTTGTTCTTTTTGCCTCTTTGCCGATATGCAGGTACTTTTACGGGCTCCTGCATCCTATAATGAATGAAAGAGTGTCTTCCTCGCTTTTTTATCAGAAAGTGAACGGCGGCGGAGAACTGTAAAGGGAGTAAGGATTGATGAAAGCGGTAGTGATGGCAGGTGGAGAAGGAACTCGTTTACGTCCTCTGACCGTCAACTACCCCAAGCCGCTGGTTCCCGTGTGCAACAAGCCGATCATGGAGCATATTTTGACGCTCCTGAAACGGCACGGCGTCAACGACGTTATCGCGACTGTCCACTACTTGGCCGACGAGATTCAAAGCCACTTCGGCGACGGCAGCGATTTCGACATGAACATTGCCTACAGCACCGAGACGACCCCTTTAGGCACCGCCGGTAGCGTCAAGCAAGCTGAGCATCTTCTTGACAAAGAGCGCTTTATCATCATCTCCGGTGATTCATTAACAGACTGCGATCTTCAGAAAGCCATCGACTTCCACATTGAGAAGCAGAGCCTCGCTACACTCATCCTCTATCGGGTTCCTAGCCCGCTTGAGTTCGGCGTAGTCATCACCGACGAGGACGGCCGCATCCAGAGGTTCTTGGAAAAGCCTAGCTGGTCTGAGGTGTTCAGCGACACGGTCAACACCGGCATCTATATCATCGAGCCTGAGATCCTCGACATGATTGAGCCGGACAAGTTCTGCGACTGGAGCCAAGATATCTTTCCGCTCTTGCTCGAACAGGGCAAGCCATTGTACGGATATGTGATGGAGGAGTACTGGACTGACGTCGGATCGCTGGCCCAATACCGCGAAGCTCAAGAGCACCTATTATCCGGTCGAATTAACCTGCCTGTGCCAGGAAATCAAATTGGACCGGGAATCTTCGCAGGAACCAATTGCAATATATCGGATGGCGCGACGATCGTGCCGCCTGTTTGCCTTGGTAGGAACTGCAAGATCAAGCACGGCGCGCGCGTTGGACCTTATACCACCATCGGCGACAACGTTTTCATCGAAGGCGGCGCAGTGGTCGAGCGCTCGGTCATCTGGGATAGCGCCTACATCGGGCCCCACGTCAGCATTCGTTCCGCCATCGCCGGATACAGGGTCACGATCAAGAAAGACAGCGTGCTCAACGAAGACTCGGTGATCGGCGATCGCTGTCTCATCGAAGTCCAAAGCACGATCCGGCCTCGCGTCAAGCTGTGGCCGGATAAGGTCGTCGAACGCGGATCAACCGTCACAATGTCCCTCATTTGGGGCAATAAGTGGCACGGAAACCTGTTCCGCGAGCTTGGCGTCGCCGGTCTTTCCAACATCGAAATCACGCCCGACTTCGCCTGTCGGCTAGGATCGGCTTTCGGATCGACCTTGCCGCCGAGATCGACGGTTGTCACCAGTCGAGACAGCACGCGCAGCTCGCGAATGATCAAGCGCGCGCTCATTTCGTCGCTGCTTAGCGTTGGATGCAACGTCATCGACCTGCAGAGCATTGCGCTGCCCATCGCCAGACACTTTATCAAAAACAGCGAAGCGGCGGGAGCCTTGAACGTTCGGAAGATGCCGGATAACGCCCGCGTGACGCTGATCGAGCTGTTCGATTCGCGCGGGTCGTATTTGAGCAAAGCTGCCGAGCGCAAAATCGAATCGGCATACTCACGCGAGGACTTCTTGCGAATCGATCCGGAAGACCTTGGCATCATCGAGCAAGGACTCCACGCCATCGAGGACTACCAAGTCGACTTTGCTAAGCGAATCAAATCGGTTTTCTCCAAACGAAGGTTCCGAGTAGTCTGCGACTATGGCTATTCGCCGGTGGGCAGTTTCTATCCGGGAATGCTGGCCAAATTAGCCGTTGACTCGATCAGCCTGAACAGCTTCAACGACGCGAAGTCCGCGCCGAGAACTCTTAGCGAAGTCTCGCACCACGTGGGCAACCTGCGCCATATCGTCTCGAGTCTGAACTACGACATGGGCGTGCTCTTTACCAACGAGGGAGAGCGTGTCATTGTTATCGACGATAGAGGCCGCGAACTTGACGGAAACACGTTGTTTGCCGCTATCTGCATGCTCATCTCGAAGACGCATGAGAATCCGACCATTGCGATGAGCGTGACGGCTTCAATGCGGATAGAAGAAGAGCTCCAAAAGCAAGGCGTCAATGTTGTGCGAACGAAGACCGACACGCGCACGATCATGAGCAGCGCGGCCGATGAAGGGGCTACCTTTGCCGGCAACAGCGAGGGCGGACTGATGTTCCCCGAGTTTCATCCCGGTTTCGATGGCCCCTATGCCTTCGCTAAGATGATCACGATGATGCAGACGCTGAACGTGACTCTCAGCGACATCGTTTCTCAGTTGCCGAAGTTCCAGATCACTCACGAGCGTGTGCGCTGTCCGTGGGAAGCAAAAGGCGCGGTTATGCGCAGGCTCAGCGAAGAGCACAAGGACAGCGACCGAGTTGAGCTTCTCGACGGGATCAAGGTGTATGATCGCGACGGATGGGTGCTGGTTTTGCCCGATGCCCTAGAGCCGCTCTTCCACGTCTATGCAGAGAGCGACAAGGCTCACGACGCCGAGGCCATGATGAACGAATACGTTCGAAAGGTCAACGATTATCAGCTTGCGCCGAAGGAATAGCTAGACCCAGGTTGATGCGCGGCGAAAGATCTTAGAGGTAACCGGTCGTCGCAAGTGCGCGAACACGAAGTCGGGCCAGCCGGTCATGAAGTCCATTTCGTAGTCTTCGGGCGGAGCAATGAGCACCAACGGGGTTGCTTTGGCGATGGCGTGGTCCATCTTTGCCATGGCGAAAGCTTCGTAGCCGGCGACTTTGTTGGGTTCACTCAATGTCGCAATCATATCGACGAAGATCATTTCCGCGCCGTCGCAAAGCTCAAGAGCTTCTGGCCAGTCGGCGGATACGAGCAGATCGTCGCTTGGATGAAGGCCCTCTTTGGCGGCGTCTTCGAGTTCTTTATCCTTCGTTAACAGCACGAACTTCATTCAGCTTCACCCCGGTTGCTTCTATTATGGCTGGTTCGGGCCAGTATTTTAAGGTGTTTGCCAAATTCACTCGATTCACTGGATTCACGCGATTCACGCGCAATCTTGGCGTGAATGGCGAGTTTATTCGGGAAGTGTCTTCCAGTAACTGGTTAGCGCATAGGCTTATATGTCAACTTCAGCAGACGGCGAAGTTTCTGATTGCTCCGGTTATCTATGCCTCAACAATCCCAAGAGGCTGTTGCATTGTGTCTATTAACGGGACCGTAGCCGCAAGATGCTTCGTCCCTGCGTCTTCATGCTTGTTTGCTCGGATTCGAACTCTGGCGATACCTGGTTATGCCTCCCTCAAACAGAGCGCAACAGCCTCTCCGCAATCGTGGAGGCTTTTTCGTATTGTTTACCAGGGCGCGACGATGGCTGAAGGCGCGGGGACGACTTCGTATACATACGATGATGTCGGCGGCCTCATACAACTGACCAACTGGAACAGCGAGACGACGGCGTGGACCTATGGCAACGCCAACCGCACGACGCGGTAGAACCAAGAGCGGCCCTTTGCGAAGCAGGACGAGGCCAGAGAGCGCAGCAACCGGAGAAGGGGGGGCCTACAATCAGCTAATACATTGCGAGGGCTGAACGCCCGTATCATATCAACCCCAGCCCTTGCAGGCTGGGCTGGTATGAAACGCACCTTCGGTGCTAGTTAGGACTCAGAATTGGAATAGGCAACCGAGCTAGGCTTCGCAGATCAATAGCACAGCGAACTCGAACAACTCGTCAGCTCTTCGATGACCTTCGCCGCGCCGGCGATATACACACCAGGCAGAAGGTCGGCTTCAGTGATCCCCCGCTCTTTGACGCAAGGCGAGCAAGCCAGAATCCGGTGCCCCTCGGCGAGGATGTTGTCGAGCAGCTTCTTCAGCGGGTCGAGCCCAGGAGCGTTGACTTCCTCGGCCTTGCCTTTCACACCGATCCACACGGCGTCGGATTGTAATACGATGACCGGCTTAACCTCCATCGCGATGCATCCGTTGGCGAGGATGAACGGGAGGGTAGCCTTCTCCGGGTCGTTGGTGAACTGCGTGGTGACGAAAACGATTTTCTGTTCCATACGATGGCCTCTAGATGGATTGAGGCGATGTTACCGGCAAAGGATGCGGTGCATGGAGAAGAGGCCCAATCAATGGCGGGAGTGTGTAGGAATCGAACCCACCCGTTTTAGGCTCTAATCGCGTTGATTTGTCCTAATCCGCGTCCTAACAGGCTTCTTTTTAGGCGTTCCGAAGGCCGTTTCGACCGCCTTTTGCTTGAGGTCTATTCTCGATCGGGCGTACTCCTCAAGAAGCATTCGCGGGTCGTGGCCCATCATGTCGGCAGAGGTCACAACATCGACGCCAGCCTCTAGGAGCGTCATGCCGTAGGTGCGCCTCAGCGTGTGAGGTCCTAGGTGCGGAACTCCTTCGATGCCTGCCCGTTTGCACACTCTTCTCACGGCCTTTTGCAGGCTGTCGGGATAGCCTGGGCGGTTCGATTCAGTTAGGACATAGCCCGTTCTCGGCGGGCCTATGTGCTCTTTGAGAGACGGAGGAATCGGTATCCACCGCGCCGACCTTGCCGTCTTGGTCTTTTCTCTGACGTTCAGAGTTCCCTTAGTTCTCGTGACCGAACGCTTGATCCATACCCCGCCGTTCTGGTAATCCTCATGCTTCAAACCGCAGGCCTCTGAAACGCGCAGGCCTAGCTCGAGGCATATCAGCACTCCCACGCTGTCAAGGTGCAGGTCCGACTTCATAGCCTCTTCTTTGGCCTTGGCGCACTCTTCGGCGCTGAGCGGGCGTCTGCTATGCTTCTCGGCGGTTGGGGGCCTGTATGTTTCATGGTTCCCGCCGATGCGCATTATCTGGTGTATGAAGCCGAGGCGCTTTCTAACCGTCGTTGGGGCGAGCTTCTGCCTGACGAACCACTGCCTCAAGTGGTGCTCTTTGATGTCCTTGACCGGCATGGCTCCGAGCGGGTCTAGCTCGATTTTGTTTATCCAGCAGGCATAGCTCTTGAAAGCCGATGGCGCAAGCTTCGATTCGCGCTCTGATAGCCAGCGCTTAGCCGAGGAAGTGAACGACAGTGAGTCCCTTTCTCTTGCGCCGCTTGCGAACTTGCGGCTGAACGACGCCAGCGCTTCCATCCTCGTGCTTTCGTATGGACCGGCCAGCCACTTCCGGTTTACCATCTTGACCAGGCGCACCTGCCCTTTCGCGTTCGTCTTGTATGTCCCCTCGCCAGGCGGGCGTCTCTTCGTCTTCTTTGGTAAGCCACTCATAATAGTTGTCGAGGCTGGCATGCCATGCCTTTCTTTTCTGGATACCGTTCATTGTGCCGCAACGAATCGCCTCGCGCAAGGTGCTGGCGGGAACGCCTGTTAAAGCCTCGATCACTTCGAGCCTGACGGGCAGATTCGTAGGCGGGCACAGCGGAGTCACCTAAGCTGCAACTCCTTGGCAATAGCCTCAAGAATCGGGTATGCCTGCTGGGGCACTACGGCGTTTCCGAGCGCTCTAATTCGATCAGCGTCCAATCCTTTGGGAGTCCCATTTCCCATTCCAAGAACTCCGGAGTAGGGCTTGTCCCAAAAAGCTGAAGCACAAATACCTCCGTTGTCATGCACATTCTGCATTTGCCTGATCGAGACATGCCTTACCCTCGCTGACCCATTGATGCAGTAGGGGTAGGCAATGAGAAAAAGCCGCTTTCGTTCATGTGGAGCTCCGGCGCTTCTAGCTTTTGATACGCCCCATTCGCAGCAATACCCGATTCTGGCAAGCACTCTGATAACGGTTGCCAGTCCTCTAAATCTAAGCGCGGCAACGTTCTCGAGTAGCGCATATTTCGGTTTGCACTCACTAACGACTCGTGCCATTTCATGAAACAAGCCTGACCTTTCGCCAGTAAGTCCTTTTTGTTTTCCCGCCACGCTGATGTCTTGGCATGGGAAGCCTCCGGAAACGAGATCAACTCCTCGAAAAGGCTCGGCGTCAAATGTGGTGATGTCATCGTATATTGGAACCTCGGGCCAATGCTTAGCCAAAACCTTTTGGCAGAACTTGTCGCGCTCGACAAAGGCGACCGTCTCAAAGCCTGCCCATTCCGCAGCAAGATCGATTCCGCCTATCCCGCTGAATAATGAGAGGTGCGTCACCTACGCCGAGACCTCCATAAACAGCGAACCGGTCACCGCGTTGATTCTCTTCTCGGCAAGCGCCACATACTCGGAGTTAAGCTCGATCAGAATGAAATCGCGACCAAGCTCTTTGGCAACCGCGCCGGTCGTTCCTGAGCCGCCGAACGGGTCTAAAACCGTGCCTCCGCACGGACAGCCGGCAAGGATGCACCGCTTAGGAATCTCAGGCGGGAAAGTGGCGAAGTGCGAACTTACATGAAACCAATTTCTGCAACAGTAGCAAAGGAACTCTTTCCCATATTCTGCATCGCGCCACATGAGTCGTTTGGTTGTTTCATAAATCGTTTTG
This sequence comes from Fimbriimonadaceae bacterium, assembly GCA_963666135.2. Classification (GTDB taxonomy): domain Bacteria; phylum Armatimonadota; class Fimbriimonadia; order Fimbriimonadales; family Fimbriimonadaceae. The sequence goes on along the minus strand of CAXXNR010000001.1, from coordinate 930,100 downwards.
CAGTGATTGCACATCAACCATTTATATGCCGTTGATGCGACGGTCCACACCGTTCGGGCGTTCGCGCCGTTCGCCTTCTGTTCTGCCAGCGTCATAAAGTCCCAACGCTCGTTGAAGCCTTGATGCCTTCGAGAGTGGCCGCGCTGTTTGTCGCTTCGGCCGTTCTTGTGGATCGTTCCGTGAGATCCTTTGCCGGTATCCCAGCCTGTAGGCTCACGATAGGAATCGCGGCGCTTATAGTCCATTGTCTCATAGCTGAGCTTCTTCGTCTCTGCGCTTTCGACAGTCCTGATCGCGTCGGCGTCGTACCAATACCTCGAGGATTTAGTGAGCAGGAATATATACTCATGCGCCCGCGTGGGCCGGTCTTTGCAGGATTCGGGCATCGGGTTCGGCTTGTGCCAGACAATGTCCGAGCGCAGATACCAGCCTGCATCCTGGAGCGCAAAGGCGAGACGCCACGGGACGCCCATCAGGTTCTTAGGCTTAAGGTCGCAACATCCTGGAAGCCGGTTAGGCTGAGTGTTCGGCCCATGAAACTCTTTACCCTGTGTTCCTCCGCCCGGCAACCTTGCTGCGCCTGCGCCTGTGAAGTAGGAGTCGCCCATATTCACCCAGCAGGTTCCGTTCTTCTTAAGCACTCTGCGGACCTCTTCGAACACCGCCGTTAGGTGGCCAAGGTATTCCTTAAGCGTCGGCTCAAGTCCTATCTGCCCATCGACGCCGTAGTTTCGCAAACCATAGTATGGCGGGCTTGTTACGCAACAGTGAACCGATTCGTCGGGCAACGTGCGAAGCATATCAAGTGCATCGCCGGCAAGGATCACAGCTTCGGCACCTTGTTATCCTCGCCTTGAAGCACGTACCAGTCACGCTTGGCCTTGTCCTTCTCGGGCACTTCGATCCAGACAAGCACCTTTGTCTTGCCGTTTCTGCCGATCGCGCACCGGCACAGCTTGCCCTTTCGATATTCGAGCCAAACCTGTGACCATGCGTCATTTGCCCACCATCCCCACCGTCCGAACCGGTAGCCCGGACGGCCTGCGATGGCGCAGACGATCGTTGCGTAGTCCATGTGGCCGCGCTTAGTTTTCACAGCTCCCTCCTATAATCGGCCCTGATGAGCGCGTCTAGCTCTTTCAACCGTTCCCATTCTTCAGCGTTAGGCGAATACCCGCCCCACTGCACGAACTTTACGTTGTACCGCTGGCACTTCTCTACCAGCTCGCCATACCGTTCGTTGAGACACTCTTTGACGAGCTCGGTCATCAGCTCGACGCCGATCTCCTTCACTCCGTACTTCTCAACGTCTGCCAATACATGCCGGTCGTTCGGGTGCATGAAGTTGTCGACATGGACGCCGAACGGGTTATATCCGCTGACATACTCACAGCCGACGCTGATGCTCGACTTGTCGCCTGGGGTAGCTGTCAAGACCCTGCACAGGACCGTCGTCTTCTTGAACGCTCTTTTGTAGGCGTCGAAGATTGCCCGTTGCGTTGTTTTTGAGTAGAGAAGCGACTGGCCTTTCGCGAAGGTCGTGCCCTCGCCCCACGCGCCTAGGATTCCTGCCATAACTGCCGCTAGGTTCGGGTGTCCGTCGTATTGGTCCCCAATGTTATGGATTAGGTTAACTGCCGTCTTAACGAACAGCGGGTCGTTATAATCCACTTCGATGCAGATACCCCGTCCTTGATGGTTATAGGGTCTTGCTAGGTGAGTCAGGTAGCCAGGAAGCCCGAAGATAGGTACGCTTTGGCCGTGAACGGTGCATCTCTGGTTTGGGTCGTTGACAATCACCTTGAGAACCGATGGCCCTTTTGCTATGGCGTTAAACACCGTATTCGTATTGACATATCCGAACCCGTTAGTTGTTTGCACCAAGTCCTTAAGCAACGGCTGGCACCGGTTGAAGCTGATCTTCTCCACGCCTAGATAATTCATTGTTCTGGTCCGGTTTTTACGGGGATGACCGGAAACCCCTCAAGGGAATGCGCTACGCCGACTCGGCCTCGTCGATAGCCTTCTGCGCCAGGTCGCGGGCGAACTCATGAATGGCCTGCCCGAACGGAACGCGCTCGGATGCGATGAGCCGTTCATACTCCACGTCCGTCACTGTGAAGACAAACTTGTCCATCGGCTCATCTTCTTTGAGGAAGTTGGGCTCGTGGTGAACGACGACCTCGGTCTCGACGCCGTCTAGGCTGACGATTACCGTGAACTCGGCTTTGGTCTCCTCGGCCGGCTCGGCCTTCGGCTCTTCGACGGGCTGATCGAACAGGCTTGCTTCTTCGACCTCCTCGTATCCTTCGATAACGAAGCCTGTCTCTTTGTCGCCTAGAACGACAGTGAACGGCACGTCGTAGGCTTCGAGCACGTTCTCGACCATCGGGAACGGCTCTGCCTCAAGCAGCTTGCGCTCGATGCCAAGCGCGTCGACAACCGCCCAGAACGATCTCGGAGCAAAGCGAAGCTCTTGGTCGTTCGTGAGGATGCCCTCTTTTCGCTGGAAGGCAAGCCATTCGAGCACATTGATCTTGGGCTTTGCTTCGGCCTTCGGGCCGTCGCCTTTTGCCCATTCGTCGCACCATTGCCAAGCGTCCTCTTTGGACGTCGCGTTGATGCACACGAGAATCGCGCCGTCGGCCGTGCGAGTGATTGTTAGTATCCAATTGCCGCTGCCGTCGCTGTTTGGATTTACAAGAGCTTCGAACTCGGCGTCTCCGATCTTGAATGTCTCGAACCCAGATTGATAGCGCGAACAATGCCTTACGGCTTGATCCTCAGCGTCGAAATCGATCTCTTCTTGTCCGTCGTCATCTTCGTCAACCGCTTTGATGCACGGCTCTACGTTGATCTTGACGCTTGCCACGCGGTACCCGCGGGGTATGAAGTCTGCCGAATCGATATCGAGCATTCCCTTGTAGTGAAGGGCAACGGCTTCTAGCCTGACCTGCTCGCGGGTCATGTTGCCAGAAGCTGCAATATCGTCGATGGCGACGATGCCGCCTTTGCCTTTGACCCAGTTATCGAGCAAAAGGCTAAACAGTAAGGCCTGCTGCAGAGTGATTTTAGTGTCTCTTACGCCTGCCGGTATAGTGACGTTCTTTCCCATAGATCCTCCTAACGGACTTGATTAAGGTGCCCCGGTTCGTTTTGGACCGAGTGCCGGGGCTGATTGGCGGGGCTCTTTGCGGCTAATGCCACGAGATAAAGGAGAGCGAGAGTTAAGGCGATGACGCACCAGCCGAGCCTAGTAGGTTGCGGAAAAAGTGCCCGCCGCATAGTCACGGGTGTACGGCGGGCTAGTATTCGGCTGGTGGAGTCGAAATTGTTCATGGCTACGCTATAGCTTCGACTTTCGGTAACCGCTCGATCAGAACGGCCGTTTCTTCTTCGTCAAGCTTGCGGAACTTGTACGGCGGGTTGTTCCGGTCCTTTCCGATCACGTGATGGATCAGATAAGAGCCTTCGCTGCCCGGCGTCTCCGCGCCGATAGGGCCGCGCGTTGTCAAGGTGGCAGCTGCCGTCGATTCCTTGGCAGTCATCAGGTTGTCGAAGACGTGCTCGGGCACATTCTCATAGGCGTAGACCGATCCCTTCGGCTTGAAGGAAATGTAAAAGGTGCTCGTTTTGCCGTCGTATGCCGCCCAATAAACGCGGCTTGAATTGCATGGATGGTGTTTCATAGGTTCCTCCTGTCACAGGTTGTTTCGGGCAACCTCAATGGCTTCGTTAAGCTCGGACATTGCCTCATGCGAACCGCCGGTATCGGGATGGCATTCGCGGGCCAAAGCTCGATAGTTGGCCTCGGCTTCGTCGATGTTCTTAGGGTTGCCGAGGATCGAGCGCCAATCTGTTTGGCTCGGCGCAGGAAGGGCTTCGTAGCCCTTGAACATCGCTTCGAGCATGTATGGCGTTCCGTGCCGTTCAATCGTGCGTATGGCTTCGAGAGTCAAAGCTACGGCGTGGATGTTGTCGGCAACGTCGTTGTACTGGTCGCACGGGATGCAATAGGGCTTACCCTTGCGCTCGAAGTAGACCGCCGCGCCAGGATCGCCATCGACTGGCGGTTTGGACAATGGCAGGCCGTCTTTGCGCAGCGGCACCGACGTGGAGATGACGACCCGCTTGGCTTCGAACAGATTCAGACGCTTCATCAGGTCTTCGACCGCCGAATAGACTGTCCAGTCCTTGAACGTCGAATACCTGCGGGACTTGGTGCGCGGCCATGCCTCGGGCCAGCAAAGCGGGAATGCGGCAATGTCGTCGTACATCAGAACGAACCTCCCGCCAGTTGGCTCTCGATGTCGTTGAGCCTCGGGCTTTCGTCGTTGAAGGCAAAAAACGCGGCGGCGGCTAGGATGAGAATGAGCCAGTGAATAGGCTTCATGACTTGCGCCACCAGGTTCGCGACTCATTGTTCCAGGTAAGGGTCTCAACTTTGTCGTCTACATTCCAGACTTGGATATGAGGATTCCCGAAGTAGTGGTCCTCTTCATCCCAATCCATGAATATGCGTTCAAAGCAACCGATAGCTTCTGATTCACTAAATCTAATCGCCTCGATTGACCCATAGGCAAGCAAAATGTAAACTTTCCACTTCATCTTCGCTCACCTGCATAGGCCGACTCGATAAGATTCATGGCCGGTGCCATCTCGGCTTGCTCGTGGATCGCAAGCATCAGGCCGGCTCGGAACGTCGGGTCGCTGATCGTGGCCCAGTAGATACGGTTAACCTCTCGGTCTTCGAGCATCAGCTTGACCAGGCCCTCGGTAATGCACCGGTCGGTTTGGGGCAGGGCCAGGCCCTTGGATAACCAAAGGCCTGCCACATAGTTCACGTCGTACCGGACGCGGGGCATTACGCCGATACCTCTTCCAGAGTCGGCTGAGCGTCGAGGTCGTAGTTCTTGGCGTCCTTCGAATCGAGCATGCCGTCGTAGATGAAAAAGGCACACTGCTTGTCGTAGTTGCCTTCGTCGTCGCGGTTGGCCACGATCTCAGCGAACACCTGAGCCCCTCGCGCCTCGGCTTCGTCCGCCAGGACTTGAAGGCTCTTGGCATCCAAGACCGATGCGTCTTTGATGAGGATAAGAGGCAGCTGCCCCGCACGGGCAAGGCTGATGGCCACGGCTGCGCGAATCCTTTCCGCCGAACTTGCTTGGCTGAACGGGTTGCCGTTGAGCGTGACTTGCTCGGAGTCGAAGCCTAAGCCTGGAACCGGGAACGAAGCCTCGCTCAGGATGCGCTTCTTTTCGGCGTTGAGGACTTGGTAGGACTCCCACTGGCTGCCTGACTCAGCTTCGGCCTTGGACCATTCGGCTCTGGCCGCTTCCTTGGCAGCGTTCTCGCGAACCATGATGTTTGTGCGTTCTGCGCTGTTGATCTGCGCGTGGAACTCGGCAAGGTCTTCGTCCTTGAGCTGTTCGGCTTCGGACACGGCCTTGCTTGCCTTGTCGGTCAGCTCCTTGGCCTGGGCGTCGCATGCTTTGCTGTTCGCCTGTTCGGCTTCAAGCTGCTTTTTAAGCTCTTCGATCTTGCGCTGAGTTTCGATAACCCGATCGGCAGCGGACTTGGCTTGCATCTCCGCTATCTGCGCGTCGCCGTAAAGCCTACGGGCATCGGTGCGCTTCGTTTCTTTGTCTTGGTTGCGGTGCATGGCGTCCGTCAGGTTTTTGCTGAGATTGGTCATGCTCAGCTCTTCCTTCGGCGCGTCTGGATGGTGAGGCTGCTCTTGGAACTTGGCCTCAAGAACCTGCTGCACCTTGGTCAAGCGCTGGTATTCGTCCCATGCCTGCTTGATCTTGGCGTCGATCTCATCGAGGTTTAGGCCCGTCAGATCGATCAGGGTTGCCCGCTGGTCTTTCGGCTGCATCGTGAGGAACTCCACGGGATCGGTGAACGCCCCGCCAATGATGCTCTTAAGGAATGCCGACGGGGAGCCGATCGAAGTCTTTTCCCCATTCTCCATCTTCATGAAGACCTTGAGCACGGGAACCTTCTTGCCTTCGTCTTTGCCTTTGCCGTCATCCCAGTAGCGGATGAACTCGTAAGGAGGGACGGTAAGCCTGATCTTAGCGTTCGGCTCTCCGTCCCGGCACGGCTTCTTAACCTTGTCGCGAACGATGCCGAGCGCAGCCTCGATGGAATCAAGCGCGGATGTCTTGCCCTGGGCGTTCTCCCCGCCGATGGTGACCAGTCCCTTCTCGGGATCGATCTTGAGCGAAACAACCTTGATGCGCTCGAAGTTGTGGATGTCGATGCCGGTTATTTTAAGGTTAGGCATGATTGGCCTCCAAAGTGATCGGCGTTGCACAACTTGCCAATTGCGATAGCGTTGTTAAGAAGCGCATCGTCAACGACCACGTAGCACTCGTCGCAAGTAATCGAGGGGTTATACGGTATCTGAATAGGCGGCTCATCGCAAAAGGCCTTGTAGAACCCACGGAAAAACATCGCATGCGCAAACTCTGTTCGGCATTCGAAAATGAGCTTTTCAACAGGGCTATGTGGAATGACAAACCGCGTAGGCCCTTTCCACTTGTAAACGCGCGGCCTGATCGGTTTAGGCTCTGCGGCCTTTCCGTCTATCCATGGAAGCCCTTGGCACTGTTTGCACCGAACACCTTCGGTTTCTATAACCTCGACTTCCGCGTCAATCTCTTTATTCAGCTTTGCGCGTGTTTCAGATTCGACATGGAGCGGGTTTCTTGTATACACGCGAGAGACGGACCTCACTTGCCGCTTTCCGCAGCGGTTGCAAAAGGTGTAAGCCTTCGACGACATGCTGATGTGATGAAACTTTATAGTGTAGGTACCCATCTTACTTCGCCGCCTTTTCGAGCATGGCCATGACGTTCTTCACCACGTCCCGGTCGCGGGTAATGGTGAAGTTCACGTTCTTGACGTTGCCGTTTGCCGCCAGCGTCCCGCGGTAAAAGGAATGGGTCTGGTCGTGCGAGGTCTTGGAGAGGTTGACCGTCGCGCCTTTGAAGCTGAGCTTCAAGTTCTTGGGATGGGGCTTCTTGCCCTTAATGATCTTGTCGCGTCCGATGAGGACTATGTCGACGAATGCGCTAAAAGCGTCTTCATATTGCAGAGTTTGGGTTGATTCCATTTGATCACTTCCGCCCGCCGTTACGGGCTAACAGTGACCATTATGATCCATGATCATCGATTATGCAAGGGGTAAACGAAAAAAAACTAAAAAAGGTGCCAGCTAGTAAATAGGACCATCAGACAATATCTTTCAGCCATTCCCTGATGATGTTCTTGGCGTCTTCGCGCTGCTGCTTCGGCGCGTTTGGGTTCTCGATGGTGGTTAGAAGAATCTCCAAAACGTTCCGTCCAGGCGACACCTTATACTCTGATCGCGTCTCACTTACCGCAGAAACCAACGACGCCGAATCAATTTCTAGAACCTTGCACATGGCGTCTAGCGCGTCCTTGTGGGCCTTTTTGGCTGGATCGAATCTTGAGTTGCCAGAGAACCATGTCGATAGCGTTCCGTAGACAAGGCCGGTGTCCTGCGCCAGCGACACGGTGGTCACGCCTTTAGCTTTCATGACCTCCTTTATCTTGGCAATCTCTGGGTTTGAGTGAATCATGCGGTCATTGTAACAAACAAAACGAAAAAAAACTAAAAAGACCCTTGCTAGTCTTGCTTCTTCATCCATGATCATGTATCATCATAGCAATGGCAATTACCCACGAAGAAACAAGAGGCAGAGACTTCAAATATCCGAAGTGGATGATCGAAGCCGTATGCGTCGCAGTTGTCGTAGAAGGCAAGTCTCAGAAAGAGATGGCAACGAAATACGACATACCGCCGTCTACGATCCCTTATTGGGTCGCTGCCTTTAGAAAGAAGAACGCCCCATCGGTAACGGCCGATGAGGCTGATTTAACCACCGATGGCTCGGTGTCCAAACTCTATACAGATAATAGCACAAACGAGCCCTCGGCGCAAGGCGGAACGAATCCGCAGACCCAGGGGGGTTAACGTTGGCAAACGATTACAACCCGTTCGACGAAGAAACTCAAGCCGAACGCGGAGAATACTCACGGCCCAAGGACGGGCAGTCTACTTACGTCTGGAAGGGCGTCGAACTGCCGAGGGTGACCGAAATCCTCGGAATCGCCCCAGGCAACCACCTGATGAACTGGTACGCCAAGGTCTCTGCTTTGAGATGCGCGGCTTCTCTGGTTCATGCGGGGCTCCACATGCCCGACGACAAGACAGGCGCGGAGCTTGAGAAGTTCGTGGACTCCGAAGCGATCCGCGTTATCGAGCCGCATGACGCTATAGAACAGGCATGCAACTGGGAGTTCAACCGCCGAGAGCCCGAACGGTATCGCGACACTCGCGCATGGATTGGACAGCTCGCGCACCATTGGTTCTACAACCACGCGCTTGGCATCAGGATCGGCGACAATGATCGAATCGACTGGCTTACGGCCACGGCGCGGAGCCTCAAGCTGGTGCCCGAATATGTGGCCAAACGGTTCGAGACCTACGGCAAGAGCCTAGACGACATTGAAACCGACCTCGCATTCCACGCACTGCCGCATATCGATTCCGGTATGAAGTTCATCGAAGCGTTCAAGCCGGAATGGGAAGCGATCGGCCTCGAAGCCGTTGCGATCAGCGAGTCTGAGGGGTTCGCAGGAACCTGCGATTGGTTCGCAAAGTTCAAGAAGTCCGACTTCCAAAAGGCCAACCGCGGATGGAACTACCCAGGCCAAACGGCGACCATCGGCGGGGACTGGAAGACGGGAACCGAATCGAAGTCCCACCGGGTTCAGGTGGCCGCCTACATGAGAGCCGACTTCATCGGACTTGTTGAGGACCATTCTGAGCATCCCGTCCCAGAAGTTGACGGCATAGCCGTTGTCTACACCAAGAACGCGCAAGAGCCTGTGTTCCGCGAGTGGATAGGCAAAGAGACGATTGACGCTCTGTACGAGGGGTTCTGCGGGCTTTGCGCCTATTACCGGCTCATCAACGATCTGCCGAAGGCTTCGAGATCCCGAAAGTTCTCCGAGCCGAAAGCCAAGCGCGGCGAAAGGGGGTGTCCGTTCTAATGCCTAACCTAATCCAGAAACAGAAACGCCTGCTCGAGGTAGGTCGCCTGAGAATCGGCACGAAGACCGACCGCGGGTTCCCGACAAGCCTCAAGACGTTCCGCTTCACATCGCAATCGAAGGCCATCCTAGAAGAGGCTCAGACCGTTTACGGCGGGGTTCTCGCTCCGTGGGCAGGGCATCCCGGCTTCTGGGAGCTTATGACCGAGCGGAGCGAACTCAAGGCGCTCATCTCGACCAAGGAGCTTGAGAACGGGGATTACGAGTCCCTTAGCCAATATTGGGAAAGCTGGGCAGGCGGAACGTGCAAGAGACGGTGCGACGGCTGCACCTGCGAGACGTGGCAGGGAGAGGGCAAAGACCAAGTCAAGGTATCCGTGCCATGCATGTGCGGGGAGAACCGAGGGACCGATCCCAAGCAGTTCTGCACTCTCACGGTTCGCGTTTCGGTCGTTCTGCCCGAGATAGCGACCATCGGCAAGTGGAGGCTCGACACCAAGTCTGTGAGCTTCGTTACCGAGGCTGAGGGGTTCATCGAGCAATTAGAGCTTCTAGGCCTGGTCGGAACCATCGTGCCGGTGACCATGGGCATCGAGTTCAGGGAGAAGCGGACCGCGCCGGGACAGCCTACTTCGAAGTTCCCGGTCGTGAGGATCGAGCTTGACCGGTCGCCTGTGTCTCTGCCCGAGCTGGTCGAAAAGCTGAGGGCCAAGGCCTTGAGCTTCAACCCGGCAAGCATGTCGGAGATACCGGTCATCGAAGCCCCGCATGCTCCCGAGCTTCCAGCCCCGACAGCTCCGACGCCAGGCGCGGAAGCGGCCAAAGAGGCGAACGCCTACATGCAGGCCATCGGACTGACGGCTGGCGACATCAGCGAGTTTCGGACCCTGTGCATGCAGAGCCAGCGGTCTTGGACAAGCATCGCGCTAGGAGCGATGAAGGCCGACTGCGGGGACAAGGACGCTTTTGCAGATCACGTTAAGGAGGTATTGAATGCGCAATCTGCCTAGCGGATGGAATGTATTCGCATCCTACGGGAAAAGCTACGACGTGGGAATCATCATTCAAGGCCAAACAAACAAGAAGGACGGCGAGACTAAAGGGATTGCCGTCCCTACAAAGGCCTTAAGAGACATCTACAAAGACAAGCGGTTTGTGCTGGCCATCAGCGACGACGGACTGCATGTGGCCTTGTTCGAGTGTTCAGACCCGGATGCGGTAAGGCTTGCCAGCACTGGAATGCATGCCTTGACTACGGCGCTTAAGGCTGGCGGCTACTCTTTAGAACCAGGCACCTTTTACCCGATTAAGAAGATGGACGTAGAGCGCGGATTCGAGATAGAGAACAAGCCAGAGAAGCGCGTTATTTCCCTTCGTAAGGAGCGTAAGAAGCCATCCAAGCCATCGGCTAAAGAGCCCCAAGCAGAACGCACAAGCCAGCCGGCTGCGCCTAGTGCGCCAACAAAGGAATACCGGCTTCCAGAAGTGGAAGACAACGGCCCCGCAGAATGGGCTCAGGCTTGCATGCTAATGGCGCAGGCCGTTCCAAAGACAACCATCTCTAAAGAGATAGGCGTTTCGATTGCCGACTGCCGGATATTGGAGGTTCAGTGCGCGCAATTTATCGCGAGGCTTAAGGAGTTCGACAAGGAATGCAAGCGCGACATGGCTAAAGGCTTAGCCAAGGCTGTTATCGAGTCGTGGGAGAGGCAGCTAAGGAGCAAAGCATCGTGATCGAAATCACCATACCAAACATCGTCCCGCCGACAACGACGCACCAAAGCAAGAAGATCGTCAAGGCAGGAAAGTTCACAAAATTGGCCGATTCGGATGCTTTGAACAAGGCCAAAGACTTCTGGACTCAGCTTCTTATCCCCTTCAAGACGCAAAGCCCAATCGAATGCCCTGTGAGCCTGGTTATCGAGATAGCTTGGCCCTACAGGGCATCAGAGCCAAAGAAGAACCAAACGGCGCGGATGAAGCATACTAGCAAGCCCGACTGCTCGAACATGGCGAAGACCATAGAAGACAGGCTAGTGGAGCTAGGGTTCATCAAAGACGACGCCCAGGTATGCGAACTAATCGTTCGCAAGTTCTGGGATAAGACCGGCTACACGAACATACGCATCATCGAGAGGCAATCTGCATGAAGGACATCGACTACAACCGGCTAGACCTGCCGGAAACACGCTCGGAGATCGAGCTGAGGATCGAGGAGCTTCAGAAGAAGCGCAGAGAGAACGCTGCAAAGGGATTCGCAAGAATGGCAGAGCAGAACGAACTAGACGACCTGCTTAAGAAGCGCAAGGAGGCAAGGCTGAATGGCTCTTAGAGGCGCGTTAACCCACAGGAAAACGAGAAGGCTAGCGAAGTGCCTCGGAGTTAGCAACTGCTACGCTCTTGGGATACTTGAAGCGCTTTGGCACGTAACGGCTGAGCAGTGCCCCACAGGCGACATTACAAGCCTTAGCGCACAAGACTTAGCCGAGGAGATGTTCTACGAAGAGAACCCAGAAGAACTGGTAAAGGCTCTTATCAAATCCGGTTGGATAGACGAAGCGGGCGAGAAGAAAGCCAAGACGCTTATCGTTCACGGATGGTCGGAGCATGCCGATTCGACGGTTCACATCTACCTAGCCAAACGGCTGATGCTCTTCGCAGACGGTTCGATGCCAAGGCTAGACCATGCTTCGTTCAGCGGAGAAACGAGGTCGAGAATCAAGAAGCAATTCATCGAAAAGTATCCGATTCTGTCTGATGATCAAGGGACTCACTCAGGACAAGTGTCAGACAGTAAGGGGACAAGTGTCAGACAGGAGTCAGACCAATATCCGGAGCCAGAGCCAGAGCCTGTACCAGAGCCGGATAATAAACAAACAAACAAACAAAACGCGCACGAAGCCGACGAAGAACCTCCAAGGTTCAGCGACAACGTCCAAAGAGCCTGCAACAAATGGGCCGAGTACCGAATGAGCGATCTTGGAAGGCATCTCGAACCCCACGAACGGCTAGGCATCCTCGAATGGCTCAAGGCTCATGAACCGGACCCTATGCGCCATGTCCTGTTTTCGATGGGCAAGGGCTACAAGCGCCTTGTCGAGGATCGGTACACGAAGCCGGATAGCGGCAAACAGAACGCGCCTGAACCTGAGCGCAAGGAATCCCTCGAGGAAATGCGGCTCAAAATCGCGGAGGCTCAAAGGCTGGCCGTATGAGCATCGTTCCTGCGATCCAGTCAGACGGCGAGAAATACCGGGGCGAATACCTCGAGGCCTGCGCGATCGGCTGCATGCTTCTCAGCGACCAGGCCTGCCAGAAAGTGGCCCTCGTGCTCGATAGCCGGATGTTCTACTCGGCGGCGCATCAAACGATCTTCAAGGCCTGCCAAGCAATCCACAAGGCCAGCGGGTGCGCTCCCGACCTCGTGACGCTTCAAGCCGAGCTTCACAAAACGGATAGCCTCAAGAAGGTTGGCGGAACCGATTACCTGATCCAGCTCATGGAGTCCGTGGCATCGGCGGCGAATGCGAAGGCCTACGCCGTCGGAGTTCGCGAGTATTGGCGGTTCCGCGAGGTTGCCAAGCGAGGCGACGAAATAGCCAAGGCGGCGAAGAAAGGCGAAGCGTGGAGCGATGTCTGCAAGCTGATGCAGGACCTCGGCCAAGGCCTTTCCGACGAAACGAGCGACACGTTCCGAATGTCTGACATCGACCTGCAAACGCACGGAGCCGACCAGGGCGTGACAACCGGGCTGCGCAACGTAGACTCGACTTCGAACGTAGGCGGGTGGCCTGTCGGAGAGCCTTCGATGATCATGGGCAAGACTGGCAAGGGCAAAACGTGCCTCGCAACCCAGTGCATCATGGCTGCCGCCGACGCAGGCAAGAAGGTTGCCTTCGCCACTTACGAGATGAACCGCGTCAAGATCAAGCGTCGAATGATGAAACAGCTTTGCGGCCACTGGAACACGCCGGAAACGCTGACGGGGCAGGCTGACTGGGACGACGCTCTTGCCAAGCTCGACGATCCGTTCTATGACCTCGTGATATTCGACCCGTCTGGGCGCGATTCGCTCGACAACACCGTGGAGGATCTAGTCCGTTGGACGATGGTTCAAAAAGACGGCGCGGGGCTCGATATCATGTTCCTCGATTACGTTCAGCTTCTCCGTTCGTCGAAAGGTGCGGCCAAGAAGTTCGAGGACATGGAAGCCGTTGCGGACCGGCTCAAGAAGCTGGCCATGAGAGCGAACATCCCAATCGTGTTCCTTAGCCAGCAGAACGACGACGGCCACGCAAAGGGATCGAAGGCGTTTGAGGATGCATCGGGCCTTTGGCTTCGCATCTCTCCCGAGCAGGACTTTATCGAGGTTGCCAAGGCGCGGTACGGCTCCGAGATCAAGTTCCCCGTTTCGTTCGACAAGCAGTATCTGATTTACCGCGAAACCAACTAGGAGACGATAGAGACATGGCAGACAATACGCCCGAAACAACACAGCCAACCGAGCCCGCAGAGGCTCTAACGACCGAACAGACAGACGCCCCAGAGAAGCCCCGCAAGACGCTCATGTGCAGCCTCAAGCGGATCGAAGGCGCAGGCGTCCTTGCCGAGTGCGAAAAGCCGAAAGCAGAGGCTCTAGGCGCAGACGTTCCCGAAGCCCAGAAGGCTCTTGGGGAGCTTCTCAGAACCAAAGGAGTTGATTCTGACCTCTCGTGGCGATGGGCATAAGGAGCTAGGTTCAGCCCTCCCGTGGGAATACGAGAGGGCTTTGATTCAGCGCATCCAGGCCGGCGATTCATCAGCCGAGCCTGTTTTGCTGCGCGGATACGATCTGCTTGTCAAGAAGCACGTGTACTCAATGCTGAACCGACACGCAAGGGCGTCGGGGCTCAAAGAGGATATGACCATCGCAGGACAGCTAGGCGTTATCAGAGCGGCGAACCTGTTCAACCTTACGAAGAAGCACGGCAAGCGTCCGATCAAGTTCTTTCCTTACGCGGAGGGGTTCGTTCGCGGCCGGATATGGTTTGTAGCCCTCGAAGAGTTCTCAGCGCTGAAGATTCCGCCGAACCTGCTGAGCGAAGCCGCCGCCATCAGAAGCGAACTGGCTGCAAAGGGTTCAGAAGCGACCGACAAAGAGGTTGCCGAGATGCTCAACATACCGGTCGGTAAAGTGCAGGTTCTATGGTCGGCTTCAAACAACGCGATGAGCCTCAGCTCGGTCAGAGACGAAGATTCCCTTCAAGCCCTGGGATACACCATAGAGAGGCCCGAGTTAGACCCGCGCATCGCTCATCTTGTCGAAGGACTCACCGACTATGAGCGAGACGCAATTGATTCTGCGATATGCCTTTCCGAGCCTATAGAAGCGATGGCGTTCAGATACGGGAAAACGCCGGAAGAAGTCAAAGAGACTGCAAAGAGCATCATTACCCGCTTAAGGTGCAAGGCGTTCGGACAAGGCGAACTGAGCCTGGGGCATGTGATCCCCGTTCTATTCCAATCGAAGGAGATCAGCCAAGAGATTACGGCAGTTTCAAGGCGAAAGGCTAAGACGATAGCCTCAGATCAATTAACGCTGCCGGGGGTTGCATGACCAAACCATATTTTGTCAAGACATTTACCGAGTTCGATTGGAAGACGGCGATACCCAAAGTGAGAGCCCTGCACGTCGCGAGAGGCTACCAAAAGCTGGGCGTTCAAGAAGATGGCGGCGAAAACAAAGGGCCGTTCATCAAGAGGTTCCTGCAAAGAGTCGGAATCATGAAGCCCGCCCCGTGGTGCGGTGCCTTCGTTTACGACTGCCTGATCGTCGCCGGTGCCGATCCATCAATGCTTCCCGGCAAAGGCGCGGCCGCAAGCGTCTGCCAGTGGCGGAATTGGGCCAAGAAGACCGGACGGCTCGGGCAGGTGCCAGCGCGGTACAAGCTCGGATACTGGCTCGACGGCGGCAAGGGGCACATCTTCTTTGTGGCCGAGGTTACTGGCTCGGGCGTCCGCACCATCGAGGGAAACACGAATGCGAAAGGATCGAGAGAAGGCGACGCGGTTGCCGAGAAGTTCCGGACGTTCTCGGAACTCAAAACTCACGGGCAATACGGTTTCATTAGCCTTGACGGGATCGGTGAGGGTCGATGACGCAAGCCGAGTTCAAAGCCTGGGCGGAGAAGAACACGGGCCTATTGTTTCAGGCCGCGAAGCACTTCTTTGGAAGAGACGGCGAAGAGCATGTGGCCGAGATTTACCAGAGGACCGCCGAACATATCGGCAATTACGATCCGTCCCGCGGAACCATTTCGACGTTCATTTACCACCATGCAAGAACCGTAAGGCGGGATGCGTTCAGAAGGGATCGAAGGCAGCCAAGCCAGTGCCAATTTGCCGATTACGCCGACGAGCTGTTCCACATGCCCGAACTTCCGATTGACGATTTGATCACGGTCGACGCTTTGATGCCTGCATTGAGCGAGAAGCAAAGAAAAACCGCCCAATGCCTGATGATGGGCGATTCCATAGAAGAGATCGGCAGACAGATCGGAGCGTCGAGGCAATACGCATGGCAGGTAGTGAAGCGGGTGCGAGAGATCGCAAGGGAGAAAGTAGCAGCATGACGTGGGAGTTTTGGGTTCCTATAGGGGCAAGCTTTGTCATTCCGATCGGCGCGGGGCTGGTGTTTATAGGCGCGTTTACGACTCGCGTCAAAAGCATCGAAACGAAGGCCGACTGCCACGATGCAAAGCTGGAGAAGCATGACTCATCGATTAACGTTGTCGGCAGAAACATCGTGAAGATCGGCCAAAAGCTAGGCGTTGAAGTTGAGGATATGCCGAAATGAAGCCGGTCCCGTTCTTCAAGTTTAAGTTCTTTCTAGTGACAACTGGGCCTATGCTGACGGCTTTAGCCGCTCTCAACGTGCCCTACTGGGTCAAAGGCGCGGCCGTTGTGCTGAGCGCAGGCGTGACGAACGCATTGGCCTATCTTCTTAAGACAACCGAGCCGGAAACCCCGGCGAATGACAAAGGTTCAAACGAACCGGACAAATAGGAGGACATCTATGGACATCTTAACAATCGCGCTAACCGTTGCGGTTATCGTATTCATCATAGCTTGGGCTGTTGCTCTGGGCGACAAAGACAAGATGAAGCTGACCGCCGAGTCAGCGATCATGCGGAACGACGAGCTCAAGAAGCAGCTCGAAAAAGAGCGCGACCTTGCCAAGAAGCGGGTCAAGACGCTTGAGTCGTGCGAGACCAAGATCAGGGAGCTTGAGAACATCATAACTGATGGGAAAGCCCACAACAAATCGCTTATTGATCGATTGAACGAAGCTGAAAAAGACATCAGAGAGTGTCGAGATGCTAAGGCAAAGATGGACGGAAAGATCGCCCAGTGCGCGAACGAATACAACGAATGCGCTAAGCTTCGCGACCAATACAAACAGTCGTATGAGACCTCTCAAAACCTTGCAGCAGACTATGCGAAGTCGATAACAAGGCTCGAACGCGAAGTTAAAGAGCTTGAGAAGTTCAAGCTTCTCGCCGAAGAAGGCGAACGGACCATTCAGGACCAGGCTAAGAAGATCGAAGAACTCACGAAAGGCGATGCCAACGGTGAGGTAACCCGCGGAAAGCGCGGACGGTTCGCAAGCAAGAAGGCAAGCTAGACGATAGCAACGGCAACTAGCCGAAGGAGGTAGATGCATTGCACTATCGAAACAACCGTGAAGCCAAGAATGGCGATGTTATTGTCCAACTCAACCACGAAGGAAAGGTGTCCGCTGTTGGAGTTCTGTATAACGCCAAGCCTGGCAATGACTACTGCAACGGCAGCATCGCGCCTATCCAAGCCCCGCCAACATGTGCTTGCATGTGCGATTGTCTGCACATTGACGATCTTGCCGAGATTTTGAAAGAAAAGGAACTCGACAAGCGCCCGCCCGGAAAGTAGGAGGTCTGATGAGAAAACAATTCTCGCTTATCCGTTTCATCGCCGTTCTTGCGCTCATGTGCATTTTGATCGCATGCGCTCCGCAGGCAAACGCCCAGGACCAAAGCGAATCTAAGATCGCCTTGAACTATAAGATCGGCACCGACGGCCTTGCAGCTCCGATCCTCGCATACACGCCGTGGAAGATCGAAGGGCTGTTCGGCTCGAAGCTCGACTTCCAGGCATGGGCGTTCGCAGGAGCGGACCCCGCCAGCGGCAACGCCTTAGGAGGTGGCGCTCTTGTTCTGCATCAGCCGGTAGCTAAGAACCTTTGGCTCAACATCGGCATCGACTGCACGTTCAGGGACAATGCTAGACCTAGGTACGCCGGGGTGATCGGCTTCGAGATACTCAGGCTCTAAGGTTAAAACGACTGATCTAAGCCTCCCTTTCGACGGGCTGTTGGACGGGAGGCTTCTTGGCAAATCTGTGAACCTCATATTGTGAACATCGATCCTTTATCAAGAGCAAAGCGAAAAGCGAAAGTAATCGACCTCTATCTAGCTGGCAACACATACCGCGAGATCAGAGAGGAAACCGGCTTGTCGCTCGGAATCATCAGCCGTTACATCAACGAAGCCGTTGAAGAGGCGAACAAGGCCGCGCAAGAGGGCATGCGCAAGATCAAACGGCTTGAGGTTATGAAGATCGACCGGCTAATCAAAGCGTTTTGGCCGAAAGCTATCGAGGCAGACGTTCAGGCCGCGTCGATGGTGCTGAAGCTCTTGGAGCGCAAGGCGGATATGCTCGGTCTCGACGCCCCGTTCCGGATCGAGAACATGACGAACGATGAACTCATCAAAGCCATTGCAGAACTCGGAGAGACAGACGGCGTTAGTCCGTTTGCTCCAGGAAGCTCAGCGCCGGGGCATTTACTCTCCGCCACAATCCAAGCCTGATCCCGAGCCCGAAGAAGAGCCCAATCTTAGCCCCGAGGAATGGGTTCGCAAGCATTTCCCCGGCGTCGTATCTGCCCCGTTCGGAGAGCGCCATCACAGGCTTTGGCGGTGGGTCGGCTCGATTGTCCTAGGCAGGTACCAGAACTCGCTGGCCATCATTTGGCCTAGAGGTTCGGGCAAGTCCACGAACGCGGAGTTCGCATGCGTCTATGCGGGCATGATGCAGACAAGGCGGTTCGCGCTCTACGTCTGCGCCACTCAAGAGCAGGCTAACCAGCACGTCGACGCAATCCGCACCTGGTTTGAGCAGCTCGGCGTCGGCATGCTTCTATCCGCCCACGGGCAGTCGAAGGGATGGAAGGCCAACAAGCTCCGAACCGAAAACGGCTTCAACGTGATGGCGGTCGGTCTCGACGTCGGCACAAGAGGCTTAAAGCTCGACCAGTTCAGACCCGACCTCATCATCCTCGACGACATCGACTCTGAAGACGACTCAAAGCTCACTGTCGCCAAGAAGATCCGCAAGCTGACCAGCGCGATACTCCCCGCCGGTTCCGCCGACTGCTGCGTTCTGTTCGTGCAGAACTTGATCCATGAGAACGGCGTCATGGCCCAGATTGCCGACAAGCGGGCCGACTTCTTGCACGACATGGAGATCGACGGGCCGCACGTCGCCGTCGAAGGGCTCCAAGTCGAAAGGCAGATCGATGAGACAGGCAGGCGCGTTTACCGCATCGTGGAGGGCAAGGCCACATGGGAAGGGCAAGACCTCAAGGTGTGCGAAGAGCAAATCAACAAATGGGGCTACCAGGCCTTTCTGAGAGAAGCCCAGCACGAGGTGAAGGGCGTCGGCGGCATCTTCTTCAAGACCGACCGAATCCAGATCATCGACAGCCTCGACGAGCTGAGGCCGGCCGACGACGCACCGGTGCCGAGGGTCGTTAAGCTGGTGGTACCGAACGACTTCGCGGCCACTGAAGGGGCTGGCGACTATTCGGTGCATCTGCTTGTCGGATGCACAGCGAACGGCGCGATAGTGGTTTACGACATGTGGCATGAGCAGCGCGGTTCGGATAAGGTAAGAAAAGCCCTATTTGATAACTGTCGTCGATGGAAAAAGCACGGCGCGTTTACTGTGCTGTTGCCTGACGACCCCGGCGCAGCAGGCACAGCGATGGCTGAGCAGTTGGCGTCTCGCCTTCGATCATCGGGATTCTATAACGAGTGCAGATCCGCCAAGGAGTGCCTCGCCGCGCTTCGTGAACACGTCAGATACGGGATTTGCGATAAGTTGCTATCTGATATAAGCGATGAGGTTAGGACAGAACTCGTTAAAGACTTACGGTCGGAACTCATGCAGCTGCCTGACAACGAAAGCGCCATTGCATTGCGCGGCCTTTTGTCAATGCTCAAGGAGGATGACTATTGGGTGATCGGTGGCGACGGTTGGTCATATGACACGAAGATAATCCCCGTATCGGGCAAAAAAGCCACTAGAGCAAGAACAAGCCAAGAAAAGATCAACGGCGGCGACGTTTACCTCCTACGCGGCGACTGGAACGCTGAGTTCATCGATGAGCATAGGCTGTTCCGAGAGGATGAAAGCCACGACCATGACGACATTGTTGATGCTATGGCTGATGCTGTTAACGAGCTGGTGCTCTCAGGTTGGGCAAGCTCAGTCCAGGGCATCGAAGAGCTTGGGAAGATGCTGGCGGGGTTCTACGGCAAGAACTAGACGATAGGCGCGTGAAGCTGCGCAACTTGCTAACACGTAAGCCGAAGATCGACCCGGAACTCGCACGTGCGGTTCTGAACATCTCGGAGGCTCTTAAAGAGAACGCCAAGAAGCCATACCGGCAAGACAACTCTTGGAACTTCTCATTCCCGCACAACCCGCGAAGGCCGCCGCGCTCTGTTCTCTCGATTGACCAGCTTCGGGCGTTCAGCGAGAACTGCGATATCCTGCGCTCTTGCATCTCGCACTTGACGCGAGAGGTGTGGGCAACAAAGGCCGCGTTCACCCCGCGCGATCCCCTCATGGACAAAGCCAAGGCGGCAGGCATGATAGCCAAGGCTAACGAGTTCTTCGGGGAGTTCGGCGGGCAGAACGGGCTTGGAGGCGAAAACCGGTGGCGCATGCACTTCGAGCACGATGTCGTCGATTCGCTTTGCGTCGTCGGCGCGGCTGCGGTTTACATGGCGCGTTCGGTAGGCGGGCAGCTGCTCAGCGCCGAGTGCATCGAAGCGGCAACCATCAGGCCGGTCATCGACCAATACGGCTACTCGGCTGACACTCCCTATGAGCAATGGTCCATGGGAGTGCCGTGCAGGCAGTTCAAAGCCGATGAGATGCTTTATGTCGGCCTGTGGAGCCAAACCAACTCGCCGTACTTTAAAAGCCCAATCGAGTGGATACTGTCCCCGCTCATCATGGCGCTTGAGTCCGACAAGTGGAACAGGGGCCTGCTGACCGACGGAACAACCTTGCGCGATATTGTCACTGTTCCCGAGACTTGGCCGCCTGAGGTCATCAGAGCCTACATCCAAATGATGACCGAGTATCGCAAGGCCAACCCGCAAGCCCCTATGGTGATGCCCGGCGGGTCTACCCGGCAAGGCACGCGCACCACGATGGACAAGGAGTTCGCAGACCTCGACATGTGGCTCCTTCGCCGCATCTGCTCTACGTTCGGCGTCCAACCGGCTTCTATCGGCTACGTTGGCGAGCAGTACAAGGTCAGCCAAGACGCATCGATGAGCCAAACCACGCAATACGGCGCGGCATCGATCATCGAGTTCCGGAACACGCTTTATAACTACCTGCTCATTCAGCTAGGCCTTGGCGAGTTGCAGTGCACAACCAAGCAGGATGAGGCCGTCGAGACGCCTGCCGAGAAGGCAGACCGGCTTGTGAAATTAACCGGCGGGAAAGCGATTCTCACGGTAAACGAAGCGAGAGCGCAAGAGGGATTAGACCCAATCGAAGGCGGGGACGTGCTTGTCCAGGAGCCCGTAGCGGATACGAACCCTTCGGAAAAGCCGAACAGCTCGAAACCGGACGATGAGCCGAAAGAGCCCAAGCGCATCCTGAGAGCGGGCATATCCGCCGACTGGAAGCCGACGCCCGACCGTCGCAAGAAAGCATGGTCCGCCTTTGAGTTCGCGCAGAAGTCCCTGCAGACCAAGGGTGAGGCGTTGATTGCCGAGTTCGTGCAGGCGAGCTTCGACGACGGCGCGGAGGATGCTCTCGACGCGTTCTCGAAGGCGTTCGCCAACGCGGTCATTCAAGGCCATATCCAATCGGCCCAGGCTGGCGGAATCCTGACCAACCTGCCAAGGTCGGTTGCTATCGACATCGGCAAAGAGCACGGGGCAAGCGACAAAGGCTTCATCGAGAAGTTCATTGACAAACTGAAACCCGATCTGATGCTTCCAGACGCCGACGTGCAGGCCATAGCGGACCGCATTCAGACGGTTCACCTGCCTCTATATGTGAACGGGCTGACCGAGTCGGCTAACAACGCTTCGACCGCTGGCATACCCGAGGGGACGCTCGTTTGGTGGAAGCTCGACGACTCGGCGGACCACTGCCGAGACTGCCCGAGCCTTGCCGCCATGGGGCCTTACACGGTCGAGACGCTGCCCTGCTATCCGGGCGGAACGTTCACGGCCTGCGGGCGCAACTGCCGGTGCGGGCTCTACCTTGAGGACGGCACGTTCGTTTCGATCCACGAGTGGCCGATGGGCGACGACGACCGAGCAGAAGACCTCAAGAAGTGGGAGAAGAAGGCTCTCAAGCGCATGAAGGACGGCAAGCCTGCCATGTGCGCATTCGAGAGCGTTGTTATTCCTGAAATCTTGAAAAGAGTCATCGAACTCGATTTGAAGGATGCAACCACCGCAGAAGAAGTGAAAAACGCCTTTAGACGATAGGCGAAGAGGAAGACATGAAGAGACCAATCCTAAGAGCATTCGTAGCGATCACGCGCATCGACGAAGAGAACCGAATCGTCGAGGGCTACGCCGCCGTTAACGAGTCCGTGCCGGGCGACAAGTACAAGCTCACACGTTCGGCTTTGCAAGGAGCAACCCCGGATTACACCACCTGGGGCGCGGTTCGCGAGATGCACCAGCCAAGCGCGGTAGGCACATGCAACGACAACGGGCAGACCGAAGGGCTCGGCGTGGAGTGGGATGACAAAGGCGCGTTCCTGAGGTGCAAGATCGTCGACGACGTTGCCTGGGAGAAGGTCAAGCAAGGCGTATACAAGGGCTTTAGCGTCGGCGTCCGTTGCGACAAGATCGAGCGCGGGAACGAAGTCACAGCCTGCACGTGGGTTGAGACCAGCCTGGTAGACCGGCCGGCCGATCCTGACGCCAAGATCATGGCCTTTCGTTGCGACGAAGCCGATGCTTTAGAAGAGCCGTCAGCCGATCGCATTGAGGCGCACATTGCCGGAATGGAAGAGCGCGGATGCTTTGCCGACATGTCAAAGGACCGCGAAAAGTGGCGCTTACGATATGCCGCTATGGACTGGCTGAACGAATGCCTAGTGTGGCCGTGGCCAAGACCCGCCGATCCCGAAGCCCATGCCCGCGAGTGCATCAGCGAGTTCGAGATTTATTGGCTAAGCCGAAACCTGCACGTGTTCGACGAGAATGACGACCGCTCTGATATGCCCGACCTGTTCAGAGCCTTAACGTCGGACGACGTGCCGAAGCGTGAGAACCTCGAAGGCAAAGCCAAAAAGAAGAAGTGCGACGACGAAGAGGATGAAGACGAAGGCGCGAAGCGCGTCGAGCGGATTCAAACCCTTGAGACCGAGAACCAAGCCCTCTTAGCGAGGCTTCAGACAGCCGAGAGCGACTTAAACAAAGAGCGCGAAAACGCGAACGCGCTGCAGGTGCGGGTCGAAAAGCTGGAAGCCGAACCGAGGTCGAAGCCGCCCGAAAAGTTCACCGGCAAAGGCGTTGCCCGGACTTTTGGAACCGATGACGTAAGCCAGTCCAATGCCCAAACGCTCCAAGCAGAGCTTAAAGGCATCATGGCGCGGGCTGAAGCCAGAGAGATACCAGAGAACGAGCAGGCCGAGACGATGAAGCGGGTTAGCGCGATCAAGCGCGAACTCAAGGCGGAGCACGGCATCGAAGTCGCATAGCAAGGAGAAGACAATGAACGCACCTGTAATCGGATCATTCATGGCCCCTCAGATCCCCGACGGCGGTCTGATGCTGGCCCCTCAAACGACCTTTGCCGAGCGGTTTGCTAGTCCGCAAGCCCTTCGTATCGATAACATGCCCGACGGCGCAGATATTGAAGCCGTTCTTCGCGGAGACTTCGCAGGCGACGCCAATGCGGTGCTGGTCCAAGCTCTTCGAGCAACCGCCGACATTGCCCGAGGCATCACGTCCGGCATGACCGCATTCCCCGTTCGCGAGAACCTCGAGGCCGAAGCCAAGGTACTTGTCCCGCGCATGACTCCCCTTCGCAACCGGCTGGCCCGAACCGTCGGTTCTGGAAAGGCAAGCGCATGGAAGCAAATCACCAGCCTTGGCGGCGGCTACGGCGCTAAGGGCACGACCGCTTCGTCCGGTTCTGCCGCAGGCGGTGCAAGCGTTGTTCTGACGGCAAACGCGGAGCCTCTCGGCTTCCGAGTTGGCGACCAGATCACGGTCGGCACCGAAGGCCCGTTCTACATCACGGCCATCTCGACGACCACGATCACGATCAATGCGAACCTCGCTGCGAACCAATACAGCAAGGCTGTCACGAAGATCAACATCACGGACGGCGGAGTCGGCACGCTTCAAGCCTTCTTTGCAGAAGACGGAGCTCCAGGCGAGGCGACGACCGTGTACGCCGACGCGTCGGCAACCTACCGTCTGCTCGGCACCATCGGCAAGATCACAGGCTTCGCAATGGCGTCCGGCGCGAACTTCCAGCCGCAGTATGAGACTGAGCGGGCTAATTCGCTTCTGAACCTAATGCTTCTCGAAGAGTTCGCTCTGACCAACTCCATCGCGAGCGACGTGAACAAGCCTTGGGGCGACGGGACCACCGCATACGGCTACAACGGCCTTATCGCGTCCATCCCGGCAGGCAACACGACTAGCTCAAGCGGAGCATTGACCCTCGCGCAAATCGCCTCGACTCTCGCCTTGCAGTGGAGAGCGGGCGCAATCAACCCTTGGATCATGCTCAGCGCTTCCGAGATGGTGAGCATCAACAACCTCACGACTCCGACGACCACGGTCCTAAGAGTCATCAACCCGTCAGCCGAGCAGATGAAGACCGGCCAGCACGTCTCGCACGTGGTTCATCCGATCGACGGAACTCTTGTCCCGCTTCTCGTGAGCCCCTTCTGCCCCAAGGGCACGATGGTATTCGGCTGCGACCAGATTCCGGATATGAGCCCGGCCCACGACGTGGACGTTCTGCCTCAGGTGGCTCTGCCCGACGGCGGCCTCTACACCAACGGCATCCAAGGCTACACGGTGCAAGAGATTGCCAACACGATCTCCGCTCCGCAGGTCTACCCGTGGCTGACTTCGGTCTACGAGGTCTACCGCATGAAGGCGACGACGGTGTTCTTCAAGCGCACCGGCGTTGAACCGAACGCCTAAGGACATAGACCCTCCTGAAAGTCCGAAGGCTTCCTAGCGATAGGGGGCCTTCTTGGTTTAGACGATAGAGCCATGGCATGGCCTACACAAAGCGAAATCGAGAACGCGCTCATCGGCATGGGCTTCTCGCAGAGCACATTTGTCGGAGACGTCGAGACCGTCACCTGCACGATCCCGCAAACGGTCAACAACGCGATGATAACGGCCCAGGCGGTGGCCGCGCTCGAAGCGGCGACGGGGTTCAAGCCCCTCATCGCAGACGCGGCGAGTGCGCTCAAGTTCGACCCGCCGAACTTCGGCACCAGGCTCTTTCCGCGCAAGGCCCTGTGCGACGTGGACGCAATCAAGATGAACGGCGAGACGCTTGTGGAGGGTACCGACTATTGGGTCTATTCCGACAGCGACCAGGTGGCTTATATCGAGTTCCGAAGGCTTCCGGCCTACCAGATTCCCCAGTGCATCGAGATAACCGGCTATTGGGGCAGATACAAGGCCGTTCCCGACATTCTCAAAGGCATCGCGCTCAGACTTGCATGCGCCCTGTGCGTCATCCAGTTCAGAGAAGGGCTTAAGGCTCAGCCGGTGCGGTGGAACGAAGGCGACGTGAGCGAGTCCTACGGCGAGTTGATGCTGAAAGGCGCGGGCGAGGATCTTCGCGACTCGGCGCTCAAAGAGGCTCAGGGCGTGTGCTTCAATGCGGGGTGCTTCTTCTAATGAGCTACACGCTCACCGCGAGGCAGAAGCTTGCCTATACCGACCGGTTCGACATCTACCGGCGAGTGGACCCAATCCCGGAGAATACGAGAGGGTTCAAGAAGGACATCAATTACAGCGTTACGCCGGTGGCCTCATCGGTGCGGTGTTTATGGATGAACCACCCCGACATCAACGCCTATCGGGCTCCGATCGGCAGAACCCTAACCGAATCCGCCGACGTGCTCGACGTGGTGCATTTCCCCATGGGCGTAGACATCAAGGACCAAGACTGCTTAAGGCTTCGAACGCCAGGCCATCCACAGACCGGCGAGTGGTTCATCGTGATGGGCTTCGGCGCGGCAAGGCAGTCGAGGGGAAACCGGCAGGGCAATTACATCGAGGTCCGCATTAAGCGCATGCTTGCGGCTCCCGGTTTGGAGGGCGTGTCTTGATTAGTCTAAAGCCCGTTTGGGCAGAACTCGAAACCATCCTGCTGGCGCAGTGGACGGACATAGCCGACGGATACCAGTCGCTCCAGGCCTCTAGGCTCAACTGGCGCGATGCGCTGGCGTCTGGCGACCTTGTTGCTCCGTTTGTGGTGCTCAGGCCCTTGAAGATGACGCCGTATGAAGAACTGTCTATTGCCGAGCACTTCTACCGTCTGCCTGTTGAGATCTACTACGTTCGAAGCGAAACGCTTACGACGGCGGAAAAGCTAGTCTACGACCGCGTAATGCAGCCGGTCGAGGAGAAGTGCTCGGCTCTCGCGCACTACATCGACCACACGAGCTTTACAACTTTCCAGATTGTCGACGAATGCGATATCGACTGCTCGGACCAGAACGAAGCAAACATCTCGCTAACAGAAGGCACTGGGGCTCCATACGTGGCGGGAGTCGTGACGGCGTACCTGATCCTTTCCGAGCTGGTCGGCTCTTAGACGATATACCCAGAGGTGAATGAACAGTGGCAGCATCGATTATCGAGTATTTGAAGGGCAAGCATCTAACAAGCGTTAGCATCACGCCTTTGACCGTGGGATCAGCCGGGGCTCTGACATCGGGCACTGCTGCGACCGTGGCGGGCCAGGTGCGGAGCTTCGACGTGGAGTCGATTGTCGAGACCGAAGACATTCGAGGCCTGAACTCCGAGAACGCGAACGCCGACAACATCAGCTATGACGCCAAGCTAAACCTTGAGATATTGCTCAAGAAGGCGGCAAACACGGCTATGACGAACGCAATGACCTATGACCGGTTCTTGGTCGCGGTGGTTGCCAGCGGGATTACGACGACTTTTTACGGCATTCTGACATCGTTCTCGATGGGCGTTCAGAACCGAGGCGGAAACACCTACCGCCTGAGCTTCACCCAGTTCACGCCGATTGACACCGGTGCGGAAGTCGGGCCGACGATTGTGGAGTCCGCATAATGCAGAAAGTCGACGTTCTTGGATTCAAGCCGAGAGAGCGAAAGACGGTTCGCGTAGAAGTCGAAGAGCACGGACAGCCGTTCGAGTTCGACCTGCACGAGCTGACTGCCCTCGAAGAAATCAGCGCGGGCGAGATGGCCGACGAACAAGAAGAGGAATATCAAGGCGGGTTCCTTATCCAAGACGGCGTCCTAACCGATGTGCCTCGAAGAGCCTGGGCTATGGCCTGCCGCCTGTTCCTGATGCAAGACCAGCTTGTCTACTCGGTCGAGGAGTTCATTCACCTGTTCTTCAAGTTCCCCGCGGCTGCCGGGAAGCTGGCCGAGGCTCTTGGGTCTTTCGACTCGGACGGTGCCAAAAAAAAGGGGCCGAACGGTCAAGATTCGTCGCCAAGTGCATCGAAAGAGGGATCGGGCATCCCGTCCTAGTCCTTCACCAGATCAAGCTGCTTGAGGCAATAGCAAAGAGGCTCGGAGCGAACTTCGAGCCTCTTGATCCATTCTGGGCCGACGATGTTTAGGCTGTTGCCGTTTCAGCAGCCTTTCGCTTCAACCGGTTAATGATTCCGAGAAGCATATCCATCGAGCCGTGCTTTTCCACATAGGCCAGCTTTTCCATCTTGCGGTTTTCAGCCAGCTTGGTAACGCAGGACTTGGTGATGGTGTCGTATTCGGCGTAGGCCTTCCTCCACCAGTGCTGGAAGTCCATGCCTGCCAGCTCCACCAGTTGGCGGATTCCCTCTCTGCATGCCTCTCTGGGCGTCAGTTCGCGGGCTTCCCCTCCTGGAAGAGCCAGAACCGCCTGGGCGGACTCTGCGCGGGCCGCTTCAAGCGCGGTTAGGCGTTCTTCGTGGTTAAGCTGAGTCTGTCTGAGCGTTATCATCGCGGTCATCGTTTGAATGATCGGGTCGTTCGACTGGGGAGCTGCAGGGGACAGGTCGTACCGGCCTTCTTTGCGGATGCGCGGAAGGACTTCGTGAGTAACCCATCGGCGGAACGGCGCGGAGGCTTCCTTATCGCTGCGAAGCGTCATGGCGTACATGTTCGGCTCGCTGATGAAGGTCACTTCCTGATTGCCTCCATCTGTGGGGGTGTATATCTGACATACCCCCTCTGAGTCGCAGGCTTTAGACTTCAGGAAGTTCTTATGGTTTGTGAGATCGAGCACATTGCCAAGATCGGCAAGGCAGAACCAGAGAACGCCGTCCTGTTCGATGATTCGGACGGGCTTGTTGTCGAATGAGAATCGAAGGGGCGAGTTCACGCTGCATCCTCCTTGGGTTTCGGCTCTATGGCAGAGTCGATGAGTGCTGCAAGACGCTCGTTAAGGTCTTCGGCCAAAAGGCTTGAAGGCTGGTCGATGAGATCGAGCCGGTTAACGTCTTCGCAGACGAGTCTGTGGATATACGCGGCCTCGTTGAGAGTGAGACCGATGGTGACACTGACGGTAGACATGTAGAGGGTTGCCCTCCTTCAAAACACAAGCCCTCTGCGCCCGCCCCCGGCTGTCTACCGCCAGTGAGTTGCTTAGACCCAAGGAGGACCGGGAAACGGGCGAAGAAGGCTCGCAGTATTCTGAAAAGGCGTTGTGGTCGTTAAGCATAGTTGGCACGGGCGATAGACGAATCCATTATATCACCGATTTACCAGTTGTCAAGGGCTTTTTTGTGTTGTAAGATGATTCTATGCTATCAGTCCGACAGCATTCTAAAATTAGAATAGACTGGCTCATCGTGGCCGTGCTAGTTGCCATTGCTGGCTATCTGATATTTAGCCAGGTAAGAGAAACAAGAAATGTCTATCAAGAATGGGGCGACCCGCATGTACTTAGAAACGGGCTGGCTAAGCCTGTTCAAGACTTCATTAATGCAAGTCCAGACGGCGGGACTGTAAAATGGTGCGGACCTGTAAAGCCATACGGGCCGAGCGGTAAGCGTTGGGAACAAAATATCCGCTGCGAAGCGGTTAACAAGTTCGGCGTCAGGCACGACTATGACATGGTCTATATCTTTTCAAGAACAAATGTTTACTACGCCTGGGAAAAGTCATATTATGAGCGAGTCAAGTTAATGCCCATAAACCCAGGAATGGAATTGCCGCCTAGACGATAGGGCCATGGCCGGCATAGTCATCGAGTTCCCCGCAATCGACCAATTCAACGATCTTGACAACAAGCTAAACAACGTCAACAATTCGTTCAACAAAGCGACCCATTCTCTTAACAGGCTAGCGAAGGGCGGCATGGGCAAGGGCGTGAGCGCATTGTCTGACAGCTCGATGGATGTCGGCATGATGCTCCGCACGGTTCCAAAGATCGTCACGGCGATAGCCGCCGTTGGATTCGGAATGCACAAGCTCGCCCAGGCAAGCAATGCATCGATCATCACTCAATATAGCTCTGGTGCCTCCGACGGCCAAGTGGGCTGGCTTAACACCGCTGGAAGGGCATCGGGGTCTACCGGTGCGGGTATGGCAGGCATGGCGAACAGCCTTGCGGAGAAGCTTAGAGAAGGCGGCATAGCATCATCATGGGCAAGAAGCCAAGGCGTTTTAGACTTCGGACCAAGAACGCTTAACAAGGTCGATAACCTAGAAAAAGCTATCGAAAAGTTAAGAAAGGTCGAAGACCAGAGCTACCGAATGTTCTTAACCCGTGAGCTTGGTCTCTCTGAGGCGTCCCCGCTTATCGAAATGAGCGACCGAGGATACAACCTGGTCAAAACCGCCTCGAAGAACAACGCGCTAACCCGCGAACAGAAGCAAAGCCTTGCGGAGATGGAAGCGGGCATCGCTGGCATGTGGGACGGCGCGATCACGAACATGCAAAGAGGGGTAGCTGGCTTCTATGACTTCATGTTCCCGAAAGACATCTCCAAGTCAGGTTTAACGAGAACTCCGCAAGACGGCAAGTCGAGACCGGCAAGCAGCCAAGAGCAGGCCATCAGAGAGAACACCGACGCGATCAGGGACGCCACGCGCGCGGCTCGAAACGAGCGCATCCACATGGGCAGGCGGACGATGGCGGCGGTTCCGAAGGCTTGGACGGCGCAGGCGGCCGAGATGGCACAGAGAGACCAGGCGCGTCGGCTCGGCGGGATTTAGACGATAGGCGCAATGAGCGCCATCTCCCCTATCCAGTCAGTCCGGCTCGTAATCGACACGCCGATACCCGTTAAAGTCCGAGGCGCGGACACTTTCAGCCGCGATCATTCCGAGATGGCTCTCACGCGGATAAGCGGCGGAAAGGCTATGCACACGTCCGCGGGTTGGACGACTAAGCCCGAGACGATCAACGAAGAGGGCCGCCATCTTCTCTACTCTGAGCTTTTGCCGATGCCGGGCACGTGGGGCGCAGACCTCGAAGAATCGAGCATAGGGCGCACGAGCGGACGGCCTGGGTCGGATACCGGCGGCGGTCTTTTGGCTGCTTATACAAACCCGTTCCCTGCAGGCGGTTCGCCTACCTATGCAGTCGGTTCCGGCCATCTTGCCAACTCGGTCGACCATCCCGAGCCGTTCGATCGGTGGTTCGTTTCGACCAGCGACCATAACCCAGACACCCCGATCAGGCTCTCATTCGAGCTGCCGCCGAAGGTGGTATCAGACGGCGCGTTTATGATGGTCTATCACGCGGGGCCTACGGGATGCCGAAACGGAGTCGCGGGAAGCGGGCGGTATTGCTCTCAGTTCATGCTTGACGGCTCGGCTGTTCTTTGGGAGCTTAACGAAGCGGGCTCAGCTTGGTTTGAGCATGGGCGGTTCCGCTGGACGCCGGGCAATCCGACGGGTAAAGAGTACACGATCAGCATCTATCCGCGGGCGGAATACAAGAACGACGAATGGGTTGGCGATTCGATAGAATACTTTGGCGGGCAGCCTCTTATGCCTCTAATGATCGGCGTTGCCATGAGAGCGATTGCCAAGATGGCCGGAGCCCAAATATCAGCAAGTTCAGCAGGCGACGGCGTGACAGTCATTACCTCAGACTACTCGGCTTCTGTAGAGCAGCCGGTAGCTTCAAAGGTCATGATCGAGGTTCGGCGCGATATGCCTTGCAAGGTCCACCTAAGCCAAGTCGAGCAACCGGCTGGAACCTTCGAAGACCGCGAGTTTGTGGTCCCCAACGGCGACATCGATGCTACCGAAGACTTCCCTTTGACTATCCGCTCCTACGGCTACACGCCTGCCAGCTCAACGCACGACATCACGCTCTACGGCTATAACGAAACGACCAGCGCATGGGAAGCCTGCACTGTCGTAACCGGCTCTACGGTATCCACGGCGCAAGGGGTGCAAAAGCAAGTCGTGCTCATTCCTGGGGCTACTCGGTATAAGTTCAGGCACGTTCTAACCCCGAACTCGGCCGGCAGGGCTCCAACCTTCCGCAAGGACGAATACTACCGCCCCGGAAGGTACGACTATGGAGTCTTGACGCCTGCGACCATCGAGGAAACGTTCGGCGTAAGGTTTGAGAGCATCGTTATTCAAGACGGCGGCTCTGATCCTACGCAAGAAGTCTGCAACATCACGATTATTGAAGACGGTAGCCTGTCGGATCCGTTCGACCTGCGCCGAAACATCCCGATTAGGGTAGAGGCCGATGTTCTTGACCCGAGAGACATGACAACGGTTGCGACGTGCATTTTGTTCAACGGGCGGGTAATCGCAGCTCCAAGCCGAACAATCACGCTGAACATGCACGATGAGCAAGTTGGGTCTGCGTTTCAGCGCGATCTCATTTGCGTAGGCGAAGGGTTCAGACTCGCACGGCCGCTGACCCAGTTCTCGCTGAACCTTATCAACCAAAAGGCGACCGACGCGATCAAGCTGCTAATAGGCGAAACGGGCATTCCGGACAGCGGAGCGGATTCGATGCTCGACGTTCCCGCCTGGGACATGCAAATACTGCCTTTCGACGGCAGCGAGTCTTGGTTCCTCGAATCCATGAGCGATGTTATAGGGCCTGTTCGGACCATCATAGACGACTGGCTCGGCGCGATGCTTCAATACGACCCCTCGGCGGTTCCTGCGCTCGGAGATCCGGACACGCACCTCTCGGGCATGTTTCGCGTCAAGGAGATTCCCCAGGGTACAGAGACGGCTATCGCGCACTTTGTTGAGGTGACGCCGAAGTTCACAGGCCAGACAGGCAAGAAAGACCAGATTCATTACAAGTCGTTTATCGATCCAAACGCCACGTCGCTGAACCGAGCTCCGTATTTGCTCGTGGAAAGAGGCACGCTATCAGAGGATGTTGTCCCGCCTGAGATGAACGAAATTATCGTTACCGGCGTGGGGCACCTGAACACTGACGGGCTTCTCGCAACAACATCGGATAACGAAGCGAAGCTAGAGGTAAGAGTTCGCAACTATCGCTCGGCTCTTTTCTTCGTCGATCAGACTATCGATCCAGATCCCGAGAGCCCCGACTATCTTGGAGAAGTCGTCACGACCTACGAATGCAACACGGGGTACTGCACCCAGCAGATAGTAGACAACGTGGCGAAACGGCGGATGCGGATGGGCGGGCAGGGCTATTACACGAAGTCCTTCCAGTGCCCCTTCTGGCCTGTTTGGAACTATGCCGACACGCTTCAAGCCAGGCCGAGGCGACTCATGTATGCGGACGTGGTCGATTACACCAAGCAGGGCGGGACGGCGGCCAAATACGTGGTCACGAAGTCGCTTGTCGCGATCACGAAGGAAGACGGCGGCAGCAGGAAGGCTCGGTACATCCTGGGCATCGAATCTCCTAGGCCGGATGTTGCGACGATAAACAGGAGCTAACATGGCAAACGAAAAGGACATTTTAATCAAGTTGGCTCAGAAGGCATCGGGATCGAAGCGGACGACGATCGTCAACGGAAGCCGGGACACGATGACGGCCAACGAGATCAGGAAGGTTATGGACATGCCGCTGCATCCTTCATCGAGAATCCCGCTACAGGACCGAGACGGGACGTTTAACCGATGACCTACAAAGGCAGGCAGGCTTTTCAGCAGGTGCAAGCCGCGATCAAGAACGGCGTGAAGCGGGCATCCTACCGATCGACGGTGAGAGCAAGACGCCACGCCGAGGGCACGACTTCAGGCCCTTGGAAGACTTCAGACCTCGTGCGCATGGACCATCCTTACGCCAAGAGGCACGGCGCGATCCTTGGTTCGGTTCACCCGTTTTGGATCAACAAGCAGACGGGAGAGCTTGAGGATTCGTGGCGGGTCGTCACGGTTAACCAGCTTGCCAACGCGACGCCTTACGCTTCATACCTCTACACCGGCACGCGCTACATGTTCGGCAGAGACTACGTCGGGCAAATCAAGAAGGAATGGGTGCGGATCAGGGAAGAGGAGATTATACGGGAAATGGCTCTCATCGGCGTTCCCTGCCGCAGGACGTAGACGATTAGGGCAACCATGCCCAATTGCACCGAATACCGCCAGAGAAAGGCAACAGCAGGCCTAATCGCTCGGTTTGCCGTCTTGCTTGCTCTCTTCGTCTTGCTTGGATGCACCTCTAAGCCTGTTTCTAATCCCGAGGTTATGGACTGCTACGGAGATACGCCGTATGAAAAGAAGCAGATAGCTCTGCACCTTAAGCGTTCTGCCGAAAAGCGGGCGAAGATACATTACACGGCCTCGAAGCTGGCACTATGAACGCAGGCCTCTTGTTTCAGTGGTACCGGCTTGAGTACATGGTCGAAACCTCGATCAGCTATGACTACACCGAGCACGATGCAGACGGCGGATGGCTGATAACGAGGTACACCGACCCTATCTATGGACCTATCGACGGAATCACCATCAGCGCGTCTCTAACACCCGACGGCGATATTAGGAACTATACTTGCGTTATCCCTGCACTTTCGATCAACTGGAGCAGAACCGAGATCGGCGGCGGGGCTGGCACGTTCAACACTCAGCTAGTATTTGAAAACCTGCGATGCTATGCGATCCCGACCTATGGATTTACGATCTATTGGGATGCGATCAAGTGGTACACGGACGGGACGCTGAGGCAGACGGCAAGCTCTGGGAGCATGTCAAATCTCGTGCTCAAGCCTAGCGGAATCCCGCTTATCGGCGCAATCGGGCCGACGGTCTTAGCGCAGTGCAAGGCGGATACGGCAGTGATCGTTACTTCGGCTTTCTTCGGCGGCTCTGAAGTCGATGTTACCGGGGGCTGGCGGTTCAAGGAGCTGAGCGGCGACTCGTGGCAGACTCCGGCGGTGTCGGTAGACATCGATTCGGGGTACTTCCCTTCTACTGCGACGTGCGACGCTGGAATACCCGATCTCGGAACGTTGCCGAGCGCAACAAACACTTATAACGCATCGGTTCATGCATACCTTGCGGTTTCGGCTGGAACAAGCGGGTACGCCTACGCCGACGAATACCACTATCAGATAACGCTGCCGCCGAACCTTGAACGGATAATCAGCCGGATGAACCCCGATTACGGGGCTCTATGGTATCGCTCGGGGTTCCCTCAGTGCTCTGCATCAGGCTCATGGTCCTGCACACCGTACAACGAATACGGCGAGGAAGAGACGGGCACAACCGGCAGCACGTCGACCGAGCTTCTGGCGCACCAAAGCGAGATGCTTTCGTTCGTGACGAACTCGGCGCACACCATCGAAGACCCGCTATCGGAAAACATCCTTTGCACTTGGCACGGCGCGGCCTTCAAGCAAGTTGCGATTGACGGGGTAATGCACGGCATCCAAGCGAGGCAGGCCACATTCCCCGTCATTGGGACAGAGACGAACGTTCCGAGCTGGTATCAATCGACCGACGATGAAATCGAATACGGCGATACTTGGTGCAATCCGCTATGGTCTTACCTCTATTTCTTCCCGCCAGACGACGACGAAGATGAGTCATGGGAAGTTGACGGCTCGGACCCGACAAGGCTCTATTGGCTGGCGATCCGCCAACAGTGGATTCACAACACTGCTTTACCTTCCGGCGAGGATACGCATCAGCGAAACTTCATCGTAGAAAGCCCTTTGCTAGACGGCGGATTTAGCGATTGGATCAAAACCTATTTGTTCGGCAACGCTGAGACTCACTGGGTCGGCGTTCCTCGCTTCCACGTGATCGAGCCCGACGTTCCTGCCTCGTTTACGCCTACTTCGGCTTCGTCGCCTTGTTGGACAGACACCGATTGTTCTCTCAGTTTCGGCTCATCGATCACGGTCACGCCGGATGTCGGCAAGACTACGGCCATCATCGAGCACGATATCGGCTTGTTCGGCACCGAGTTCGAGCAGTCCTTGCACATATGCGACCGGATCAAGCCGAACTGGTCTACAACCAACGTCTCGGCTGTTCGCGTCTATGCGGTTTCGGCGGACGGATCGACCAAGGTTCTGCTCGAAAACACGGCAGGCGACGGCTACACGACTCGAAACGTAACCTACGACATCCCAACGGCGAACGATGCCAAGTATGCAGGGTCGCACGCGCAAGACAACGGCGCGGGGCTGGTGACGGACACAGGGACGGACCTCAAAGCGACGGGGCAGTCGGCTACAGTTTGCGCCGATGCTGAGCGGGTGCATTCGTTTAACCTGCTAGGCGGCGGCACCTTTGCCAAGATCAGATTCGAGATCGACCTAAGCGGAAACGCGACTCTCGAATATCCGGTCTTCTACCCTTCGGCTTCAGATGTTACAGTTCTTGCCGAGAATAGCCATCATCACATTCTGCTATGGCCGGACGGCGCGGGCATCAGGCTCGGGCAATGGTCATGGCGCAACGGGACTGCCATACGGACACCCCCGACCGTCGAAGTATTGGGCTCTCCCTACGTCTCGGGCTACCGTATGACGGCCTTGGATGCACTTTGCACTAAGCGGGTTCTGTTCGAGGGGCTTGCCTCAGACGACGGGCTGACGACCGAGATCGCTAGCCTCTATGATTCGGTTGAAGGGCAGACATACACTCTAGTCGATCAGTTTACCAACGCCTTTTGGCTTCCGAAGGCTTCGACGCTCGGCGCGAAAGCCGGGCTAATAGCTCTGGTCAACTCGTTCTCTGCGGTTCCTCCTTTGTGCGCGTTCCCTCGAAAGGAAAGGGATGCAGATTGGGCTGAAGCGGGAACATACGGGCAATACACCTACTCCTTTTGCCAGTTGCCGAGACGCCTGGTTAACGGCGGGCCGAACTATCTTGACATGAGCGTCGGCGGGACTGTTTGGACTGCTCCAAGCGCGATAACAGTTGACGGCTGGAAGATCAGCGAGCACTCCCACGCAGTAGACAACACGGAAACAGGCGCAACGATCATCGGCGGAACGACCGAGATAGCCGAGGTTCGGCCTTGGTGGGGCTGGCTGTTCGTCTTCGTCGAAATCCTTGCCGAAGGCGGGGACGTGGCCAACATCCATGCCGCTCTGAATATGTTTATGCGGGCAGTCGCGAACGCCGACGGGGTTGCCGTCAAGTCTGCAAAGCACGGTAGCCCCGAAGCCGGATGGTGGAAGTCATCAACGCCGATCACGGACGCTATGAGCCATGTTTGCCTCGTGCCCGAGGGACGCGACAACTCGGTATTGCTTCTTGCTTCTGATGAGACAACGTGCATCAGGAAACGAACCTTCGACCTCGGGGCCACTTGGACAACGGAGACCGCTATGACTGGAACATTTTACGAACGGGGCGACGAATCCCCGATGCTGTTTTCTACAATCCTAGGACCCGTCGAATCGACCATGACGATCAAAGGGCAGATCAAAGGGCCTCACGAGTCGGCCTATGGCGCGGCCTTCACCGTCAAGACTAACACAGGCGCTAACCTCGTGCTCGAGGAGACGCCGATCGACGTTCACTATTCCGAGGATGACGAAGCATTGATCTTGTCGTGCAAGGCGTCGGGCGAGACGGAGTTCGGAGAGTGGGTTTCCTGGGACCACGGCAAGACGTTCAAGAAGGTTTAGACGATAGGGCCGGAGGAATCCGACAATGCCCGACGAGTACAACAACCGTTTTCTATTTCTTGACGACCTGCCAGTCTATCTGGCTGGATGGACCAGCAAGTATATCGCGGCCGCTTCGACTAACGCGCTGCTCAAAACAACCGGAAGGCTAGGCGGGATAACCGTCGGAGAAACGGCGGCGGGCGCGATCACGGTTTACCACAACTATTTGTACGGAGACTCGACAAGCCGGTTCGACATCACGGAAATCGAAGCGGGCGTCACCTATCGGTACACGTGGGACGGCACCGGCACCGATCCGGGATGGTCGGCGGCTTCGATGCCTCTCAACTCGCAGATAACTTTCGCTGCGCAGAACTTCAGCGCCGGAAACAACGGCACGTTCACGATCACAGGCGCAGGCGCGAACTGGATTGAAGTGGCGAACGCGAACGGCGTTGCCGAGGCCGACAAGACTATAGGAACAGGCAACATCAGAGCGGGAAGCGCGGCCCTTACGGTGCTGGCCGTTTTGAAGGCGTCCATCGCAGAGGGCAACTACCTCACCAACCCAATCGCTGTCACCAACGGCTTGACGGTCGTAACGGCGGCCGCGTCGAAGATCGTCGTTTGCTACAAATGACGCCAGCCAACTGGTATTGGTGCGCCTGGTTCGTCGGCGTTCTCGCATGGCTTGCATACCACATCACGGTTCAAAAGAAGAAGGAAAAGAAATGATCCCAGTAACAGACATCGAACGAAGGGCATGGCTTGTTCAAGCCATGGGGGCTTGGACGCCTTTAACAGATGGGCAGAAGGCGCTCATACGCGAAAGCCTTGCCGGGTTCAAAGGCACAGACTACGAGGCGCTAGTGTTCCTGACCTCGCCTAGGATCGTGCCGAACGACGCGCCGAGATTCGTCGAGCGCAGGTTCTGGGCTTCCGACGAGCTGGTCAACGTGCTCAAGCAGATGGTTGACGATGAAGGCGTTTCAGCTTGGTATAAGCTAAACAAGGCCGCGGAGTCGTCGCCTGCAGCGTGGGATGCTCAGGATTCTCTTAGGACGCTCAAGGGGCTAAACCTAGACAATGCGCTGGTGAAGGCGTCGTTGGACTCGCTTCGCGGCGCACTCGGCATGACCGACGAGCAATACGCATATCTCACTACGGAGCCTGTAGAGCACTACTCCGAGACCAAAGAGATAGCCCCTATTATTGACTTCGTGCCGACGCTTGACGAGATTGCGGAGCTGAGATAAATGTCAAAGCGCATTGGCCTTGTAAATAACGGATACATTTCTAGCGAAGGCGCAAACGTGTCTGTTAATTCCAGCACGGCCCAAGTGCTTCTGATATTCGAGATGCCAGCATCCGGCACTATTGAGGGGATAGCGTTTATTTGCGGTCAAGGCGGCGGGACAGGCACCGGACGAATCGACCTGTATGCGGTAGGAACCAACGGCCTGCCTACAGGATCGGCGATTGCTTATGACGCATCGTATTCATCCTACAACTATGGACTAGGCTCAGGAACGTTAGATGGGACGGCATCCGTTGTAGCAGGAACACGATATGCGGCGAAGATAACAAATCCGAACACCGGGTCCGAATCGACAAACTACTTGCAAGTCGCAGCAATCACTTATGGGATTTTTGCTGAGATGTACGGATCAGCCGACAGCGGCACGACATGGGAGTCAAAGGGCGTTGGATCGGTTGCAGTAAAAATCGACGGCGTATGGTGGTCTGCATCGAGAGTTAGATCCGCAAGGGTAGGCCTAACATCTCAGCCCGTCTACAACGACACAGGATCGCCGAATACGATAAGACGCACAGGCGTTGTCTTTAAGAGAAGCGAAGCCTACACCTTTAACCGCCCTGTATTTGCCATGTACAAAGTCGGATCGCCGACAAGCACGGTTGCGCTCATTTGTGAAGCGTGGAACGGCTCAACTCTTTTAGCGACCTCAATATCAAAGGTGCTTGTGAGTTCAATATCAAGCACAAGCGCCACTAACCCTACTTATAAGGGCTTCCATTTTAACGACATCTCTGTCGATGCAAACACTGAAATACGATACGTTGTGAGGGCAGAGGGAGCGGACGATCTTGATTCGTCAAACTACATTGCTCTATCCGGCGATGAGAAAGGGTCCGTCTATCCGTCAGGAGACGCGAACAAAATCGACGGATATCTGGGGGGCACTTTTACCAGCGTCGGAACTCCTGGGTCAAGCGATTGGACGGACTACAGGACGTCAAGCACGAATGTCTTGCCGTACTTTGAGCTTTTTGGAAATAGCGTCCAATCATCCGCAGGCGGCGGGTATTCGCGATCTAGGGTAGTGAACCAATGACAGAACTTACTCAATCAACAGCAGTCGAAGTCGATGTCCTTCTTGTTCTGGCATCGGACCATATAACCGGAGCCACAGGAAAGACGCTGACCATCACCGCAAGAAAAAGCGGCGGGTCGTTTGCATCGATTACGCCAACCGTCACTGAGCGAGCTAACGGTTGGTATACGCTTAGCCTCACGACATCTCACACGGACACGCTCGGGGCCTTCTCATTACACATTGAGGCCACAGCCTGCGATCCTGTAGACGAGAAGTATCAAATCGTCGCCATCAACAAAGCCGACGCAGTGCGCATGGGGTTGACGGCTTTGCCGAACGCCAATGCAGGGGCATCAGGCGGGGTCATCACGCAAGGAACGGGCACAGCTCAGTTAGACGTTACTGGCGGCGTCGCAAAGGCGAACCTAGCGCAAATACTCGGCACGGCTTTGACCGAAACGGCTGGCTATCTCGCTGCAGGCTTCAAGAAGTTCTTCAACATTCTGAACCCTGTTAGCACGATGGACACGATTGCGACCGTGACCAACCTGACCAACGCGCCTACCGCAGGCGACCTTACCGCCACGATGAAAACGAGCGTAACGACGGCAGCGACTGCGGCAACTCCAACAGCGGCGGCTGTCACTGGAAACGTAGGCGGGAGCGTTGTGGGAACGGTCAAGCTCGACGCAACACAATCAGCCTATGCTCCTGCAAAAGCTGGCGATGCTATGACGCTAACGAGCGGCGAACGGACAAGCATTGCGGCTGCTGTTCTTGATGAGGATGTTACCGTTCACGACGGAACTAGCTCGTTTGGCAAAGCTGTCATTGACATATTAGGCAAGACAACAAACCTGCCAAGCGATCCCGCCGACCAAAGCGCAGTAGAAGCGGCGATCACTTCGGCGGTTGCGAACCTTGCCACAGCAACAAGCGTTGCTGCAATCAAGACCATCGTTGACAAGTTCGACGGCATGGTTGCCATCGACGGCGCAGTTTACCAGTTCACAGCGAACGCGCTCGAACTCGGACCGAGCGGATCGAGCTCAGCTCCGACAGTGCAAGAGATTGTCGACGGAGTGCTCGATGAGCTTCTCGAAGACCACGAGGTAGCAGGCTCGGTCGGAGAAGCTCTTGCCACGGCGGGCGCTGGCGGAATCCCGCCGACAACTCAGGAACAGATCGACGCCATAGAGGCAGGCGTGGCCGCGCTCCAAGGCGCTACCTCGATCACGCTGGCAAGTCCGATCGGTTCGGGCGGCAACATATCGATCCTCTACGGGTACGACTATAAGAACGCGAACGCCTTGGCTGTTACTTGGGTCAACGCGGCCGGCTCTTGGCCTGACCTTACCGGCGCGACAATCGACGTGGTCAGGCTCGACGGGAGAACAAGCCTAGGCGGAACCAAGACCGTCGTTACACCGAGCGGGACGAACCAGACTATCCGCTGGGAAATCGAGGACACGACGTTTGTCGAAGCCACGACGATGCCGATTCGGTACGTTGTTCAGGCCACACTTAGCGGCGGCAACAAGGTCGCGCTGACAGAAGGAAATCTAACGATCAGATAACACGCAAAGAGCTAGTGCAATTGCCCTCGGCCTCGCGCCGGGGGCTTTTTTTGTTTGTCCTAATCGTGTCCTAATCGTGGCTCAAACAGATTCCCGCGCTACGTCGCAGATTTGCGCTTTTTGAGTCTATAACAGGCTCATTTGTGGCGGGAGTGTGTAGGAATCGAACCCACCCGACCCCTTTTCGAGGTCACACTGGTTTTGAAGACCAGGAGGCACACCAGCACCCATTCACTCCCACAGACGTTTTACCCGAACGGCCCGGTCGGACGCGCCCGTTAAAGAGGACAATTCCAACCGGTCAGAAAGGTCCGACAAGTTTGAGAAGCCGCTAGAAAAACAACACCTCGCGGGTAACCTTTGGCGCAAGAGGGAACCCATGAAACGCAGCCTTTCCATAGCCTTTATATGCCTAATTGCCATCTGCGGAGCGGCCGACAAGAAGCCTCTCGACCATTCCGACTATTCCAAATGGAGCTCCGTTCGCGCGCCGATGCTTTCGAGGGACGGCAAATGGCTCGCCTATACGCAGACTCCTTTCGAGTCCGACGGCGCCCTTTATGTGCTGAACACCAAGGATCAGAAGCTAACAAAGATCGAGCGCGGAACGGGCGCGGTCTTCACCAAGGACAGCTCGTCGCTAACCTTCTCGATTGCGGATACCAAAGCGGATGTCGACAAGGCCAAGAAGGAAAAGAAGCCTGCTCCAAAGCCGAAATACGCCATTCTCGACTTAGCAACGGGAACCCAAACAACCCTTGAGAACGCCTCGGGATTCCAGTTCCCCGAGGACAACGGAAGCTGGTTTGCCGTTCAATATGCGCCAGCCGAAGGCAAGAAGGAGTTCGCCGTCGAGTTCCGCAACACCATGTCGAAGCAAACGATCAAGCTTGATGGTGTGCTCGAGTTCGCCTTCGACAAGCGCGCTCAAGGTGTGGCCTATGCGACCGAGAAAGACGGCTTGGTTTGGATGGATCTGGCCGACCAGAAGAAGACCCCGATCGGCGCAGTCAAAGGCAAATACGCAAACATCCTGGTCGACAAGATGGCCGGCCAAGTGGCATTTACCTATGAGGCAGCGGGCGAAAAGAAGGTCAAGCCGGTTCTCAAGCTGTGGTCGAAGGGCAAGACTATTGACCTTCCCACCGATCAACTGCCCAAAGACCGAGAACTGGCCGCGAAGCCCTCAATAAGGTTTTCAGACGACGGAAAACGCCTCTACTTAAACGTCGCTGAACCATCTACAGAATCCAAGAAGCCAGCAGAAACCGGAGAGGACGCGGTCTCGGTCGATATCTGGCACTACAAAGACCCGCTGATCCAGCCGGAGCAGCTTCTTCGTGCAGCATCGGCCAGGAACCCATCCTATATGGCGGCCTGGAACCTCGCCGACAGCAAAGTAGTCCTCGTCGAAAGCCCCGACCTAGCCAACGTGAACACTCTTGGCAAAGGCAACGCCGAATGGGCGATCGGATCGACATCGAAGCCGTACGACATCGAATCGACCTGGACCAACGGCTTCCGCGATGTCTACCGAGTAAACGTCAAAACCGGCGAGAAGAAGGAGATCCTGCGCAAGTTTCAAGGGCTTGTCACGGGTTCGCCAACCGGCAGATACGCCACATGGTACGACAAAGACAGCAGACATTACTTTGTTTACGAACTCGACAAAGGCGGAGTGCCTCTCAATGTCAGTAAAGACATTCCGGTCCCGCTGTGGTCAGATTTGACGGATACTCCCGGAGAACCGGCACCGTACGGCACCGCAGGCTGGACCAAAGACGACAAGGAGCTTCTCGTCAATGATCAATTCGACATCTGGGCCGTTGA
Organism: Fimbriimonadaceae bacterium; assembly: GCA_963666135.2. Lineage (GTDB taxonomy): Bacteria > Armatimonadota > Fimbriimonadia > Fimbriimonadales > Fimbriimonadaceae. Next base: position 887,712 of record CAXXNR010000001.1, on the reverse strand, counting down.
TCCGACCGGCAAGACCAAGCCTAGATGCGTTACCAACGGCTTCGGCCGGAGCTGGCATATCGTGCTACGACGCCAGCAGCTAGATCCGGACGAAGAGTTCATTGATATGAACCAGCCGCTCATACTTAACGCCCTCAACGACGACACCAAGGCAAGCGGATTCTATCTTGGCTCGATAAAAGGCGCAACGCCGACCAAACTGGTAATGGACGACCGAGACTTCGGCGATCCGATCAAAGCCCGCGATGCCAGTGTGGTTGCAGTGACTCGGCAGTCGTTCCAGGAGTATCCCGACCTCTACCTGACCGACTCGAGCTTCTCAAACCTGACGAAGCTGACCGACGTCAACCCCCAGCAGAAGGACTACCTGTGGGGTTCGAATGAGCTTGTCGAATGGCTATCGGACGATGGTGACAAGCTTCGCGGCGTTTTGGTGAAACCGGCGAACTTCGACCCGAACAAGAAGTATCCGATGGTTGTCTACTTCTATGAGCGGATGTCGGGCCGATTGCACACCTATTCGTCGCCGAGTCCGGCGGGCGGAGCTGGCGTTAACGCTTCGTTCTATGCCAGCCGCGGATATGTCGTTTTTATGCCCGATGTGAAGTACCAAGTGGGCTATCCAGGTCGAAGCGCGACGTCGGCGATAGTGCCTGGCGTTCTTTCACTCGTTCGCCGCGGATTCGTCGATCCGACCCGAGTCGGCATTGTTGGCCACAGTTGGGGCGGCTATCAAGCGGCGTTCCTTGTGACCCAGACGAACCTATTCCGATGTGCGGTTGCTGGCGCAGCGGTTACCAACATGACCAGCGCTTACAGCGGCATCCGATGGGGCTCGGGCAAGATGCGCCAGTTCCAGTATGAGGCCGGTCAAAGCCGGATCGGCGGATCGCTGTGGCAGTATCCTCTTCAGTTCCTCGAGAACTCGCCGGTCTTCTGGGCCGACCGCGTGAACACGCCGATGCTGCTGCTGCACAACGATAAAGACGGCGCGGTGCCGTTTGAACAGGGAATCGAGTTCTACGGTGCACTGAGAAGATTCCAAAAGCCTGTGTGGCTGGTCAACTACAACGGCGAGGACCACGGAATCGGCAAGATGCCCAACCGCAAGGACTGGACAATCCGGATGCAGCAGTTCTTCGACCACTTCTTGAAAGGCGATCCGGCTCCGGTTTGGCTTTCCGAAGGATTGCCGGCAACAAAGAAGGGGCAAACTTTTGGGCTAGATAACGGCCGCTAGTTAGGCTGCAGCCTGACTTCAACGACGGTGTCTATTGGCACCGTCGTTGATGCCTCTGGCGGATTTATCTTCGTTTGCGGCGAAGAGCAGCTAAACCGATAGCCATCGCAATTCCAGCACCCGGACCAGGCACGGGCTGGCCCGCTGTCGAACGAACAATGCCGCCATTTGCCGCCGTGCTAAAGCAAACCAGGATCGAATTTTGGTCGAGTTGCGAAGTGCCGCGAATGTCGTCAGTGCCGTCGTTCACCCAATAGCTATTTAGCCTCACGAAGCAGTCTGTGATTTTGTAGCGGGCTGGTTGATAGGTGTCATAGTTTCCTGACGCCGCATCCGATATGGCTTGAATCAGGTCGCTCTCAATGACGCCGTATCCGTCGCTGTTGAAGATGTCGTCATACGTCTTGCTGCCGATCACCGTTCCAGCAACAAACGGATTCATCGTTACGGCAACGCCGGTGCTTCCGTCCTGTCGCATATAGGTCGCGAAAAAGGCATAGCGTTTGTCGTTGATGTCGTCGGCCGTTGAGATGCCGCCGTCAATGTTGGCAACAAAGCCCGAGTTAACGCCTGCGGCAAAAGACGTCGGATTTGGCGTTCCGTAGTTGAAATGATAGCTGCCGTCCATCACAAAGATGAGCGTGCTGTTGGTGATCGTCACGTTCGGTGAGACTTCGCCCGTGATGGTGTAGTTCGCGCTCGCAAAGCTAAATACTGCGGCGTATGCGAGGATAAAGGTTGTCTTAGCGAGTATGTTCATTATTCGTCCTTTACAATGGGTTCAAATCAAGCTAGGATAACCATATCAGGTTGCAGTTACCATCTAGTTAACACCGTTCGCCTGAGGTGATCCTCAAGTTGTCTAGCCATCGATTAGATCGATTGTTCGTTCGGTCTTTGGATAAACTGGCAACATGTTTCCTTTGGTTGCTTTGGCCTTTTCGTTCGCAGTCACATCAGGTTCAGGATTGACGCTCAGCGTTGGCGGAGTGCCTTTCATCAAAGGCTCTTGGTTCCAGTATTACGAACCGGGCTGGACGAAGGGCTATTACAGCACGCAATGGACCAGCCAGACCGTGACCAAGACGGCTTCGGGGCAGACGCTGATGGCTTTCAAAAGCGACGATGGCCGCGCCTATGGAATCGTGACCTATACGCCGTCTGACACAAAGCTGAAAGTTCAATATGAGTTCAACTGGGACGGCGATAAACCTGTTCTGGTCGAGCTTAGCAGCGGCATGGTGTGGGCTCCGGCGGTCCAAGCAGGCAAGCTGACGGTGAACGGTTTGCCGCGGCGAGACTTGATGCTCCGACAGTATAAGTCTCGTTCGGAAACAGCCGAGAGGCAATTCGGGCCGCCGTTCTCTTCTTTGGTGTTCGATTCGCCTGTCGGGAATATTGGATTCACGAGTTCGCGGTCCGATTGGAGCCTCTTCGATGCGCGGGGCTTTATTCAGGACTATGCAGAGGACGACGATCTTTTCTGGATGGGGATCTTTGGCATCGAGGTGGCCAAAGGCAAGCCGGCGAAGTTTGAGGCTGAGTGGAGTTTTGAACCTACGCTTGCCGGGCAGGAAATCTCCAAGAGATCTTTTCGTGGCGTCACGAGCCAGCTCAAGCAAGCCAAGCTGCCCGCTGACAAACTGCCGCTTGTGCCCAAGCCCAAATCTGTAACACTCGATATCTCCAAAGTGTTTCAACTAGGAAAGCCATCGCTTCAGTTACCGAAAGGATGCGAAGAAGAAGCGCGGTTGTTCAAGGTCTTCCTAAACTCCCTGTGGCAAACCAGTCAGGCTTCCGGCGGCAAGATCATTGGCAAAGTTGCCGATTTGAAATTGCCGGAGGAGGCATACATCATCAAGGTCACAACAAAATCGGCTGCCGTCACGGGGCAATCGAAACAAGGGTTGCTGAACGGACTCTACACGCTTGCGATGATGGCTCATGCGTACAAAGGGCGGCTGGTTCTGCCGGTCGGCGAGGTCAGGGACTGGCCAACCATTGGTTGGCGCGGGATTCACACCTTCGTCGGACCCAAGACTGTGCCTTTCCACAAGGAGTTCTTCGAGCGAGTCTTGCGGCCGATGAAGCTGAACAAGGCCGTTCTGCAGTGCGAGCGCTCGGCTTGGAAGGCGACCGCAGGCATCGAGACAACGATGACAATGCCCTTATCTGAACTGGTGAAGGAGTTCACGATGCTGCGTACGATGGGCATCGAGCCTATTCCGCTCATCCAGAGCTTCGGGCATGCCGAGTGGCTGTTTGCCAACGGCAAGAACCTCGATATCGCATTAAATCCTTCTGCGCCCTATGCGATCGATCCGAGAAATCCCAAGGCGCAGAAAAAGATCAAGGACATCTGGTCAGAGGCGGTTGACCTTCTGAAACCTAAAACGATCCACTTCGGAATGGATGAGGTCGCCATGATCGGCATGAAAGACGATCCTGCCTTTGTCACCGAGCTGTGGCTGAAGCAGATCCCGTACCTCGCTCAGATCGCCAAGGACAACAAAGTCGATATGATGCTTTGGGGCGATGTTGGCTTGGCTAAAGGCGAAGCCATCGACGCATGCAACGGCGACACTCCCCAAGATGCTCGGTTGCGCCGCTCGGTTATTCCTGCGGGATCGATGATCGCGGACTGGCACTACGCCGACAATCCTAATCCAGTTTCTTTCTTGGCATCGCTTCAGCTTTGGAAGAAGGAAGGGAAGGTGCCGGTCGCTAGCACGTGGTACCGGCCCGGAAATATCCGAGGCTTCGTTCTAGCGGCGGCTCAGGAAGGCTGCGGGGCGCTTCAGACGACCTGGGCAGGCTATGAAAGCAATCCGCAAGCGCTCATCGCCAGTTTCCAGCAGCACTACGCCTATCTGATGTTCGCCGACTATGCTTGGAGCGGCCGGCAAGAGCAGACCGACAAACTTGGCTACGATCCCGGCGCGCTGCTTCGGCGGCTTTTCCTATCTGAGCCGGGCTCGGTGAAGGCATTGCCCGGTTCTTCATTGGTGCCGGAAGGCCGTTCTTATCGCGCTATTGAGATGAGTGGCCGCGTGTTTAACCTATTCAAGCCCTTAGCACTTCGGTCGATTGCTTTGCCTGCTCAGCAAGATGCCCCCCAGGAATTGTCTATCTCGGTCGATACTAAGGCTTCTGTTCTTGCTGTTGCCGTCGATTGCGCTGCTCGTTGCAGCTACTTCGAGAAGGTCGGGACAATAACCGTTAAGCTGGCTTCAGGTAAGACCGTTACACGCGACCTGCAATATGGTATCGATGTGCGGACATCGGAAGACAAAGGCGCGCTGGTTCGTGCCGATCGGCAGTCAGGTTTGTGCGTTGTTGAGGTTAAGCTTGGTGTTAAGCCGGTAGATATCGTCGGTATTCGATTTAGCGGAGCAAGCAGCTACGCAGGTTTACGAGTGCATGGGATTACGGGGTACTAGGGAAGGATGTAAGGGTTAGGGGGTAAGGGAATGACGAATAACCCCCTACATCCTACCCTTTAACCCTTATCCCAGCAGCCCCTTCACCGACGCTAGCGCCGCATCGACCATGCTCGGGTCTTTGCCGCCAGCCGTTGCGAAGTCGGGGCGGCCGCCTCCGCCTCCGCCAACCATCTTGGCGACCTCGCGCACGATGTTGCCGGCATGAGCGCCGTTCTTCACGGCTTCAGCCCCAACCTTGCAGACCAGGTTGACTTTGCCCTCGTTGACGATGGCGGCCACGGCCACCAGGCCGGGGTTGTTCGCCACATTGTCATCGACGGCTGAAGCAACGATCTTGGGGTCGATCGAGTCAAAGCGCTTGGTCCAAAGTTTGATTGCGCCGACCGTTTCGAAAGCGTCGGCTTTCTCTTCTTTGGTTGAACCGCCGCCACGGACCATCGCCGCTTCAGCTTTCTCTCGCTTCTTCTTTTCTTCACGAAGCGTCTCAAGCGTCTTCTCAACCGAAGCAACCAGATCGGCACCCGGAGTCTTCAGGAGGTCGGCGATCTTGCGCAGAGTCGCCTGCTGGTCGTTGACCCACTGGTACGCTCCGGTGCCGGTGATCGCCTCGATGCGCCGCACTCCGCTGGCCGCAGAACTCTCGCTGGTGATCTTGAACAAGCCGATCTCGCCGGACCGGTTCACGTGGCAGCCGCCGCAAAGCTCTTTGCTGAAACCCTCGACTTCGATCATGCGAACACGGTCGCCGTACTTCTCGCCGAACAGCGCCATCGCACCCATCTTCTTGGCGTCGTCGATGGCCAAATCGCTGTGGATCACGACTCCACGGTCGTTTAGAATCTGCTGGTTGACGATCTTTTCGACCTCGGCGATCTCCTTCGGCGTCATGCCCTTGCCGTGCGTGAAGTCGAATCGCAGATGGTCGGGGTGGACCAGCGATCCGGCCTGGGTGACGTGCTTGCCGAGGACGTTTCGGAGCGCGGCGTGCAGCAGGTGCGTGGCCGTGTGGTTGCGCGTGATCGCCTTGCGCCGCTCTTTGTCGACCTCGGCAACGACGGTCTTGAAGAAGACGCCGCTGTTGAGGATGCTCAGCGCGCCGTCCTTATCGAGGCCTTGGACGTGCGGGCCGCGGACCATTTCGACGTCGTGCCAGACAAGGCCCATTTCCTTCCAGGTCTTGACCACTTTGAGCTCAAAATCGTCACAGGAGATGGTGCCGGTGTCGCCTACCTGTCCGCCGGATTCGGCGTAGAACGGGGTTTGGTCGAGGCAGACTTGTAGGTCGGCGGTGGTCACGCCGTCCGGTCCGAACCGCGGGCTGATCTGCGCGACCTTGCACTCGGCCTTGAAGGTGTCATAGCCGATGAAGTCGGTTTGTAGGTTGACGGCGTCGGAGATGCTGAGCACCAGCTCCTCGTCGTATCCGCCGTAGACGGTGTCCATGTCGGATGCGCCACGAGAGCGCTCCTGGGCTTCGCGCATGGCCTGCTCGTAGCCGTCGAGGTCGATGCCGATGCCGGCTTCAGCGCATAGCTCGGTCGTGACTTCGAGGGGGAATCCGTAGGTGTCGTAGAGTCTGAAGGCTATGTTGCCTGGCATCACTAATTGCTTGACATAGTCATATGCCTGAGTGAGTTCCAATGATACTCTTCTAGATTGAATCAGAGATTCATAGTGCCGTTTGATGCAATCCAGGAAATGTGATACTAAACTAGGTGTCGATAGTGTTTCTGCTTCTAGGTTGCTGTAGTTCAAGTATGTTTCGAATCTAGCCTCTCTATCATTCCGAGTGGGCAAGTGATTCAGCAGTGTAACGAGTTCTGGGTTACTGGGCAACGGCAACTCATTATCCTTATTAAGTAGATACTTAAGAGTCACTAGGCACCCACCACTTCCAGTAGAGTCAGAAGCAACCAAGAATCGCAATTGATTCAGTAGTTCGTTATATCCTTGAGATACCGTCCGCCTAAACTGGTTCTCCTCGTTCTGCAACGTCTCGACGATGATCTCGCGACGCTCGTAGAGCTCGGTGTAGTGGTGGCCCATAACCTCGAGGACGCCTTCGAACACCTTGTGGAAGAACGGCTCCTCGAAGCCCAGAACCCGCTGGCCCTTCAGCACGGCGCGGCGGATCAGGCGGCGAAGCACATAGCCGCGGCCGGTGTTGCTGGGCAGAACGCCGTCGGCGATGCAGAAGCAAGCCGTTCGGATGTGGTCGGCGATGATGCGGATCGCCTTGTCCTTCTCCGGGTCGTCGCCGTATTTCAGTGGTGGCACGGTTGGCTCAACCGTGCTCGAATGCAGGGACGAGCCGTCCCTGCCACTTTTGACAGCTTCAATCGCCCGGAGGATCGGCTGGAAGATGTCGATGTCATAGACCGACGAGTGGCCGCCGAGGACCGCCGCCGTGCGCTCGAGGCCCATGCCGGTGTCGATGGAACGGAATGGCAAAGGATCTAACCCTTCTTTCTCGTAACCCTTACTCGGATTCGAAGGATCGCGCAGAGAGCCTTTCCACTCGTACTGAATGAAAACGTCGTTCCAAATCTCCAGCCACTTGCCTGCTTTCTCATCGCGCAGATAGTCCTCGCGAGTGTAAGGTCCGGTCGGAGCGGGTTCGTCGTTCGGAGTCCAGAAGAACATCTCGGAGTTCGGTCCGCACGGTCCCGGAGGACCCGAGCTGAATGCACCGGCGGGCCAATAGTTGGTCTCTTCGCCGAGGCGGAAGATGCGCGTGGCCGGATCAATCCCAATCGACGAGAAATGCTCAGCCCAATAGCCGTACGCCTCGTCGTCTTCTTCGAAAATCGTAAACGCCAAACGGTGGACATCTAGACCGAGCCATTCGGCTGAGGTCAGAAACTCCCAGGAATAGTCGATCGCTTCTTTCTTGAAGTAGTCTCCGAACGAGAAGTTGCCCATCATCTCGAAGAAGGTGAGATGGCTGAGATCGCCCACTTCATCGATGTCGCCGGTTCGCACGCACTTCTGGGCGTTGGCCAGCCTCTTATTTTCGGGCGTCGCCACGCCGCGGAAATACGGTTTGAACTGGACCATGCCAGCGCCATTGAACAGCAGGCTCTCGTCCAGCTTGCCGGTCACGTCGTAGGGAATCAGCAGCCCGGATGGGTGCCTCGTGTGCCCTTTGGATTCAAAAAAGCGCAGATATTTGTCGCGCAGTTCACTCGCCGTCATGGTGCCTTGGAGGGTACCCGAAAGGGGAGGGGCGAGGCGGAAAGGGACGAGGGATGAGGGACGGGGCATTGACCGAGCCACTTTCAAAACTCCCAGTTTGGGTGCCACGGATCGTGAGATCCGTGCTTCTTATGGTTCGATGCTGGTCTTACGACAAGTGGCATCCGGCGGGTTTCAGGACCTTTAAGATACTCATCGTCAATAGTCAATAAAGTCGTTTAACCCCCTACTGTGTTCGCTTCACTCACACTTCTCCCCCTCTGCTCGCTCTTTCTCGCGCAAGGGGGAGATTTTCGTCTACTCCGCCATCACACCGACCGAAATAGCCGCTTCCTCGATGTCGCGGAAAAGACGCATGCCTTCCGGCAGGTTCGCGAGGATCTGTTCGCCATACCGTTTACTGATCAGCCGCGGATCAAGCAGGGCAATAACCCCTCGATCCTCTGCCCGTCGAATGAGCCGTCCTGCACCTTGGCGCATCATCATCTTGGCCAGCGGAAGCGTGTGCGACATGAACGGATCGAGCTGCCGCGTCTGAAGCCATGCCATCCGCGCTATTTGGGGCGGATCGACCGGCACTTCGAACGGCACGCGCACCAGCGCAACGCAGCTCAGCGTCTCGCCAGGGGCATCAAAACCCGTCCAAAACGAGCGAAGCGCAAATAGCGATGAACGAACGTTCTTCTGGAACTTCTCGCCGGTCGCCGCCACTCCCGACCGCCTCTGAACGTAGATCGGGCAGTCTTCAGGCACGTCCATATAGGCATAGATGCCTTCCATCTCTTTGCGGCTGTGGAAGAGAGCCAGAGTTCGTCCGCCGACAGACCGTATGATTTTCGAGAGCTCAGCCGCAAGGCACTTGTAGTAATGCTCCTCGGTGCCTTGTTTGCGCGCTTCTGCTGGATCGGGAATGGTGTTCGGTGGCGGCAAATAGATGGCGGCCTGGCTTGGGTAGTCGAACGGCGACGGCAGAATCTCCTCGTATGCCGGTTCTGCGCCGGTAACTCGTTTGAAAAAGTCCAGATTGCCGTCGAGAGCCAAGGTCGCAGAAAGGCAAACATAGGGCCGCCGCTGCCATATCAGCTCATCGAGCGGCCCAGAGAGATCAATTAAGTCGTGCCGGAGCAATGCGCCTTTTTCGCCAGAACTCGAATAGCTGACCGAAACGCCTTCGGGCTGGAACAGCGACAAGCAGCCGATGCTGAACTCGGTGATCACCATCCGGTAGTTGCGCATCATGTCCTGCAGGTCGCTCTTCTCGTCTTTCGAAAGGTCGCCCATGTGCTTCCATTGGCCCAGTAGACGGTCGATGCCTTTCACGAAGTCGATCGCCTTGTCCGAAGCCTCGGAAGCCAGTATCTCGGCTCGCTCCAGTCCGACTTTCGATGAGTGAAGCTGAACCTGCGGGTGCTTTTCGACCTCTTCGGGCGCTGCCAAAAGGATCCCCGGCTTACCCATCGAAAGGCTATATTGCTTGAGCTGAACGCCGACTTGAGCCAATGATGTTCGGAAGGAATCGCACAAGCGGCGCCAGCTCTCGGCTCCGCCTGCCTTGGCGGCCATTGGGAAGACGACATCCTCCATCTTGGTCGCGATTCCCATCAGCATGCCCAAGGTCTCTTCGTTCAACTCAAACTCAAGGGCGTTGACTGCAGCTTGAGGAAAGTCATGCGCCTCGTCGATAATCAACAGGTCATACTCGCCCAGCATCGACAGCTCGTTGTTCGAAGCCTTGGCCAAGATCGCGTCCATCAGCACGACGCTGTGGTTGGTGATGACGATCTGCGCCTTCTCTGCCTTTCGGCGGGCTTTGTAGTAGAAGCATTCGTGGAACGACGGGCACAGGCGGCCGGGGCAGATCGACGGCGCGCTGATCGACTGCCAAAGCTGGATCAGTTCGCGCTGCGGCTTCTTGACGAGTTGGCGGAACTCCGACTCGATGCCTTCTACGGCATGGGGTACAAACTCGCGCATCAGCTCGCGGGCCGAGAGCATGATCTCTTGATTGCACGCATATCGCGTTCGACCAATGAGAAACTGCGTAGTCGGCTCAGAATCGGGAAACAAACTCAGTGCAAGTGGCAGATCGCTTCGCAGATACTGCTCTGCGAGAACGTTGGTATAGGTGGCGACGACTGTGCGTTTGCCGGTCGAAATGCCGTGCGCGATGGCCGGAATCAGAGCCGCGAGCGATTTACCTAAACCGGTGGGGGCTTCGAATGCGCCTGACTCCTTGGTATCCAGGCAGTCGGAAATGAGCAAAGCGAGCTGGCGCTGGTCGGGACGCTCAATAAAGCCTGGGCGTTCGGCCAAGAGGTCGAAAGCGCGTTCTATCATTCCGAGGGCTAATGCGTCCGGCACAACCAACAACCTACCGGAAATGAGCCTGAATACGCAACGGCTGTCTACTGAAAGTGCTTAGGCGGCCCGTTTCGACCGAGGCATATACGCGGCCAATTTGCGCTTAGCAACCTTCGCGAAGATGTAGCCAAGTTCTGGATCGAACTGCGTTCCAATGTGGCTTGTGAGTTCTTCGATAGCGATGTCCCACGAAAGCGCTTTGCGATAGGCACGGTCTGTCACCATTGCGCTGAAGGTGTCTGCGATGCAAAGAATCCGAGCCATCAACGGAATCTCATTGCCACCCAATCTGTCTGGATATCCGGTGCCGTCCCAGCGCTCATGGTGGTGCTTAACGCCTGGCAAGATGGCCTCCATGTCTTTGAAGGCGGCCACTAGGCTTGCTCCTAACACGGAATGCTTGTTGATCGTTGCTACTTCGTCATCCGTCAGCCTGCCGGGTTTGCCGAGGATTTCGGCAGGAACGCCGATCTTGCCAACATCGTGAAGCAAAGCGGCTTGCTGGATGAGCCTAGTCGTTTCTTCATCGAGTTCGATTGCCTCGCATAACCACGTTGCGAACTCGGCGACCTGCTCCGAGTGCTTCCTCGTATAGGAGTCTTTGTTATCGACGGCTGTGACGAGCATATCGAGGATCTCGAAACTCGATTCCGAGCGCATTTGGCGGCCGACCTTGCAGACGTCGGAGGTCATGGCGATATCCTGTCCGACCAGCCTTGCTTTTTCAAGGTTTTGCTCGGCAGTCAAAAGGAGTTCTTCGTAGGTGTCGCAGTCTTCGGGATAGGCGGCGATGCCGCAAGTAACAGCGATAGGTATCTTTCGGTCGTCGTTATCGAGCTGAACGCTCTGGCTCTCAAGATTCTGCGCGATGCTGCTTGCGACTGAAACAGCGCTATCTGCATCGCAGCCTAGAAGGCCAATGACAAACTCGTCTGCGCCGAATCGTCCGGTGAGCGAACCCTCTGGAACCGTATTGATAATCGTTGCTGCTACTGTCCTCAGCAACTCGTCGCCGTTTGTGTGGCCATAAGTTGCGTTGTAGCGTTGGAAGTTATCGACATCGATCATGATGAGCGACAGCGGTTTGTTGTTCTTTCGCGCACGCACGAGATCGAGCACAAGCTTCTCGTGGATCGCCCGATGGTTCAGCAGGTTCGTCGTTGGATCGCGTTCGCTGGCGTCTTTTGCCAGACGATAGGTATTCGCATTCGCAAGAGCGGGCATTGCGATTTGTCCGACTCCGTTAAGCAAGTCGATATCCGACGCTCCGAAAGGCATATCCTGCCTGCCTAGGGCAATCCAGCCGACTTGATGGTCTCCAACAGCGATGTCAACGCTGATGCAATAGTAAGAGCCGGATTTGCCGAATATGCTCGCATCTGGCTTTGCCATGCGGAAATCCTTCGCACCTTGTATTGAGTATGCAGGCGAGGGAATCGCTGTTTGCCCTTCGCTCCACTCTGTTTGCTCGCGCAATTCGGATTGTGGGTCGGCATCAAAGTATCTAGCGACGCCGCTTGTGCATCGAACGACTTTTCGAGCGTGGTCCAACGCTCGGCACAGTATCTGTGAGATATCGAGCGTCTCGTTGACCGAATAGGAAAGCTCGAGCATCTCTCGGAGCTGAGCCGTCTTGTGCTGAACATCGAGCTCAAGCAACTTCTTGACTTCTTGGAGCTCTTCGTTTCGGTTGTAGTGTTCAGATATGATGGCAGCCAGTTGCCTCACGCCAACCAGGGCGATAAGCGTCAAGGAGATTCCAAGCGCGGAAGGCAGAACTGCTGACGAGGTTAGGAAGTCCGCCCCCAGCGTTATCATTAGAACGGTAAATGCGATTATGCTAGGAACTCGGTGCAAGAACTGCCCGATAAGTGAGAGGTTTGCGGACGATGGCCTCCGCGTAACGAAGCTCTTTTGATGGTCATACAGAGCAGAGCTGTAGCCAGTAATCAACAGCGCTGCAACGGCTATGATGTCCGGAACCGAACCCTCATAATACGTCCCGTTGAGCAGCATGACGCCTGCTGTCAGATCGCCAACCGTAAGCAAGACTGCGGCAAAGGCAAGGATGAGGACTTTGAGGGCGATCTTGCCCTGTTTGAGGGACGACAGGACAAGGATCACGGCTATCGTTAAGGTTGCGACGTCGCTTGCCGCTAATATCAGTACGCTAGTCCGAGCGCTTGGGCTGGCAGTGGTGCTTATCCACAGATTGCCGTAACCCAGTTCCCACATAAGAAGAACAAGACTTGCCGTGATCAGGAGGGCATCAAAAAAAGCCACGGCACGCTGCTTGACGAAAACGTACTTGAGCTGAAGCGCGAAACTAGCGAATATGCAGGCGTCAAACGCTAACCGTGTTCCTTCGTAAAGCGAACCTTGCGCTGGACGTGCGCCAGTGATCGATAGTGAAGCGACCCAGTAGGAGTCGCCAGCCAAGAGGATAACAAACGCCGCTCCGAACAGAATATAGGATATGCGCGACTGCATGGGAGCCGAAGAGGCCTTGGCGTAAAGGACCGACGACAGAGCGATCCATGACTCCAGGAGGACCAGATAGGCGCCCCAAAAGGCATAGGGAATCGGTGCGTTGAGGAAGGTTTGGCACGCATAGGCGATTCCAGCGATCCCTACGTAAAGAATCACTAGCAAGCTGTAGTTGCGCAAAAGCCTCGCCTGGCGATCTGACACTTGAAATGGTCCCGCCTAGCAATATTGGCGGGCCGTCCTCCACATGGGATATTCCACACCCGCGATGTTTTTTAACCTGTGTATATGTTTTTGCTGAGCATCCCGCAACGGAATCAGCCTTTCCGCTTATATCCAGGCAGCTTTCGTTTGCTTCCGGTCACCGCTCCGCCCGCCGATGCTCCTAACAGTGACCTTAACTTGGCGATCTCATCTCGGACTTCGGCGGCTCGCTCAAACTCCATCGCCTTAGCGAACGCCTTCATCTCGCTCTCAAGGTTCGAGATCAGGACAGGCACATCTTCTACTCTAATCGGACCGTCCTTCTCCGTTTTGGCATCGTATTGGGCGGTGATCTCGGCAACGGCATCGTAGGAACGGATGGACTCCCGGACTTCCTTCTTGACCGTCTTGGGCGACACTCCGTGTTCCTCGTTGTATTTGCTTTGGATCGCTCTTCTCCGGTTCGTTACATCGATGGCGCGCTGCATTGAGCCTGTCATGTTGTCGGCATACAGCACGACCTTTCCTCCGACGTTTCGAGCGGCGCGGCCGATGGTTTGGACTAGGGCGACTTCGGATCGAAGGAAGCCCTCTTTGTCGGCATCGAGGATGGCGACGAGGCTAACTTCTGGCAGGTCCAATCCTTCGCGGAGCAGGTTGACGCCGACGACGACATCGTAGAGTCCGAGCCGCAATCCCTTTAGAATCTCGGGACGTTCCAGAGAGTGGACGTTCGAGTGGATGTATTGAACCTTGATGTCGACATCCTGAAGGTACTTGGTGAGGTCCTCGGCCATCTTCTTAGTTAGGGTTGTTACAAGCGTCCTCTCGCCTTTTTCGGCTCTGGTCTGGATCTCGTTGATAAGGTCGTCGATTTGCCCTCGCGTGGGTCGGACTTCAACCTCGGGATCAAGCAGGTAGGTTGGGCGGATGACCTGCTCGATGACTTGCTCTTGCATTTCGCCTTCAAACGGTCCCGGCGTCGCGCTGACGAAGACGACTTGCGGCACGCGCTCTAGGAACTCAGGGAACTTGAGCGGCCGGTTATCAAGTGCCGATGGCAGTCGGAAGCCGTAGTCGACGAGAACCGACTTGCGCTGGTAGTCGCCGTTATACATTGCCCGAATCTGCGGGATAGTTTGGTGCGATTCGTCGATGAACACGATGGCGTCGCTGGGTAAGAAGTCAAGAAGCGTATAGGGCGGATCGCCAGGTGTGCGGCCATCGAAGTAGCGCGAGTAGTTCTCGATGCCGCTGCAGAAGCCAACTTCGCGCATCATCTCAATATCAAAATCGACGCGCTGGCGCAGCCTCTGCTCCTCCAGCAGCTTGTTGTTCTCGTGGAAATACGTGCATTGCTTGTCTTTTTCTTCGGTGATTTGCCCAATGACCTCATCTAGGCGGTCCCATGGCGTTACATAGTGGGTCGCCGGGAACACCGAGATCTTGCGCGGCTCATCGAGGACATCTTGGGTTAGCGGGTCGATTAGGCGGATGCGCTCAATCGAGTCTCCGAAGAACTCAATTCGTGTGACAACCTCTTCGTCCTTTGGCTGAACTTCCAATGTGTCGCCGCGTACTCGGAACGTGCCCCGATCGAGCACCATGTCGTTCCGCGTGAACTGCATTTGAATCAGCTTCTTCAGAGCGGTATCCAAGTCGAATTCGGTGCCGGTCTCGAAGGTGACCACCGACTCGGCATAGGTGTCGGGCGAGCCGAGGCCGTAGATGCACGACACCGAGGCGACGACGATCACGTCCTTGCGCTCAAGAAGGGCCTGAGTGGCTGCGTGGCGCAAGCGCTCGATCTCTTCGTTAATGCTGGAGTCCTTCTCGATGTAGAGGTCAAGCTGGGGCACATACGCTTCTGGCTGATAGTAGTCGTAATAGCTGATGAAATACTGAACCGAGTTCTCGGGAAAGAACGCACGGAATTCCTGGCATAACTGGGCCGCAAGGGTCTTGTTGTGCGCAAAGATGAGCGCCGGCCGCTGGGCTTTGGCGATGACGGACGCCATCGTGAAGGTCTTGCCCGTGCCGGTCGCTCCCTTCAGCGTCTGGAATCGGAAACCGTTCTCCAACCCTTCGCAGATCTGGTTAATCGCGTTCTCTTGGTCGCCTTTGGGCTCGAAGTCCTTGCTGATCTGTAGGGGGCTGTCGTAACGGACAATCATGTATACATTCTACTACATGAACGTATATGCGAAAGGCTCAAGGAACGGTATAGGCACGGCCTTTGGGAATCACTGAGCCAATTGCAAAACTCCGTTAAACAAGACAGGTGTCACTGATCTTAAGACCAGTGTTGAACCTGAAAGAACACGGATCTCACGATCCGTGGCACCCAAACCAAGAGCTTTGAAATTGGCTCCACTAATTAACAACGGGAGGTAGCTAGAACGCGGGACCAGGCCGAACGCCAAGCTTCCTCAGGATCAGCACGAGCGGGCAGAATCCTGTGATCGCCGCTTGGAACAGGTTGATGCCTACAAAGCCGGTGAACCAAAGCCAGTTCATGTTAACAGTGACGGCTAGAACGACGCTAAGTAAGATCATTGCGCCTGCGAACGCCATTACGATACGATCGATGCTCATATTAGGAAAGAGCATTGCCATGCCGCGTAAGATCCTCACCGATAGGCCCATCGTCCGCGACTACTGGGTATTGCCTCGTCAGAGCCTTGCCGAGGACTCGAACCGAATGTTGCGCCCGCGAGCGGTGCTGGCATGTATGGCCGGACCGACAAACACACCAGTGTCGTGAAAGCATCGGATAGGATGACCAATGCCCGTTTTAGGCTTTGTCAACGAGCTAAAGAGCACTTCCATGCAGAGGCGTGTCTGTAAGACTCCCGTCGTGCGCAAGTGCGTTTACATTCTGGTTAAGTGCCGCGTAGCAAGCAGTAAAGCCGCGTCGGCCACGATTGACAACCACTGAGTTCTTCACAAGACCATTAGCGATAGAGACCTGTCGCAGATTGCCAGATGGAAATCGCCGTAATATAGCAACGATAGAACTATAATGGTTCTTGAAGCTGTCATTTGTTACGGGGACCGTTATGTTTTTAATACCTCTCGCTGCCGTTTTGATGTGCCCAGGCTTGACCACTGAGCCGCCTATCACCTTCAGCCAGCCGGCCATGACCCTCGGCCACCTTCTTCCCAAACTCGGTGAGGCCGCCGGCGTCAAGATGGAAGCCGACAAGTCGATCAAGAACGAGGTGGTGCTGGTTCAGGTGAAGGATGTGGCCGTCAAGGATCTGATGGCCAAGGTGGCAAAGGCTGCTTGCGGCGAGTGGGAAGAGCAAGACGGCAAGCAGGTGCTCAAGCTTAATCGCGACCAGGATAGAGCAGAAAGAACTGCCGACCTAACGAGCCGACGGGAGCAGCTTCAGCAAAGACTTTCCGTCCATGCCGAAATGCTGGGTCTTGGCTCCTCGTCCAAACGGCTTGCCCACTACGGCGACGGCGACCAGCAAGCTTATAAGATCTTGGCTCTTGCACCAGTGGACCGTATTGTCCTACTGGAATCTGATGAAACCATTGCATTTGGCTATCCTTTTTCCGGCAATCAGATCGCGTTGCCCGCTTCCTGCCTTGGCATTGCGAATGAGATGCTTTCCAAATCGCCGAATAAGTTGCCCGGCAATCTCTCGAAAGTTTTGATTAAAGTGAGCCGCTTGGGAGACCAGATTCGCTATGAGGTTTGCTTGCTTCGTAATGACGGCATCGCGTTAGCAAGGTGTAGCGCGTCTTTGGACCCTGTTCCCGAATTCCCCGAAAACCTAACTCCTGCACCTCCGAGAACTGCGAAGTTCACCTTGACGAACCCATCGGCGGCAGTCTCACTCCCTGAGAAACAACGGAAGGCAATCCAAAAGATTGGTCTATTCTCGTTGAGGGGGCAGTCGATGGCTTGGGTATCCATTGGAATAGGGGACAACATGACGACGGCGTATATTGATAGCAGCTTCAACCCGAAAGAGTTTGACAAGCTATCGAATGAGCAGGAAGACTCCCTCAGGAAGCCAGATGAGGTAGATCCGCTATCGATAGGACTTGGCGATGCATTGTCAAATCTCGGCGCAACTCAAAACGTTAACCTGATCGCCTGCTTGCCGGATTCTGCTGAATGTCCTGCATGCTTGGACTTGCGGGAGCAGTCCTTTACGGCAGCCAAACTGCTTGAACAAGCCAGCGCCAAATGGGGTTTGGATGCCGATCAGGACGGCCATTGGCTCACGATTCGCCCTGCATTGCCGTCAGAGGCTCGCGCGAAACGGCTTGACAGGGAGGCATTGAGAGAACTAATCGATCATTGCATCGGTCAAAGTCCCCCGCCCCTCGATCTGCTTTCCCGATATTGCGCCACTCAGCCACTCGTTGGACACAATGAGTCGTTTGAGTCGGTATGGCTTCGGATGAACTGCTCCGAGATCGCCAAGAAGCTCTATCAGCATGTCCCAGAACGATGCATGTACCGATTCTGGGGCCTTCTTAGTGCCTCACAACGCGATCGAATAAGGAATGGGAAGTCCATAGCCATGGGATCGTTGCTTCCTGAGCAAAGAACACTCCTCTACCGGGCGATGCCGATGATGCACTGCAGCCTCGACAACCCAAGCGCTCCAAAGACCGACCAAGCTCAGTCGTATATTGATGACTCATCCGAGGTCCTTCCGCCACTCGAGCGAATCCGTGCGGACCTCAAAGGGGCATATGCAACGCGCGAAACATTGCTCGGCATTTCTGAGAACGGCGAAAAGGCAGTTTTCGATTTTCAAACCATCGAGGATATTGCGATGGCGCTGGTTCGAGAAATGTCGAATCCTGACGCCATGACTGTCGCCGCGCCAAGAATCCGGTACCCCTATTATCAGCCTGGCAAACGAACAGCGATAAAGCTGAGTGTGAACGTCCTAAACGGACCGGAGCGCTATAAGTCGATTGTCTATTCTCACATGCTGTATGACGACAGCTGTCCTGCCGGATTTGCTCCGATGAGCAGCGGGGATTTGCCGGAACCGCTTAAGAAATGGATCGAAAGACAGCTCAAGCACTTGCAGGAACTGGAACAGCGCGCTGGTCCTGACAACCCACTCGAAAAGAAGATCTGAAATGACAACGCTAAGCCTTTTCCTTGCCTCGCTCGCCATTTTTCAACAATCTGGAAATCTGAACAGCCAGAAGATAACCTTCAGCCAGCCGGCCATGACCCTCGGCCGCCTTCTTCCCAAACTCGGTGAGGCCGCCGGCGTCAAGATGGAAGCCGACAAGTCGATCAAGAACGAGGTGGTGCTCATCCGGGTCAAGGACATGCCTCTCAATGACCTCATGTCAAAGGTTGCGGAGGTTTCTTCTGGAAGCTGGAGCAAGTCAGGCGAATCCTATCAGCTAACGCTTTCAGGCGAAAAGGCCAAGGCGCAAACGATTGCTGACGTTTCGGCAATTGTCAAGCAAATCGAAGCCTATAACAAAATGTTCTTCAATAACACTTCGAATGATGAATATTCTCAGAAGGACCGATTCGCGAAGCAGATATTTAACCAAATCCCGATTTCTGAGCTGGCGCAAATCGACACAATGCAGACTGTCGTTTATGCATATCCGGCTCTTAGATCGCAAAGGCCGCTTCCGAGAGCCGCCTGGGAAATCGCGCAGCAACGCCTGCAAGCATGGCCGTCTAAGACTGCTGGCGATCTGGAAAAGGTGTTCATATCAGTCACATGTATGCAGAAACCGATGGTCAATGCAGAGATCCTCTTTGTTAGCACGACCGGTAAATGCTTAGACATCAGCTACCAAAACATCGGCTCCTATTCGTCATATCCTGTCAACCTACCCGTTACTTTGCCGCAACCAACAGCAGCAGTCGAGCTAAGCAAAGATAACGCGGAACTCCGAGACCGAATCGCTTCAGCAACTACTGTGTCGATGGGTTCGTCTGGTGGGGTGTCGAGCAGCAACGAGTTCGGCACGATGTCGGCGTCAATCGCTGATGTTGCAGACAAGTATGCCAAGAAACCCATGGGCGGAAGATTGTTGCGATTCGTGGCAACGCCCGCTGATAACGAGCCGCTGGCAATCGGTTCAGGCGAAGCGCTTGAAGCCTTAGCCCAATCGCAAAACTTGGATTTGGTCGCCTGCATACCCGATTCGGCAATCAATCCCGCGTGCCGTTTGATGACGAAGCCAATTACTGCTGATGATCTTGTGCGGAATATGATCGCAAACTGGTCGCTCAAGGTCGCTGTCAGCCAGAACTGCATGCTCGTCATGCCCGATAAACCCAGCCAAACCCGCGAGTTCAGGCTCAACCGCGAATCTCTTCAACAGCTTCAAAAGCATTTGTTAAGCCATAAGCCAATGAGTCTCGATTTGCTTGTGGACTACTTCTCAACCCAACCGGTGTGCAGCCTGGATAGAAACTTCGAGTCTGCATGGATCTACTTGACTGCGCCTAATGCGAAAATCGAGATCAACGATAACGTACGTAGAGCTTACAAGTTCTATGGCCTTCTCGGAAAGGCTCAGCGCGATGCACTTCGCGCGAGCGGCACCATTCCGTTTATGTCGATTCCGCCGAAGGCAAAGGATTATTTCTTCAAGAATGTACGAGCCTTTTCTCAAACGATCCGCCGTCAGACTTTCGATCAACCCGACTATAACGAATCATACTACTGGAAGCACATTGACGAGGACTTCACTGAGGTCGTGCCCGACCCCGCTATGATGCAGGCGATGCTTGTGCTCAAACGATCGACGAGAGATGTCCTATTCGGCATCACTCCTTCCGGCGACCGTGTCGGCATCGATTATTCGGCTTTTGAAATCGTGCCGACGATGCAGTATTCGAACCAAGATGGGACCCGCATTGTATATCCCGTGTATAGATTCCCTTCGTATCAGTCTGGAAAACGCATTGTCGAATATCTATCCATTGTTCCCCGCGTGAACCAGAGTATCTTCCTGGAATACCGGTTCGGGCACCCCTATTGTGAAGACCATTACGACCTTAGCGGCGCGCAGATGAAAGTCACGGAGACTCCAAAGGCGTTCCAAGACTGGGTACAGCGCAACGACAAGCACATTCAAGATTTGGAGCAGCACATGTCAGGAGGCAACTGGAGGCAGATTAACCCTTGAGGATCGCCCAGCGGTTTGAGTTTGAACATTCCGGCTGGGATTACCGGTGCTGCGGGCTTGAGGCGCACAAGATTCGGCGGATGACGGACGAAGAGTTTCGGTCGGTTCTGTGGCCGGCGGTTCGCTGGCTGGTTGCGATCCTGCTCGTTATTGTTGTAATGGCGATTCCTCGACCTGAAGATCCCTTACAAAGATTGATATTGTCTGAGGTCAAAGGGCTTTATGTAGTCTTCAGCATTTTCGCCTTGTGGCCAGCGATCATATTCGGGTTGAGTGCTTTCCATCGAACCGTAATGGTGTTCCACGGCAAGCCGATCGTCAAAGACCAGTTTCTTCTTGCAGGCCTGCCTTGCCAGAGCCCATTGAGAGTTTCGAAGGAGCCGGTGACGATCCGCGTCTTCTGGCCGGCTTGTCTTGTTCTGGTCGATTCGGACCTTTGGCAGCCGCATAGGTGGTTTCGCAGATGGCCGCATGCCGTGAAGCTTGCGCGGATCGCCCGAGGGGAGTGCGAGTTTGCCGGCAGCCGGAAGATGAATGGACGAGAGCGAAGGGAGCTTGCAAGGCATACGATTGGGGCGTTTCTGAGAGTGCTCTGGACTTCTGTTCTATCTGTTCTCTTTCTCGAAATGCTTGGGAGGTCCCTCAAATCGCTTGGCTCCGACGAGATTGCCGTGTTTGTTAAGGATTACGGTAATCAAATCCTTCTGATCGTCATCGCCTGCCAGTTCTTCTGGATCTACCGGGCAATCCTGATGCTACTCGACTGCGTCTGGGGACGAGTGTTTCGCCATCCGGGTTCGGAGTTCAGTTGGCTTCGCATCTCGCGCACGATGTGGCAACGCGACGGCAAGCCCACCAAGTGGCGCGAGAATCCCGACCTGATGAAGTATCCCGTTAGCGCACTTTCGAGATTTGCGCGAGAAAACTTGAGCTATCATAATCAAGGGATAGGAAATGAACCAACAGCCTGACAGCCTTGCCTAGTCGTCCAGCGGCGGCAGCGGCTCCAGCCCGTTTTTCGCCTTCTTCGCCTCTCTGCGCCGCTTTCGCTTCTGCCACTGCTTGAACTCGTTTTGGAAGCCGTTGCTGTTGACCATGAACGCGCTGGGAAATCCACAGACGATGCCGATTCCCCATGCAAATAAAACCCACCATGCCCAACTGATGTGTCCCGCAGTCAGGAAGTTGATGACAAAGAGAATGGCATTCACGCCGACAAAGGCCCCTGCGTGCTCCATATAGTCGTTTCGCTGGTGCTTGGTGAACTCGGCCAGTTCGGCTTTTTCTTGCTGCTCGATAAAGTATTTCTTCTCGGCTTCGGCAATTTGCTCAGGGGTTAGGCCTAGCTCGTCTGCAGCCGCAAGTAGCCGTTCGCGCAATGACTGGCCGCCGGAAATACCGGTCTGCTTCACTGCGATCCTAAGAATGCCCTCAACGTCCTCGTCGTTCCTTAGCTCGTGCGCCACACCATTAGTATATCTGTACTTTCAAGCACCGTCCGCCGCAACCTGTGGAACCGACCTCGTGTATAACTTAGAAGGGAGATGGCTAAACAACCGAAGCAGCCGCAAACCGACGAAGAGATTCTAAAGGGCTTGAAGGATCTGGCTAAGTTCTACAGGTTCTATCGAAGCATGATCCGCTACGTCTTCATTCCGGTGATTATCATCACGGGGATTCTGCCTGTGATCTTCCCGCCCGATGGAGGATATCGGGCCAACTTCTCGAACTTCGCACCCATCCTGTTCACTTTCGTTGCCTTAATGAGCCGAACCAAGATCGGCCTGCAAAGAGCTGCGGAGCTTAAGGACTTGAAGTATGTCGGCTGTCTTGCCCAATGCGCTGACTTTAGCGACAAGGATGTGGCCGCGGTTGTTCGAAGCACGCTAACTGAGTTGTTGCCGGTCGTCGATCCTGTCACGGCTGCGACATTTACGAAGGACCAGCAGAAGGCGATTGTCGATTTGCTCCGGTTCGAAAAGGACCGAAAGCTCATCGATGCCACAATCGACTACCTGCGCAACAACGGTGGCTCCGAAGCTGTTGACAGACTTGAGAGGTTCAAAGAGCATGCGTCCTCATCAAACAGGCAAGAGCTAAAGGAACTGGGCGACCACGCGCTATCGGCTCTGCCCGACATCCGCATGCGCCTTGCTAAAACGCTCATCGCCGAATCCGAAGCGAGAACCGCCGAGACGGAGCTCGAGCAAGTCAAGGCGCAACAAATATTGAACCGGAACGACCCTTAGCGCAGCCGTTTGGGTAAGGTCAAACCAATGGACCAGATCCTCATGTATGTGCTTCCTGCCGTCGGACTAGGCGCGGGCATCTTCGCCTGGTTCACGAAAGCCCAAGGTAAGAACGCCTTGAACCTGCTAGCTATTGAGGGGTTCGGGTTCGTCATCATGATGTTCGGCGGGTGAAGCTCTGCTCAGAACGTGATCGGTTCGATCATCGTCTCAATCTTGGCTTTCCTCACTCCGGTCTACGCGCTGGCCGCTGTCCGGAAGAAGGTCGAGACGAAGGAAGCCTGGATCGCCTTTGGCATTTCAACCCCTATCGCTCTGCTGTTCCTTTTCGGATACATCACAAGTTTGTTCTGCGGGTAGCGGGCTATTAGATTGTGTCGTCTTCTCGGACGGACCGGAGCGGCGAATGGTCGGAGGCTTTCTTCATGATCTTGACGAGATCGGAGCAATGCGAGATGCTGTCATCCCATTCGAGCTTGCCGTTGGCCGTAATGACCCGATAGATCGATTCGTCTTTTTTGCCGGATGGTTTGACTAGCTCGAAAGACCCTCTAACAATCATTGTTAACGGGACATCCAGCCTAATCCTTCCTAAGCGGCCGAACCAAACAACTTTGCCATCTGAGACAACGATCCTTTCAAAGAGGCTCTGGCAAACATCATGCACTAGAACGACGACGAAGTAGCCAGCGATGGCTGACCAGATTAAGGGAACAACGAGAGGAGTTGTTTGCAACTCTCCGTTTACAGATGTTTGTTCGTGGCTGAGATAGCTTTTCGCCGAATAGAAGCTGATGGCTAAGAACGGCGCACACAATACAATACCGAAAATCACTGGATTATCGGCACGGTAGTGGAACACCTGGTTCGGCGAGTGATCCGCTTGCTTTTGAGTGAAGAAGTCGCGAAGTTGCCTGTATCGAGATATACTGTCCCGGATTACAAAAGTCCCTTTCTCAGTCTTAACAGTGCATTTGCAATTAACCTGCGGATTCTTGCTAGACTTCGGCGATAAGATCGATTCCTCGGCGCGAAGAATCTGGTCGTAGTTGCATCGAATCGACACTCTTCGGAACTTGTTGACCACCTCAAAGTGATCAGGGGTGAAGACGATCTTCTCATTCTTTGCTGCAAGGACGCCGATCAAACTAAACCAAAAGATGGTTCCGCCGGCGGCCATAAAGAAAAGAAGCAACACCCAGGCTAGCATGATCGGACTATGGACGGTTTCCGGCTTGTAATAATAGCTATACGTGACGCCAACGAGCATGGCCGCAGGCACTAGGAAGAAGATGAACCCAAAGAGCATTGCAGGGATTCCATTGGCTGGCAAATCCTGGTCTCGATAAGAGTATTCAACGTGGCCTGTTATCGGAACCAATCTGCTCTCTAGATCCATCCTCCTGCTCTCAAGATGACAGTTTACAGCTACACCGCCCCAAGATCGCGACGCCTCGTCGCTTTTCGTGCGATGTCATAGTCGTGTTGATCTATGGACAAACTCGACTATCGCAAGGAGCTGAAGCCTTTCTACCAACCGCCGACGGGAAAAGTAGTCAGCGTGGAGGTTCCGCCGCTCAATTGCCTGATGGTAGACGGCAGGGGCGATCCCAACACGAGCATCGAGTTCAGCGACGCTATCACGGCTCTCTACTCCGTCTCCTATTGCCTCAAGTTCACGCTCAAGAAGGCAGGCAGCGTCGACTACTCCGTCATGCCGCTTGAGGCTTTGTGGTGGTCCGACGATATGGATGCCTTTGTGACCGGCGACAAAACCAACTGGCTTTGGACTGCACTGATCGTTCAACCTCCGCAGGTTGACCGTTCACCGTTCGAAAGAGCCTTTGAGGAGGTCCGGTGAAAGAAGACACCGGTCGCCATCGACAAGCTCCGGTTTGATGCGTTTGAGGAAGGGCTGTCGGCGCAAACGATGTACATCGGTCCGTTTGCCGATGAAGGGCCAACGATCGAGACGATCCACGGCTATATTGAATCGCAAGGAAAAGTGCGGACCGGCAAACATCACGAGATCTACCTAAGCGATTTCCGGAGAGTCAATCCGTCGAAGCTAAAGACGATCATTCACCAGCTGATGCCGTGAAGTTCGGATCTGCAAACGGCATGGGCGATTGAGTGCCGACTTCAGCTACTTTCGCGTTGGCGCGTTGTACAATATCGTAAAGTGCGTTCCCGATACGGCTTATTGCGCTGTGCGTCCGGGTAAAGTGCCGAAACGACCGTAAGCGGACCGAGGCGGCGTAACGGAGCAACCCATGAAATCACTTGCTTTCTTGCTTCAGCAGTTAGAACCTAAGAAGATGCTTCTTCTCCCAGTGGCCATTGCTTGCGCCGCAGCGGCATCGACAACAGCGCAGACCGGCAGCAAACCCAAGTCGGTTGTCGTTTGGAACGGCGAGGACGTCGATAAGGGAGGGAGCTGGGTGAACCCGACGACCTCAACCTTCCTGAGGGCCAAGGGCGACTCTCACAGCGGGAAGACCGCTCTCGAGTTCAAGTTCCATGACGAGCACCTCTGGATCGGCTGCGGCTTCGATTGGATGGAGTGGAAGACCGGGCGCGACGTCGGCACCGACACGAGCCAGATGGCTAACCTGACCTTTTGGATCAAGTCGAAAGGGACAACCGGCGACCTCGAGGTTCAGTTGCTCTGCAATGGAGACGTCGTTGATACGCCTGAGCACCATGCGCCGAAGATGAAGATCGGCAAGTACTGTCCGAAGTTTCGAGACGGCAAGTGGCATGAGGTCGTGATTCCACTGGCCGATATGGCCTATCCCGAGGGCTATGACCCCAAGGTTGTCACGATGATCGACTTTGGCTTCATGGCCGAGAAGGAAGTAAAGGGAAGTTTCTTGATCGACGACATCGGGTTCGACACTCGACCGGCTGCTAAGAAGGGGGCGAAATAGATGAACAAGGCTGATATCCGCGGGAAATGGGCTCTCGTCACCGGCGCGAGCAGAGGCATCGGACGCCAAGTAAGCCTGGGGCTGGCCGACTACGGCTGCAATCTGGTTCTTCATAGCCGGGAGCTTTCGCATACGGCCGCATTGGCCGACGAGATCGCCGCCAAGGGTGTGAAGGTCGTTCAGGTGGCTGGCGAACTGAACGATCAGGACCAGGTTGATGGGTTCCTTTCGGTAGCGCTGGCCAAAACAGAAGGCATCGACATCGTCTATAACAACGCCGCCATCATGGCGCCGTACCGGAACGACTGGCTGCCCACTCCCGCAGAGGATTTCCGGGCGAGTTTCGAGGTTAACGTCATCTCGTTGATCCGCATCTGCCATGCCCTCATTCCGGGAATGAAGGAGCGAGGTTGGGGAAGGATCGTCAATGTCACATCCGGAGTAAAAGACCAGCCAGAGATGCTGGCCTATGCAACGTCGAAGGCGGCGGTCGACAAATACGTGCTCGATATTGCCGATCAGCTGAAGGAGTGGGGAATCCTTGTGAACCTGCTTGATCCAGGCTGGCTTCGCACCGATCTCGGCGGCCCAAATGCGCCGAATTCGGTGGAGTCGGTTTTACCGGGCGCATTGGTTCCCGCGCTGATTGACGACGGCACGTGCGGCCAATTGTTCAGAGCGCAGGATTACGCTGGACAAGTGATCTAGTGCCGGTTGTACGTCCGTTTTCTCTGGCAAGGAATCTTGACAGAGGTAGTTGAGAAAGCCACCGACGCTAGAAGACATCGACTATTGAATGGTCGAATATACTTGACCCATGAGACAACTCGTGCTGGCCATCTTGGTTCTGATCAGTTGCTATGCTGTCGCTCAGAGCCCCGAATCCGTTGTTCAGCGTTTCGTGGACGCGCTCAATAAGAAGGATCTCGACAGCGCAGCCAAGTGTATTAACGGAGGCCAGGTCAGGCCGATACTGCTCGAGCAGTTTGCGAAAGATAAGTTGCCCGAAATAAAGATAAGCGATGTCAAGGCATCGATCATTGATGACCTCGCTCTAGTCACATTCGTGCTTCACTCCGAGGCCAGAGGAGTGAATCCCGCGATGCCCGACTACCTGGTTCTTGCGAAAGTTGGACCGAACTGGCTCATCGACGTCTCGGAGAATCGAGGCGGCTTGGGAATGATGGCTTATTTGCTTTCGAGTTCGCCGATCTTGGCCCAAGCGCAAGCTTCTGCTCAGACAACCAAGTGTCTGACGAACGTCAAGCGCTTAGCGACGGGCTTGATCATGTTCGTATCCGACAATGACGATGTCCTGAAAGTGACCGTTGCCAATTGGATTAAGAAGGTGCTTCCCTACATCGACAAGAACACGGATCTGTTCACTTGCCCCGATGACGTAAAAGGCGCAATGAGTTATAGCATCAACCCTAATGTAGCGGGAGTGACATCACTTAGCATCAGCAATCTGACTCGAACAGTCTTGATTTACGAAGGTAAGGATGGAAAGCTGAACTTCAGGCACAATGGCAAAGCGGCTGTCGCTTTCATTGACGGACACTGCGAGATGGTGACCCAGGAACGGGCGAAGAACCTGATCTGGAAGCCAGGATCATCAAAAACAGGCCCTGAAAATGCAAAATGGTCGGGATGAGAGGATTTGAACCTCCGACCTCTGCGTCCCGAACGCAGCGCTCTACCAAGCTGAGCCACATCCCGATTTGGTTTCCGATATTCAATTCTTAAAGTCGTAAAAGCTGAGCTGCATCCCGACTTCGGACTTCAATTGTAGCACATCTTTTCCCCAATTTCGATACGAGGCTGGCTGCCAGGTAACCTTGAGGGCATGTTGCACTTGTCCGGACAAAGGCTGTCATTGGAACAGGTTGAAGCGGTTGCCGTCGATGGAGAAAAGGTCGCCCTATCGCCTGAAGCTGTTGAGAAGATGGAGGCTTCCCGAGCCGTCATCGACAAGATCGTAGACGAAGGGCGGGTCGTCTATGGCGTCAGTACCGGCTTCGGCAAGCTAGCTAACGTCAACATCCCGGACAGCGAGCTTGAGGAACTTCAGCTTAACCTCGTGCGGAGCCATGCGTGTGGCGTCGGCGATCCCTTGCCTCCAGCCGAAGTGCGAGCCATGATGCTTCTTCGCGCCAACGTCCTGGCTGTTGGACTCAGCGGCGCCCGGCCGATCGTCGCACAAACCGTGCTCGACATGCTCAATGCTGGCGTCTATCCGGTGATACCATCGCGTGGTTCGGTCGGCGCAAGCGGAGACCTTGCCCCTCTCGCCCACCTTGCATTGGTCGTCATCGGCGAAGGCGAAGCATACTTCGAAGGCAAGCGGATCGGCGGCGCTGAAGCCATGAAGAAGGCCAAGATTAGGCCCTTGACCCTTCAGGCAAAAGAAGGCTTGGCGCTTTTGAACGGGACGCAATGTATGGGCGCTGTCGGCGGCTTGGCGTTACTCAGAGCGCGCAGGCTGGCCGAATCAGCCGATGTCGCCGGCGCGATGACTCTGGAAGCGCTCCTCGGCACCCCGACAGCTTTCGACGACCGCATCCACCAAGCCAGAGCGCACAAGGGCCAAATCGCGTCTGCGGCACACCTCAGAAAACTCCTCCAAGACAGCCAAATCAGGGAATCGCACAAAGGCAACGACCCGCGGGTTCAAGATGCCTACAGTCTGCGGTGCATGCCCCAGGTTCACGGCGCGGCAAGAGACGTCCTCGCGCATGTGAAAGGCATCGTCGAAATCGAGACCGGCTCAGCGACCGACAATCCGCTCGTTTTTCCGGCTGAAGAAGAGACGCTGTCTGGCGGCAACTTCCACGGCGCTCCTCTGGCGATGGGCTTCGACTATGCCGCCATCGCCGTCACCGACCTGATGAGCATTAGCGAGCGGCGAATAGATCGTTTAGTGAATCCGGACGCCAATGAGCACCTGCCGCCGTTTCTCACCAGCCATCCAGGAACGGCTTCCGGCTTCATGATTCCGCATGTCGTCGCAGCGGCGCTGCTGAACGAGGCGAAGGTGCTGGCCCATCCCGCAAGCGTCGACAGCGTTCCCACCAGCGGCGGCCAAGAAGACCACATATCGATGGGAATGACGGCTGCGCTCAAGTTCCGCGACATCGTTGCGCTGGCCGAGAAGGTGATCGCCATCGAGATGCTGGCGGCTGCCGAAGGGCTCGAATATCGCGCGCCGCTGAAGCCCGGAAAAGGAGTCGAGAAGGCGTGGAAGCTCGTGCGGAAGCACGCCGAGAGGCTCACGCAGGACCGATCCTTGACGAAAGACATCGAGGTCATCGCATGCGAAATCGCCCAGGGCCATTTCTGTCTCTAGGCTATCTGCAAAGCGCTTCCGCTAGCCACGCGCCGATGGACATCGCAATGGATAGCAGTATATAGGTCTTCCACCGGTCGAGCATACGGTTCAAGTTCCATATCCCTGCGTATAACACATCAGTCGGTCTGCTAGGAAATGCAAGACAGGACGTAATGAACACCGAACGCTGCGGCATATTGGCGACGTCTATAAACGAGTAGAGGTGTGTTATTAAATGCTTGTGTGCGCGCTATTGACAACGGCTTGGCCGTATCTATCGCCGATCAGCGAAGAATCATTGCCTAAAACACCGACAACGCTGGAGATCCGAGCAACGACAATCGATAAAGCACTTAGCCAGATCGGCAACCCTCTCAAACTCGAGTTCGAAGTGGATAAGTCCTTGTCTAACGAAGTCGTGGCTGTCAAAGTGAACCATGTCCGGACCGATGAGTTGCTTAGCCGCATTGCCGATTTACTTGCGTCCAAGTTTGAACATAAAGACGGCAAATGGAAGCTAGTTCCCGATGAAGCCAAGGAAAAGGCAGCAAAGGAAACGGCAGATCAGGCTAACATCAGGCTTGCGAAGGCGGTTCTAGAGGCGGCAAAAGCCGAAGTCGCCAACCAGCAGCCGTGGTCGAACCGACTCGCCCAAGACACGGCAGACGCAGCGTTAGCGTTTCTGAAGAGCAAGGACCCTCATAACTTGGGATCAGGATATGAAACTCAAAGATCGAAAATGCTCGCCATTGGCAACGACACTCCGGGAACGCGCGCTACTTACCGCATGCTAGCGTCATTGAGTCCTGAACAGATTGCGATGGCCTATAAAGGCCGCACTGTCTTCTCGGATCGGCCGACGCCGTACCAGTATCCGTTGCCGGCACAAGCCAAACAGATTGTCAGCAACTGGATTACCGAGCAAAACTCCTATGCCGAGACCATGGAGGCGAAACTTGATCCGCCAGATCCTGAAAAGACCTGGTCCAAGCGCGGCCTAGAGCCCGCTGACCATGGTTATGAAGCCGCGCAAGAGCCTTTATTGAGAGCAGAAAAGGCATCCGGCACACCTGCAAGAACGCTTTTAAGCCTTAAAACGCTCTATGACGGCTTCCAAGCGCGGCTGATGGTAGCCGGACCGACCGGGGAGTTCATGGTTCAAGGTTACGCTTGCATCAAGAGCCAGCCCGATGCAGATGCGCCTGGCGTAGACGAAATACGTAAGGTTCGCATCGGCGAGGAGTCGGTTGAGCTTTGCCGTACCCTCAAGTTTCCGACAAAGGATCGCCCGGAAATGTCCGAAACGCTTAAAGCGAAGGTTCTGCGTCCGGACCAAAACGATCCCTTGAGCTTTGCCGCAACCGATGTGGTCTTTGGTTTGCCAAAGTCGAAAAGCGCAAATATCGTCGCTCTCCTTCCCGACAACTTCTTTGACGTTGTCCACAACCTTGGGTCGTATGGCGAAGTGAATCTGAGAGACCTGGAAGCAAGCTGCAATGATCGGCGAATCGCTGCGTGGAGCGAATCGGAAGGCTGGTTCACCTTTGCGCCTCAGAATATTGCTAACGCGAGGCTCTTACGACTCGACCGGCCTGCTACGGCTACGTTCTTTAAGCATGTCGTCATTGAGAAGCGTTGGACGCTCGACCAGCTCATCCGCTTTAGACGAACCAATCCGTCAAGGCAGATAATGGGTTTTGAGGCGTCGGTTCTATCATGTTTTGAGCCTGCTGCCTACCAACTCATCATGAGGAACAATGAGACCGCGCTGAAGATATTAGCCATGTTGCCTGAGAGCCAGTATTTGGACGTCGCAAACGGCCGCAAACTCAGTATCGGACTCACATCCCCCGATGTTCAAAGGAACATTCTGCGCAGGCTTCTGCTCATGGACCGAGTCGAGAGAGGCACCGAGAGAATTGCCCTGCTCTATTGGGACGACGACCGCGATAAGGCCGAAACCGACTATATCCTCGGTCAGATGCGTTCCGGTAAGACCGTTGAGATCCAACATGACAGCCTCATACACGGATCAATGGGCTTCCTATCGGATGAGACCACAGAGATTCTTGCCAAAGGCATCTCGACCAGCGCCTATTTGGCCTTTTACACGAAAAGGCAACCGTGCGTCTTTGTTAAGTCCGAGTCCGGAAATGCGTTCCATGAGTGGCAAGAAAAATCGTATAGTTATGTAGCCTCAGATATCGCTGTGGCTCGGAAACGGCCATCACAATACAAAATGCCAACACAGTTTAAAGTAGGCTGGAAGTCGCCTAAGTATGTGGTGTTGGAGGTTGTGCCTGGATGGTCGGAGACATTCGGACTTTATGAGGATAGCTTCGACGGCAATGAGCCATACGTTCCGTTCAACTCGTTGCCGCTCGACGTGCAAAAGGCCATAAACGACGAATTAGGCAAGATAGGCGACATCAAGTTCTCGGACGAGTAAACGCATCGTCATCTGCAGCGTCTTGATCGTCGTCTGCCGCATATCAACTTGGCTGAGCTCTGATCAGGCTAGTCCTGTTGCGAAGCCGCTGGTATAACGAAGGAATGGCGAATATCATCCTCGGAGTCACCGGAAGCATCGCGGCGTATCGCGCAGCCGACATCGCCCGCGAGCTCATGCGTCGGGGATGCACCGTGCGCGTGTGCCTGACTCCTAACGGCGAGAAGTTCGTCACTCGGGTTCTCTTTGAGTCTTTGACTGGCCAGCCGTGCCTGACTTGGGCGTTCGATGAGCCCGAAGTCGGCCGCATGGCGCACATTGATTGGGCTCGATCCGCAGACGCCATGCTCATCGCTCCAGCAACAGCGAATATCATCAACAAAGTCGCCCAAGGCGTCGCCGACGATATGCTCAGCACGCTGGCCGTCTCGTTCACCGGACCGATGTTGATCGCCCCGGCGATGAATCCGGCGATGTATGGCAACGTGACTGTTCAATCGTCGATCAAGGCTTTACAAGAGCGTTGCGTCTCTTTCATCGAACCGGCAGAGGGCGAAGTGGCCTGCGGAGAAAACGGCCAAGGCAAGCTCGCATTGATTGCAGAGATTGTTAATGCGACCATGGAAGTGGTTTCTCGCGGCCAGCTGCTAAAAGGCATGACGGTGCTGATCACCAGCGGACCAACGCGCGAAAGAATCGACAGCGTGAGATTCCTCAGCAATCGTTCGAGCGGCAAGATGGGCGCGGCTTTGGCCAAGGCGGCGATGTTGATGGGAGCTGATGTAACGGTCGTTACAGGGCCTGTATCGGTCGTTTACCCGTTTGGCGCAGAGGTCATTCGGGTTGACTCGGCTTGCGAAATGTTGGAGGCTGCGGTATGTCGCGCCAAAGAAGCCGATGTCATCGTCGGTGCGGCCGCCGTCGCCGACTACCGAGTCGCGAACCCGTCCGACGGAAAGGTCAGACGGTCAGCGGATCCGATAAGTCTCGAACTTGTGCCGAACCCGGATGTCATCGCCGAACTGGCAAAGGCTGCACCGCAGGCGAAAGTCATCGGATTCGCCGCCGAACCTAATCCCGACCTCGAAGTCGCCCGCGCTAAGCTGGTCCGGAAAGGCCTCGTAGCGATCGCTGCAAACGATGTTTCACGTGGAGACATCGGGTTCGAGTCGGACCAGAATGAACTCGTGTTGGTGCGCAAAGAAGGCGAGCCGGAGAAATCCGGCAAGATGAGCAAACTCGGTTGCGCGCTGTGGCTGTTCGAGAAGGTTATTTCTTAGGCTTCTGCTTATTTGGCTTGGCTTTCTTTTCCGTCTTCACGGACGCGTCTGACTTATCCGACAAACAGCTCGGTTTCTTCACGCCGAAGAACACCGCGACTAGGCACGATCCGACCAATGCCCAAGGTACGAACGGTCGCGCCTTCGCCGGCTCTGGTCCGGAAGGCACTGTCATTTTCACTGGCAACTCGGCGGTCTGACCGAGAGGCGCTTCAGCCACGATGTTCCCGCGCTGATCGGCGGCCAAGCTGTAGCCCAAGGAACCTGCCCTCAATGTCGGCAGACCGGTTTCAACGGCCCTAAAAACGGCTGCCGATTTGAGCTGACTCGGAGCTTCAGTTCCCATATACCAGTCGTCCAGCGACATGATCGCCAACATCTGCGCTCCGTTGGCGACTTGAGCCTCGGAAATCTGGTGAAATAGCCCCTCAAAACACAGCATCGGACCGACCCGCACTCCGTTCAGATCGATAGCGGAAGTCGTCTTTGCCGCCGAAAGATCGCTGGCGGCCAAGTGAAAGCTCTTTAGGAACGGCAACCAAGAGCGGCCGGGCACGAACTCGCCGAAGATGACTAAGCGGCGTTTGTCGGCCGTCTTCCATTGCCCGTCATAGCCGTATGCCGTCTGAAAAGTCGACTCCCCTTCAACTCGTTGGCCGCCAAACAGCATTGGCATGCCTGTTACAACAGTAAACGGCGTTGGCGGCGGGATCTGGTCGCTGGCAGGCACCAATCCCTCGGGCAGCAAGGTGAACGTTACAGGCTTGAGGATGGACCGGGCAAGGATGCTGTCGACCTTGCGCTGGATAAGGGCGGGTTGCTCTTCAAGCGGAGTGAACGCCATGTCGACGCCTGGCTGTCCGATCAGAAACTCCTTCTGCTCGCCCGTTGGTTTGTCTTGGTACCTTAGAGCCGATGCCAAACCGATAACGATAGCGATCGCTGCAAGGGGCCTCAGCTTCTGATGCTGCTCGCCAGAAAGGAACATCGCGAAGATGACATTGATGAAGGCAACCCATGCCGAGACGAAGTAGATCGTTCCGTAGAAAGCAGACTGGATGAGATAGGGGTGCGCATAAAGCGGTGTGGCAGCCAAACCCCACGGAAAAGCCACCACGGGAAAGTAGCTCCGAATGACCTCAATGCCTGCCCAAACCAGCGCGATTATCCAAGGTTGCTTCCATCGCCAGCAGGCGTTGATCAGCCACCCGGCGAAGGCGAAATACCACGCTGCGACCAAAGCCGCAAGCACGACCGGAAAGATGCTTAAGAACAGGTTGCCGGTCCAACGGTAGATGAGCGTTTGGAGCCATGCCATTTGCGCGCCCATATAAAGGAATCCGAACAGGTAGCCGGATTTCACGGACTCCTTCGGCGTGCATTTGGCCAGGTTTGCGAACCACGGAGCGAAGGCCACCAGCGCGAGCAAGCCTAGTGGCGACGGCGGAAAGCCCGCCAGAAGCAACGCGACGCTTGCAAGAACGGGCCATGCTTTAACGATGCGTGCCATCTAAATCCCCGCTGAGGACGTGCTCAGACGATAGGTGCGAAGTGTCATTGTAACGTTTGATATAGAGCGCACCATCAGGCCTGCTATGCAGCTCCGTTAGGCCCGTATTAGCGAACCGAAACGCCCTCGAAACCTCGATTGGACCCCCGATCAAAGCCGCTAAGATAAGAGCTGAAGCCCCGCCGTGGCTGACCACGACAATCGTTCCGTCCTCACGATGCATCTCCTCAACCGTCGGCAAGATGCGGTTCCACACATCGATCATCGATTCGCCGTTGGGCGGCCTCGTTTCATAGACGCTTAACTTTTGGGTGCGCTCCATCTCCCGCATCTGCTCGCCGACCATGTGGTAGTCCTGGCCCTCCCAATCTCCAAATGTGCGCTCTCGAATCCTAGCGTCTCGAACCATCGGAGCGCTGGTTACGCGGGCAATGGGCTCTGCCGTCTGCCAGCTGCGCTTAAGGTCGCTGGTTATCACCTTATCGACGGGAATCCCGCGGAACGATTCGGCAAGAAGCTCGCTCTGGCGCAATCCAGTCTCGTCAAGCGATATATCGGTGTGGCCCTGGGCGCGTGAAAAGTTATTCCATTCGGTCTGCCCGTGGCGGATGAGGAAAAGGCGCATATCCTTCGGTTATACCTGCCAGGGCCGAACCTCGCCTATCTCGTTCCCTTTGGCGTCGATCTTTAAGGCTCCCAATCGAAGAATGCGCACTGGAGCCACAGGAATCGCCGTACACTTGGCATAGATGGTCTCGTTGGCGAAATCGATCTTCTCAATATAACCCAATCCAAAGTCCTCTCCGTCCTGCTTAGCAAAGCTGCACAGCAGACGCTCATACGCCGACGGCGACGCGTATTGGACTCGGGCACAATGAAGATCATCAAGCGCGCTTGCAACCAGACCCTCGTCGAGTTCTTCGTCCGATATCATGAACAATGTTGAGCCGCACACTTCGGCGTACATTCCTTCTGGAAACCTGGCTCGTTCCATCAACGAACGCTCCAGGCGGAATCCGGAGCCGATCCGCACGCCTTCGAACGAAACCTGTCCGAATGGAATCTCGTGCGTTTCGCAGTTCTCGATCAGCTTCAGCCAGCTTGCTTTTCTTTGGGCCGATATGGCGATTTCGGGTAGCGGCTGGCCCAGTTCGATCTCCTCGGGGCCTGTCGGCCATCCTTCAAGGCTAATTTCTGTGCCCTTGGCAACCAGGATTCGTCGAGGTTGGACGATCTGGGCGATGAGCTGGGCAGTGTGTTTGAGGATCGGATTGGGTTGGTACCGGAAGAGTTGAATAACGGCATCGTCCGAGGCTTGGTTTAGCAAACCAACGAGACCCGCAAGCAAAACATGTGGATAGCGCTGAGGATCGAGGCTTCCGTAGAACCTCCAAAAGGTGGTGCGATCTGCTTGGGTCAGCGTCAGCCGCGCCAGGTAGTTCGAGACGACTTCCGCGGGATCGAGGCAAATCCAATCGGCATCCCCGCGTTCGGCCTTCAGCCATTCTTTCCACGAGCAATTCGGGTTGCCAATAAGAAGCGTTCGCCCCATGATGCTAGTATGTCCGGTTTTGAACTTGATCTCTGTGATTTTGAGCCTGATTCGGACAATTCAGTTACGAAGATTGTCGGCCAACCGGCTAAACAAAAAACGGGTTGCCGGCATTGGGCAACCCGTTTCAGATCCCATATCGAGTGACTATCGAGTTCGTCGAGATCGAAGTCGGACTCCGAGAAGGCCGAGACCCATGGAAATTGCTGCGGCCGGGCCGGGAACGCTGGGTTCGCCCAGATTGTCCCAGTAGCCGGAATAGCCTTGGTCGGTGCCAAAGTTGTAGGCTTGCAGGATCACGTTCTTGAAGCCGGTGATCGAAGGATCGACTACGGTGTCGGTATAGACCGTCGCGCCATTGATCGTGTATACGATCGAGCTTCCGGTGTAGGCGATGCCGAGGTTGTACCAAGTGTTGTAGTTGGCCGTCTGTCCGGCAAGGGCCACCCAGCTGCCGCCTTCGTCGTCGAAAATGCGCCAAGCCGTCGTGCCGTTGGCGAATCCGCGGAAACCGAGCACCGGCCATGCAAGCTGGTCATTGATGCCATCGGTGCCGTTTGCCCAAAGCGAGAAGGAAACCTCTTGCGGTGCGCCCGTAACGAGTCTCTCGGGAGTCGGAACGTATAGGTCAACGACCACCGAGGTCAGTCCCGGCGTCAACAGGCTCTTGCCTTGATATCCATACCAAGTGTTGGCGTTCGGGTCGTTCTTGACGCCGTGCTTCAGCCGATTGTCGCCGTCAAAGTTCGCGATTTCCCAAGTGGCGGGATTCGAACGATCAACGGTCCAACCCGGATTCATAGTGTCGAAAGTGTCGATGACGGTCGCGTTGGCAACTCCGGTCACCGTGCTCATGAGAAGAGCAGCGTAAAGCAGTTTAGATTTCACGTATCGTACTCCTTAACCCAATGCAATATGGCAATAGCTTGACTATAGCTCTTGACTATCCATTAGGTTACCCACAAGGTTGTGAAAGCGCCTCCCGACAACTGCCTCAGATGAGACAACACATGCAAACCATAATAAATCTAGTATTTTTACTTATGTTGCTTGTTTCTGTTTAAGCATTGCAAATAAGTAGCATTGATCCCCAATAGGTGTTTTAAGCTGTATGGGGTCTTGCGTGGTTGACGACGGATGCGAATTAGTATGCGCCCCAGGCACGTCCTATAAAAAGAGGTAATGCCGATGATTTGGATTGCAATGCTACCGATCCTATGCGCTAATTACGCTCAAGATGAGGGGACAGGCAAGAAAGAGAGCGAAGAAGACCAGTTGAAGATCGTCTGGACGGCGCCGGGGCATGTGCTTTCTGGCGGCACATCGCACCTGCTTTATGCATCGCCCGATGCCAAATATCTCATATCTTCGAGCGATCGCGATAATTCCATCAAAGTGTGGTCCATAAGCAGCCGCAAGCTTGAGCGCACGATCTTTGTCACTCCAAAGCAAGGCATTAACCATGTCGAGGTCTCTCGCGATAGCACCAAAATCATTGCATGCGGCGCTAAATACACGGCCATCTACGACCTAAAGACAGGAGAAAAGCTTCGCCAGTTCCCTTTCACGAGCATAAGCGGAGTCACCTTCGTCTTTGGCGATAAGCTGCTGTTTGTTCAAGGAACCAGCCGAGTCGTCAATGCCAACGATGGCCGAGGGCATGTCGCGATGATCAAACCCGACGGGCGCTTCACCGATTTCACGATTTCAAGGATTGGGTTCGGACGCCAAACGATGGCTACATTCGCCGGTCCGATCACCGACCCCCATCCAGGCTACATTTTGAGCTGGTTCAGCGTCGACAGCGGCTTTCCGATTTATCGGCAGTTCATGATTCCAGAAGAGTGGACGAATAGACTGGTTGGTGCCGAGACAACAGAAGAGCCCGCTAAATTCTTTGTCGGTCCGTGTCTTCCTAGCGGCGATGTGCTTCTGGTCGACGACAAGCATCAGAAGCTGTATCTCGCACCTCCAACAGGAGATGTCATGCCGCTGGTCTTCGACGCGAAAAAGAACCATGCTTTCGGTAAAGTGATCGGCGCGGGATACATGGTGTCCGCGCAGGGGAACGCTGTGATGTTGGTTAGTGCCGACTCGGCTGCCTGCACTGTCTTCAGCGTTCCTCGGTTTGAGCTGATTACGGACGTGATCACTGTCCCCAAGATCAAGGATGAAAAGAAGTCTCCTATCGTTTCATGGGCGTTGAACTCAGATGAGGTGTATTGCATGGCTGGACGCACGCGCAAGAACACGGCCTCGCTATACCATATGGCCCCTGATAATTCTGTCTACTACGACTTCAAGCTCAACGGAAGCGCAGTCACTGGGCTTGCATACTCAAAGGAAGATAATGGGTTCGCGGCCGCGTTCGTCGAAGGGGTCGTCAAGCTATACAACGATGCGGGTGAGCAACTAGGACAGTTTGATGCGCCAGAGGTGTTTCAACCCGGCGCTACCAATCTTACGATGATGTCGAGTGCCCAGCTTAGCGATCTTAGCATCAACGCCAGTCAAATCGTCGCAGGATTCAATGGACCGTTTATGGTTGTTTTTGATCGTAAGGGTAAGCAACTACGCAAACACAACCTCGACCCCGACTCCGGCTGGCGAGATCGCCCTCGTCTGATTCCAGTATCAGGGGGAAGCCGCATGCTCGTATCAACTCCGATAGGCAAACTCGGCGTTAGGCTTCTCGACACCGACAGCGGAAAGGTACTCATGTCCTACAAGCCTGCCGGTCCGGTGGCAAAGCTCTGTGCGACCGAAACCTATGTCATCGGTCTTATTGGCAATTGCATCAACATATGGGACATCGAGTCAGGCGAGCTCAAGTATCAATACGACTCGCCGGTCAACGATGTCGGTTCGATGGCGGCCAACGAGAAGCTTGAACGGCTTGCAATCGGCAAATCCGACGGCCATATCCTGTTGCTCAAGCTGAAGAGCGGCAGCCTCGTCCAGGATATTGAAGCAAATGAAGATGAGATTATTGGCCTGACGTTCACTCGAGACGGCCGCCTTATATCACGAACGACCGACAAGCGAGACCTGCATCCGATCAAAGTCTGGGATGCTGCAACGGGCGCATTCCAGAAGCAATATCGGAACGAAGCCGCGCCATGCTCCGGCGAGTTGGCCTTCGGCAACGAAATATTGTCGATTGACAAACTCGGCCAGATAGCGTTCGGTCGCAGCGACGGCACCATCGTCGTCGCAAAGATGGAATGATGCCGCTATGCTCTTAACAGGCTGATCCATGCGCCAAGCATCTGGACCAGCTGAATCGCCAGTGCCGGTAAAGCCATATAACCCCCCAAGGTCTTTCTGTTACGCCGCCATGTCGGTGAGCCAGCCTTCGTTGTAGCCGTGGAAGCTCATGCGCGTGAGGCGCAGAACCGTCACATAGGTCTCAAAATGCTGGCTGAGTTTTCTGAAAGTCAACGATTGATCGGCATACTTGCCGTAGGTGAACGAGCTGACGATCTGATAGCTGTGCTTCGCAATCCGAATATGGCTACGAAGCCTGCTCTGGTAATCGTCTGTTCCGAAGATCTCCGGCAATATGCCCGCGTGAAAAAGAACATAGTCACCGATATGCTTGTGGACTTCCCGTTCGCGCTCGAAGTTGGCCGCGTTCAGCCTGACGTCCGCTTCCTCCAGCATATCGTAGACATAGTTAATGCGGTGTCCTTTCGCGTCCTTAAGGCCGTAAACCGCGTCTTGGTGGGTGAACCGAAGCATGAGCTCAGCAAGGTATTCCTCTACGTCCTCGTCGCCTCGGTGCATCAGCTTCTCGCTCAACGCCTCGTGCATGGCTTCCAACAGATAAAGCCTCAAAGGATGGTTCTTGCTTATTTTCGATTTCATGCTCTTTCCCCCGTTTATAACGCTCATTTTTAGCCTCTTCAAAATGGATGCTCATGAGTTATTCCGCCGAGGTTCGGTTCAGCCCACGAGAAGAATACGGGGCTTAGGTTCAAACGAATATGGCTGCACGAAGCAAACGGTTTGGCCAATTCGAGCGTCTTATATGTTGTGAGCAATCCTCAATATCCGCCGATGCCTGCGCCTGGAGTTCCCGATCCAGCCCGCAAGAAGCGCGCCGCAATATATGGAGTCCTTGCTGGGATAGCCGTCATCGCCGCGGTGCTGATCGGTTTGAACGCCGCAGGTCTATTGCAGCTCAACGCAAAGCCTTCGCCTGCGGGCAACCTCAAGGCCGAGGGTTCTCAAGGACCGACTTTGCTCGAGGCTCAAGGCAATCAGCCACCACCTGCTCTCCAAGCAACCGCGCCTCCAAAAACAGACATGCCCCAGAACATCAAAGACTGGCTGGAGCATCTGCGCAGATGCGAGAACCTGAAGAACGACATTCATCGCGATCAAGCAAACACCCTTGGCGTTATTCAGAAACGTTTGCTCAGCGGGACAGGCGGGTTAACCGTCAAGGACGTCGATCGGTGGACCGATCCGGACGGCACGACGGTCGATATGGACATTTTCAAAGACCTCGACAAGCAGCTTGACGCCATGCCTGGCAAGTGGACCGAGTTAAGCCAGTTCTTCTGGAGCAAGCCGCCGCCCGACGCCGACTGCCAGAAGATTGCCGACTCCTTCGACCAAGGCTTGCGAGAAATTCCGGGAGCAATTAATGATGTTCGAAAGTTGCTCAGCGGGTTTATCGGGACAGGCGATCCTACGGTTGAAGCTCAAGCCAACGCCGAGTCTGACATCAAGAAGATAGGACGCGACCACCCCAAGACGCTCGATCAAGCCTTCAAGGACTGCGAGCATCTCCTGACCAAGCTGTTCATCAAATACGACACTGAGCAGTATTTCCACATTGAATCGGACCTGCCCGGCGGCGGCCTGCTGATGAAGTAAGATACGGGTCTTGGAAAAGTTCGCCGAGACGCTCCTTGACGGCTTCATGTCGCGGTTCCCACTGCCGCACCGGCCCCATCTGGTGTGGAAGAACTTGCGCGTGTCGGCAGGAATCGCTCGGTATAGAACCTGGTCGATCAGCCTCAGCCGAATCCTCCTCAACACCGAAGAGCGCGTCAAAACCACGCTGGCGCACGAGTATGCCCACTTGCTTGCGGTTCATCGTCACGGCCTCAAAGCAGGCAACCATGGAACGTTTTGGAGAGAGGCGATGCGCGATCTGGGTTACGAGCCGTTGGTTAGGCACTCCTATGAAGTCGACCGAAACAAACGCCGGCAGCAGGTGACCTACCAGTGCGTGCGCTGCGGCGTGTTGATCTTCCGCGCCCGAAGGCTGCCGAAGGGCCGTAAATATGTACATGCGAAGTGCGGCGGGGCGGTGAAGCTGAGGGCGGTTGACTAGGGTTTGTTAGGATTCGTTCGGGAAAGCCTTCCCCTTGGACGACGTCCATGGGGAAGGTCTTCAAGCGTAGCGCGAAGGGAAGGGGGTTCCGGTTTGCCATCTGTATCGCACTCGAGAAATGCAGTGCTGACATCGAAGTCGCTGATAGGTGCCAATCATCTCCGAGTCCAACGAATCCTAACCAAGCCTCACCAACCCTAACAAATCCTAACGAACCCTAACCTCCCCTCACTCCCGCGTCGTTTTCGTTCATAATCGAATCCAGCCGTGAACGCCAAGACCCCCATGCTCCAGCAATATTTCCGCATCAAAACGGAGCATCCGGGCGTTCTGCTGGCGATGCGGGTTGGCGACTTTTACGAGTTCTATGGGCCTGATGCCGAGACGGCCGCGCAAGCGCTTGAGATCACCCTCACAGCCCGCGAAGACGGCGGCCAAAAGATCTCGATGGCTGGCGTTCCTTTCCATGCCGTTGAGCGCTATCTGGCGCGACTGGTTGCCCAAGGCTACAAAGTCGCGATCTGCGACCAGCTTGAGGACCCGAAGGCCGCCAAAGGCTTGGTTAAGCGTGGCGTGACTCGCGTTCTGACTCCCGGCACGCTGATGGAAGACGCCATGCTCAGCTCGGGGCAGAACAACTTCCTCGCGGCCATTTGCGTTCAGGACGGCCGAGCAGGTTTGGCATTACTCGACTCTAGCACCGGCGAGTTCGTTGTCACCGAGATCGACGGCGACCAGCTTGAAGAGCGTCTGTTGCAAGAGTTGGCACGAGTCAGACCTAGCGAGTTGTTGATTGGGCCCAAAGCCGAGATGTTCGGCGAAGTGGCCAACCGGGCGTTAGGTTCCTCGGTCACCGACCAGCAAACCCTGACCCCCGAGAGAGCAGCGCGCAAGCTCATCGAGCAGTTCCAGGTCTCCAACCTAGCCGGTTTCGGCATCGACGACAAGCCCTCGGCAGTGGTCGCCGCTTCGATGGTGCTGAACTATGCCGAAGCGAACCACCTCTCGCTGGCGCACGTCGATTCGCTCTCAACCTACTCGGTCGACGGCTACATGCGCCTCGACATCGCCACGCGGCGAAGCCTGGAGCTGTCGCAGAACATGTCGGACGGCTCTCGCAAATATACTCTGCTCAGCGTGCTCGATGACACCGTGACGCCGATGGGATCGAGGCTCTTAAGGAGATGGATCGAGCAGCCTCTCCTCGACATTCCTGCTATTAAGCAACGGAACGGAGCGGTCGAGAAGCTGGTCGGATCGGCCATGCAGCGAGGCGATCTGCGCGAAGCTCTTGCTAAGGTCAGCGACATCGAGCGCTTGGTTTCGCGAACCGCCGCCGGTCTTGCCGGTCCGCGCGATCTGGCAGCATTAAAGACCAGCCTTAAAGCTCTTCCCGAGCTGATGCTGCCTTTGAGATTGGTCGCCGTCGGCAAGCTTGAGGACATTCGGAGTGACATCGCCGACCACGGCGAGCTCTGCGAACTGCTCGACCGGGCCATCGTCAACGATCCGCCGCACACCTTGCGCGACGGCGGCGTCTTCAAAGAAGGCTATGACCTCGAGCTTGACGCTCTGAGAGACCTTTCGAAGAACGGCAAGCAATATATTGCTCAGCTCGAACAGGGAGAGCGCGAGAAGACCGGCATCTCGAACCTCAAAGTCGGCTTCAACTCGGTGTTCGGCTACTACCTCGAAGTCTCGAAGAGCCAGATCGACAAGGTGCCGGACGACTACATCCGCAAGCAGACCACCGCCAACGCCGAACGCTACATTACGGCTGAGCTCAAGGAGCAGGAGTCGAAGGTTCTCGGCGCACAAGATAAAGCGACCGCGCTTGAATCAGACTTGTTCGGCCGTTTGCGGGTTCGAGTTTCCGATAAGGCTGGAGAGCTTCTGAAAACGGCGCGAGCGCTTGCCGAACTGGACGTGCTCATTGCCCTCGCTGAAGTCGCCTCAAAAAGCGGATACGTGAAACCGGAAGTCGTCGAGGAGGACATCGTCGAGATCGTTGCCGGCCGGCATCCAGTGGTCGAGGCGAACAGCCCGCAGTTTGTGCCGAACGACGCCTGGTTCACGCCTA
The DNA here is from genome assembly GCA_963666135.2 of Fimbriimonadaceae bacterium. Taxonomy (GTDB): domain Bacteria; phylum Armatimonadota; class Fimbriimonadia; order Fimbriimonadales; family Fimbriimonadaceae. The sequence goes on along the minus strand of CAXXNR010000001.1, from coordinate 844,911 downwards.
TCGAACCAACAGAAGGCAAACCGAACCGCCTCATCATCCTGACCGGACCGAACATGAGCGGAAAGTCGACCTATCTTCGGCAAGCCGCGCTCATCGTGCTGATGGCGCAAGTCGGAAGCTTCGTGCCATGCCGATCAGCGAAAGTTGGACTCTGCGACCGGATCTTCGCCCGAATCGGCGCTAAAGACGAACTCGCGTTGGGCCAGAGCACGTTCATGGTCGAGATGGTCGAGAGCGCCAACATCCTGAACCATGCCACGCCAAGGTCGTTGGTAATCCTCGACGAGGTCGGCCGCGGCACCAGCACCTACGACGGCTTGGCAATTGCCTGGGCGATGGTCGAGCATCTTGCCGCCGTCGGAGCAAAGACAATGTTCGCGACCCACTATCACCAGTTGAACTCGCTTAGCGAGCAGATACCCTCGATCTCCAACCACCGCGTAAACGTCGAAGAGATTGGGGATGACATCGTTTGGACCCACAAAGTGCTTCCCGGTGGCACCGACCGCAGCTACGGCGTTCATGTCGCCCGTATGGCAGGAGTGCCGCAAACGGTTCTGAAGCGGGCAACGGAAGTATTGGCCGATCTAGAACAGACGACGCAGGCTCCGACGCCGATTCAGGCCAGCACGCAAAAGTTGCAGCTCTCGCTATTTGAAATGGAACCGTCGCCGGTCGAACAAGAACTGCAAAGGCTCGATGTGAACAAACTCACGCCGGTTCAAGCGCTGATGCTCCTTGATGACTGGAAGAAGAAGTTCGGGAAGTAGCTAGGGTTGCTCGATTCGGTAGGCTCCGAATAGCCGAGAACCGAGACGCTTATATCGATCGCCTTTACCGAGGCACTTGAGGCCGCACTTTTCTGCTACCCGAATCGAAGCGGCGTTTTCTTCATGCACGACATACCAAAGTGATCGTCCATCTTGGCTTAAGTCCGAAACGATTCTTGAGAGGGCAATCTCCGCAAGCTTGTTGCCTCGAAAGTCTGGTTCGGTAAAGGTGTCTCCGATCTGCAGATCGCCCGGCTTCATGAACGGGAAGCGGAACCAACGAGGAAACACGTGAGAACGGTGCACCACTTGGCCAGACTTCTTGTCGCGGACGATGTAAATCGCATAGCCGGGGTCGCGAAATACTCGGAACATCCAGAAAAGCGACCATACGGCATAGGGAAGCAAGGCGAAGTTATGTGGCTTCACGTGCATCAAAGCGGGTCGCCAGACTTCGATAATGAACGACGCCGCTAGAGTTGGCCCGTTGTGGGCAATCGTGCTTGCAGAACCCGTGTAACCGTAAAAAAGGTAGGCCATCAAACCAAATGCCAGAGACTTGAATCAGTAATTGGCTGTTTCCTTAACCTTACCCGATTCAATTTGTTAAACCTGAACTCAGATATACTCCTGATGGCATGCGAGTATGGCTCATTCAGCCGGCTGAACCCAGTCCCGTAGAGAAAGGCAATAACCGGCTTTGGCGCACCGGCTTCACCGCGCACCTCCTCGATCAGCTTGGCCACGAGGTCGTTTGGTTCGAGTCTCGGTTTAGCCATGTCCATAAGGACTTCATCATGTCGGCCGGCGATGTCGTAGAGATGTCAGAGCGTTACCAGATCCGGCTGCTCGATGCACTTGGCTATAAGAAGCACATCGGTTTGGCGCGGCTTCGGGACCACCGGTATGTGTCAAAGCAACTGGCTGTCGAAATGCGCAAGCTTCCGAAGCCAGATATCATTGTTTCTTCATTTCCAACCATTGAGTGCGCCGCCGAGGCTGTCCGATTTGGTCTACAGTTCAGCGTTCCAGTCGTCGTCGATGTTCGCGACCAGTGGCCCGACCTCATGGTTGATGCCGTTCCCTCGTTCCTTCGCCCTGTCGCTCAGCTCGTATGCCTGCCGATGAGCAAAGAGGCGAACTTCGTTTTCCGAAATGCCGCCGCCATTACGGGAAACGCCCAGCAAGCGATGGAGTGGGGTGTGAACCGGGCGGGACGCAAGCCAGGCGAGTTGGACCGGGCTTTCGCGATGGGCTTCCAGAAGGCTGAGTATTCTGAGGAAGACCGACAGGCGGCTCGCTCCGTTTTGAAGGCTAAAGGCGTCGATACTGGAGGCAGCCGGTTCATCGTAGCTTATGGCGGGGCAATCGGCGAGACCGGCGATTTCGAGACGATCATCTCGGCCTCAAAAGCGCTGGCTCAAAGCCATCCGTCGGTCCAGATCGTTCTCGCTGGCGAGGGCGACGCGCTCCCTAGGCTTTCAAAACTGGCCGAAGGAATGCCGAACTTAGTCTTCACCGGTTGGCTGAAGGCCGCCGAGATGAGCGAGCTGCTGTCTCTGTCTTCGGTCGGTCTTGTGCCTTACGTGGACCGCGCCAACTTCGAAGGCGGCATCACCAACAAGCCTGTTGAGAACCTTGCGAACGGTTTGCCTCTGATCACGACCCTCAAGCGCGGCGCATTGCACGACCTTCTCATCGAGAATCAATGCGGCGTGGTTTACTCCTGCGGTTCGGTTGACGAACTCGTCAGCCAGATACGAGGCTTTACAGACGACTCATCCAGGCTCGAAGAGATGTCGAAGCGGGCCGTCGATTTATACGAGCGCGAGTTCCGCGCCGACAAGGTTTACGGCGGGATGATCGAGCACTTCTGGAAGGTGCTCGAATCCTACAAAAGCAAGCAGCATCGCTAGGATATACTGAGTCTGGCGTTTCCGCCAAAGGCCAGCCTAATGTTCGCCAAGCGCTTTTTTGATATTCTATTCTCGCTGTTCGGTCTTATCGTCTTCTCGTGGCTTCTTGTCATCATCGCTGTCTGGATCAAACTTGACTCGAAGGGTCCGGTTTTCTATCGTGGCAAACGCACAGGACTCGGCGGCAAGCCGTTCCTGATCTATAAGTTCCGCTCGATGGTGACCGACGCCGAAAAGAAGGGCGGCCCATCGACCAGCGACAGCGACTCGCGCATCACCAAGGCCGGCCGGTTCGTGCGCAAGTTCAAGCTTGATGAACTGTCGCAATTCATCAATGTCCTTCTCGGCGATATGAGCTTCGTCGGTCCGCGCCCCGAGGTCCAGCAATACACGGACATGTACACAGAAGAGGAGAAGGCGATCTTGACGGTGCGGCCGGGCATCACCGACTGGGCGACGATCTGGAACTCGGACGAAGGCGCTGTTCTGGCCAAATACGAGGACCCCGATAAGGCCTATGAAGAAGTCATCCGTCCGACCAAACTGAAGCTCCAGCTCTACTATGTGCAAAACCGCACGCTGTGGATGGACTTCAAGCTGGTGGTTTATACGGTGCTGAGGGTCGTGAAACGCGGCTTCTATCCCAAGGAACTCAACGCCTGGCCGAAGTTGCTAGAGGATTGACGATTGACCATTGGGGACGAACAAGTAGTCGGGTTGGAGGGCGAGCGTACTCGCGAGCTAACGGAATTGACGATTTACGATTGACCATTAGGAACGAATGGGTAGTCAGATTGGAAGGGGACTGTATTCACGAGCTTTCGCGAACTGAGGATTTGCCATTAACGAATTATTGTAACTATCGTAGTAGGCGCAGACAGTTTGTGCCTGCGTTGTTTTGTCATCCTGAGCGAAGCGAAGGACCTGACTGGACGCATAGCATGTTGCTACCATTGGAAGGCTTCAGCACTTAGATCCCTCGCGATGCTCGGTATGACACGGTGGATGCGACTCGCCGGCACAGTCCCAGTGCAAAATCCTGCTATACAAAAAGGCCACGAGGCTTAAACCTCGCGGCCTTCTAGAACGCTAAAACCTACGCGCTCAATACGATCTTGCTGAACTCTTCAGCCTTCAGGCTCGCGCCGCCGACCAGTCCACCATCGATGTCCGACATGGCAAACAGAGTCGCGGAGTTGCCCGAGTTGACCGAACCGCCATACAACACTCGCATCGAAGTAGCCAGATCGGCGCCGACTAGGTCAGCCACAGCCTTGCGAACCACGCCGCAAACACGATTGGCTTCTTCGGCGTCGCAGGTCTTGCCTGTGCCAATCGCCCAAACCGGCTCATAGGCCACAACCAGCGTGCCAAGGTCGGCGGCAACCAGACCCTCGAGTCCGCCTTTGATCTGCTCGACGATCACGGCGTCGGTCTTGCCGGCTTCGCGCTCTGCCAGAGTCTCGCCGCAACACAGGATCGGTTTGATGCCATTTGCTAGCAGAGCTTTGATCTTGATGTTGATCGTGTGGTCGGTTTCGTTGAACTGGGCGACCTCTTCAGGCTCGATTTCCAGCTTGCCGAACTTGCCGCGCGTCTCGGAGTGGCCGACGATGCAGTAGGTCAGGCCCAGAGCCTTCAGCATAGGAGCCGAGATCTTGCCCGTGAATGCGCCGGAGTCTTTCCAGAACACATCTTGCGCGCCGACTTCGACGTTCGAACCAGCAGCCACATCTTTAACGGCAGCAATGTTCACATACGGTGGGCAAATCAGAATGTCGACATTCTTCATTCCGGTCACGTGCTTCACAAGCTCCGTGGCTACCTCGACCGACGCGGCCTTGGTCAGATTCATTTTCCAGTTACCAGCAACAAGTTTCTTTCGCATTGTCTATCCTTTGGCGATTGTGGGTTCGACGCTGATCTCCACCTTGCCCCGAACGGCGTTCGTGATAATACAATACCCGTCGGCCTTGTGCGCGATCTCTTCGGCTTGCTTGAGCTGCTCGAAGGTCGGCTCGCCGTCCATCAAAATGACCGGCTTGATAGTGATCGACTTGTAAGTGAAGGCCGCGCCGTTCTGCTCGACGGTGCCGGTCGCCGTGGTCTCGACGCTCTTAACGGGCAGCTTGCGGTTCGCGGCGATGATGCCGAAAGTGATGGTGTAGCACGAGGCGATCGCGCTGGTCAGCAGTTCCTCTGGATTCGTGCCTCCGCCTTTGCCTTGAAACTCTACCGGCACGTTGATCGGAATCTCGACGCCGGAACCTTTGGCCGTCGCCGTGCCGTCTCCGTCCCGTCCGCCCGTCCAAACGACTTTCGTTACGTATTCGTGGTTGATGGTAGCCATGCCTTGATTCTACTTCGGCGGGGATTGGACGGTTGGGATTCGCTAAGCCGTACCATGGGCTCCTAGCCCATGGATACTCCTGACAGAACCCGTAATGAGGTTCGTCATGGGCTGGCAGCCCATGCTACGTCCCTAACGCTCCCTCTCCAACCTCACAGGACCCATCAAGCCCGAAGTCGTATCGCCGCCGTATCCCGTCGGCACCGTCAGATAATGGTTCGCTAGCGTGTTATAGACAATCACCTCGATCTTGTTCGCCCCTGAAATCACAAACGAAGTGATATCGAAGCGCCATGGCCCGGCGACCTTCTCGCCGACCCGTTTGCCGTTCACCCAGAGCTCAGCCGACGACACAACGCTGCCGAGGTCGATAAACAGCTTTTCCTGCTTCTGCAGTGCGGCAATCTGAACCGTCTTTCGATAGCGCATTCCGCCGGAATAGGTTCGAAATCCTTCGATCTTCGACCAGTCGCCTAGTTCCATCGCTACCGTAGAGCACTCGAGCTGCACCGGATCAGATAGCGCCGAACCGGCATATTCACCCTTCGGCTGCTCGATCCGAAGGCAAACCGAAGCCTCCTTTAGCGAAGGCTTAACGGTAAACACCGTAAACGATCCTTTCTGGACACCAGTAACAGCCTTCCCGTCAACCCAGCTTGTCATCGGCAAAGTCGTTGGCACGCGTATAGACTTCGTACCCGGCGGAGCTTTGAACCGGAACCATCCTACGGAACTCTGCAGAGGATAGGAGTCAAACGGAAGTACGCCCTTCGCCCCGAACCACGGCATCGCCAGCGTTTCCTCCGTTTCCTTCGGCACATCGTCGACGAATACTGACGGATCAACGGCAACCACATAGCCCGTGCCGAACGAATCATACTGAACCAGCAGCCGGTTCGAACCTTGCTTCAAAGAAACGCGATCAGGAGAGGCCACCACAGAACCGTTCAGCCATATTCGCGCGGGTTTCATTCCGCCAATCAGCAGCTTGCCTTCCATATCGCGCGGCGCGAGTACGGTTGTCCACAGGTAATAGCGGGTCCCTTCAGGTTCGGCTATACGCGACATCGTCGGGTCCCCTGCCCAAGGCTGGTTGGTCCTGCCCAGGCGGATGAACTCGCTGTACATCAGTTCCTTTAGGCCGTGGTAGCCTTGGTGTCCGCGATCGCCTTCAACGCCCCATCGCCACGAGAACGAGTATGGCTTCGCGCCAGGCAACGCCGAAGCGTCTTCAGCGGTTGCCAAGCCGTCTCCCATTCGCTCCGTTTCTGCGCCGACCGGCATCGGTCCGAACTGAATGAACTTTGGACCATATCCGCAGGTCGTCAAGGTCCAAGCCGAGTCGTCAAAATCAGGCTTCGAATAGACTGACGAGTCTGACCCGTCCGGCGCATATCGAACCCGGTTGAGAGAAGGACCGATCAGCGTCTTCGTCGGCGGCCAGACAAAGTCGCCCCATCGGTTATCAAGCACCGGCTTCGGCTCGCACTCCCATTCGCCACGAATGAGAGTCGAGTCAATCTGTTTGACGTTCGGCTTAACCAGGGTTGCTTTGCCCGGCGAGAAGACGATGATCTGAAGCTCGTTCTCTCCAAGCGGAAGCCATAGAGATGTGCTTCCCGAGTCTTGGCTAAAGACCGGAAGAGGCGAAACCTGACCGGTCCAAGGATCCCACAATTCTGCTTTTCCAGTTGCTCGGAACGTCGCGTATTGGCCTTTCCCCGCGCCATAGAGCGCATAAACATCGCGCGAACCAACTCGACGATGCATAAAGTTCGAAGGTTTTCCTTTGGATATTACGATGTCTGCCGGAACCCTCTGCTTGATAATCTCAACAGCCTTTTCAACTGAAGGAACGACGAACGCGAATCCGCCGCCTTCATGAGAGGTCTGGTGAATCCGATTTTGCGCCTTCGCAATACCGAAGATCTCCGTAACGAGACGCGTGACTTCAGGATCGTTTCGCCCGATGCGGTCGCTGGCTTCGGGAAGGGAACCGATTGCCACTACTAGTCCGCCTGACTTAACGAACTTCAGGGTTGACTGGAGCGTCGAGAACCGCACGGCTTTCATCGAAGGCAATATCAGCACGCGGTACTTCTCGCCGGCTACACACAGCTTGCCGTCCTTCACCTTGGCTCGATCCAGCGACTCGAAGTCCATAAAATCGAGATCGAACGAATTGGCGTAGAGAGCTTCGCAAGTCTTGAAGGCCGTGTCGACCGAAGTGCCGCCGTCCATTCCAGCCTCGACTGGAGCGACCGGATATAGGATGGCCGCGTCGGCTACGTGGTCTCCCTGGCTCAGCAGATAGCTTAGTCGCTCCTGCATCCTATAGAACGAATCCATATTCTGCCAATACGGCATCCGCCAGTGGTTCTCGGGCGGCGCCCATTCCCACCATCCGCCGTGGGTCGAGTAGTAGAGCCCGTGGAAAGTCAGCAGGTTCTGGCCTTGCAGGAAGTTCTGAATAGTCGCTTGAGTCACTTGAGCCGACGAAGTAGCCCATCCGCTGCTGTGGTATCCCTCCAGCCATACACGCGGCCGGTTATAAAGGTGGGCGATCGACGAGGCTACTTTGTTCTTGACTAGATCGCATGAAAGCCCAGGCTGATCGCATCCTGGTCCCTGGTTCCACTTCTGAGTTCGGAAGTAGTCGCCGAACTCAGCAACATCGCGTCCTCGCCCGCCGTGGTCGCAGCCGTATGTCATCCCCCGCTTCTGGTGCCAGTCGAAGACCGGCTTGAAGAAGCCCTGTTCAGATAGCCGAACGACGACATCGTTGTAGTCCATGCGAACCTTTGGCGTGGTCGGTCCGATGTCGGTGAACAGAGCCGCCAAGTTCGGCTCTAGGTTGTAGCCCTTCAACTTGCGGAACGCATCAGCGAAATTGCCATTCCACATCTTGCCGTTCAGCCCGAAACCCAACTCGTCTGAGAAGAAGAAATTGAGACCCTTGCCTGCCTCGCCGGGGTTTATATCTTCGAATGGCTGGAAGAACTTCTCGATGTAAGCTTTGCCTGAAAGCGGATTCATCGGATCGATGGAACTGGGGATTTTTCTTGCCCAGATTGCCATAAACCGCCAATCTTTACCCTTCGGAAGATCGAGTTTGAACCTTTTCTTCTCGATAGCGCTGATGAAGCTTTCTGGTTCGCCATGGCTCGGAAAACCGGCCAGACAAAGAATGTCGTCTTTGAAGGTCCAATCAATCGTTTCGCCGCCTTTCGCGGTTCGTTCTTCGCTTTGCAGGACGCTGCCGGTTATTTGCGGATATTTCTTGATCGCCTCGTCGGCAGCCCAGCCTTGGCCGACTCCGAGGGTGTAATCGCTGAGGCTGACGGCCATGCCTTTCGACTTGGCTTGATGTAGGAACCATCCGACAAGGTCCCACCAGGCTTTGCTGAAGAGCTGCGGCTCGCTTGGGTAGGTTAAGCCATAGGATTGCCCGCCTTTATCGCTGTGAGCGTAGTTGATTTGGAGGCCCATCAGCCCTTTGCCAGCGAGCTGGTCAAGCTGCCAAGACAGCCGCTCTTTGGTCAAAGGATCGCCGAGCCACCAATAGAAGGCAACCTCGCCGTAACCCGGTGGCGGCGAAACGAATCCGGGCAGGACATCGAGCTTGGGATCTCGGCTTGGCCAGCCGATGGGCGTTGTCTTAATGGGTGGCTTTTGGGGCAAATTAAGGGTCCTTTTGGCGCGCTGGCCGGTCATGCTCGGAGGAGCAAGTAGGAGTAAACCGACTAGAGCGATATTGGCAAGCATATCGAACTTTACCACTGCCGAAGGGGACATATGTATCATGGGCTTCCAGCCCATGGACATGTGCCGGCTGGAAGCCAGCGATCCCAGTTACCGAGCTACGATAACGACATCCTACAACTTTTTTATGCCGAAGGCTTTGGATTCGGGAAAGTCCTTTGTCGATGCCAGATATTTAGGCATGAAGCAACGCAAACTAAGAATGGGATATTAGGTTCAATGAGCGCTTGTCTTCATGCCTGAATAGGAGGTTAGCGCTGGTCGCCAGGGAACCGGGATCGCTGGCGTCCTCACCGGCATAGTGCAGCCTAACGAGCAGCCGAGAGTCTCGTAGGGTAGATGAAGCATTCCTAGTCGAAAACAACTTGTTGCAACCTCGTTTGAAGGAATCGGTAGTAATATTAAAGGGATACAAATGGACTTTCTTTGGGGTTTGGATCAGCATCAAGGAAACCGCGATCTTGAGTTGTCGCTCGCCAAGGCCGATAAGCGTGCAGACAACCTCGAATTGCGTTGCGCCGAACTGGAAGAACAGCTGAGCAACTTGCGGTTCTTCATTCAAGCACTTGTCGATCTAACATGGGACCAGTTTGACCTTTCCGAGGATCAGCTTCAATCAAGGATTCGTGAGTTAAAAGAGGAAACGAAGCGCGAGGAAGCCGAGGAAGCTTCGCGCACGATTAAGACCAAGCGCATCGCATTTGCTTGCCCGAACTGTGGCCAACCCGTCGCCATGACGAGCAAGGTTTGTTACTATTGTGGCAAACCGGCTGAGCCTCCAAAGGGGGACAATGAACCCGATCGAACCTGAACGGCATCACGGCAAGCTCGTCAAGTGGGACGACTCGAGAGGATTCGGTTTTGTCGAACCGTCCGATGGCGGCAAGACCATCTTTGTCCACATCAAGGATATTCGGCCCGGCGAACGAAGGCCGACGGTTGGAGATACGGTCTACTATGAGATCGGTATTGGCAACCAAGGCAAGCCGAAGGCGGTTAACGCGTTTATCACTGGACTTCAAATTGTTCAGGCACAAGCTCCGCGACCTTCGGTTATTCTGCCAAAGCAAGTCTACGACTATCGACCACATAGAACTTACAACCGTGAACCGGCTTTTCGGCAAGGCTACTGGGAGTTGAGATCCGGTTTTCGGCTTGTCGCACTCATATTTGGTGTAGCGGTTTTCGTCATCATGGGCATAAGCAAAGTGACCGGGCGATTCAATAGACCGAATACGCCAACATTTCATCGAACCTTCCCATTATCAAATGTAAATCGACAGTTCAAACCTTCCGCCCCTTTTACATCAGAGTCTTCATTTGCTCCTTCAGTGCCTGAGTCCCAAGGTCTGATCAAAGGCAACATCAGCTACGATACAGGCGCAAGATACTATCATTTGCCTGGAATGCGTGACTACAACATTACAAGGATCGATCCCCTTCGTGGCGAGCGCTATTTCCGAACCGAAGCCGAGGCTCAGGCTGCCGGTTGGACAAGAGCACCTGGCGAGTAAGGTTCGATCAGAGCCTTAGCCTTTAACAGAACTGCTGAGCAAAGCGAAGCATCTGGCTGCAGTGTTTGCATGTTTGGGCTAGCAAGATGAGAGTCAAGTCAGATCCTTCTCTACGTTCAGGATAGCAAAGACGCAGCCCCAAGCCGCCTGTGCCTACATCGGTGGCTACGACTCTATGCTGTACATCGCACGTCATGCGCCGTATTCCAACCCGTGCTCGCGGATACACTCGCCCTCCAACCCTAGTACGATTGCCCCGTAAAATGGTCAATGATCAATAGCGAAACAGGCGCATTCGCAAATCAACAGCAAATTGCAGAACAATCTGTACGCTCAGATTGAGTCTAAGGTTCCATTTTGTCTATTAAGCTTGGACTTTAGTGCCAATATCGGACAGGGCTAGGGCAATTGTGAAGCACAATGCCCCATGCCTGAACGGTCAGGCAAAGCGGTGAAGCAATGCGCCATGAAAGGTTCGCTAAGGTTTCGTTAGCTGTACTCGTTTTTAATATCTTAGTTATTGTTTGGGGTGCTTTCGTTAGAGCCAGTCTGTCAGGTGACGGATGCGGCGCTCATTGGCCGTTTTGCGACGGCGCGGTTGTTCCTCCATTAGCTTCGACGAAACAGATCGTCGAGTTTATCCACCGGTTCACAAGCGGAATCGTTCTGATCCTGTCGATCTATCTTCCGATCGCGGCTCGAAAGGCGTTCGACAAAGGCCATCCGGTTCGCAAAACTTCGCTTTACGTGCTTGCTTTCACGCTGACCGAAGCCGCTCTCGGCGCAGCGCTAGTCTTGTTCGGCTGGGTCGCCCAGAACGATAGCTATCACAGGGCGATTGCCATGTCGCTCCACTTGGTGAACACCTTCCTACTCGTCGGCGCGCTGACGCTAACCGTCTACTATGCCTTCGGCGGAGCAAAGCTGGCCTGGAAGAGCCAGGGCATCCTCAAGCCGGCTTTGCTGTTCGGTTTGTTCGGCGTATTGGTATTGGGCATCTCCGGGGCCGTAACGGCGCTAGGCGACACGCTCTATCCGGCAACCTCGCTTGCTGAAGGGCTGAAGCAAGACTTCTCGCCGACCTCATCTCTGTTGCTTCGTCTGAGGATGTTCCACCCGCTTATCGCGACATCTGTCGGTCTCTATTTGACGCTCATCATCGGTTTGGCCAACTACCTGCGCCCGTCAAACCTTTTACTCCGTTTCAGCCGATGGGTGGCGTTTTTCTTTGTCGTTCAGATGGTTCTCGGGTTCCTCAATGTCTATCTGATGGCCCCGATCTGGCTGCAGCTTGTTCACCTTGCCTTAGCCGACGGACTGTGGATTGCCGTCATTCTATCTTGCGTTACGGCGATGGGCGAAGGCGTTCAGCATGTCGAGCTAGGCAAAGCGCATGTGCCTCCTGCCGAAGAGCCGATAGAGAGGCCGCAGGGGCTAGCGCTGGTCAAAGACTACATCATGCTGACCAAGCCGCGCGTCATCAGTTTGCTGCTATTCACAACGCTCATGGCTATGCTGGTTGCCGCTGGCGGATGGCCCGGCGGCTGGCTGTTCCTCGCCGTGGCAGTCGGCGGATACATGGCTGCCGGCGGAGCGAACACCATCAACATGGTCGTCGAGCGCGACCTCGACGCTCAGATGAAGCGCACATCGAAGCGGCCGATTGTCACGAAGCACATCTCCTCAAGACAAGGCCTTGCATTCGGGCTTGGACTGGCCGCAGGCTCGTTCATCCTTCTTTGGTCGGTTGCCAACCTGCTAACCGCCGTTCTCGCTCTGGCCGGCCTCGTCTATTACGTCTTCATCTACACTCTTTGGCTCAAGCGCCGCACGTGGCAGAACATTGTCATCGGCGGCGGCGCAGGAGCCTTTCCTCCTCTAGTCGGCTGGGCATCGGTGACGGGCAACCTCAGCCCGCTCGCTTGGTGGCTCTTCATGATTATCTTTATGTGGACGCCGGTACATTTCTGGGCGCTGTCGTTGCTCATCAAGGACGACTATGCCAACGCCGGCGTGCCGATGCTTCCTGTGGTTCATGGCGAGCGCGTGACGGTCATTCAAATCGGCCTTTACACCATCGCCACGGCAATCGTCTCGATCATGCCCTTGTTGCAAAGGGATCTCGGCATCGCCTATTTCGGCGGCGCCGTATTGCTGAATCTGGTGTTGTTTGTTCGGAGCCTTCAGCTCTACAGGCAGCCCGACCGGCCGCGCGCCGTGTCGCTCTACAAGTACTCGATGTTGTATCTTGCCTTGCTATTTATCGTAATGGTTGTGGATAGGGCCTACTTTTAGGCGCGTGCAGGTTAGAAATCAATAGGACTCTAGACATGGCAGGGAATTATCTAAGGTTAAAATATTCAATCTACGTTCAAGCTAACAGCTTTGAGACGATGAGTTCTAGGGGTATCAATGGCGCAGCTTTTTAAGCCTGTTACGAATACGATTGCTCGCGCCAGCCTATTGGCTGGAGCCGCCGTTCCTTTCATCATCATGTTTGCTGGATCGGCGATCAGCCAGTCCAACTACAACACGAAACAGGGCGTCAACCTGGACCAGCCGGTGCCGTTCAGCCACCAGCACCACGTTCAAGAGCTGGGCATCGATTGCCGGTTCTGCCACACGAGCGTCGAGAAATCGGCCACAGCAGGCATTCCATCGACCGACACCTGCATGATGTGCCACTCGCAGATCTGGACCGACAGCCCGCTTCTCGAACCGATCCGCACCAGCTTCGCAACCGGTAAGCAGATCAAGTGGTCCACAGATGACGAGCCGGGATGGAACAAGGTCGCCAAGGTTCCTGAGTTTGTTTTCTTCAACCATAGCATCCATGTGAATAGGGGTATTAGCTGCAACGAATGCCATGGGGCCATTCAGAAGATGCCGCTGACCAACAAAGGAAAGCCGTTCTTCATGAAGTGGTGTCTCGATTGCCACCGGAACCCAGAAAAGGCGCTTTACAAGGATCCAGAACATCCGGAAATGAGCGGCAAACAGCAGGTGTTCAATCTTTATCGCAAGTTCCAGGCGGGCGACAAACTGACGCCAAGGGAATACGCCATCTCGAACGGCCAGACCTACACGCCGACCGAAGCCGAGAAGAAGCACGCGGGCGAGATGATCAAGAAGTTCAACATCAAGAAGGCAACCCTAGAGGACTGTTCGATTTGCCATCGCTAAAGGGAAAGGGCATGGAACCGAAAGACAACCCAAAACTAAACCTAACCGAAATCAACCGTAAGCTGGCGAAGAGCGAAGGTCGGGAATATTACCGAAGCCTCGATGAGGTTGCGGGAACTCCCGAGTTTAAGAAGTTCCTAGAAGACGAGTTCCCTAACCGGTCGACGCTTCTTTCCATGGATCGCCGCCAATTCATAAAAGTGATGGGCGCATCTCTTGCCCTTGCGGGCCTGTCCGGCTGCCGATTCCTGCCTCAAGAGAAGATCAAGCCCTATGTCAAGGCTCCCGAGGACATCATTCCCGGCAAGTCGCTTCGGTACGCCACAGCGATGGTTCGGCGCGGAGAGGCTCTCGGTTTGGTCGTCGAATCGAAGATGGGCCGACCGACCAAGATCGAAGGCAACGACTTGCATCCGGCGTCGCTGGGTTCGACCGACGTTTTTGCCCAAGCTGAGCTTCTGACGTTATATGATCCCGACCGCGGCCGAAACGTTCTGAACGAAGGCCAAATCGCGACCTATGACGAGTTCCTGAAAGCCGCGCGAGAAGCATTGGCGTCTTCGAAAAACGCGCGCATTGTCACGGACCGCATCGCCTCTCCGACGCTTCGTTCTCAGCTGCAGGCATTGGTCAAGCAGCACCCCGGCGCGGAATGGATCGAGTGGGAGCCGTTCAACGACGACAACGCGCTAGAAGGCTCGGGGCTCTGGTGCGGCACCTATCAAGAAGCTGTCTATGACTTCAGCAAGGCCGATGCGATCGTCTCGCTAGACTGCAGCCTGTTCGACGAAGGCCCTTGGAGCGTGCGTTTAGCACGAGACTTCGCGGCCGGCCGCAAAGTCGAAGGCAAAGAGCCCATGATGAGCAGGCTTTATGTCTTCGAGAGCGGCGTCACAACCGCCGGGCTTGCTTCCGACCACCGATTTGCTGTCAAGTCGTCTGAGATTGGGGGCATTGCTCAGCAACTCCTTTCAGCTATTGAAAGCGGGTCATCGAGCGGAACATTCGATGCAGACACCATCAGCGAGATCGCTGCCGACTTGATGTCTAAGAAAGGCAGAGCCGTTGTCGTTGCCGGTTCGCACCAGCCTGCCGAAGTCCATGCTTTGGCCTACCGAATCAACAATGCGATCGACGCAATAGGCCAGACTCTGAGTTTTAAGAGGACGATTCGCACGCCCCTTCGAACCAATGCGAAGAAACTGGTCGCCGAACTCGTGAACGGACAAGTCGATTGGCTCCTCGCTCTCTCAGCCAATCCTCTGCATACTTTGCCGCAGGCTTCGACGATCAAGGAAGCCTATGGCAAGATTCCGTTCACGGCGTCGGTCGCCCTTGCGGAAAACGAAACAAGCGCCGAAAGCAAGTGGTATGTGCCTCTGGCCCACTTCCTGGAGGCATGGAGCGACGCCGAGGCCCGAGACGGTACGGTTGCTGTCATCCAGCCGCTGATCAAGCCGCTTCATGATGCGGTGCCTGCACATGAACTGGTTGCCTCGCTTGCTGGAAAGCCCAACGAGGATTACGAAATCGTCAAGGGCTATTGGGAAGCCAAGGGAATTGGAGACAAGTGGGAAAAGGCGCTAAACGATGGAGTGGTTCCAGAGCTACCGAGGGGTGAAACAAGACCACTTCCCAACTTAGCGGCAAAGACGGAAGTGCGTATTTCAAGTCCCTTTGCCTTCGAAGTCAACCTTCGACCCGATCCTACCATCGACGACGGACGCTATGCGAACAACGGCTGGCTTCAAGAGTTGCCCAAACCGATCACCACGGTTACCTGGGACAACACGGTTCAGATGAGCCTGAAGACGGCGGAGAAACTCGGTGTCGAAAATGAGGACGTCGTTGAGGTCACGGTTGGCCAGAACAAAGCTGAAGGTCCAGTTTGGATCGTTCCCGGCCACGCCGACGACTCGGTCACGCTTCATGCCGGCTACGGTCGAACCAAGTGCGGCCGCGTCGGCGAAGAGCTCGGTTTCGATGTCTACCCGCTGATGCTCGATGGCGCAATTGTTGAAGGCCGCGTCAAGAAGCTGGACAAGACCTACCAGATCGCCGCGGCTCAAACCCACCACAGCATGGAAGGCCGCGACATCGTCCGGGTCGGCACCATCGACGACTACAAGCGAGATCCGAAGTTGATCCCGGCCGGTTTCGAGATGCCAGCCCACGAGAAGACGATGTACGACCACTCCGAGTTCGACAATGACTCGCAGCAGTGGGGAATGAGCATCGACCTGAACACGTGCATCGGCTGCAACGCCTGTACAGTCGCTTGCCAAGCCGAAAACAATATTCCGGTCGTCGGGAAAGACCAGGTTCACAACGGCCGCGAAATGCACTGGATCCGCATCGACAACTACTTCACCGGCAAGGAAGGCAACTTTGAGCATGTGGTCCAGCCGGTCGGCTGCCAGCACTGCGAAGACGCGCCTTGCGAGCCGGTTTGCCCGGTGGCGGCAACCGTTCACAGCAGCGAGGGTTTGAACCAGATGGTATATAACCGGTGCGTCGGAACCCGATATTGCTCGAACAACTGCCCTTACAAGGTGCGTCGGTTCAACTTCCTCAACTACCAGTACAACCAAAAGAACTTCGACAAGAAGGACGACATCCCGCTGTTGAAGCTCTTGAACAATCCGGACGTCACCGTGCGAAGCCGAGGCGTCATGGAGAAGTGCACCTACTGCGTCCAGCGCATCAACGAAGCCCGCATCGAAGCCAAGAAGCAGGTTCGCGACGTGAAGGACGGCGAGATCGTTACGGCGTGCCAGCAAGCCTGCCCCACCCAAGCCATCGTCTTCGGCGACATCCGAGACCCGAACAGCAAGGTTGCGAAGGCGAAGGCTGAGGAGCGCAACTACAAGCTGCTTGAGGTGCTGAACACCCGGCCCCGAACATCCTATTCCGCCAGACTGCGGAATCCTAACCCCCGAATCAAGGCATAAAGCATGAGTGAGAACCGCGTCATCGAACCCCTGATCGAGGGACAGCAGACTTACGAGACGATCACCGAGCAGATCACCTCGGTGGTATCGAACCAGAAGGGCCACCCGAAGGCATGGTTCGCCATGTTTCTGTTCGGCTTCTTGCTCGTGAACGTGCTCCTGGTATCGGTTACGTATCTGATCTACCAAGGCATCGGTATCTGGGGTAACAACCAGCCCGTCGCCTGGTCGTTTGACATCATCAACTTCGTTTGGTGGATCGGCATCGGCCACGCTGGAACGCTCATCTCGGCGATCCTCTTGCTTTTGAAGCAAGAATGGCGAACATCGATCAACCGCTTTGCCGAGGCAATGACGATCTTTGCGGTTATGTGCGCGGGTATGTATCCGTTGCTCCACACAGGCCGTCCATGGGTTGCTTATTGGCTGTTCCCGTATCCGAACATCCTAGGCATGTGGCCGCAGTTCCGCAGCCCGCTCATTTGGGACGTATTCGCGGTTTCGACCTATATGACCGTCTCGATTCTGTTCTGGTACGTCGGTTTGGTACCGGACTTGGCGACTCTTCGCGACCGTCTCGTCTTCAAGCCTGCGCGGCTGCTGTGCGGGATGCTCTCGCTAGGATGGCGCGGCGCGGCAAGCCACTGGAAGCGATATGAGGCCGCCTACATCATCCTGGCCGGTATTTCGACGCCGCTGGTTCTGTCGGTTCACTCCATCGTTAGCTTCGACTTCGCGGTTTCCTTGCTGCCCGGCTGGCAGACCACGATCTTCCCGCCCTACTTCGTCGCAGGCGCGGTCTATGCAGGATTTGCGATGGTACTGACGTTCATGGTCCCGCTGAGGGCGATGTACAAAATCGAGAACCTCATCACGATGCGGCACATCGACTGGATGTGCAAGATCATGCTGACGACCGGCCTGATCGTGTTCTACGGCTACAT
This sequence comes from Fimbriimonadaceae bacterium, assembly GCA_963666135.2. Lineage (GTDB taxonomy): Bacteria > Armatimonadota > Fimbriimonadia > Fimbriimonadales > Fimbriimonadaceae. The sequence continues at coordinate 827,521 of CAXXNR010000001.1, read as the reverse complement.
TATGGAGGTCTTCTACGCCTGGTATAGCGCGAACCCGTTCGAGCAGTATATGATGCACAACCGCTGGTTCGGCCCCTATGCCTGGGCATATTGGCTTCTGATCTTCTGCAACGGCATAGCTCCGCAGATCCTGTGGGCGAAGAAGGTCCGCCACAACCTTCGAGCCGTATTCATGATATCCTTGGTTGTCGGTCTTGGCATGTGGCTCGAGCGGTTCATCATTATCCCGGTCAGCCTGCACCGCGATTTCCTGCCGTCGAGCTGGGGCATGTACTCGCCGACCGTGTGGGACTTCGGTTTGTTCTTCGGCACCATCGGCTTCTTCATCATGATGATGTTCCTGTTCGTTCGGTTCGTGCCGATGATATCGATCTTCGAGGTTCGCGAGCTATGGTATCGGATGTCGCACCGAAAAGCGCACCGTGCTGGACATGCTCCTGAGCCCGTTAAGGTGGGGGGTGAAGAATGAGCCACGATGCTCCTGCGGCTCCTAAGATTTATGGGATGATCGCCGAGTTCGACTCGCCGGATCAGCTTCTTGCGGCTGCCGAGAAAGCCAAGTCGGCCGGATACAAGAAGATGGAAGGGTATTCGCCGTTCCCGGTTCACGGTCTGGCCGAGGCTGTCGGATGCAATGACAACCGGATACCGTGGATCATATTTGCCGGCGGCATGATCGGTGCTGTTGCCGGTATGGCCCTGCAATACTACGTTTCGGTGATCGCCTATCCGCTCAATGTAGGCGGACGTCCGAAGTTCAGCTGGCCACATTTCGTGCCGGTCACATTCGAGAGCACGGTCCTTTTGGCTGCTTTCGGAGCCGTGTTCGGCATGTTCGCTTTAAACGGCTTGCCCCGGCCGCACCATCCGGTGTTTAATGCTCCGGCTTTTCTGCGCGCATCTCAAGACCGGTTCTTCTTGGCAATTGAGTCTGAGGATCCGCTTTACGATTCGGAGGAGACCAAGAAGTTCCTTGACGCGCTCGAGCCGATCAGCATCGCGGAGGTGGACTGCGAATGAGGTTGGTTGCTCAGAAAATACAGAACGTAGCTGGGAGCGCCGGCGTCTCGCCGGCAACTGACAATGTGAACCCCCTCCCTGCCCTCCCCCACAAAGCGGGAGAGGGAGATTTCCCTCCCCCATCTCATGGGGGAGGGTTAGGGAGAGGGAAGATGCCGGCGAAACGCCGGCGCTCCCAGCTATCTCGTTTGTTCTTACGGGGATCTGTTGTAGTCATGGTGTCTCTATTCATGACCGGTTGCCACACCGACATGTGGGTGCAGCCCAAGATGAAGCCCTACCAAGCCAACGAGCTGTTTCCTGACGGCCAATCGGCGCGCGAGCCAATCGCTGGAACGATTGCCCGCGGCAAGTATGTTGCCGACAAGTCGTTCCTAACCGGGTTTGGCAAGGACGGCAAGCTCGTGACAGTCTTGCCTGCAACGTTGACGAAGGACGGCCAGAAGCTCAGCACGAAGGACGACCTGAAGGAAGTCTTGAACTGGGGTCGAGAAAGGTTTGAAGCTATGTGCTCGCACTGCCATGGCGCATCGGGCGATGGCAACGGGATGATCACCGAGCGAGGCCTGATCTTGAAAAGGGTTCCGGCGAACTACCACACCGACCGTCTTCGCAAGATGCCCATCGGCCACTTTTTCGACGCCCAAACCAAAGGCTTTGGTATCATGATGAGTTCTGCTGCCCGCGTTACTCCTGACGAGCGCTGGGCTATCGCCGCCTACATCCGCGCATTGCAGCTCAGCCACAACGCGGACAAGTCGAAGCTGAGCCAAGACGACCTGAACAAGCTGAACGAGGAGGCTGCACAGTGAACACCGACTGGATCGGCAAATGGAAATCGACGTCCGGCCTCATCGGCGTGCTTGCGCTCATCGCCTGGGGGATTGGTCTGGCATCAAGCCGAACAACGGCAATGCAAGGCTACATCTACGCCTTTACGGTGTGGGGAACGCTCGCATTCGGCTGTCTTGGCATGACCTTGCTCCACCATGTGACGCGAGCTCGATTCTCAAGGCCGTTCTTGCGGCTTTGGGAAGCTGGCGGCGGCGCAGCGATGATCTTGGTCTTCGGCTTGCTATTCATCCCGATTGCCGCCAACCTCAGTGCGATCTATCCTTGGGCCGATCCGCATCACGTGGTCGGCGACAAGATTCTTGAGCAAAAAGTGCTCTACTTGAATCCTGGCTTCTTCATTGGCCGGACCGTTGCCTATTTCGCCATCTGGGCTCTACTGGCTCATCTGCTGAGGAGGTCGTCTCTCAAAGAAGACGTAACCCAAGCAAAGAGCGAGACCGACTACCGAGCGAACCTTTCTGCGCCGGGAATCGTGGCGTTTATGATCACGCTTACCTTCGCGACGACCGACTGGGTCATGTCGCTTGAGCCGCACTGGTACAGCTCAATCTTCGGCATCTGGTTCGGCATACAGATGGCGCTGACAGCTCTGGCGTTTGCGACATACTTCGCTTTAAAGAATAGGAATCGAGCACCTTTCAACGAAGCGATCCATGCAGGCACAACGAAGGACGCGGGGACGTTGCTCTTCGCCTTCACGATGTTCTGGGGCTACATCACCCTCAGCCAGTTCCTCATCATCTACGCCGCCAACCAGCCCGAAAGCACGGAGTACTACATCGTCCGATCGGCGCACGGCTGGCCGACGCTGATGATGATCACGGCAATCGCCCAGTTCTTCATCCCCTGGCTGGCTCTGCTTGCTCCGCGGGCCAAGCGGACCATTTGGATGCTCATGACGATCACTGTTGTGATCTTGCTGGCAAGGTTTGTCGATCTTTACTGGATCGTCATGCCGGCGATGCGCGAGCTTCCGATGCCCCAGTGGACGGACTTCGCGGCGTTGATCGGTATCGGCGGAATCTGGTTCACCGTTTTCGGCTGGCAGCTTGGCAAGGCTCCGGCCGTTGCCAACCATCCGGCGCGAGCTGAAGAGGAGATCGAAGAGGAGGCGCCCCAGCATGCATAAGAAGGACAACTACGTTCCTGAGCCCGGTGCAAGATACGAATCCGGCGACATCAAGATGAAGTCGCTGATGAAGTCGGTTATCTACTTCTTTGTCTTCACTGTCGCATCTGTTATCTTTTCGGCCATGCTTTTCGAGTGGTTGGTTCCTGGCGGATTCGCTTCGACCTTCCAACCAAAAGACATGAAGCGCAGGTTGCCGCCTAAAGGCGTACCTCTGCTCCAAACAAACGTCTCCGTTCGAGCCGACATCGCGAACTTGACGAAGCGCGAGCGAACGGCGATTAACAGCTATAGCTGGGTGAACCGCAACGCCGGCATCGCCCACGTTCCCATTGATAGGGCTATCGACATTGTCGCGAAGGATGGCTTGCCGAACTGGGCGGCCCCATCGGGACAGGGAGCGCAAACGAAATGAAAACAACAAAGTGGATTTGGGTTGGTCTGCTTGCATTGGGTCTCGCTTCTGCCTCGCAAGCGCAAGGGCAGAATCTAAACGCAGCCGTTCGAGTCGATCAAAACTTGAACAAAGAAATCCCGAAGGACGCAGAGTTCAAGGACGAGTTCGGCAAGACGGTCAAGATAGGCGACTATCTGGGAAAGAAGCCGGTCATTATCTCGCCGATCTTCTATAACTGCAAAGGCGTTTGCATCATGATCAGCGAAGGCCTGGCCAAGGCCGTTCGCAGCATCAAGGCATACGTTCCGGGTCGCGATTACACCGTGCTCTCAGTCAGCATCCATCCCAAAGAATCGCCGGAAATGGCCGCGAAGAAGAAAGCCGAAGTTATGGAGATGGTCGGAAAGGGCACGGAAACGGGTTGGCACTTCCTCACCGGCAGCCAGGAGAACATCCAGAAACTCACCGATGCGCTCGGTTTCCACTACACATACGATCCGATTAAGGATTTGATCGCGCATCCTGCGGCGATTATGGTTATTACGCCGGAGGGCAAGATTTCGCGCTACTTCTACGGTGCCGAATACTCCGCGCCGCTTGTGATGAAATCGCTTCAAACGGCCGCCGCCGACAAGATCGGACCGAAAGCCGAACCAATATTCTGGGGATGCGTTCAATATGATCCGCATTCCGGCAAATACAGCCTCATCGTTAGCCAAGTTATCAAGGTCGGAGGCATCGCCACCGTTTTGATACTCGCCTTGGCCATCACGGTGATGTCCTACAAGTCGTCCCGCTCCAAAGGAGGGCCTGCACGCTCGTGAAGATTCCATTTTTACCAGAAAGGGCTTCGAACTTCGCTCCAGAAATGGATGCGCTGTTCTACACGCTGACCGCATTGACGGTCATCTTCACCGTTCTCGTAGGCGCATTGGTTCTGTTCTTTGCTATCCGATATCGCAAAGGAGCCAAAGTCAAGCGCGGCGGCACAGTTGAATCCCATCTCGGCCTCGAGCTGACTTGGACGATTATCCCGCTCATCCTCGGTATGTTCATCTTCTGGTGGTCGGCGAAGCTGTTTATCAAGACCCGCCAGCCGCCGAAGGACGCCATGGAGATTTTCGTCATCGGCAAGCAGTGGATGTGGCACCTTCAGCATTCCAACGGCGTGCGCGAGAACAACGAGCTGCACGTTCCAGTCGGCGTTCCTGTCCGGCTGACGATGATCTCGCAAGACGTCATTCACAGCTTCTTCATCCCTCAGTTTAGGATCAAGCAGGACGTGCTTCCCGGCCGCTACACCCAGCAATGGTTCATAGCTACAAAGCCCGGCAAATACAACCTTTTCTGCGCCGAATACTGCGGCACTTCGCATTCTGAAATGGGCGGCTATGTTTACGCCATGCCCAAGAAGGAGTTCAACGAGTGGCTCGCCAGCGGAGGTTCAAAGAAGGAGCCGCCTGTTTCGATGATCGAAGCCGGCCAAAGGCTCTACGAGCAGAACGCCTGCGGCAACTGCCACGTCGCCGAAGACAACGAGCGAGCGCCGTCCCTTGTCGGATTGTTCGGCAAGAGGCGCACGATGAAAGACGGCACTGAGGCCGACGTCGACGACGCCTATCTCCGCGAGTCGATCTTGAACCCATACGCCAAAATCGTGAAGGGCTACACCGATACGATGCCTGAATATAAGAAGCAACTAACCGAAGAGCAGGTTCTATACCTGAACGCCTACATCAAGTCGCTCGGTGCGACTAAGACCCCGAGCGCAAAGACGGACAGCGCGAACACAGGAAAGAGCAAATGAGCGCCGTAGGAACATCAACCGCAACCACTGAACCTGTCGCCAAGCCGAACTACTTGCAGAACGGACACTCGATTGCGTCTTGGCTGCTGACCAAAGACCACAAGCGCATCGCGATCCTGTATCTCATCTCGGTATCGGTTTTCTTCATGCTGGGCGGCTTGGCCGCTTCGATGATTCGCTTGGAACTCATCACTCCGACCGGTCTGATGATGACCAGCGACTTCTATAACCGCATCTTCACCGCTCACGGAATCATCATGATTTTCTTCTTCTTGATTCCGGCGATACCTGCGGTTCTGGGCAACTTCTTGATACCGTTGATGATCGGAGCACGGGACCTCGCATTCCCAAGGCTGAACCTGCTGAGCTGGTACTTCTACATGCTTGGCGGCACGCTCGGACTCATAGCGATTTTCAGCGGCGGAGTCGACACCGGTTGGACTTTCTATACACCGTATGCCTCGATGTATAGCAACAGCCAGGTGATGATCACGATCGTCGGTGCATTCGTTGCAGGCTTCTCATCGATCTTTACAGGCATCAACTTCATCGTCACGATCCACAAGATGCGCGCTCCGGGCATGACCTGGTTCCGGATGCCGCTTTACGTGTGGAGCCATTACGCCACCAGCGTCATCATCGTTCTTGGCACTCCGGTCGTTGCAATCACTTTGCTGCTGGTCGGTGTCGAGCGCGTGTTCCACATCGGCATCTTCAGCCCCGAACTCGGAGGCGACCCGGTCTTGTTCCAGCACTTGTTCTGGTTCTATTCCCACCCGGCGGTCTACATCATGATCTTGCCGGCGATGGGAGTAGTGAGCGAATTGTTCGCTTGTTTCTGCCGCAAGAAGATTTTCGGCTACCACTTCATCGCTTTTTCGAGTATGGCGATAGGCGGACTCGGCTTCCTCGTTTGGGGCCACCACATGTTCGTTTCTGGCCAGTCGATGTATCAAGGCTTGATATTCTCGTTCCTCAGCTACCTAGTAGCTATTCCGTCTGCCATTAAGGTCTTTAACTGGACGGCAACGATGTTCAGAGGATCGATCCGGTTCCAAACGCCGTTCGTCTACGCGCTCGGTTTTATTGGCCTGTTTGTCGTGGGCGGATTGACAGGACTGTACCTATCGTCCATGGCAACCGACGTCTTTCTGACCGACACCTATTTCGTCGTGGCGCACTTCCACTATGTGATGGTCGGCGGAACGATCATGGGATTCCTCGGCGGTCTCCATTTCTGGTGGCCGAAAATGACCGGTCGGATGTACAGCGATTACTGGGGCAAAATCGCCGCGATGATAACCTTCATCGGGTTCAACCTGACGTTCCTTCCCCAGTTCATCCTCGGATATTTAGGTATGCCCCGGCGCTACCACCTTTATAAGTTCGCGCCGGAGTTCCAGGTGTGGCACGTCATGTCATCGGCAGGTGCAGCTTCGCTTGCCCTTGGATTCTTGATTCCGGCGGTTTACTTGACGATGTCGCTTTTCAACGGCAAGAAGGCGTCGGCAAACCCGTGGGGTGCCAAGGGACTCGAGTGGACGATCCAATCGCCGCCGCTAACGGAAAACTTCGAGGAGCCGCCAATAGTGACCGAAGATCCTTACAACTACGATCCGGAAGCCTCTGAACTTGAGGATGATGAACTTGAGGGAGCACAAGCATGAGCGTGAAGGCCGATCCTGTTTACCACCAGTTCGAGGACATCGAGCAGCAGAACGAGTCCTACATCGTCGGCATGTGGGTGTTCCTCGTTACCGAAGTCATGTTCTTCGGCGCGCTGTTCCTCGCCTACGTCCTCTATCGGTGGAAGTTCCAGCACACGTTCTATGAGGCTCATACTCACCTTGACGTGAAGCTTGGCACGTTCAACACGGTGGTACTCCTCACGAGCTCGCTCAGCATGGCTTTATCGGTCCACTTTGCCCAGCTTAAAAAGCGATGGCACCAGCTCGCGTGCCTTGCCGCCACAATGGGCATGGCCGCAATCTTCCTAGTCGTCAAGGCATTCGAGTGGAAGGCGAAGTTTGATCACCATCTGGTACCGGGACCCAACTTCGAGTGGCACGGCGATTCACCTGCGAATCAAGCCCAGATGTTCTATAACCTCTATTTCGCGATGACAGGCTTGCACGCCATCCACGTCATAATCGGAATCCTGGTAATCGGAGTTCTTGCTCTCCTGACTTTCAAGAAACATCCGCTAGTCGAGAGCTTCGTGCCGAACGAAATGATCGGACTCTACTGGCATTTCGTCGATATCGTCTGGATCTTCCTGTTCCCGCTGTTCTATCTCATCCCGGTGTAAGCATGAAAGTCAACCATTCCCACGCACATCCGATCTATATGTACGTCGTTACGTTCTTCGCGTTACTCGTGCTGATGATCCTGACCGTCGTAATGGCCGAGGTCCACGTCGGGCCTCCCGGAGTTGCCGCTTACAACAACCTGATCGCCATGGCCATCGCGTGCCTTAAGGCAACGATTGTGGTGCTGTTTTTCATGCACGTTAAGTTCAGCTCGCAGCTCACGAAGTTCTGGGCGATCCTCGGCTTCATCTGGTTCACGCTGATGTTTATCATGTTCGCCGACTACACAACGCGCCCGCAGGAGCATATTGAAGGCTGGGAGAAGCTGCCGACGGAGCAGGGGACGACGCACTGAGATGCAAGACGTAAGACGCTGGACGTAAGACGTAAGGTAGGAATCGATGCAACCGTTTCGGTGTATGCTGGTCGATTATTCACCATTCGGCAGTTACTCATCAGTATGAAACTGCTATTCCTACGTCCTACGTCCTACGTCTTACGCCTGTTCTACTCCTACTCGCCCACCACAACCCTTATATCCGTCGGCTTGTGCTTCTGCTGATCAGATTTCGAGCGAAAGTCGTACTGCATTGCTGTGAAGATTACGTCCTTGACCTTGGTGCCTTTCGGAACTTCAAACACCAGGCTGATGTTGATCGCTGCGCCGGGGAGGAACGATGCGCCGTCCGGAAAGTGCTCAGTCATTTTGACGTCATAGCCGTATGTAACCGGCGAATAGGTCTCTTCGTCGGGAGTTGTAATGCACGTGTTGTTGCCGTCCCACTTGCCCATGACAAGAGTCTCTTTCGCTTTGGTCGCATTCTTGATTCGGCAGCTCACGACGACGAGTTCCATATTGTCTTTGGCTTCGGTCTTCGTCCACTCGTGCGATTCTGCGTTCTTGAGCTGATATTCGTTAGTATGAGCAACGGTTAGGACCTCGAACCGGTAGCTGCCGGTGAACACCACCTCGCCCATCTTGCCGACGTTCTTTCCGGCAATCGGACCTGCTCCTCCGGCTGCAACGAGTTCATATCCGCCAGCCTTCTTAACGACGGTCATGTTGAGAGCTTTTGCCATGTCGGCAAGGGGAACATAGGGCTGCCCGCCGATGACCTTCACCTTTGTTGTGGCAACCTGACCGTTGTAGGTGAGTTTTAGCGTTGCCTGGTAAGCAGCAGCAACGACTGCGAAGCCGAATCCGGCCAAAATGAAAGACTTCTTCATCCTGAACTCCTTTTGGTTCATTATGGGTTCGAAGAAGGTTAAGGCGCAAGGGCTCATTCTGCCGGTCCTGCAACAAAAAAGGCACCCCCGAAATCAGGAGCGCCTTCTTAAAAAGGTGAATACCGTTCTTACTTGATTGCCGAAGCAGCCTTGGATGCAAGCGCCGTATCGACGGAGATGCCAGGACCCATCGTGCTGCTGAGCGTGATCGACATGATGTACTTGCCCTTGGCGGTGGCGGGCTTGGCTTTCACAAGCGCGCTGAGCGCGGCCAGGAAGTTCTCCTGAAGCTGCTCGGCGGTGAAGCTGACCTTGCCGATGCCGAGGTGGACGATGCCACCCTTCTCAGCGCGGTACTCGACGCGGGTAGCGCCCTTGATTTCCTTGACGGCGGTGCCGATGTTGTTGGTCACGGTGCCGTTTCGTTTGTTGGGCGTGCGCGGGCCGAGCATGCGGCCGATCTTACCGATCTGCGGGGCCATTTCTTCGGTAGCGAGGATGACGTCAAACTTCAGATCCTTGTCGCTGCTGGTGATGCGCGCGATCAGGTCCTCTGCGCCAACGATGTCGGCTCCAGCCTCTTCGGCTTGGGCAGCCAGGTCGCCTTTGGCAAGGACGGCGACGATCTTGGTCTTGCCGGTGCCGTGCGGAAGGTTAGTGATGCCGCGGACGTTCTGGTCGCTCTTTCTGGGGTCGATGCCCAGTCGGACGGCGAGATCGACGCTCTCCACGAACTTGGCGTTTGCATTGGCCTTGACGAGGTTTAGTGCCTCGGCGAATTCGATTGGAGTTTCTTGGGTGAAGGTTTTCGCTAGTGTTTCATAGCGCGACGAATGTCGGTTTTTTTTAACGTTCTGACGCAATGTTTTGCTCCTGTGGTGCAGGCGGCATGGCGCATGAAGGCCTTGCCTCCCACGAGATTAATTGATGATACCCGATTACGCCCGGTTGTGCATGTCGGGAATCTCGGGCATATCGGAGAAATCGTTGGCCGCCTTGTTCTCCTGCGGATACATGCCCATCAGGTTGTGCAGAGCCCGAATGCGCTCCTCGATCGGCGGGTGCGTGCTGAACAGCGCGCTGCTTCGCTCGGAAAAGCTGCGAAGAGGATTCACGATATAGAGGTGCTGGGTGGCGCGGTTTGCTGCTTCTAAAGGTTCAGGGTCCGACGAAATCTTCCGCAGAGCGCTGGCCAATCCCTCCGGATACCGTGTGAGTTGAGCAGCGGAAGCGTCGGCGAGAAGCTCACGCTTGCGGCTAACCGCCATCTGTAGCAACATCGAAAACAGGGGAGCAGTAATGGCCAGCAGGATCGCGATGACCATAAAGATCGCCTGAGCGCCGTTGTTGTCGTTGTCGTTGCTTCGTCTGCGGCCGCCGCCAAACCAGCCCATTCTCAAGAGCACATCGGCCAGCAAGGGAATCACTCCGGCCACTAGCGCAACCGTCGTCATGAAACGGATGTCGTAGTTGCGGATATGCGAGATCTCGTGCGCCATCACGCCCTGCAACTCGTCGCGGTTCAGCTTTTGAATGATGCCTGTGGTGAACACGACCACTCCGCTCTTCGGGTCCTTGCCTGTCGCGAAAGCGTTCGGCGCCGAGTCGTCGATGACGTAGAGCTTCGGCTTGGGGATGCCTGCAGCAATGCACATTTCTTCAGCCACGTTGTCCAGAACCTGGTCCTCGGCGTGGGTGGCCGGACGAGCTCCGGATAACGACAAGATAATCGAGTCCCCGCTCTTAAGGGCTACTGCAGCAAGGATCAATCCAAGAACAAACGCTCCGATCGCGCCGAGATACCAGTACTCCATGTTATAGAAACCGGTGATGCCTGCGCCTAGAGCAGTCAATAGCAGGACCAGCATGGACGCATACATCATGCTGGCGGTCTTATTGGCCGAAATCTGTTCTTGGATCGTCCGTTTCATTGGGGGCTATTTCTTCTTGGTCGTACCAGTAGTCTTCTTGTCGTTTTTCGGCGCTGTCTTCACCGCTGGCTTCTGGTAACCCGGATACTCAAACTTTTTGTCGTCTATATTCGCGTTCACTTGAACCTTCGTGATCGTGATGTCGACTTCGGTCGGACCGACCTTCATGTTCATCTTGTGCGCCATCTTGACGCCGCTCTCATCGCGATAGTCGGCGAACGTCATGTCCGATTCATAGGTTCCTTGCGGCGACTTAACCGTCGTCACCGTGCGAAGGACCATGAAGTTCTCGGCGTCGTAATACGACTTGATCGGCTCGCCGGTCTTGGGGGTCATCACGAGAACATAGGTTTCTCTATCTCCGACCTTTTCCTTGCCGCTCAGTTTGACGTCCTTATAGAAGTCCTTCCAGTTGACGCTGGAATTCGTCGCGCTGCGGATGAGAGTATCGCGCTCAGCGCCCCAGAGTTTGCGCAGGCCGTTCATCGAGTCCTCTGTCCAGGCGGTCTTGCCGTCGAATCCCTGCTTTGACGAGGCTAGGTTAGCGATGTCCATGACGACGAGAATCTTGCTGCCCTTGGAATAGGTCGTCATGGTGCCCTTAACGCCCATGGCCGCAAGGTTGATATCGCCTGTGACGATCTGTGACTTCTGGGCTTCATAAGCCGCTTTTCCGCCGGTGGCTTCGATGTTCTTTTCAAGGATCTGCTCGGCAGTCAGGTCCGCTGTCTGGGCGAATGCCTGAATGGATAAAAGTCCGAAAACGATGGCGAGGGTAGTTCTAGTTTTCATAGGATTGTTAGTTCTTACGGTCGTTTGCCTTTGTTGGTTGCCATCTTGGATAGAACCGACACGGCTTTTTGAACGACGGGGTCTTTCTGGCTAAGCAAAGCCTTGCGGGTCAGTTGAACCGGATAGTCGGGAATGACGCCTCTACCCTCAACAAGCGCTCCTTTAGGAGTCTTGAAGTCGGCGAAGGCGTATTGAAGACGAGAGCCGTCGGGCATCTTCTCGACCATCGAAGGAAGCGCTGCGCCCGCCGACTGCTGGCCAATGACGACGACCCGTCCGCACTCTTGTAAACCGGCAGCCAAGATCTCGGAGGTGCTGGCAGAACCTTCGTCGATGAGAATGGCGACCGGACCCTTAAAGGCGTTCGGCTGGGGATAGACGACGAAATTGGTCTCGCCGACCCGCATCTTCATTGTTCCGAGGTTGATCTGCTTGTCGAGGATGACGCCCGAGATCGGGATCGACATGCCGCCGACGCCGCCTGGATTTTGGCGCAAGTCGATGATCATCGCTTTGCAGTCGCGGAACGACGCCATAGCTTCCTTCATCGGGTTCAGCAGAGGCATCATGAAGATCGATAGCGAGACATAACCGATGTTGCCTGGCAGCTTTTTGGACTCAACCAGACCGAACATGGTTGGCAGCTCGCCGAACTTCAGGGGAGTTCCACGCTCTTTTGTCAGCTTGACCGGAATCACTCGGCGCTTGTCTTTCTCGTCGATGCACGTCAAATTGATCGTCTCGCCGGGAGATCCGCTGGTCATGGCCGAAACGACCCGTGTGAACAGGAATCCTTTGCGCTTGATGACGTCCGGGCGGGTTTGAATCTTCTGCCAGGTGTCCGCCAGCTTGACCTTGTTGATCGCCTCGACAATGAATCCGATCTTGAGCTTGGCTTTCTGAGCACCGGAGCCCGGATCGATGCGCGTGATTGTCGGCTTGCCTTCGGCGATCTGGATGACCATGCCGGCATTCGCGCCGGCGCCGCGCTTTGCAGCCTCTTCTTCGGCGGCATAAGCCTTGGCCGGAATCACGCCAAAGTGCGACTGCTTGAGTTCCTTCAGCATGTTGTTCAGCAGCTCGTTATATTGGGCGTCGCTTAGTTCGGGAGTGAGTTTTTGGGTGTATCGCTCCCTAACTTCAGCCCAGTTGACGCCGTTGAACGATGGATCGTAGTAGTGGTCTTGGACGCGCTGCCAAACCGTTTGGAGCGTTTTAAGGCGCAGTTCCTGCTGATCATTGCTGACCGGCTGCTGCGCCGCGAACGCTTGTCCCAATAATGCGAGGCCAATGGCCAAAGGGAGTCTCATGCGGTGATGTTACCGGATAACTTGGATTTGGTTGGGTGAAGCCTATGCCTGCCGCATCGTTTCACGGGATGGAAGGTATCCGCGGGATTCCTTGTCCCCGCGTTAATCCCTCCACGTTGCGAGAGGCTGTTGCATTGTGTTGCCGGGAGGCAAGCCCAAGTATCGCCAGCAGCTTGCTGGCAAAGCCCCAGTACTAAAATTGAACCTGGGAGTTTTGTTGAGCAGGCACTCGAACAAGGTTCTCTGAGATAATGGGTCACGATCGGACCCAATGCAACAGCCTCTGCGAACGTGGAGGGACAAGGAACGATGACTATAGACATGGAGTTATCTGATCTGGAATAGTTGCTGTCGGACTATCTAAAATCAGAAATGGCGAAACGAATCCTCTCAACGGCTCTGGTCACGTGTCTCGGAATAGGAGTTTGCATTGTTGGCGGGTTCGCCGTTGCCATACTTGCTCTAGCCGACCCAAAGCCTGCTGGTGGAATTAGCATTGAGAACCGATCAAGAGACATTATCGCTGTTTCTACCCACGTGAAGACGAGTCTGCGAGAGATGGATAGGTACGACCTTGTTCAACAGGGAGAGGCCATTAGCATTGACCACGAACATAGAGACAAGGACATCCGATATACCTTTTATATCGTCCAAATAGAGTCCAAAGGAAAGAAGACTTCAAATCGATACACCTGGGAAGGCGGAAACCAGCACGAGCGGCTGGTTTATACGGACGGCAACAAGCTCGAAGAGCACGGGTGGAACGAGGTCTTGCCGCTGTATGTAAAGTAGCGGAAAGGTGTTGATAAGCGCTAAGGGATCTCGCCCTTAGCGCTTACCGATCAGCAAGTCGTTACTTGCTCAGGTCGACCAATCCGAGGTCGATATACTGCCCGCCGGTATTCTGCCGGCAATGGACCGCGATCGTGTGCACGCCTGGCTTCAAAGCCAACTTCAGAGGAACCATCGTGTAGCTCGTCGTGAAACCGGCCAAAGTCGCGACCTTCACCCCGTCGATATACACTTCGGCGTCCTCGTCGTGATGGATCATCAGGTGCGGATTCTTCATACCTTTGACGATGGTAATGACTCTGCGCAGCCAGATGTCCTTGCCGGTCCACTCGGTGCGAACGACCGATCCTGGCGTCATCTTCGTGCCGAATCCTGCAGATCCCAACTTCCAAGAAGAGTCGTCATACTTGGAACTCATCCAGTTGCCAACTGGCTGTTCGAACGAATAGCGCCAAGTCACCGGAGCGGCCTGCGCCGTCGGAATGACAGCAGAAGCCTTCGGCACCGGACCATAGAGCTTCATCACCGCTTCTCGGTGCTTCTTCAGGTCGACCTTCAAAACCTCGCGGTCATAGGACATGATGCCGTTCGACTCGATCTCGACGTCGGAGGTTTGCGTGTAAACAGAACCGGAGAGGCCGGTCGAACCGATAAGGAGGTGTATGCCTCGATACAGGTCGACGACGCCATCGGTCAGTTTGCTCTGGTCGGCCATCGTCACGTAGCCCCAGTTGCCTTTGTCTTGCCACATATGGCCCTTGATCGGCAATCCAAGACCGCCGAACTCGCCAAGAACCGCGGCACGCAAAGGCTCGGGATCAGGCGAACCGGGACCGGGATAAACGTGCCAGTCGATGATGTCGCCGACTTCGGCGTCTGTCCATCCGCTGGCGTTGCTGATCAGGCGCGACTTATCGAGCGATTTCACCTGCTTAACGAACTTCGGGGTTTCATGCTGGCCCCAGCCTTCGTTATAAACGACCCACATGACGATGCTGGGAACGTTGTAGAGGCTGTCGATCATCGCCTTCAGCTCTTTGCCAAAGTTCGCCGACGACTCGGCGTTACGTCCGGAATCTCCCGCGGGCATATCCTGCCAAACGAGGAGCCCCATCCTATCGCAATGGTAGTACCATCTCGCCGGTTCGACCTTCACATGCTTGCGCGCCATGTTGAAACCGAGCTTCTTGGTCATGTCGATGTCATAAACCATCGCGGCATCGGTCGGCGGCGTGTAAAGTCCGTCCGGCCAGAATCCCTGATCCAAGAAGCCAGCCATGAACAGCGGCTTGCCGTTCAGGCAGATGCGCGTTCGACCCTCAGCGTCCTTGCCCAGCGACACTTTTCGCATGGCGAAGTAGCTGGTTAGCTGGTCCAGAACCTTGCCGTTCTTAGCCTTGAGTGTCAGCTTGAGGTCGTAAAGGAACGGCTTGTCGGGAGTCCACAAAGTCGCGTTCGGCACGCTGGCCGCGCCGCCTTTGGCAACATCGATCACAGAAGTTGAGACGACTTGGCCCTTGCTAAGCACCGTCGCTTCGACAACGGCACCATCTGGCGCATTGCTTGCCGTCGGAACCACTGAAACCTCGCCTTTATCGATGTTCGGAGTCAGGCGGAACGACTCGATGTAGGACTGCGGAACCGGTTCCAGCCAGACGGTTTGCCAGATGCCCGAGGTCGGCGTATACATGATGCCGCCGGGATTCTTGACCTGCTTGCCGTGCGGCTGCCAACTGGCGTCGGATGGATCCCAGACCGATACGGTGATCTTGGCCTCGCTCTCCTTGACGGCATCAGTCACATCAAACGTGAACGGGTCGTAGCCGCCGGTGTGCTCTCCGACCTCTTGGCCGTTAACCCAGACGGTCGTTTTCCAGTCGCAAGCGCCGAAGTGAAGCAGCAAGCGCTGGCCCTTCCACTTGGCCGGAATGTCAACCGTCTTCTGATACCAAATCGAGTTATTCTCATCAGGCCGCTTCATCACACCCGACAGAGCCGATTCGACGGGATAGGGAACGAGGATTTGCTCGGTGTAGGCACTCGGTTCGGCGGCATCTTTCCGTGTGATCGCAAACGACCACAAGCCGTTCAGGTTCAGCGATTGCTTGCGCACCATCTGCGGCCGCGGATATTCAGGCAAGGCGTTTTTCGGCGAGACCAGCTTCGTCCAGCGCGTGGACAGCGGCCCTTTGGCAGGCTGCCAGTCGGCAAAGCAATAGGCGCTGGCCAAAACAATGGCAAGCGCCCCGATCGTTCGGGTTGTCAAGTCGATCCTCCTATCAACCCAAGGCTAACTTCATCAGCGAGGCTAAAAGAGCCTGTCCTGAGGGGCTCCGAGGCAAGCCCAATGGCTGGACACCAAACCCGCCGAATGGCCTTAAGGTCGTTGCTATGACCTTACCCGCTTTCACCATGATCGGTGCTTCAGCATACGTGCGAACATCGACACGGTTGATCAAGATTTCGATCTCTTGTCCATCCAGCAGATACGGTTTTAAGGCTTCGATATCGACAGATCGGTCTCCCGAGACTGCCAACAGCCTTTCCCACTGGTTGTTGATTTGCACGGGATCGTCGAAGAACTCGTAACCTGACTCGCGCCAGAACACGGCTTCTTGGGTCAGTTCGTCGACGAGGAAGAGAAGAACAGCGTTCCCATCTTCGATGGTCTGCTTGAGGTCGGCCGTCGGCCTTGTTGTGATGAGGTTCTGGCCTTCTGTTAGCTTCAATCCGTCGAACAACTTGGCCGGATCGTGCAAGCGCCATTCGCCGATCTCATTGAAATCAGGCTTCTCAAGCGCCCAGATGGTCCATTCGTTCATAGCAGTGCCAAACTCGACCGTTAGCGTGTGCTTGCCCGGCTTCTCGAACACCCAATAGAGTTCCTCAAGCTGAGTTGATTCTTGAGCTTTCACCTGGGTTGTCTGGCCTTCTCCTTGGGCGACAGTCGTTCCGTCTTCGGCTCTTAGCGTCCACTTCAGCGCACCCTCAATGCCTTTCTCGCTGTTGATGCCGACCTTCCACAGCACCGGTCCGACAAAGAAGCAGTAGGGATCAAGCCAGCCGGGACGGTTGCCCCCGCTAATCCACGGCGGCCTTCTTGTTGGGATCGGATAAAGCACGTCCTCGAAGTTCCACGACTTCAGTTCATCCTGCGTGTACCGTAGTTCTCCCCAGTCGTCGATCATGCCCGCGGTTGAAATGGCTGTATCGCGCCAACCGGTAACCACATAGCCCGCCACCGAATCGCGCGCGCGAACTTGCTCGTGCACGAACTTGCGCGTGAAGATCGCCTTGCTCTTGGTCGAGGCCATCATCTCCTCATGCGCCTTCTTGTTTTCAGGCTGGATGAAGCGGCTTTTGGGCAGGAAGTAGGGGAGATCGAACTGCCAGCGCACTCCTTGGTCGTTCATCTCCTTGTCGTCGGCCGCCCAATACGGCATCTCTTTCCAGATTCGGGCGAGGTCTCTGTGGACGTCGATGTCGTTGTATTCGCCGAAGAATACGGGCAAGTCGGTTCGCGGTCCCGGCATCAGGCAGTCGAGCACAACCGGATAAATATTGGTGTCGCAATAGGGGTGGAAATCGTAGAAGTCGCCGTATTCGCGGAGGTCGCCGCCGTACATCTCAGCTCCGCCAGAATTGTCCTTCACAAGCGGACAACTGGTCTGGCGTTTGACCATTTCAACGAGACGCTGGCGGTACTCCGCTGGCGTTGCCGTGCTCAGTTCGCAGCCGACGGTCCACATGACGATGTTGTCGTGGTGCCGGTATTGCGCCACGATGCGTTCGAGGTCGTCGGCTATTTGCTCCAGCCGTTCGGGGTCGGAGGATGGATCCCACAGCGGCAGTTCAAGCCATGCCTCGACGCCTTCTTCCTTCATGATCTCGAAGAAGCGGTGCGAAGGAACCCAAAGGCAGAACTTGATGAGGTTGAATCCAAGTTCCTTGGTCTGCCGGATCTCTTTGCGGATTGTCTCGTCGTCGGGATTCAGGTGTCCAAGCTCGGGGTACCAGCCCCAAGTCAGCGTGCCGCGCGCATAGAACGGCTGGCCATCGACGAACACCTTGCGACCGTCGACTTTGACCCGAGTCGGCTTGGCCTTTGGCAGCTCTTTTAGAGGATCTTGTTCGGCTTCAACAAGGAAAACATCGCGATAGATGCCGCCAAAGGTGTTGTAGACATAGGGGATGAAGCCGCTGGCGACGTCATTAACCGGGAACGTCTCGCCGCCGTTCTTGACGACCCTCACCTCGACCTCCACCCTTTGGCCTTTATAGTCGCCGAGATCGACTGAAAAAGCATCCCAAATACCCCTGTGGTCGACCATTTGCTCGCTGTTGACGAGGACGACGGCTTGATAGCTGACGCCTTCGAACACAAGCCAGCTTCTATTCCCCGTAACATTGATGCTCGTTCGGTAGACGGCGGGGCCTTCCCACCGAACCGATACGTCTTGCTTCCAGGCATGGGGAACCTGGACGGCCTTCTGCCCCTGGCCATAGTCGACTGTCCAATCGCTAATCTTCTGACGCATGCGCACTTTCCCTCTTCGAATACGAACTTATAGCATACAGAGAGACGTTAAAAAGCGCAAGGTTAGTTTGGTTTCGTGCCATGGGCGTCTCGCACATGGCCGTTAGGGATGTACCATGGGCTTCTAGCCCATAGCAGGTGAGGATTGGTTAGGATTAGTGAGGGTTTGTTAGGAATCTGTCTAGGTCGTCCGAGGGCAGCTAATGCCTGTTGTTACTTGCTTTGATGTTGTCACTCTGAACGAAGCGAAGAATCTAACTGGACTCACTTCGTATTGAGGCAGTATATATCATCCTCGCCCAAATCCCGTTCACCGATTGGCAACCGAACCTTATATGGAATCTCTATAAATGGAGTATGGTTTAGACAGGCATGGAACCACAGAACACCGAGCACAGCTGGCTGATCACGATCAAGGAAGTCAAGGCGAACCACAAGGTCAAAGCGCTGGTCGAAGGCGCGAACGAAGTGATGAAAGCAATGGGCTACACCGAACACGGCTCGCGGCATATGGGCGTTGTTGCCAGCATCACGCGCTTCATCCTCGAGCAGGTCGGCATGCCAAAACGCCAGGTTGAGCTCGGACACATAGCCGGATACCTTCACGACATCGGCAACTCGGTGAACCGCATCAACCATCCGATCACCAGCGCGATCATGGCCTTCACAATCCTCAACGAGATGGGGATGGAGATGGCCGAGATTGCCGAGATCATCGCGGCCATCGGCAACCACGAAGAGCTGGAAGGCGTTCCGATTTCGACTCTATCGGCCGCCCTAATCATCGCCGACAAGAGCGATGTGCACTTTAGCCGAGTTCAAAATCCAATCCGCGAGACGTTCGACATCCACGACCGCGTGAACTCAGCCGTTCAAAAGTCGCGCGTCGAAGTCGACCAGAAAGAGCAAGTCATCACGCTGACGCTCGAAGTCGACACGACCGAGGCCAGCGTCATGGAGTACTTCGAGATCTTCCTTGACCGCATGGTGATGTGCCGCCGGTCCGCCGAACTGCTGGGGCACAAGTTCGCTTTGCAGGTGAACGGCGTTCAACTGGGGTAAATCTCGACAAGGCGAGACATATGGTCTCACGCGATCACTAATAAAATACAACAAATCTGTCGAAAGTTTGGGTAGGCTACGCATGATTGTGGAGGTGTTCACATCATGGTTGGTCTCGTTGGTCTGAGCGCATTCGCCATCGTCGCGTCGTCTGACGCCGTGCCCGTTCAGCTATGGAAGCTCGATCCGCTTGAAGCAGTATTTCCCGACACTCCGGTCCGAAACGCGAAGGTCGATTCGGTGCATGTTGCACGAGGCGAGTATGCCGAGTGGCAGCTTGCTGTGCGCTGCGACAAGCCGATAAGCTCGTTGAAAGTCCGGACATCTCCGATGGTTCTAGAGGGAGAAGACGCCAAATTGGGCAAACCAAGAGCGCGCTTCATCGGCTTGGTGAACCTGTCGAAGCCGCCGACGTGGGTCTCCTCGACCCAGCTGCACCCGATTCCTGGAGATTTCCCCGATCCGCTCCTGAACGACAAGGAAATAGGCGTCAAAGCAGGCGAGGCTCAAGGGATCTGGATCGATATCGGGATTCCAAAGTCCGCCGATCCGGGCAACTATAAAGGGTCCGTCGAGGTCGTTGCCAAAGTTGGCGGTACTCATCAGAAGCTGCAAATGCCGATCGAGATGACCGTGCACAAGACCTTCGTTGGCAAGTGCCGCCTCAAAGCCACCAACTGGAACTTCGTTTGGCCCCAATACTGGACCGTCAAGACGAGAAAAGGCGAGGACCAAGCCGAAGCCCAGCTAAAAGTGATCGCCAAGAGCATGGCCGCGCACCGATTGAATGTCGCCGGGGCTTCTCCGATGACGCTGGCAGACTATGGTCTCGATAAAGATGGCAACCGCACCGTGACCTTCGAGAAGTTCGACGCGCGCGTCAAGATGCTCATGAAATTCGGGTTTACCGGAATGATCGAAGGCGACAGCATGGGCACGCGCACCGGTTGGGCGAAGCCGAACCTCGGCATCGTCTACGAGGTGGAGAATGGCAAGGCGGTTCAAAAGATCTATCCTGCCGACGACCCAAGGGTCGAGAAGTTCTATGCGTGGTACTTTCCTGAGCTTTTAAAGCACCTCAAGAAGCGCGGATGGACCAAGATCTACGTCCAGCACATCATCGATGAGCCGTGCGATGACAACGTCGACAGCTATCGAACCCTTAGCAACTTGGCGGCAAAATACCTTCCGGGCATTAGGAGAATCGACACCTGTTGCGGGCAGAAGTTCGAGGGGCTGATGGACATCTATTCGCCCGAGCTCGACTTCCTCGACGAGAACTACGACCTCTTCAAAAAGTTCCAAAAGGACGGAAAGGAGCTGTGGTACTACACCTGCTGGAAGCCGCAGGGCGAATACGCCAACCGCCTAATCGAAGAGCCGCTGATCAAGACGCGCCTGCTTCATTGGATTCACTTTAAATACGGCATCACCGGCTTCTTGCACTGGGGTCTCAACTATTGGGCTTTCAATGAAGCGAATGGCAGCAAGCGCGACCAATACAGCCACGACTATTCGCCCGGCGGCGACGGATGGATCGTCTATCCAGGCAAGAACGGCGACCTAGTCGAATCGCGCCGCTACGAAGCTCAGCGCGACAGCATGGCCGACCATGAACTGCTGAGCATGCTGGCAGACAAGGATCCCAATAAGGCTCAGGAACTTGCGGGCCAGATAGTCTTCGCATTGAACAAATACGAGCTGGACATCGCGAAGTTCCGGGCCATCCGAAAGAAGTTGCTGGAAGCTCTCGATTAAGCTAAGAAGAATCAGACGGCATAGGTAGACTTCGCAGACCTATGGGCACGATCATTCGTCTCGCGCTGGCTATGTCTATAATGCCGTCTATGTCTTTAGCCGCCGAATACCACGTCTCTGTCGATGGCAGCGATTCGTACCCCGGCACGCTGGCTCAGCCTTTCCGCACGATTCAACGAGCGGCAAACGAGGCGCAACCCGGCGACATCGTGACCGTGCATAAAGGAACCTATCGAGAACGCATCGATCCTCCTCGCGGCGGCACATCTGATAGTCGGCGAATCAGCTATCAAGCCGCCAAAGGCGAGAAAGTCGTTATCAAGGGCTCGGAAGTCGTCAAGGGATGGACACGAACAGAAGGAGATATCTGGAAAGCAGAGATTCCCAACTCGGTCTTCGGTTCTTTCAACCCCTACAAAGACAAGATTCACGGCGATTGGTTCGATCCGCGTGGCCGCGACCACCATACCGGGGCTGTCTATCTGAACGGCGAATGGCTGATCGAGGCCGCAAAGGTAGAAGACCTGACGCTTCCGAAAGGGGAGCATCCGGCTTGGCTGAACGCTTCGGACGGCTATCTATTGAACGTGGCATGGCTACGAGTCGGCGACGGCAAAGTTCAAGCCGCCGACTACTCAGCCCAGAACGGCGTCCAAAAGGCAGGCTGCTCGGAAGGCGGCGAGTGTATTGGCTACATTGAGCACGGCGAATGGGCGCTCTATAAAGGAATCGACTTTGGTAAGGGTGCAAGCGGCATCGAACTTCGCGTCGCCTCGGCATCTGAGGGCGGCATAATCGAGGTCCGGCTCGACTCTCCAGAAGGCGAGTTGCTCGGCTCATGCCAGGTCAACAGCACCGGCAACTGGCAGTCATGGACAACGGTCCCAGCCAAGATCAAAAAGACACAAGGGATCGTCAACATCTGCTTGGTCTTCAGGTCGCTGACCTCGGCAGAGAGAAAACCGGGGTTATGGTTCTCTCAAGTTGGCGCGCACAAGACGACCATCTGGGCTCAGTTCCCAGGCGTCGATCCCAACAAGAAGCTTGTCGAGGCAAACGTCCGTCAAACCGTGTTTTATCCCAGAAAGACCGGCATCAACTACATCACCGTCCGCGGGTTCGAGATGCGGGATGCTGCGACTCCATGGGCGCCGCCGACCTCCGAACAAATCGGCCTCATCGGCACCAACTGGAGCAAGGGTTGGATCATCGAGAACTGCAAGGTCAGCCATTCGGTTTGCTCGGGTATAGCCCTCGGCAAGCATGGCGACAAGTTCGACAATACATCGGCGGATTCGGCAGAGGGCTACGTCGAGACGATCGAGCGCGCGCTTGCCAACGGCTGGACGATGGACAACATCGGCGGCCACATCGTGCGAAACAATGAGATCAACCATTGCGAGCAGACCGGCATCGTCGGCAGCCTCGGCGCGATTCGGTCGCTGGTCGAGAACAACGACATCCACGATATCCATGTG
This sequence comes from Fimbriimonadaceae bacterium, assembly GCA_963666135.2. Classification (GTDB taxonomy): domain Bacteria; phylum Armatimonadota; class Fimbriimonadia; order Fimbriimonadales; family Fimbriimonadaceae. The sequence continues at coordinate 805,117 of CAXXNR010000001.1, read as the reverse complement.
AGACGCCTGTTCAGCGGAGCGGAGATGGCCGGCATCAAGTTCCACGGAGCGATCGACACGGTTATTCGTCGCAACCAAATCCATAAAACCTGCCTTGGAATCTGGCTGGATTGGATGGCGCAGGGAACGCGCGTTACTCAGAACCTGATGCACGGGAATGCATCGCACGATCTGTTCGTCGAGGTGAACCACGGCCCATTCCTGGTCGATAACAACCTGTTTTTGTCCGACAGCAGCCTTCTCGACGTCTCCGAAGGCGGAGCCTATGTGCATAACCTGTTCGGCGGCTCGCTGGTCGGGTCTCCCGAGCCATATCGCCAGACACCTTGGCACAAGCCGCATACGACCGAGTTAGGCGGCCTCAAGGATGTGGGCGGCGGAGACAATCGATTCTATAACAACCTCTTCCTGAACGGCGGACTCGATGTTTATGCATCTCGCCGATATCCTTGTTTTGCAAGCGGAAACGTCTACTTTGGGGAGTCCAAACCGTATCCAATTGAAGAGGAAAGCATCGTCTTGCCGTCGGTTCGGCCACGCGCACAATTGACATGGAAAGGCGGCCGCGGCTATTTGTCTGCCAACTTCGGTTCGATGGACGGCTACGTTGCCGAGTGGGTGACGACCGCGCTTCTGGGAAAGGCCTTGGTGTCGGGATGCCCGTATGAGAACGCTGTTGGGTCGCCTCTGACGGTCGATGTTGACTTTTTTGGCAAGAAGCGGGCGGCCGCGAAGCCTATTCCTGGTCCGTTTACGGATGCTGGCAGTGTATTGAGGGCGATTCGTGTGTGGTAGGAGCACGGCTGATATCCGCCTGTTTGTCCGTTGCCAAAGCGAGGCAACTGAATGCGCTAGCCTTGAGCAGGGAAGATATTGCGAACCCTCGCACCCCGAACGGAGGCCGCTGTCTTGTATTGTAGGGATGTGAGCAAAAGAATAGCCAGACACTGGCCGGGAAATGGAACCGCTTAACTTGAACTTAAGCAAAGAAGCTGGCAGACGAGGGGACGCATCAAGGTAGACAAGAAAAGAACCCGCAGAACCAAACAATAAGCCCGGCTCAGAAGCAACAACTGCCAATCCGTTCAGCGCAACGATCCGGCTCCGTGTCAAGATTCTAGCCCTATGCCGCTCGTTGCCGTAATCCTGGTACTGATTTCCGCCTGCACGCATATCTATTGGAACGCCCAGGTCAAGAAAGCGCCGAACGGCGAGATATTCAGCTTCAACATGCAGGTGCTGGGCTCGGTGATGTCGCTGGCGACGGGCCTTTTCCAGGTTTTCGTTATTGAGAAGCAAACCGTGATCCACCTGCCGTGGCAGGGAATCCTGTGCGCGGCTGGCACGGGCATCGTTTACGGCGCCTATTACACCACGATCGCCATGAGTTATAAGCGCGGCGACCTCTCGCTGACCTACCCGATCGCCCGCGGCTTCGCTCCGATCGCAACCCTCGTTCTAGGAATCATCTTCTATGCCGAGCATCCAGGAGTTTTTGGTCTGATCGGGATCGGCTTGGTCATCTTTGGAGTCGTCTATAGCGCGTTGGAAATCCGCCCAGGTTCAGTGCGGATTTCACCATCAACGGTCTTTCTAGCGCTTGGGACGGGGATGTGCACGGCGCTCTATTCCGTCATCGACAAGCAAGGGGCTCATCTGATCAATCCCATGATCTATTTAGGGATGTCTTTTGGAGTCGGCAGCGCGGTTCAATACTTCCAGCTTCACTTGCGCAAACTTGATTTTGCGATGAAGGGAACGGATCCAATAGGTTTCATTGGAGCTTCACTCGCCAACACTTATGGCTATGTGCTGGTTTTATACGCCATGCAGCTATCGATGGTGTCCTACGTCGTCCCATTGCGCTCAATCGCGGTTTTGTTCAGCATCGTCGTTGGAGCAATGTTCTTTAATGAGAAAGTCACCGGAAGACGAATCGTCTCGGCTTGCGCCATTCTGCTCGGTGTCTTCAGCATCTCTTATTTCGATACCTTAGGCAAAGGACCATCGAAACAACCGGCCCCCCAACCCGTCCAACAGAAGGAACAAGGGGGAAATCATGCGTTTCGCATCAACTATTCTCATCGCATTGTCGTTCACGAGCCTCGCGATTGCTGAGGACGCGCCCAAGAACAACACTTTTGAGACCAAGCTCAAAAGCGTGTCCATTTTCCGCGACGGATTTGGCTACTACGTCCGCGAAGGCAAGGTCAAGCTGGAGAACGGCTGGGCGACCACCAACTTCATTCCGCAGGCCATCCGCGGCACCGTCTACGTCTACACCCTCGACAAAGACGACAAGATCGATACCGTTGTCACGACACCGGATAACCGCATCGGTTTCGACTCGCCGAAAGAGATAAAGACCAAGCTCGCCGACAAGAACGGACTCATGATGACTGTTACGACAAAGAGCGGACAGGCTTTCGAGGGGGTTCTCTCAAAGACTTTGGACGATATGGTTCTGCTTCAAATCGGCCAAGCCTACAGCGCGGTCCCCTACGATCAGATTCTGACTATTACGCTGAAGGGCTATCCCATCAAGGTCAAGGTGGACACGAAGAACCCGAGCAAGGTCGTGACAATCGGCATTGCGTATCTTCAAGAAGGCATCTCGTGGGCGCCGAACTACGTGCTCAAGATCGACGGCGGCAAGGCGGAGCTTTCGTTGCGAGCTCAGTTACAGAACACCACCGAGCGGCTGGAAAACAGCGACGTTCAGTTCGTCGTCGGTTCTCCGTTCGTGGCTAATCGGGGCCAGATGGACATGATCTCGATGCTGACGATGCCAACTAGCGGCGGCGTGTTTTTCGGTGGGGGTCGCGGCGGCGGCGGATTCGGCGGAGCGATGGGCGGCGGTCAGGCGGCAGCGCCTGCTACCGAATCCAACTTCAACAAAATCGACTTCAAGAGTTACGATCCATCAGACAACTCGATTGTTGTACGCGACCGTCCAACAACGATTGCAGAAGCTGAAGCAGGTGAGCTTTACTTCTATACGAAGTCAGGCTTGAGCCTCTCAACAGGCGATATAGCGATGGTGTCGATATTCAATTCGGTATTGCCCGTAACGCCACAGTTCGAGTGGAATGCCGACGGGGACGATGTGACCTATATCTTGAGCATCAAGAACACAGGCACTCAGCCTTTGACGACCGGTTCAGTCTTCGTCATTGAGGATAACAAGGCCATGGGCCAGTCGGGAATCCGCTACACGCCGACCGGAGCTAACGCCGAGATTCGTCTTTCGCAAGGGTTTGGACTGCGCGTCGAGAAGACCGACGCTGAAGTGAAGCGCGGCGATCCGATCAAGATAGGCAAGTCAGACTTCGTTCCGGTGACCATGAAAGGCACGCTTTTGATCTCGAACTTCCGCAAGGAGAAAGCGACGATTAAGATCAACAAGACGGTGCGCGGCAAGATGGGCGAGATGTCCGACGGCGGCAAAGTCAAGCAGACTGCGCTGGCCGAGAATGATCCGAACGCCACCAACACCCTAGAGTGGAAACTCAATGTGCCTGCATCGCAAACGAAGGAAGTCACCTTTACCTACGAGGTGTATTTGAAGTACAACCGGGAGTAGGAAGTTTAGACGTAAGTCGTAAGACGTGGGACGATCCCTCGGCATCCCGAGCGAAGCGCTGATGCCGAGGGTATTCGTTTGAAGTCATTCTGACAAACCCTCAACACTATCGCTTCGCTAGGAGTGTTGAGGGATAGAAAGGTTTCGTTTGTGTGATTCCATTTGCCGGCAAGCTGCCAGCGATACTTATGCTGCTCCTAGCAGATCACTTTCCCGATGAAGTCATCCTGAACGAAGTGAAGGATCTGAATGGACTTATCACCTGTTACTAGCAGCAAGCAACGACTCCACTCAGATTCCTCACTTCGTTCGGAATGACAACTCCCAATCATGGATCAACCATTCGGCATCACGACTGTAGAGATGATGCCGAGGTTTCCTCCATCAAACTACGATTCCGCAGCGTAGCAGATCCTTCAGCATCAAAATCCCAACGACCTTGCCTTCGTCGATAACGGGCACATCGCCTATCTTCTTTGGAAGGTTCTGGAACATCTCCAGAGCTTCCGCTGCGAGTAACGAAGCTGAGATCGTCGTGACCTTAGGGGACATGATGTCGGCCGCCTTGGCTTCTAGCGGAGAAGTCGAGTTCACAAAGTGCCGCCGAAGGTCGCCGTCTGAAATGAACCCAAGCAAAGCTCCTGCGCCATCAATAACGCAAGCGCCGCCAGCGCCCGCTGCGCCGATCGCCTTCATAACCTCAACTATTGGCGTATCCACGTAAACCAGCGCCAGATCGGAGCCTGACCGCATCACATCCGGCACACGCAGCAACAATCGCTTACCCAGCGCGCCGCTTGGATGGAACCGCGCATATTCTTCCTTCGAGAAGTTGCGCCGGTGCATGACCGTTAAGGCCAAAGCATCGCTGAGTGCCAGCATCGCGGTCGCACTGGTCGTCGGAGCGAGGTTGAACGGGCACGCTTCCTTCTCGACGAAGGTGTCCAGACATAGATCGGATAATCGCCCAGCGCTGCTGTCGGGCCGACCTGTGACCAAAATGGTCCGAGCGCCGATAGCGGTTAGAGCCGGATACAGCCTAACGATCTCGTCGGTTTCTCCGCTGTGGCTATAGAGCATCACGATGTCGTTGCTCGTGACCATGCCGAGGTCGCCGTGAACCGCTTCGGCTGCATGGACGAACAAGCTGGGAGTGCCCGTGCTGCTGAGCGTGCCAGCCGTCTTCTTGGCGATGTGGCCCGACTTGCCGATGCCGCAAGTGACGACGCGGCCCTTGCACTCAAGGCACCAATCCACCGCATCAGCGAAGGGCTGTCCAAGCTGATCGGCAATTGCATTGACAGCGGCGGCTTCGTGACGCAAAACCTGCCGCCCATATTCGAGGCTCATAGCTACAGTCTACCGTTTGCTGAGGATCGTCTTGCCGAACAGCGAGGCGGTCCACTCGACGGCGGTCACAGCGGTCATGTTGTTCGTATCGAGCACAGGATTTGTTTCCACGACGTCAATGCCGACCAGTTGGTACGGATTGTCGTGCTCGTCGAGGAACTCACGAAGCAATTCGGCATACAAGTGGGCTTCGCGATAAGTGAACCCCCCTCGAACTGCTGTGCCGGTGCCTGGTGCTAAGACTGGATCAAGGCAATCGACATCGAAGCTGATCCAAAGCTTTTTGGCTCCGGTTTCCAGCATCCACGTCTGATAGCGGTTCATGACCTCGACGACGCCGAAGCGGTCCACGTCGTGCATCGTCGCTACAAAACTCGGCTTTAGGTTCAATAGCGCTTTCCGTTCGCCCTGGTCGATGTCGCGCAGACCAAGCCAAGCCACTCGCGATGCAGGCAATCGTGTCTCAGGAACGACCGTACTCAAGAGCGCTTCCCACTGCTTCTGACGGGAACCGTTGACTCCAGCAGGAACACCCATGAGTGCGGCTAGAGGCATGCCGTGCAGATTGCCGGAAGGCGACGATTGCGGCGAGTTCACATCGGCGTGCGCATCGATCCACAGCACAGCCAGATCCTCGGGAAAGACCTGCAGAGCCGCCGATACGCTGCCGAGGGCGATCGAGTGGTCTCCGCCAAGGACAATCGCCGTCTCATTCTGTTTAAGAGTTGCCAAAGCTCGGCTCTTCACCGATTCGACGACCGACAAGTATGTTTCGAACTGGGCGAAACCATCGGTAGGACTGGCAAGCGAGGGAACAGGCACGTCGCCTTCGTCGAGGACGTCTAGCCCGAGAAGCTTGAGCTCTTCTGCCATGCCTGCAAGCCGTAAAGCCGAAGGCCCCATGCGGCTGCCTTGGCAACGGCCGCTATAGTCGAACGGAGCGCCGATGATCCGAATCATGGTTCGATTGTACTCCCCTGGCAAACAGACTAGTACCTGTTTTCGGTAGGGACGCCGATCAGCTTGCTCAGGACATCGACATAGCTCAATGACTCGCCCTCTTGGTCTTGGCGCGTCAAGTCGGCCTCAATCCGATCGCTCCAGTAGAACCAATCTGGCATGAAGCTATCGTTTACAAATCCGCCATCTCCATAGAACCGGAACAGACGAACCCGTTCGCCGTTTTTCAGGTTGAGGCTGACTGTGAAAAGGTCCTGGTGCTGGCGTGCTGTTGCCCAAGAAACCGACGAAGCTGGATTGATGTCGTTATAGTCGTAGTTGATGCCAGATATCCAATCAAATTCAATTCGCCGTGTTTGATGAACCGCCCAAATGTAACGTTTGTTGATGCGGACGACCTTAGAAACCGGATCGACTACCACTTTTCGACCGGCAAATCCGAGGCAGAAAAGCTGCGACTTCCAGTCCGACTTCGCCACATAGAGTTTCCCATCCCAATACACCTTTGGCCTGAATGTGAACAGCCGGCTAAAGAGGATCGAAAACGGCAAATCGAATAAGTCGGCCATGTCTACTCCCTCGGTGCAACCAGACAGAAGTCGAAGTCCTTGTCGCGGTCGCATACGATGCGGCCGTTCTCTATCTCCAGCTCAGCGACCTGGATAACCGTTCGACGTGATGCATACGGCTCGACGCCTTCCACCACTTCGCGATGATCCTGGTTGCGGCCGGGATGCAGGAAATAGAAAATGAATGCCCGATCTTCGTTGACCAGAACATCAGCATGGCCAGCGATGTAGCCGTCTTCGGGACGCTTTCCCGGCAATGCCAGAATGTGCGTTTGCTGAGTCCAGTTCACGGCATCAGGGCTTTGATAGACGCCGAGTCCGCGCCAAGGGTCAGTGATCATCCAGTAGGATCCACTCCAATAGAAAACGTTCGGACCTTCATGCGGGCAGTCGGTGATGATCGGTCCGACGATCTTCCAGGTGAAGAGGTCGGTTGAATCGGCGGCATAGGTGTGCGAGCTGTAGGCCTCGTCCTTGTACCAGATCCGCCACTGGCCGGCCGGCATTTTGAATACGCAGGCGTCGATGACTTTGTTCGAGCTGAGAGGAAGCTTCATTTGGTGCTTCCAGTGGAACAAGTCCATCGATGTGTAGTGATGGATGTGCCGCTCGCCGATCCATTCGCAGGGGCACCCAGGCACGTAGCTACAATACATGTGATAAATGCCGTCGTGCTCGATGACTTCGGGCGCCCAAAACGAGTTCAATCCGCGTTCGAATGGCAAGCCCTCGGCATTGCCGATGTAAATCCATGTTTGGCCGCCGTCCTTCGATTCGGCGATGCCGATTCCGCATCCGTGGCAGTAGGCGACTCCTGGAGAATCGACGTTAGCGCGGCGCTGAGTGTAGAACAGCAACCACGACTTGGAATGGCGGTTCCAGATGATCGTAGGATCGGCAGCTCCGTCGAAGATAGGATCGCGGAAAAGAGGTGCAGGCGGCTTTCTCATGGTTCTCGGTTTCTATTGTAAGAACGGATGAGATAGGGCGAATAGTTGCGGCTGAGGATGAGCAATTGCTAACTGATCGAAGTATCAAATAAGGCCCGGCGACTTAGGAGTTATAGCGAACCTACGCCCTATAGACGATGTTCAGGCGGAGTCAAATACTATGCAGGTTTGGTCTATCGAGTACTTCTTGATCTGCGTAACCATCGATAAGCTTGAAAGCACTATCGAGTTATGTGGAAATCAGTTCCCATATGAACTATAGGACTCCAAAGCACCAACGGTGCGAAACAGGAGTAGCCTAGCCCGCCAGGGCTAGGAAGATCGGTGTGTATAAGACAAGGAGGGCTGACGGCCCGAGATAGGAAGAACTTAACATTTATAGACTATTTCGCACCTACAGCGCTCCTTTTTTATACTATGCCGAGAACCTGGGCCTCGCGCTTCGCGCTTCGCGCTCAACCCAGGCTATCATAGGCCGCGCCTTTGGCGCTCCGGAAGAGGCCGCCGTAATCTGCGACCAGGTCTTCGTAATTGGTCAGGTTATTTCATATATCATTGCTATCTTTGGCTCTGACAAGCAATATCAAGAGCCTAGATAGTTACTCGCGGTCTTGCGATGACTGAGCACCTAGGATTGGTGGAACTCATTGTTAACGTAGCGCCGTTACTCCTTGCGCGGATCGACAACTGTGCCGCAAAGGACGATAGTATTCCCATGCATCACGAAGAAGTAGAACGGTCGGTCGACATGAACCTTGATCGGGTTCATCGGCATTGCAGAGTCTGTCTTGACTCCGATTTCCGTGACGGCCGCCGCCTTCACACCTTTCTCGGCGAGTTCGAGCTTAACTTGTTGAAACACTGCGAATATCCGAGTTTCTTCAGAAACTGGCGTTCCAACCGGAACAAGCGGAGAAAGATCCAATCCATAGCCAAAGACGCTAGACCCTCCCATACTCTTGATTGTTGGGATGAGATCGAATTTTGAAAAGAGGCTCAACTTGGGCAGCGAGACTTCTTCTTCGCCGTGGGACAGACCCATCGCGAACTCGTCAAGCCATTGGCTGGTTAGCAGACTCGGAAGCTTGTCGAATGCGGACTTGTCATCGGGCAAGATGACGAGGAACGAAAAGCCCTTGGCGGAAAAAGGTAGTTTAAGTCCGGTGTAGGAGCCGTTCTTTCCCGCTTCCCGCTCCATGCTGCTTGATAACAGAGTCGGTACCTGTATGGTGTCATCGAAACCATGGAAATCGCGCGGCTTGGTGTCCGACTCCTCGAACGGTTGCTCCCACTTGCCGTTGAAGAGGAGCGCGTTAAGGAACATGGCCGTGGTTTCGTCAGCGAGTTCTGTTTGAATCTCTTTGATCATGCCGTCGGTGTGGTCGGAAACCCATAGATCGAGTTCCTTTTTGGCCTGCGTTTTATCTTTCACGAGAGGTTTGACGGTGCAGCCAAACAGAGCTTCCATTCGTTTTGCTTGCGAGGCGTCGAATTTATACTGCTCGGAAAGCCACAGACCGTTGGCTATCGTCAACGTCCTTAGAGGATCTTTGTCGAATGCATCGTTGAGCTGGGAGTGGAAGTAAGCGAGGTCGTTCGAACCGAGGCCATTAACGCCCAAGAGCTTGCCGACGGCATCATGGATTGTGCCTTTTGAGCAGTCGTAGAGCATCGCGAAGTCTTGCGTGAGGCTGATAGGCGATGCGGCAACGTTCTTACCCGGGTTGTCCTTGACGAGCTGCTTGAGAAGTTTTAAGCTGAACTCATTGTTTGCCGCAAAGACCTTGGCGTAGGAGCCTGTTTTGTGGTCCGGCTTTGGCACCGACGCGCGGATCTGTGCGATATCAGGATCAATATCCTTAGGCTTGAGCGTGATTGCTGGGTCGGATTGTCGGCATCCCGCCAAGCTGATCGATGCGATGGCTAACGTGAACAGGTATTTCATGTGTTTATTCCTTGCTCGGGTCATAGACTGCGCCGCAAGCGACGATGGTGTTGGTCGGCTTCTGAACGATGAAGTAGAAGAATGGGCGGTCGAAGTAGAGGGGCATAGCCGCTGCTTTTTCACCTAGCAGTTCGGTCACAGCAACTATCTTCACGCCTTTCTCGTCGACTTCCATCTTGGCTTGTTGAAGGATGAATGAGATAAAGGTAGATGGTGCTTCTTCCTTTTGGTTCGGCGCAAGTGCCGACAGATCGAGGCCCGGCTGCAATAGGCTTGCGCCACCTAGTTTTGCCACGATCGGCTTGAGGTCGATGAACGTGCTGAGTTTGAGCTTCGGGAACGCAACGTCGTTCTCGCCCTCATACATCTTGGCAAGCAGCTTACTCAACCAGTCGGCGCTCAGCTTCGCCTTGGTCTTCTCGAACTCCTTGGCATCGGCAGGAACCACGGCAACGAACGTGTAGCGCTTACCTAGGAACGGCATTTCAACGGCGGCGAAGGTCTCCTCCTGCGCTGACCGGCACTTGAGCTCGCGATTGTGCATCATCGGCACGCTGACGTTGCCACGGTAGGTGTCGAACTCATCGCCGGATGTGTTGGCAGGATCGAACTCGGTCTTCCATTGGCCCTTGAAAAGAAGCGCGTTGAGGAACAGGGCTGTTGTTTCCGGCCCGATCGGCGACTTGATCTCCTTGATCATTCCGTCGGTATGGTCGAAGCACCACTGGTCCATGTCGGATTTTGCCTTGTCAAGGTCCGATCCGATCTTCTGGACTGAGCACCCAAAGAGCGCGTCCAACTTCTGCGCAGTCTTCGGATCAGTCTGGTAGCGTTCGACAAGCCAAATCGCATTCGCCATCTTGAGGGTTTCGTAGGGATCGCTTTCAAGGCTGTCGAGGAGGTCGGAGTGAAAGGCGGCTAAAGCGTTCGAGTCGAGGTTCTTAACGCCAAGCAGTGCTTCGACATCCTTCTTTGTTTTGCCCGAAGCGCTCTCGTGGATCAAGGCCAAGTCTTGCGCCAGGCCGAGCGGCGAGAGGATCAGGTTCTTGCCCTTCTCCTGCACCATAGCCTCCTTTAGAACCTTCATACTAAAGTCGTTGGTCGCATCAAGGGCGGCTTGAAGGGCGGCTTTATCGACTCTTGGCACCTCCTTGCGGAAGGCGGCCTTCTGAGCGTCGATGGGTTTAGCCGGAAGTTCGCCATCAGGACCCTTCTTGCATCCGCACCCGGCAAGGCTAAAACCTATTAGAAGTATCAGAATCCAGCGTCTCATGACTACTTAGTCGTTTGAGTCGTCGAAATCGTTCAAGAATGGTGGAGATTTATGTACCGCCGACGTCTACGTCGGCTACCGTAAGTGCGCAAGGAACTCAGTTACTGTCATTCCAGCATCACGAATGAGTGATCGGAGAAGACCTGTATCCAAAACCCGGTGGTCGGGAATAACCAGATTGACCTGAGCATTGGCCTTGGTGAGAATCATGTGGCTTCCTCGTTGGCGCACGAATTTTCAAAGACTCTGCGCGCTTGCCGCCCTGATATCTGTGGCAACGTGCCCATGACTAGATCAGGATAAGCTCAACATCAGAGGGATTCGTGGCTTCAGCCTTGTCTTGTTCGACCTCAAGCCAAAGAGTTGCAGCCTCTCTGAGGTTATCAAGAAGCTCCTCCCTGGTGTTTCCTTGCGAGCGGCAACCAGGCAGGGCCGGAACCGATCCGATCAGGCCACCTTGTTCGCCTTGCTCAATAATGACCTTTAACTTCATCTTGATTACAGTATATCAAATGGCCGGTTTGGGCTAGCCGTAATTCCCAGCACATCGACCAGCCGCCGTGCCAGAATCTACCCATGGCTCACATCGTGGTTCCTGAGGCGGAAGCGCTGCTTGATCAGGAGATCAAGGTTCTCGACAAGGGGTTTGTCCGATTGGTGGACTACCTCGGCGGCGACCAGCGCATCGTCCAAGCGGCCCGCGTCAGCTACGGCGCAGGCACAAAAAGCTACCGGCAGGACCGCGGCCTCATCAACTACCTGATGAAGCACGAGCACACGTCGCCTTTCGAGCAAGTTCAGCTTACTTTCCACGCCAAGATGCCGATCTTCGTTGCTCGCCAATGGGTTCGGCACAGAACTGCCAGGCTCAACGAAATCAGCGGCCGTTACAGCGTGATGAAGGACGAGTTCTATGTGCCGAAACCCGACATGATTCGCTACCAGAGCGATGTGAACAAGCAGGCGCGTGCTGACGAACCATTGCCGCTTGATGAGGCCGAAGCCGTCATCACGCAGATGCAAACCGATCAGCAGCACCTTTTCAACCACTATCAAGAGATGCTGGAGCAAGGCGTGGCGCGCGAGATCGCCAGAAACAACCTGCCGCTCTCGCTCTATACCGAGTGGTATTGGCAGATCGACCTGCACAACCTGCTGCACTTCTTGGCCTTGCGTCTCGATGCCCACGCCCAGTATGAGATTCGGGTCTATGCCCAGGCGATGGCAACATGCGCAAAAGCCGTTGCCCCGCTGGCATACGAAGCATTCGAAGAGCATGTATTGGGCGGAGTCAGGCTCTCGCGAGCGGAGTGTCAAGCCCTTCTGGCAGTCGAGCACGGCGAGGAGTCACAATTAACGGGCCTCGACCAAATCGAGTTCGAGGAGAAGCTGAAGAAGATCAGGGGAGCAAAGAATGGCGGGTGAGTTTTCGTTTGACATCGTTTCGCGCGTGGACGGCATGGAGATCAAGAACGCGGTTGACCAGGCCCAGAAGGAGCTGTCTAACCGCTACGACTTCAAGGGCAGCGTCTGTTCGATTGAGTTGCTGAAAGGCGACATCATCAACCTCGTGGCCGAAGACGAGTTCAAGATGAGTCAGCTCTACGACATCCTGACCACCAAGCTGATCCGTCGCAACATCGACCTCAGATCGGTTGAAAAAGGCAAATTGGAACCAGGCGCCGGCATCTCGGTGAAGTGCTCGGTGACCTTCAAGGCAGGCATCTCGCAGGACGAAGCTCGGGCTCTGATTAAGAAGATCAAGGAAAAGGGCCTGAAGGTGCAGGCGCAAATCCAAGGCGACACGGTGCGCGTCTCGGCTAAGGTAAAGGACGACCTGCAGAAGACGATTCAGTTAGTGAAGGGGCTGGAACTAGAGTTCCCTGTCGACTTCGTGAACTACCGGTGATCCATTGGAGGGCGAGCGTACTCGCGAGCCATTGGGAATGACGAGTGACAAATGACGATTTGTCCAACAGCCTTGAGCCGGATGCAAGACAAATCCTGACTAATCCGAACTAAGCCTAACGAACCCTGACCAGCAAATGGAGGGCGAGCTTGGCTCATGTAACAATGGCACTAGGCGGACAAAAGCTGGGACAACAACAAACCGAACCCTAAACCCTCGCTAGCCTCTCCTCAGGTTTCCAAACCGTCTGGATATGCCTGAGGACATGCCCGCTGGTCTCCTCGATCGGTTCGACGCCGGAAACGATGAGTGTGCTCTCGTGCTTCGTCGGCTCCACGTAGAGCTCGTGCATCGGATTCACGTGCGAATGGAACCGATGAGTCACTTCCTCAATAGATCGTCCGCGCTCGCTGACGTCTCGCTCCATCCTTCGCTGGAATCGTAAGAGCTTCGGCGTCTCGACATAAACACGGATTGGGCAAAGCTGGTTGAGTTCGGACCAGCACAAGGCAAAAATGCCTTCAATAAGGATCACCGGGGCCGGTTCAAGGTGCTCCTGGCGCGGGGCTCGGGTATGACGCGTGAAATCGTATTGGGGGAGCTCGATCGGCCGGCCCTCTAGAAGGGTTTGAAGATGCAATATCAGCAGATCGTGGTCGATGGCATCGGGACAGTCAAAGTTAACCTTTTCGCGCTCTTCGAAGGTCATGTGGTCCAGCGGACGATAATAGTCGTCGATGCTGATGATGGGAGAATGAATCTGCGCCGCAACGGCTCTGGCGAGAGTCGTTTTTCCGGAACCGGTTCCGCCTGCAATCGGCACAAAATGGGTCTGCATGGGTGCTCCGGGAATCTATTGTATCAGGAATCGGCGGCCGATGTCTGTCGGATATGCTGCTAGGTTCAGTCCAACGGCTTAGGCAGACGCTACGCCCCAGGTACCATCAACCTATTCGCCATGCCTATCTCCTCAGCGCACATCGTCGGCCCTGGCCTTCTCGACATCCTCGAAAAAGTCGAGAAAGGAACCCGTCTCAGCAGAGAAGACGGCATCCGCCTGTATAACGAACCGAACCTAACCGCGGTCGGACACCTGGCGAACATCGTGCGAGAACGGAAGCACGGCGACAAGACGTTTTATGTCCGCAACCAGCACATCAACTACACCAACATCTGCAATAAGCGGTGCAAGTTCTGCAGCTTCTACGCTAAGCGAGGCGGCCCAGAGCCATACGAGATGTCGTTAGAAGAGGTCCAAAATAGACTGGACCGATACAAAGACGTCGACATTACCGAAGTGCACATGGTTGGCGGAATCAACCCGCGTCTACCTTACAGCTACTACACCGACCTCGTCCGTCTCGTCAAAAACTCAAGAGAAGGCGTCCACGTCAAGGCGTTCACGGCGGTCGAGATCGTCGAAATTGCCAAAGTTGGCGGAGTGACCATCGAGCAGACCCTTAAAGACCTGATGGATGCCGGACTCGATTCGCTCCCCGGCGGAGGAATCGAGATCCTTTCCGACCGTGTTCACAGCGAACTGTTCGGACGCAAACTGAACGGCGAGGAATGGAAGATGGTCGCCCGAGCAGCCGCCAAACTTGGGCTAAGCCAATATGCCACGATGCTCTACGGCCACATCGAGACCATCGAGGAGAGAGTAGACCATTTGGTTCAATTGAGAGAGCTTCAGGACGAGACAAAGCATTTCTTCACGATGACGCCGCTTTGCTTCCACCCCGAAGGAACCGAGCTGCCTGACATCCCCTTGCCGACGGCGGACGATGACTTGCGGAACATCGCCCTATCGCGCTTAATGCTCGACAACTTCGACCACATCAAGAGCTTCTGGATCATGAACACCGTGCCGGTCACCCAGCTTTCGCAGTGGTACGGCGCAGACGACGTCGACGGATTGGTGCAGGAATACGAGATCACCTATGAAGAGGGCAAGTTCGGCCACAAGTCGCAAGCCCTTACTTTCGAGAACATGGAGCACATGATCCGCCAGGCTGGACGAACGCCGATCGAGCGAGATTCGCTCTATCGAGAGATCAAGCGGCCGGTTTTGGCCCCGAGCTAAGCGCTTCTCAACACATTGAACGCATGTTCTTGTCAATGTTAACTAACTTTTTTCAATATAGAATTGCAACACGAACAATGTTGTTGTATAGTTGATTCATGGGGTTACGAACACGCTTATTTGCTGTAGTTTTTTTTTGTGACAACGTTTGTTGCCGCCTTCGCCCAGGATTCTGTTTCAACTTTCGTTAATAGCAGAAACTTCAAACTTACTTCGACGATTACCGGCTATCCAGCACTAGACTCGAGAACAGACGAACCGAAAATGGTTAGCGGAACCAACGAGAGTTTTACCGTCACGGCGGCGATTACTCCGAGGACCAACGACAGTGGCCTTCCGCAGTGGACCGGTTCGTATATCTCGTCGCTGACGGTCGAATTAGGAGGTGTCTCGGTCTACACCGATGATTTCACCGACGAATCATGCACATCCAAAACGATTACCGTTAAATGGGACATGACCCATTTCACTCACAATACGACCAAAGATATTAAGGTCACCGCCAAAATGAAGGTCTGGCGAGGCATAAAGGTCTATCCATCGGAAACATGGATCTATTGGGATCCCGTGGGCGGGCCGCCCTATGAGGTATCTGCTCCAGAAACGAGCGTGTCGGTGTGCATCTATAACTATGGCTGGGCTGGCGATATACTTCAGTTTGCCTATGCTTGGAATTGCAGACAATATGCGCTGATGGCATATAGCGATATGAACCACTACGCACATGAGTCTATGGCGTATGTACCTGGGAGCGGCCTTGTTCCTGACGTTCAGCAATGGCAAGCTGAATACGCTTTAGAACGCTCAACTATTTTCTTTATTCACTGCCATGGGGAAGTATATGAAAACACGGAAATAACTACCGGCGGCTGGGGTAGCCTCGCCTGGGTGCTTTACCCGAGTGATGTTTTGACTCGCCGGCAGTGGGCGGAGCAAAATGGTTACCCTCCATTGAACTTTGCATATATAAACTCATGCGACAACGGTCAAGCGAATTCTGGAGGTTCAAACGACAATGCTTTGGCCTTTTTGTATCCTCATGGAGTGATATACGATGACGGGCACTTCACTACCGATAGAGCCTTTCTAGCTTTTAAGATAACCGTAAACTGCGACTGGTCACCTGTTTTTGCCGAAACCTTTTGGCAAGAAGTCTCTGACGGAGCAACTGTTAATACAGCACGCCAACTTGCCTATGATGATTTATACGACGCCTTTTCTGGTACCAATGATTTTACATATGGCCCTAACGACTTAAGAGTAGTAACAGGCCTATATGGCGATCAGCAGTGTAGGCTTCATGGTCTTTATACTGGAGCGGATGGCTATAATACTATTTGGTATGAGGTCCAATTATGACAACAGGCAAACAAGCTTATATGTTAGGATCCTTAACAGCCGCTATCTTACTGTGCTTTGCCTTTGCTTCAACTTATCAAACTCCGAAATGGAAGCCGATGCATAAAGGGATTTCTATGGACCAACTGAAGCCGCAGAAGGATGAGGTGACCGTAGATAAGATCGTTGAAGCGTGTGAGCAGTTCATCTCTCTTGCAGGCCTACCTAAACCGAAAGGTGTGATTCCAGGTGTTAGTCGAAGAACAAGGAACCAAGTAAAGAATCGAATCTATTCTGTTTTCTATGAACCGGTGTATATGCTTTCTGTGCGTGCCGATTCTGGCAAGATACAGACCTTTACCAATATGGGGCGTGAGTTCGAGTACTCACACGGCAAAAAACAGAAGCCTCCGTTCGTTTTGACGGATCCGATCAACGCCAAAGGCTATGTTAACCGACTCTACAAGAAACTTGGCTTTGGAGGTCGATATCGAATATCCAGATTTGATTGCAATCTCAATGGCGATAAGAACAATAATGAGCTTGGATATGTCGGTTTCGTAAGGATTGACCTTGAAGCCTACGAGTTCGGTTATCCTCTAGCAGTTTATGACCGCTCTGATATCGCAGTCGACCCACTAGACGGTGCTCTCATCGGTTATGGCGTTACGCGTACCAACTATAAAATCGAGTCGCATGCCTCGAAATTGACTTTTGACCAAGCGAAGAAGAAGGCTGAGACCACGGTCAAACAATATGGCGTCGGCACCTATCGGCAAGGTATGGCCATCATGGTGCGTGGAGCAAGAATTGGCGATCGACTTTGGCCTCCCAAGCGACTATCGCGTCAAGAATATGTATGCCCGAACGGACTATTCGGCGGGCTCAAATACGACGAAAAGGAATCTCCTAAACGGCTCAGGCTGGCATGGGTTCTCTATTATCCCGGAGATGAAGCGGTTTTCGTCGATGCAGGCGATGGACGGATTCTGGGCGGAATAAGCAAAGTATGGAAATAAAGTCCATCATGAACCCTGGGCAACTACATAAACCTGTTGCATTTAGGTGCGGAACGTCCGGCACTTGTATTGCCGGACGTTGAACATTTATATAACGCCACACTAAGCGAACCTCAGCCCTAGAGCGGCTATCGTTGCGAACCTGATGCCAATATTTAGCGTCGTATATATGGCGGCAGGCATTATCGCCAATAATAAATACCAGCACTTATATGAGCAACCAGGCAGGCACGCTCGGCAAATACCAAATCATCAGGGAGATCGCGCGCTCGAACGATATCGTCTACGAGGCGTACGATCCGCTGATGAACAGGCGCGTTGCCCTCAAAGAGCTTGCCGTCATGCCCGGCGCAACGCCGCAGCAGCGCGAAGATCGAATCAAGCGCTTCCTTCGTGAAGCCCGAGCAGCAGGCACCCTCAGCCATCCGAACATCATGACCGTCTATGAGGCTGGCGAGTCGGAAGGCCGCCACTTCATCGCGATGGAGTATCTCGACGGGCACACGCTTCGAAACGAGATCGACACGAACGGATTCCTGCCCATTGACCGAGCCTGCGAAATCGCCGACAAAGTGCTGCTAGCCCTGGATTACGCGCACAAGAACGGCGTCATCCACCGCGATATCAAACCCGACAACATCCAGCTTCTCGCCGACGGCCGCATTAAACTGACCGACTTCGGCATCGCGCGCCTGACCTTCGAGCCGAACCTTACGATGGACGGCCAAGTGTTCGGCACACCGAGCTACATGTCGCCGGAACAGGTCGTCGGTAAAGATATCGACGCTCGGAGCGACCTCTTCAGCATGGGCGCGGTCATCTTTGAGATGGTGTCCGGCACGAAACCGTTCGCAGGCGACAGCGTGGTGGCGATCACCTTTGCCATCATGAACAAAGAGCCGGATAAGCCGACTCAGGTTCCTTATCCGTTCTGGCAGTTCCTTCAGAAAGCGCTGGAAAAAGCGGTTCACCTACGGTATCGTGACGCTGAGGAAATGCGCGAGATCATGGCAACCTCGGCAAGAACGGTTCAACCAGGACCTGCGCCGATGGGCATGCCTGTGACGCCGCCGCCGCATGTGCCGATTCAGAATCCGTACTTGCCGCAGCAGCCGTCGTTCAGCTATCACGCTCAGCAGCAGACACCTCTGCCTCCGCCGATTTCAGCCCCCTACAATCCCTATCAGGTTCAGCAGCCGCAGTACGCCCAGACGCCTTATCAACCTCAGCCGTCGGGCGTGCCGTTGCCGAATAACATCCCGATTTACTATCCGCCGCCTCCACGTGCTCCGCTGCTGAAACCGGAGACAAAGGTGTTCCTCGGACGCCTTTTCTTAACTCTGGCGGTTGTCGGAACGTTGGTGGCTCTAATAATCGTCGGCATCGACGCGCTCAGCAAGGCAACCAGCCGCGCAGAGCTTCAACGAAAAGACGAGTTCACCGTCATGCAAATCGACAAAGTGGATTCGAGTCTGCCCGTCGAGGCGCAAATAGAGAAACGCCAGCAACTCATCAACACCTTGCAGGACAAAGTCACCATATCTGAGCAAAAACGCCAGTTAGCCGTGCTCTATCAGAAGTTGGCTCAGAAGAGCGACTTTATCCAGGCGGAAAGCGCACTCAAAAAGTCGATTGAGCTTGACCCCGACAATGCCGATTACTACAGCAACCTTGGCAATATCTATTCGAACCAAGCGCTCAAATGCCAGAACGACGACGACAAGCTTAACTGTTTGGTCAACGGCGCAGAGAACTGGCAAAAAGCGGCCGACTTGGCCGACGATAAAAAAAAACAGACATATGAGAACGGCGCAGCGACAGCCTCTTACAACTGCGCCTATGCGGCTTATTTGAAAGGCGAAAAGTACGTCGCCACCAACATGTTCTTTCAAGCCAAGCGCTATGCTTCCAGCAACTCCCAAGTCCGCGACCAGGCAGAAAGGTTTCTGAAGGAGTTGGGCCGGTAAGCCCGTGTATCAATAGTCAATCGACGATTACTAATCGCCCCACTTGGCTAATCTTCGTAGCCCACGACCAAATCCGACATTTCCACATACCCCTTCGATTCCTTACCTTTGCCGTCGATCAGCAGAACCGTGTCGAATCGGACTGGGTAGTGAATCCGCCCATCGTTCTTGCCGCCCCACGAGACGGCGATCTTTGTCAGATCGAATGTGATATACCGCGTGTCGGTCCAGTCCATGTCCATGCCGTCGACTTGGTGCGTCTGTCCGGTAGAGTCGACGAGTCGAACCTTTAGCGCGCAGCCGCTGCCGTCGCCTTTAACGCTCATCGACAGCGCTTGAGGCTTGCCTTTTAAGTCGGTGTTATATAGCACCGAGTTGCGAACGGCCAGGTACTTCCATCCTTGGTCGAATGAGTAAGTGATTCCAAGCGCTTTGTTCGCGCCGATGCCTTGCACGCGATCGACAAGCCGGCCAGAAGCGCTCCCCTTGATCTTGTCGTCGCCTTCGACGGTGTAAGCCCATTGGCCGTTATCGACCTTGGGGAACTCGTGGTTTTCGGCGCTTGGCAGGATCCCCACGATCCGACTGCGTTTGTCAACTAACAAAGGGTGTCCGTTTCCTAAGGCGATTGACATAAATGCTACGGGCACCTTAAGCTGGCTGATCCCCGTGGGGATGTTCACATCGTATCCTTGGAATCCCCGGGCAGGTACGACAGACCCTTTGAATGGAACGCGCTTGCTGTCGACCATATAGGTGACTCCGCCTTCGCTAGCCGCTAAACCTACTCTTCTTACAGCCTCAGAAGTCGCCACGACTTGGAACCGAATGACATCTCTCCTAAGATCGCAAGCCTGAACAATGTCTGGGCAGCCGGTCGTCGTCAGCGAAGCCTTCAGCGTGTAAACCGGAGTAGTGATGTCCGCAAGCCGGTTCAGCCCCGAAAGCTTGCTCTCTAGCTTTGTTGAATCAGGTCTAGTAAGCCTCACCGGATCGACCGCCTGAAACCCGTTTTTGGGTCCAGACTCGGCAAGAGTCAGCGTTTCACCTTCTCGCAGCTTATCGACAAGAGGCTTCACAAGCGCTGCGAGCTCTTTGACCGTCTCGATCTTGGCTGTCTCGGGCAACTGCGCGAAATCGCAAGCTCGTTCAATGTATCTTGCCGAGACCTCCTTTTCGCTCATCAGGCGCGGCGTTTCTTTTAGCTTCAGCAGGCTGGTCGAGAGGTCGGTGGTCGTCCAGCCGATCGCTTTGGTGCCGCCTTGCTTGTCCTTGAACGCTAGCACCCAGTCGGCTGGATCGCTTTGCCTGAGTCGCACGGCAAACGAGCAGCCTTTCAATGCCTTAGTCAATGCTGAGGCGGCATCATAGGTCGGCTTCGATTTGAGGTCGTTATACACCGTGCCGAAGTGGTGCTCGATCTCCTTCTCGTCTGTTCCGTCATCCTTCCAGTCGTACCAAATCGAGAGTCCGACTCCGCACGACAGGTTAACCAAATATTGCCGGACGATGTACTGAGTCTGTTTCTCAAGGCTTAATCCCGAATACTTCTCCGAATAGCCCCATTCTCCGCTGATCAGGGGCACGTTGCGCTTCGGCTCGTATTGCTTTACAAGCTGCCTCAGCTTCTCCCACTCGCCGACGACCGTCTCGGGGTTCGCCGTTCGATAGGGGTGAACCGTCACGGCGTCCCAATACTTGAGCAACCCGGCCTTGAAGCAGGCGTCGAGGAACGATATGTCGATGCCCGACGTCGCCGGTCCGACATACCATTCGTCTGGGGCTACTTTGCGGATCGTCTTCCCGACCTCTGTAGCAAGCGCTATATACTGTTTCACATCCGGCTTGGGCTGCCAGAAGAAGATGTTGGGCTCGTTCCACATCTCCCACAGCACGCCTTGGCCCTTGAAGTGGGTGACTGTTGCACTCACGAAGTTGCAGAAGCCCTGAATCGATTGCGGCTCGCGCGGAGAACCTTGCTGATACAGGTCGTTGCCGTAATCGAGAATGAAGATCGGCCGCATCTTTTGCTTCTTAAGCGCGGACATCAGGCGGTCGTATGACGAAAAGTCATACACGCCTTTTGCCTTCTCAATTTGATGCCACATGAAGTCCATGCGAACCCATTTGAAACCGGCATCGGCGATCTTCTCCATCTCGCCCGGTGCCGGGTCGGTGAAGTGGATGTTCACTCCCCAGCCGTCAGGAACTGTCGTCGATGGAAGCGGGTACTGGTCGCGGTTGCTTGAGTTGGAGAAAGCAAAGGAGCAAAGGCAAACGAGCGGCAACAGCATTGTTTATTACCTCTAGAGGAGATAGATAACTTCAGCATATCTGACGAAGAGCTCGGATGAGAATACAAGATACAAAAAAGCTACATCTGGCTTCTATTTGGCGACTTGCTGAACGACTTAGGAGAAGAACATCGATCCAACTTGAAAGAAGAATGTGCCGAAAACGCTCAAGAGGAGCGCGACGATGTTGAAGATAAGCGCGGCAAGGGCACCTGAGCTTCTGCTATTCATGGCACGCGTCGATAATACGATGCCGCCAATGCCGCAAGCGATGCCTATAGGACAGCAAACCCACCCAATGATCAAGGCAATAGAACCTAGCACGCAAGCGATTGCGACGTTGCTGCCATCGCCTTTGGCATCGGTTGTCGGCTGAACCTGCGAAGAGAATGAATTGGAAAGTGCCGGTCCTTGTCCATAGTACTGGGGCACATCTGGAAACAGAAGGCCGTCCACGTCTGCCGCCAACAGGCTTAAGCCATCCTCTGTTTCGACCCGAGTCATCGGAATAAGTCGGCCTTCGTCGATCCAAGTATTGAGGACATCAATGCTTGCAGGTCCGTACTTTGCGCCGTCAGGTCCAATCACGTAATATTCCATGGCTCGGTATCCCTTTCTTGATCAAAGTATAGGTTTCCTGCAATTGGCCGTTGGAGTATTCGGCTATGTTTGAAGATAAAGCTCAATCGGGTAAACCTGCGATATGCCTGCCTTAGTCGCCTTGATGCTTTCGTTGAGCATTGCCACTCAACCGTCCTTCCTTACGTTGCCGCCAAGAGAATGGAAGCTAAGTTGGTCGGACGAGTTCGACGGATTGCAATTGGACACAGGCAAGTGGGCGGTCGGCTTGCCCTGGACCGGCGACGACGGCACCAACTGGCACCACAACAGCCAATACGCATCGGTCATCACAGATGAGGATGTAAAAGTGCGAAACGGCTTCCTTTACTTGACGTGCCAAAGGAAACAGGTTCCGAATCCGCGCGGCGGTTTTTACTCCTACACAGAAGGCCTCATCACAACGGCAAAGACCTTTCGTCAGAAGTTCGGCTACTTCGAGATGCGCGCCAAGCTGCCGGTCGAAGCCGGTCCCGGCACTTGGCCTGCGTTTTGGATGCTTGCCGAGGGCTGGCCGCCCGAGATGGACATCATGGAATATTGGGGCAGCCATAACCGCACGCATCAAGGAACGGTTGTTAATGCGGGTGGCAAGCAAAGATGGGACAGCTTCCACCGGACGCATACTTCGATAAAGGGCTGGCACAACTGGGGCCTTGAGTGGGGCCCTGGGTATCAGATCTACTATCTCGACGGCAAACCGACCGGCGCGATCTATGGCGACCATATACCGGAAGTGCCGTTCTATCTGCTCCTAAACTCAGGAATCGAATCAGCCAGGCCGCCCGTGCCCGAGACTGTGTTTCCGAACGCGTTCGTCGTGGACTATTGCCGCGTTTATGCGAGACCTGATGGTCCAAGCTTGATTAATGCCGAATTCGAAAACGAGGATGTTGCGCCGTGGTCGCTCTCGGGCAATGCGACGGTCGTGGACTACAGCGCCTTGACAGGAAAACGGTCGTTGCGACTGGACGGCAAGGGCTCGGAAGCCAAGCAAACGGTCTATGGACTTAAGGGTTCGAGCGTTGCGTCGGTGACGGTAAGGACTCAAAGCGAGACAACGATTAGGCTTACATATGGAAGCGCTGAGGTCGTGAAGACCGTTATGGGCAAAGCTGTTATCGAGGTGACGCTGGAAAAGTCTGATAAGAACAAAGCATCCCTGGCCGTTCGCTTGGAAGGACCAGGGATAGCCTTTGTAGATGATGTGAAAGTCAGGGCTTCCAGATAAGCTTTTTGGCCTCCTCGGCGTTGACCATCTTGGCGTGGCCGTCGGCGAAAGCGACTGCCGCATAGCCGCCGTGCCGGAAGTTGAGCTTGCCTTTGGAGCCCTCATAGAGTAACACGGTCCTTGCGATGTCATTAATCGATGTTTGGGTTATCCCAGCAATTGCAGGGTTGATCGAATAGCTAACGGTGCCCTTGGGATCAAGCGGGCAGGTGAATATGGCTTCGTTCTTGACGTAGGGCATAATCGCTTTCTTCCAAGCATTTGCCTTGACTTTGAAGTAGTCGTCGTTATCTGCGGCGACCATCATGAAGGCTGTCGCAAGCTGCTTGATGTTCGAAAGGCAGACGGCTTTTTGAGCGGCCCTTTTTGCGTTTAGGAAAAGCCCTTTGGGCTCTGAAACTGCCGTAGCGAGCATGTTAACGATGTGCTTTGGATCAGGCTCACCTTTCAACGGGACGATCTGCCAAGCGTCTCCGACCTTCTCAAGGTGCAAGGAGTCGTTCATGGACTCCTCTGGCCTGTTCTTGCCGGAAATCTTAACCACTACGGAACACGAGGCTTTATCGCCCTCGATTTTGACATTCGAAACAGAGACCTCCGCCGTCGGCGTTTCGTCGCCATGCTTCTTGAACATCTCTTCAAGCTCTTTTTCTCGATTCGCTCCCTTGACGCAACTGACCATTCCATCGTAGTCCGAGTCGATGAGGGCTTGGATAAACGATTTGACGGTGTTCTCCGGTGTCGACCGGTCGACTTCTGCGCCAGCAAATGCTGACATTAAGATTGCTACGACCATGGCGGCCGCTAGTTTTAGTTTCATTCTTAACTCCTTATGGTATCCAAATCAATTTCTTTGCTTCTTCCGGCGTGACGGACTTTACTGCTCCGCTCGTTAACGCAACAATAGCCCTGCCGCCATGGCGATACTCGAGTTTGCCGTTTTTGCCTTCATAGAGTAGGATCATCTCTTGATGATCGAGTAGTTTTATGAGCGACTTCCCGGCTAAAAAAGAGTTGAACGAGTAAGGGAATGAGCCGTCCTTTCTGAACGGACACATGAAATCAGAGCCGTTCTTGATGAAGGGCGCGACGGCCTTTCGCCAAGAGCCTGCCGTCACTTTAAGAACGCCGCCGTTCTTGTTGGCAAGCAAAATCATGCCGATGGCGACCTCTCTCATCTTGTCTTCGCAGGTCCTTCGAATAGCCGCCGTCTTGGCTTTCTGGAATATCTGGTCAGGCTCGGCCAGCATCTCGACAAGCTGGCTGATATAGCGATCTCCTTTAGCATCGACGTTCTCGGGCACGATCAGCCAGACACCATGCTCATTGACAAAGCGGATGGAGTCCATGCCCAATGCGGTGTTTCCATTGTCGGTCATATAGACCCGAGCCGAAAGGGTTGCATTGGTCATGCCGACTTCGGACTTGTCGATTTTATAGGAAAGCTTGAAGGCTTGAGCCTGCGGGGCAAACATCGACTCAGTTAAAGTATGCCTTTTGGCGCCTTTTACGCAGGAAAGCAAGCCGCTGTAGTCCTTGATCTCGACACATTTGGAGAACGACTCCAGGGTCTTTAGCGGCGCTGATCGGTCAACCTCAGAGTAGCCCAGTGAGAAAAGGGTGGCAAGAGCGGCAAAAACTATGTGCTGTTTCATCAACGCCTCTTTACGGTTTCCAAATCAGTTTCTTGGCTTCTTCTGGTGTAACAAGCTTTGCCGATCCGTCAACAAAGGCAACGCAAGCCCGGCCTCGATGGCGAAATGTGAGTTTTCCATTCTTGCCTTCATATAATAAGACGGTTTGCATGACGTTTTTAATCGAGACCGTGGACTTGCCGGCAACATTGGCATTAAGCGAGTAGCTAAACGTGCCGGATTTATCTAGCGGGCAAGTATATGAAAACGGTTCCTGTGCATACGGCCGGACTTTGTTGAGCCAGTTAACTGCAGTGAATCGGAGATAGTCGTCGTTGTCGCCCGTGAACATTAGAATCGCGATCGCGAGCTGCTTGATGTTCCGAAGGCACTCCGCGGCTTTGATAGCCTGCTTAGCGTCATCCTCAATTCTCTCGGGATTTGAAAGGATTTCGGCGGCAGGATTAACGAAGCTCTCCGAGACGTTCGAACCTGGAGCCGGAACGATCAGCCATTTTCCCGACTGCTTGACCAGCAAGACCTGATCCTTTAGCTTCTTCGGCGATGTCCATGTCTTCGACGTTACCGAGGTGGCGACTGACGTAGATGCTTTGAGACCGGCATTTTTGACGCCAGAAACGCTGACCTTGAACCGGTACTCATCTCGCACAAACCGAGCGAGCATCTGCGTCGCGAACGCATTTAACTTGCCGCCTTTGACGCAGGCAACGGCCGTCTTAGCATCGCCTTGCTCGAATGCTTTGGCGAACGTCTCGATGGTCTTAGCAGGTGTGGATTGGTCGGCATTAGCGATGCCGACAGCTAGCGCTGAAAGCAAAACAATGGCACATATCTTCACGCGCATGGGTAGTTCACTTCCATTTCAACTTCTTGGCTTCTTCCGGCGTAACCATCCTGGCAGAGCCGTCAACGAAGGCAACGGCAGCCTTTCCGCCGTGCCGAAAGTTGAGCTTTCCTTTCGATCCCTCGTAAACGAGAACCGTCAGCAAGTCCAATTCAACCGTGCATTTTCCGGCAATGTTGTGGTTGTAGGAATACGAAATGGTGCCAGAGCGATCGAGCGGGCATGTAAGGATCTTGATATCTTGGATGTACGGCTGGACGGCTTTCTTCCATGAATCCGCTTTGGGCGGTAACCGGTCATCATAGTCGGTGGAACGCATTAGAAATGCAAGTGCAAGCCTTTTGATCTGCCCGATGCATTCTGCTTTGAGTTTGGCCTCACGTATCTGTTTAATGACTAGATTTGAGCTCGCAACTCCGATCGCCAGGTTGTTAATCATCGCGCGGCCGTCGCTTAGGAACATAGCCTTGATCTGCCACTTATCACCGGTTCGTCTGAGCGCTACCAACTCTTCATTTGTTTCTTTACGCGATAAGCCGTTCGATGTTGTCACTCTGACTGTTGCTGAAGCATTGTCGCCGTCGATCTTAACCTTGACGACTTTCAACTCTAGCCTCAAGCCGCTTGTCTTGACTGAGTCGAAGAACTCGTCTGTTGATTCGGTTCGGCGCGAGTTTAGAACACATGCTAGTCCGTCATCCGACTTCCCATCGTTTAGCGCTGCGGCAAACGACTCAATCGTCTTCTCAGGCGTTGAAAGGTCGGCTTCGGACCGTGCCAAGGAAGCTAGACTGAAGGAAGCTAAGATAGCAGCAAAGACCTGGCTTAATCTCACAGCTTCCACACCAGGTTATTGGCCTCTTCTTTGGACACCAAGTTCGCATGCCCGTCAGCAAAGACAACTACGGCTTTGCCGCCATGGCGGTAGAGCAGCTTCTTGTTTTTGCCTTCATAGATCATAACTGTCTCGGCTGGTCTCCCGATCACTGCTTGATTCTTCCCTATGAGACTCGCATTGAAGCTGTAGCTGATTGTCCCCGGTTTATCGAGCGGACACGTCAAAATAGCCTTGTTCTTGATATACGGCATGATCGCATTCGTCCATCCAGACGCTTTGAACTTGTAGACATCGTCATAGTCGGCGGCATACATCATACAGCCAAGCCCGAGTTGCTTGGCGTTCATCATGCAAACGGAGGTCTTGTCGCTTTGCGCTGGTCTCATCATGCTTGATTCGCCGTTAACCAGCATGCAAGCAATGCCGCTAATCGCCGACTGAGGCGATGGCATCGTTTTTGGCGCAACGATTAGCCAAGAATTGCCTACTTTGGCGAACTCAACGGATTCGGTCGTCGAGCGGCTGGGCTGGTTCGCCATGCGCACAGTGATGGTGACTGTCGCCGTAGCCTTTGATCCCTTTATCGTGGGAGTTTGGACGTTCGCAACGAGCTTGACGCCTTGGGATGGAATTGTTTCCAGGTTCCGCTTGACCTGTGCCGTCGGCTTAGCATTCTGGACGCACTTGGCAGCGTCATTTACTTTTCCTGACTCCAATGCAGAGACCAGAGACTGAACCGTCTGAGCCGGCGAACCCAGCTTAACCTGCGATAAAGATAGCGCGGCGAATGCGCAGACGACCAGTGACAAGGTTATTTTTCGCATAGATGTGCCCTCAACCAGTAAGAGGATGCTGCATTGTTCGTCTCAACGAATCCGTAGCCGCGGGATGCTTTATCCCCGCGTCCGCATGCTTGACGGAATCATGTATTGACTAGGGCGATAGGATTTGCCAGCAGGTTGCTGGCGATACCTGGTTCAACCTCTCTTGACTACATCGCAACAGCCTAATATTTAAGACGCACGACTGTCCAAAAACATTTGGAGTATTAGCAATTTTAACGATCTAGCCGCTGTTCAGCCTGTAATAGAAACCCTTTTGCTCCAGGAGCTCTTCGTGAGTCCCGCTTTCGATAACCTCCCCGTCGTTGATGACGAGAATCTGGTCGGCATCTCGGACGGTGCTGAGCCGGTGCGCGATGACGAAGCTTGTCCGGCCTTGCATGAGCCGCACCATCGCCTCTTGAATGTGCTTCTCGGTGCGCGTGTCGACGCTGCTTGTGGCTTCATCGAGGATGAGAATGCGCGGATCGGCAAGAATGGCGCGGGCGATGGCGAGGAGCTGCCTTTGGCCGTGGCTGAGGTTCGAGCCGCGCTCTGAGAGAACGGTGTCGTAGCCTTGTGGAAGCCTGTGGATGAACTGGTCGGCGTTCGCCAGCCGTGCTGCCTCTTTGACCTCTTCATCCGTGGCGTTCAGGCGTCCATACCGGATGTTTTCCATGACGGTGCCGGTGAATAGGAACGAATCTTGGAGCACTATTCCCAGTTGCTTGCGCAAATCGGCCTTGCTGTATTCGGTCAGTGGCTTTCCGTCGATGCTGATGCTGCCGCCGTCGACCTCGTAGAACCTTGTGAGGAGGTTGACGATGGTCGTTTTTCCTGCTCCGGTCGGACCCACAAGCGCGATCGTTTGACCCGATTTGGCGTGCATGCTGACATTCTTAAGAACCGGCTTCTCGGGTTCATAGGAGAAGAAGACCGACTCCAGAGACACGTCGCCTTGGATCGACTCGGCTCCTATGGCATCAGGAGCGTCCACTTCGGGCTCCTGGTCGATGACTTCGAAGATTCGCTCTGCGCCTGCGATGGCCGACTGGATCGAATTATAGAGGGCGGCTATTTCGCTGAGGGGACGTCCGAACTGCCTCGTATAGGTAATGAATGCGGCGATGGTGCCTACAGTGGCCAGTTGCTTAACAGCCATCACGCTTCCGGCCGCCGCAACAATAGCCAAACTCGAGTTGTTCAGCGCATTCATCAATGGACCGACGAATCCAGAATAGATCTGTGCCTGAAGGGCGGCTTTCTTCAGCTTCTGGTTCGCTTCGGTGAACTCTTGAAGAACTTGTGGTTCTCGATGATAGGCCTTGACTACTTTCTGACCGGTTACCGTCTCTTCGATCAGCCCGTTCAAATCGCCAATCGCCGCCTGCTGCATTCGGAATCCTTGGCGGATGTAGCTCGACACCCACTTGTTCATGATGAACGTAATGGTCGAAACGGTCAGGATGCTGATGGCGGCCAATAGCGGATTGAGCATGAACATCGCCGCGGCAATAACGACCATGCTGAGCAGGCCGCTGACGATCTGGCTGACGGCGTTTGACAGCACCATGTTCACATTCTCGACATCGTTCGTCAACCGGCTCATCAATTCGCCGTGGGTGTTCGTATCGAAGTACTTCAACGGGAGCTGTTGAAGCCGCGCGAAAAGCACATTGCGTATCTCGCGGACGGTGCGCTGCGAGACGCCAGCCATGATGTAGCTCTGTGCCCATGTTATGACCGAGCTGAGAACGAAGAAACCGAGCATCAGCATGGCAAGAAGAGCGAGTCCCTCAAGCAGATGCTTGCTGATGTAAACGTCGATGGCCAGTTTTTGCAGATAGGGTCCGATGCCTGCGATGCTGACGTTGATGGCCACGCAGATCGCCGTGAAAATGAGCGGCAACTTCTCCTTCTTGAGGAATGTCCAAAGCCTGAGCACAGTGCCTTTTCGGTTGCTGGCCTTCATCGCTTCGGTGCCGAAAATGCCCATATGGCCGCCGCGCATCGGCGGGCCGCCTTGCGACCTTGCAGGAGGTCTATTCTGCAACGGCCATCACCTCACCTTGGGTCATCTGAGATTCATAGATCTCGCGGTAAATCGGACTGGACTCGACTAACTCGTCATGCGGCCCTTCGGCAACCAGCTTGCCGTCGTCGATGACCAATATCTTGTCGGCTTTGATCACCGTACTGATGCGTTGCGCAACGATGATGCAGGTTTTAGCAACACGAAACTCGGCGAAAGCGTCGTGGATGCGGGCTTCTGTGCGAACGTCGACGGCGCTTGTGCTGTCGTCGAGGATAAGCACGGCCGGGTCGGGTAGCAACGCTCGGGCAATGGCAATGCGTTGCTTTTGGCCTCCGGAAAGGTTCACTCCGCGCTGCCCGACAATCGAGTCGTAGCCTTCGGGCATCTCCCGGATGAACTTGTCAGCTTGGGCGATTTCGGCGGCTTTGACAACCCCTTCCTCGCTGGCATCAGGTTTGCCGTAGCAAATGTTATTCCGCACTGTTCCGCTGAAAAGCACCGACTCTTGAAGGGCGATGCAGACGGCTTTGCGCAGGCAGCCTTCGTCCAGGTCGCGGACATCGACCCCGTCGAGAAGGATAGCACCCGAGGTGACATCGTAGAATCGCGGAATCAGGTTCACAAGGCTCGATTTGCCTGAGCCCGTTGCACCCAGAATGGCCGCTGTCTGACCGGGTTCGACAGTAAAGCTCAAATCCTTCAGCACAGGATCTTCGTCTTCGGCGTGGTACTGGAAACTGACGTTCTGAAATTCGATTCGGCCTTCGACGTTTTCTAGGATGACTGGTTCGGTTGCTTGCTTGACCTCAGGTTCCTGATCCAGCACTTCTTGAATACGGACGGCCGATGCATTGGACCGCGACAGGCTCATGATGACCATGCTCGCCATCATCAGCGACATCATTGTCATCATGAGGTAGTTGGTGAAGGAAATGATCTGGCCGACCTGCAGATGGCCCTGCGAGACATGAACGCCGCCGAGCCATAGGGCCGCCACGGTTGCCGCGTTCAGGATGAACATCACCAGGGGCATGATCAGCGCGCCGAACTTGGCCGCTTTGAAGGTGATTTCCATCAGCTCGTTGTTGGCAAGGCCGAAACGGTCCATTTCGTAGTCGGCGCGGGCAAATGCCTTCACTACACGAATGCCGGCGAGGTTTTCTTGCAGCACGTTGTTCACGCCGTCCAGCTTCTTTTGAACCTGGGTGAACAGCGGAATGATCTTGCGCATCACTAAGGCAATGACGATGACGATGAGGGGCGTAAGGATCAGGTAGAGCAGAGCCAGCGTTGGGCTGGTTAGGATCGCCATGATGAGGCTGCCGACGAGCAGGAGCGGCGTACGGACCATCATGCGGAGGATCATTTGGACAACGTCTTGGATCTGGGTTATGTCGTTGGTCAGCCGCGTCACAAGTCCGCCAGTCTCGACTTTATCTAGGTTCCCGTAGGATAGCGACTGGACTTTTGCGAAGACATGCTGCCTCAGATCGGTGCCGAGGCTGATCGCCGCCCGCACGGCAAAGACGCCGCAAAGCAGCCCGCCTGCCATGCCAATGATCGCACACCCGATCATGCCGGCGCCGCTGATGAATACGAGATGCAGGTTCTTTTTGGCGATGCCTTCGTCGATGATAAGCTGGGTCAGCCAGGGCTGCATGAGGTCGGCGGCCACTTCGATCACCATCATGATCGGAGCAAGCAAGGTGTAGAGCCAGTAAGGCTTCAGGAATCGAAGCAACTTGCGAAGAGCGGGCATGTGCGCTTCTCTCATCTAACCCGATAAGGCCGCATTCATGCTCGGTTGGCTTGCTGATTGGATGACGTTTAGGTTCAATAACAGCTTAATGTGTTTCCGAACGTTCTTGCCACGTCTGACCGAGTAGAATAGCCCTAGATGCGTCTCCGCAGACAGTTGATTTGGAGGTTTCTTTATGTTTAAACAGGCCATAGTTGCCTTGTCAGTCGTCGCAGCGTTGGGAATGGTTGTGGGATGCAAAGACACCGCTGGTGGAGCAAGCTCAACCACTGGTGGCATCAAGCAACCCGATCCTAACTCCCCCGACTGGGATCCCAGCGGCGGCAAGAAGATTGCCGAAGGCGAAGCAATTAAGATCGGCTTCGTCGTCAAGCAACCGGAAGAACAGTGGTTCCGCGACGAATGGAAGTATGCGGGTGATGCTGCTAAGAAGTACGGTTTTGAGCTATTGACCCGAGAAGGACAGGACGCCACCAAGGTGGAAAAGGCAATCACCAGTCTCGCTTCTGTGGGCGCGCAGGGCTTCATCATCTGCACACCCGATGTCAAACTGGGTCAATCGATTCTTCAGCTGGCCAAGAAGTACAAACTGAAGCTGTTCAGCGTTGACGACCAATTGGTCGACGCCGACGGCAATCCCCTGCCCGTCCACCATATGGGTATCTCGGCCACCGAGATTGGCAAGGCCATGGGCAAGGCCATCGATGAGGAGATGAAGAAGCGCAAATGGGATGTCCAGGAAGTCGGCCTGCTTGTTCCGACCTGGAAGCAGCTTCCAACCGCTTCTGAGCGAACCGAAGGCGCAAAAGCCGCGCTCAAAGAAGCCGGGTTCCCCGAAGCTCAGATGTATGAAGTGGCACAGAAGTCCACGGACGTCCAAGGCGGATACAACGCCTGTAATATCGCAATCACCCAGCATCCCGAGGTCAAGAAGTGGCTGGTTTGCGGCATGAACGACGAAGCAGTCCTCGGTGCAGTTCGCGCTCTCGAAGGCCACAAGTTTTATACCGACGCCGTAATCGGCGTTGGCATCGGCGGAACGCAAACCTCGATAGATGAGTTCGAGAAGGCGCAAGCCACCGGTTTCTTCGGCACGATCAAGATCAGCCCGAAGCGTCATGGCTATGAAACAGCCGAGATGATGTACAAGTGGATCAAGGACGGCACCGAACCTCCGAAGACGACCTACACGGCCGGATCGCTGATGACGCGGGCCGATTTCAAAGCAAAAATGAAAGAATAGAGATACCGACTCAGGTATTGAAGTCGGCACCTTCAAGAGTTTCTTGGAGGTGCCTCTTCTTTGATCGAAGGCATGAAGTTTTGAACGAATATCTCCAGTTCAACAATATCTGCAAAAGTTTTCCCGGCGTAAAAGCCTTGGATCAAGTCAGTTTTGGGGCAACTGAAGGGTCGGTTCATGCCTTGCTTGGCGAAAACGGCGCAGGCAAAAGCACCCTGCTCAAAATCTTAAGCGGAGCCTATACGCCGACCTCCGGCCAACTCAGCATAGACGGCCAGTCGAAGGTATTTGCAAACACCACCGATGCGCTCAAAGCAGGCATCTCGGTCATTTATCAAGAGCTCCAACTCGTACCCGACATGTCTGTCGCCGAAAACCTCTTTATCGGCCGGTATCCCACGAGGAACGGGCTGATCGATAAACCCAAGATGATCGAGGAGTCCAGAAAGCTACTCGCGAGACTCGGCGAAGACATCGATCCAAGAGTTAAGCTTGGTTCTCTGCCCATCGGCCAGCGCCAAATGGTTGAGATCGCCAAGGCTATCGGCCGAGACGCCAAGATTATCGCCTTCGACGAACCAACGAGCAGCCTCAGTTCTCGAGAAGTGGAGAAGCTCTTCAATGTCGTCGAGGAACTGAAGAAGCAAGGCAAAGTCGTTCTTTATGTCACCCACCGCCTCGACGAGGTCTTCGCTCTGTGCGACACAATCACCGTTCTGCGGGACGGCCAGCATGTGCAAACGCTTCCGCTCATGAACGTAACCCGCGACATGATCGTCAGCTTGATGGTCGGCCGCGAGATTACCGACATCTACGGGTATCAGCCTAGAGAAGTCGGCGAAGACGTGCTGATCGTGAAGAACATTGCCGGTCCCGGACTCGCCGAGCCTATTAGCTTCTCCGTCAAGAAAGGCGAAGTCGTTGGTTTCTTCGGTCTGGTCGGCGCTGGACGCAGCGAACTGATGAAGCTGGTCTACTCTGCTGTGAAGCGCACCTCTGGCACTGTCTCTGTTTTGCCTGGCGGCGTTATTCGCGAGGGCATTTCCGCCTCTATCCGGGCCGGCCTGGTGTTCTGCTCTGAGGACCGCAAGAAGGAAGGAGTCATCGCCATCCGTTCCGTTACGGAGAACGTGAACATCAGCGGCCGCCGCCACTTCAACAAGTGGAAGGTTCTCATTGACCCCAAGAAGGAAGTCGAGAACGTTAAGCATTACGTCGAGCGCATGTCGATCCGCACGCCTTCCATCACTCAGCTCGTCGGTAACCTTTCAGGCGGAAACCAGCAAAAAGCTCTCTTAGCCCGGTGGCTCTGCGAGAACATTAAAACGATCATCCTGGATGAACCCACTCGCGGCATCGACGTTGGAGCCAAGCGCGAAATCTACGATATCATCTTCGAACTCGCCAACACGGGCATCGGCGTCGTCATCGTATCCAGCGAACTGCCCGAAGTCCTCGGAATCTGCGACCGCATCATCGTTATGTGCGACGGTCGAGTTGAAGCGGAGATCAGTCGAGAGAACGCTACGCAAGAATTAATCCTCCACCACGCTCTACCAAAATCCGAAGTAATGGTCAACTAGAATCCCAATGTCAAAAACGAGCAACAACATCGTCAAACAGACCGCGGCATCCCTATGGCAAAACTCGGGAATGCTCGTTGTCTTCATCATTCTGTTCGTTATCGCCTCGGTTCTTGTACCAGGCTTCTGCAGCTCGGTGAACATGACCGGTTTAGCGCTGGCCATCGCGACCGTAGGCATGGTCGCATGCACGATGATGTTCTGCTTGGCTTCAGGTGACTTCGACATGTCGGTCGGCTCGGTCGTCGCGTTTGCCGCCGTGGCGTCGGTTATGGTTACGAATGCAACACATAGTGCGGTTATCGGAATCCTAGCTGGCATGGCCATTGGTACGGTCGTTGGCATCATCAACGGATTTGTCATCGCAAAAGTTGGCATTAATGCCTTGATCACTACGCTTGCGACCATGCAGATGGCCCGCGGCGGCGCTTATCTGATCTGCGGCGGCCAAGCGGTTGGCGTCAAAGTGGACAGCTTCAATCTAATCGGCAACACTTCGCTTGACAATTTCAAGTTCATGGGTTTCCTCAGGAACATCCCTGGGTTGAGCATCCTGCTTGATCTGTCAACTCCGGTCTGGATCACCATCGCTTGCTTTTTCATCTTCGGCTTCATTCTCAACAAAACAACCTTCGGTCGGAATACCTTGGCCATCGGCGGAAACAAAGATGCAGCACGCCTTGCCGGCGTCGCTGTCGAAAGAACCAAGATCATCATTTTTGCCATGCAAGGTTTGGTGGCGGGCTTCGCCGGAGCAATAATCGCTTCGCGCTTTACTAGCGGCCAGCCCAACTCTGCGACCGGACTTGAGCTCCAAGCCATCTCCGCTTGCGTTCTTGGCGGCGTATCCATGAGCGGCGGCATCGCGACGATTCTCGGCGTCGTCGTCGGTGTGTTCATTATGGGCACCGTCCAGAACGTCATGGACTTGAAGAACATCGATACCTATTGGCAGATGGTGACAACCGGAATCATCTTACTCACCGTCGTAATCTTCGACCGGTACAAGCAGATGAAGTCCGTCTAGCAGCCGGGTCGCCGCTCGGCATGCACGATCCACTTCGGCGAGTCGTGCAGGTAGATCGAGTGGTCGTAGTCGCCATACTCGATCACTTTATGGAAGCCCTGCTGGAACAGCATGGAGTGAATCTCGACGCGCGATAGAATCTGCAAAGGCACTTCGTAGCTAATCTCTTTCCTGATGTTGCCTTCTTCGATCATCAGCTTGCGGTGGATGCGGTGAACGCGGCTCGAGCTCTCGTATTCGCTCCATGAGGTCATGCTGAGTCGAACGCTGTCTGAAGGAGGGCGCCATGGCTCGAACTCATGCGGCTCTTTTGTCTGGGGCTCAGGTTTGAGAGGCATCATCTCGATCGCCAGTCCTCCGCCGGGCCTTAAGAGACATCTGAGCGTTTCGAGGGCGACAAGCTGGTCTTCCGGATCGCAAAGCCGCTGGTAATCGCACGCAGTCAGATAAACGAAGTCGTATTGCTGATCGTTAAAGCAGAGCTCGGTGATATCAGCCTGAAGGACCGTAAGGTTTGGGAGGCCTGCTGCACGTACTTGACAGATCTCAAGCATTTCCGGGCAGATGTCGAGTGCGCAGACGTCAAATCCGTGCTTAGCGAGCCCGGCAGCGACCTCGCCAGTTGCTGCCATTGGGGCTAGGATTCGTTTCCCATAGTGCTTTGCGAGCCGCGCCCAGAACCAGATCTCTTCAGTGCGATCCTTCTTGAAGCAATCCCAGTACTTCGCGCGCTCGCCGTATTCCGAACGGTTTACAACGGTACGCACATCCCTATTCTATGGCAAAAATACGGGTTTCATTAGGGGGCTAGGGACCTCTGCTGTTACCTGCCGATAGTAATTGTTCCCGGCT
The DNA here is from genome assembly GCA_963666135.2 of Fimbriimonadaceae bacterium. Lineage (GTDB taxonomy): Bacteria > Armatimonadota > Fimbriimonadia > Fimbriimonadales > Fimbriimonadaceae. Next base: position 769,371 of record CAXXNR010000001.1, on the reverse strand, counting down.
CATTTTCTTGTCCCATCACGGTGATGTGTATCGGCAGAAACTGCTTGATCACCCAGATGGTCGTTAATAGACGCTTGGTTATCAGAGGCGTGCGAAAAACCGAGTTGCCTTCTGCGCGAACGGCCGCGATAAGTATCTGGTCGGCAAGGTAGGGGTCTACCGTCGCATCGGTGCAATACCATTGGTAGAAACTCTCGAAGGCAGACTGGGCTACGGCCTCGATTCGCACGCCTTTTGCTCCGATCGCGGTCGCCCCGCCGATTCCATTCTCAAACTCGGCCCATACGGTCACATATGCTCCTGGAGTCTTGGACTTCGTTCTTACGATGTCACTATCAATTGTTAAATGAGCAAAGAACCCGAGACGAGCCAAGTGGGCAACGGCGCGCTGGGCAATCGCTTCTGGGAGCTCGCTCGTTGAGATCGCCGCTCGAATCTGTAGAAGTTTGCCTCTTTGCGACCACCGCACAGGTTCGATGGCGCTAGGCTCAACCTCAATGGCGATTTCACCCCGCGACTGCCTGCCGTATCCTGCCGTTTCAAGCGAAGGATACGAATAGATGCCAAGTTTCTTATAGGCCGCGACGGTCACATTGGCGAAGTAGTCATAGGACAGCACGTGAGCCCCGTGAGTTTCTCCTACGACCGTCAGATTGGTGTATACGCCGGTTTTTGCCAGCAAAGGCACCAAAGAGTTCGCGACGACAAGAGCATTGGCCGAACCCGGCCCGTCTGCGGCATCAGGAACATCAAGGTCGAGCCCCATGCCTTTGGGCGGCCTTGTCGGCAAGAAACTAAACGTGCTTGAGTTGGGTTCTGCGTTAACAGTCTCAGCTTGCGTCAAAAGAGTTGCCGCCCGAAGAAGCATCAGATCTTCGGACTTAAGGCCGGGATACGGAGTACGACCCCGAACGAACTCCACACGAACCGGCTGCTGGGTCATTGCAGACATAACAATGGCCGTGCGAACCAAGGCGGCGCCACCCTCTCCGTGGGATCCATCAAGCACAACAGGCGCATTCAGCGCAGACATGCTTAGATTTTAGCCTTAAAGATCAGATACTCGATCAGCCTGAGTGTGTATGTGACCAGGACGAGAACGATGCAGAAGAGCAGGATGACCTGGAAGGAATAGGGAACCAAGGCGGCAGCGGTCTTCGCGTCGGCCTTTTGATAGGTTGCAATGCCGACAATTCGGTTCAGCCTTGTTATCAAAGCTTCCATAGTGCTCATCCAGAAGTTGAACGCTACAGCGATGATGATGGCGTATACAGAAAGCACAATCGGCAGAACGAGGCGGTACTTATGCTTTTGGTGCTCGTTGTAGATGACGCACTGCTTGCAACGCGCCTGCTTAACGGCAACTGTGAGGCGGTTATTATAGGGGATGAAGTTGACGGCGACGGACGGATCTTTCGGAATCGCCTTGTTTTCCATCGCGTTTCGAATGACCTCTTCTTCGCACATGCAACCGACGAACTCTTTCCAGCAGGTTCGGTTGGCGTGGAAGATCGGGCATCGCTCTCGGACATATTTGCGGCAGAAAGGCAGCTGCCAGCACTTGCCCATGAACACGTTGCGGATATCTTGCTCTTGCTTGATGCCCTTGCCATACTTAAGCTGATCGGCTTTAGTGCCCTGAACCGCGCGAAGCCGAACCCTGCCTATGATATCGGCAACCAGAACAATCAACGAAATGATGCCGAAAGTCATGCCTCCGGTTTGAATCGTAGCCAAAGACGCAGCCGCCGGCGCTGACAAATTGGCGTTTGACTGCCCGTTCATCGTAGGTACGAGCAACGGCGCAAAATAGAACAGCCCTGCGCCGATCAACTGGAATGCGCACAGCGTGTCTTCACCCCAGAAAAGGAACGTGCTGCCAACGCCGATTGCCACCATGCCGGCCACAAGCACCTTACTGAAGATGCTGATATTGAACGTGGCTTGGTCGGGGCTCGCCGTGGTCCCGCTTCCTGCGCTGAACGTAAAATATGTGAAAAGCAGGAAACCGGTCGATGCGAGCACGGCAACCAGGCCGGCCCAAAACAGGAACTTGGCCGCCCCCTCGAGGAAATCATGGAAACCGTCTTCTTGCTGGTAGTTGACGCCGTAATTAGGGGGCTTGCTCATATCTGTTTACTTTTTGACGCGCTCAAGGTAGGAATCGGTTCGTGTATCTACCTTAATAATGTCGCCTTCATTGATGTGGAAGGGCACTTGAACGATAGCGCCGGTTTCCAGCTTGGCAGGTTTGTTGCTTCCGCTGACCGTGTCGCCTTTATAGCCGGGATCGGTTTCGACCACTTCTAGTTCTACGAAGTTAGGCAATTCGTACCCTAGTATATCGCCTGAGGCCACAAGGCAGATGAGTTCGCAGTCCTCTTTGAGATATTTGGCCTGGTCGCCGAGACTTTCTGACGAGACAGGCGTCTGCTCATAGGAATCTAGGTCCATTAGGACCAATTCATCGGCTTGACGATACAGGAACTGCATCTTGTTCTTCTCGACGAACGCCGGTTCGACACGCTCGCCGGAGCGGAATGTCTTTTCCGTAACCTGTCCGGTCTTGACCTTGCGCAACCGCGTTCGGACAAAAGCGCCGCCCTTGCCGGGTTTCACGTGTTGAAACTCTATGATTGTGTGCACCTCGCCGTCAAGGTAGAAGTGCATGCCGTTCTTGAAATCACTGGTGTCTATAGCCAAAAGGTTTGCTCCAAATAAGTCGTTTGCACTAGATTTTAGCCGATTTGCGCAAAATGACTGATTTTGAGTTCGATTTAGCCTAAATACGGATTCGTGCCTCCGTTCGTTGCACGCCGCATTGAAAGAAAGAACCCCGGCTCCTTTGTAGAAGCCGGGGAGAGAAGGGTAAGGAGTAAGAGTAAGGTATATGTGATACGCGCCAGTCGTGGCGGCGTTTCACCCGCTTATTAAAAACTAGCTGCTCATGCTGGGTTAGGGGCTCAAAAGCCCAACGATTATTGCCTTAGACGAGGCTATCGCTTGATATCAGCTCATCGAGCTGCTCGTCGGTCGCGTTCATGAAACCGAACGACATCCGTTGCTGGTTCACGTTCATCACCGAGCGCATTTCCCGGCGAAGCTTGCCTTCGAGGTAGCGGACCTTGTCGTCTCTTGTTTCACAGATCAGCTTCGGCACTGGTGTCGGTTTTTCATCTTTGATGGCGACCATCGTAACATGGGCTGTGTTCGTGTGGCGCTTCTCGCCAGTCTGGATGTTCTCAGCGTTCACGCGAACCGTCACCTCAACGCTCGTTCGACCTGCGAAGCTGACAAAGGCGTCTAGCGTGACGAGTTCGCCGATCAAGATGGAATCATGAAAGTCGACGTGGTTGAATCCCGCCGTCACGCACGGATTTCCAGCAAACCGCGAGGCCGAGGCAAAAGCCGCTAGGTCAACCATGGCCAGCAACGAGCCGCCGAACATCTTTCCCATGATGTTTGCGAGATCAGGAGTGATCACTTGGGCCATCTGCACGTGTGTTTCCGAGACTTTCTTTTCTGCCATCTTGTCTTAGAGTATTGCAGAGCAATACCGGTGTTTGATGAGTTGTCTAGATTATTGGCAGCCGTCTTAGATCTGGAACTCGCTACTTCGATGGCATGGGCGAGACGCCCATGCCACGACTTACTTCGCCGCGATGTCGCTCTGGTTTCGCGGCCGAACCACCACCAGGCCGTCGCCAAGTGCCAAAGCTCCTGTCACCGTCACTTCTTGCCCAATATGCGGAGCTGTCAGCGACGCTTCTGGAGCCTCAACCCACGGATCTTTACGGCCCGATAGCATCACAGTTGCCTTCTCGCCGTTCTGGACGACGAAACGATCGGCCAACACTTCAACCACCTTTCCGCTGATCGATACAACCGGCTTGGCCTCCAGGGGATGTAAGAGCAATTGGGCAATTTCGGCTGACATGTCTGAACTCGGTGCAGGAGCCATGTCAACCAAACGAACCGCCGATGCCAGCACGACTCGCACACCGTCGACAACCCGAATCTCGCCTTGGAACTCGACGACATCGCCAGCCTGCAACGGCATCAGGGGTTTAGAAGCCAGTTGCACAGCGACAGCCGCGCCGCTGTCGGATGCCCCAAACAAGAGCGACGGGAACACATCCGTGCCAGCCCAGATAGTCATTTGAGAACGAACCGGTGCGCCAGTTCTCAAAGCAACCAGATCGGATGTGCTCGCATAGTAAGGTGTCGGCGCGTTGCCAGCCAAGGCTCCCCAAGTCTCTGCTTTGCCTTTGGCAACAACAGCCTCTCCGGTAATAGGAGCCAAACCAGGAGCCGAAACGGTGACCTTGTACTTTCCGGAAGGCAAGTCGATGAACGCATAGAATCCAGTGCCGTCTGTCAGCATCTTCCTCTTGCGCGGTCCCGAAAGCGAAACAACAGCCCCATCGATCGGTCTCAGCCCATCTGCGGCCAAGACAAACCCCTTCAAATGTCCAAACTTCGGGTTCACTTTCCATGGCAGCGCAGGGAACTCGACTTTGCCTTCAAAAGGCGGCTTCTCGGAGTACTTCGAAGGCGAACCGAGATCGGCGTACATCTCTTCGCTGTAGCGCTGCTCCTTGCCGTCGTCGCCCAGGTTCGTTCCGCCGTAACAATAGAGCAGAGTTCCAGCAGGCTTGTTGCCCTTAGCCGACGGCGCACGAATCGCCTCAATCTGTTTGAAGATATTCGGAATCGAGTTGAACCACGTTCCGCTCGAAGGCACCGCCCAACGATTGTACTGGGTGTCCTTGCACCAGTCGATCCAGTGCCGATACATGTCGGGGTTCTTGGCCTCTTGATAGTAGGACATCAGGCAGTTCAGGTCGAGAATGCCTTCCTCCATCCATCCGCGCCAGTCTTGGAAGATACGTTTCATCGGCGCCGATTTGGTGTCCCACCATTGCCGGGCGGTCATGCCTTTCACATCGTGCGGACCGTCGCTCCAGGTTATTGTCGCCGCCGAGATAGCCTTGCGCGGATCGAGCTTATAGGCCATCGCGTAGACCTTGCGGACCATCGCCGTCACCTGGTCGCGCCGCCAAGCCATATACTGCGGGTCGTCCCACTTCGGCTGGCCTGTCAAGCCGTAACGCTGGTTATATCGAGCCACACTCACCGGGTTGAAGCCAAACTTCGGAGCCCCGTAGCGGACGAAGTCGAAGTGAACGCCGTCAACATCGTAGTTCCGGACAACATCGAGGTAGACGCGCGCTGTCCAATCAGCGGCGTCAGGATTGCCTGGGTCGATTTTCGTGGCTTCGTTATCGTAGTCCTCGCCGGTGTCGGAAATGCTCAGCCACTCGCGATGCGCTTCGACAACGTGAAACGGGTTGCTGTAGGTCCGGCCGACTGCGCAAGTGTTGATCCACGCATGAACCTGGATTTTCGGCGTGCTGGCATGCGCTTTCTTTATGAGATAAGCCAAGGCGTCGAAGTGCTGCTTGTTGTCATTGGCCCACGGCTCATACCTCGAAACATAATAGGCATCGCCGCCCTTGCGCATTTGGGCAAAGATGGCGTTGCAGTTCCCAGCTTGAAGTCGGCGAATCAGCGTGTCGACTTGCTCGGGAGACTTAAATCCCTCGGAAAAGCCATCCGCCCAGAAGGCACGAATCTCTTGGCCGAACGCCAGGTTGGTAGCGCATAAGACCAGACACAACAGAAACCTGCGAATCATGGCTCATTATTTCACGAAAGGCATTGCCATATGCACGGTCCGAGCACCTGTTCGTTAGCCGAAAGCTGTAAATGAAGACGCCGACGGCTGGCTGGTGCGGCTATACTGCCTTCAGATTGCTTTCGCTTGGAGAATGTAAATGACATCGCTCAGTAGCGCATTATTAGCCATGGCCGTCCAAAGCAACGGGGTTTATCCGCCAGCAGACTTGAACTTGGTGCTTGCTGCGCCGATTTCGACGTGGGACGAAGCGATTCCGCTTGGGAACGGTCTTATGGGCGGCCTGCTCTGGGGAGAGGGGAACACAATACGGCTTTCTCTGGACCGTGGCGACCTGTGGGATGAACGCCCAGCCGTCGAGCCCGAATGGTGGAAGCAGAAGACCTATGCCAAGGGTATCGAGTTAATCAGAAAAGGCGACTTTGGCACGGTTAACGAGTGGTGGGACGGGCCGTATAACGGCGTAACGCCTACCAAACTGCCTGCGGGACGCCTTGAGATTTCCTTGCCGGAAGGCTCAAAGGTAAAGCATTTCGAGCTAAAGCTGGCTGCCGCAGAGGGAACTGCGACTTTTGAGGACGGTCGCACGCTGTCGGCGTTCTTCAGCGCCAAGGAGCCTGTCGCCCTTATGCGCATCGAAGGGCCTGAGCCGAAAGAGTTCCATTTGATTCCTTCAGGAGCGAAGAGAGAAGCTGGCGATGCCGGACCCAGCAGCGGCGGAGCAGTTGCTGCTCTGGGTTATCCGCCAGCAACCCTCGGCCAACAAGGATCCGCGAAGTGGTTCGTGCAAAAGACCGCTGGCGATCTGGTTTATTGCGTCTGCGCCGAGTCGAAGCGGATTGGAGACAAAACGCTGATCGCCGTAGCCGTCACGTCAACCAACGATTGCGCAGACCCGTTGGCCTTGGCTCGAAAGCGGGTCTCCAAAGCACTGAATGAAGGCTATGAAGGGGTGTTCAAACCACATCAAGCTTGGTGGTGTAAGTTCTGGTCGCAGTCTCGCGTGACCCTACCAAAGGGCGAAGAGGCCATCGCGAAGCAGTATATGCTGGTTCTATACTTCCATGGCGCGGCTTCTCGTCGTGGCGCTCCTCCAATGCCGTTGCAAGGCGTTTGGACCGCCGACAACGGCGGGCTTCCTCCTTGGAAAGGCGACTACCACAACGACCTGAACACGCAGATGACCTATATGGCGTATCAAGGGGCCGGGCATTTCGACGAGGGTCTGTCCTATCTCGACTACCTGTGGGATCGCCGTTCTACTTTTCGAGCATTTGCCCACGACTTCTACGGCACCAAGGGCCTCGCGTGTCCAGGAGTGATGTCGCTTGCCGGCCAGCCGCTTGGCGGATGGGGCCAATACAGCATGTCGCCCACGATGAGCGCGTGGAGCGCGCACCTTTTCTATTTGCACTGGCTCTACACAGGAAGCTCCAGCTATCTTAAAACGCGAGCCTATCCGTGGTGCTCGGATGTCGGCGAATGCATGCTCGGTTTGTTGAAACCGGATAAAGAAGGACGCCTTGTTCTGCCGCTGTCGTCTTCGCCGGAGATCAATGACAACAGCCCTAGCGCATGGTTCAAACCGAATACGAACTACGACTTGATGAGTCTGAAGATGCTCTTCCTTTCGTTGCAAGAAATGGCAACGGCGCTTGGTCGCACGAAAGAAGCCGCCAAATGGGCAGCCGCCGCAAAGGGACTCGGCGATTACCACGTCGATAAGGACCAAAAGCTGCTTATTGACGCGACGACATCATTGCCCTACTCGCACAGGCACCTTTCGAACATCATGGGCTTGTTCCCGTTCAACCTGATCACCTGCGAAGGCGGACCAACCGACCAGCAGCGGATCAAAGCCTCATTGGCGGAATGGGACTCTAAAGGTACAGGAGCATGGTGCGGCTACAGCTTCTCATGGATGAGCTGCCTTCGAGCTCGTATTGGCGACGCTGATGCCGCTATCAAGAACCTGGACATCTACTGCAAGGCGTTCATTCTGCGCAACGGCTTTCATGCTAACGGCGACCAGACGGCGAGCGGCTATTCGGGATTCACCTATCGGCCGTTCACGCTTGAGGGCAACTTCTTGTCCGCTCAAGCCGTGCAGGAGATGCTGCTGCAAAGTTGGAGTCCAACACCTGGCAAACCAGACACCGGCATCATCAGACTTTTCCCAGCCTGCCCGGCACGGTGGCAGGATGTCTCGTTCGAGAATCTGAGGGCAGAAGGCGGACATATGGTGTCTGCTCGTCGCGTTGCAGGTAAGACAGTGTGGTTCAAGGTTGTTGTAGGCAAGGACGGCGAGATTAGGATCAAGGACTCGTTTGGCTTACTTGATCCGGTGTTCAACCGTGGGGGCCTACGGCGCACAACTGGCCTTTACCACTTCAGGGCGAAGAAAGGCGATATCCTGATCGGAGAGTTGAGATAGAATCTAGCGCACGATCTTTTCCATCTGCACAACCTCGAAATCAGCGCCTTTGACGCGCTTGAGGGTGCTGATCTCATCGTCGTTCCACCTGACATCAGGCGCGCCAGACAGGAACCAGTCGCCGCCGTTGTCAGCCACGATCATGCCATACTTCTTGAGGGCGGCCAGAACGACCTGAGCCGATCTTGGGAACTTGCTGATGTCGTAAGACGCCTTCAGTCGTACGTGCATTCCCATCGGTGGCAGGTTCTCGCTGGTGTTCGAGCTGGCCCAGTGCCGGGCTGGATACAGGTAAGCCCTGCGCGTTCGTTGAACCGTGAACCTGAGCGCGTGGCGGATTTCGCCGGTCTTTACTTCGTCGTAGCGAACCAAGCCGGGGAATATCGGCAATCCGGCGGCGTCGGCTGAGGTCCAGCCTGCAGGCCTTAGCTTGTTACTCCTTAAGTCGAAAATCGCGCCTGAACCGCACTTCCAGCCCGAGCCTTGAGGATAGGAACTCCACGTCTCATACAGGATATCATTGTCGCGGTCGATCACAAGGATGTGCCGGTCGCCGCTCGCGTTCGCACCCCCTTCGATCGGCGCGTTCTTTGGGATGGGATAAGGGCCGGGATCCGATTCGTCCTTGTATTCAAACTGTATCGGCACCTTTGCCTGTCCGCCTGACACTACGATATAGGGAATGCCGAACGGGCCGCCGTTCCAGTTTGCGCCGAAGTCGGGGTGAAGCGATTTACCCAGGCTTATGGATGCGATGAGCTGGTTCGAGTTCGGATCGACGGGAAGCCGATCGACGGTCTGGTTCCAGAGGTTGTCGTCGGGGAAGGGACGATAGCCGCGCATGTCGGCGTTGGGACCGAGGTCAGGCTTGGACCTTACCGTTTGCAAAGCAAGTAGAACAGAACTCGCAAGTATGAGTCCGGTTCCGAAGAAAAGCTCTAGTCCGTTACGGTTCAACTTGGCACACCTACCCGAATAGATTATTAGGATCACACCTACTCATGAGATGAAGCATCACGTTATCTTGTTCCGATGCCGCTCGACGAATACTGTGTTGCATGCCAGAAGCTAGTATTCTATCCAGGCGATTCAAGAACGAGGAGTCGCAATGAAGGCGATCTGTCCCGACTCATCGTTTCAAAGAGCCATTTCCTTCCCTTGCTTGCATAGAATCTGCCCTTCTGTATAGAGACCGGTAGCCTGGTTCTTCCTTCCAAGTTGAAGCATTTGCTTAGCTCGGCGCTTAGAATCAGAGCGTCTTGCTCTGTTCACTGACCGTTGCCGAAGAACCAACCACACGGTTGCGGCCAGCCCTCTTGGCCTCATACAACGCGCGGTCGGCCTGAAGCAACGCTTGTTCGATTCCAGTTCCCGGTTCAACTTGGTAAACGCCAATGCTGATTGCCAGTGGAATGCTGATGTCGCCATAGAAAACGCATGTTTTCGAAACATGCCACCTAAGCCGCTCAGCGACGATAAGAGCGCTATCCAACGGTGTATCTGGCAAGGCCAGCGCGAACTCCTCTCCGCCGTATCGGCAAACTAGATCCTCAGTCCTCACATCTTCGTGGATTGCCATTGCAAGGGATGTGAGAACAATGTCTCCTGCTGCGTGCCCATACTTGTCGTTCACCTTCTTAAAGTGGTCAACGTCGGCGATCATCACAGATAATGGCTGCCCTCTACGCTCGGCGCGCTTAAGCTCTCCCGCGAGACTCGACAGAAATGCGCGACGGTTGAGCAATCCTGTCAGTCCATCGGTTGTAGCCAAGGCTTCCATCTCTTCCTTCATGTGCTCTGAGTGGATCGCAGTTGCAGCCATCGCGGAGAATGCCTCGATCAGTTGGACCTTCTCATCGGTTGACTCTGCTTCTTCAGCGAACAACACGATAACCATGCCAAGCTTTGAACGCGATGATCTGAGCGGCACGAACAATCCGCTGGAAACTCCAAGCTGGTATAGAAGCGCTTCAATCGCCTTGTTGCTATCCCTACATGCTTCGTATAGCGTAGGGGTCATTCGAGAAAAGGAAACGATCATTTCCTGGCTGACATTCGAAACGAACTCGAGAATCTTCGGGTTGTCGAAAGATGACTTTTGCGCAACGAACCTCCCGTCGGGTTGTGCAAGGTAAATGGCCGCTCCTTCTACTCCGAATCCCGAAGCTTCGCAGATCGCGCCAACAATGGTGTTGACAATCGAGTCAATGCCGGTAGCTCCTACGACCTCTGATGCCGCCTTGTAGAATGACGCGAGTTGCTGAGACCGTCCCCTTTCTGTTTCCAGCACTTTCTCAAGCATGGCCTTCGATAAGCTGAGTTCACGCTGGGAGTTGACCAGTTCGCTATTGACCTTTGACAACTCCGATAAGAACTCCACCGAACGGGTTCGCGATGAAACTCCAGATGCACTGACTATCGCGCTTAGATACTTGTTTTGATCAGCCGAATTAGGTTCATTTAGCTCGCAAGGAGCGTTATCTAGGTGGGCTGGTGGCTGGATAGTTGCATAAAGACGGCCATTATACTTTGCGCCCGACATGAACACAAGCTGGCAACTGGATGAGGTAGGCAGGTGAAAGTCCCAATCAATGGCAATACCCGTTTCATCAATTCGTTTTAGGAATTGGTCGACCTTTACGGCTTGATCAATACTGAACAGTTCGTATAGAGATGCGGCTTCAAGCGTGCTGGAGCACTTTGACGGATCGGTATCGAGCACTTTAACGATGGATCCTGCCATATTGCACTGCATTGTTAGAGGTAGGAAATCCTCGCCGCCCACTATCTATCTCACCCCTGTAAGAATCTTCGCTTCTTCTACAGCCCTCGCCGCATTAGGCGCAAATCCGTCGGCTCCAGCCCGTTGCCACAACGTTGGCACTTGATTAAAGGGATAGCCTCCGACCATGATCTTCACGCCATGGCTCATCTTCGAATTCCTGATATCCGAGATGATTTGCTTGACAAGCGGCAAGTGGTAGGCCATCGTGGCTGAGATGGCGACTAAGTCGGCTTTACGAGTTTCAACCAAGTGGATGAGGTCGGCTCTTGGGCAGTTCGCTCCTACGTGGTAGGTATCGTATCCCTCGAGCTCGAGCAGATCGGCCACCATGCGTATTCCGACTTCGTGTTGTTCCTCGCTAACGCAAGTGGTAATGACTGTTTTGCCGTTTCTTCGGCTGGACTTGAGTTGCGGATAGAGCTGAGCCATGATCATCTGCGTGATGGCGGTGCAATAGTGCTCCTGCGCAATCGATATCTTGTTTTCGAACCATAGCCTGCCGATCTCGTATTGCGACTCTTGAATGATGTCGGTATAGATATCTTTTAGCGGCACACCGGATGCCTGCGTGTCGAAGATGATTTTGGCAGCTTCATCGCGCTGGGCTTCAAGCAAGGCCGCCGTATATCGAAGCATTGTTCCAAATAGCGGTCCAGATGCATTCTGGGTTTCCCCTGGACCGGCGATCAAGACTTTGATGCCTGAGTCGATGCACAACCTCATCAAGTCCTGCTCTTTCGGCGGCAAGTATCCGGCCATGAGCTTCGCCAGTATGTTGAGCTCGTCCTTGAGGCTTGTCTCGCTTCCGTGGTGATCCCTCTTTTCAAGAGCCCAACTGACATATAGAGCAAAGAGACGGGGTTCTCCGATGCGAATAGCTGCGACGAGGAATGGAATGTGCCCATCGATGGCTGCACAGAGACTATTGGACAAGCTGGCAAGATCTAATCCCTCGCCGCTGACGGAGCCCCAGAAGCCATTGCTTGACAATCCTGCTTTTTCTCTCGCTATAACGTTTAGAGCGGAGCTCCTCTTGGAGATATTCATCGCATGGTCATCCCTGATTGGTTATCAACCAATATAACGGCATATAGAACTGAACATTTAGGGGCTCTAGGTTTTTTTGCCGATTATGGTGATTTTCAAAGTATGGTGGACCATATCCTCCGCTGGCTGCTTGTGCTGCTGCGAACCGGACGCTTCTGATATTTCCATATCTGACGCTTCTAATATATCAAATGCCCGGCGTGAGTTCATAGATGCTGCTGCGGAACTGGTGTCCTAGATAAAGCGACCACAATAATAACCTAACGTTTTGCTGACTGCAAATCAGCCATTTATCGCAAGTGAATATAGATTGCTCTTGACAGGTCTCGAGAGTCAATCGCATGTCTTCCAATAACGCCTCTAGTAGCAAGACTCAAGAGCAAGAACACCTCCCGATTGACCGAACAATCGGGAGGTGTAAGGTACGGACAAGGTGCCCATGGCACAAACGCTACTGACGGGCGGCGATGAGCGCTTTCAGCATCTCTTGCGCGCACACCGGAATGACCGTGCCTGGGCCGAAGACGCCGAGGACGCCCGCCTTATATAGGAAGTCGTAGTCCTGCGCCGGGATGACGCCGCCGACAACGACCACGATGTCCTCGCGGCCGAGCTTCTTCAGCTCATCGATGACCGCAGGAACCAACGTCTTGTGGCCGGCCGCAAGGCTAGAGACGCCGAGGATATGGACGTCGTTCTCGACTGCCGCGCGAGCAGCCTCTGCGGGAGTTTGGAACAGCGGGCCGATATCGACATCGAAGCCCATGTCCGCGTAGGCGGTTGAGACAACCTTCGCTCCGCGGTCGTGGCCGTCTTGGCCCATCTTCACAACCATGATTCTCGGCCGCCGGCCTTCCAGCTTCGCGAATTCGTCGGCCATTTTGCGGGCTTTTTCGAACTCGTCGTCGCCAGCGGCTTCGGACGAATAGACACCAGATACGGAAGACACGGTGGCTGTATACCTCCCATAGACCTTTTCGCAGGCATCCGAGATCTCGCCAAGGGTGGCTCGCTTTCGAGCGGCATCCACGGCCAGGGCCAGCAGGTTGCCTTCGCCCGACTTGGCGCACATCGTGATCGCCTCGAGGGCTTCATGAACCGCATGCTCGTTTCGAGTCGACTTGATCTGCTGCAGACGCTTGATCTGGCTTTCTCGAACGGCGGTGTTGTCCACTTCGAGCGTATCGAGCGGAGCTTCTTTGTCGAGTTTGTACTTGTTCGCGCCGACGATGACGTCCTGGCCGGAGTCGATTCGGGCCTGCTTGCGAGCCGCGGCTTCTTCAATGCGAAGCTTCGGAAGCCCGGTCTCGATGGCTTTCGCCATGCCGCCCAGCTCCTCGATCTCTTGGATGAGGGTCCAGGCTCGGTGCGCGATCTCGTGCGTCAGCTTCTCAACATAGTAAGAGCCGCCCCACGGGTCGACGACCTTGCAGATGCCGGTCTCTTCCTGCAGATAGATTTGCGTGTTGCGGGCGATGCGGGCCGAGAACTCCGTCGGAAGCGCGATGGCTTCGTCCAGAGCGTTGGTGTGCAACGACTGGGTGTGACCCAGAGCCGACGCCAAAGCCTCGATGCACGTTCGGGCGACGTTGTTGAACGGGTCTTGCTCGGTGAGCGACCAGCCCGACGTCTGCGAGTGCGTGCGGAGAGCCAGCGACTTCGGATTCTTCGGGTTGAACTGCTTCACGATCTTTGCCCACAGCAAGCGAGCGGCGCGCATCTTGGCAATCTCCATGAAGTGGTTCATGCCGATGTCCCAGAAGAACGAGAGGCGCGGAGCGAACTCATCGACGCTCAGACCGGAGTTGATGCCGGTGCGCAGATATTCGAGACCGTCAGCCAGCGTATAGGCCAGTTCAATATCGCAAGTAGCGCCCGCTTCCTGCATGTGGTAGCCGCTGATGCTGATGCAGTTGAACTTCGGCATGTTGTTCGAGCAATAGCCGAAGATGTCCGAGATGATGCGCATCGAAGGCAATGGCGGATAAATGTAGGTGTTGCGGACCATGAACTCTTTCAGAATGTCGTTCTGAATGGTTCCGGTCAGCGCCTGCGGGGTCACTCCCTGTTCCTCAGCGGCGACGATGTAGAACGCCATGATCGGAAGGACCGCGCCGTTCATCGTCATCGAGACCGACATTTGGCCGAGAGGTATCTGATCGAACAGAATCTTCATGTCCTCGACAGAGTCGATCGCTACGCCCGCTTTGCCGACGTCGCCGACGACGCGCTCGTGGTCGGAGTCATAGCCGCGGTGGGTGGCCAGGTCGAACGCAACCGACAAACCCTTCTGGCCGGCAGCCAGGTTAGCTCGGTAGAAGGTGTTCGATTCCTCAGCGGTGGAGAATCCGGCGTATTGCCGAATCGTCCAGGGTCGCTGGGTGTACATGGTGGCGTACGGGCCGCGCAAGAACGGAGCGATGCCTGCTGCGTAGTTCAGATGCTCCAATCCTTCGAGATCGGATGGGCCGTAGAAGCCCTTGACGTCGATATGCTCGGGGCTCTTCCAAGACTGTTTGGCTTGCTTTGCGGCAGTCGGAGCACCCGGTTTTCGATATTCGATTTTCGTAAAGTCAGGTTTCATTTTCTCTTCTTGCCTCACTTGCACAGTTCCTCTTGGTACTTAGCCAGAGTCTCCAGGGCGTTGCTCTTGATGTGGATGAAGTCCTGCATTCCCGCTTCCTTCAGACTGTCGATGATGTCTTTGGGGAATCCGGCAAGGACTCGCTTCGCATTGGGAGCTACTTTCTTGGCGATCTCGCAGAACTTCGGTCCGAGCTCAACGTATTCGTCGTCCGAGCTGCAGAGCACGATGGCTCCGGCATTCTTTTGAGCTGCATCCGCAACGGCGGCTTCGAGCTCCATGTTGCCCGGTCCTTCGACGATCTCGAATCCGGCGCAGGCGAAGAAGTTCGAAACGAATCCCGCGCGGGCCTTTCGCATGGCGAGGTTGCCGATGGTCAGAAGATAGATGACCGGCTTCTTGCCCGATTTCTCGGTGGCGAGTCGGATATTCTCGTAGGCTTCGGAGGCTCGGTACGGCTGGATCGTAGCAATCGAGACTCCGCCTTCGCCCTTGACCTTCAAGCTGGTCGGCGCCGGTTTCGGCAAAGCAACCTTGTCCAGCATCGTCTCCTTCTGGTTCGGATACTGGTTGGTGCCGAGGATGCTGAGTCTTCGCTGGCCGATGTGCGCGTCCTTGGTCGCCTTAACGGCGTTGATTTCTTCCTGGACGATTCCGGCTTCGATAGCCTTCAGCATTCCGCCTGCGGCCTCGACTTTCTGGAACAGCTTCCAGGCTTCTTGGGCCAGCGCGTCGGTCAGAGCTTCGATGAAGTACGATCCGCCGGCGATGTCCTTCACCTTGCCGATGTAGGACTCTTCGCGCAGGACGTTCTGGACGTTGCGCGCGATTCGCTCGGAGAACTCATCCGATGCCTTGAATGTGGCGTCGAACGGGGTAACGGTGATGCCGTTTGCTCCGCCGATGGCCGCCGACATCGCTTCGGTGGTGGACCGGAGCATATTGACGTAAGGATCGAAAACGGTCTTGTTCCAAAGTGCGGTTCGGGCGAACAGCGGGGCTTTGGCTTGGTCTTCGGCAACTCCGTAAGCGGTGAGGACGTTGGCCCAAAGCAGCCGGGCAGCTCTCAGCTTCGCAATCTCAACGAAGAAGCTGGAACCGACGGCGAACTCAAATCCGATTTTGGCATCCTTACCGAGCTTAGCAAGGTACTCCGCGCCACAAGCGATGGCAAACGCCAACTCTTGAACCGCGCTGCCGCCCGTCTCGTGATAGACGCTTGCTCGAACGTTGACCGGAACCATCTTCGGGGCCTTCTTCTGGGCTCCTGCGACGAATTCGGCGGCTTCGTTCAGGAGCGTTTCGGCTCCGGCATACGGCTTGTTGCCAGTCAGAACGTCGGCGATGGGATCGTAATCCAACGCTCCGCCAAGGTTCGCGGCTTTGTCTGCCGGGATCAGATCGAATAGAGCCGAGGTCAATGCTCCGCCGTGGATGCGAATGCAGCAATCGAGGCCTTCCAGCATGGCAGCCATGTCGGCTTCTCTCTGGGGGGCAACGCCGACGACTCCGCCGGGAACGGCAGTTGTCTTGAAAGCAATGGCGTCTGCGCCTTTCTTCAGGGCATCCTTCGCAGTTGCGTTGGCGGCCTTCGGATCGGCGTTGGAGACTTCTTGCGCCGAAGCCCAAGTCGTGCCCTCTGCGGCCATTCCTCTGTTGTAGGGGAAATCGCCTGGGTTGGTTGCAAGCAGGTCGCCGAGAGATTCGATGTCTTCTTTGCGATAGAAAGGCTTGAGGGAGATGCCCTCGTAGCCCTTCCACATCAGCGCTTTCTCGAAGCTCGCGCCTTTAAGGTCCTTTTCGATGGTTGCCATCCAGTCGGCGGTGCTGACCGGCGGAAACTCCTCGAAAAGGCGTTTCGTGTCTGGGTTTGTCATATTGTGTGGCTCCTTCGCCGGCTATTAGCTGTTCGGGTCCTCGACGATCTCGTAGAGAATGCCGAAAGGCGCGTCTTCGGTCGACTTGGGATGGATGAAGAAAATCGTGGTGCCTCGGGAACCGGGGCCGGGCTTGTCGGAGGTCAGCTTGAAGCCCTTTTCTTTGAGGTAGTCGAACGCAACTTGGGCGTTCTTCACTCGGAAGGCCATATGCTCGAATCCGCCGCGACCGCCGCGCTTTTCAATCGATTTGGCAACGGGCGAATCGTCGCTTGTCGGCTCGAGAAGCTGCAGAAGGTTGGGTCCGTCGCCGATCTGAAGCAGAACTTCGCGGACAAGGTGGGGAGCAGGAACTTCTTCTCGGTGCAAGACCTTGAAGCCGAGTTTTTCATAGGCAGCGACCACGGCGTCGAGCTGTCCTTTTTGAACAGAAATCGCAACGTGGTCCACGAAAAGAAAGCCGGGCACCTCGCCCAGCCCGTCGGGGGAGTGCATATTCGTCATGGACTTCCTCTTATACCTTGGGTCGTGGCTTTGGTGCTGTTTGGACTCAGGATGTACCATGGGCTTCCAGCCCATGGCGGAGTAAGGGTTGGTGAGGATTGGTTAGGATTTGCATCATGGGCGACCCGCCCATGGTTAGATGCCGGCGATGGCGCCGGCGGTCCCAGTTAGTAGGCTACGACCCCTCAGCATTTTATTCCGCTCGGAATGACGGCATACAATGTCAGCACAGCCTCCAGCCGAAAGGCGGCCGGAGGAATCGATTGGCTACCGCTTCCCGACCTTAAGAAACTCCGCCTCGGCTTCCTTCGTCCACGAGCCGTTCTTTAGAAAAGCCGCCACAGTCGGATACTTTGCGGCCAAGGCAGGCAACGGGATCAAGCCTTCGCCGACCAGCTCCGGATAGACCAAAATCTTGCCGTCCAGCGTCCGCTTCTCGACCGCTTCAAGGCCGTCCTTAGCTCCAGCCATTCCGCTGACCGCGCCAACAGAAAGGTCCGTGTCAAGCTGGTGCGCCAGAACCTTGCGGTACACCGTCTTCATGTCCTCGACTTCGGAGCCGCTGGTGCCGATCATGTAGGCACGCTTATAAACCAGTTCTTCAAGGTCGATGGAGTGCTTCACCGGAGCAGGAATACCCGCAAAAACGTTGATGATCGCATCTTTTCCGCATCGCATGATGGCGTCATCGACCAACTCAGGCACTGGCGCCATGATCGAAATGTAGGTGTAGTCCTTCCCCAACTCCACATTGGTCGAATTGATAGCCGTGTAGTTCGCAAAAGAAGCAACCTTGGGAGCGAGAGAAGCCAAGCGCCCATCGTCAAGGTCCGAGCCGACCACCGAAACGCCATCCAAACCAAGGCTCAGCGACCGGATGACGTGCATCTGGCCCATCGGACCGCCTGCGCCGACGATCAGAACCTTGTCGTTCGGCCGAATCTCGCCGGTACTCGGGATCATCTTGAGGCCCTTCGACACATCAGAGCTGATCGAGCCGACCCACCGGACGTTGCCGTAATGGATCCGCCCGATGCCGATTTCGACTTTTCGTCCGACTTGGCGGCCGCAAAGGCAAATATTGACGATGCCGTTATTGGCGATCTTGTCGTTCAGGAACTCGATCGTGTCAGGGTCTGCGCCGAAGTAGACGATGTCGTCCAGCGAGTAGTCGGGAATCGCCGTCAAGTCGTTGATGCGCTGGATGTTTCGGAATCCTGCTAAGCTGGCCTCTTGGTTCGAGTCGGACAGCCTGGCGTATACGACGCGAGGAGAACCGTCAAGGCTGAGGCATTGCTCTAAACCGCGCCAAGAGAGACCCGGATCGGCAACGATCAGCACTTTTCCGCCAGGCCGGAAATACTTGCGCTCCTTGGTGGCGTAGGCTCGTTCGACACAGGCCCACGGCTCAACCAATGCAAGAGCCGAAGCGCTGTTCTCTTCGTCGGCGGGAATCATATAACCCTCGGCAGACTGAGGATCGCCGATCACGCGCTCGTCCATCAAAACATATTCCTGCAACCCGCCCTCAAACGCATAGCCGAACGACGCGTTGGCGTTCTGAGTCTTGAGCTTGCGATAGTCGGCCTGGACGATATAGCGCTCGCCGACTTTGTAGTGCTTGACCTGGTCGCCTGCGGCAACAATTCGCACTGTCGCTTCATGGCCCGGCACCGTCGGCTTCTCCAGCGGCTGATAACTCGAAATCTCGGAAAGGATGTTCTCGTCGATGCCGCTCTGGATGCGCGTCTTTCGGGCGTGCTCATGGAACTGCTTCAGAAGCTTCATGTCGGAAAAGCAGAGCCCGACCGCTTCGACTTTCGCCACGATCTGGTGAGGATTCGGGCGGGGCGTTTCTTTGGCGGGGTTGAACTCGACTTGTCCGGGTCCGACAAGCTGAATGGCGGCGTGCGTCGTAGGTAGTTCCATGGTTCCTTCTATCTTAGCTTAACATGACTTGGCCGCCGGTCACGGGCACGGCTTGGCCGGTCTCATAATCCTGGTCCATGATGTAGCAGATCGCCTTCATCACGTCTTCGGGCGTGCACCCGCGCTTCATCGGCACCTTGTTCTCGTAGAACTTCTTTACATCCTCAAGGGTCTGCGCGCCAGGCACTTTTCCGGTTCGCAGGTATTGGGCGAAAAGGCCGTTCTCGGGGTCGGACCACAGCGGCCCGTCGAAGAAGTTGCCGGGGCAGATGGCGTTGACTTTGATGCCGTCTTCGACAAGCTCAAGCGCGAACGATTGAGTTAGGCCGATGCCGCCGAACTTGCTGCCTGCGTAGGCGCTGTTGCGGTTAGAGCCCTCAAGGCCCGATTTCGAATTGATCTGAATAATGTCGGTCCACCTGCTCGGGTCGCACTGGCGGCTGATTGCCAGAATCGGAGCGCAAGCTTGCACGCAAACGAAGTAGCCGATATAGTTGACCTTCGTGACGAACTCGAAGTCCTTCACGGGCTGGCTCTTCACGCTCTCGGCCTTCAGAACGCCAGCATTCGAAATCAGCGCGTCGAATCCGCCGAACCTACGAATTGCTTGGTGTACCGCGTCTTTGGCCGAATCGGCGTTGCTGACGTCCATCACGACGCCGTAAGCCTTTCGGCCGAGCTTGGCAGCGGCCTGATCGACGCCCTCGGAGTTAATGTCGGCGACGATGACATGCGCGCCTTCTTGAATCAGCAGTTCCGCGATACCATAGCCGAACCCTTGGGCTGCTCCGGTGACCAAGACGGTCTTGCCTTCCATTCTGCCGTTTGCCTTCGAGCCTGCGGCCACCGACCGACGATAGTTCTCAACTTCCCAATTGTCGATGAACTCGCGCTCGCGGCGGTCCATATAGCGAATCCCGCCGAGTTTCGCTGCTCCTTTCATCACCTTTAGTGCGTCGAGATAGACTTGGCGCGACGTGTCAGCCGCCGTATAGTCGGTTCCCACAGCGAATAATCCGAGACCTTCCACCATAACGATACGCGGCTGGAATCCGGTCTCTTGAACGTGTTTAGCCAGCGCATCGCGAAGCATATCGGTGTGGGCGGCCTGCGCCGCGCTCAGCCATAGCGGGAACGATTTGCAGTAAACGATCTGGTCGGGTGTCAACGGGCCGCCTTCGACGATCTGCTTGCCGCTCTCATCCGAAACGATATCGAGCGCTGGTGCGCTTTCGTCGAAGCAGACCGTTTTTGCTTTGCCGTTCTCGGCAAGAAGCACCCTAAGAGCAGGCGCGATTTTCTCGATGTGCTCGCGCGCATCGCTGCGAGGGATATCGAAGGAATAGCCCAATTCGCTGACTTTGTCTTTGACCTTGTTGACTGCGGCGGCTTGGGCGGCTTCGGCGTCTTCGGGAGTGTCGGCGCTGACGATGAGACCGTGGTTCGCCATAAGAATCAACGGCGGGTACGGTTTGCAGTTTCGCTCGATCCATTCTTCAACCCGCTGCTTCAGTTCTTGGGCTAGGACGAATCCGGGATCTACATAGGGCATCCAAACGGCATTGTCTCCGAACAGGGCTGCGCACAGATCCTCGCCGTTTAGTGCGCTGACCACCATGTTCACCCATGTCGGATGCGTATGGATGACGTACTTGGCCTGAATGAGGTTGTGAAGGGCACATTCGACCGACGGCCGCTGGCCCTTCCCAGGATGAAACCGTGCAGCCATCACGTGCGCCTTGAACCGGTCTTCGCGAATAGTCGGATCGCTGCCTAAATCAAGCTCGATAAGGTCCGTCAGGTTCTGTCGTTCCATCTCGACAAAGCCTGTCTCATCGAGGGTTGCCAGGGCGATTCCGCTGGCCTTTATCCACAGCGTTTCGCTGTCCTTGACCGAGGTGTTGCCGCCGCCGGCAAGAACCGATTCGGGGTCTGAGCCGAGTTTGCGCGAGATCTCGACGAGCGGTCCAAGGTCCATCATTTGACGTTGTTCTCCATTCCGCCGATCAGAGCTGCGCCTTCGCTGGCAAAAAGCTTGATCGCCTCTTCATTGTACGCTTCTTGCGCCTCGAATCCCGGCTGGCCGTTGAGGATTCGGTGCTGGTGAGCTGCGAAAAGGCAGGCCGCTTCCCAGAAGACGTCTTGGCATTCGTCTGGAATCGGCTGATCCTTAACGCACTTCGGCTCAATGGCAATTCGATCGAGCGTGTTGTGCTCGGTGCCTGCACCAACCACGATGCCGCTCTGGCGCATTTTCGTCACATATTCCTTGAGGACTGCTGGTTCATTGCGGCCAGGGATAAACTCGGCAGTCCGAATCCCCAGTTTCTTCAGGTTAGTTATAAGGGCTTCCGGCGTCTCCTCGAAGCCGCAAATGGGAACAACGCCGTCGGCGAGAGTCGGATAGCAGGGAAGACCGTCGAGGTCGCGGATGAGCTGCAGGGCGTCTTCTATGCTGATGAACTCCTCCTCGATGTAGGCTGCTTTTCCAGCTTTCATCAAGTAGCTACGCAACTCGCCTTGGATGCCTACTTCGTTCGTTGCGTCCTTTGGCGCTTTTCCGAAGGCTTCGGATAACTTCTGTTCTCTTTCTCGTTCGCTGTATTTGGCAAAAATCGCCTGCTGGAAAGCCATGGCGATGTGCCGCTCTTGGAGCACGACCGTTGTTTCGCTGACATTGTGTCTTCTTGCGATACTCTCTGTGACAACCAGCTCTGTTAGTCCGGTCTTCAAGCCAACTAGAGACAGTGCTTCTTCCATCTTGGCGACCATCTTGGCCGACCGTTTGGAGTCGCGCTCCCTAATCTGGTTTAGCGTTTCCTTGGCTTCAGGTCTCGGGTTGGCGATGCCAACGATGCCCTTTCCGCAAATATAGGCTTTGCCTGGATTCCCGGGATCGTTAATCTTGACTCCCGTAGTTGCCAGTTCATCGATCCATGAGACAATCTCCATGCCCAGCACGGGATAGATACCCCGTTGTAGCGCTCCTTGCACAAACGGCCGATAGACGCTGTAATCGTAGTAGTTGCTAGCTCCAAGAAGCCGGATACCTTCATTCTTCGCGTCTTCAAGAGCATCTTCCACATAGTTGAACGCCGAGAAGTTCGGCGGCAGATGGATGTGCGCGTTATTCTTCTTCGGGCCGGTGTCAGCGCCCGGTTTCAGGTTCTTGAGTTCGATGAGGTTAAACATTGTCATTTACCATTGACTATTGACCATTAGGGTGACGGTTGGAAGGTGAGCGTACTCGCGATCTGTTTAAGACGAAAGACGAAAGGCATAGGACCTACGGAACCGTAGCCGCGGGATGCCTTGTCCCCGCGTTCGTCAGGCTGGTAGCCGAGGGCTTCAACCCTCATTCCTCTTGCCCTCGAATGGCAAATCGTCATATGTAATTCGTCATTCGTCATTTATTAAGCCCAGTCTAACCCAGCAGGGCAGGATTCTCAAGCAGTTCCTTCAGCCTCGCCAGGAACTTAGCCGAGGTCACGCCGTCGATAACACGATGGTCGGCGCTCAGCGTGACCGACATCTTCTTGCCGATTCGCATCGCTCCGTCCTTCACAATGACTTCCTCGCGCACCGAACCGACGGCGAGAATGCCCGACTCCGGCGGATTAATAATCGCTGCAAACTCCTCAACGCCGAACATGCCTAGGTTCGAGATCGTGAATACGCCTTCGCCGATTCCTTCCAGCTTGCCGGATTTTGCCGATTCGATGACTCTTCGCGACTCGGCCGCGATGCCCTTCAGATTCATATAGTCGACTCCCTTCACAACGGGAACGACCAAACCAGATTCGAGCGCGACGGCAAGACCGATGTTGGCCGAACCGAAGAGCACCAGATCGTCGCCGTCAACCTGGGTTCGGAACTCGGGCATCTCCATCACGACGCGGCCGACGGCCTGGATGATCACATCGTTCAGCGAGCAGGGATAAAGCGCTTTCTCCTTCTTATAGTAGGCCAGCATCGCGTCTGCCTCAACCGAGATGGTCGCGTACCAGTGTGGCACGGTCTGCTTCGAAGTGCTGAGGTTGCGCGCGATCGCCTTGCGCATCTTGGGCATCGGCGTGCGGGTTCCACCTTGATTGGCTGGTATTGCCTGGAGGGTGATTGGTGCTGATGTAACAGTCGGTACAGCTTGCTTGCACTTGGCTGCGCATTTAACGTCTTCCAGCAAGATTCGGCCGTCGGGGCCGCTGCCGCTGAGGATGCTGGCGAGGTCAACGCCAAGCTCAAGGGCAGCCTTGCGGGCGACCGGCGAAGCTTTGATGCGGGTGGAAGAAGAAGACTGTGCAACCGGCTTTAGCGCTTCGGCAGCAGGAGTTGGAGCTGAAACTTCCTCTCCCGCGGGTTGGGGGAGGGTTGGGGAGGGGACCGATGAACCCAAATACGTGTCCACATCCGCATCCTTATCCGCCAGAAACGCCACCGGAGTCTTGACCGGCGCGGTGCCGCCTTCGGGCAGAACGATTCGCGCAAGCCGGCCTGCTGTCTCAGCCTCCACCTCGATCGTCGCCTTGTCGGTCTCGAGTTCAAACAGAATCTGTCCGGCTGCGACGGTATCGCCTGGTTGAACGTGCCACTTGACGATGGTTCCTTCTTCCATCGAGTTGCCCGCTTGGGGAAGAAGAACGGGGACGACATTGCCGGTTGGGTTGCTCATTCGGGTTGCCTCTGCGGCGGACTAGGTCCGACACCTTAATATGCCATATATTTTGGCAGAATGCGACCGTCTTTGTTTAAGATATTGTCAAATTGACAAATATTGTTGATTGAAGTCGTGCAATTTCTGATCAGAATGAGCGACAATGAACATTAAGAGCGCATGAGCATGACCGTCAACCACCGCAGGAAGCACATACTTGAGCAAGTTGTTTCAAGAGGCCACATCGGCGTGCGCGATCTTGCCCTCGGCATGTCCGTCTCGGAAGCAACCGTAAGGCGCGATCTTCGGCAGCTCGCAGACTCCAAGCAGATCGACCTCGTCTACGGCGGCGCGACCATCCGCCGAAGCGAAGACCAATCGCTCCAATCGCGCGCCCAGCAGAACATTGAAGCCAAACGCGTTATCGGCAAACTGGCGTCCGAACTCGTGCAAGACGGCGACATGATCTTCATCGACTGCGGAACCACCTGCTTCGAGATGCGCCACTATCTGAAGAGCAAGCGCGCGCTAACGGTCATTCTGAACTCAACTCGGCTAGCCACGGAACTCGGCGAAAACGGCGACTTCAGCATCATTCTCCTTGGCGGCAACTATCGCCACGACCGAATGGACGCCATAGGCCCGCTCGCTGTGAACGCCATCGACCAGTTGCGCGGCTATATCGCCTTCATCGGCGTCGACGGCCTCGATATGGAGTTCGGCCTCTCCGCCAGCGACATCCAGACGGCGCACCTCTATCAGCACGTCATGAAGAACGCGCGCGAGTCGATTCTGCTTGCCGACCGCACGAAGTTCCTCGCCCCATCGCTTTATCGCATCGGCGACATCGATAACGTATCTCGAATCGTCACCGATTGCCCGCCTTCAGCCGAATGGGCCGAACACCTTTCGACCCGCGGCATCGACCAGATTTATCCCGACTGCAAGGAAAAACCCCATGCCTAAGAGCGTTCCCATTCACCCGAAAGACGTCCGCAAGAGCGGCAAGCTCGAGTTCGATCCGATTCCGATCAACAGCTACAAAAAGACCATTGCGCAAGAAGTGAAGGCGCGAGGTAAGGACAACCTGGTCCGGATCTACCACGACATGTCGCTGATCCGAGCTTTCGAAACGATGCTCGCCGAAGTCAAGCAGAAGGGCGAGTATAAAGGCATCGCCTATAACTACCGCGGACCGGCGCACCTTTCGGCTGGACAAGAAGCCGCTGCCGTCGGCCAAGCCTACGCGCTTGAACCCGACGACCATATCTTTGGCAGCCACAGAAGCCACGGCGAGATTCTGGCAAAGGGTCTCTCCGCCATTCATCAGATCGACGACGAAACGCTGATGTCGATCATGAAGGGCTACTTCGACAGCACCACTTTCAAGGTCGTCGACGACGGTTCTCACGGTTCGGTCAAGGAACTGGCCATCGATTTTCTGGTCTACGGCGCGCTGGCGGAGATCTTCGCCCGGGTCACCGGCCTGAACAAGGGCATGGGCGGATCGATGCACACTTTCTTCCCTCCATTTGGCATCTATCCGAACAACGCCATTGTCGGCGGTTCGGGCGATATCTCCGTGGGTGCTGCGCTGTTTAAGCATGTGAACCAAAAGCCCGGCGTGGTCGTTTGCAACATCGGCGACGCTTCGGCTGGCTGCGGACCGGTGTGGGAAGGCCTCTGCTTCGCCACGATGGACCAGTATAAAGAGCTTTGGGACGGCGCTTACCGCCACGGTCTGCCCTTGATCATGAACTTCATGAACAACTTCTACGGCATGGGCGGCCAGCCGGTCGGCGAGACGATGGGCTTCAAGGTTTTGGCCCGCCTCGGCGCAGGACTGTCTCCCAACAACCTGCACGCCGAGCGTGTCGACGGCTACAACCCGCTTGCGGTGGTTGACGCCATTGAGCGCAAGAAACGGATCATCGCCGAAGGTGACGGTCCCGTTCTTCTCGACACGCTGACCTACCGTTTCAGCGGCCACTCGCCGTCGGATGCTATGTCTTATCGCGACAAGGCCGAGCTTGAAGAGTGGCAGCACGTCGATCCGCTGCTAACCTTCTCCGAGCAATTGAAGGAAGGCCAAGCGACGACATCATCCGCACTCGAGAAGATCCAAGAGCGCATCGACGCCGTGATGCTGAAGGCATATAAGAGCGCGATCGACGAGAAGGTTTCCCCTTACGTAAGTCTGTATGCCGAGAACAACTTGCTGGAGCAGACGATGTTCAGCAACGGCCGGGTCGAGTCGTTCGATCCGACGCGAGAGCCGGAAGCGTTGCTTGCTAAAGAAGAGAATCCGCGCGTGAAGAGCCTGGCCTCCCGAAGCCGCACCGGCATCGGCGAGGACGGCAAGCCGCTGCCGAAGCAGAAGTGCATCGGCATCCGAGACGCGCTGTTTGAAGCTGTTATCGACCGGTTCTACAAGGACTCAACTCTCGTTGCCTACGGCGAAGAGAACCGAGACTGGGGCGGAGCGTTCGCCGTCTATCGCGGCCTGACCGAAGCCCTTCCTTACCACCGGCTGTTCAACTCGCCGATTTCCGAGGGTGCGATTGTCGGCTCCGCAGTCGGCTACGGATTGGAAGGCGGAAGAGTCATCGCCGAGCTCATGTACTGCGACTTCATGGGCCGTGCGGGTGATGAGATCTTCAACCAGATGTCTAAATGGCAGTCGATGTCCGGCGGCTTGCTGAAGATGCCCGTGATCCTCCGCGTATCGGTGGGATCGAAGTACGGCGCTCAGCACAGCCAAGACTGGACCTCGGTGGTCGCGCACATCCCCGGCCTGAAAGTGGTCTTCCCGGCGACACCCTACGACGCCAAGGGACTGCTCAACTCGGCCTTGGTTGGCACCGACCCGGTGGTGTTCTTCGAGAGCCAGCGGCTCTACGACCAGCCCGAGCTGTTCCATCCGGGCGGCGTTCCCGAGGGCTACTACGAGATTCCGCTGGGAGAACCGGACATCAAGAAAGCAGGAAGCGACCTAACGATACTCACGGTAGGCGCCACTCTCTATCGCGCTCTTGAAGCGGCCAAAAAACTCGAATCAGAGTACGGCATCTCGTGCGAGGTGATCGACGCGCGGTCGATCGTTCCTTTCAACTACGAGCCCGTCATCGAGTCGGTCAAAAAGACGCGGCGCATCCTTTTGGCTTCGGATGCGTGCGAGCGCGGCAGCTTCCTGCACACGATGGCTTCAAACATCTCCAGCTTGGCGTTCGACGAACTGGACGCTCCGCCGGTTGTGGTCGGCGCGCGCAACTGGATCACGCCGCCGGACGAGTTGGAAGACGCGTTCTTCCCGTTCCCCAGCGACATCCTCGATGCGGTTCACCAGCACATCAAGCCGCTTCCGGGCTACACCGTCTCGCGGGCTTGCAGCAATTCTGAGCAGATGCGGAGAGCTTCTGAAGGGATCTAGTCGATCGACAATTGACTGCTAAGATATGCCTCCAGCCGCCATTCGGCTGGAGGCTACTTCGTGCACAGGCGGGAAAACCCTCAACCCGACCGCTTCACTCGGCGGGCTGAGGGATAGGTATTATGCCTCAACATCCCCACGATGCCGTTGTATTGTGATTGTGGGAGGCAGGCCCAAGTATCGCCAGCAACTTGCTGGCAAAGCCCCAGGCCCAAAATTGAACCTAGGAGTTCTGTTGGCTAGGCCCTCGGGCAAGGTTTTCTGCTACGTCGGGTTTTCGATATGGGACAATGCAGGTGCGTTGGCGCGTCCAGAGGCATTCAATCGCATTCTAGTCATAGATCGGCACTCCATCTTCCCAATCCGCATTGCCCACTCGAGACTGTCTAGCTCCGGTGAACCGGTTCGTCCGAATCTCGACAACAATCTCGTGGCCCGTGCGAAGGGTCTGCGTCTCCGACGAGTGGGTCCATTTGAAGGCATAACATGCTAACAAGATGCCCGTTGAAACCAGCAGGAAGACGGCTATTAGGCGCAAATGTTTCATATCTGCATTGTTAGTGTCTTGAAATAGGATTAGCGGACGAACGAAGCCAAACGAAGAAGCAGCCCGTGTATCGCTGGCGACCCGCCGGCAAAGCCTAACGACAGAGCCAACAACAACGACTAGCTAAAAGATACTAAGAGCCGCCGCGGTAACAAGAAGACCATCTCCAGTCCTGCTTGTCGGCGCATAGCTTTGCTTTCACAGGATTGAGCTCGATATAGTCCTTCACGCGATCGAACTGCTCGGAACTCCTGATGAACCGATCGAAGTACTCCCGATACCAGAACTCCCCGGTTCGATCGAGAATCCGGTTGGCGGCTTTTGCTGTAAAGGACTTCCAACTGTGCACGATCTTCGCCAATGTCCAATCGGGTAATGGTTCGACCAGACAATGAACGTGGTTAGGCATGATGCACCAACTATAAAGGCGATAGCGTTCCGTGTCGAAATGGAGCAACGTTTCTTGAACGATTTCGGCGACTTCTGGACGCGACAGCCAGCAACTTCCAGCGTTCGCGTCTAGAAGGCGGTTAACCTCGCTGGCATAGTTGACTTCTGGCTTGCCTGGAACAGACATTCGCCTAATCGCCTCGACGCGCTTAGCGAGTTCGCCGGGCACCGCGTCGAAGAGGCGGAATGTCACGAACTGGATCAGTTCTGGGTTGTCGACATGCGGCAGATAGCCTCTGGACCGCCATCCCTCAAAAGGAGTCTCTCCATGCCCGCTCATAGCTGCATATTACTTCCTTTTGTTGTCGTTGGGGTCTATTCTAGGGTTGCTTCCTAGGGCTTTGCCAGCGATAAGCGGCTGATGTGAGTCTCTGCCGGCGGGTCGCCAGCGATACGGGGCTGCTCCCAACTAGACCAATGCCTCCAGCCGAATAATCGCCTGAGGCATCGGTGCTCAGCTATTGGTCATTGGGAACACTTCACCCTAAAGGACAAGGCCGGATGTTAAACCTAACCCTTACCCCTTATGTCCTACCCCATTTCTCTCAAACCTTCCGCCCGACAGCTTTCGCCACTGCCTCAACCTGCGGCATGATCGCCGCGAACTGATCCAGCGTCACGCTCTGAGCGCCGTCTTTCACGGCATGGTCGGGGTTCGGGTGGACTTCTACCATCAGTCCATCTGCTCCGGCTGCAACCGCCGCCAGGCACATCGGACCGACCAACTCGCGCCGCCCCGTCCCGTGGCTCGGATCGACAACAACCGGCAGGTGTGAGAGGTTGCGCAAGACCGGCACCGCCGAGATGTCCAGCGTGTTGCGCGTGTAGGTCTCGAAAGTCCGAACGCCGCGCTCGCAAAGGATAATGTTCGGATTGCCGTGCGTTGCGATGTATTCGGCGGCAAGCAGCCACTCTTCGAACTTCGCGCTCATACCGCGCTTCAGCATCACCGGCACCTTAGCCTGGCCCACCTCGCGAAGCAAGTCGTAGTTTTGCATGTTGCGCGTGCCGATCTGCAGGATGTCGGTCTTGGCAGCCACAGCTTCGACCTTGCGCACATCCATCACTTCCGTGACGACGCGCATGTCGAACTGGGACGCGGCGTTTTGAAGGATATCGAGACCAGGTTCGCCCATGCCATGGAAGCTGTAGGGGCTGGTCGATGGCTTGTACGCGCCGCCGCGAAGGAACCGGGCTCCGGCCTTCGATACGGCTTCGGCCGTTCGCATGACCTGCTCTTCCGACTCAACGGTGCACGGCCCAGCCATCACAGCAACATTGTCCCCGCCGATCTTCACCCCGCGGATATCGATGACTGTGCGATCGGGCTTATACTCCTTAGCGACGAACTTATAGGGCCTGCTGACGAATATGACGTCTTCGACCCAGTCGTAGGCTCGAAGCTGCTCGGCGGCCTCGGTCTTGTCCAGATCGGGCGAACCCACTGCGCCGATGATCGTGCGCTCAACGCCTTCCGACTTGTGGATGATGTAGCCGAGGCTCTCAAGATGGTCGGTAATCGAACGAACTTGGTCGGGGCTGCTCCCCGTTCGCATGATGACAATCATTTCGTAAGCACCTCTTTCAGGCAATCAATAAGCAATGTGTTCTCCTCGTGCGTGCCGATGGAGATTCGAATGCAATTCGGCTGGCCCATTTCGTCGGTCGCCCGGACGATGACGCCTTTCTTGAGCAGAGCCTGGAACACCGGCTTGCCGGGACGGTCGAGCTGGACGAAGATGAAGTTCGCGCTGGTTGGAATCGGCTTCATTCCGAGGTTGGCGAGGACCTTGCTGATTCGAGCGGCTTCAGCCTTGTTGTTCTCGACGGTGCGGGTCACGTGCTCGTCGTCGGTTAGCGCGGCGACTCCGGCGGCCTGGGCAAGCGAGTTCACATCGAACGGCTCGCGGGCTCGGTTCACGGCATCGACGATGATCTCTGGCGCGAAACCGTAGCCGACGCGGATGCCAGCGAGGCCGTAGGCTTTGCTATAGGTTCGCAACCCGATAACGTTCTTGCCAGCTTTTACGTAGTCGATGCTGTCCGGATAGTCGGGGTTGCCGCAGGCGAACTCAAAATAGGCTTCGTCAAGGACAAGGACGACATGCTCGGGAAGGTCGGCAAGGAACGAATCGACATCTGCGCGAGTCACGATGGTGCCGGTCGGGTTGTTCGGGTTGCATATGAACACCATCTTTGTGTCGGCCGTCACCGCCTTGCGCATCGCCGTCAGATCGTGCGTATAGGTCGAATCGAGCGGAACTTTGAGGAGCTTGCACGGAGCCAATTGGGCGGCCGCATCATAGCGCACAAACGACGGATCGCCGATGATCATCTCGTCGGTCGGCTTATCTAAAAGCACGAGGCCAAGGAGATGGATCAACTCGTCGCTACCGTTGCCGACCAATAGCTGAGAGGGCGAAACACTGAACTTGGCACTGATCGCCTGGCGAAGGGAATAAGCAGCGCCGTCAGGATAGAGATGCATCTCCAAAGCTGCATTTCGAACCGCCTCGACAGCTTTGGGAGACGGTCCGAACGGATTCTCGTTGCTGGCCAGTTTAACCACGCGGTCCAAGCCGAGTTCGCGCTTGACCTCGCTGATGGGCTTGCCCGGTTGATAGGGCTCCATCAGGCTTACGTTCGGACGAATAGAAATCGACATAACACTCTATTGTGGCGTATCTGGTTTGGGTACGCTGGCGCCATGATCGGAGGTCTCATCGTGGCAGCGTCGCTGATGGCTCCCAAGCCTATCGCTTTCTATGTATCGCCTAAGGGCAACGACATGTATTCAGGTCGGCTGGCTTCGGTCAACAAGGCAAAGAATGACGGTCCGTTGGCTTCGTTGGATCGAGCATTGAAGTTGGCGAAGAGCCTGCGGAAGAACGGCAATTCAACTCCGATTCTGATTGAATTGGCTTCGGGCAACTACTATCAATCGGACAAGTCAGACCTGTCCGACATGTCTGAACTAACCATTAGAGGTAAGAACGCCCATCTCATCGGCGGAGTGCTCATTAAGAAGTGGTCTGCACAAGCGGACGGCACGTGGACTGCGCTGCAGCCTTCGGCCTTTTGCCCAGTCTCGTTATTCGACCCGAACGGAAGGATCAAGCGTTCGCGGGTTCCCGAGACAGGCTGGTTCAACATCGCTGATACGATGGAAGCGTCGCCTGAGTTCAAGGGAAAAGGCTGGGACCGATTCAAGTTCAAGTCCGGCGACCTCGACCCAACCTGGCAGAACCTGAACGACATTGAGGTCACGACGATCCACATTTGGGGCATGTCGCGACTGAGAATCAAGTCTATTGACGCCGAAAGTCAGGTCCTAACCTTCACCGGTTCGACTGCCTACGAAACGAACTGGGCAGCGTTTGAAAAGGGCGGCCGATATGCGCTGGAGAACGTCCGTGAAGCCCTTAAGCCCGGCCAGTTCTACATCGATAAAGAAAAGAAGCTTGTCCACTACATGCCAAAACCGCGCGAAGATCCGACGAAACTAGCCATCGTTTACCCAACAACAGACCGGTTGTTGGTGCTCAAGAACTGCCTGAATATCAATGTCGAAGGAGTCAGTTTTGAGAACACCGGTTACGAAACGCCAGCCACCGGCCGCAACTTCCCGCAGGCCGAAGCCGATCTGCCGAGTGTCATCGAAGCAACTGGTTGCGACGGCCTCATCATCAAGGACTGTGCAGTCAGGAACTGCGACGTCTATGGCATCGACCTTGGAATTGGCACGAGGAACAGCATGGTCGAGAACTGCGAGATTACTGACCTTGGCGCGGGCGGCATCAAGATCGGCGGACTGGCCTTTGAAGCCGACGAGTCCAAGGTCGCCGGGCACAACACGGTTCGCAACTGCTTGCTTCAAAAGCTCGGAAGAGTTCATCCGGCGGCCATCGGCGTGTTCATCGGCCAGTCGCCTTACAACACCGTCGAGCACAACGACATCGACGACCTGTTTTACACGGGCATCTCGCTGGGCTGGTCGTGGGGATATGCCACGAGCAACACCCACCATAACCGCATCGCCTTCAACCACATCCGCAACATCGGCCAAGGCGTGCTCAGCGATATGGGCGGCGTCTATCACCTCGGCGTTGCGCCGGGAACGGTGATCGAGAACAACCTGATCCACGACATCAAGAGCTTCAGCTACGGCGGGTGGGGACTCTATACCGACGAAGGCAGCTCGAATGTGGTGCTGCAGAATAACGTGGTTTATCGAACTAAAAGCGCTGGCTTCCACCAGCACTACGGAAAAGAGAACATCGTTCGCAACAACATATTTGCCTTTGGCGGAGAAGCTCAGGTCATGCGTTCGCGAGAAGAAGAGCACCAGTCGTTCCGGTTCGAAAACAATATCGTGTATTGGTCGGATGCTCCGCTCTTGGGTTCGAACTGGTCGAACAACCATTTCCTGATGAACAAGAACATTTATTGGCGGACAGACGGCAAACCGGTCGACTTCAAGGGCCTGAGCCTGGCTGACTGGCAGAAGAAGGGCCATGATCTGAACTCGTTGATCGCCGATCCAATGTTCTTGAATCCTCTGAAGGATGACTTCAGCCTGAAGCCGAACTCGCCTGCGATCAAGCTGGGATTCAAACCAATCGATCTGTCGAAGGTCGGGAGGATAAAGGGGAAGGGGTAAGGGTTAAGGCGTAGGGGGTAGGGGAACGATTCGGGCTGGAGGGCGAGCGTACCCGCGAGCTTTAGGGAATTACCGATTTACGATTGACTGAGTGAATTTCAAAACTCGCCAAAATATCCGGGTGCCACTGGTCGTAAGACCAGTGTTGAACCTAAACATGCACGGATCTCACGATCCGTGGCACCCAAACTTGGAGTTTTGAAATCGGCTCCGTAATTCGTCATTCCGCCCCCAGTTGGCCAATCGCAAATCGTCAATGAAAAGACTCACAGCCCGAACAGCCGCTTCGCATTCTCCGTTGTTAGCCGGTCGCTCTCTTCGTCGCCGATTCCAAGCGTCCCTCCGACTGCGCGGCTTATCCAAACCAGTCGTTCGGGTGAGTTCGGCTTTCCTCGGAACGGCTCGGGAGAAAGAAACGGGGCATCGGTTTCGATGACGATCCGATCTCGACGGTACGAAGCCAGGATCTCGCGGAGAAGATGGTTCTTCTTGAAGGTGACCGGTCCATCGATCCCTATGTATGCGCCGAGAGCTTCCGCGCGTCTGGCATCAAGTGCATCGCCTGCGAAACAGTGGAGCACAAACTTTTCGGGATGCTTCTTTTCAAGGAAATCGAGCAAGTCCGGATAGGCTTCTCGGCAGTGAAAGATGACCGGTAAAGGACTCCACCGAGCAGACCCTACGCTTCCCAGCGAAACGCCTACATGCGGAGTCGGTATCGCAGGCTTACGAACAGTACTCGCAACCTCCAGTTGCGCCTCTAAACACCGATATTGCTCCTCTTTTATCGCCTTGTCCCAGTAGTAATCCAGCCCGACTTCGCCCAAAGCCAGAACGCGCGGATGCTTCAAGGATTCCTCAAGGTGATTGAGTTCAGAATCATTGAACAAAGCCGCCGAAGTGGGATGCCAGCCGACCGTCGCCCAAACGCAGGAATACTTCTCGGCAAGCTCGATCGCCTTGTCGTTCGCTTCGCGCTCTATGCCGACGACAATCATCGCCTCGACGCCTGCGGCTAGCGCGGCATCGACCGTTGCGTCCATATCGGGAAAGGCGTCAGTCAGGTTCAGATGGCAATGCGTGTCGATCACTGCAAAACTAAGTTACCTTCTTGCCGACCAACGTTACAAAACAATCGTTGGTCAGCTAAACTGCTTGCATGCGTCGATCTCGTTTTCTAGCTTTGCTGCCAATTGCCCTTTTGGCTTCGCTTTCAGCTTCCCAAGGCCTTCCCGAGATCAACAAGAAGATCATCGAAGAAGGCGAGAAACGAAACCAAGCCGAGTTGAACATACGGCATCTTACGAAGAAGATTGGGCCGCGTCTTCTCGGTTCAGACAACTTCGATAAGGCATGCAAATGGTCGATGAAGAAGTTCCAAGACTGGGGTCTGAAGAACGTTCATCTCGAGAAGTTCATGGAAGTTCCCTATGGATTCAACCGCGGAGCGAGGCAGGTCGGGCGCATGGTCAGCCCAGAAAAGCGCGACTTCCAGTTCACCACATCGGCCTGGTCTGTGGGCACGAAAGGAGCCGTCAAGGGCTTAGCCGTCGAGGAACCCGCAACCGAAGAAGACTTTACTAAGGCCAAGGACAGCCTCAAAGGCGCATGGGTGCTGGCCGGCGGGCCTGGACTTGGTATCCGAAGCCGACCCGACGAGACCAAACTTGAGCTTAGAAAGAAGATCGAGGAATGCGCAATCGCCGGCTGGGTGAATGCCGCTTCAAACGAATACGTCACAACCGGCGGCAACATGCGAATCACGACACTTGAAGCTCTGCCTAAGATCCCGCGCGTGACGGTCAGGGCGTCCGACATGAAAGCAGTGCGTGACGCCATCGCCGCAGGAAAGAAGCCCGAGCTTGAGTTCGACATCGACAATCGGTTCGGCAAAAAGAAAGTGCCGGTCTATAACGTCGTTGCTGACATTCCTGGAACAGAAAAGCCGGACGAATACGTGATCTTTGGAGCGCACCTCGACAGTTGGGACGGCCCTGGATCGCAAGGAGCTTGCGACAATGGAACGGGAACGACCGCCGTGATGGAAGCAGCTCGCATCCTCGCCAAGTTCA
Source organism: Fimbriimonadaceae bacterium (assembly GCA_963666135.2). GTDB lineage: Bacteria > Armatimonadota > Fimbriimonadia > Fimbriimonadales > Fimbriimonadaceae. Next base: position 734,703 of record CAXXNR010000001.1, on the reverse strand, counting down.
ATGTTAAACCCAAGCGCACCATCAGGTTTGTCCTTTTTGGCGGCGAAGAGGAGGGATTGCTCGGTTCGATGGCCTATGTCAAAGACCACGAGAAGGAACTGGACAAAATCAGCGCTATCTTCGTCGATGACAGCGGCACGAACTACGATAGCGGATTCATGTGCACAGAAAACGCGGGCAAGCTGCTACTGGCTGCTGCAGAACCGATCAAGGACACCGACAAGGCATTCGAGTTCAAAATCACGACTTATCAACCGAGCGAGACGACCGGCAGAAGGCGAGGAGGCGGAGGCGGCAGCGATCACGCTTCGTTCCAAGCGAAAGCCATTCCCGCCTTCTTCATGCGCAAGACCGGCGACGCCAACTATATGGAGATTTGGCACACGCAGAACGACAATATCGACCGCGTGAATGTAAAGAACGTGGGACGAAGCGCGTTGGTGTTCGCGATCCTCGGTTACAATCTTGCCTGCGCGGACGGGCTTGTGGCAAGGGATTAAATGAACCATGAGGATAATCGTTTTCGGCGTTGACCTTTGGCTCGGTACGCCGCGCATGCCCAAAGCCTTAAAAGAAGCCGGCTTCGAAGTCGCAACCATATGCCTTCGCGACTCGATGCTGTCAAAAACTCGATTTGCCGATTATCACTATATCCTTCCAGACCTTAACGCTCAGAATGTTGCCAAGACGTTCATTCGGGCGATGAAAGACTGGAAGCCGGCCATGATCGCGATCGGCGACGAGACGGTCCTTTCGTTCATGCACAACATGCTGAGGGCTATTGAAAGCGGTGTTGATCTCGGCTTGGATGAGGAAGGCAAGCAGGCGATCCGTAACTCCTTGCCTTTGCCTCAATACCTGACTTCGTCCATCGACAAATTCGAATTCCGCAAGCTTCTAAAGGAGTTGGAGATTCGATGCCCGCGATCGGCGGACCTCCTCAGCACAGCCGATGCCTTGGCATTCGCAGAAGAGGTTGGTTATCCAGTCGTTGTGAAATCAGGGGTAGGTGCTGGTGGCGCTGGCGTGGCGATTTGCCACGATGAAGATAAGCTTTGTGACGTCTATCGGCGAGCTGTGAAGATGGTCCGAGATCTGAGACACGGGAAAGGGCACATTACTGCCGAGGAGTTCGTAAAGGGAACCCTCGCAAGCTTGGCTTCAATATCGTTTCAAGGCGAGTTCCTAATAGGTACGTCTTCTGAGAAAGTGGAATGCCATCCTGCACCCACCGGTCCGAGCACCGTCAGGCGCTATTTCAACATGCCCGAGGTCCTAGAGTTTGCGTCGAGGGTTATCAGAAAAACGAGATTCAGCGGCTTCTGCGGAATGGACTTCATTGTTCACGAAGAAACGAAGCTTCCGTACATCATCGAATGGAACGCCCGGTTGACGCCGCATGTGAACCTGGGCAAGATCATCAACGCAGACTACTGCTTAGCCCTTAATCACAAAATGAATGGCCTTCCTTTGCCAGAAGCAAAAGTTGAAGAGGGAATGATGATCGCCCTCTATCCGCAAGAGCTGATCCGCGACCGGAACAGCAAATGGGTGAACACGATTTATCACGATGTGCCGACGGACGACCCCGAGTTACTGGCGGCGTTCGAGGCCTATATTGAAGAGCGGTGGGCCAAGCGCCTCGCCGCTGAAAACTAAGACACATTCCCTTAAGAGAGACACTATCACATGGATCACATTTGGCTAAGGCTAACCCCAACAATGATCGCCACGGAACTGGCGCAGGCGACCGAAGAAGGCAAAGACCTATCGAGCGTTCGAAAAGAGTTCGACGTATTGATGAACCAAGAAACGTTCGACGAAGCGAGAGCTGCCGCTCTGCTGGACAAAGTGCAAGAACTGCCGTATACCTCGACGCAGGAAGAGGATGAACCGAGCGATCTTGAGTCCCTTAAGGCTATGTTCAAAGAGGGTTTCCTGCGCAATCCGGACACTTCCAACCTGCCTGATCGCGTTCTTGGCGCATGGCAAGGCCGCGTTTCCGGTTGCTTCCTCGGCAAGGTGTGCGAGGGCTGGCGCAGGCCGACGATGGAAGGCTATTTGAAAGGTTCGGGCCAGTGGCCGCTGAAGACCTTCATCTCGAACAAAGCCCCGCAGGATGTTCTCGACAAGTTCGGTTTCAAACCGGAGCACGGCTGCTGGATCGAGAACATCAGTGCCATGCCCGAAGACGACGACACGAACTACACCGTGACCGGTCTAGAAGTCGTTCGCATCTGGGGCCGCGAGTTTAGGCCTGAGCATGTTGCTTCATTCTGGATGTCCAACATTCCCCTGCTCCACACCTGCACCGCGGAGCGCATAGCTTACAAGAACTTCTCCATCTGCATCGATCCGCCCGCAAGCGCTTCGTTTAGGAATCCTTACCGAGAGTGGATCGGAGCGCAGATTCGGGCTGACTTCTTCGGCTACATGAACCCTGGCAACCCTTACTTGGCGGCCGAATACGGCTGGCGAGACGCCTGTATCAGCCATATCAAGAACGGCATCTACGGCGAGATGTGGTCGGCGGCCATGAACGCCTCAGCGCTTGCAGCCGCTTCATTGGACGAAGTCATCGAAGCCGGCTTTGCCGTTATTCCGTCTAAGAGCCGATTGGCGCTGTCGTTGCGAAAGGTTGTTGGCTGGCGCAAAGACGGCAAGACCTATGACGAAGCGGTTGCCCTAATCCACGAAGAGTGGGACGAGAACACCGAGCACGGCTGGTGCCACACCATCAGCAACGCTATGATCGTCCTTGTCGCCGTGCTGTGGGGAGATCTGGACTTCGGTAAGACTCTCTGCTATTCGGTTCAAGCCTGCTTTGACACCGACTGCAACGGAGCCACGGCAGGCTCGGTTCTCGGCGGCCTTCTTGGCGCGTCGAAGATCCCGGCGGAATGGACTGCGCCGTTCAACGATACGCTTGAGACCGGCATTCACGGATACACCAAGGTCAAGATCAGCGAGATGGCGAAGCTGACGCTTGAGCTGATTGCGAAGGAGTAACCGAAATGGAAAGAAGCTGGTTTAGCATCACGCACGCCATGGTTAGCGACGAGCGCCTTCAGGCAGAAGCCGAAGGCCGCGATCTCTCATCGGTCAAGGACTTGTTCGCCGCCGTTTTGGCCTCCGATCCGTTCGATGAGGAGCGGGCTGAGATCCTGATCGACAAGGTTCAAACGCTGCCCTACATCGGCAACCAGGATCAAGAGGAGCCGAGCGACCTCGACGCGATTAAAGCGTTTTGGAGGCCGGGGCTTGAGAAATTGCCAACCGACAAGGCGGCATTGGCAGAACGGGTTCACGGCGCATGGCTGGGGCGCGTTTGCGGCTGCTTCCTCGGCAAGGTGTGCGAAGGCTGGCATCGGCCGAAGCTGGAAGGTTATCTGAAGGGCTCCGATCAGTGGCCACTCTCGAAATATATGTCGAACCAAGCGCCGCCCGAGCTATTGGAAGCGCACAACCTGAATGCCGACCACGGATGCTGGATCGAGAACATCGCCTGCATGCCCGAGGACGACGACACAAACTACACTGTGACGGGTCTCGAAGTTATTAAGCGTTTTGGCCGCTCTTTCACGCCTTCTCAGGTTGCCCAGTTCTGGCTTGAGAACATCCCGATTCTGAGGACCTATACGGCCGAGCGCGTGGCTTATCGCAACTTCGTGAATGCGGTCTTCCCTCCGGTCAGCGCTATTTGTTTGAACCCGTATCGAGAGTGGATCGGAGCACAGATTCGGGCCGATTTCTTCGGCTATGTCAACCCGGGCAATCCTCATCTGGCGGCTGAATATGGCTGGCGAGATGCTTCGATTAGCCATATTAAGAACGGCATATACGGCGAGATGTGGTCGGCGGCGATGAATGCTGCTGCCTTGACCGCGAACTCGCTTGATGAAGTCATCGAAGCGGGATTCGCCGTGATTCCGCCAGAGAGCCGACTTGCCTTGGCATTGCATCGCGTCATCCGTTGGCACAAGGCGGGCAAGACCTATGAAGAAGCCGTCGACCTGATTCACGACCAGTGGGACGAGAAGACCGGCTACGGCTGGTGCCACACAATAAGCAACGCAATGGTCGTGCTGGTTGCCTTGCTATGGGGCGAACTGGACTTCGGCAAGACGATTTGCTATGCCGTTCAGGCTTGCTTCGACACCGACTGCAACGGCGCAACGGCCGGCTCGGTTCTGGGCGGACTCATCGGCGTTCAAGGAATCCCTTCAAAGTGGTCCGCGCCGTTCAACGATACGCTGGAGACCGGTGTTCAGGGCTATACCCGGGTGAAGATCAGCGACATGGCCAAGCTGACGATGGAGCTGATCGGGAAGGAATAAGCCGTGCCATGGGCTTCCAGCCCATGGAATGTTAGGATTTTTAGGGTTTGCTCGGGTTGGTCAGGATTTGCTGCTGATCGCCTCGCAGCAGCTGCTGAATAGCCCAACATCCATGAACCAAAGTGGAGTGTCTTCCTGAACGAAATGAAGGATCTAACCGAAGCGAACTATTGCTTGTAAACGTTGGCCGCCTTGCAGTTCGGTTGGTGTCGCCGGATGGATTGTCCCGGCGACTATTGTAACTTGCTCCAAAGCCGTATAATCGAACCCAAGGAACATGAAGATCGTCCATTTGGCGGCCGGAGCGGGATCGATGTACTGCGGGGCATGCGCGCACGACGCATTGCTCGTCAGCGAGTTGCGCCGAATGGGCGAGGACGCGGTCGTCTATCCGCTTTACACGCCGTTGAAGCTGGACGGCGAGTTCGCCTTTCCGCAACGGGAGATCCACCTGGGCGGTGTCAAAGCCTATCTTCAGCACAAGTCGCGCTTCTTCCGAGCTATACCGGAAAGGTGGGTCGGCTGGCTCGACAACGAGAAGCTCCTGCACTGGGCGTCGAAGTTCGCCGTCAGCACCAAGCCTACCGAGCTCGGCCCGATGACCCTCGACACGCTAAACGGATCCCTCGGGCCGATGGCGAAAGAGTTCGAGAGGCTTGCCGATGCCGTCGCGCTGGAAGAGCCGGACATCGTGACCATCACGAACTCGATGCTTTCTGGAGTCGCACCTTTGCTGAAGGTCAAAGCTGCAACGCCGATAGTCTGTTTTTTTCAAGGCGAAGACAGCTTTCTCGAAGCATTGCCGCTTTTCTACAAAGAAGCGTGCATCGAGCAGATTCGCCAGAACTCAGCTTGCATCGACCTGTTCATCGCGCCGTGCGAAGACCACCGGGAGAAGATGCTGGAGCTTCTGGCTTGCGATCCGGGCAAGGTTAGGGTCGTTCGAACCGGCGTCGATACAAATGCGATTCCAACGGCAGAACGTCGCAAAGAAGGCGAACCTTTCACCGTCGGGTATCTGTCGTCGATCCTTCCCGGTAAAGGCCTCGATCTACTCATTGAAGCGACCAGAGGGCACGATATACGCCTCTTAGTCGCTGGAAAGGTTCTTGACAAGAAGTACTTCCAGTCGCTAGATAAACGGCAGTTTGAATACCTCGGCGAACTCAGCCCAACCGATAAAGCCGCCTTTTACGGCAAGATCGACGTCTTTTGCTTGCCATCGCGGATACGCGAGTCGCGCGGGATCGCCGTTCTGGAGGCTTTGGCAAACGGTGTGCCGGCTGTCGTGCCAGATAAAGGTGTGTTTAAGGAGATCCATGCCTTGACCAGGGCCGTTGCGTTATGCGAACCAGAATCAGTAGAATCGCTCAGATCGGTACTAACTCGAATCCATGGTAATCCTCAGTTGCTGAACGCTCTTCGTTCTAGTGCCCGAGAGGGAATCCGAATGCACTACAATGCCCAAACCATGGCCGAAGAGACGCTGGAGCTTTTGCGTATTGTCGCAAGAATCTGAGGTTGAATCAATAGGGCGCCGTTAGCGCTCCAGAGATGCGTTAAGAGCATTGCGCCGGGGATTGTAGTTCGCTAACTGGGGCCGCCGGCGCCATCGCCGGCTCATTTAACAAACCCTCGCCAACCCGAACAAACCCTAACAAAAAGTATAATCCCAGCAAGCAAAGGAGCTGGCATGGAATATCCCCTCATCGAGTGCGTACCGAACTTCAGCGAAGGCCGAAATATGGCCGTCATCAAGCAGATCACCGACCAGATCGAGTCGGTTGACGGCGTCAAGCTGCTGAACGTCGACCCCGGCAAGGCCACAAACCGCACGGTCGTCACGTTCGTCGGCGAGCCCGAAGCTGTGTGCGAGGCTGCGTTCCTGGCCGCCAAGAAAGCCGCTGAACTGATCGACATGCGCAAGCACTGCGGCGAGCATCCGCGTTTCGGCGCTATCGACGTGCTGCCGCTGATCCCGATCAAAGGCATCTCGATTGAAGAGACGGCTGCTCTCGCGACGAAGCTGGGACAACGCATCGGCGAAGAACTCGGTATTTCGGTCTATCTCTACGAAAAGTCGGCCCAGAAAGAAGAGAGAAGAAACCTGGCCACGGTGCGCCACGGCGAGTATGAGGGACTCAAGGACAAGCTCCAGCAGAAGGAATGGAAGCCCGATTTCGGTCCCTGCGAGCTCAACGAGAAGAGCGGAGCCGTCGCCGTCGGCGCGCGCGACTTCCTCATCGCCTACAACATCAACCTGAACACGACCTCGACCCGACGCGCCAACGCCATCGCGTTCGACATCCGCGAGAAGGGCCGCATCAAGCGCATCGGTGACCCGCTGACCGGCGAGATCGTCAAGGATGAAAACGGCGAACCGGTGTGGGAGCCGGGCACGCTGAAGTCGGTCAAGGCGATCGGCTGGTTCATCGAGGAGTACGGCATCGCGCAGGTCTCGATGAACCTGACCGACATCAGGTCGACTCCGATCCATATCGCCTTTGAGGAGGCCACGGAAAAGGCATCGGCGAGGGGCATCCGCGCAACCGGATCGGAGCTCATCGGTCTTATTCCACTGGACGCCATCCTTGAGGCAGGCCGCCATTTCCTGCGGAAGCAGCAGCGCTCGGTCGGCATCTCCGACGACGAAATTATCAAAATCGCCATCAAGTCGATGGGCCTCGATGACCTGAAGCCTTTCGACCCGCATGAGAAGATCATTGAATACGCGATGCTTAAGGGCGAAGAGCAGAAGCTCCTGGTCGACATGACCGTGAAGGGCTTCGTCGAGGAGACGGCTTCGGAGTCGGTTGCGCCTGGCGGAGGCTCCGTTGCTGCATTGCTCGGTTCTCTGGCGGCGGCCCTCGGCACGATGGTCGCGAACCTGTCTTCGCACAAGCGCGGCTGGGACGAGCGATGGGAGGAGTACTCGGATTGGGCCGTCAAAGGCAAGAAAAGCCACGAGCGCTTGCTTCAGCTCATCGATGAGGACACCGACGCCTTCAACGCGCTGATGGCCGCCTTCAGCTTGCCGAAGGACACCGAAGAGGAGAAAGCGCACCGCGTCCAGCAGATTCAGGATGCTACCAAGAACGCAGCCTCGGTGCCTCTGCTCGTGATGCGCGAAACGGTCAAAGCGATGGAGACGGTGAGGAAGATGGCTGAGATCGGCAATCCGGCTTCTGCCTCTGACGCCGGCGTGGGCATCCTCTGCGCGCGTGCGGCGGTGCTCGGTGCAGGCTTGAATGTGCAGACCAACTGCTCTTCGATCAAGGACGCCGAGTTCGTCGAGAAGATGCTTCAAGAGGCTGATGAATTGATCAAACTCGCTTGCGACATCGAGATCGAAGTGATGGAGACGGTGCAGAGAAAGTTCAAAAAGTAGCATTGGCTCCCAGCACGGGGCAATATTTGAGTTGTTAGGTTTTGTTAGGGTTGGTGAGGGTTTGTTAGGGTTCGTTAGGATTTGTCTTACGGACTCCGAGGCCGTATCCTTCATGTGGCGACGACATCCTGTCCTCGTATAAAGCCAGCAAGATGCCGGCGGTCCCGGCTAGGTTTTGTCGGCTACTTAAAGAGAGTGGCGAGGACATCCTGTCCTCTTTTTAATCTGGCGAAATGCCGACGAGACGTAGCTGGATCATTGAGTAATGAACGCAGACCTGTAGCCGCGAAATGATTGTCACCGCGCGTCTCGCGCGAAGTTGTCATTCCGAACGCAGTGAGGAATCTGACTGGACTCATCGCATGTTGTTACCATCTCGAGGCGATTGCACTCAGATCCCTCGCTTTGCTCGGGATGACAACGAGTAAGGCAATACTATGGCCCAGCCACGAGACGTCTGCGGTACCCAGCAGATTCAAGTCCCATTGGCATCAAAGTCAATTTAGGTTAGACTTAACTGAGAGGCCGATATGGTAGACCGCGAAGCGAGAAGAAAGGTCATCGAGGCGATCCGCGCCTATATGAACGACGAGATCTGCACAGAATCATTCGATGATCAACTGATTGACGCCGAGAATCTGCTTTCACGCCGCCGTAGATATGACCATGCGGTTATTGAAGTAGCAGAAACGATTCGTGGCGAGTTTGTGGACAGAGCCTATTTCGATCCGCTTGTCGCTGACGTGGCTGAATGGAAGTACTACAACCGAGCGATTCTGCTGCTTGAATCAGATGCCGAAATCATTGAGCAAAGCGGGCAGTATCACTGGTCCATGCAACAAGCCTCAATCGCCCTGTCTTTACTTGTCTCTCTGGTGTGGCTTTCCTGCATATTAGGTATGTTTGGCCTCGGCGTATTCTGCTTGGTTGGCTGCCTTCAGTTCTACCTTTTGCAGCGTTATTGTCCTGAGCAAGGAATCAACCTGGCTCTTCATCCGTTCCCGGATGTGTCGAGTCTTCTCAAGCTGCGGAGAACGATGCCCCACTTTGAGAAACGTCCCTATCCTGCCTTCCTTGACCACAGGAGGCATGATTTGTTAGAAAGCGATTCGGATCCAGGCCCTGTCGGCATGGTCTTGCTCTGGGCGTTTGCATTGCCGATTATCTGCGCTTATGGCACCGGCTATTCCATCTGGTGGAGCTTTCCGCATCGGCGTAAGTGGACTGAGTTGATCATAGGGTAATAACCTGAGCGATGTGTGGACATTGCGTAGGTGTGGTTGGTGCCGACGCTGACGTCGGCGGTACACCTGTTGCCTCCTTTCACAGGCTAAAATCAAGCAAAGTCCATGATAGAGTTCGAATCAACCATCGAGAGGCTGCCGGGCAAGATCGTCTGGCCGGTCATCTATATTCCGGCATGTTTCGCCGAGGAAGCCGGAACCAAGACAAGGATCAACGTGATCGCCGAAGTCGACGGCCATATATCGAGTTGCACGCTTCTGCCCAGCAAGAGTGGCCACTACCTGGTTTACACCAAGGAGATGCGCGAGCACTGTGGCAAGGAGATCGGCGGCACCGTGCGCGTGAAGCTGGAAAGGGACGACCAGCCGCGCGAACTGGAGATCCCCCAAGACGTCGAAGAAGCCCTGACAAACAGCAAAGTCAAAGAAGACTTTGAAAAGCGGCCATACTACATCCGGCGGGACGAAATTACGAAAATAAGTAGCGCTAAAGCTCAAGAAACGCGCGAAAGACGTATCAAAGCCCTCATTGAGAAGCTAAGCCCCCGGGCCTGATGAAACCTAAACGCGCCATAATACGTCGTATAACATGCAAAGATGGGGGCGTAAGGGTTCGACAGAGCCGGATCGACCTTCGATTGCGAGCCGAGGTGCCGTTGGCCTCGTAAATAAGCGGCAAAAAAAGTAATTGCGAACAACAATTACGCTTACGCAGCCTAATTAGCCTGCGCATCCGCCTTGTCCGAGTCGGTAGGGCAAGTTCCGGGTGTAATACAAATCCGAATCGCGTCCGCTATTCCCGTCTGAAGTAGCGTCCGTTAAAACAACCAGGCTGGGCGCGCGGTCAGCCGACCCCGGGAGAGATCGCCGCCGAGAAAGAAACAGGGGAGACGCTCGTGGTAGTTGAAGGGGCGACGGTTTTGGAAGCGAGTTCAATTCTCGCCGCCTCCACCAAACTCATCGGGTCTAGGACTTACGATTTAGGGCTTTACGTTCGTAACCTTTGTCTGATTCCTGTTCACATATTCTTCCGTGTAGAACTTAATCAGTTCCGGCATGTTCGTCACGCGGCGGATCCCGTTGACAATTCCATATTCGATTTTCGGCGTCGGCTTGCCATATCGCCAAAACTCGAATGCTCGAACCATCATCTCTTGCCATGATGGATCAGGCGGATTCTGAAGAAGAAGCACGAACTTCGACCAATCATCTGGGGCAGTCACATGGATTACTTGGTCGATTAAGTAGTAACGAATTGCCAGGTTCTTGCCGTTGAGGGCTGTTGTTACCGCTCGATCGTGACTATAAGGGGATCGATCCCAGTAGCTTTGATCACCGTTGCTGGATGCTCGTCCACCAGTTTCATCAAAACAAGGGCCTAGGCCTCCGTAGTCGGGCCCTGATTCGAATAACTTGGGATCAATGGCACAATCCATTAAAGCGGTCGCAAATTTACCCTCGACATTCATCACGCCGAAGTACATCAAGGTCTCATAGCATTTGGCTCTGAAATAGGAGTCGCGGGATTGTTCTGCAATGCCGTAAAGAAGACTCAACCATCCGGAGGGCGGCTGCACTTGGGGCCTGCTCTCGTTCTTTTTGTCCACACAATTCCTCATCAGCGAAGTGATTCGGGTTACAAAATCCCTTTCGCTGCCCTTTAGGGCAAGCACAAGATTCGAGCAGACTCGCTCATAGGGATCAACGGCATCGTTGACCTTGGTTGCCTTGGTTGGAAAGACAGCAAGGCCAAAGACCTCGTTGGTATAGGCTGTTTTTGTTGCACCCGTACCCGATGCGATAATCTCGGATTCAGGAAGTAACTGGTTTTTGGGAAGCATGCCGATGACGAGATAGCGTCCTGGCTTGAACGGCACATAGGAAGTCACCGAAGAACCAAGATCGGCAGGCAATACCACTGTCGCTACGCGGCCGGTTTGAAGACCCGCGCCGCTAATAACTTTGCCCTTGGCTATGAGCCTGGTCGAATCACGGTCGTCCTGCCTAATGCTGCCATCCAAACTAGTAACAAGCTGGTAATGCGGCCTTTGTTCATTCTTGCCTTGATGTCCTATGTCGATCAGCAGAACCGCATCTGGAGCGCCTCTACGAAAGTCGATGTTTTTAACCCCATACCAACAGGAGTTACGATCAATGCGATTTAGAGGCAGGTTCTTAGGGCCTGTTTGCCCCCATGCTAGAGCGACGAATACTAAGGTGCTTGCGCATATCATGGACATGGATTCCATCGCAACTGCAGATTATGCAACTGGTGTCTATTGATGGACGTTGCAGAATGGTATTGGTTTCGATTGATAGGGCACGTTCTTTGTATAAACAATCATCGACGATCTGGTCGAATGGAACACGTTGCATCGAGAGATGGCGGGTACCAATGAACCTAAGTAACGAACTTGACCCTATTTCACTCGCAACTTCAGATGCAACTCCGGGCCGTTGCTCGTCTCCGACTCCATCGGAACGAAAACCGCTTCAATTTGAACCGATTTTCCTGCTTTAATCTTGCTCAGGTGAACCCAATGCTTCGAGTCCTCCTTGGCGACGACGCCGGCCGAGGAGAGCCCGACATCCCTGAGAGCCAGTTTCCAGTCCCGCTTCGGCTGCTGATAGAAGTTGACGTTCACAATGTTCGGCAGCTTCGCGCCTTTCGTTTGAATTACCTCGATCTTGGCCATGTCGGTCATATATTGCCCAATCGTATCGCCGTCCTTGACCCATTTGGTGTTGTCTTCAAACGCCTTGGCATAGGCATCCCGTGATTTGCCCAGGCATTTGGCCAATTGGGTCGAGCTTTGGCCAAACGCGCCGACTGATAGAACGAGAAGAATGCTAAGAACCACGAAGCGATAGAGTGTTCTCATTATTGTTTCTCCATTTCATGCCAGGTGCCGTTCGGACCGCCGACGTTCGGATCGTATCCGTGTTCATCGCTGACGAGGTATTTACCGTTTCCGTCCGACCAAGCATGGGCGTATCCGCTCGGAAGGCTGACTTCGCCGCCCTCTTCGTTGTAGCGGTCGATGCCTCGAATATAGTCGTCGAAGCCGGTGACCTCTTTCTCGTTGGTCGCTCTGTTGGCTTGGTACGATTGGTTGATCGAGTCGATCATTTGATCATTGGTTTGACTGATGATCCGACTGGTCTCCATAATCTGCCGCTGGTTGGAGTAGAAATTGCGCTGGATGATAGCCTGGGCTTGCACCACGGTGTTGTAGAAATGCGGATCGATTCGGTAAGAGGCGAGCACTATTCCAAACAGTTTCATGGCGTCGGGGAATCTGTCTTCTGGCGCGGTGACTGTGTAGTTATTCTGGATCACCCAACTGCCTTCGTAGAGAGTTCCTCCGATCGCTGTCGTGACCGGAGTCGTCTCCATCACGAAGATCTTCGCATGGATCTTAACCAGGAAGTCGGTGCCATCTTTCGCATAACGCAGTTGGACGTCGCCACGGTTCGAATACATCCGCCCCCCAGGGGGAGATTGCGAGTCTTCGGGTACGGGTGTGTTTTTCTTGTCTACAACGGAGAACGCGAGACCGGGATGTTTTTTCTTCCAATCGTTGATGAGGAACGCGCAGACGCTTTTGGGCGGATCGATACCCGTAGAACCAGCCGGACTATGGCCAAAGCAAATCTGCAGGCCTGACATTGACTCCATCAGGATTGAGCCGTCATCGCTCTGGAGCGTTGTCGTGCCGACAACCGGTGTTAAGTAGTTGTCGGGAATCCACGTGACCTCGTCGGTTGCCTCGTAGCCATCAGGGAGCAAATAGGTTCCGGCTAGTTTTCCTGTGCCTTCGGTGTCCATCACCTCGTGGAGCGTGAGTTGGAGCACATTGCCTTGGGTCTGGGCCGCCATATTAGTCGATGACCCATTGTTCTGTTCCTGATCTGAGGTTACAAGGCCAGAACATCCTGCGATGGCAACGAGCACGAGAAGCCAACTGCTGTGCAACTGCACCATTCTGACATTGCTAATTCGTGGCATGGCTCTAGAAGTGTAGCTTTATCCACCGTTACGATAACGTGACAGAATAGTACCGATATCGTAAAGCCTATATATCTGACTATATGAAACAGGATCTGTTCTCTGTGTTCGGCAGGTTATAAGTTCGTGACGGTTGCCAAAGGGCAGAATATTCCTGCCGCTATAGTCAAATACAGCTGGCTTGATTCTTGGCTGGGGCGGAGCGGCGAATGGGATCTACTGACCTGCCAGCTTCGTGATATCGAAGTTCAAGTAAGTGTGCCCCCAAGACTGGCTGAACCGCACACGAACATCGTGGACGCCTTCCTGAACCATTATCTTTCCGCTCTGGGTTCCGGGAGTCTGGCGCCAGCCGCTGATGATCTCCTTGCCGTCCACGAACACGCGTATTCCGTCGTCGGCGAGCGTGTCGATTCGGTAGGTGCCGCGATCGAGCCGCAATTTGGTCGTCGCCTCGAAAGCCCAGTATTCGGTGCCGATGCCCGGAGCGGGAGACTTGAACGCGAAGTACCCACCTATAATTCGTTGTTTCTGAGTTAGCTTGGGCTCGCTTTTGAAGAGCTTTTCCCATCCCGCATCGTCATTCCATGTCAAGGAGTTCCGATCCCACTCATACCAACGGACGTTCCATAGAGCTGATAGCATCGGCGCGTTGATCTCAAAGCGGCTCTTTCCAGACCGTGCAACGATGGCTGCAGGTTTCAGCTCGCCGATTCCATCTGATCCAACAACCGCACGCACCAGATACGACTTGTCTTGCTTAACAACCGTGCGGTCAGTGCCGTGCTCGATGGCCACCGACTTTGCTTTGGTCGCGATCGGAAAGATCTCGATCGTGTAATCGTCGATTTTGCGCCAGACAATTAGGTCCTTGCGGAAATCATGAGGAGCGAAATCGTCAGGTCGTATCCACTGCAGACCCGTCGGCAGACCCGTGTCGCGATAGAAAACGAAATCCTTTGGCCTAAGGGCCAGCGCTTCGGCGTATGCCTTTGAGTCAGGCGTTTTCGCAACCAAGACGCCGGGCTTAGAGGAGCTGCCCAATCCATCAGATATCGGAGCGCCCTTGATGCTGTTATCAAGGATTTCGGTGTTTTGGCTATTCTGCAGAACTATTGCCGAACGAGACGACTGAATTGTGTTGCGCCGGATTGCGTTGTCTGCCGAGGGATGTTTCGGACCGTTCGCCGCCCAAAGATGGACCCCGCTTATCGCGTTCCCAACCATCCGGTTTCTCTCGATCAGATTGCCTTTGCCGTGCTCAATGGCGATGCCTTCGGTGCGGCTATTTCGAATGTCGTTATCCAATATCTGCGAATCGCAAGAGTAACCGAGCCAAAAGCCGTATCCGCTGTCATTGGCAAGATTCTGATGAAAGATGTTTCGATAGGAGAACGTTGCTTCGAAGGCGTTCGCTGGCGCCCAAGAGCCGTCGTTGTTGGCGACAATATTGTCATCGCAAGAGCCCTCGAACTTCATTTGCTGGTCGTTATAGCGGCCGTTATAGCGATCGCTGAGGAAGAATCCATCTCCGCCGTGGGTCATGCTGTTTCCGACAACTAGGTTGCGATGGCTTCCGTTAGCAACGGCGAAACCGGCTGCGTCGCCACCCCAGTCGCCTGCCCACGGCCGGTTGACGAAATCGATTAGATTCCATGCGGCTAGGTTGTCGCTGGACCCGTTGAAAGCAACCCCCCATCCCGAGTTGAACGAAACATCGTTGTCGATGAGTCGGCAGCCGTTGCTATTAGCGAGGACGATGCCGTTCTGAGCGCTGCAGCTCCTGACTTTCACGACGGTTGCTTTCGCGCACTTTTCAAGCCATAGACCAGCGCCATAGGTCCGCCATGACTCGAGGTTCCTAAGGTCGAGGAACATGTTGATCGGGATGCCTTGGCTTGCTATTTGAATTGCCCTGCTGAAGCTTAGATCGCAGCCTGTCACCGTTAGTTGCGGGGCCTCTTTAGCCCAAATGTTCCAGCGATAGCCATAGACTTTTGCATTCTTGATCGTGACGTTCTTATGGCCGTTGATGGCTATCCCGAAGCCCTCAAACTTGTCTTGATCGGCCTTCGAAGGTGCACTAACAGAAGCAAGAGTCGCGCCTTGGAAGTCGATCGTTACATTATCAGCCCCAACCTGAATAACACCGTTGGCATCCGAGTCCTGAACGACGTAGACTCCGGGCTTGATGCGCACGGACTTCTCGAAGACGATGTTGTCTCGGCTGATCGGGATTGATGGAAGGGAAGCGCTGGCAGTCAATATCAGGAGCAAGATCATAGTGTGCCTATAAGGGAGAGTAAACAGTGCTAAGAAGCCTAGTTCTGAGTTGCAACCGCTCCAAGTCTGTCGGACTAAGTTTAGGCGTAACGCTACTGTTTGTCAAATCAACGGCGTTGTTGCGGCATTTATGCCCCATAACATGTATAAAGACGAAGCCTAGTCCACTGAGCCTCGAAATCTTCGGCTAGATCTTTCCCAACACTTGCCAATGCTTTGCGTCTCCATACATGAATCCAAAAAGGAAGGAGACAATAACATGAGCGAAGACAACCAGAACGCCCCAGTCGAAGTACCGGAAGACGGCTGCATCCACGATGTCGGCATGCTGAACCTGTGCTATGCCAAGACCAAGGAGGACTTGGCGAACATCAAGAAGATCCACGATGTCGGCCTCGTTCTCGTGCCCGAGCATCTTGCAGGATTTCTCGGCGGCCTAAACATTTCCGACGTTGGAGCGGTGGTACCTGTGCCGACCGATGGCAAGGTCAACTGCATGACCGGCCAGGTCCGCCTTTCTGCCGATATGCTGGCCGCTGGAGACCCCGAAACGATCTTGGTGATTGCTGGCCAAGCCTTTATAACAGGCGACTGCTCGACGGTCGGCTACCGAGAAATAAGAGTCGTCGGACAACTATTTGCCCCTCGTAGCTGCGAGGCGGCGATTTCAGCAAAGATGACCCAACTAACCGGCCAGAACTTCTTCCTGCCCGGCAACGCAAAGGTCTTCCAAGGAGACGAATCGATAGGCAAAGACTACCTAGAACTCCTCGACAACCAAGTAGCGCTTGTCATCATGGGTTCCTTAACCGTGGAAAAGGATGTGACTCGTGAGCTGCTGAAAGAGAAAGTGACCGAAATCGTCCTGATGGGCAACCTGAACGGTCCGGCGAACCTAGTGCCGCTGCTTCAAGTTCTCACAACCGAGAAGATGGGTACGATATCTGCTACTGAATGATGCTCGAAAGGGGCTGCACCAATGACGATGCGGAGCTGTTCGACAGGATGTTCGACCAGCACCGCAACGTCGTGTTCAGTTTTCTGTTCGGCCGATGCGGCGACAGAGAACTCGCCAAGGATCTGCTCCAAGAAACGTTCCTACGGGTCTGGCGAAACATTGCCTTGGCCTCGAAAGTGGAGGACGAAAGGAGACGGTTCTGGATAATCGCCATCGCGAAGAACGTTTTGATAGACGATAAGCGAAGAACAACGGTCCGGCCAGCCGCACAATCTCAAGCAGCATGCCAAGATATTGCCGATGAACGACAATCGCTTGACGCCAAAGTCGAATCGAAGGATGCCTTCGTACAGATTGATAAGGCGATCAGGGAGTTGCCCGCTGAATTGAGAACGGTTCTTGTTCTTTCGGCGATGGAGGGATTGAACAGCAAGGAAATTGGGACGATTCTGGGCATTCCAGCAGGAACGGTTCGGTATCGGTTATCGGAAGCCCGATCACAGGTGGCTGCTAAGGTTAACAATGAATGAGAACTGACCAAGAGTACTACGAAAACGGGGAAGCGGACGAATCTATGTTGGATCAGATGCTGACCATGTGGAGTGAAACCAATCGGCTATCCGTTGGCGAAACGCGGGCCATCTTGGATGCCGTGGTCTCTGCCGGTCCAGACATGCTTCTTTTCGGCAAGAAGTGGTGGAAGGCTTGTTTTTGGTCTGGTGCGGCCACTGTGAAGACGGCTGCCGTCTATGTTCCTATCGCTAAAAACACCTGGCAACTGGCGTTGACCAAGGGTTAACAAAAAGCTATCCCCCAGAATGAAATTCAGGCGAGTCAGGTAAGTTTGCAGGGCTAACCCGTAGCAAGTTTCCTGGTAATCTTGCGTTAATTATATTCGCACTTATTCATGTAGGGGATTTGTTAATGAAAACTCAATCAACGCTTGCTTTACTCGTCCTTTTGGGCACCTATGCATCGGCGGATACTCTTCAATACACGATGCAAACCCTCGGAACCGGTCCGGGCTTTTACAGCAGATCTGCCAGGATAAACAATAATGGCCAGGTTATCGGCTACACCTATACCAGCCAGTTCTTTTCATCGAGAGGCAGAGGTTTCATCTATTCGAATGGAGAAATGACCGATATCGGCGTGCTTGAAGGCGGTCTCTTTAGCAACTCTGTTGGTCTCAATGAGAAAGGGCAAGTCGTCGGAGATGCTTCAAATCCGCAGAACTTGTCTCATGCGGTCATCTACGAGAACGGATTGCTTACAGATATCGACCCAATCATCGGCGATAGCTTCTATAGCTACGCGAACGCTATCAATAATAAGGGTCAAATCGTCGGGTCAACGAATCTAGGGGCCTATTTGTTCGACAGCGGCGTTAAGACGAGGCTCTCGACGATGGATGCTGCTTATGACATTAACGATTCTGGAGCGATTGCTGGAATCAACAGGTTGAACCACGCCGCCATCTATTACAACGGCACAGTCCAGGATCTTGGCACACTAGGAGGCAACTCCAGTATGCTGCTAGACATAAACGAGAACGGACAAGGCGTGGGCCGATACGCTACTTCTAGCGGTGTGCCGAAGTCATTTATCTACAAAGACGGTCAGACCGTCGATCTCGGCATATTGGAAGGTGGAAACCTCTGTTATGCGAACGCATTAAACGATCAATGCTGGGCGGTTGGAATGGCAACCTATAACGGCTCTAGCTACCTGGATACCCACGGGTTCGTCTACCACGACGGTTTGATGTACGACTTGAACGATATCGTTGACAGCTCAGGGGATGGCTGGAACATTTTTAGCGCCACTGGGATAAACAACAGCGGCTGGATCGCCGCATCTGCTTACAATTCGTTGACAGGAGAAGGCATGGCAGTGCTTCTCAAGCCGGTTCCAGAGCCCGTGACACTATCTTTTGCGACACTCTGCGCCGCAGCCGCCCTTAATCGTAGAAGAAAGCGCAAATAAGGCATTGACGAACGGCTGAAGTCAGCCAATGAGGGCAATGACAGCGTGCCGTTGCTGGACAGCCAGGCATTGCCCTTTACCCCAAAGTCCCACCTTCGTCAAAAGGCGATCAGCTATCTGTTGCGTGAATACGTATTACTGCCCAACCTAGTATCTTTTACAGTACCGATGTGGGGGGCTGTAGGTACAATTCGGGCTAGCGACATGTCTACAAAGCTGACCCGATGCTCCAATGCTTATGATTGAAATTCAGAATGCGGTGAACCGGCGCGCGCTGGTACACGACGTTATCGACCGAATACGTGAACATATTATCGAAAATGGGCTCAGGCCAGGCGATCGGATTCCTACTGAACGAGATATCTGCGACATGCTTGGAGTGGGAAGGAGCACCGTTCGAGAGGCCTTGACCGTGCTTGAAGTGCTCGGTGCAGTGACTCGGAAAACCAAGGTCGGCACCGTTGTCTCGGAAGTTGATTTCGGCGTTGTTGCTTCCATCATTCGGTTCCTGGTTGTTCGTTCGGACAAGGACCTTGGCGATCTCTTCGAAGCTCGGCGGATCTTTGAAGTCAATATGTTGCCGTTGGTTCACGACAATTGGTCGGATTCGACTAAGGCAGTGTTAAATGAAGCGCTCGCTCGATACGCGCAAGCGATCAAGAACGGTGGAGACGGGGTTGCCGAAGATGTTGGGTTCCACGAAACGCTTGTCGCCTGTTCCAACAACGCATTCATACGCCACTACGCCGCCATGATCCGCGGGTTTTTCAACGTCCCGCTGGTGACTGTTCCTTTGACAGATGATCAGAAGCAGCTAACATTGAACGAGCATTCGCAGATTGTCATCCTGCTCAGCTCAGGCGATTTGGTCCAGGCTCAGCGCGTGCTGCACCGCCATTTGAGTCGTTACGTCGAGCGCGGCATCGTTTCTGGCGAACATAGACCATAAATACCGAACTTTTACCGAACACTATTCGGTCAGACCAATAGGCGGTGTTGTATGTGTGTGTGCAAGTTCTTATTTCTAGCCTGTAAATTTGGCGAAGATCGGTTCAGGACTGACGACCGAGCAATGAGATGGCCATGCTGAAGGGTCTCATCGCAGCGGTTCATACGCCTTTCAATCTGGAGGGAAAGCTCAACCTAGCAGTTGTTCACCAACAGGCCGCATGGCTGAAGGCAAAGGGCATCAACTATGCCTTTGTTGGCGGGAGCACCGGCGAGTTCGCTTCGCTGTCGATTTCCGAACGGTTCGAACTGACCGATGCCTGGTCCGAAGCTGCACGATACGCCGGTATCCAATTTATCGTGCATGTCGGTTCAAATTGTCTGCGCGACGCTCAGACCGGCGCAGAACTTGCCGAGTCTCGTGGATCAGCCGCTGTGGCAGCGCTTTCGCCTTGCTACTTCAAGCCAAGTCTTGAAACGCTGGTTGACTGGTGCGAAGAAATTGCTGGTCATGCGCCTGGAATTCCGTTTTACTTCTACGACATTCCTGGAATGACAGGCAGCTACCATTCGATGTCACGGCTACTTAGGATGGTAGCCGACCGCATCCCGAATTTCGCTGGCATCAAGTTCACGAACCCGGACATCATGTCGTATCAGAAGTGCTTGCATACGAGCCATCGACGATTCAACATGCTTTGGGGCATCGATGAGTCGTTGCTCAGCGGGCTAGCCGTCGGCGCTCCAGGAGCGGTCGGCAGCAGCTACAACTTTGCAGCTCCGATATATCTCAAGTTAATGAGTGCATTTGAGGCTGGCAATCTGGAAGAAGCACAGGAATGCCAGCTTAAGTCCGTCAAGATAATCTCCATTCTTTCAAGCTATGGATATATGGGCGCTGCCAAGGCGACGATGAAAATCCTTGGGATCGACGTCGGTCAACCCAGATTGCCGAATGCATCTCTTTCGGACAGCCAGATCATAGAGTTGGAGAAGGAACTCAAAACGCTTGGGTTCTTTGAGTGGATTGCGTAGGTCGCGTTTGTGCGCCGAGGCCGATCCTTTCGGCTTTCCTTGTCGGAAAAGATGAACGAAGCCTAATGGTCATTAGGAATTTAAGCTAGCATATTTGGCGGGACGGCTTGCTTGGTTATGCGGATTCTTAGGAGCGCCAAAGGCGCGATCCATAGTAGCCTAGTCCGAAGGTGAAGCCGAAGGGCTAGGAACGGAGCATCCCCAATACCGAGAGGGCTGTAGGCGCGAGATATCGCATTCTGAACCTAACTCGCACCTTCAGCGCTCGTTGTTTTGGCCGACTTTACCTGGGCCTCGCGCTACGCGCTCAACCCAGGCTATCATAGACCGCGCCTTTGGCGCTCCGGACATCGTCTGCTGTTTAGAAAGCGAAGCAAGCGCAATATGTCGGTTGATTATCTTAATGATCATCAGCCTTCGTACCCCGTGCGGATGGTGATTTGTCGCTATAAATTGTTAATGACCATTCTCCCTCGTTTCGCCAACTATCTGTCTGAACGTTGGTTGCGGCTGCGTCCGCCGGCGGCCATGCACTTCCACGCCTCAACGACCAATGGCTCAAGATCTTCTTTCGATATCGCCTCAAGCCGAACCAGCACCGCCGGAAATCCGTTGTAGTGGTCCTCGGTGAAGAACACGGACGGATCGGACTGAAGGATCATGTCCTTGGCTAGCAGGTTCGGCACGCGAACGGCAAGAACCGATCGATTGACGACGCGCGCCTTCTTTGGGTCGATGCGCTCCATCCACGACCACAGAAAGCCCTTCGCCTTGCCTTTGACAATGACGCTGAAACCGAACTGCTCTCCGGTTCCTTCGACCGCGCCAGGCAGGCCAGCGCAGATCTCGCGAACATCGTCCTCTGTTGCCATGGGCGTAGAATACCGATGAGAGAACGCAAGCGGGGGCCTATTGGTCGATAGTGCCATGGGCGGCCCACCCATGGTCCTGTCTCTCCACATCGCGCAGAACCTTTTTGGGGACAACATGATGGAAACGGGACGGTCAAATGTTCATTCAGGTGTAGTCGCCGGACGGAATGTCCCGGCGACTTGCATCGTTCTGCACCGTGGTAGCGGCCGCGAAGGTACAACTATCCGAACGCATGCTCAATCTCCCCTATCCTGTCATCCTGGCGTCCGGCTCTCCCCGGAGAAAGGAGCTCCTTCGCCAACTCGTCGGCGAGTTTGAAGTTGTCGTGCCGGACCTTGACGAGTCTCTCTTAGTTCAAGAGGACCCTTGGGGAACGGCGGAATCGCTGGCGCAAGCCAAAGCAGCCCTTGTCGCAAAAACAAGCCGTGGCAAGATCGTCATCGGCGGCGATACGGTTGTTGCCGTTGCATCAAGTGCCGAGTCGAGCTACGTTCAGCTTGGTAAACCGACAGATCAAGACGACGCATTCCGAATGCTCCGTATGCTTTCAGGCCGTGAGCACGTTGTCATTACTGGAATCTCAGTTGTCACTCCGCACGGAACCGAGGTGTTTTCGGACACCAGCCGAGTCGTCTTCAGGGAACTAAGCGATGTCGAAGTCAAGACCTACATCGAGACTGAAGAGCCAATGGACAAAGCCGGGGCTTATGCCATCCAAGGCGGCGCGGCATCATTCGTTGAAGAAGTCGATGGCTCGATGTCGAACATCATCGGCTTGCCGATGGAAGCTCTGGAAGAAAGATTAGCAAGGTATCTTGCTATGGCAAAACCTTAAGAATTGCCAAAAACCTAGCAACTTGCTTCAGATTTTTGGGTTCAAACCGACAACAAGGATAGGAATCGAGCCAAGACTGCGTATGATACAATTAGTTAGACCGATGACATCGATCTGGAAGAAAACGTCCATACTGTGCCTCCTGCTGTGCGCCAGCGCGCTCGGTTTCCCCAAAACCGTGCTCGGAAAGCTTGGGCAAACGCTTAAGTCAACATCGATTTACGCGAGTCCGAGCACAAGGTCGTTGCGATACAGCACGATTCGCGCCTACGAGTACGTCGTTTTGCGACCATCGAGCCAATCTGGCTGGTATAAGATTCTTCTGCGCAATATGCGGCTGGGCTACATCAAGTCGTCCGTAGTTGCCAGTCTGCCATGGGAAGTGACATCCGAAAGACCTTCTGCTAACCGGCCGAGTTTTCCGCCGAGCGTCTATTCCGGCGCAGGCGGCTACGTTGCCAGCCAATCGCTTCGGTTCGTCGGAACACCTTACAAGTGGGGTGGTAACGACATCCAGAACGGAATCGACTGCTCGGCCTTTGTCAAGCAGCTCTACGGCTCTATCGGCGTCAACTTGCCGAGAACCGCAGCGCAGCAAGCGCTTGTCGGCCAGCCGATCATGAGGATTGAAGAACTGAGGCCCGGCGACCGGCTTTACTTCTGGAGCAAATCGCGCAACAAAATCGGCCACACGGGCATCTATCTCGGCAACAACCACTTCATCCATTCGAGCACGACGAACAAAGGCGTTGCCGTCGACATCCTGTCGAATAAGAAGTGGCTGAGCACGCTCTACGCCGCCAGGCGATAGGGATGTTGATATTGCGCCCAACCAGGTATTGCCGCCTGCCAGGCGGCCAAGTCAAGGGTTCATGGATGTTACTAGTAGCAAGACCAGTCTTGATCACAATAGTTCACCGTATTAGGGTAGTTTCTTGTTGCTCAACCCAATCGTCACCGTACCCTTGATCTCATCGCCTGCCTTCAAAGGCTTTCTTTCGGCCGCGTAGTGGGTCGCAAAGAATCCATCAGAGCCTCCGGTCGAAAAGCTCGTAACAATAACAGCTATCCGATCGCCCTCAATCCAAGCCCGCATCGCTTGCGGCTTGTCTCCCATGAACCAGACCTCGTGGTTTTTGCCCTTCAAAGACATTCGCAAGCAGTCATTCTTGGTGCTCCGGAAGTCATTTGAGCCCATTGAGTTGCCTTCGAGCGGCCAGGGCTTGAGACCTTCAACCTTCGCCGGACTTATCAGCGCCGAGCCCGACAGCCGCCCGATATGATCGTCTGGATACGATGTCCAATAGCCGCGCCTTGCCCAGGTCAGCTCCTTGAAGGCCGTTTTAGGGAGATAGAATACGACTCCAATTTGCCGAGGATTGACGTCATTCCGAAGCTTGAAGGCATACGACACTTCAATTTCGTCGTGCTTAATGTGATAGGTGAATGCTCCTGTTGCCTCGGCATAGGAGCCGGTCACGGCAATATCGACGGCATTCTTTTTCGGCGTGCTGACAGTCGGCTTATCCGATTTCCATCCAGTGCAAACTGGGTTGAACGGCTCAATGCCTTCGCGATAGTCATTTCCGCCAGCGCCGCCGGAGTCGGAATTGAGCGGAAGCACCATCAGCTTCGGGCCGCCGATAAATAGGCTGTTTCCGCGAAGGTTTCTTACAGCCAACTCGCCGTCTAACATTCTGATAGTTGCTAGCATTTCGGGCGTTTTCAGCTTGATAACTTCATGAGTTTCTTCCTGAACGATCGGCCTTTCATCGATAAGCCAGCCTACCTTTTCTGGTTTGGATTCAAAGACGAGTTCCTCTTCATCGACAACGTTTCGTTCGACATCCATTAGAGGCTCAATCGCCCGACGAAGGAACTGCACTCTTATCTCATCGCCTGGCAGAGGATCGCGCGAAAGTTCGATCCTGAGCTTGCCTGCTTGATGAGGCGCGCCTTCGGCCTTAGCCTTCACGAGTTCGCCGCCTAAAGACGCTTCGACTTTGAGCTCAGAAAGGTCCGAGAAATCGAACCGGTTCTCGACGTCAAGCGTAATCGTTCGGCTCAGCGGCAACGGGGCACGCGGATTGACCACGCGCACCGGCGAATAAGCCTTTTTGACATGCCAGGCTTCCGGTTTCTCTCTTCTCAGGCTGTCGATCGGGCCCCAAGGTCCATAGCCGACCAGCTTGCCTTCGGGCAGACGGAACGTGTCGTCGATGCCTGACCAAATCGCGCCGCCAAGGCACCCGTCGTGCTTCTGCATCAGGCCGACCATCCAGTCGAACGGCCGCCCCCAGTCGTCGCGGATTCCCGGATCGGCCTCGAGTTCGCGCCGGTTGTAGCACTCTAGGTGGCAATACTCGCCGAAAAGTACCGGACGGTCTTCTTTGTCGCATTGCGCAGGGCCGCTCTCATCGGGATAGTGGTAGACGGCGATGTCGGCCTTGCTCTTGTTGTTGTTATAGCCGCCCCAGCATTGGTCGTGGAACGAGGTCGGCCGCGTAGGATCGAGTTTCTTGACTTCGGCGTTGACCCGAGCCCAGAGCGGACTCCACGCCGATTCGTTGGCAAGAGACCAGATAAGCACGCTCGGGTGGTTGCGGTTGAGAACGACGTTAGCCAGATTGCCATAAAGCATGTAGGGAAGCAGCTCGGGCGATAGGCTGTTCCACTTGCCCCAGATGCCGTTCGCGCCGTGGTTCACCCAGCAGAACGGCGCTTCGGATTCGACGAACAGCCCATACTTGTCGCAAGCTTCCAGGAATTCCTCGGACGGCGGATAGTGGCTCGTCCGGATGTAGTTGCAGTTCATCTTCTTGAAGAGCCTTGCGTCTTCGTCGCATTGCTCTGGCGTGATCGACCGGCCCGTGTTGAGGTCGACTTCGTGCCTGCATACGCCTTTAAGCTTGACCGGCACGCCGTTGACGAGGAGCCGGTTGCCTTTGACTTGGATGGTTCGAATTCCAAACTCCTTGGAATAAGTTGCTAACTTAGTAGGCCCATGAAGTAGATCGATTCTAAATCGATTCAGATACGGATGTTCCGGAGTCCATAACGGATAGTTTTGCAGTCGGCTTTCGAGCTTGAAGCAGCCTTTGCCGTCGGCCATATCGCTTGGTGAATCGTTAAGTATCTGGCCGGGCACGCTTCCGTCGCATAAAAGGAAATAGCCTTTGTCCGCCTTGTTCAGCTTTCCTTCAACCCTATATCCGCCGCTCCTACCGATTCTGGTAATCATCGACAAGACCGAAATGTCTTCAATATAGACATCAGGCAGGCAGAACACCCTTACTTTTCGCAATATCCCGAACAGGGGATGGGCGGCGTATTGCGAAGCGCTGGCCAGGACATCAGCCGTCGATTTGCCCTTGATGCGAACCTCAATTTGGTTCTTGCCGAGTCGAATTGCTTTCGTGATGTCTACTTCCAAGGGAACGAAGGTTTGGTCGTGCTCAGCAACCTTCTCACCGTTCACAAGAACAATCGCATCTCCGAACAGGGCATCGAACCGAATCCGGACGATTTTGCCTTTCCAATCCTTGGGCACAACGAACTCGCGCGAATAGGAGCCTTCGCCATCGGCCGGAATCTCGATGCCTTGCATCCTTAGTTCGCCTGGCACTATGACTTTGCTGGCTTTCCCAGTTGTTAGAGCAAATGCCCACGAACCGTTCAAGTTCAAGACGTTCTGCTTGACTCCGGCAACCTCAATCGGCACCGGCACAAACGTCGGCACCTCGGTCTTTATTGATTTGAGCTTGTCTTCAAGCGTTGGAGGGGCTATAGGCTTGGTTGGGTCGGTCGATTCCAGCACCAGCTCACTGAGAACGGCATTCGGACCTGTGATCGGTCTGAACTCAATGGTCAGTCTGCCGGTTGAGAAAGCGGTCTGAGGTAATTCGCTCTGCCAAGGTATGTCTTTGGCCTTAGGTAAGGGAATATCGCCGAGAGGCCCTTCGCCACCAAGCACCAGCATCTTGCGCTGGTCGCTATCGGAAAGGAACTTCGCCTTGATGCGGTATCGTGCGTCTGACTTTAATCCCTCAAACTCCATCCGAAGCGGCGAACCGAAGAGCACCCATCGGCTGCCTTCGTATAGGTCGGCAGGAATGTCGGACTGCGAGTACTCATATCGCTGGCCCTGCGTCACGAACAGGCTGGGCTGGGCTTCAGATGCGTTGACGATTGCGACTCGATGCCAATCCGCTGCGTATAGGACGAAAGCTATAGATGCCAAAAGCATGGACGAACCTCTTGCATCTATCTTATCTAGAGTTCGGACGCCATATCACGAAATCGCATTGAGATCGGCATTATCAGTAGCCAAACCCAACCGAAAACGGCCTATTTGGGTAAAGTCGAAGGAATGATAGCCGTAGTTTTTCCAGGTCAGGGCTCGCAGAAACCGGGCATGGGCCAAGACCTTTTTGACAATTTCGAGGTCGCCCGCGACGTTTTCGACCGCGTGTCCAAGGCTGCCGGCATCGATGTCGCCAAGCTCTGCTTTGAAACCGACGACGATACGCTCCGCCAAACGCAAAACGCCCAGATGGCGCTCTACACTTGCGGAGTCGCCGCCTACCTTTGCCTGAAGTCGGCCAAGCCCGATCTGAAGGTGAAGTATTTCGCCGGCCACAGCATCGGCGAATACGCCGCATTGGCTTGCGCTGGCATCGTCAGCATCGAAGACGGCGCTCGCGCAGTCCAGAAGCGCGGCCAGGTGATGGCCGAGAGCGGACGCCAGCGGCCCGGCGGCATGGCCGCGATTCTTGGCATGGAACGAGCAGCGCTTGAGGAAGTCTGCAAAGAGGCTTCGGTTGACGGCGAAGTCGTGGTCGTAGCCAATGATAACTGCCCCGGTCAGCTCGTTATCAGCGGCGACAAGGCTGCCGTCGAACGAGCCTGCCCGATCGCTTCCTCAAAAGGCGCGAAGCGAGCGATTCCGCTGAACGTTAGCGGCGCGTTCCACAGCCCGTTGATGGAAGAACCCGCCAAGCAGATGACCGAAGTCCTCTCGACGATCACGTTCAACGCCGCATCCGACGGATCGGCTGTGGTCAACAACGTGGTCGCCGAACCGATTTCTGGAGCCGAAGGATGGGCGGATCGCCTCGTAGCCCAGTTGCGCAATCCGGTCCGATGGACGGAAAGCGTTCAGCGCATGGCCGCCGACGGCATCACCACCTACATCGAGTGCGGCGGGGGCGAAGTGCTGGCCGGTCTGATCAAGAAGTCGCACCGCGAAGCGGTCTGCTTGAAGGTCGGCGACAGCGAGACGCTGAAAGCGGCGGCGGAAGGCATTTAGGGATTGACGATTTACGATTGACAATTGACCATTTGACCGAATAAAGGTACTTAGGTTGGAGGGCGAGCGTACCTGCGAGCCTCTGTTGGATGTTAGGGTACAGGGACAATGGTTTAGGGTTTGATAATGCACACGGTTGGCTGTTCTATAGCCATCGCGAAGCTATGCAAAGCCAGGCAAGGCAACCGCATAGCTCATCAAGGAGATAATAATGAGTTTTGAAGGAAAAGTCGTCGTCGTGACGGGAGCCTCGAGAGGCATCGGAAAAGCCATCGCGCTGAAGTTCGCCGAAGCTGGCGCAACAGTCGCCTGCGTCGCGCCGGAGTTCGATCCGCCAACAGCTGTCGTCGAAGCTATCGAGCAGGCTGGCGGCAAGGCCAAGGGCTACCTTTGCGACGTCACCAACACCGAGAGCGTCGATTCAACATTTGACGCCATCGTCAAGGACCTAGGCGGCATGGCTGTTCTGGTCAACAATGCCGGCATCACGCGCGACACGCTGATCATGCGGATGAAGGACGACGATTGGGACAAGGTTTTAGCTGTCAACCTGAAAGGCGCTTTCCTTTGCGTCCGCGCCGCCTCGAAGCCGATGATGAAGGCCCGATACGGCCGCATCGTCAACATTTCGAGCATCGTCGGTGTCGCGGGTGCCGCTGGTCAAGCCAACTATGCTGCCAGCAAAGCAGGTCTCATCGGACTAACGAAGACGATTGCAAAAGAGTACGGCAGCCGGAACGTCACCTGCAACGCCGTTGCGCCTGGTTTTATCAACACCGAGATGACCAAGGACCTTCCCCAGGAGTTCAAGGACCATGTCACCAAGACCGCTCCTCTCGGACGCCTAGGCGAAGTCGAGGACGTCGCGAACGCCGTGTTCTTCTTGTCGTCTGACGAGGCTTCCTACATCACCGGCCAGGTTCTGGTGGTCGACGGCGGGTTCATTCTGTAGCTCTAGCAGGAACTGAACATGAAAAAGGGAAATGAGGCTAAGCATGGTCCTCGTTTCCCTCTTCGCGTCAATAGCCTTTGGTCTTGTTGTTGATCCGGTCCCGGCACCTCGTGAGACGCCTGTCGAAGTCGTTGTCAGAGGAAGAACCTCGTCGATCAAGTCGATAACGATCAAGAACGTCGGGTCGAATATACCCCTAACCTATGCCAAAGACCACCTTAAGAACGCGCCCGGCTTCGCTTGGTTCGTTAGCAAGCACTATGCGCTCCAGACGGACTATCAGGAATCGCGCGCTAAGGAACTTCTCACCTACCTCGAGCTAGCCTATCCGCACTATGTCGAGCTCTTTGGAAAGGAGCCCTCAAACATCGCCACCACGCGTATGGCTGTCGTTTACGGTTCATCCAAAGAGAAACTACGAACCAAACTTGAAGCTGATGGGATAGCATGGGACTTCGGCGGCGGCGGCATCACCTATGAGGGCCTAAATATCGCTTATAACTATCCTAGCGGAAGCCTCCAGTACCACCAACGATACATCCTTATTCACGAGTGCGCACACCTGTTTCAAGATTGCCTGAACGGAACGCCGAATACAACCCCGAGTTGGTATTACGAAGGCATCGCCGACGCTCTGGCGCACCATGTTCTTGAGGAAAGTGAGAACCGAATTACCTTCAACGTCGTCGATAAACCTACGATCAACAACTGGTACGATGCAGGACTATCCATCTATGCAAGTCAGCCGTTCAAGGCAAGCGACATCTTATCTGGAAAGCGCGGAGGTCGAGAGTTAGGCTTCCATCTCGTCCACTATTTCGACACCGACCTCGATCGGTTGTTGCGATTTCGGATATGGCGCGATGAGTTGTTCCGCCTGAACCTTTACGGCAAACACCAGGCTGACTCTGACCGGCTGATCGAGGAGTTATTCGGCCTCTCGAAGCTGGACATTGACTTCGAAGCTTGGATCAAAGCTCGAAGATCGTCGTTCCACTACGTTGACTGGGGATGGGAGCAGGATGGCGATACATTGGTCTCCTATGGGTGGCCGCAGACCGGCGCTTATTCGCAGACCGATTTGCTGTTCCTGCCCAAGGACAAAGCCGCTTACGATCCTTTGATCATGGATTATCCTTTTCATCCTCAATCGCCACTAGTTGAGCCAGTTTCACGAGGATCCAAGGAACCATCGGTTGGCTGCTTAGTGGGCTTCAAGTTCAATTCCGATAGCGGAGTAGTGGGCATGGCCCTTGGAGTTGATGGTCGGTCTTTTGTTAAGGTTCTGGTCGAGCAAAGGCGGCGACTGACTCTCGACAGTACTGATCTAGGCGGCATGAGGCAGACAGTGGATTTTTCGCCAGCGTTCGTCGAGGCTTGCTCGAAGACTTTCCAGATAGGACTTTCAATCAAGATCGCACAAGATGCCTTGCTCGTTACAGCCAAAGCTGGCGAGAGTCATATCCAGACATGCCGCGGAGCACTGCCGTTGACTGTCGACCTCAGAAAGAGGCTGATGGCGAAGACGATGGCCGTTCTGTCGCGCGACGGCCGGCATGAGATCGCGCCGTATATTGACGATGCGCGGCAAATGGAACAGTCCAATGCGCCTTTAGGTGTGCCTAACCGCTGGCGCTGCCTATATTTACCAGAACTCTACAGGCTCTACCGTTCGGCATGGCGTCTTGGCATTTCCGTTCCTCAGTCCTTAACAACGGTTAGACAACAGATGCTTCTGTCCGCCAGCCAAAACCGAGCCAAACAGGAGGCAGTCCTCCTTGCCTATCGAAAACAATGGTCTCAGATTGTCAAGGATGTAAAAAGATCCAAGGCAAAGCAGGAGACGATTAGCCTAGCCCTTAGGGAACTCGGCAACTCGCCTCTATAGTGCCTCCAAACACATAATAGGACAACGCATCGCCTAAGTGGATCATCGATCTTGAGCTATGCTTGGTCCGGATTCACATACCGCACACCGAGCAGCTTGCACAGCATCTTCACGTCCTCGGCGATATGCCCACGGGCAACTGCCAGATGGTGCGGGAAGCCGCCGTCAAGCACGATCTCATTTAACCGCTTATAGTTCTTGACCCTTAAGTCAGCCGCGCAGTACTTCATGCCGATGTCGGTCGATTTGTCGCTCTCGCCCTCGAACGCCAGCACCGTGAACTCGCCGTCCCGATCTTGAGTGATGCAGATGCCCGTCATCGGCCCATACTTAAACTGACCTATAACTACCGGTCCGATCGATTTGCCGCCCTGCCGGATAACCGGATGCAGCGTCACTGCTTCGCATTGCTTTCCGCCGGGTTCCATGCACCCGCAAACGCCGACTCCGCAATGTCCGAGCTGGATGATCTCGGATCCGCCGGTATAACTCACCCAGTCGAGGCAGTAGGCAGGCTGGCCGCTGAGCAGTGTTCCAACCGTTTGTATGACCGCCATCGGCCAGTCGGCTTCGCAGCTTGCCGAGGTCACATCTCCATTGCCGATGAGCAGGCTCATCGCAAGGCAAGCGCTGTATCCGATGTAGTCTTCGTTTTGCTCGGGCCAGCACCGCATCGATGCCGAGGTGTAGCCGTTGGCATCGATGATCGCCTTATAGCTGAGATACAAACGGGCTGCTTTAGCGATTAGCTCGCGGTCCACTTGCACTTCGCGGCCGGTGCATACGAACTCAACAACCTTATCGATGTCGGCATCCGTAAACGATTCGGTTCCCACGAATCCCGAAATCTTGCCGGACTTGCAGACTTCCATCACGGCAGTCATATCGACGGTCTCCAGCATCGTCCCGAACACGCGTGCGAACGCCATCTGGTCACCGCTAGCCGAATGGAAGCCGCTTGGGGCATCGCCGAACCTGACTAGCATGTCGTTTCGTAGGAACTTTATGGTCTTGGCGACGCTGATGAACCTCTCAATCTCCTTCTGGAATAAAGGCGTACTAACCGGACCAGCGATCGGCGCGATCGGCTTGCCGAGGGCCTTAGCCACGCGATTGTTCATGATCGTTCCGCACCAAGCGTTTGTCGCCCACTCCTCGGTTGAGGGCTCAGGATCGGCGATAACTGCGAACGGAAGGTTCTTGAGCGTTGGATGCGTGGCAAGCGCCAAGAACACCTGGCCGTTTGGAAAGGCGATGTTATACACGACGACCGCATCGACGCAAGCCTCAGCAAAACGATCCGCCGCTTGGCGCGCTTGAACCGGATTCATCAGTCGGTCTGTAACAATAGAGCCTTCAGCGATCTTGCCATTCTTTATAAGTTTGTCAAAGTAAGCGCGAATAGCCGCTTCTGCTACGTCTTTTTCGGTAGGATTAAATACATCGATCGTGACGATCGCGACACCGAGTTTGGGAACTGAGTTTTTATTGCCGGTTGCCATGCTTTTCTGCCTCTAGTTGGTCAAGATACTGTATGACGTGCCCGATGCGATCTTGACCTTGATTATCCGCATTATACACCTCTTCTGGCGATATTCAACGAAATGCCGTTGCATTTTGCACAACTTTTCCATCAAAATGCACACACCGGCCACTTGCCGGACAGGATAAGATTATGCATGGTAAAGAGCTAAGGTTGCGTCGATTCTTCAAGCATGGCAAGGCGGTTATCTTGCCCATGGACCATCCCGTCTATTTCGGTCCTCTGCCCGGTATTGAGGATCCTAAAGCTCTTGTGGCCGATGCTGCAAAAAGCCCAGCGGACGGCATTCTGCTGACTCTTGCGACCCTTAACCGCGTTGTCGACCAGGTCGGCCAGCTTTCAACGATTGCTAGACTTGACGGAACGCATACGAGGCTCGGACACCACCTCATCGAGATCGACCGCATATCTTCGGTGGAAATGGCAGTGGCAGCCGGCGCAGACGCCTGCGTGCTTAATATTTACATCGGCGCAGACAACGAGCGCGACCTCATTCGAAAGCTTGGCGAGACGGCCGAAGCCTGCGAGCGCTGGGGTTTGCCGCTTGTGGGCGAGATGATTCCGATGGGCGCGTTGGCTGGACACTACGGCCCAACCGAAAAAGGCTTGACTCTCGATGAACTGACCGACCAGATCGCCCTTTCTGCGAGAGTCGGGGCTGAAGTCGGCGCCGATGTGATCAAGACAAACTACACCGGCACGGTCGAGTCGTTCCGCAAGGTCGTTGAGGCCGCCAGCGTTCCCGTCGTTGTTGCAGGCGGCCCTGGTGGAGACTCGATCCAAAGCGTTCTGAAGATGGTTGAAGACTGCACGGCAGCAGGAGCCGCAGGGGTCTGCATCGGACGTAAAGTATGGGGCGATCCCAACCGCGTCAACATCCTGAAAGCGATCTGCGCCATCGTCCACGACGGACAGTCCGCAGAGCAAGCATCAAGTCTTCTGTGAGGCAGTTATGAACTCGCGAGAAAGAATCTTTTGTGCGCTCGATAGAATGCAGGCGGATCAAACGCCCGCCGACTACAAGGCCGAACCGGAAGTCAACGAGCGAATGATGGCGCATTTCGGCGCGAGCTCATACGAGGAACTTCTCCAGCGGCTCGAAGTCGACATCCGCCGAATCTATCCTAAGCAGGTCGCAAGGTTCAACAAAGATCTCGGCGACGGCGTCGTTGAGGACTACTGGGGCATTCGCGCGGTTCACCTCAAGGCATCTCACGGAAGCTACGACATGCACGTTCACAACCCGCTTTGGGACGCGCAATGCCTTGAGGATATGAAGAAGCACGACTGGCCTTCGACCGATATGTACGATTACTCGGTCTTGGCCGAGCAAGCGAAACGAGCCGAAGGCTATCTCGTGCTTTATGAAGGCGCGGACCTTTTCACTCGGCCTTGCATCTTGCGCAACATCGAGAACGTGCTCCTCGATATGGTTGAGCGGCCCGAAATGGCGCACTTTCTATTCGACAAGTTCACGACGTTCTATTGCGAGGACGCTAGAAGAGCCATCGAGGCTGCGGAGGGCAAAGTTGACTTATTTTGCGAGTGGAGCGACTATGGCACCCAACGCGGGCTGATGGTGTCCGTTAGCATGTTCAACGAATTCCTTGCCCCCTACCTTAAGCGACTCATCGACACAGTGCACGAGTATGGCGTCAAGTTCATGCTCCATAGCTGCGGAGCGATCTACGACCTAATTCCGACTCTGATCAATCTCGGAATCGATGTACTCGACCCGATCCAAGTCGCTGCCGAAGGGATGGACCCAGCGCGGCTCAAGAAAGAGTTCGGCGACAGATTGACCTTCCACGGTGGAGTCTGTACCCAGCACACATTGCCGCACGGCACGCCCGAGGACGTGAGGCAAGCCGTTACAGATAGAGTCGCAACGCTCGGAAGAGGCGGAGGCTATATCATCGCTTCGAGCCACGACATCAGCGCCGACACGCCGACCGAGAACATCGTCGCGATGTATGATCCCGAACTCAGGGAGTATCTAAAATGAATAACAGAGTTCTTTGCATGGGCCAGATTGTAGCGGACGTTATAGCGCGTCCGATCGACCGTTTGCCCGACCCTGGGTTATTGCGGATGCTCGATCACCTGGAACTCGCGCCGGGCGGCTGCACATGCAACACGGCTTGCGTTCTGGCCAAGCTTGGCGTGCCCACGAGGCTGGCGGGCATGGTCGGCATCGATCCGCTGAGCAATGCCATTCTGGGAGCCTTGCAAGATCAAGGCATCGGCATCGATTTCGTCGTACGATCTGAGAAACACCCGATCTCATCGGTCATCGTCTGCATCGCGTCGAACGGCGAACGGTCTTTTCTGTATAAAGAAGGCTCAAGCGAGATGTTCGACAGCCGCGAAGTGAGGGCGGGTGTATTCGCGGATGTCGGGCATGTGCATGTCGGCGGGGCGATGAAGATGCGCAATATGCGGATGGCCGAGATGCTTCGCAAGGCCAAGGAGAACGGATGCACGACGTCGCTGGACACCGACTGGGATCCGACAGGCAAGTGGATCGAACTGATTGAGGACGCTCTGCAATACACCGACATCCTTTTCACGAACACCGAAGAAGGCGTCCATCTTACCGGCTGCGAGAAGCCCGAGGACATCGCCAACTGCCTTCTCGACAGCGGCGTGTCGCTTGTCATCGTCAAGCAGGGAGCGCACGGTTGCTATATCGTCGGGGAGTCGATCGGCGAGCAAGTTCCAGCGTTAGATGCCAAGGTGCTTGATACGACCTGCGCCGGTGATGCCTTTGTCGGCGGGTTCCTGTATGCCCAGGCTCTTGGAAAGGACCCGGTCGAGTGCGCGAAGTTCGGCAACGCTTGCGGGGCATTAAGCACGACGGACTATAGCCACAACGCTGTGCAAAATTCGGAGCAACTGGTGCAGATGTTGGCGCGACAAGCCATGATTTGAGGGTCGCAGGAGGTTAATATCCTCCTGCGACAATACGGATTTAATGTTTCTCTTGAAGAATCAAATAAACGTAGCCTGTTGTCTTGCCGGACATAGACTCAGCATCTCCGACGACGATGTCCGCCAGACCGTCTTTGTTCCAGTCCGTTACGCAGAACTTGGTACGATAGCCGAGTTTGATCGGTTTTCCGCCTGCTTCAAGTGCTGTTGATTTATCGAACTTGCCAGCTCCTAGACCTTTTAAGAAAAGTATCTGGCCTTCCTCTCCGCCGACGAGCAAGTCGGGAACCCTGTCGCCGTTCCAATCGGCAACAACCGGGAACGACTTGCCGCTAACTTTGACTTGTTTGCCCTCAGACGTCAGCACAGGTAGACGCTTTCCGAACTTCGGCTCTGTTCTTGTTCCTTGATTCAGGTTCACGAAGACGCCGCCCATCACGCTTCCGACGACCAAATCGATCTTCCCGTCGTTGTTCCAGTCGTAAAACGTCGTGGCATTAGCCCACTGGTCCATGTCGTCTTTCTTAGCCTCTTCGGGAATATCCTTGCGTGCTTTGAAACCTGTTGCCATCCCTTCGAACCAGTGCAAAGTGCCTGGCGAGTATTCAGGAGTAAAAAGGTCTTGGATGCCGTCGCCGTTAATATCCGCAAACTGCGGAGTAAAGCCGATGCATCACCCAGCCTCGCCTTTCATGTTCTTGCCTTCGGCTTGGGCGAGGGTATAGCCGTCGAACTTAGGCGCCTTGTCGGTGCCGACGTTCTTGTAGATTCGCAGCTCCGCATTAAGGAAAGTGCCAACGAGGAGATCGCGCTTGCCGTCCTTGTCCCAATCGTAGAAGTTCGGGGCAAGGTGGCCAATCTGAACTTCGATCGGTATGCCGGCAGACTCGATCTTCACCGGTTCTGCCAACGTCGGCATCGTGCCTGACGCAAGAACCGAAAAGGCCGCTAGGGTTATAATCACTGAATACCTCCGTGCATTAGACGCGCGTCTCGCTCGGCAGGTTATGTCATCAAGGGCAGGAACTTTGAAGATGCCGTTGCAAAATAGGCGGCTGATAGTGTAGAATTTCCTTTCGCTGCGCGGCGAAAGCCGCCAAGGTGGATCAGTCATGGCGAACATTTGTCAGGTAACAGGAAAGAAAGCTAATTCGGCCAAGCACATCAGGCACAGACACTCCGGCGCATGGAAATTCCGAGCCCCGAAGAAGAACCGTGAGCAGTTGCCGAACCTTCAAGTCGTTCGCATTCAGACTCCGACCGGCAAGGTTAAGCTCCTCGTCAGCACATCGGCGATGCGCAATCCCGAGTTTATTGCTGTCGTATGCGGCCTCAAGCCAATTCCGAAGGCATGGCTGAAAAAGCCCGTATATTAATCATCCTTCGAACCCTCCATCGGCTTCACTGGCATGGCTAGTGAAGCCTTACTGCTTTTGAAGGAGGGCTTCAACTGTTTTGGCGATGCGCCTCTTTTGGGTTTCTGGTCCTTTGGCTTACTCGATATAACCCAGATATTCGCGTTTGTGAGATGGCGGAAGCTTATTCCAAATGGCCTCTGCCGCCGGTTCAGCAGATAGCGCGGTAATCAGACGATCATGAATTGCGGATTCTTCAAACGCTGGCATAGCCGAAGTGAACCAGTCTGTTCGACATGGACCTAGGTCCTATGCCGTCGAACCTTGGGACATCGTTTAAGCGTCCCGATACTATCAAGACAGATCAAGCGGACAAATGGACCACGGAGGGAACCAGCCGGATGCCTGCATTGTTACCTTAAATAACCCGGCGGGAGGGACCTTATGAAGATCAAGAACATGAAGTTGACATCAAAGGACGAACGGGCTTTCTCGAAGAAGATGGCGGCCACCTATCGAAAGGTCTACAGTTTGGCCTATCGATTGTCCGGCAACGCCAACGATGCTGAGGACCTGACGCAGGAAGCGTTCGTCCGCGCATTTCGCAATTTCGAGGACTACGAGGGCGACAAGCCGTTTGAGAACTGGATTTACCGAATTGTGACCAGACTCTTCCTGGACCTGAGACGCTCTC
Source organism: Fimbriimonadaceae bacterium (assembly GCA_963666135.2). Taxonomy (GTDB): domain Bacteria; phylum Armatimonadota; class Fimbriimonadia; order Fimbriimonadales; family Fimbriimonadaceae. Next base: position 698,136 of record CAXXNR010000001.1, on the reverse strand, counting down.
GTAATCGACGCGTCCAGACCGTGTCTTACGACGCCACTTGGAACACAGAACAAGACGACACCGTTGCGTTCCAGATTGCCGACGAGACAATGAGCCCAGAAAAGTCGCTCTTGGAGAAAACGTACTCAGACGACCTTGAGCAGGTGCTGAGCCTTCTGACTCCAGAGCAGCGGCTGCTGGTGACTCTTGCTGACGTCGAGGGCATGCCGCACAAGGACATCGCCGCGATCATCGGTTCGCCTGTAGGAACCATCCGGTCAAGATTGCACCGCATGCACAAGTTCTTGCGCGAGCAGCTCGCCAAGCGCCAGCCGCAACCGGCCTGGTAAAAATACCTATTGACAGAATTCCAGACTCGCCTTAGATTAGCTTTAGGTGGGAGAACCTTCCCATTATCATGCCCTTTATTGGGACTCAGTTAAGGAGTGTTTGGTTATGAAACGATTCATCGTTGCGTCGTTATTTACCGCTGTGTCGGTTTCGTCGTTTGCTGTCACGCTAGTTGACATTAAATTGGACCAGCAGATCAACATTGGTCTCGGCGATGCGATTTACTCTCAGGCAAATGCCAATCTGACCTTTGTGAATGATGGTTCCGTCAAGTTTGCTCGATCCACTGTAGTCGCTTCTGGCTGGTGGTATAGCCCTCGAATCAACTTCCTATTTGCTGGGATCGGTGCGATAAGCATTGCCGACCCAACAACGGCTCTTTCTGCGGATTTGCGCGTCTACCAAGACGCCGTTGCAAACTCCAATCCATTCAAGGATGCCAATGTTTTCCTTAGAGTCTACGACTCTAGCCTAAACTACCGCGACTTCGGAATCATATACGGTCCTGATATGACCGGCAATCCAGACAAATATCCGAACTGGATCCGGCCAACCGTATATCTGAACGATAAAGCCAAGAGCAATTACACCGACTCGTCTGCGTCTTTCGACGTGAACAACATCGTGCAAATGCGATTCTATGGCACAGACTGGAATCTCAAAACCGGCATGACTGGCGACTACATGGACGCAAAGAATCTCAAGATCGAAACCGTCCCCGAACCTGCCACCATGGCTGTACTTGGATTAGGAGCACTCGCTCTTATAAAGCGCCGACGTAAATAAACCTCCATCGGCTCGATTCGAATGCCTCTGCTGAGCGATCGGCGGGGGCATTTCTCTTCTCAGGCCTCGCGAATCAGACTAAACTGAGCCATGCCTCTGATCGCTCTGTTAGCTGTCTCGGCCGCCTTCGTGGCTCCAACTCAAACCGTCCATCTCCGCAGGTTCGAAAGCGTTAATCCCTACGCCGACTTTCGCGTCCAATGGGGCGAGAAAGCTTATACCTATATGGACTCGGCCGACACCTATCTGAGTCCCGACCAGCCGAACGCCAACTTCGGAGCATCGCATTCGCTTCGTTTGGGCAAAGGCAACGTGTTGCTTCTTCAGTTTGGCCAGTTGAATCGAGCCATTGTCCGCGGCAGCAAGATCCTCAGTGCCAAGCTCGTGTTGCATCCGATCCCCGGCCGTTTCCCTGAGGACGTGGCCGTCAAGGTTTATCGGGTTGCGCGCGAATGGCGGGACGGCGGGGCAGACGGCGATCCGATGTATTGGACCGCGACATTCAGCTCGGCGATGAGTAGCCCGAAAGCCAATGCCGTGAACTGGCAAGCTCCCGGGGCATCCGGTGCCGGAGACCGAGAGCAGAAACTCAGCGCACAGCAACTGACTTCAGAAGGCTACAGCCAATCTCTAAACTCATGGACGGTCGAAGGGGAAGGCCTAACGAAGGACGTCGCCTACTGGTTCGGCAAGCAATACCGCAACTACGGCTGGGCCATCGTCGCCTCTGGCAATAAACGTCTTGATTTCTTCAGCTCGGACCAGATGGTCAAAGAGTTGCGCCCCGAGTTAGTCGTCGAATATCAACCGCTGATGACTGAAGGCGAGCATAAAGGCATCGACCTCAATGTGACCTTTATTGAGCGCACTCCGCGCTATCTGCGCTACCACGATGACGGCGTGAAGGCCTACGAGCGGAAGCAGTATCGCGACGACAACCCCGGCATCATGAAGTATCCGCAGAACGGCGGCACCCAGAAGTTCCCGAAGAAGGGAGACATGATGACCTACACGGCTCATGTCAAGAACTCGGGACTCCGGACTTATACAGGGCCGCTAGAGTTTGTTTGGCGCTACAACGGCTCGGTCATTGAGAAGGGAACGAAGACGGTGAGTCTGAAGCCGGAGCAATCGATCGAACTGGCCATCAAGCGCCCATGGACCAGTGAACTCGGCGACCTGCGCGATGAGAAGCTTGAGCTTGAAATCGATCCTGCCGGCAAGATTAATGAGATTACGAAGAACAACAACGCGCAATCCAAGTATTGCAAGGCGAGGAGCTGGAAATACTGGGTTGAGAAGAAGGCGTACGACTTCCAGAAGCAATACTTGAACGCCTACGGCAGCTACTCCTACGAGGACTATCTGAAGTGGCATGAGAACGTGTGGAACGAGACCTACCTCGACAAGTCGCGGTTCGACGGCTTAGCACCCGACGGAGCGCGGATGAGGATCAGCCTCGACGACTTCGAAATCGTTGCCGACGGCAGACTCGGCGGAGGCATCCATCGGCTCGATGACAAGCCCGATTTCCATTTCGACGGCGAGTGGGGCACCGAATGGGTGAAGGGCAAGGACGCTGAGAATCCGGATTCGGTGAAGAACATCCAGAACTTCATGCGCGGCCAGCGCATCTTGCTGGAGGGTTCACTGATCCACGAAGCTAGCCACCAGGTGCTCGGCGATTTCGACGAATACTGGTCGAATATCGAACCCTCTGAACCGAACACCCCGAACGGCAAGTGCAAGGTCAAAGACGGCGGAACGACGTATATCACCCGTGGCGCGATGTACGGCCACTCCGGATTGATGGGCGGCGATGACACGCGTCCCAACCCGTTCTACACCGAGAACACCGGCCTCAATGCGGCTCATTCGATCATCGGGATGAACGCCAACACGCCCTATCGGAACGGTTTCTATGGCGAGTGGCAATATGACCTGCCACGCTCGATCAGCGTTCGTTTGCTGGCCGCCGACGGAACGCCGCTTCCTAATGCCGAAGTGAAGGAATGGCAATTCAGCGGAACGCAGATACTGGACAAGAATGTCGTCGCGAGTAGCCTCAAGGCCGATTCAGCAGGGGTCTTGAAGTTGCCCGACCAGGATTCCGGCGAAGCAACCGATGTAACGACCGCTACAGGCCATACGATGCTTAAAAAGAACCCGTTCGGCCGCATCGAGGTAGTCGGAACCAACACGATACTCCTTTTGAAGGTTCAAGCTTACGGCCAAACCGATTACCGATTCATCAACATCATGGAGCTGAACAAAGCTTACGCCAAAGGCTATAGGGATCGTTACACTCTCGATGTGAGAACCGAACTTAGCCCGTGCGAGATCGGATCTGAGAATGTGGCGAAGGGATGCGGCGTGCAAACCGCACTGAATCCAGGCGAAGCCCGCAACCTGACAGACGGCGACCCGAAGACGACTTGGCGCGGCAATCCGAGCCCAGAAGGAACGTTCATCCAGCTCGATCTCGGCAAAACCTTTGATATCGCACGCATCAAGCTTGTCCAATCCGAGGGCCACGGCTCGTTTTTCCAGCGTTTCAAGATCGAGGCTTCGGACGATCCCTCTTTCCGGTCTGGTGTTACGGAGCTGAACCGCCAGTTCGGCTACTCGTTCTCGCTGGCAATGACGAACGACCGTGACATCTCTCCTTCTGATTCATCGGTAAGGTGGCTGACTTACGGAAGCGCGCCATCAAAAGCCCGTTACCTGCGGATCACGTGCTTGCAGGAAACCGGCTGGGCGTCGATGAGCGAGATTGAGGTGTTCGGGAAGAAGACGTAGGGGGTAAGACGTAAGGCGTAGGAGTTTGATCAACGCATCGCACGCTTCTTACTCTCGCCTTGTCATCCTGAACGCAGCCCAAACTATCCCTCGGCATCCCGAGCGAAGCGTTGATGCCGAGGGTGCAGTTGCTTTCGGCTTAGCACTAACACGACAACCGTGGCGAGAAGGCTCTCGGTTCTTGGCAACCTTGACTGAATCACCCTAATCCCCTTAGAATAGAACCATAGGATCCCCCAAAGATGAGTATGCTCCTTGCCGCTATCGCCATGAACGCACTAACAGCCACGCCAGCAGAAGCCAAAGAGCCGAAGTTGCCGATGGTCATCCCGGTCGTCGTTGTCAGCTACTTCCCGATTGACGGCGACAATATCGATAAGAAAGCCACCGGTGATGTCGGCCAACCTTACAGCGAGATCAAGGCCAAAACGGAAAGACTGACCAAGGAACTCCAAGACGCCCTTGAGAAAGGATCAACTTTCCGCGGCTACAAGAACCCGAAAGCCAAGCCGAGCCTGACTTACAAGATCATAGGCAACTACGAGTTCAAGAAGCCACTTCCGACCTGCCCGCTTAAAGAAGGCGAAGGCGCGCCAATGACCGACTACAACGCGATCATGAAAGAGATCGACGGAGTCAACTGGGTCGAAAAGAAGGGCGCGAAGGAAATCTGGGTTTGGGGCTACCACGGAGGAAAAGTCGGACTTTGGGAGTCGAACATGGCCAGCCCTTATGGCGACGTCAGCAACTCCAGCCGAGATGACAAGGATCTGCCGGTCTGCGTCAAGACCTACACGGTTTACCACTACAACTATCAGCGGGGTCTCGGCGAAGCGATCGAAGACCACATGCACCAGCTCGAAGCTCTACTGAACCACATCGACGGCCGAGACACCGCAAAACCCGAAGACTGGCCAAACCTGCTGTTCTGGGGCAAGTTCGTTGGCAGCGATGTGTCGCACAAAATCGTCACCAAGCCTGCACGATGCGGCTGGACTCACTACGCGCCCAATAGCGAAAAGGACTACGACTGGCAAAACAAGCGATTGGTAGAAACCGACATCGAGGACTGGTACCCGGACAAGATCGGCAAGACGCAGATGATGAACTGCGACCGATGGAATAACGACCCGATCCAGTGGCGCATCTACTGGCTCCAGGCCATTCCAGGCGCGAACAACGGCTTAACTCACAATGGCAAGAAGCTGCTGAACTGGTGGACCTTCGTTTACGACTGGGACACGGCGAAGCGAGAGAGATTAATACTAACGCAAAAGTGAGGCAATAGAACTCACACAGGGGTAGAACATTGCCCGGCACGGATCAAGCTTCCGGCCGGGCTTTTTTTATACGATCTGGACGTCGTGCGAACCGCGCTGGATTTCGCCGATTATGGCGGCAACTTCGCCCGACTGGTTGAGCCGCTGAACGACTGCAGGCGCGATGTCATGGTCGACGATGAGCGTCATACCGATACCCATATTGAACGCGCGGAACATCTCGTTGTCGGCAATGCCGCCCATCTCTTGGATGAGCTTGAAGATGGGCAAAGGCGTCCAAGCTCTTCGCTCGATGACGGCTCGAAGGTCAGCAGGAATGACACGAGGCAGATTGTCATAGAGCCCGCCGCCGGTGATGTGGGCGACGCCGTAGATGCCGGCAGCCTCCATCAATAAGGGATAAACCGACTTGTAATAGCACTTATGCGGCCGCAGAAGTTCCTCGCCGATGGTCGTCTCAAGACCGGGCACGCCGTCTCGAACCGACAGGTTGCCGATCTCAAACAAGGCGCGACGGGCTAAAGAAAATCCGTTTGTGTGAAGGCCAGCGCTTGCAATGCCGATCACTGCGTCGCCTGGTTGCGGCTTTCCTCGCGGAAGTTTCTTGTCTTGATCGACTACGCCGACGATTGAGCCGACTAAGTCAACTTCTTCGTCGAGATAGACGCCCGGCATCTCTGCGGTTTCTCCTCCGATCAGCACGACGCCAAGCTCGTGGCATGCTTCAGCAAGGCTTCGCAGGACTTGCTCAAAAACCTCTCCGCTCAGGCGCGATGTGCCGAAATAGTCGAGAAAGAACAGCGGCCGCGCACCTTGGCAAAGGATATCGTTTACGCAGTGGTTGACGATATCGGCGCCAACGCCCGAATAGTCGCCGACCATCGCGGCAACCTTGGTTTTGGTTCCTACACCGTCGATGCTCGAAACCAAAACGGGCCTCTCGCAATCCGGGAAATCGGCGCGGAACAAACCGCCGAATCCGCCGACACCGGCGATCACGTTGTCAGTATAGGTTCCTTGGATTTGACCGACAACGGAGCGAAGCGCACGTCCTGCTTCGTCGATATTCACGCCTGCAGATCGGTAAGTTAACGGCTCGTCTGGCATACAGTGACTTTACCAGAACCTGAGCCCGAGTTCCTGTTTGAACTGGCTTCGATGAGGTAGTATATAGGACTCCGCGAGACGGTAGCTCAGTCGGTAGAGCAACGCCCTTTTAAGGCGTGGGTCCTGGGTTCGAGTCCCAGCCGTCTCACCACTTCCTTTGTGCAACTAGACCTTTCGCTTCGGCGTAAGCAATGAGTAAGCTATTGCGTTAAGGTCTTTCATGGAAAAGCAATCTGTCAGCTATCGAGGCGCTGCGCTTCTTCTGGTCGTACTAGTCATCATCGCTGTTTGCTACTTGATCGTCCAGCCGTTCATCCCCGCGATTCTGTGGGCTGTCGTTCTCAGCGTGCTTATGGCTCCGTTTTACCGAAGAATCCGTAAACGCTTCTCGGAAAATCTGAGCGCCATATTAACAACAATGCTGTCTCTCGCATTCATCGGCATTCCGCTGATTCTCGTTGCCACAGCTCTCTATATTCAGGGTGCGAGTTTGCTTCGAAAAGCTGCCGAAGATGGCAAGAAGCCATATACGATCGCCTCGATGGCGGCAGAAGTCGACAAGTTGCTCTTGCCGATTAGCGAAAAAATCGGAATGTCGGACTACACCGTTCAGGGATGGGTTGAAGACAACATCAAGGAGATTTCCGAGAATCTTCGTACTCCCATTAAGAACGCAGCGATCGGCATATCTCGTTCGATCTTAACGACCATCATCGCGTTCCTAACCATGTTTTTCATGCTTCGGGACGGACACCGATTGAGGAAGCCTATCAAGGAGTTGTTGCCGATCAAAAGCGAGAAGACGGACGAGATCATAAACAGGCTTGGGCAGACGATTCGAGCCGTCTTTACCGGGGTCGTACTTGTGGCAATCCTCCAAGGCACTTTGGCTGGAATAGCTTATGCCCTATGCGGCGTCGCCCATCCGATGATGTGGGGAGCAATGACGATCGTGCTTTGCATCATTCCTCTGGTCGGCTCTCCTGTCGTATACATCCCTCTGTCCTTGTCTTTGATTGTTCAGGGCAGGCTTATTCCCGGAATCATTCTGTTGGCATTCTGTCTTGCAGTTGTCAGCAACATCGATAACATTCTGCGTCCTTTCCTCATCGGCGCAAAAACGAACCTTCACCCAATGGCTATCTTCTTTAGTCTCTTGGGCGGCGTACTCCTGTTCGGCCCTGTCGGCATTATGGTCGGTCCGATGTTCTTGACGGTCGGCTTGGCAGTTTCCGAGGTTCTGCGCGAGATAAACGCGCCTAATACGGATAAAGAGCAGATGGCTGAAGCGACAGGCTAAGGCCGGATCAGCGAGAAGTCCTGAAAGGCTGCCGTTGGAAGGCTATCCTATCCTATGCATCCGATCTTGGTCGGCATTGAAACCGAATACGGACTCCTCATCGAAGGCCGGGGCGCATCCGAGCAAGTTGACGACGCCATTGAGTATGTTCGTTCCTATGAAGGTCCAGGCTTTAGAGGTTGGAACTACCGGTATGAGAACCCTCGAAAAGACCTTCGAGGCTTTGAGGTTGACCGACTTGAGGCAGATCCCGAGGACGCCGCGTTCGACAAGCCGACGAGTCTCACCGACCGAGATGTGCGGTCAGACTGCGTATTGCCGAACGGAGCGCGCTTCTATAACGACCATGGACATCCCGAGTATTCGACGCCTGAGTGCTGGTCGCCTCTCGAAGTTGCGTTGCACGACCGGGCTGGCGAAGCTTTTCTGCTCCAGGTGAGGGATGCCTATGAAGCGAAAGCCGGCAGGCGTGCGGCGGTCTACAAGAACAACACCGATTTCCACGGCGCATCCTATGGCACTCATGAAAGCTATCTCGTGCCGCGCTCTATCGCCTATGCTCACCTGTACCGCGCGGTAGCCCCGATCCTTGTGGCAAGAACTCTTCTTTGCGGTGCAGGCAAGGTCGGCAGCGAATCGGGAGACCGCGCGGACTTCCAACTCTCTCAAAGGGCGGATTTCTTGGTTGAGCCTGCCAATGTCGAGACGCTCTATCGTCGACCCGTCTTTAACACGCGCGATGAGCCGCATGCCGATCCGAACCAGTGGGCCCGCTTGCATGTCATTTCTGGCGACGCCAACCGCATCATCGGCTGCACGCAGCGCAAGGTTACCCTCGTGCAAATCAGCTTGGCCTTGGCTATGGCGGGCTGCTTCCCAGTCGTTCCGCTTAAGAATCCGGCACGAGCGCTAAGCCAGGTCAGCCGGGATCCGGACGCAAAGATCGAGTTCGATGACGGCAGCACTAAGACTGCGGAAGACATTCTCTTTCGGTACATCGATTTGGCAGAGAAAGAGAACATCCTCAATGAAGAAGTGAAGGCCATCGCCACAGACTGCTTGAGTCTTCTCCATGAACGAACCAACGACACGGAAGCATTTGCACGAGAAGTTGATTGGGCTGCCAAGAAACAGATGATCGAGCAGTTCAAAGAGTCAGAAGGCTTGTCTTGGGCTGACCAGCGGCTGCGCGCTTTCGACTTGGAATACAGCAACATCGATCCCGAAGAAAGCCTATTCGATGCGCTCATCGAAGCCGGAATGATCGACGAACAGCAAGACTTCCAGAACAGGTTGCATGAACCAAAAGAGCCAACGCGCGCCCTAGCCAGATCGATTGCCATTGCCCGGTTTGGCGAGCACCTATCAAATGCCTGCTGGCGTAGCGTGACCTTCGGCGATAGGGAAGTCCAGCTTGAACCATCGCGTAGGTATTCCAGCGATATTCAGGATGCAACCAGCGTAGAATCGTTTATTGAGGCTATCGAATCCCATGATAAATGTTGAAGAGCGAAGAACCATACCGATTACTCCCGAACCGACGAGGAAACTCGGCGATGACTCCGGCCCATCTGCGCCAAAGGTTGAGCGTCCGCAAAGCAATGAGCTGCTCAAGCGGATGCGCAACATCGATCCAGATCGGGCGAAGAAGTATCGGCAACGGTCAGGGCAATGATCGAAGTCGAAACCAAATCGTTCGCCGATCTTGTCGGTATGCCTGCGTCAGCCATCGATTCGAGTGCCATCGAAACTCATGGAACAACGGTGCTTGCGCTTCGGTTCGACCAAGGCGTGCTCATGCTTGCTGACCGTCGGGCGACGGCAGGCAACCTGATCATGTATGACCAGGCCGAGAAAATCCTCTCCCTGGACGACTCGACGATGATCGCCATTAGCGGAGCTTACGGCAGGTCGATCGAGGTCTGTCGGTTCTTGAAGCACTCGTTCAAGTACTACAGCCGCATGGTCCTTCACGAGATGTCGTTGGAAGGCAAGCTGATGGAGATATCCAAGTCGCTGTCGGCCAATATCGCCAATGCCATGAACGGTGTCGGTGTGTTTCTTCCGATCGTCGCCGCCTACGACCAAGCGGCAGACAAGTTTGGGCTTTACTTCTTCGACGGCGCGGGAGCGAGATTCGACAATCGAGACTATGCTTGCGCAGGTTCAGGATCAGAGAGGATCCGCGGGGTGTTCGAATACTTGGGTCGCGTCAAGAAGCCGTGGTCTGAGAGGAAGCTAGACGACGTCCTTCAAGACGGCTTGTTGATGCTTGACATCGCCGCCGACCTTGACTCGGCAACAGGCGGTTTTGCCAAGAATCTGCCAGTGGTTCGCGTGCTTGAGCGGGACGGTAACCAGCCGATTGACAACGACATTCTGCGAACGGCTGTTAAGAAGATCCTCAGTAGTCGGTGAAGTCCTCGGCGCAGAGTCCGTCTGCAGGCATGTTCTTTCGGATCAGAAGCTCCGCCGCTTCGGTAACGCGGTCAAGCAATGGGTCTGAAGTGCTCCATGACAGCACGCCGCTAACGCCGCCGATATCGTCCGTATAGACCTCGATGTGAAGGCCGTCTTCCTTTCCCTCTAATCTCAAGGTCAAGGCTTCAGGGCAGATATGTCCTCGGATGTTGACGTGCAGATCGCCTATGTCGGAGTAGATGTACGGAATACGATCAAATAACCCTTTGTCGCCGGTCATCGAGGCTCCCGCATGCAGCCCTTGCCATTTAGCATTCAAATGATGCTCTATTCGCTTGCCGTCCAGCGACACTATATCGCCGGCTGCCCAGATTGTGGGTATAGCCGTTCGCATCTGGTGGTCGACGATAACGCCTCCATCATGAGAGAGGCGTACTTCGGACTTCTCGAGCCAGTCGGTGTTCGGAATGCTCCCAACGGCAATGAGGGCCGTCCCTGCATGGATCTCAAGGCCGCACTTTGTGTGAATCGACTTAAGCGTCTTGCTGCCGGCAAAGAACACTGCCTCATCATTGTAAATGAGTTGCGCCCCTCGACCAGTGAGTACATCATGAATGCTAGAGCTAAGCGCATCGCTTCCGATTTCAGAGAAAAGCTTATTGCCCCGGACAAGTACCGTCGGCGACAGTCCGCGCTCAATCGCGGCGATTGCAGCTTCAACCGCGAGGAAGCCGCCGCCGATGATGACAAGACTCGTGTTGAGGGAAAGGGCTTCTTTGAAGCTGAGCGAGTCTGTTACGGATCGTATGGTATAGATTCCGCCGAGTCTTACTCCTGGTGCGCCAATGGAACGAGCCCTCGATCCTGTGGCAAGAAGAAGCTTGCCGTAGCTAAATGCTTTCCCATCGAACGTTGCCACAATCTTGTTTGCAGGATCAAGAACCGAGGCCTTTTGTTCGGTGTATAGGGCGACTCCGTTCTCTTGATAGAAGTCACGACTAACTGACTCGGCGTCTTCTGCCGTCCAAGCGTCGTTGACGAGGAGCTGCTTTGACAGCGGAGGCCTGTCCACCGGAAAAGTGCTTTCATCCGACAGAATGGCAATGCTCGATGTACTGTCCTTTTCGCGTATCGATTTGCATGCCGAAATCGACGCGATGCCGCCGCCGACCAGCAAATAGTCAAACTGAGCCATTATTACCACCACTCCAACTTGTCATATACAACAGTTATAGTCCCCGTGCAAGATCAAACGACCATAAGGCCTGACCAAAAAGAATATTCTTATTATGAATGAACTTCTGGTATCAGTTTGCAATACCTCGGAATTTGTGCAATGTTTGACTATATTTGAGTATGGGAACTTCGATGACGCGAGGAAAGATTGCAGATTTAGATCTGCTTATAGTATTCTATACTTAGTAATACTATACGATGTAGGTTAACCAGGTTGTCAGCCTCGTTAATATCGATCTCGCTCGGTCAACGAGCGACCTATATATAACTGGTAAAAGGAACCCAGATTGAGACCTGAGTATCACATCGAGGTTGTTGTTCGTCTGGATGATGTCGCAAGACAGAACGAGGCGTCGGGCACCGGCAAGAACTCCGACACGGTGTAAGAAGAAGAAAAAAGAAGCTGGTGGGGAGTGAAGGATTTGAACCTTCGTAGGCGTCCGCCGACGGATTTACAGTCCGTTCCCATTGACCACTCGGGCAACTCCCCGGCGAATCTTTTTTATACCAGACCGGGTTCGTGGATTGCTAGTCCCCGAACATCAGACGGTCCAAACCGACGGTGAACCCGTCAAGTTGCCAGACCCGTAAAGCGCACATCTTGACGCCTTCCATGAATGAAGAGCGATCCATCGAGTCATGCTTGATGGTGAGAACTTCGCCTTTGCCGCCGAACAATACCTCCTGGTGGGCAAGAAGGCCAGGAAGGCGAACCGAGTGCATGGGAATGTCCTTATAGTTGCCGCCGCGCGCTCCCTCAACTTTGGTTAAGGATGTAGTAATCAGCAACGGGGCCTTCTTACGGGCGTCGGCAACCCTGTCAGCGGTCAGCATCGCCGTGCCACTCGGGGCATCTTGTTTCTTTTCATGGTGCAGTTCGATGATTTCCACATCAGGCATCCAGGCTGCAGCAATTTGGGCGAACTTCATCATGAGAACTGCGCCGACAGCGAAGTTCGGCACATACATTCCAGGAGTTTCATAATCCCTCGACAGAGCGATGAGCTGGCGCAGGTCTTTTTGTGTGACTCCCGTAGCACCGATAACCGGAGCTACCTTGCGGGTCAACGCCGATTCCGCGTTCTGAAGTGCAGATGCATGGTTGGTGAAGTCGATCATGACGTCGGTTTCAACGCGATTAAGCGCTACGCCGATTTTGTCCTCAATCACCAAATCGGCGGCCCGCGGTCCGGCGACATCTCTTAACTTCTCGCCAGCGCAAGCCTTGTCGATAGCGAGCACAAGCTCCAACCCTGGGGTATGGCTGATCGCGCGGACCGTTTCCTGGCCCATTCGTCCTGCTGCGCCGACGACGGCAACGCGTATGTCTTCACCTGGCCTAATCACGCAACCATTATAAACGTTTTTCGCGTCATCCGGCAGATGCAAGGGCTATAAAGTGAACTGCAGACCTTCGATTAATCCTGTCTTGCCTATCGCGAAGACGCAAAGAATCGTCGTATTCTCAAACTTCACGCTAAACGTCGAGACCTCAATGTCCTTTATCTTCTCACGCTTCATCAACTCGATCTTGGAGATCTTGCCGAAGTCCTGGAGCATTTGGCCGCCTTGTTTCACCATATCCGGCGTCAGAACCTTCTTCATCTGCTCGCTCATCAGGCTCATGTCAATCTTCTGCTCTTGAGCTTGGCCTAGAACCTTGACGAGAAGAGCCTTAATCTCAGGCTTCTTGTCATCAATTGGCTTGAGTTCCTCAGCCTTCAGAGCTGGCACAATACAGCCTGCGGCTGCACGAGATATCTTGCCTGGATTGCCCCATCCGGCGTTCGTGAAGACGAGCACCGTCAGCCCGTCGGCCGGATACTTCGCATAGAAAGTCGTGAAACCGGTTACGTGCCCGCCGCTGTGGGCGTACTCCTTGTGGCCGTTTACCATACCGAGCGCCCAGCCAAAGCCGTATTGCGACAGACCGCCGTCGTTCAGCTTCATCGGGCTCCATATGTCTTTCTTGCTTGCCTCGGTCAATATCGACGAACCGTCAAGCGCCGCGTCCCACTTGGCCATATCCAGCACCGTCGACATCACGCCGCCGCCGGCGTAGGCCAAAACCGATTGGGCTACATATTCGCCGTTTTGAAGCTTGCGTTGGTCCATCAAGTATCCAGCGGCGCGTCTCTCGACAATGCCGCTCAGGTTCATGATGATCGTGTCCTTCATCTTCAACGGTTTGAAAATGCGCTCGTTTAGCATTTCGCCGTAGCTTTTGCCGGTCAGCTTTCGAATCACCATTGCAAGCAAATGGTAGTTGGTGTTGCTATATTGATACTTCTCGCCGGTTTTGAAGTTCAACGGCCGAGGTGCTGTGGCGTCGAAGACCTCTTGCTCTGTTACCTCGAGTTTCAGACTTTGCGTCGGCTCGTTGATGAAGTCCTTAATGCCTGACGTGTGCGTTAGAAGGTGCCGAATCGTGACGTCCTTCCACGACTCAGGTGTTTTGTCCAAATACTTGGAAAGGGGATCGTCAAGTCCGATCTTGCCTTCTTGAACAAGCATCATGGCCGCCGCCGCAGTGAACTGCTTGGTGACTGACTGGATCTGATAGACGGTCTTGTCGGTTGCCTTCACGCCGAGTTCAACGTTCGCCAGTCCGTAGCCTTTCGAGAAGATGACTTTACCGTTTTTCACTACCGCAACCGATACACCTGGGATCTTTTGCGCGTTCATCTCCGAAATAACGGCCTGTTCGATCTTGTCGTTGGTCTCAGTGACAAGGAATGATGCAAAAACGGCGGCTGCTAGCATATCGCTAGTCTATCCCGACTTATGGTTCATTTGGTTAAGGCGGATGATTTGGCAGACCGAATGAGTCGAACGCTGAGCCGCGAATGATCCGATTCGGGTAGAACCTTGTGCATGGGTAAGTATCTTCCGTGCTTCAAGGCCTACGACGTTCGAGGCAAAGTTCCGAGCGAACTGAACGCTGACCTGGCATACGCCATCGGACGCGCCTACGCGGATGAGACTGGCGTAAAAAAGGTCTGCATCGGCTACGATATCCGGCTCTCCGGCCCGGAACTGTATCAATCGATGGCCAAGGGCTTAAACGATGCAGGAGTCGATGTCGTCCACCTCGGCATGATCGGCACGGAGATGGTCTACTTCGCCACCGCCTTCTACGGCTACGATGGCGGCGTCATGATCACGGCCAGCCACAACCCGCCTGAATACAACGGCATGAAGATGGTTCGTCAGGAGTCGCGGCCGATCAGCGGCGACACCGGCTTAGACGACGTCGAGCGCCGCGCCTTCGAGAAGAAGTTTGAGCGCACCGGCTCGGGGACGATCGAAGAGAAGGACTGCTATGCCGACTTCATCCAGCACCTTTTGAAGCAAGTTGATGTTTCAACGCTCAAGCCACTCAAGGTTCTGCTTTGCGCTGGCAACGGCGCTGCCGGCGTCGCGCTTGAGAAGCTATTGCCCCATCTGCCATTCCAGGTCGAGAGGATGTTCTTCGAGCCGGACGGCAACTTTCCCAACGGCGTTCCGAACCCGATCCTCGAAGAGTCGCGCGCTGCTGCAGTCGCCCGAATGAAAGAAGGCGGCTTCGACTTCGCGGTAGCGTGGGACGGCGACTACGACCGGTGCTTCTTTATCGACGAGCACGGCGAGTTCATCGAGGGCTATTACATTGTCGGCCTTCTGTCTCAAGCTCTTCTCACCGTCGATCCGAAGCAGACGGTCATTTATGACCCGCGGCTGACTTGGAACACGCTCGACATCGTCGAGAAACTCGGCGGACGCGCAGTCGTTTGCAAGAGCGGCCACGCCTTCATCAAAGAGAAGATGCGCTCCGAAGACGCCAGCTACGGCGGGGAGATGAGCGCCCACCACTACTTCAAGTCGCACTGGTATTGCGACAGCGGCATGATCCCATTCCTTCTGATTGCCCAGCTTGTATCGCTTACCGGACGCTCGCTAGGCGATCTAGTCGGAGAGATGATCAAGAACTACCCGTGCAGCGGCGAGGTCAATTCGACGGTTTCAGACGTTCAAGAGGTACTAACCCGAGTAGAAGCCAAGTACAGCGACGGCGAGATCAGCAAGCTAGATGGTTTGTCCGTGGATTACAAAGACTGGCGTTTCAACCTCCGCGGCTCGAACACCGAACCCGTAATTCGATTGAACGTCGAAGTCCGAGCTGATAAGGCCCTTCTGAAGGCCAAAACCGACGAGCTTCTGGCGCTTATCCGTGCGTAATCCTTAACGAGGAACTGTATTGGTGCGAAGGCTGAAGCCCTTGGCTACGTTTATCGATTCGGAAGTCTGTAGCCGAAGGCTTTAGCTGAACTCTTTGTGCGAGCTTTGTTGCCGAACCTGGCAAGGATGTCCGGAGCGCCAAAGGCGCGGACTATAATAGCCTGGGTTGAGCGCGAAGCGCGAGGCCCAGGTTTGGAGCATTTTGAACATGGAGAGCTGAAGGCGCGAGATAGGTTCAAATGGGGATCTTTCGCCTATTTCGGGCCTTCAGCCCTCTCAGATTTTGGAGATGCTCCGTTCCTAGCCCTTCGGCTTCGCCTTCGGACTAGGCTATTATAGGCCGCGCCCTTGGCGCTCCTAAGAACCCGCATAACCAAGCAAGCCGTCCCGCCAAATATGCTAGCTTAAATTCCTAATGACCATCAGCCTTCGCTCAGCAAGACCTGCTTCCTAGTCTTGCGTGGTTGCTTCGCTGTCCTTGGCATTAGCCGAACTCGAACCGCTCTCCGGTGTCCCGCGCAAGGCCTCCCATAGGCTCCGAACCACCAAGATCGCCGTGCCAACCGTGATGCAACTGTCCGCTACATTGAAGACCGGAAAGTCGATTGGTCGGAAGTAGAACATGTCGGTCACATGTCCCAAAACGAGCCTGTCGTAGAGGTTGCCGAGAGCGCCGCTGGCGATCAATGAGAGCGAAACATGGACCCACATCGACTCCTTGGCGTTACGATAGCTATAGATTCCTGTAGCGATCGCTATAGCAATGGCAATCGGGGCCATGTAAACGCCAAAGCCTTGAAGCATGCCGAACGCCACGCCTTTGTTGTAGCTTAGCGTGATCTCGAAGACCCCGGGCCAAGGTCCGTCCATTGATGCTCTTTCGACCAACACTGAACGGACCCATAGCTTAACGAGCTGATCGGCTGACAGAGCCAGAATCAGAGTGGCCATATAGACCCGAAAGGCTCGACTCAAAGTCCAAGCACCTTTCGGTCGCGCATCGATAGAGGCACGCCGTCGACCATCTCAACGTCTGGTCTTCGCAGCCGGCATCGCTCGCACTTGAGATATTCGCTCTTCCGGAAAGAGACCGAACTTGAACCTTCAGCGAGGTCGACCGCGCTCATCTTGAAGAAGTTGGCTATTTCGCCGTTGAACTCCTGGAGAATCGCGTAGAGTTCACCTTCTTCAGATATCGACGCGATGACGTCTTGGCTGTCCTTGACCTCGTTCTCAACCTTCCATTGCTCGAAGGCCGCAAACACCCCCGCACGGACCTCGAGCAAGGCCGCGAACCGCTTTTCAAGGTCGTTTGCCTCGACCTGCGCCAGCCGGTCCTCATCGGGAGCGTTGAACATCTCCATGTGGACAGATTCGAGCTTGCCGTCCATCGGAATGCGCGCATACACCTCTTCGGCTGTGTGCGGCAGAATCGGCGCAAGCAGTCGGACGAGTTGGAGCAGCACATAGAAGCAGGCGGCCTGGCCCGACTTCCGAGTGTCCCAATCCTTTCCGTCGCAATACATCCGGTCCTTTATGGCGTCCAGATAGAACGACGAAAGTTGCTGAACGCAGAAGTTGTGGATCGACGTGATGACCTTCGTGTAGTCATAGTCGTCGTACGCCTTGACGCAGTCGGCGGTCAGCAAGTCGACCTGCTCCATCACCCAACTGTCGATCTCGAGCAGAGGCACATTTTCGTCAGCCTTGAAGTCTTGCAGATTCGAAAGCAGGAACCTCAGCGTGTTTCGCACGCGCCGATAGCTGTCGCCGAACTGCTTGAGAAGGTTTTCAGAGCACGGCACATCGTTTGTGTAGTCGGTGCTGGCCACCCAGTAGCGCAGGATGTCGGCGCCGAAACGCATGCAGACGTCTTCGGGATCGATGACATTGCCCAAACGCTTGGACATCTTTAGCATTTTCTCGTCGAGAACCCAGCCGTGCGTGACCACTTGGCGATAGGGAGCTTGCCCGCGCGTCGCCATGGCAATCACAAGCGAGCTATTGAACCATCCGCGGTGCTGGTCGGAACCTTCAAAGTAAAGGTCCGATGGCCACGGCTCCTTCCATGCCGGTTCGACGTTGCCTTCAAGCACGCAGAGCGAAGTCGCACCTGAATCGAACCACACGTCCAGAACGTCGGTTTCCTTTTCGAACTCGGTTTCTCCGGTCTCTGGATGAACGTATCCTGCAGGCAGAATCTCTTCGGCAGGTTTCAAGAACCAGCCGTCCGAACCTTCTTCCTCAATCATCTTTGCCACGCGCTCGATGACTTCCGGATCGAGGATCGGCTTGCGGGTCTGCTTGCCGTAGAACACCGGGATGCCGACGCCCCATGGCCGCTGGCGCGAGATGCACCAGTCGGGGCGGCCGCTGACCATCGCCTCGATTCGGCTCTGGCCGTTGGCAGGAACCCACTTGACGTGCTTGATCGCCTTCAGCATCTTCTCGCGAAGATCCTTGTGATCGATCGACACAAACCACTGCTCGGTGGCGCGGAAGATCACTGGCTGGTTGTCGCGCTCGGCGTGCGGATAGGAGTGGGTGTAGTCGCTGACTTTCAACAATGCACCTTCCTCTTGGAGTCGCTCAACCACGATGCGATCGCAGTCCTTGTAGTAGACGCCGTTGAACTCGCCTGCTTCTTCCGTCAGAACGCCGCGCTCATCCACTGGGCAGAGAATCGGCAGGTTGTTCTCCATGCCGGTGAAGAAGTCTTCCCGTCCATGTCCGGGAGCCGTGTGAACAACGCCCGTTCCGTCTTCGGTCGTCACGTAGTCGGCCATGACGGCAATCGACTTGCGGTCAAAGATCGGGTGCTTGAACTCAAGCTGCTGGAAGTTCACGCCGTCATAGCGGGTCAGAATCTCGTATCCGTTCCAACCGAGCGCTTCGGCAGTCTTCGGCACCAGGTCCTCAAGCAACAGGTATTGAGCGTCACCAACTCGGACAACCGCATAGCTGAGCGCGGGATGAAATGCTACAGCAAGGTTCGCCGGAATCGTCCACGGAGTGGTCGTCCAGATGATGGTGTAGAGGTTGTCGAACTCAGTGAACAGCCCGACCGGGTCCTTGATCAGCGGGAAGCGAACATAGATCGCCTTGCTGACGTGGTCCTGGTAGACGATTTCGGTGTCGGCTAGCGCAGACCTTAGCGTCGGACTCCATTGGGTCGGGCGAAGACCTTTGTAGACATAGCCGCCTTCAACCAAGCGCTTGAAGATGCGGACGATCTCAGCCTCATATTTGAAGTCCATCGTCGTGTAGGGCTTATCCCACATGCCGAAAACGCCGAGGCGCTTAAACTGCTTCGTTTGGACGTCGATGTAGACCTTGGCATGCGCCCGGCAAGCTTCCCTAAGCTCCTTTATCGTAGGTGTTTGTTTCTTGGCCTGGAACGCTTTCATGACGGTCTGTTCGATCGGCAGTCCGTGGTTGTCAAAACCGGGAACGTAAGGCGCGCGATAGCCGGACATCGTCTTGGATTTGACAACGAAGTCCTTCAGAATCTTGTTCATCGCGGTGCCGATGTGGATCGGGGCGTTTGTGTAGGGCGGTCCATCGTGGTGTACAAACGTCTCGGCGCCTTCTCGCGCCTTAATAATCGCGTTGTAAATGCCGATTTCGTCCCAGCGGGCCGCAATCTTCGGCTCGAGGTTGGGCAAGTCTGCCTTCATCGGGATCGTGAAGTCAGAATCTGGCAAGTTCAACGTGCTTCTTAGATCCATAACCCTTCCAGTGTACCTGGGAGGGGGTCTGGGGTCGGATTGCGTCGCGAACCGGGATCGCTGGCGGTCCCGCGAGCCTTAGATATTTACGATTTACGATTGACTATTGACCATTGGGAACCAATGTGTAGTCGGGTTGGAGCGCGAGCGTACTCGCGAGCATCTGGCTTAGGCCATTGGGATAACGAATATCCCAATGGCCCAGAGACTTAGGGACTCAGCGACATATCGACCTACTACGCAGGCCAACTTACTCGGCCTTTATCCAAACAATCGACCGGCCGCCTCGGTTCAACCTGGCGTAGTTCGGAATCGCCAGCAGCTTCGAGCCGTCGGCAAATTTGCCCTCAATGGCCATCACGCCGCCAAGCAGATCAGGCCGCCAAACAGCCTTGAGAGGCGACTTCAGGTCAATCGTCTTCTCGATATCCTGATCAACGCTCTCAATGTTATAGACAATCGCGCCGTACCGAAGCGCTACCCGTCCAACGTTTGCTTTGATCCGAGGATCGGCCTTAACAACCTGCACCTTCATCGGGATCGTAAACTCGATACGGTCGCCCTTCTTCCAAGTCCGGTCGATCTCCGCGTATCCCGAGGACGCCTTGTAGGCATATGCCTTGCCGTTAACGGTCAGCCCGTTAATGCCGTGCACCAAAGGCGAAGGCGAATAGAGTTCACTCGTCGTTCGGTTCGGAAGGCGGACCATCATCTTGAACTTCGCAGCCTTCTCCGGATTAACAGTGATCGAGACCTTGCCGTCCCACGGGTAGTTCGTCTTCTGGTCGACCTGAGCCTTGGTTCCGGCCACTGAGCCTACGCTCGCTGAACTCCCAACAAACAAATTTACATACAAGCGATCTTTGCCGGTCGTATACATCCACGTTGGAAGCATCAGCATCGTCCTGGGAATGTTGCCGACGCAGCAGGGGCAAACATGCCACAGGTATCGCTTTCCACTCGAGTCCAACGCATTGGTATACGTGTAATTCCTGCCTTCAAGGTCGACGCTGCCCAGAATGTTGTTGTAGAGCACGTCTTCCGACAGGTCGGCGTATTTCGACTCGGGATAGGCCATGTGCATGGAGTGTTGGAAGAAGAGGTTTCCGCATCCGGCACAGGACTCGCAATAGGAGTGGTTGCCCAGGGAGTAATCGCCGCCGAATCCTTCAGACGACTCGCCGCTGCCAAGGCCGCCGGTGACATAGTATTTCTTGTTGATGATGCTGTTCCAAAGCGACTTGGCCGCGCTGTGGTAGTCGGGATTGCCCGTCTCCATCGCCAGGTTGATGATGCCGTTGTAGAAGTAGACCGCTCGAACGGCGTGGCCGACGGCCTCATATTGCTCGACAGTCGGAAGATGCGTTTGGGCATATTCGTCGCCGTCTTTGCGGCTGTCGATGAGGAACTTCGATAGCTCGACGAAGTGTTTGCCCTTTCCTTTGCCGTCGACTTTCTCAACAACGCGCGCGAGGCGAATGAGCGCTTGCTCAAGTTCTTGGTGGCCCTCAATCCAAGCCTGCTTCGGAGCTGGTCCGATGTTCTTGTACCAACACTCCGCCGACTTCTTGGCGGCATCGTAAAGTCTTCGATCTTTGCGGCCGGACAACTCAAAATGAGCCAGAGCTGCCTCGATGACGTGGCCGAGAAGGAATCCCTCGTGGTCCTGCGGATTCTGCCAGCGCTTGATGTTTTGGATGGTGAACATCGTCTGCAGGTAGCCGTCAGGTTCCTGGGCGCTCAGAATCTTCCTAACCCACTCCTCTGTCTTCTTGCGCATCCAAGCCTGGCTCTCGATGACTTGCTTGTCGCCCTGAGGGTCGACCGTCTGCGCCAAACACATAGACTCCAGCGCATCGTAGACCCACCCGTTCGAGAACACCGGGCCGATATGTCGCGCATCGGTTGCGCCGGATAGCTTTCGGCCAGCCTCAGCAAAGTTCCAGATTCCTCCCTCAGGAAGTTTAGGGTCTTCCATCTTCTTGACAATGTAAGGAATCCAGTTGACGATTTGCGCCTTGAGTCTCGGCCACAAGAACGGGCTTGTAACCCGATAGCGGGCGACCTCGACCCGATCCAGATGAACTGGATTCGGCTTGGGATCGACGGTGACCTTGAGATCGCTCGAAGTCTTCAGTTCTCCGTCGTTGGCGGTTAGGCGGATAACATAGACTCCCGGCTTGCTGAATGAAGCGCTTGTTCTTAGGGCGCCGCTGTCGTCGAACGTCACGGTTCCCGGGCCGGAAGCCTTCGACCAAGCCGTGGCAAGTTTAGGGTTTGGTTTGCCGTCGTCGTTCGCTTGCCCGCGAAGATATGTCTTGCCCGGCATCGAAACATACCGGTCGACTCCGGCTAGAACGGTCGGACCGAGGTTTGGCGTTTTGCCCGAATCGAGCACCTTGAACTCGAGGACTCCGGTTGAATACCTTCCTTGCGAGTCGAACTCGAGTCTTAACTTGGTTGTCGTAACCTCGTCGAAGGTCGTCGAATTGAATTTATCAAGATCTAGACCGAGTCCCTTGGCGTTTGAGACGGGAACGAAGTCCGAGCCGTTCCAATATTTGACTCGGCAGGCAACAGGAAGCAGGATTCCGCCGCCATCGAAGAACCAATAGACATCGATGCGGTTGGTCGAAACCGAGACAGGCCAATCATACTGAACCCACTGCGTTCCAGAAGAGGGCCAGTTGCCATAGGCGTGGTGCTCTCTGTCGCGCGAGTTTCGCGGCGTGTAGCCGTCGTTAATGGCGTTCAGCTTCTCGTGGCCAGAAACGAACGATGTCGACGACTTTGCCGCCGGCGCAAGGTTCAGCTCAGCTTTTGCTTGCGCAGCAATGAAAAGGCAAGCGGCCAGCAATGCTGACGCAGCAACTCGCACAAACCGGCGATTGGTAAACACATTGACCATTGATATCCTCTTCGACTCTCATGGATTATATAGCAAGATGGCTATGCATATAGCAAGTTAGTGCTCTTAATTTTGTCAAATTGATGACTTCCGAAACCTCAATCCAATAAACTTGACCTGTGTTGATTGCAACGATAATTATGGCGGCTACCCTTATGGACACACGATTTCACTCTTGGGCGAAGACCCCTCCGATGGGCTGGAACAGCTGGGACTGCTTTGGCGCGGCGGTCAACGAAGAGCAGACCCGCGCTTGCGCCGACTATATGGCCAAGAACCTGAAGCCCTTTGGCTGGGAATACGTGATCGTCGATATTCAGTGGTACGAGCCGCAAGCCGGCGGATGGGACTACCGTAAAGACGCCTTGGTAGAGCTGGATAAGAGCGGACGTTTGATGCCTGCTGCAAACCGTTTTCCTTCGGCAGCCAACGGCAAGGGTTTTAAGCCCCTAGCGGACTACGTGCATTCGCTCGGACTTAAGTTCGGCCTGCACATCATGCGCGGCATTCCCAAGCAGGCTGTTCGCGAGAACTTGCCGATCTTGGGCACGAACCTGCGCGCTCAGGACATCGCTGATACATCCTCGCTTTGCCCCTGGAACGGCGACATGTGTGGCGTTGACACAACCAAGCCGGGAGCCCAGGAGTATTACGACTCAATCTATAAGCAGATGGCTCAATGGAAGGTCGACTTCATCAAGGTCGACGACCTGAGCGCGCCCTATCACAAAGGCGAAATCGAGGCGATCCGCAAGGCCATCGACAAGTGCGGCCGCAAGATCGTCTTCAGCACATCTCCAGGTGAAACGCCCCTTGCCGACGGCACGCACATTGAGAAAAACGCGAACATGTGGCGCATGAGCAACGACTTTTGGGACGCCTGGCCACAGCTCAAAGATCAGTTCGCGCGCTGCCATAACTGGACGCCGTTCCGAGGCGAAGGCCACTGGCCCGACGCCGACATGCTGCCCTTAGGCGCTATACGCCAGCCCAACGGCTGGACCAACTTCACCAAAGACGAACAGGTCACGCATATGACGCTCTGGTGCATCGCCCGTTCGCCCTTGTTCTTCGGCGGCTATTTGCCGAAGAACGACAAGTTCACGCTGTCGCTGATAACGAATCCCGAGGTTTTGGCTGTCAACCAAAAATCGCAAAACAGCCGCCAGATAAGCAGAGCGGACGACCTCATCGTCTGGGTAGCTGACGTGCCCAAATCGAAGGACAAGTATGTGGCCTTGTTCAACGCTCAGGACCGTGTGAGTCTCGATCCCTCCGACGCTGCGTTCTCCAGCCGAGTCATCAAGAAAGGCGATCATGACCGTTCACAGAAAGTCAGTGTTCCTCTGAACGGTTCGAAGAAGCTCTATTTGGCGGTCTCGACAACTGGCGACGGCTTCGAGTTCGACCACTCAGACTGGTGCCAGCCTGTTCTCGTCGGCCCTAAAGGAGCGCTGAGGTTGACAGACCTAAAATGGAGAACCGCAAGCACCTCATGGGGCGAGACTCAGATCAACAAGAGCATTCTCGGACGAGACATCATCGTGAACGGCCAAAAGCAGGAGTTCGGCATTGGGACGCACTCCGAGAGCCTGATCGAATACGACATCCCGGCAGGCTACGATCGCTTTGAGGCAACGATCGGACTGGACGACAGCGCGCTCGAAGGCCATATTGGCGGAACGGTGCAGTTCATGGTCTATGTCGCCGATCCCACAGCTCGCCTGCCAAAGACCAGAAAGGTCGGCGTAGATCTGGCGTCCATCGGTCTTAAAGGCAAAGTCAAAGCAAGGAACCTTTGGAAGCGCAAAGACGAAGGCCAATGCCAAGGACGGTTCGAAGTTGCCGTCCCATTCCACGGCGCAGCTCTCTACCGTTTGAGTCCGCAGAAGTAAGAAAGCCCGCAGGCAACGAGTAGCCCGCGGGCAAGGATGATGTTTGTCTAGTTGTTATTGAATGCTAAACGTCACTGCATAGACGCATAGAGGAGGCAGTTTGACAAGGGCGTTGCCGTTCTTGATGCACACCTCGTCATGGTCGACAGCCTTAACAGCATCGGGCTTCTCATAGCTGTTCGCTGCATTAGGATCAGAACCCGCTACAACTTCCGCCGAGACCAAACTCACAATATTGCAGACAGCCAAACGAATCTCCAGTTCCATCGGTTCGCTGACATTTCGGTTAACGACAAAAACCTTCAGCTCTTTGCCGTCGAGAATCGCGCTGGCATCGGCGTAGTGAACCCGCCCGTTCGACTTTGAGACGTAGCACGGACCGTCGATCTGCGTCTGCAACGAGGTGCCCGAGCGCCGCTTCGAATACATCTCGAAGGGATAGAAGATCGACTGGATCAGCATGTCGTCTTTCTTCGTCAGGATCGGGGCAATCACGTTCACGATCTGCGCGAGGTTCGCGATCTTGACCGAGTCTGCGTGGCGAATGAACGAGTTCAGGAACTCGGCGACCACTAAGGCGTCTTCTAGGTTGTAAACCTCTTCAAGCAGCGGCGGGGCGAACTTGCCGTTGCCGTCCAAGTGGGAGCCGTTCCGGGCTCGATACCAAACGTTCCACTCGTCAAAGCTGAGGAAGATCCTCTTCTGTCGCCGGCGCGAATGATGCACGGCCATAACCACCGAGTTCGTTGCCTCGATCTGGTTGTCGATGCTGTTCGAAACTGCCAGATAGTTCTCGGTGTCGCCGTCCGGATTGCCTACGTAGCGATGCATGCTCAGGTAGTCGGCCATTTCGCCGACATGTTCCAGCACCTCGCGATCCCATTGGAGATAAGTCGACAAGTCCGGCGCACACGAGCCGCAGACGACTAGTTCGATATTCGGATCGCACATTCTCATGATGTTCGCGGTTTGTTGCGCGTTGATGGCATATTGCGATGCCGGCACGTGTCCGATCTGCCAAGGACCGTCCATCTCGTTGCCGAGGCACCACAGCCGCACGCCGAAAGGTTCTTCGTAGCCGTGTTCGCGCCGCATCGCGGCATACTTCGAATCGCCCTTGATGTTGCAATACTCAAGCCAGTTTCGAGCTTCTTCAGGTGTGCCGGTGCCCAGGTTAACGGCCATCATCGGCGTCCAGCCCATCTCCTTCGACATCTCAAGGAACTCATTCGGGCCGAATTGGTTCGTCTCAAGGCTCTGCCAGGCAAGATCCCTCACTGTAGGCCGAGAAGACTTCGGACCGACCGAATCGAGCCAATGGAACCCGCTGACATAGTTGCCGCCCGGATAGCGCATCGCGGTGAAATCGAGCTTGCGAAGCGCCCGAAGAACGTCCGTGCGCCAACCCTTGTCGTTGGCGAGCTTGCTGTCCGGATCATAGACGCCTTCATAAACGGCTCGGCCCAAGTGCTCGAGGAAACCTCCGAAGATGCGGGGATCGACCTTATCAACAATGAAAGCTGAATGCAAATGTAAAGTAGTTTTGTCCATATAGGTTATTGCTTGAGTCCTGTTGAGGCCATACTCTCGACGATCTGCTTCTGGAACGCCATAAACACAAGGATCAGAGGCGCGGTTGCCAGACAGCTAGTCGCCAGAGTCAGGCCGTATTGGGTGTAGTAGGAAGACTGGTAAAGCGCGATGCCCACGGGCAAGGTGTAATTACGGATCGAGTCCATATAGATCAGCGGACCGGTGAAATCGTTCCACGAGCCGATGAACGTGAAGATGCCCAGAGTCGCAATGGACGGCGCGCAGAGAGGCAGAATCATTTGGAGGTAGATGCCGAACGTCGAACAGCCGTCAAGCCGCGCGGCCTCTTCGATCTCATCAGGCACCGAACGCATAAACTGGCACAGCATGAACGTGCCGAAGCCGCCTGCCGTCGCCGGGATGATCAGCGCCAACGGTGTATCGAGCCAGTGGAACTTGCTCATCATCAGATAGTGCGGCACCAGGAACAACTGGCCGGGGAGCATCATCGAACCGACGACAATGGCCAGAAAAACTGAGGCTCCCGGAGCCTTAATACGGGTGATGCCATAGGCCGCGAACGATGAGAACAGCACCACCAGCAACGTGATCGAGGTCGATATGAAGAAGCTGTTGGTCAGCCATCGGCCGAACGGCGCTTCTTCGACCCATCCGAGTACGTGCGCGTAGTTCTCGAATGTCCACACTTTTGGCACCACAGAAGCCGGATTCAGAACTTCTTGCTCGGGCTTGAACGACGTCAGCACCATCAAGATGAGCGGGGCAACGAATATGGCGGCAACTCCGCCCATGATCGCAATCCAGATCCACCGAAGCGCTTTTGTCATGCCGCATTCCTCCTCATGATCTGGTATTGCACAATGGCAACAACGGCAATGACGACGAACAGCATCCAGCTCATCGCGGCACCGTAGCCCATACGGTAGTTGTTGAACGCCGTCTCGTAGATGTACTGCATCATGCCGCGAGTAGAAAGCTCAGGTCCGCCGCGAGTGAGGATGAACGGCTGGCCGAAGATCTGGAACGCGCCGATAGTGTTGGTGATTACGACGAACAACATGACTTGCTTGATCATCGGCATCGTGATCTTCGAAAACAGCGCCGCGCGGCCCGCGCCGTCGAGAACCGCCGCCTCAATGATCGGTTTTGGGATCTGTTGAAGGGCAGCAAGCAAGATGACGCTGGTACCGCCAACTCCCCACCAGATGCTCATGAACGCGATGCTGCCCATGGCAAACGACCGGTCGGAGAGCCAAGGCTGAACCGGCAAGGACGCCGACTTCAAGGTGTGGTTGAACAAACCGAACTCGAGGTTATAGAACCAGCCCCACAATACCGCGACGACAGCGACGTTGAGCATGCCCGGAAGGAACAGCAGCGCGCGAACGACGTGCTTGCCCTTGTGCATCGCGTTCATCCCAAGCGAGAGCGTCAAAGCACCGACAAGCATGGTCGGCACTAGCCAAAGCGCGAACTTCAGCGTCACCTTCATTGACATCCAGAATTTCTCATCGGCCCAGGCATCTCTGAAGTTCTGAGTTCCAACGAAGTGAATCTCGCTGCGGTTCGTCAGGTCGAACTGCATCACCGACAGATACATCGAAACAAAGATCGGCACCACGATAAACGTGATAAATGCAAGCGCAAAGGGAAGGATGAACAGCCAGCCGCTGAGGCGAAGCTTCTTGTGGAAAGTCACTTAGCCCCTCCTCTTTCCCGCCTGTCGCGCTCAATCGCCTTTTGGGCATTGGCACGGGCGATCTTCAATGCCTCGGCTGCCGTTGCGCGTCCGCGCATGACCTTCTCAACGGCCAAGTCGATCTCCATCGTGAGTTCGAACAAGACCGGAGTGCGCGGCGGATACATCATATAAGGGATCTGCTTCGAAAAGGCAAGCTGGAGCTTCAACTTCTTGAAGTCTTCAGACTCGCGAACGCTTCGCCTAGCCGCAACCTGTCCGGCGGCTGCCCACTTTGCGCTGTTTTTCGAGAGGTACTTGATGAAGCGTTCGGCCGACTCGCGTTGATCTTTGTTGATGCCCTTTCGAATGCAAAGCACATGCGAATCAGCCATGGTGCCGGGCTTCGGTCCGATCTGCGGAATCGGCGCCCCAAGGTAGTTGAGATCCTGAAGCCGCAGGATATCGCCCAGCATGTAAACGCCGTCCCACACCATGGCGACCTTTTTCTGCCGATACCCGACCCAGCCTAGGCCGTTGTCAGGTGGAGGCACCAGGTGGTCTTTGAACAGAGAACCAAGGAAGTCCAGGGCTGCGACGTTGCCTGGATTATCCAGGTCGGCGTTGCCGTTCTCGTCCAGATAGCGGCCGCCAAACTGAGGGATCAGCGCTTGGAAATTGTTCCGCCACATGGTCAACGCGAAGCCCCATACCTCGGGATTCCCGCTCTTGTCGAGCTTTCTCAGGTTCTTGACGAGGTAGAGGAATTCTTCTTTGTTCACCGGTGCGCGCGGCTCGCCTTTGGCATCAACAAAACCGGCAGCCTTCAGCATGTCGGCGTTGCAGTAGAGCCCTTGAGGATGGATGTCCAGGGGCACTCCGATGAACTCATCCCCAAACTTGACCTGCTCAAGAACATACGGATCGAAGTCGTCGGGCGGAATGCTGCTCTTCTGCATCAAGTTGGTCGTCCAATCGATGAATCCGGCGCGGGACATGCGCGGAAGCGTCGAAGCGTGGACAACAAACAACTCTGGTCCGCGGCCGTCCAAAGCGGCGACCATCAGCTTGTTATAGTAGGTGTCCCAGGCCATGCGCTGCATCGAAACGCGCACATCCGGGTTCTCTTTGTTGAACTCGCGGATGAGCTCTAGCATCGTGATGCCGTCGGGACCTGTAAAGCCGTTCCAAAAGTTGACTTGGGTCTGCTTCCGGCCGATGCCGGCGACGCTGACGTCCGAGCGCATGATGCCCAGAACGAGCACGGCGACGATCATCAGCACAATAGAGACCCGAATGCCCACGGCTTACTTCTTCTCCTGGACTCGGACGCCGCGGATGATCATCCCGGAATCGTTGCGCCCGACGTAATACTTGCCGTCGTATGCCAGTTGAACCGAATCAACCCATATGCGGTCGGGAAAGTCGTCGCGGGTCCAATTGAAAACGATCTTGCTGTTCTTAAGTGTCCAGGTTCCGTTCGAGCCGTCGGCTTTCACTTTGCCGCTAGCCAATATCTCAATCGCCATCGGCTGGGCGAAGTCTGCCTGGTGGATCCATTTGCCGACCGGCGTATCGAACTTGCCCTTCACGGGATTGTCGAACTGAACAGCCAGGCCCGGCAAGGGCCAGCCGTCTTCCGACCACAACAGCTCGCGAACCTGAAGCTGAGGCAGCCCCCACTTGTCCTGAACCCAATGCCTCCTTCCGTCATAGAAGTGGTACGGCATCAGATACCGGCCGTCAGCATCCTTGAAGACATCGCAATGTCCGGGGGAAAACATGGGCGGAGAGGTCTTGAGAACATCGACATGGCCGCCTTCAGCCATCGGCTTGCCGGTTGCGTCTACATAAGGGCCGTCGGCGGTCTTGGAACGTCCGACCATGATGCGGTAGGTGCTTCTGACTCCTTGCCCTGCGAGTCCATAGGACACGAAGAGATAGTAGTAGCCGCCGCGCTTGATAACAGCTGCGCCTTCAAGCGGATTGCCCCGCTCGGTATTGTTGATCGCCGCAAGCTTCGGCTGGGCTCCTGGTCTAACTTTGCCGGACACAGGATCAAGCTCAACCAAGTAGATGCCTGCCCAATACGAGCCGTAGAACATCCAGTGGCGGCCGACATCGTCAATGATAGTCTCCGGATCGATGGCGTTGAACGAGTCGGTGCCGGCAACGCTCTCGATGAGCAAGCCCTTATCAATCCAGCCCTCGGTCGGTTTCGAAGGGTCGAACTTGTCGTTAACAGCGAGGCCGATTACCGACGCGTTCGAACCGAATTGCTTGCTGACGCAGTAGTAGCAGCGCACTTGTTTGCCAACGACAAGAATGTCCGGTGCCCACACGCTGCGAGCATTCGGATACTTATCGCGAATCCAGCCGGGCATATCCGGCAGGATCGGGCCGCAGTCCGTCCACTTCTTCAGGTCGGCGGACTTGCGAACAAGTCCGAAGCCGCTGCCGCTCGTGCTGAAGCACACATAAGTTGAGCCGAACCGAACGATCGTCGGATCGTGGGCGTGCTCGCCACCGATGCATACTGCGCCATCTCCGGGAAAGGTTTCGACCATTTGCGTGCGCGCAGAAACCGGCATGCGGGGTCGCCGGCCGTTCTGATTCTCCTTCGATTGCGGGACAACTGCCACTGCAAGACCTCCTGCGACGATCGCAAGGCAAACCGAAGACCAGCCGCTCATCAATAGATACCTAGCGGCCTGCCGGACGAGGACTCTGAGGGGCATTAGGCGAGGGCTGGTGCGTTCCTTGCCCGCCCATGCCGGCGTCTCGGCCTGCTTTACCCCGCTCAAGGAGATCCTTGTCGCTGTAGCCCTTTTCTCCGCCGCAACCGGACATAACGAAAGCGCTTGCAACGACGGCGATGGCGAATGCGAGTTTCAGATGTTTCATTTGTTCTGGCGTCCTCATATAGAGGGGCAAGATTCAAACTCACCCCTCTTGTTTATAGTGTAGCGAATAGCAGGCTACATAGCTGAAGGATTGGTCTCGCCCCAGGTGTCCCAGTAGTTGGGATTCTTGTCCGGATCGTTCATCGTCGTAGTGTTAGGAACATCGATGCATCCCGGATAGTAGCAATGCACGGTGCCGACGATGCCGTAGTTGCGGAACGATACAGCCGTCCGTTTCTTGTAGCCGGCGTGGCCGTCAGACCAGGCATAGTTGGCTCCTTTCGAGAACGAGATGCCCATCCAACTCAGGTCGATGCCGTTGGAAATCAGCGGCGTGCCAAGCGGATAAAGCGGAGTCGGCTGAACGATCGACTCGCGGGTGGTAGTTGCCTTTTCCTGAAGGTAAATCAGGTTGGCGGGATCGGAGAACGATGTCTGGGTGAGACCAAGCACGTTTCCGTTCATGGCATAGCTGCCGTTGCCAGCGCCGGCCTTGTTGCGGAATCCATAGTTGGGATCGCCGTCGTTCGGAGCTGCCGGGTTGATGTAAATCTGAAGGTTCTTAACGTATGGCATCGTCTCGCGAGACCAGTTCTGGCCTTCAGTCGGATCCATAAAGCCGAGGTCTTTGCCAGAGCCGGCATACCAATAGATCCATCCGCCAGAGTCCCGGAACTGAGTGACATAGACGTCGTCGTTATCGCCGGCATACATGATGCCGCTGAGTGCGTGCTGCTTCATGTTGGACAGGTCGCTTGCCTTTTTGGCCGATAACTTAGCCTGGGCAAAAACAGGAAATAGAATCGCTGCAAGAATCGCGATGATCGCAATGACGACCAATAACTCGATAAGCGTAAAGGCTCGGTTCTTCATATGGTTTCTCTTCAATGAGCAGACATGGCCGGGAACATACCCGGGACAAGGATAACTAGTGCGTTGACGTTGACGGATCGGCCGCTGTTCCTCTGGCTAGGACTAGAGGCAACTCGCCGCTGATAGGAACGAGCTGCCAAATGGCAGAACTCCTGGTGGCAATGCGTTGATGCGATGCAGGCTCTTTTCTGCAATGGCGCATTCGATTGGAACATATCGCCAGATATGTTCATGATTCCGCTTGCAATGGCTGATATTGAATGCTTAAAGAGCTTCATCGCCTTTTCCGTATGCCATTATACGACAGTCTATAGCCAAATGAGAATATACTGCAGAAAATTGTGAAAATTACCTGATCCCTCGGTCGAAAGCGATCCGCAAACGCTCCAGACTTATGCTCTGAACGGAATATGCTTAGGCATGCCTCATCTGGTAGTGGAAGCGCATCACCAGGTCTTGCTCGTAGTTCCCGAATCCCTTGCCGTAGAGGGTGAACCCGCCCTGGTTACGGGCATCAGGCTTCACGCCGATGCGCACGCGGATGGTCTGCCAAGGATGGAGATCGAGGGTCGCGATAGACACGCCGGACAGAGGCATGCCGTCCACCGAAGTCCCCTGCTCGTCGATCGACCACACCTTTAGCAGGCCGTTCTGGTTCAGGTTGTCGTGCCACCAGTGCGGATTCAGGCGGCCGCGGCTTCCGCCGAAGTCTCCAGGCGAGCACCAAGTGCCCACATCGACTCCGTTAATCCAGATCGTGATGTCGCTGGGGTACTCGTTGCTATATCCCGGCGCTTCCGAGCCGATTTCCAATGCCAAATCGAGACTCTTGATCTCGGCTTCAAGCGGCAATGAGTTCGTAAAGGCGTATTCGACATAGCCGCCGGACGACCACAGAATCTCAGCCGACGAGCGCTCGGGCAAGAAGAACGAAACGGGGTTGTCGAGGTGGCCGATGAATCGCTCGCGGTTGGCAAGGCCGCAAGTCGGCACGGCCTGAACATCGGTGAACATGCCCACGGGGAACTCGACTTCGGCGATCAGGTCTTTCTTCGGCTCGTGCTTGGTCATGTCGACCAGGATGCGCTCGTGCACGTTGCGGCAGAGCTTGAACATCCCCTGAGGGCCGCCTTTATACTCGCTGACCACCAGTCCGGCTTCTTCCAATATCTGAATATGCTTCGAGACGGACGGCTGGGCAAGACCGAGAGCTTGGCTGATCTCGTTGACGTTCATCTCGCGTTCGGCCAGAAGCTCGATGATGCGCGCCCTTGTCTCCGAAGCTAGAGCTCGAAAGATTGCGACGCTTTCGCTGGCCGAGAGTTCAGATATGTGATAAGGCATAGTGGCTTCGCCGCCATCGCGATTATGGCACAGTATGCCCTGTTCGGAATATGGAACGTGTCTTTAATGCCTCAACACCTTCTTATGCTTCCGCGATTGAGAGAGGCTGTTGCATTGTGTCCGATCGAAATCACATTCTGACAGGGAACCTAGTCCGAGTGCCTTCTCAACAAAACTCCCAGGTTCTATTTTAGTCCTGGGGCTTTGCCAGCAAGCTGCTGGCGATACTTGGGCCTACCTCCCGCTATCCCAATGCAACAACCTCTCCGCAATCGTGGAGGCTTTTGGACTCAAAAGAATCAGCGCGCGACGATGCCCGAATGCGCAAGATGCCCTGAAATTTGCCTCTTGCGAGCCCCGCGAACAGGGAGAAGACCAGTGAGAGAATCGAACTTAGAAGGGGTTGGAATGTGCCAAGGGCGGCCCGCCCATGGTTTCCATACCTTAACCATCGGTGCTTTTAGTCGTTCAACGCCAAAACGCGTAAACCGGTGTAGTCGCCGGATGAGTTGTCCCGGCGACATTTTAACTCTCGCCTGCTGGAAAGACTATGCCTCACTGAACGATCCAACCCGCAAAACGGGTCTACTTAGCGTAATGAAACGGTCTGCATTCACTCTCATCGAACTTCTAGTAGTCATAGCCATCATCGCCATTCTAGCAGCCATTCTTTTCCCCGTTTTCAGCCAAGCAAAAGAAAGCGCGAAGAAGATCACCGCGGTCAGCCAAGCCCGGCAGCTTGCAGCCTCGCTCATGATGTACGCGGGCGACAACGACGACTATTTCGCCCCGTCCACCAACTACGGCGCGGCGACATCGTCTCCCGAGCGCATTTGGCCGCCGATCGTCTACCCCTACGTCAAGAACGAGAAGCTGTTCATCGCCCCGGGATCGGACGGAATCTACGCCAAGCTGTGGTCCGAGCGCAACAACATGACCATCGGCTACAGCGGCGCGACGGCCTACGACCCTGCCGGATGCCTCGAGAGCCAGCCCGACACGACCGGCTGCGAGGGTTTTCAGAACGTCGTGAACTTCGCGGCTGCCGAGGAATCTGCTCGCATCGCTTTGTTCGCCACCACGCCGAACGGTCCGATGGCCGACAAGTACCGCGGCTACGTGTTCAGCCCCTATAACGGCCCTCTCAACGTTACCGACAAGCGGATGAGCCTGCCTTTGGTCAGCGATCGCGACCTCGTCAAGGAGCTCGGCGGTTCGCTTAGCCCGGCGATGTTGAAGCCGATTTATGCGCGCTACCACCGGACCGGCAAGGACGACGGAGTCACTCCCGTGATCTTCGCCGACGGCCACACGAAGACCTATTCGGCTAAAGCGATCAACTCGATGGGCACGAATATCATCTGGCGCTTCCGCTAAGCTTACGAAATGATGTAGACATGCGGTAACCTATCCGCATGATCGGACGGCTTAGAGGCGAGTTGCTTGAGGTCGACTCGGGCATGGTCGTGGTGGACGCAGGCGGCGTCGGTTACGAAGTCATGGTGCCCGAGTCGGTCTTGGCCGGAATGCCGGAGGTTGGCGAACTCGTCGAGCTCTACACTAGACAGGTGTTTCGCGAGGACGGCGTGTCGCTCTACGGATTTTCCGAGGCTTTCGAGCGCAAGCTGTTCGACAAGCTGATCGAAGTCAAAGGCTGCGGCCCTAAGATCGGCCTTTCCCTTCTCGGACAACTCGGCGCCGACATCGTAGCCAACTCGATCGTCGGCCAAGACGCTAAGATGCTCGCAAAGGCTACCGGCGTCGGCCCGCGCCTCGCCGAGCGCATCATCCTTGAACTCAAAGATAAGCTCCAAGCCGATGCGCTGATCAGAAAAGTGTCGGCGACAGGCAAAGCAACAACGCCGCCAACGCCGATAACCAACGATTTAGTTGAAGTCTTGCTTGCTCTGGGCTACCGCCGCCAAGAAGCAGAAGCTGCCGCCGACGAAGCCATGAAGACAGAAGGAACCGTCGAAGAGCAGCTTAAGATTGCCCTGAGGAGCCTTGCCCGATGAACCGATCAGACGAATTGACGCCGCAGAGCTTGCCCGAAGAGCGGCCTGTCGAGCAATCGCTAAGGCCTCGTCGGCTGTCGGAGTTCGTGGGCCAGGACAAGCTCAAGCAGAACCTAACGGTCTTCCTGATGGCGGCCCGGCAACGCGGCGAACCTCTTGACCACTTGTTGCTTTACGGGCCCCCGGGGCTTGGCAAGACAACCATCGCGCACATCATCGCGTCAGAAATGGGCGCACCGATCCATGTAACCAGCGGCCCAGCCATCGAACGCCCCGGCGACCTTGTCGGCATCCTTACCAACCTCGACGCTGGAGCAGTCCTATTTATCGACGAAATCCACCGGCTCAGCCGCCCGGTTGAAGAGATCCTTTATCCGGCGATGGAAGATCGAAAAGTCGACATCATGATCGGCAAGGGTCCGGCGGCGAGGTCGATTCGGCTTGATGTGCCCAGCTTTACCGTCATCGGAGCCACAACGCGGCAAGGCTTGCTCACGGGTCCTCTGAGAGACAGGTTCGGAATCGTTTCGCACTTCGCCTACTACGAGCACGACGCTCTGTTCCAGATTATTGAGAGAACGGCTGCGATTCTGGGCTACGGCATCGCAGCAGAAGGAGCCAAGGAAATCGCCCGTAGAGCAAGAGGCACGCCGCGAATAGCCAACCGGTTACTCAGGAGAGTGAGGGATTTTGCCCAGGTGTCAGGGCTTGACTCGATCACTCAGAAGATTGCCGACCAAGCGCTCGATGCCCTCGAAGTCGACCATTTGGGACTTGATCGAATCGACCGCATCCTATTGCAGGCGATGATCGTTAAATATAACGGCGGACCGGTCGGGTTAGACACGCTGGCAGCCAGCACCGGCGAGGATTCGGGCACTATTGAGGATGTATATGAGCCATACTTGCTTCAGCAAGGCCTCATCCAGCGCACAGCGAGAGGCAGATGCGTGACAGCGCTTGCCTATAAACACCTCGGTATGGTTCCGCCGAAGCCGGATGCGCCGGGGCAGACGCTGTTTGACGAGAACTAGAAAATGCCGAAGATCAGCATCGAAACGATACTAGGATCAAACCAAACAAAGCAGATTCCTTACTTCGAGGAATATCTAAGCAAGACGGCGCACAAGCCGAGGTCAGCCGGCGAGAGCTTTGTGCTGGGTTGCGGTGCAACGGTTGTAGGCGTGGCAGCCATCCAATTGATTCTGCAGCAGTTCATGATGTGGATCTGGGCGATGCTCGCCAACCTGCTTTTTGGCTTCCCGATCCTTCTTGGACTTGTTATTTGGGCGGTCAACGCTTATCGACAGCCGAAAACGCCAAAGGATAAACGGCTGGCAGACATCTATAAAGCCGGCAACTCTTTGCGCCAACTCGTGTCTAGAAAGAAGCTGTCGAAAGCTCTCGGAACTGCGCTTGCTCCTTTGCTAGAGGAGTCTGCCAAGAACTGGAGCCGGGCGATGGCTTCGCTGAACGGCCCGTTCTGGACAAACGAGAAACTGCCGAGTCACTGGCAGGAGGTTCGTGAAAAGTCGATCGCCGCAGCTAACGACGCCATGGGCGATCTTTTGCTCATCGCCGCTTCCGACCTAAAGCCGGTATCCAATAAGTCGGAATGGCAGGACTTTGTTGGAGGCTTGGTAAGCTCGGCTTTGGGCACGCCCGAGGTTTCATCTAATGATCCGATTCCAGCCGGATTCGAGCCAGCACGGACCATCGCCGACAAACTCAGCCTGCTGGCCAACGAGGTCGAAAGGGCAACGTCGCGCGTATTCAAGGAGCAGCCGGAAGAAACGCCTTTTGTGTCGGCGACCTCCTTGGATAAAACGTTGAGCGAGTTCCGCTCCATCAGCGAAGCGGAGCAGGAACTTAAGCAGAACATCGGCGATTCGGGGCTTTGAGCGCCTACAGTCCTACCCCTCAGCCCCCCTAGCGGAGACCAATAATTCGTGTGTAAAAGCAGAACCGTAGCAGCAAGATGCCTTGTCCCCGCGTCCGCCTGTCGACTATAGTCGGTTCAATCTGGGCGGTTCCATTTCCCGGCCAGCGTCCGGCGATACCTATGCTCGCCTCACTATATCACAGTGCAACAGCCTCTTAAGCGAAGCGATGGGGTTGAGGGTTCCGACGCCCAAATGCCAACAAACCTCTAGCTCAAAGGCGGCCAGAGGTATATGGCTCGCACTCACAAACAACTCACCCCCTCAGGCAATCGCCGGAGAGGGTGGAGAACTCAAAAGCTATTCGATATCTAAGGCTTGTCGACGAGTTTCGCCTTGACTGCTTTCATCGCGGCCTCGGTGCGGCTGTTAACCTGAAGGGCCTTTAAGATGTTGCTAACATGGTTCTTAACTGTCTTCTCGGCGATGCAAAGCTTCTGGGCGATGTCCTTGTTGCGCAGGCCTTGGGCGACATACTCAAGAATCTCGGCCTCGCGCTCAGATAAAACATAGAGTTCGCTGTCGTCAGTGCTGTCGTCTTCTTCCACGCGGCGGAAGTCCTCGATAACCTTGGTGGCGATGCGAGGTGTGATCTTAGCTTCTCCGCGCGATGCCAGCCGGATGCCGTCAACGACGTCCTGTGGGGTCGAAGTCTTGAGCAAGTAACCGAGTGCGCCTGCTCGGAACGCCTCATATACCGTCTCGTCGTCCTCTTGAACAGTGAGGATAACCACGGCAACGCTCTTTTCTTGCTTGAGCAAGCGACGGGTGAGTTCGGTGCCGTTCATACGGGGCATATTGATGTCCGTGAGAAGCACGTCGGGCGGATCGGCCAAGCAGACGTCAAGAGCCTCTTGGCCGTCTTTGCAGATGGCGAGGACTTCACACTCGGGCATTAGGGTCAAAGTCTTCTGTAAAGCGCTTCTATACGGCGCTTCATCATCTACAACAACAACTCGGATTTTCGCTGCCATGCTACGACTATACCTCTTCCAGTAGATTTGAACCTAGTTATGCCCGGTATTCGGCATGAAGGTGAGACAAATGTTCCATTGTTTCTCCAATTACCGTTGATGTTGGAATGAAAGGATACAGAACTCGCCGAAAATCCAGTAAGTTATAGAGCATTGCTGGGGAAAATCTATGATCTTAAGTTCTTTGATAGCCGCGCTAGCGGTCTCGGTTCCCCCCATTTCTGAAGCCGATGTTCGCATGCCAGTGCAGACTCTCGCTTCGTCTGAGATGGAGGGACGGTTTACGATGTCGGCTGGGGCTGAAAAGGCCTGTGCGTACATTATCAAACAGATAACGTCGTACGGCCTGAAACCAGGCGAGGGCAAAAGCTACGTCCATCAGTTTCCGGTTTCCTTCTCGCAGAAGCCAACCGCCAAATGTAAAGTGCTTCTGAGGGGCTCCAACCAAGTTGCGAAGCCGTTAAAGATCGACGTCGACTATCGTCCGTTGGTTAACGCAGGTTCAACGGTTGCCGATGCGCCGGTCGTTTACGCGGGTTACGGACTCGACCGTGAAGACTGGAACGACTTTGCTGATCTAGACGTCAAGGGCAAGATTGTCTTGATGTTGAGAGGGGTGCCGCCTGGCCAGCCGCCGATGGCGACCGGGTCTAAGGCGAGAACAGCCGTGGATCTTGGCGCTGTCGGCGTGATCTTTGCAGGTCCGACCGTGAAAGGGAAGCCTGAGCTTCCGACTTATGTTCGTTCGCAAGGTTTGCCTCCCGACCTTGAAGTTCCTGGCATCGGCATATCGGTCAAGACCTTTGAGAGTTTCACGGGACTTGACTACTGGACGTGCCGTGAAGCTGCCAAGCCTGAGCACAAAGCTCTCGGCATCACCGCGAGACTTGAGGTAGAGATGGTCACGAACAACGGCTTCGGTAAAAACGTGATCGGCATCCTCCCAGGCCACGATCCAAAGCTGAAGTCGGAATATGTGATCATCGGCGCGCATTATGACCATCTCGGCTACGGCCAGACCGGTTCAATGACGGGCAGCGACGCCATCCATTACGGCGCTGATGATAACGCTAGCGGGTCGGCTGCCATCATGGGAGTTGCGAAGGCGTTCGCAAAAGCCAAGAACAACAAGCGCACGCTTATTTTCCAGTGGTATCAAGGCGAAGAGCTTGGGCTTCTCGGCTCGGCCGCTTGGGCGAAAGACCACCAGGCTATCCTGAAATCGACCACAGGCATGGTCAACCTGGACATGGTCGGCCGGGTGCGCGAAGGCCAACTCTGGGTCTACGGCGTGGGAACCTCCAAGGAATGGCAAGGTCTGCTCAATAAGATCTCGGCAGGCAAGCTGAGTCCCCAGTTCGTTAATACAACCCGCGGCGACTCCGATCAGGCATCTTTCAGCCGATACAATCTCCCTGTCGTCTTCTTCTTCAGCGGCATTCATCCGGAGTATCACACCGAGAACGACACGGTCGATAAGCTGAACGTCGCTGGAATGGCTGACGCCGCCAACTATGCAGCGAAGCTCATCGCGAGCGTTGATGCTCTTCCATCAAAACTCACCTTTGTAGGTGCAACGCTTGATTCGCGGCCGCAGGGCTCGGGCCAGGGAAGGAGAGTCCGAATCGGGTTTGTGCCTGACATGGCCAGCGAAGGCCCCGGCGTGCTCCTTACAGGCGTCTCACCAGGCAGTCCTGCCGAGAAGGCTGGCCTGAAGGCTGGCGATCGCGTGATGTCCTTCAACGGCGTTAAGATCGGCGATCTTCAGGCCTTGCAGGATGAGATGATGAAGGTAACTCCTGGCGCGAAGATTAAGGTTTCGTATGAGCGCAACGGTGTCTCGGTCGAGGTCGAAATCGTAACAGAAAGCCGCAATCAGTAGTCTCAAATAGAAAGCAGCCATCCCGGCATCTGCCTTGGATGGCTGCTTTTGTTTGTTTTAAGCTTTCGCTTACTTGCGTCGTCGTCGTGCGATCAGTCCAACTGCGCCGAGACCGAGAGCGATCATCGATGCAGGCTCTGGAACCGGAGCGGTGCCTACGTTGAATCTGATGTTGTCAACGGCTGCGAAGTTCGCAGTCTGAGTAGGACCGCCTGAAGGATCCCATCCGTCGCCATTCTTGCCCATGTTTACGAAGATCTCGATCTTGCGGGTCAGCGTGGGGATAACGCCTGTCCACTCCACGTACTTGAACCCTGACTTGCCATTGAAGGTCACATCAGTGGTTCTTCCAACGACCTTGTCGTAGGCTACGCTGCCGTTGGAAAGCGTGAACTTTCCGATCAGCTCAACCCATGTCTGCGCATAGTAGTTCTCCGCAATGCTTCCAAGGTAGCCGGAGAGCTGGAAGGGAACGTTGCCAGCGTCAATCTTGTTGCAAGCGGGAACGTTGCCGGTGAACGAGAAGAGTTGGGTAAGTTGAACAAACCAGCTGCCCGAGTTTGTTTGGCCTCCCATAAAGAAGTTGTTGCCGGCATTTGCAGGTCGGTCGCCAGCGGCCAGGGAAGTAATGCTCGAGTAGGATACTACATCGATTTGGCGGTTGTTGTTACCCCAGAAGTTGACATTCCAGCCGACTTGCGGACCGGTCTTGGTGCCTGTTCCGGTCAATTCGGCGTTGCCGTTAACGAGCCAGTCGCTACCGTCGAACGTGCTTCCATCCCATGCAAAGGTGAAACATGCGGAAGCTAAAATCAGTGTTGAAGACCACAAGCGTTTATTCATTCTTTTTCCTCTTTTCGTCCTCGAAAGTGAAGGACAAACAAGCTTTGATAACAGTACACATTGTACAACCGTAGGTTCAAGAATGCAATCGGCAATGCGTTTTTTAACAAAACCTGGTAAAAGTCCGTTGGGTTTACTCGCGAACAGGAATGACAGCGGAACCCGTAATGTCTAGCCTTTGCGCCTGAAATGATAACTGATCAATATGGAGCGCGCCGCGGAGCCCGAAGTCTCGATCAAGGTCTAAGACTGGGTCGAAGATCCGCTGCAAAGCAGGTTCGCGGGCAATGTCGGTACGGCGGCCGCCGAAAGAAAGATAGGCTGGAATTAGGCTCAAACCGCTGCTTCCATGCAGTCTCGGAATAGCGACCAGGTCGAACGATGTCGAACCTAGAGGCGTTGCCAGGCTGCCGGCAAAAAGAACCTTATAGGCATCGATCTCAAGGCGTTCTGTTTTGACGAACGGATATCGCTTAGCCAGGTATCTCACGATCCCGTCCTGGGCGATCGTAGCCCGAAATGTGCCGCGGCCGCTCCTGCTGAGTCTGATCTTGCCTTCCTTCACAGCATAGGCGACATCCCAACGGCAATCGCTCAACTCAATATCGAGGCTTTGCACCGGCAAGCCGCCGATCTCAAAATCCTTAAGCTTGATGATGAGTCTGTCGATCCGGCCTTCTTTCGAGCGCCAAGGTTCAGTCCACAGAGGCAAAGAAGGCGTGTTAAAATCGCTTGCCTCAATTACGGCCTCGCATAAATGGCCTGGTCGCAAGCTGCCAATTTTGATCCTCACCTTGACTTGCTTATTGCTGCCATCAAGCTGGCTCGCTAAGTCTTTTGACGCCAGGTTCTCAAACCGACGAACCTCTTGGCCGCCGAAGTGGAACAACAAACCGAACGCCGCGGCAACAAGGGGAAGGCTCATCGCTTGAACCGGTACTTGAGCAGAGTCCAGAAAGCGTCCGGCGCATCGGTCCAGCGGATCTTCTTTCCAGCCGTCTTCGTCCGCGGCACGTAGCGGATCGGCAACTCCAAGATGCTCTCGCCCATTCGAAACGCCTTTGCCGTTACTTCGGGGCAGAACTCGAACCGTCTGCACTGCAAATTCATCGACAGAAGGACGGACCGTCGAAAGGCTTTGTAGCACGTTGCTTCATCAGTGATCTTCCGCCAGAAAAGCAGACGCACAGACCAGGCAAGCAGGATATTGACGATCTTGTTCGGCAGCGCCATATCCCTCGGCAATCCGCCAGAGAACCGTGTGCCATAGACGACATTCGCTTTGCCGTCTAGAATCGGTTGAATTAAGGCTGGAATGTCCTCCGGGAAATACTCAAGGTCGGCGTCCTGGATAATGACCGCTTCTCCGGTTGCATGCGGCAGCGCCTGGCGAATGGCCATCCCTTTTCCGCCCGGCTTCTCGTTGGTCAACACCGTTATGCGGGAACCAAATGACGAAAGCACCGACGCCGTAGCATCGGTGCTTCCATCGTTCACAACAATCACTTCAACCGCCAGAGGCAGCGCGAGCAATCTTTCCACGACCTCACCGAGCGTATCTTGCTCGTTGAGCGCCGGAATGATCGCGCTAACCTGCGGCGTTTGCGCCATATTTATCCGACCTGGATAGGTTTGCCCGTCTCAGCGCTCTCATAGAGGGCATCCAGCAGCTTCATGACGATCAAGCCTTCTTCGCCGGTCGCCACGTGCGGTGTTCCGTTCAGAATGCTCTCAACGAAGTGGTACTGGGCGTTGGGAGCGTCAGGAACCGGGGGATGCAGCTTCATGTCGTATTGGGCGCCGTTTTTCTCCATAAAGATCTCGGCTTCGAAGTCGTAGCCCTCGCCGATGTTCTTTTGGATGAGGCCGCCTTCTGTTCCGATCAGCCGGGTTTCCATCAGCTCGCGCTCTTTAATGTTGCACGCCCACGAGGCTTCCACCACGAGAGTTGCGCCGTTCTCAAAGGTGACCACGCCGGCCGCCAGGTCTTCGACATCGAACTTCTTGTCTTGCTTCTCGGCCATCGGGACGCCGATCGCTTTGTAGGTGTTGCCAAGAACGTACTTCGGCTTTGGATAGCCCATCAGCCACAGCGCGAGGTCGAGTCGGTGTACGCCAAGGTCGATCAATGGGCCGCCGCCCGACATCTTCTTCTGGCCGAACCAGCCGCCGAATCCGGGCAGTCCGCGCCGACGATGCCAAACCGTTCGCCCGAAATAGACGTCGCCAAGGATGCCGTTCTCGACCTGCTGCTTCAACGCCCAAGACTGCTGGGTGAATCGGAACGAGAAATTGATCATCAAGCGCTTGCCTGCAGCCTTCGCCGCATCGACCATCTCCTGGCCTTCATTCGCGTTCATCGCCATCGGCTTGTCGCACAGAACGTGGCAACCGGCCTTAAAGGCAACCATCGTTTGCGGCTTATGGAAGCAGTTCGGCGTGACAACCGACACGATGTCAAGCTTCTCTTTGGCAATCATCTCTTCGGCGTCGGTGTAGCACGCCTTGATGCCGAATTCCTTGGCGGTCTTTTCCATCCGCTCCTTGTCGAGATCGGCTAAAGCGACGACCGTCGCTGACGGGTGGCTCTGGTATCCCCGAATATGGCTCTGGCCCATACCAACGCCGATTACGCCGATTCGCAGTTGTTTCTCTTTGCTCATGTTTTCCCTATTATTCTAGTAAGTTAGCCCGGAGGCCATGTCATTGGACGCCCGCCAAGCAAGTGTGCATGCAGGTGATTGACTGTTTGTCCCGCATCGAGGCCCTCATTGATAACCAGCCGATAGCCGTTTGTCAATCCTTCTTGCTCTGCGATCTTCTTGGCAGCGTTCAACAGGAACTTGTGGTCGCCTTCTTCAGGTAACGAGGCTAAACCGGGTATCTCTTGGCGAGGGACGATCAACACGTGCACCGGCGCTTGCGGGTTAATATCGCGGAAGGCCACACAATGCTCGTCTTGATAGATGATCTCAGCGGGTATTTCGCCGTTGATAATCTTCGTAAAGATCGTAGGCATGGCTCTATATTCCAAGCGCATGCCTACGATTCCTTCACATTGTTGCGATTTCGAGCCTGATTACCAGCCTCTTCCGGCCATCTGTTCGCCTTCCGGCAGATGGGCTGCGGCGATGCTGAACATGGCGTTGCCCAAGCCGGAGCTGATTTCGGCCAGCTTCTTCGGATCTTTGTGGAAAAGGACCGCCTCGACGATGGCCTTCGCCCTTATTGCAGGATCGGCGCTCTTAAAAATGCCCGAACCCACGAACACCGTCTCTGCGCCAAGCTTCATCATCAGTGCGGCGTCAGCCGGAGTCGCGATGCCGCCAGCCGAAAAGTTCGGCACAGGCAGCTTTCCTAGCTTGCGCACTTGGCGAATCAAGTCGATGGAAGCTTGGTGCTCCTTGGCCAAAACATAAAGCTCGTCCTCGCGGCAAGACTTGACTTCGCGAATCTGCGCCATGATCGTTCGCATGTGGCGGACGGCTTCAACGACGTCGCCGGTACCAGCTTCGCCCTTGGTTCGAATCATCGCTGCGCCTTCGGCAACCCTTCTCAGAGCTTCGCCAAGGTTTCGCGCACCGCAGACAAAAGGAACGTTGAACGCGTGTTTGTCAACGTGGTTCTCTTCGTCGGCAGGCGTCAATACTTCGCTCTCGTCGATGAAGTCCACTTCAAGCGCTTCCAGGATCTCGGCTTCTACGAAATGGCCGATGCGGCACTTGGCCATGACCGGAATCGATACGGCTTTCTGTATGCCGACGATCATCTCCGGATCGCTCATTCGCGAGACTCCGCCATCCCGGCGAATATCCGAAGGAACGCGCTCAAGCGCCATAACGGCGACAGCTCCGGCGTCTTCGGCGATTCGAGCCTGTTCGACGTTGGTGACGTCCATAATGACGCCGCCCTTCAGCATCTCGGCCAGGCCTACTTTTTCTCGCCAGGTCTTCTTGGGAGAGGTGTTGCTCATATCTTAAGTATACCGTTTAGGTTCAAAACGCGCAGGAAAGACTCAGGCTGAGGTTGCCGGTTCGAAGGCGCTAGCAGCTAATCTCAAAGCGAAGTTTCGTACATCCTCGGGCCAAGGCTCAGTTTGTTTCAAGAACCCTACTTTGTCTCCAGCGAACAAGGCGCGGGTTGTTTCTTCGAGCCCAGGGAAGTTGCCGGCAACGGTGAACAAGAATCGGTTGGCTGCGGTTTTTGCCATGTCCGCT
The DNA here is from genome assembly GCA_963666135.2 of Fimbriimonadaceae bacterium. Classification (GTDB taxonomy): domain Bacteria; phylum Armatimonadota; class Fimbriimonadia; order Fimbriimonadales; family Fimbriimonadaceae. The sequence continues at coordinate 653,905 of CAXXNR010000001.1, read as the reverse complement.
CGTTCTTTATCGGCGTTGGCTTTGCGCGCTTGTTCGACAAGTTTCCTCAAGGCGACAGAAGCGCCGCCGGATTGGCGGTCAAGCCATTCCCAGTGACGGGGAAGAAGAGTGATCTCGCGGCCGACGACGCCAAGTTTCGGCCTGCCCGGACCCGTTGGTTTTGTGTTTTCCTGGCTTTCTTCGGTCTGGATGGCGTGCTTCGCGGGTCTTTCGCTGATACGGCAGAGGACATCGTCAACCGATCCCCGATAGTCCACGTCGATCAATTCGGCGTCGATGTCGTCAAAGATGAGAGTCGACGTCCAGACCCCTTCGCCGATGATGCCTTTGATATGCGTGGCAACCTCGTTGAGGGTTCCTTGAGCGACGATGCGCGTGCCGTCGAAGGCCGTGCATACAGTGTTGCCGAGATTCGATAATGCCTGGGCGTTATTCAATATTTGAATAATACCACGGCAAAATAATAATGTCAATAATAGCCTGGTAATATAAGTCTGACCTGTCGGACAGGCCGGACACGTCAGACATTAGTTTCTTATCCCTCAGCCCACCGAGCGGAGCGGGCGGGTTGAGGGTTTTATATCCTAAGATTAGAAATGCCTCCAGCCGACAGGCGGCCGGAGGCATAAGAGGGTCAGGGAAGGGGCAAATATGCCTTAGTCCAAGCTTCTCAAGAACGCCACCGACTTCCGGACATCTTCCAGCGCTGTCTCGCCGCACTCGCGCTCGATAGCATAGAAGCCCGTGTAGCCGTTCTCTTTGAAGATTTGGTGCAGGACGGGCCACTGCGTCATGCCGGTACCCAGCAGAACCTCGTCCGAGGTGCCGTCGGTCCGCAGTACGGAGTCCTTGCCGTGAACGTGCTTCACGTAAGGAATCAACGTGCGCAAGCCTTCGACCGGATCGAAGTCCTTCATCGCTTGCTCATAGTTGAACTCGATTCCTTTGCGCTTGGCGATGTGTGGCGGCCAGATCAGAAGATTGGCGGGATCGAAGTTAATCTGGATTGCCGGGCTATTGACCGCCTCGATCATCTTGCGAACGACGCGAGGAGGCTCAGGACCGGTCTCAAGGCACATGATCGCGCCGATGCTTTCGCCGTGCTTGCCGATCTGCTGGAGCGCATCGACGTAGCGGCTCCACTTCGGATCAGATTCATCGTCCGGCATGATGCCGACATGGCCCATATGGAGCCCGCCAGCCATATCGACGGCGGCTTCGTTCAGACGCTTGCCCCATTCGATGTTCTCGTGCCAGTTCTTCTCTTCGCCGAGTTCGACTTCTCCGCCCCAGCCGATGAGCGCAGAGACCTCAAGGCCGTAGCCTTTGATCTTCTTCAGCACTTCCTTGCGCTCGGCGCTCGACTTCTTGACCAGATCGAGGCCGCCGCCATACGCGGGAATGTGGACACCTTCGACCTGCAGTTCGACGGCAAACTCCATGCCCTTATAGGGATCTGAACCGCCGGTTGTAGGAATGATCGCAATTTTCATATATTCTCCTGTTGTGAGTGAAACAATGCTCTATAAACGATCTGATTTTGCACTATCTTAATGTCTGATCGCTACCCGTTGATCTCTTTGAGGAGCACGTTGAGGATGTCGTAATAGAAGTAGATAATGATGGTCAGACCTATCGGGCCGATGACGCCTAGCCAAAAACATCCCAAAGCGCATCCCCACATTTTGGCTTTTGCCGTCTGCGCCTCATAGTCGCCTCGCGCAACGTTGGACAGGCGTTCGAAGGTGCCCGGTATGGTACCAGTCAGCTCCGCAGTGCTGAGCAACGAGATATATTCATCGGGCAACATCCGCGCATTTCGGACCGCGTCAGTTATCTTCGAACCCTCGTTCATCTGCCAGCCTGCGGATTTCATTTGCTCTCGCATTTCAATATTCGGAATGCAATTGCAAGACATTTCCCAAGTTGAGTTAGGCGACACACCTGCCCGCGAAAGCCTGCTTGCCGCCCAGGTGAAGATCGAAAAACACTCCATCTTCGCTCGTTTCTTAAGCGAAGGATATCTAAGTCCAAGCCGGTGGCGAAACCTTTTCTGTTTGTCCGAGTTCAACCACAGCAGCGTTCCCACGACGATGCCGAGAACTAGCAGGAAGTAGGGGCCAATTGGCCACTTGATCATCTGTCCAACGTCGGCCCACATGTCGCGCACAACGGTGTTGCTGGTTACCGCCTCTCCTCCTCCTCCGTTCCATGTCTTCCTGAATGTCGCGTTGAAGCTGTGACCAGCCAGAAGCGTGATCGGAATAATAACGAAGAACAACACGAGGATGAGCCACACAAACCAGTGCCAGATCTTAAAGACATGGGCTTCCTTCGCTTGCTTAGAGGCGACATCGAGCGCTTCGGGCAAGAAGCCGCCGTATTCGCCAGCCTGGGTCATGCCGATCACATGCTCAGAATATAGCCTCGGATACTTCCGCATCACTTCGCTGATCGATCCGCCTGCCGTGCTCGTGGCAGCCATCTCCTCCAGCGACTTGCGAAATCCGACGTTCCCTTGATTTTGTCCTAATGTAACAAAGCCCTGAGCCGGATTGACGCCAGCTCGCAAGAGTTCCGACATCTGTCCAAGAATGAAATAGCGCTGCTTATCTGTGCCTTTGTATTGATAAAGACCATACGTCGGCATGGCGGGCATCGGAACCTTGGCGGCAGGCTGGTTCACAATGGGATGCCCGGTCGTTGCCTGAGATCGGCTGACGATATTCAGCACTTTGAAACCGCGAGCCTGGAGAGCTTCGGTTGCTTTTTGCTGGTCGACCGAACTGATGGTGCCTTCGAGCTCCTGGCCCTTCTGGTCTTTGACTTTATAGTGGAAATACTCCATCGGACACTTCTATGACGGACGCGGCCTGTGCATTGGTTGCGACCAGAAGGTCAAATACCGGACCGAGCCCCGGAAGAACCAGCTCCGGAGCGAGATCATGCAGAGGTTTGAGCACAAAACGGCGCTCAACGAGCCTTAGGTGGGGGATCGTCAGAATTTGGCCGCCAATAGAATCGGGCGACTCGTCTGAAAACCGATAGACCAGCGAACCATAGCAGATTAGGTCGAGATCGATTTCTCGCGGGCCGTATCTTTCCCTCGGCAGCCTTCCCACGTCTGCCTCAATCCGCTTCAAAACGCGCAAGACCTCAAGAGGGCCGAGATCAGTGGCCGCTGATAGCATTCCGTTTAAGAAGGCAGGCTGGTCGGTCACATACATCGGCGCCGTTTCGTAAAGAGGACTCACTCGTATATGCTCGAAACAAGAAGTCAAAGCGTTCACGGCTTCCTTTATCCGAAGAAAACGATCTCCTAAGTTTGAACCTAGTCCGATGTAGATAGGGGTCACTCCCATGGTTTACCCTATCGCTGGCGGGTTGAGGAGAAGGTATAGTGGTTTCTGGTGAGTGTCCCCGTAATAGAACCTAGCGAGAAGCCTCGCGCCGTTAGGGCGCGCGCCCTTTTGCTTGCATTTCTGCTTTCAATTCCCGCGTGCTATGTCTCGGCGAACCAAGCCCAGTCTTCGATGTTTTCGCTTTTGGTTGCTCCAGTAGCGACCGTCATCGTGCTGGTCTTGCTCAATGCGCCGCTGCGGCGATGGGCGCCGAAACTCGCACTCAACCAGGCCGATCTCATCATCATCTTCTCTTTGACTGCTGTCGCTGCGGCCGTGTCGCAAGAATGGTCCGGCGTCATGTTCCCGTCGATCCACGAACTGGCCTTCGAGAAAGAATCGAGCAACATTGCCAAAGACTACTTCGTCAAGGAGCTTCCATCGTGGCTTGTCATCACGGATAAAGCCACTGTTGAAGACATGGTTGGCGGCGGAAAAGACTGGATCTATGTGCTTCACAAGATGCCGATCTTCCTGCCAAGAATCTTGGCATGGGGCGGACTGTTCTTAGCCTTGTGCGGCTCGATGCTTTGCCTGAACAGCCTCATGCGCGACGTTTGGTGCCGCCAGGAAAGGCTGACCTTCCCGCTCATTCAGCTTCCGGTAGCTATGGCTGAAGAAGGCGGCGGCGGAGCCATGTGGAAAAGCAAGCACATGTGGATTGCGTTCGGCATTATGTTCGCCATCGACATGCTGAACGGCTTCAACTACCTGTATCCAAACGTTCCTTCCGTGCCGACTAAGACCATCATCGACATCGGTACACTTTTTAAGGAGCAGCCGTTATCGAGCCTCGGCTTAACGCCGATTGCCATCTTCCCGTTTATGGCCGCCATCGGCCTGTTCATGCCGAGCGATCTGGTGCTGAGCGTCGTGCTCTTCTATCTGCTTCGCAAGGTCACTCACATCCTTCTGGCCTCGCAAGGCTTTCCGCAAGGTGTGTTTTCTGGCACGTTTATCGCTCCAGGGCCTCCCTACTTCGACGAGCAGACATGGGGTGGCGTGCTGGCGATGTTCGTTGGAGTATTGGTGTTCTCCAAAGGGCACTTAAAGGAAGTTTTTAGGAGCATCATACGCGGCGATAAGGCAGAGGATGGCGGCATCCCCCATCGGTGGATGTTCATCGGTTTCATTTTCTGCTATGCGGTCATCGTCTATTACGGGTGCATGGGCGACTTGCCTGTCCTTTACATGATCGCTTACACGGCGCTGTTCTTGATCTTTAGCTTCATCCTGACGAGAATACGCGCACAAATCGGCCCGCCGACGCATGAGTTCGCTTTCTTCGGTCCCAGTAGCTTTATGAACCGCTTCTTCGGCACGAAGTGGTTTAGCAATCATCAGGCCGCATGGGTCAGCCAACTATTCCTAAGCATCAACCGCATTCACCGAACGCATCCAATGCCGTACCAGCTCGAAGCCATGAAGATGGGTTCGCTGAACAAGCTGAACCAGCGGACGATCTTCATTTCGGTGGCATTCGTCACCGTGCTTGCGTTCTTCCTTGCCTATTGGTTCCGATATGTCTATATCTATCGAACCGGCAACTACGGAAACTGGAACGCTGCCGAAACGTATCTTCGCAACATTACGGACAACAAGAAAGGTCCTGATCTGGTCGGCATCACAATGACGCTCTTCGGATTTGCTGTGGTCATGGTGATGGACGCCGTACGATTCAAGGTTCCCGCATTCCCGATTCATCCGGCGGGCTATGTCCTATCTCTGAACTTCGGCGTGGACTACTATTGGTTCGGCTTGCTTGTCGCACTGATGGCGAAGAGTTTCGTGCAACGGTATTACGGATTGAGGGGCTATGATCGATTGCGAATGGTTGGCCTAGGAATCCTGGTCGCCGAATACTCAGCCGAGTTAATATGGCTGGCTATGGCGCTGATAACGAAGCAAAGCACCTATACGATCGGGTTCAACGACAGGTCGTTGGGTCGGCAGTAGCGAATCAAAGACGTAAGACGTAAGACGTAGGGCGAAAGAAAAGGATCAGTTCTCGATTGTAAACTTGATCGCAGTCGCCTCTTAGGACTCAGTTGGCGATCATCGCCAACCTTACGTCCTACGTCTTACGTCAAATGCACTTTACTTCTTCTTCGGCACCGGAATACTGTCGCTCTTGGCGTACTTCTTAGGATCCTTCTTGAAAGCTTGCGGGCAGCCGTTACAGCAGAAGAAGTATCGGCGGCCTTTATAGTCGGCGTACATGTGCTTCTTTGTCGCATCGGCGATCTTCACGACTTCGTTCTTCATGACGGCGCAATGGATCGTCGTTTTGAAGTCGACTTTGGTTGGGCCGGCAAAAACCGTGGATACGGCCGCAACGGCCAAAGAGAGAGCTAGAGTCAGTTTCTTCATTGGATTTGTTCCTCCTGAGCTTCGGAGCGTAAACAGAATTATGAACGCTCGTTCGGCTACAATCGATCCTGCCCCAAGACTATTGGCGGCTATGGATGTGCCCAATTGGACCTGACGATACTTCACACGAACGACTTGCACGGCAAACTTGACGAAACGGCGGCTGCCAAGATCCGCGAAATGAAGGGCGAAAACGCACTCTATTTTGACTGCGGAGACTGCATCAAAGCAGGGAACCTCGCGGTGCCGTTCAAGCAAGATCCAGCATGGAAATTCTTGGAAGTTGCCGGCTGCGATGCTGGAACGCTGGGCAACAGGGAGACTCAAGTACTTCAAAAGGCGTTCGAAACAAAGATCGGCGGGGCTGCGCATCCGTTAATGTGCGCCAATCTTCGATTAAAGAATGGCGAGAGGCCTTTGCCCGGTTACGTCATTCTTGAGAAGGCAGGATATAAAGTCGGCGTGATCGGCGCGATGGTTCCCATGGTAACTGAGCGTATGGTGACCAAAGCCGCCAGCGCCTATATTTGGGATCCGCCTGTTCCAGCCGTCTGCGCTGCCGCGAAAGGCCTTCGAACAAAAGTCGACTGCCTCATTGCCCTGACGCACATCGGTTTCAAGCACGACTCGGAGCTTGCCGAAGCATGCCCAGAGCTTGATATGGTTCTTGGCGCGCACTCGCACACGAAGTTAGATTCGCCGGCGAGATTCGGAAACGTGTGGGTGTTTCAAACGGGATCTCACGGACGCTTCGTCGGCAAGTATCGCTGGTCGAAGCAAGAGGGATTGATTGAGGCCGAGTTGCTTCCGCTTCTGCCAGAACCAGCCAAGTAAGTTAACTTTCATATCGGGTAATATGTCAAAAGTGTTCGGATTTCGCCAACGAAGGTCGTATTCTTTTCGAACACGTTGACCGCAAACAGGCGCTACCCCTTTTATGCTGCCTCGAAACACAATGACACGATCAATGCCCGTTGACGCGCCGGACGCAAGCAGCGAACCGGACCTTAGCGGCAAACAAGTGAAGAAACGCCGACAGGAGAAGCCGCTCTAATGCACCGAGAACTTCTCATCGGCCTCCTTATCCTATCACCGTTTGCCGCATTAGCAATCCCCCTTATCCGCAACCTAGCCGTCAGAAACGCCCTCATCGGCGTGATCTGTGGCATCCTTGTCGTCTGCTCGATAATCTTAGGAGTATTCGGCCAAGGAAACATCACGGTCGACATGGCTAAGCCGTTTCCGTGGATTGCCGTTGCCGAGATTGTAGACTTCGGATTGCTCCTATACTTTGGCTACCTCGGTTTTGCGCGAAAGAACTATGTCGTTGTCGGCCTAGCTCTAGCGCAGATGGTTCCTCTTGCGTACCTTAAGTTCGGTGAGCAAGCCGAGCTTGCCGAAAAAGTGATGTTCAGAGCCGATCCGCTTGGCATCATGATGGTGCTGATTGTCAGCCTTATCGGTTCAGCCATCGTGCTTTTTGCGGTTCCCTATATGAAGGAGCACGAGGCGCACCATCCGGATCAACCAAGCAAGCAGCCGCGGTTCTTTGTTCTGCTCGTTCTGTTCCTCGGCGCGATGAACGGCCTTCTGCTTTGCGACAATCTTTACATCGTCTATCTGTTTTGGGAAATCACAACCCTTTGTTGCGTATTGCTGATTGGGCACGATGGCACCCGCCAAGCAACAGCCAATTCAACGAAGGCCCTTTGGATGAACTCCATCGGCGGACTGGCATTCGTCATCGCACTAGTCTGGCTCTTCAACTCAAAACAAGAGCTGTCAATTTCAGCGATGCTGGAGTTGAAGGACAAATCGACGCTTCTGGTGCCGGTTGGATTCCTCTGTCTAGCAGGCGCAACCAAAGCCGCGCAGCTGCCGTTCCAAGGCTGGCTTCTTGGCGCGATGGTCGCCCCGACTCCGGTCTCTGCTCTGCTCCACTCAAGCACGATGGTTAAGGCTGGCGTCTATATCATTCTAAGGCTGTCGCCGATTTACCAGAAGACCGAACTTACATTTGTCGTGGGCCTTGTAGGCGCGTTCACTTTTGCCGCGGCCGCGATGCTTGCCATCAGCCAGGTTGACGGAAAACGCGTACTGGCCTACTCAACCATCTCCAACCTCGGTTTGATTGTCGTTTGCGCTGGCGTGAATAACAACGAGGCCTACGCCGTCGGAATGATGCTCATCTTGTTCCATGCGATTTCAAAGGCCTTGCTCTTCGTGACGACCGGCGTTATCGAATCAAGTATAGGAAGCCGCGTCATTGAGGACATGTCTGGGCTTATATCCTACATGCCGTTTACTACCGTTGTAGCCGTTATAGGAATCCTTTCGATGTTCCTCCCGCCGTTCGGCATGTTCGTAGCGAAGTGGGCTGCTCTAGAAGCCGCCGCTTCGAGTCCGATCGTCATGGTCCTGATCGTTCTCGGCAGCACTTTCACCATCGTTTTCTGGACGAAATGGATGGGCCGTATGCTTGGCACCAGGCCAACGCCTGAACCCGTGAAGCTAGAGAAGTTGAACTTGCTCTACCGAATCCCGCTGGTCATCTTGACGACTTCGATCATCATCGTCAGCTTTTCTGTGACCCATGTTGTGCACAACGTCATCCTTCCTGCTTTGCCAAAGTCTGCAGAGAGGGCAAGTGCGGCAGCGAGCTCGTTGACAGTAAGCAGCGGCACCGGCTGGATTCCGATTGTTTTGATTTCCATCATTTTGGCGCTCACGATCATTGTCCCAACGGTCTTGATGAGGCGAAGGCAAGATAAACCTTACTCGGTGTACCTTTGCGGAGAACAGGGAGAATCTGATGACTCGTTGACTTTCAGATCGGCGCAGGACGAGTTACACGAAATCAACATCGGCTTCTACTACTTCGACAAGCTGTTCGGCGAAAAGACGCATGGCATTTGGTTGAACTCGGTAGCAACCTTGCTACTGATAGCCATGGTGGGGGTGTCGCTCGTATGACGCCTTTCCAACTTGCCTACACGCTATTCGGCGCGATCTTCTTAGCTCCGCTCATTGGTGGATTTCTTACCGGCGTTGATCGGGTCATTAGCGCTCGTATGCAAGGCCGCAAAGGCCCACCTTTGCTTCAGCCGTTTTACGACGTCATCAAGCTGTTCGCAAAGCAAGGCTCAACCTGCACGAAGTTCCAGACTATCGCCGTCTGGATGCTGTTCGTGTCGGCGGTGCTTGCGCTTTGTCTACTTGCCGCTCAACAAGACCTCGTCGCCATCCTCTATGTCCTTGGGCTTGGAAGCGTGGCATTCATCATGTCGGCGTTCAGCATTCGGTCGCCCTATGGCCAGCTTGGCGCACAGCGCGAAGTGATGCAGCTCCTCGTGTTTGAGCCGCTTCTGCTGTTCTTCGTGATTGGATTGTTCCTTCAGACTGGCAGCTTTATGGTGAAGGATATCCTCGAATATTCGGAGCCGTTGCTGCTCCGCATGCCGATGTTCTTCATCACGATGGTGATGGTTATCCTCATCAAGATGCGCAAGTCGCCGTTTGATATCTCGGCTACGGCGCACCACCCGCACCAGGAAGTCGTTCAAGGCCCTCTGACAGAAATGTCCGGTCCGACCCTGGCGCTTGTTGAGCTGGCACACTGGTACGAGTTCGTCCTTCTTCTTGGCCTAGTTGGCCTCCTTTGGGCCAGCAGTCCGTTCATCGCCGTGGCCTTAGCGCTGGCGGCCCTCTTCTGCAGCATCGTCGTCGACAACTTGACAGCCCGAATGACCTGGATGTGGATGCTTGAAATCGGCTGGACCTTTGGACTCGGAATGGCTGTTGTCAACTTAGTTGCGATTTATATAACGCGATAATTACTGTAACAATGAAACTGATCGACCGAGCAAGGTTAAAATCGCCGTGGGTTTTGCACTTCAATGCAGGATCCTGCAACGGGTGCGATATCGAGTTGCTGTCTACCTTCACGCCGATGTACGACGTCGAACGGTTCGGCATCATCAACGTTGGCAACCCGAAGCACGCCGACGTGATGATAGTTACCGGTCCAGTGAACAAGCGCAACGAGCGGGTTCTCTTGAACCTATATGACCAGATGCTTGAGCCGCGTGCGGTGGTAGCTGTCGGTGCATGCGCAGCCACAGGCGGCGTCTTCCACGAATGTTACAACTGCCTCGGCGGAGTCGACAAAGTTCTTCCCGTAGATGTTTACGTTCCCGGATGCGCGGCCAAACCCGAAGCCATCATGGAAGGCATCCTTTTGGCCATTGAGAAGAAGATGTCAAAGCAGAAAGAGGAGGAACCGAAATGAGCGACGCACCTGCAACGCCCGTTATTCGCACCGTCCCGGCCATCGAAGTCGAACCCAGCGCTTTGATCGACAAAGCTCGCGAGCTCAAAGCTTCGCACCACCGATTTATGTCGACAACTTGTCTCGACAAGATCGACCACTTCGACATCTATTACCATTTCGATTTGAACTTAGAGTTCGTCAATTTGCTGGTCCGTGTCGACAAAGCAGATGCCGTTCCGTCGATCACATCGGTTTATTTCTGCGCCTTTCTGCCCGAAAACGAGATGAGGGACTTGTTCGGCATCGTTGTTGAAGGCCTTAATATCGACTACGACGGACACTTCTTGCTAACCGACAAGTATGACCGTCCCCCTTTGCTGAAAGATCCTCAGCCGGAGAAAGCGTAATGGCGAAAGAAACCGTTGTCCCGTTTGGTCCCCAGCACCCCGTTCTTCCCGAACCTCTTCAGCTTAAGCTGACCTTGGACGGACCGAACATCAGCCAACTTCTGCCTGCCTTCGGCTATGTTCACCGAGGCATTGAGAAAGCTTGCGAGCGCCAGGATTACCAGCAAAACGTTTTCTTGGTTGAGCGCGTCTGCGGCATTTGCTCTTCGATTCACGCACTAGCATATTGCCTTGCCCTCGAAGAGATTATGAACGTCGAGGTTCCGAAGCGTGGAACCTACATTCGCGTTTTGTTCAGCGAGATCCACCGTCTGCACAGCCACTTGCTTTGGCTCGGACTGCTAGCCGAAGCGTTCGGTTTCGAGAGCCTGTTCATGCAGATGTGGCGCATCCGCGAAAACATCATGGACATCATGGAGAAGACGGCCGGCAACCGCGTCATCATCTCCGTGTCCGAAGTCGGAGGAGCTCGTCGAGATATCTCCCAAGTGCACATGGATGAGATCCTGCGAGCCATGGACCAGCTTGAGAAGGACATCAAGGGCGTTCGCAACACGTTCCTAAACGACTACACCGTCAAGCGCAGAACCACCGGCAAGGGCCAGATCACGGCTGATGTCGCCTACGAGCTTGGCGCAGTCGGACCCGATGCTCGATCTTCTGGAGTCGCTCAAGATGCCCGAATGACCGGGTACTGTTGCTACGACGAGTTCGGATTTGAGCCTGTAGTCGAGACCGGCGGCGACACCTATACACGGTGCATCCAGCGCCTCGGTGAGATCGCCCAGTCGATCGACATCATCCGAAAGGTTATCGACCGTCTGCCCGAAGGCGAAATCAAAGTCAAACCCAAAGGATTCCCGAATGGATCGGCCATCGCCCGCGTGGAAGCGCCGCGAGGCGAGCTGCTCTATATGATCGTGGCCAACGGCACCAAGTTCCTCGAAAGGGTTCGTATCCGCGTCCCGACGTTCGCCAACGTTCCGATGATGATCCACCTGTTGCAGGGCTGCGAGTTCACCGACGTCCCCATCGTTGCCCTTTCGATTGACCCTTGTTTAAGTTGCACTGAGAGATAACGCATGTTCAAGCTGTTGCCCCGAATCGTCCATAACGTCGTCCAAGGCCCCGTGACGCGAAACTTTCCCGAAGAGTTGCGTCCGGCTTTTGAATTAGCGCGCGGAACGATTCACTTTGAGATGGAGACCTGCAAGTTCTGCGGCCTCTGCGCCATCAAGTGCCCAGCCGACGCCATTCAGGTTGATCGCGCGGCTAAGGAGTTGGTTTTCGAGCCTTTCAAATGCGTGTCGTGCAACGCTTGCGTTGAGGCTTGCCGTTTCGGTTGCGTCCAGATGACATGCGAATATCGGCATCCTGGCGAGGTTAAGCCGAGGGAAGTCCACCACGAGATTCCGAAGGAGCCGGTAGCCGTTCCTGATCCTGAAGCCAAAGCTTCGTAGTTTGTCTCTGTTGTTAATAACGATGCCTTCGGCCGCCTTTCGGCTGGAGGCGTGTTAGCTTCTTGTCAGGCTAAAGGCCCCTCAACCCCATGGGGGGCTGAGGGATAGTTGTTAGATCACGCCTTGAGCGCGAAGCTCAGGATAGTGGCACGACTTGAACTTCTTGCCGCTTCCGCACGGGCACGGATCGTTGCGGCCGACCCGCTTCCAGTCGATCGGACCGGTCGGCTTGGCTGCAGGCTGTGGCTTGGCCGCTTCCGCAACTGCCTGAGCATCCGCTTCCTCGTCGATTCGCAACATCTCGGGCTCGGGAGTCTGCTGGCGTTGAATCTGAGCCTGATAGATCATGCGGACCGCTTGGTCGCGGATGGCGCGCAGCGTGCTTTCGAACAAGTCGAAGGTTTCCCGCTTATAAGCGATCAGCGGGTCGATCTGGCCGTATCCACGAAGACCGATGCCTTCTCGGATGTACTCGACCATCTGGAGGTGATCTTGCCACTTGTCGTTGACCGCGCGAAGCATGACCTGCTGCTCCAGCATCTTCATCACATCGTCGCCAAGCTCTTCGATGCGCTTGTCGTAGGCCTTCTCGGCTTGCTCGACAATATACTGAATCAGCTCAGGACCAGGCGCATGCTGGGCGAGATCCGTCACCGAGCAATAGTCCATGATCGGGAAGACGCCGCTCAGGTCTTCAAACAGAACCTCGTGGTCGTATTCCTTCTTGCCTTCATCGTCAACCATCCAAGCGTTGTTGACTACTTCGGTGATGAGGTCGAGGATGTACTTGCGCAGTTCGGGGCGCTCGTCTCGGCCCAGCAGAATCTCGCGGCGCATGCCGTAGATGTGTTCGCGCTGGGCGTTGAGGACATCGTCATACTCCAGAACGTGCTTTCGACCTTCAAAGTAGTGGTTCTCAATCCGCTCTTGAGTTTTACGGATCATGCCGCTGAGGAACTTGGCATTGACCTCCTCCATCGGAGGCCACGCCTTCAGCAACGGGTTCTCCATCATATTCGCATTAAAGATCTTCCAGAGCTGGTCTTCAAGAGCGACATAGAATCGGCTTTCGCCCGGATCGCCTTGTCGGCCTGAACGTCCACGAAGCTGGTTATCGATTCGCCTGCTTTCGTGGCGCTCCGTGCCAAGGATGTAAAGGCCGCCGAGTTCGCGGACTTCTTCTGCCAGTTCGCGGCGTTCGGTTTCGTTCAAAGGCAAAGGAGGAGCAGCGCGCTCCATGCCACCCCGGCGATAGCTGGCGAACGTGTTGGCGTATTCGTCATCGACGAACGACAGGTCGTCTTCAACGTTGCGCGAGCGCTCAACCAACTCGTCGGAGACGCGGCCGCCCAGAAGGATGTCGACGCCTCGTCCAGCCATGTTCGTTGCGATGGTGACCTGCGCTTTGCGGCCTGCTTCTGCGATGATCAAGGCTTCCCGTTCATGGAACTTCGCGTTCAGAATGTTATGGACGACGCCGTATTGGAGCGACTCCTTAAGGTATTCCTTGTTCTTCTCTGTCAGATCGAAGATCTTGAGAGCCCAGTCCATGCTTTCGTCGGAGAATGCGCTTGTTGAGTAGCCGACCTGGCGCATTAGAGCCTCAATCTCTTGCATCTTGAGCTCGCCGATGTCGGTTTCCATAATCTTCTTGGCTTCGTCCCGATAGGCTTTGTCGATGTTCTTGCTGACCTCTAGACCGTCGCGAACCCTCTGGATCAGCAGGAGCTTTTGAAGCATGTCCGGCGTCAGCCACTTCGATACCTGCTCGGACATTTCGATAGAGCGCGTGCCAACCAGCACCGGCTGGCGCTTTGTATGGAGCCGCAGGATTTCCCATGCCACGCCGCGGAACTTTGCCTCAACGGTCTTGTAGATGATATCGGCATGGTCGGTTCGGACCATCTTTCGGTGCGTTGGGACCGAAACCACGTCCAGTCCATAGATCTTGCGGAACTCGTCTTCTTCCGTTTTTGCCGTACCGGTCATGCCGGCCAGCTTCTCGTAGAGGCGGAACAAGTTCTGGAAGGTGATCGTGGCAATGGTCTGGCTTTCGCGCTGGACCGTTACGTTTTCCTTGGCTTCCAGCGCTTGGTGCAGACCGTCGCTGAACCGTCGGCCAAACATTAATCGGCCGGTGTTCTCGTCGACGATGACAACCTCATTCCCTCGAACAACGTAGTCCACGTCGCGAGTGAAGAGGCCGTAGGCTTTGATGCCCGCATTCACATAGTGGAACATCTTGGGATCCGAAGCAATGTTCTGGCCTGGGCTGAGCATGCCGATCTCTTGCAGCAGCTCTTCGCAGTAGTCCATGCCCTCTTCTGTCAAGGATGCGCTGTGGTTCTTCTTGTCAGCAACATAGTGGATGCCCGGAGCGTCTACTTGGTCGGCTTCACCTTGAACCAGCTTCTTTACGATTTGGTTCACCTGGCGATAAACCGAAACGTCCTCAGCCGACGCGCCGCTGATGATGTGCGGCGTTCTCGCTTCGTCGATGAGGATCGAGTCGACTTCATCAATGATCGCGTAATGGAGCTCGCGCATGACAAGGTCTTCAACCGAAAACGCCATGTTGTCGCGCAGGTAGTCAAAACCAAACTCGTGGTTCGTGCCGTAAACGATGTCACAAAGGTAGGCTTCGCGGCGCGTGCAAGGCGTTAAGTGCAGGTAGCGCGGGTCGCCGGTAACGTCGGCGCCTGGCGTATAGATGTAGCTGCCGCCGAGTTCGTCGGAGTCGGCGCTTTGACCTTGGATGATGCCGACGGACATGCCGAGGAAGTGATAGATCGGACCGTTCCAAACCGCGTCGCGTCGGGCGAGGTAGTCGTTAACGGTGACGAGGTGAGCGCCGCGGCCGGTTAAGGCGTTTAAGTAAAGCGGGCCGGCGGCGACGAGGGTCTTACCTTCACCGGTCTTCATCTCGGCGATTCGGCCCTGATGCAAGACCATGCCGCCGACGAGCTGAACGTCGAAGTGTCGCATGCCCAGAAGGCGCATGCTAACTTCGCGAACGACGGCGAAGACTTCTGGCATGACAGCTTCGAGCTTCTCGCCGCTCTCTAGCCGTTTTTTGAAATATGGAGTTTTGGCCCTCAGTTCTTCGTCGCTAAGAGCCTTCATTTGCGGCTCCATCGCGTTGATGATCTCAACGGTCGGTTCTAAGCTCTCGACATCGCGTTTGCTGGTGTCAAATAGTTTTCTAAGAAAGTTCATGATGTCTCTTCTAAATCGTTATAGCGGAGGCGCATTGAGAGCGCCGTAGGGATGATAGCGGTTCGATTTAGGAGAGAAGCGGCCCGTCGCGGGAACGTGAAACCGAAACGCAGCATTGCTGCTGAAGCGATCGAGGCTCTGAAGCAAAGACGGACTGATCCGACTCGTCTGACAGATCAGACAAGTCAGAAGGACCATCTTTGAGTTCGCGGCCATCGGTCTCGATTGACTTCAGGATGCCGATCAGAACGGCTGAAAGGCTTGGATTCTGCCTGGATAGAGCTAGCAACGAAGCCATTGAGCGGTCATCGCTGCCGGCTGTTTGCTTCGCATCAAGCTCAGCGGTCAGAGCTAAAAGAGTCGCAGGCAACCTGTTATCCGAGCTCAGCCGGTCAACGCCGGCCTGCCCTTGAAGCAAAAGCAACAGAATAGCAGGGACAAATTGAAGCATATATTAGCTAGCAGGTTATTATAGACGTTTTCGCCGCCGGGATGATTCCGCGATGAGTCTAGGCTTGACACAGGAATCGCGGATTGGCTCTCAACGCTGCCAGCACAACCTGGACCATCGGCTTTGTCCGTACGATCCGTGCTGTTGCATCGCCGATTTGGATGTTTCGTTGAATTCCTCGCTCAAGAAGCAGCGGCTCGACAGCGTTGAAATCGCGCTCTTGGCCATAGATGTGCAGGAAGACAGTCCTCGTGAGTTCCGTAGACCCATACCGAATGGTTGCCTTGGCTGGTTCCGATTGCATGTGATAGTCGCTAGCCGCCAACTCTTCGACGTGGTGAAGCGTCGTGTTGCTCTCATGGTCGACGCCGAGGAGAACAATATATGCCTCTTCAATCTGAGCCATCAACCCGTAAGGTGAGATCTCATCGCAAGGAGTCGTCGAATCGATGTGCTGTATGGTTAGTTCGTTTGCCAATGCGCCAATCGCCGCGGCCGAATGGGTTGGATGAAGGCTGCGAACGGCATCGGGTCTTTGGCGCGCGGTTTCCGGGATCTTGCCGACCCAGCACTTCGAGTTCTGGGCATCAAAAACTGGCGGCTTGGCGGCGCATAAGGTTTCATCGCCGGTCAGCGTCGGCACAACTAAAGTGCCCTTTTCTCCCAGAACCTCGATAAAAGCATCAATTACGGTGTCTGCGCCGCCCTCTACCTTGCCCATGCTGCTTAACGAACTATGAAGGAGCGCGCAACATCCGTGGTGAAGGCCGCCGGAACGAAGGGCTTTGACGATATCTGTTCTTGCGATTTGGCTCATGGCTGTATAGACGAAAGGGCTCTCTTGTCTTATCGAACAATACCGCCTTGCTTCAAGCGATATCTCGTTCCACAGCGCATCATTGACATCTTGATCTGCGAAACAGTGTCCGTGAAGGAAAGCGCAATCCCTGAGTAAACTAGAACCTGTGGATTACGACCGCCTGGTTAGCCAGCACAAGGATTCCGTTTACCGCCAGATGGTTCGCGTCTGCGGAAACCATGACGATGCCGAGGATGCGCTCATTGAGGCGTTGCTCGCAGCCTACCGCGCTTTGGACACTTTGCGCGACGAGACTCACTTCAGAGCTTGGCTTGCACAGATCGCTCGCCGCGTATGCGTGCGAATCCGCAAAAAAGACTCCTTGCTGCCGCTGATGAGTTTTTCTGAAATGGAGCTAAAAGGAATGCCCGAGATGCCTTCAGAGGACCTCGCGCCAGAAGAAAAAGTCGCTCGCGGCGACCTGCACGAGTGCGTCACCCATGCCGTTTCCAAGTTGCCTGACATATACAGGGAAGTGTATATGTTGCGAGAAATCCAGGGAATCCAAGCTCCCGAAGTGTCTGAGAAACTCGGTTTATCAATTCCTGCCATAAAGTCGCGGCTCCATCGGGCTCGCCAGATTGTGCGGGAAACGCTGGATTCGAACCTTTGTTCTTCGCTCGCATGAGGCACCAACGGCATTCTCTATATGCGCGAACAAATATGCTCATGCCTTCGTTGCAGCGTGTGCCGTTGCTGATCAGACAACCAAAACTATGGGAATCCCTGGAACGGAATCGTTGTTTTCATTTTAGTAGTTGAATGGCAAGGACCTTCCGATTCCGCAATCGATCGATGCCGATCCGACTCCGAGTGGTGTTCGGATTACTTGGTGTCGGCCTTGCCTATTTCGGCTTCATCGAACCCGATGTCGCGACAGCCATTGGCCGCCTTAATCCGAAGCTGCGAGCCGCTGCTTCGAGCCCTGGACCCATCCTAGCCGATCCTGTATTCCTAACGGCCGGGTCTCCTATCTGCTCGAGGGACTTAGCCTATATGGCAACATTCTGCGACAGAATGATTGCGGCCGGCAAAGATGGCGATTCAAAGTATGAGAACACCAGCGAAATTGCCAAGGAAGCGCTTAAAACAAATCCTCAGACGACTAGGTTCGAGTTCAACAAAGCTAATGGGCGGTTCTGGCTATCGCCGGTTGGTCCGATTCCAGTAAAGCCAACGCGCAAAGTTGATGCTCAGATCGCTATCGTCGGAGGCGAGATGTCTGCGCTTTGCACGGCAGTTGAAGCCGCCGACCAAGGCTATGAGGTTGCGATTCTGTATTCGGGGCCTTTGGGCGGGATTTCGGCTGACAACGGGGCCAACCTGCGCTACTTCGACGTGATGCCGAAGACGAGCCATCCCATCGGCCAGAAAAAGATCTGGAGATATCTCAAGGTGCCGGGTTATTGTGCTCTGCCGACCGGATTGAGTAAGAAACTTGAGAAGTTCTTCAACGAAAAGTACTGGAAGAACGTTCAGCTTATAAAGACGTCTTCCTACGATGATATGGTTGCGCGGATGGGCTCTAGGAACCTTAAGGAGATCGACACGCCCGAGAAGATCTCTGTCCGGGCGGACCTGTTCATCGACATGGATCCCGAATCGAGGTTGGCGGAAAAGTGCGGAATCAAAATGACCACCGATACGCCTCAGCTCTCCTATGGCTTGGTCTTCGATCTTGTCGGTATTCAGGATAAGGACTGGAAGCCACTGGGCGATCGAAAACTGGTAGCTCCAGAGGCAATCGCAAAACGAGCTGGCGTTGACCTAGCCAAAATAGAGACCAACAATGCTGCTTTCGACTCGATGAGGCTGCTACGAAAGGAAAACGCCAGGAGCTATAACCTAGTGGGCAACAGCTACCGCCTTGGATACACCGCATTGGCTCAAGGATATGACTTCTATATGCGCTGCCTAGGAGTTGCCCGGCCAAGCGACAAGAACCTCGCATGGCTGAACGCTCATCGGTGCGTAAGCGGCTTTAACATTTCATCGAATCCAAAGGACATAGCGACGGTTAACAGCATTAGCTATAAGATCAAACAAAGCATCCTGCAGCACTCGCACAGCCTCTCCGAAGGTTCTCAGTTCAAGCCGATTCGCGAATGTGAGATTCCTTCTCTCCAGCGGTATTTTCGATGGGTGACCGGAAACGGCAAGCTAACCGTGAGGATGCCGGAGCAGCTCTATGTCCGCCGGGCAAGCGCCTTCTTCGAGACAGATGATCCTTATGTGAAGGCCGAGTTCAACAAGCCTTCGAAGTCGCCCTATCACACGTACTACCCGATGGACTTGCGCGATCTGCACCCAAGAGACCAGTTGAGCTGGCCGTTCATCAAAGACTACGTCAAGAAAGCCAAGTTCAGCCATTTCTGGGATTGCAAGCCGTCGGCGACGCGCACGGCCATCGAGAACCTGTTCCTAGTGAACCGCAGTGCGGCGACGCCAATTTTCTATGGCGGCCAGCGCATCGAAGGCAACCAGATTAATATGGGAGCCGCGCTGATCGCCAGTTTTGGCCTGCCTAAGCCGGACCGGTCCAAATAGGCTTACATAGGTACAATCTACAGGTGGAATCGGGCGTTCGCAGCCTCGTTGGGATGAGCACTTCCGAGCTGGCCGAGGCGTTGTCGGGCCGGCCGGATGCGCGTTGGCGCGCTAAGCAGATATCAAAGTGGCTTTACGAGAAGGCCGCTGACAGCTTCGACGCCATGCGGGACTTGCCCCTCGCATTGCGACAAGAGCTTTCCGAGAGCTACAGCCTTCAACCTCTGCAGATTGTTGACCGCTTAACCGCCCCCGACGGAACCGAGAAGCTACTTGTCCAAGGTGAGAACGAGGGCGTTTATGAATGCGTCTTGTTCCCGACTGCAGAACGAACCAGCTGCTGCATCAGTTCGCAAGTGGGTTGCCCGATGGGGTGTGCTTTCTGCGCCACAGGCTTAGGCGGATTTGATAGGAACCTAACGGCGGGAGAAATTGTCGGCCAATACTTAGCGCTTCAGAGGATCGCCCCGAACCGCATCAGCCACATCGTTTTCATGGGTATGGGCGAGCCGCTCCTCAACTTTGCGAACCTGCTAAAGGCCATTGATTTATTCAAAACCGAAGTCGGCCTTAGTGCGCGCCACATCACGGTTTCCACGGTCGGTTTGGCCCCTCAAATCCGCAAGCTGGCGCAGGAAAAGCTACAGATTCACCTTGCCCTCAGCCTCCACTCGCCTTTCGATGAAATCCGCGGAAAGCTGATGCCCGTCAACAACGCGTATCCAGTTAAAGAGGTTTTGGACGCGGTGCGCGACTACTATAGTGCAACGCATCGAAAAATCACAATCGAATACCTTCTCATCGGCGGCGTGACCGATACGCCTGACCAAGCCGAAGCGCTAGCCAAGCTGGTGAAGGGTATTCCGAACGTGGTCAACTTGATTCCATTCAACACGGTTAAAACGGAACAAGGTTTCGAGCGTCCAACAACGGAAGCTATTCGGGCATTTAGGAGCGTATTGGAAAGCAAAGGCGTCAACGTAACGCAGCGCGTCGAGCGCGGGCACCGCATCGCGGCGGCTTGCGGGCAGCTTGCGGGGCGGCATAAAGGAAAACGGAGGGGCCAGCCATCAGAACTGCCTATCCAATCCTAATCGCCGTTCTCCTCGTCTGCGGATGCACAGGCGGCGTCAAGAAGAAAAAGGACAAGAAAGATGAGCCGCCGAACCTGCAGAAGCTGAACACCAGCAAAGGTAGCGCAACTGTGCGGTCCACAGACGGGCCGCGCGAGCCGATGTGGACGGTGAGATGGGAAACGGCGCGCATCGAATACGGGGGCGAGAACCAGATCAGTGGCAAGATGAGCGAGGTCTCAGGCGAAATGTACGAAAAAGGCGCTGTCGCCAACACCTTTGTTGCCAGCAACGCCGAAGCTGAGAAGATGTCGAACAAACTCATCCTAACCGGAAACATCAAGGTGACATCGAAGGTATATGGAAGCACCATCACTTGCGACAAGCTGGTTTGGAACGGCAATAAGAACCTGATTCGCGCTCTAGGCAATGTGCGGTTCAAAAGCAAGCAGTACTCAGCAGAAACATTTGACGAGTTGCTAGCGAGCCCGAAGATGAACCAAATCGGCACGCCAGACCTCTTCTACAAGGTAAACAGTGATTAGCAATATGAAACTCAAAACGGTTTTTGTTGGAGCGGCGGTTCTTCTCGCCATGGTTGCCGTTGCCCAACGGGTAAAGACGTTCCTGAGCGAAGGCGGCAAGATGAAGCTGACCTACACAAGCTGGGCCGCCAGGATGCTCGATGATGGAAAGATTAAGTTTCTAGCAACAGGCAAACCGGTCCGCGGAGAATGGGGCCAAAAGAAGACGACTCTTGAGTGCCTAGAACTCTCTGGAATCGCCGCGCGAGAAGGCAAGAAGGACCTTGAGATCGAAACGGCAACGATGAAGAACGAAGTGAAAATGGTGATCGAAGCCGGTTCTTCAAACAAGAAATCCAACACGCCGCAAACAGTTACGCTTCAATCCAATACAGCCAGCTACACAGCGGCAACGGGCTTAGTTAAGATGAATGGCTCGGTGGTTGTGCTAAATCAAGATGACGGATCGAGCCGCACGCTGGTCCTCAAGGGCTCGGAAGCCAACGTTCGTCTATCTCCGAAACTTGACGATCCTGACAAGGCCATTCTGTCCGCAGAACTGACAGGACCAGTGACTTTTACCATCACCGGCGTACGCGATGTGAAGGACCCTAAGACTGGCAAGACAGAGATCGCTTCAGTCGTGATTACGGGTCAAGCCGACAAGCTTTCATTCGATGCGCAAAAGAGGACTTTGTCGTTAATCGGACACGTTAGCATCTCAACGGACGATCCTCTTTTCCCCAACTCGACCGAGGGACTTAACAGCGCGACGATTGAGTTCAACGAGAAGTACGATCCTATCGGAGTCGAGATGAAAGGCGATCCTGGTTCGAGCACGGTCCAGCCGAAGAAGGGAGTGAAGGGTTGAGAATCACGGCCAAGGATCTGGTGAAAAGCTATAAGGGCCGCAAGGTCGTGGATGGCGTCAGCTTCGAGCTGTCTCAGGGCGAAATCGTCGGTCTGCTCGGTCCCAACGGCGCGGGCAAAACGACGACCTTCTATATGATCACCGGTTTGATTCGCCCGAACGAGGGAGTCGTGAAGTTCGACAAGGACGACGTGACGCACCTTCCAATGTATCAACGGGCAAGGCGAGGCGTCGGCTATTTGCCGCAGGAGACCAGCGTCTTTCGTAAGCTGTCCGTCGAAGACAATTTGCGCGTGATCCTTGAGCTTCAAAATCTTACGAAAGCGCAAATCAAAGCGCGCGCACAAGAGCTAGCAGAGGAATTGCACATCGCCCGGCATCTGAAGTCGCAGGCTGGCGTTCTCTCCGGCGGCGAAAGAAGGCGCGTCGAAATAGCCCGCGCCCTTGCCAGCAACCCGAAGTTCATCCTTCTCGACGAGCCTTTCACCGGCATCGACCCGGTAACAATCGAAGAGATCCAGGACATCATTTTTAAGCTGAAGGGCCAGGGCATCGGCATTCTCATTACAGACCATAACGTGGCTGCCACGCTCAGTATTACGGACCGAAACTACATCCTCATCGACGGCAAGATCATCTCCCAGGGCACAGCCGACGAGATCGCTGCCGACCACCTTGTTCGCAAGCACTACCTCGGCAAGCAGTTTGTGGCTCAGGAGCAGCCGAACGGCGACGACGAGGAACTGCAAGCCATAGAGGAACCCAAGCCGAAGCCGGAGGATGAATCCGCTTGAAGCGTCTCTATGTGATGATCGTCAAGGAGCTACTTGGCCCTTGGGTCTTCGGCGTTGCCATTTTCACGACACTGGTCATGACCGGCACGTATCTGTTCAAATTCACGGACTATGTGACGCAAGGCGTGAGTATCTTCACGGTCATGTATATGACCTTGCTGATCCTGCCGGCGATCCTGGTTAAGACGTTTTCAATGTCGGTTTTGCTGGCTGCGCTTCTCGCCTTTGGCCGGTTGAGCAGCGACAGCGAAATTGTGGCGTTGCGCGCGGCCGGCGTCAGTGTTGGGCGAATCATGGTTCCTGTCGGCGTCTTTGGACTCCTGGTAGCGGTCATCACTTTTCTGTTGGGCGAGACCGTAGCGCCGAAGTGCTTCCAGGCGGCAGAGGGCATCAAGACAGAGATTGCGAAGCAGCTTAGCACGAAAGCGCTTCGGCCGATAGGCTATCCGGTTTGGGACGAAAAGGTGTTGATCGCCCAGCTCAATGCGCGCGACTTCAACCCGGCAACCCAGATTCTTCGCGGAGTAACCGTTATCGTTTTCGACCGAAAGAGCGGCAGCACCCAGTGGTATCTCGAAGCCTCAGAGATGCAGTTCACGGACGAGAAGAACTGGCAAATCCGAGGCGGCGGCCGAGTGATCAGCGCCGACGGAACGAAAAGCATCACGCTCGAAGATAAGGTGTGGCCGGATTTTGTGCCGAAGATGGAGATGACGCCTGCAGACATCATCGCTTCGTTGGTCCGAGATCAAGACACGTTCAGCATGAAGGAGCTGAAGCAGCAGATTGAGAAGGCCAAGAAGGATAAAGTCGATCCCGACCAGATCGCCAACATGGAGTACTTCTACTACAACAAGGTGGCCTTTCCTTTTGCGGCACTGATCTTCGGTTTGCTTGGTGCGCCATTAGGCATACGCAACCATCGGACAGGCGTCGCTGCCGGCTACATGATCAGCATTGCGATCATCTTCGGCTACTACACATTGTCGAATCTGATGGCGATTTCAGCGAACAAAGGGGGAATGGATCCTGCTGTCGCAAGTTTTACGCCCGTTGTTGTAGGATTCATACTAGCGGCATTCACAATTAGGCGTCGTAACGTATAGAGATGGATATTGTCAGCGCAGGCTTTCTGGTCTTGGTGGTCTTCCTCGGAGGGTTCATCGCCCTCGTGGCGGACAACTTGGGCCGCCGCCTGGGCAAGAAACGCCGATCTCTGTTTGGATTGAGACCTCGTCACACCGCCGCGCTGATCACTGCGGGTGCAGGCATCCTGATCCCTTTCATCACTGTCGGCATCGTCACCTACGCCAGCGAGGACATTCGGAAGTGGCTGTTCGAAGGCCGCCAGGCGATCCATGAGGCCGCAGACCTTCAACTGCAAGTTGACAATCTAAAGAGCGTCAAAACAAGCTTGGACAAGGACATTCAAGCGAGAAGCCGGCAAGTTAAAGACCTCGATAAGCGCCTCAAATCGGTCAGTCTTCAACTGGATCAGGTTAAGGCTAAGGCTGCCAAATACCTTGTCCGCGCCGAACAAGCCAGCAGACGGGCTTCAGCGCTTCAAGCGAAGCTTGCGGGCTTGAATACCCAAATCGAAAGTCAGAAGCGTCTGGTTGAACTCGCTACAAATGATGTTAAGACGAAGCGTGCCGAGATTAGAAAGCTGCAGCTGCAAAGCAAAAAGCTTGATGATGAAATAACTCTTCGTGATGAGCATAACGCTGAACTTGACAAAGAGAACCAGCGACTTGAAAAGCAACTGGCTAGTTTGAATGCGGAGATCAGCCAGCTTAAGACTGACCGCGATAGCGTAAGAAGTCAACTAACCGCTGCACAGTCCGACCTTATTGCTACGACCGACAAACTGAATAAGGATATTGCCGACAAAGCAGCCGAACTTGACGACCTTACTTCTAGTTTGAGGGCGGCTCAAGCGCAACTTGAACAAAACATCGACGCTTCGCGATTCCAGCCGATGATTTTCAGTCTCCAAGAGGAGGTTTGGCGAACGCAAGTGCCCGCCAATGTTTCAGAAAGCGATGCGACGTCATTACTCTCCTCAATGCTACGATCTGCGCGTATCCTTGCCGAATCGAGAGGGGCAAAGGCGAACAGGGATCACCCAAGCGCCGATCTCTGGCCGATGGTGATAGACAAAACTGTACTAACCGTCGATGAGCAGAAGAGCCAGATCGTCAAGTCGATTTCGAACAAAGGCGAATACTCAGTACTCATCGCTTACGCCAGCTTCAATGCCTTCAAAGGCGAGTGGGTTCGGCTGACGGTCAAGGGATACCGCAATCCCGTCATCTATACATCAGGCCAAACCATTGCCGAAGGTCCAATCGACGGCACCAAAACCGATGAAGAGATCGTCTTGCAGATTAGCGATTTTATTCATAGCAAAGTGACGACTCAAGCGCAAAAGGACAAGATGATACCGGCATCAGGACGCGAGAACGCCTTCGGTACTGTTTCTACCGATGTGCTCCTTGCGCTGGTAAAAGAGATTCGAGAAGCCAATCGGAAAGTTAAGTTGCGCGTTGTTGCTGCCTCAGACACGCGCGCTGCCGACGAGTTGAAGCTTCGGTTTGTAGTCAGGTAACGGAATGAGCGATAGAACCATTTTATCCATCGATCCAGGGACATCCAAATGCGGATTGGCCCTCGTGAGGCGCAACACTGACTCGAAGATCGAGCTTATTTGGCGAAAAATCGCTCCGCTTGAATCGCTCGTTGAGGTCGTTGATCAAGCGACAGCAGAGACGAAGATCGATCTGCTTGTGATCGGCTCTGGAACAGGATCAAGGCGGATTATCGAATCATTGAGGGAGAACCGCGCTGGTCTAAACATCCTGGTAGTCGACGAGAAGGACACCTCGTTGCAGGCGCGAGAACGGTACTGGGAGCATCATCCGCGCCGCGGGCTTCGCAGATTGCTGCCCGCGACGCTTCAGGTGCCGCCTGATCCGGTCGACGATTTTGTCGCCTTGATCTTGGCGGAGAGAGTCCTACAGGTTTAGTCCTTCGGAGCTGCTTCGAGACGCACGAGCTTCTGGCCGACTTCTCCGATTTCGCCGGTCATCGTGGCCCCCAAGAAGATAAGCTCCTTGCGGTCCTTGCTCAGCTTAAGCTGGGTTAGCTGTTGAAGGTCTTTGTTCAACCAGTCGGCGAACTCATTCTCGTAAAGTGCCGCTTGTCCGCCGCCTTCTGCCGACTTTTGCAACTCAGCTAGCTTCTCTTGATATGGCTTGCCGTCGATCTTCGTATAGGATAGCGCAACGACGTCGCCACTGTCTTTCCATTCGCCTTCGATCTTGTGGCCGAACGTGTGGCCGGAATATTTGAAGGTGCCATCCTCTTTAAAGGTCAACACATCGGTGATTTTCTCAGTCTTAGCATCCGATTCTTGCTGGTCGGCGATTGAGCCGAGACCGAGTGAGCGTGCCAGCTCTGTATCCAAGTGAGACTTCATGCCCCATCGTCCGGCAATGAAGCCTTTCCAGTCTTTCAATTCGGATTTCGAACCGAACTCCGGTGGATTAGCCATGGCGACTTTTGGTGCGGCGGTAGGCTTAGAACACCCGCCAGCAATTACGCCTGCGAATAAAATGCAAAATAGCATCTGCGCGATCGATTTCATACTGCTCCTTCGTATAGCGTTGCCTATATATCGTACTGGTCTATTGCCGATGCTTGTGTCGAACCCCGGCATCGCAGCGCTCTAGCGGCAACTCATGCACTATTCTCTATTAATTGAGCCAGTTCCTTCTTTGGAACCGAGCATTAACAGTGGACAAAGTGAATACGAGGAGAAACGCGCCGGGTTGCGGTAGCATTCTCAGCATGAACTCTCGCGAAAAAGTTCTTGCCATCTTTGAACGACGCCATAACGGCTTACCCGCCTTTTGGACCGGCAATCCTAAGTCTGAGACGATGGATATGTATCTGAAGGATTCTGGCTTGGCTTCTGGCGAGAAGTTGTTTGAAGCGCTAGATGACGACGCAAGGTGGATTCCCGCCGATTGGGGTTACAAGCACCCTGAAGGCAGATCGCCGTTCGATCCGCTGGGCGGACACCATCGCGAGAGCTTGAACCAAACGGGCGTGTTCGGGGAGACGGAGGATGTGTCTGAACTTGACAAGTACCAGTGGCCGAACCCGGACTATCTCGACTTCACGGATGTCTATAAAGCCATCGAGCAGCACCAGGACAAGTCGGTATGGACCGGCATGTGGTCGCCGTTCTTCCACGATGTCGCCGACCACTTCGGCATGGACAACTACTTCATGGCGATGTATACGCGGCCGGAGATCGTCGATGCCGTAACGAATCGCATCTTGGATTACTACGAAGAAGCCAACCGCCGGTTCTTCGCCGACCTGGGCGACCGCGCCGATACGTTCTTCTTCGGCAACGACTTCGGCACCCAGCTCGATCTGCTTATTTCACCGGAAATGTTCGAGCGGTTCGTTCTGCCAGGCATGAAGCGCCTCATCGCCATCGCCAAGTCCCACGGCAAGAAGGTGCTGTTGCACTCTTGCGGGTCGATCTATCGAGTGATTCCTACTCTTATTGACGCGGGAGTCGACGGTCTGCATCCTTTGCAGGCTCGTGCTCGGGGAATGGAGGCGTCATCTTTGGCCCGTGAA
This sequence comes from Fimbriimonadaceae bacterium, assembly GCA_963666135.2. GTDB lineage: Bacteria > Armatimonadota > Fimbriimonadia > Fimbriimonadales > Fimbriimonadaceae. The sequence continues at coordinate 627,006 of CAXXNR010000001.1, read as the reverse complement.
TATGGCGGCTCAATTGCCTTCGTCGGCGGAGTCGATACGCAAGATCTCTTGGTCAACGGAACTCCCCAGCAAGTTGCCGATGACGTGAAGCGGCTTCGAGACGCCTTTGGACCGAACTTCGTTGTCAGTCCGAGCCATGAAGCGCTTCTGCCGAATGTGCCGCTGGCCAATGTTAAGGCTATGGCCACGGCCGCGAAAGCGTAAATGGGCTAACATCTTAAGCATGGGCCAACACAAAGAAGTGCGCGCTCCGCGAGGCTCGGAGCTTTCCTGCAAAGGCTGGCATCAAGAGGCCGCCTTGCGCATGCTGATGAACAACCTCGACCCCGAGGTCGCCGAAAGACCGGATGACTTGGTCGTCTACGGCGGGACCGGCAAGGCCGCACGCAACTGGGATTGCTTCGAGGCCATTGTCCGATGCCTGCGCGAACTGGATAACGACGAGACGCTGCTGATTCAGTCGGGCAAGCCGGTCGGTGTTTTCAAAACTCACGAAAATTCGCCCCGCGTTCTCATTGCCAACTCGAACCTGGTTGGCAAATGGTCGAACTGGGAGCACTTCCATGAACTTGACCGCAAAGGCTTGATGATGTACGGCCAGATGACAGCGGGTTCTTGGATCTATATTGGCAGCCAGGGCATCGTCCAGGGAACCTATGAGACGTTCGTGGCTGCCGGACGCACGCACTTCGGCGGCTCGCTGGATAAGCGCCTCGTGGTCACCGGCGGCATGGGAGGAATGGGCGGCGCTCAGCCTTTGGCCGCGACGATGGCAGGAGCATCGTTTATTGGGATTGACGTCGATCCGTCGCGCATCGAGAAAAGACTCAAAACCGGATACTGTGATCGGATTGCCTGGTCGCTCGATGAAGCCCTTGCGATCCTAAACGAACGCCCAGCCTTTTCTGTGGGGCTCGTGGGTAACTGCGCTGATATCCTCCCTGAGATGGTTCGACGCGGAATTGTGCCCGACGTTCTAACCGACCAGACCAGCGCGCACGACCCTCTGAACGGCTATGTTCCGAATGGCATGTCTCTGGAAGAAGCAGTCAAGTTAAGAAAGACCGATCCGGACACTTACGTCAAAAAGTCGGTTCAGGCGATGGGCGAGCATGTTGCGGCGATGCTCCAACTGAAACGGCGAGGCGCTGTGACGTTCGATTACGGCAACAACATCCGCGCGTTCGCCGTGCAAGCCGGAGTCAAAGACGCCTTTGACATCAAGGGATTCGTGCCCGAGTACATCCGGCCGCTCTTCTGCGAAGGCAAAGGTCCGTTCCGCTGGGCGGCGCTTTCGGGCGATCCGGCCGATATAGCTCGAACCGACGAACTCGTACTCGATATGTTTCCGCAGAACGAATCGCTGGCGCGCTGGATCAAGCTGGCGCAAGATAAGATTCACTTCCAGGGCCTCCCGGCGCGCATTTGCTGGCTGGGCTACGGCGAAAGGGCTGCTTTCGGACTTGCTCTGAACGAACTCGTGCGCAAGGGCGAGATTTCTGCACCGATCGTCATCGGCCGAGATCATTTGGACTGCGGATCGGTGGCTTCGCCTAACCGTGAGACCGAGTCGATGCTGGACGGTTCTGACGCTGTGGCCGACTGGGCGTTGCTTAATGCGTTGGTCAACACGGCTAGCGGAGCATCATGGGTGTCGATCCACAACGGCGGCGGCGTAGGCATCGGATATTCGCAGCACGCGGGCATAGTGGTGGTCGCTGATGGCTCTGCTCAAATGGATACAAGGCTGGAGCGCGTTCTGACCACAGATCCCGGCATGGGCATCATCAGGCACGCCGACGCTGGATATGAGACGGCTCAGACGTTCGCCAAGCAGAATGGCGTCAAGGTGCCGATGCCAGAGCGGCTTTCCTGAGTCCCCGTTCGCAAGCCTCAACAAGCCTGGTTCCGGTTTCGCGGCCGTGGAGCGATAGCGTGGCCTCATATCCGCCCGAATCGTAATCCTCTGGTTCCAGGATGTATCCGATCCAGCCATTCACATGGCTGCACACGAGTACATGCTTGAATCCGGCGGCATAACCCTTGGCTTGGATAGCCCGTCCAAGAGCGGCAGTCGACTCGCCCGGCACCCCGACGATAGCCAGATCGCCGATCCGCACGATATATACCGAAGCCGTCGAAGGCGCGAACTGGTTAACGGCCAATTGCGCAAGCGCTTGAGGAATCTTATATTCCTTGGCAAAGTCGGGATGGGGCTTCTTGGCGTCCAGCTTGATCGGTTCCTCGATCCAACCCAGACCGAACCCGATAGACTTTTCTGTCTGCTTCGAGAGACCCTCGATTGCGAGCCGGTGCATCCTTAGTATCTGCGTCTTTGGCTCTTCTTTGGTTAGGTCTGGAGACACATCCCCGATTGCTCCCTGAAGGACGATCGATCCATCTACCATGAACGTTCCAGGCCAATCGCCGCGTAATTGCAACTCATCAGAGCTGTAAAAGATCGGATGCGCGGCATATTGATAGATGAGCGGTGAAAAACCGAGGCTGATCCGCGATAGAGTCCAATCCGGCTGATCGCCCGGCCGCCTGGCGTGTGTGGCTTTCAGTTCGGACTGGGCGATAGTCAAAGGGTCTGCCGTCACAACTGCTTTGGAGCGCAACGCCGTCAGTCCGCAGTTCGCCAGCCTTTGCGAATACCAATCCAGCCAGCGCCTCTTGTAGTTGGCGATGCCGGGAATGCCCAGAGTCATACGGTCGTTCAGCATCTGGCTGTCGGGAGCGCAGTGCGTATGTGTTGCCGCGAGGAACAGCTTCACATCGGCAGGCAGCTTCGCGCGGACGGCCTTGACCAGACTTTCCGGGATCGTCAGCATCTCAGCGCTCATCAGCACGATGCGCCGTTTACCGTCGGACAGGGCAATCGCACGGGCGAACAGGTAATCGCCGCCGTATTCGAATTTCTTACCAGCCCTCTCGGTATATCCACCCAACGGAAGAGGTTCCGGCGGAGTGATGTCGAGCATCGCCTTGCGAACCTCCAAATGGGGACCTAAACCTATAACCGTTAGGGCAACCAGACAAGAGACCATACCAAAAGTCTATCAGAAGCTCCGTCGTCTCGATGAGTCGCGAATAGACTCCGTATCAAACTCGACTTCATAATGATACAAGACCATGTGGATTTTTCAAAATAACAGCTTCGTTAGCATCGTCGCGCACAAGGACCGTCCAGGATATTTACTTGTTCGATCTCGAATAGAAGGCGACATTGAAAGAGCGGTTCCCGGCGCGGAAGTGTTCGAAGATCTGGCTGCCGATTACCGGTATAGGGCGATTGTTACCAAGGAAGTTGTGCAGGAGGCACTCACAAGATCGATCAACGAGATCGACTACCCTAATTTCAAGAACTCCATTCCTCATTCGGACGTTAAACGGCATGATGCTTATATGGGGGTATGGCAAGTAATGGCAAAGGTGTTTGGAGCTTACGGCCGAAAGTAACAAGCTTTGCTTCGCCCCCATAAATACCGGCATCATGCTACAATCAGGACAATGAGCTTTACTGTGCGTTTAGGCTCGGACGTGACATCGCTTGATGCCGGAACCAGCGTCCCGCTTGCCATTGAAATCGCGAACCGTTCGGACGATGCCGACCAGTTCGAGTTGGAGATTGAAGGAATCGACCCGGAATGGACGGCCGTTCCTGTGCCGACATTCAACGTCGAAGCCCACGAGGAACAGGTCGAGCGGGTCTTCTTTAAACCTCCCAGAGAGAGCGAAAGCATTGCCGGAAACTATCCGTTTGTCGTCAAACTCCGCTCGCTGGTCACCGGCGAGGCAAGGACGGCGCAAGGTTTGCTAGAGATAAAGCCTTACAATCACCTGAGCGCCGAGATTAACCCGAAGCGCGGATCGGTGACTCCTGTTCGCAAACAAGAGGATTTTGATCTGACGATCATCAACCTGGGCAATACTTCGCATACCCTTCAGCTATTTGGCAATGATCCCGAAGACGAATGCACTTTCAGTTTCGAGCCAGAGCAAGTCACCATCGGTCCAGGACAGCAAAAGGAAGTTTATGTCGGCGTTGGCTTGAATGCCTACAGAATGCTTGCAGGTTCGCGGCTCTTCGGTTTCTCGGTGTCAGGCCGAAGCATCGAAGCGCCGTCTGTGGTCTGCTCTGCCCAAGCGCAACTTGAGCGCAAACCTCTGTTGTCTCCAGGCGGCCTCATCGCCATGATGCTTTTCATGATCCTGGCAGTCGGATGGTGGCTGCTGATGCCCAAGTCGCCTCAACTGATCGAGTACGCCTTGGACAAATCAACAATCACGGCAGGCGAATCGATTACCTTGAGTTGGCAAGCTGCCAATGCCGAACGGGTGGAGTTGATGTACAACGGCTCTAAGGAGAACAAGAAACCGACGGGTGAGTTCACCTTTACTCCTGAAGCAAGCGGCGATATTCAGATCGTCGCAATTAGCGATAAGAGGCGATCCGATCCTCAGATATTAAGTTTCACCGTGAATGAGCCCGCGCCGATTCCTGATCCGACAATCAAGAAGTTTTCGATCAAGCCGACGACGGTGAACCTAGGAGAATCGGCGATTGTCACCTATGAACTTGGCGAAGCGGTTACCAAAGCAACTCTGGAGCCGCTTGGTCTTGATCTTAACATCCAGGGAACAACGCAGCAGATAACTCCGACGATTACGGGAACTATCGAATACTCGATTGTGGCTGTCAATTCGGCTGGAAAGACAGTCAAGAAATCGGTCAAGGTTAACGTTGTCGAAGGGAGCACTGCCACCATCGTCAAGTTCGACGGCGATCCAAAGGTTGTCCCGGCTGCTGACGGTAAAGTCACCCTAACCTGGCAACTGAATAACGCCGCACGCGCGGAAATCAGCGATGGCACTAAACCAACTGAGGTTGACCCTAATAAAGGCAGTCTTGAGTTCGTTATCTCGAAGACCACTGAGTTCATCCTTACAGGATATGACACCGATGGGCGCACCGTCACCAAGAAGATAACGATCAAATTCGAGGAGCCGCCATTGCCAGAAGATCCGGTAACGCCGCCGACAGGAGGAGGTGACGGACAGTGAAACCGAGAGCCCTCATATCGGTAACCGACAAGACAGGAGCGCTGGATTTCGCACGAGGCTTGGTGGCTCTCGGATTCGAAGTCATCAGCACCGGCGGAACAGCGAAGGCTATTCGCGAAGCTGGGATTCCAGTGATGGACGTTTCAGACGTCACCGGTTTCCCGGAGATGCTCGACGGCCGAGTCAAGACCTTGCATCCCTTGGTTCATGGAGGATTGCTAGGCGACATTCGCCTCGCCAGCCATCGAGAGCAGATGGAAAAGGCAGGCATCCAACCGATCTCAGTTGTCGCTGTTAACCTATACGCTTTTGAAAAGACGGTCACTGGCGAACACAAGATGGAGGAAGCCATCGAGTCGATCGACATCGGCGGCCCTGCCATGATCCGAGCTGCATCCAAGAACTGGGCTAACGTTGCGGTTGTCGTCGATCCGTCGGACTACTATTGTGTTCTAGATGCGCTTGAAAAAGGCACGATTGCTGACCTGCGGCTTAAGTTATGCGCCAAAGCGTTCCGCCACACGGCCTTCTATGACTCAATGATCTCGCGCTACCTCACGAAAGCAGCTGGCGAGAACGATTGCACGGAAACGCTGACAATTGGGCAAAGGAAGGTTACGCCGCTTCGCTATGGAGAGAATCCGCACCAGTGCGGGGCAGTTTACGCCGATCCATTAGGAGCGCCGGGTATCGCTCAAGCCAAGGTCCATTGGGGCAAAGAACTCGGCTATAACAACTATCTGGACGCAGAAGCTGCCTGGGAACTCGTCAACGATCTTCCGGTGAAGGCGTGCGCCATCATCAAGCACGGCAATCCGTGCGGAGCGGCGATAGCAAGCACCTACGGCGAAGCCTATCGCTTGGCGAAGCTGTCCGATCCAGTGTCCGCTTTCGGCGGCGTGGCGGCTTTTAATGGGCCGATCGATTTGGAGACAGCGCAGGCGATGGTCGAGAAGGGCAACTTCTTGGAAGTCGTTGTCGGCGCAAGTTTTACTCAAGAAGCGCTCGAAGCATTCAAAGAGCGCAGCGGCTGGGGCCAGGATGTCCGATTGCTGTCTGCGCCGATTCCGCCGAAATCCGCATCGATGAGCGTAAGGAGCCTCCGCGGCGGCTGGCTGATTCAAGATACGGACGAAGACCCGCATGGCGAATGGCAAGTCGTCACCAAAGTCAAACCAACAACCGAACAGATGGCAGCGCTGCGACTTCAGTGGGCCATCGTTCAGCACATCAAGTCGAATGCGATATGTGTGGGAAATGCCACGCAGCTGCTTGGCGTTGGTGCGGGACAGATGAACCGAGTTCAATCGGTGAGACTCGCTTTGGGACAAGCAGGCGAGAAGGCAAAAGGAGCCGTTCTGGCAAGCGATGCGTTCTTCCCATTTCCTGACAATGTGGAAGCGGCGGCCGAAGCGGGGATCGCGGCGATCGTCCAGCCAGGCGGCAGCAAGAAGGACGGTGAGGTTATCGATGTTGCCGATAGGCTTGGAATAGCCTTGTGCTTCACCGGCTTAAGGCACTTTAGACACTAAAGACAAGGACGATTTGTGCCGAAGCGAAACGTTGAGGCATTTGCTTTGCGTCATAATACAAGAACGGAGTACCGACTGTGAAAAACCAGAACGACATCATCGGCATCATTGTGGCTGTGCTTATCGCTGCTATCGGCATTGGCGTTATTTTCGCAACGAAACCTGCGGATAAGCCTAAAGAGACTGTTTCACCAATTGAAACCCAAGACGTAGAGACGCCTGCAATGAGTGTCAAGTTGACGAACACCTTGCCAGGCGGCGGCAATTCCGCGTCAGGTGGCGGTTCAGGCATGGGCAATCCGATGGGCGGCATGTTCGGCCCTGGCGGTCCTGGCGGAATGCGCGGCGGACCAATGGCTCCAATGGGGCCTGGCGGAATGGGCGGCCCTGGCGGAATGCGCGGCGGTCCAATGGCTCCTATGGGGCCTGGCGGAATGGGCGGCTCAGGCGCACCGGGCGGCATGTCGACAATGGGCGGCGGTGGAAAAGAAGGCGAAGCCAAGTAAGCCAAATAGCGATTTATTGAGAGAAAGGCCGCTTATGCGGCCTTTCTTCATTTATTCGGCCAGCATTGGCATGCTAAGTTGCGAAGACGGCGATAAATCGGTCAGACTCTATATGGACCAAGAGATTTTTCGAGGTGTTTTCCTATGCCTGCGCCTGCAGTTTTGAATGTTGGTTTTTACAACTATGTTATGACCGATAAGATCGTTGCTCTCGTCAGCAGCGAGTCCGCGCCGATGCGCAGGTTAGTGCAATCGCTTCGAAAATCCGGAAATCTTGTCGACGCCACACAAGGCCGACGGACGAAATCGATCATTTTTACAACATGCGACTCTATTATCCTTTCCGCTATTTCCCAAGAAACCCTGGCGAAGCGCCTCAGCACAGGGGAGGTCTTTGTGGATGAGGAGTAATAGCAAACAAGGATTTCTAAAACAGCTTTATCATAGATTCGGCCGCGATATCGGCATTGATCTCGGTACAGCAAACACTCTCGTCCATGTTGCCGGCAAGGGTGTCCTGCTTCGCGAACCGAGCGTTGTTGCCATAAACAAGGACACCGGCGAAGTGCTTGCAGTCGGCGAAGAAGCGAAGCGAATGCTCGGCCGAACTCCTGCCAATATTATCGCCATCAGGCCGCTCAAGGATGGAGTTATCGCCGACTATGACCAGACCGAACAAATGCTCCGGCATTTCATTGGCAAAGTCACTCGGCGCGGTTTGTTGCGCAAGACTGTCGTTGTCGGAATCCCTAGCGGCGTCACCGAAGTTGAGCGGCGCGCAGTCATCGAGGCCACGCGCAGAGCCGGCGCAACTCAGGCTTATGTCATTGAAGAGCCGATGGCGGCTGCAATCGGCGCAGGTCTGCCCATCGAAGAACCAATCGGATCGATGGTTGTAGACATTGGCGGCGGAACTACGGAAGTTGCCGTCATTTCACTCGCGGGCATCGTCCATTCCCGTTCGATCCGCGTTGCAGGCGACGAGATCGACGAAGCCATCGCAGCATATGTCAGGCGCGCCTACAACCTCTATATTGGCGATCGAACTGCTGAGCAAACCAAGCTTGACATCGGCAGCGCATACGCTCTTGAGCAAGAGCTGACGATTTCGATTAAGGGCCGCGACTTGGTGAGTGGATTGCCGCGCAGCGCGACGATCAGCAGCGAAGAGGTTCGCATGGCCATCGCCGAGCCCTTAAACGCTATCGTCGAAGCTGTCAAATTAACTTTAGAAGCGACTCCGCCCGAGCTTGCCGCTGACGCGATGAACCACGGTATAGTCCTTGCCGGCGGCGGCGCGTTGCTTCGCGGGATCGACAAACTCATTTCGAAGGAAACCGCCATGCCGGTCCTGATCGCCGACGATCCGTTAAGCTGCGTTGCCATAGGCACCGGCAAAGTCGTTGAGGCGCTGCACGAGAATCCTCAAATGCGGCGCATGCTGGAGAAAGCGTCACGTTAGACAAGAAACCTTCGCGAGACTGGATATTTCTTGGGGTGCTCTGCATCATTGGCCTGTTTTTCCAGGCGATCCAGTCAAAAGCGGTGGAGAAATCGGGTTACGACCCTTTCAACCAGTCGATCGGCTCTCTCTACGCAAGTCCGTCGGAGGCCACCGGCCGCTGGTTCCAGTCGACGAACGACTACCTTAACGGGTTTTCGAACTCGAGCACGCTGATCAGCAAAGCTCATCGGCTGGCGTCGGCCGAATTGGCAGCGTCGCTGTACCGCGAAAAACTGGATGAACTAACCCGGCAGGTCGACAGTCTTCGCAAGCAAATCGGACTTCCTGCGCTTGACGGCAGAAAGAAGGTTGCCGCGGACGTGATCGCCTATTCGCCTTCAGAGAACAGAATAACCCTCAACATCGGCATGAAGAAGGGAGTGCGGCCGGGAATGCCTGTCGCATCGGGCGATGGACTGGTAGGCATCTGCCAGACTGTATCAACATATAGAACTCAAGTCGCCCTCATAACCGATCCAAACCAGAGAATCGGAGCGATGGTGATGCGCAATCCTCCATCGGTTGGCCTGTTAAGAGGAGAATCGGCAAAGGAAGTTTCTTTGGAACTGCTCGACTCCGATACGCCTGTGCAGATCGGCGACGTTGTCTGCACTTCGGGCCTGTCGGATCGCGTGCCTCGAGGACTCATGATCGGCAAGATTTATCAGATAGAGGATCGGCCAGAGTTCGGTTCCCGCCGATCTCGCGTTTACCCATTCGTCAACATGGGCACACTACGCGAAGTGACGGTGCTCGAATGAAAGGCTTAAAGGGAGCCCTGCTAACCTTCATATGCCTATGGATCGCAGGCGTCCTTCAGGCTAATGCATCGATGCTGATGGTTCTTGGCGCGAGACCCGATTTCCTTCTTACAACAGCCGTCGTCCTCAGTGCGTGGTCAGGCAGGCGAACCGGCGCTACTATCGGGTTCTTCGCCGGCCTTGTCCATGGCGCTTTGTTCTCCTCGAGTATTGGCTACTACATCGTCAGCCGAACAAGCGCTTGCTTCGGCGTTAGCTGGTCAAGGAAGATGGATATTGAGCTGTCTTTTTGGCTAATCGGACTCACGGCGTTCATCGCAACGGTGTTTGTCCAGGCGTTTCAACTGTTTTTACCGCCTCCGCAGAACATTCTGCGCCTCGCTGCAGATACAATAACTACAGCGACGTACAACGGTGTTCTCGCGATGCCATTGTATGCGCTCTTGAAAAAGATTCTCGATCCAGTCAAGATTTGACGGGTCGATCAGGATTCAATCATGAGCCAACACACAAATGTATTAGATATGGCCCGACAGCAGCTTGCTGTGGCCGCCAAGCACCTTAATCTCGATGAAGGGATTCATCGGGTCCTTTCTCAACCTAAACGCCAGATGATCGTCCATTTCCCCGTGGTCATGGATGACGGAAGCATCGAAGTCTACGAGGGATATCGAGTTGTTCACAACTGCACTCGAGGTCCATCTAAGGGTGGAATCCGCTACCATCCTGAAGTCGACGTCGAAGAAACGACGGCTCTCGCCATGTGGATGACCTGGAAATGCGCAGTCGTCAATATCCCATATGGCGGCGCGAAGGGTTCTGTCAAAGTTGACATCAAGAAACTCTCTCGCCACGAGCTTGAAAAACTCACCCGCAGGTTTATCACCGAAATCAACATTATCGTCGGCGAGCGCAGCGACATCCCCGCTCCGGACGTTGGAACCAATCCTGAGGTCATGGCCTGGATCATGGACACCATCTCCATGCAGACCGGACACACGGTTCCAGGTTGCGTTACCGGCAAGCCGATAGAACTCGGCGGATCTCAGGGACGCGTTGAGGCCACCGGCCGCGGCGTGATCGTTTCTGCCCGCGAAGCCTGCAAGCTTCTCGGCATGAAGCTCGATGGCGCGCGCGTCACCGTGCAAGGCTTCGGCAACGTCGGTTCGGTTGCAGCGATGCTCGCCGAAGAAGCCGGCGCAAAAGTTGTCGCGATTAGCGACGTCGACGGCGCCAAGTATAACCCGAACGGTTTGCCGATCAAGAAGATCATTGATAACCACATCGGCAAGGGCAAGCGCCTGATCGAATATAAGGAAGCTGACGATATTTCGAACGATGAGCTGTTCGCTCTCGATACGGATATCTTCATTCCTTCCGCTTTGGCCGCCCAGATCGACAAGACTAACGCCAATAACGTGAAGGCCAAGCTGATCGTCGAAGGCGCAAACGGACCTTTGACACCGGACGCCGACGCGATCTTCGCCGACAAAGGCGTCTTAGTGGTGCCTGACATCCTTGCTAACGCGGGCGGCGTCGTGGTCAGCTACTTCGAGTGGGTCCAAGACCTTCAGAACTTCTTCTGGGAAGAGAACGAGGTCAACCACAAACTTGAGCGAATCATGGTGCACTCCTTCGACGCAGTCAAGGACATTATGCAGGCGCACAAGACCGACATGCGAACCGCCGCCTACATGATCGGCGTCAAGCGCGTCGCCGACGCCACGAAGATTCGCGGTATCTTCCCGTAAGGGTTCGATCTGCTTTCGGATCATCATATCCCTCCACATTCCCAAATGTGGAGGGTTTTGTATTTTCTTGTTCCCATGCCTCGGGATTCGCAATCCCGAGGCTTAGATGTACCTTGGGCTTCTAGCCCATGGCATTTGAAGGCTTTACCGTGGCGCGGACAGGATGTCCGCGTAAAGAAGCAGACGAAGGTGTAGGCGATCCCTGTTTGTGAACTAAGATCGCTTCGCATGCTTAGGAATAGGATCCTAAAAACCCTAGCGCCGCATCCCTACACCAGTTCAAGCTTCGCCAGGCTTTGCACCAGCTTCTTCACGCCGGTGGCTCCAGGGAACGCCACCGTCACTTCGCAGTCGTTCTTCAGCGGGTTGCAGGCGATGACCACGCCGATGCCGAACTTGCCGTGCTTCACGCGGTTGCCAACCTCGAACGGCGGCTTCCAATCCGGACCTTTCAGCTTCGGTTTATTCTCGATCGACGCATAACTTCCTGACCGTTCCTGCCGAATCTGCCGAACCGGCGCTGCTCGCGACTCCGACTCAAGCAAGGATGACGTGAGTTCGTAAGGAATATCGTTCAGGAACCGCGAGCGCGCATTGAAATTGGGCTGCCCATAAAGCGAACGCCGGTGCGCGTGGATCATGTGAAGCTCTTCTTGGGCGCGAGTCATGCCCACGTAGCAGAGCCGCCTCTCTTCCTCAATCTCGCGGTCGTTCAGCAGAGATCGGGAGTGCGGGAAAACGCCTTCCTCCATGCCGACCATGAATACAACGGGGAACTCGAGGCCTTTGGCCGAGTGCAGCGTCATCAGGGTAACAGCTTGGCCGTCGTCGGTCAATGAATCGATGTCGGCGACTAAGGCAACGCTCTCCAGGAACTCCGCCAGTGAGTGCTCGCCTTCCCTGCAGTCATACTCTGTAGTGACCGTTACAAGCTCCTGCAGGTTCTCCAGACGCGAAATCGAGTCGTCGCTTCGCTCAGCTTTCAACGCATCGATGTATCCGCTGGCGCTGAGAAGGTGTTTTAGAACGGGCGTTACAAACTCTTCTTTGGCCAATTCGGCGGCATCTGCGATGCATTTTGAAAAGGCCTTCAGCGCGTCGGCTTGCTTCTTTTGCATGCTGGCAAGAACCTCTTCAGATCGCAAAGCCTCCAGCAACGTCGACGAGTGCGACGCAGCCCATTCATCAACCTTCGTCAAGGCAACTTGGCCGAGGCCGCGCGCCGGCGTATTGATGACGCGCCGCACGGCAACGTCGTCCGCCGGGTTCAAAGACAGCCGTAAGTAGGAAAGCATGTCCTTGATTTCCTTGCGCTCGTAGAACCTCTGGCCGCCGACCAGAACGTGCGGAATGCGCCGCTGGATAAAGGTCTCTTCCATCGCGCGGGACTGAGCGTTTGTACGGTAGAGCACGGCGAACTGGCCGAACTTGCGCCTGCCGGTGCTCGTGTCCTTATAAATCGTGTCGGCGACCAGCATCGCCTCGTCCATCTCGGTGCCCGATTGCGTCACCGTAATCGGCACGCCTTCGGCATTTTCGGTCCAAAGCTGCTTGTCGGCGCGAGATCGGTTCAGCTTCACGACTTCGTATGCCGCCGCCAGGATGCGCTTCGTCGAGCGGTAGTTCTGCTGCAACTTAATGATCTTTGCGTCGGGGAAGTCCGATCCAAACCGCAGAATGATCGAGACATCGGCGCCGCGCCAAGCGTAAATCGACTGGTCGTCGTCGCCTACAACGACGATGTTCCGGTGGGTCTCGGAAAGGTAGCGAACGATCTGATACTGCGCGAGGTTGACGTCCTGATACTCGTCAACAAGAATCTGAAGGAAACGCGAGCTGTATTTCTCACGAACGGCGATGCTCTGTTCGAGGAGCCTGACGGTGTAATAGAGCAGGTCGTCGAAGTCGAGCGCCGACGCCTTCTGCAAAAGCTGGTTATAGCTCTTGTAGATGTCGGCGGCGATTCGCTCAAAGAAGCCGGTCGCCTTTTCGGAATACTGCTCAGGCGTCAGGAGTTTCTCTTTGGCGTTGCTGATCTCGCTCAAAAGAGCGCGGGGCTGAATGCTTTTGTCGTCGATGTTCTTCTGCTTCAGAATCTCGCGGATGAGGCCCAACTGGTCGCTGTCGTCATAGATCACGAAGTTGGGATTGAGACCGATGGCCGCGCCGTCGAAGCGAAGCATGCGGCTGCACAAGGCGTGGAACGTGCCCATCCACATGCTCTGAGCCTGCTCGCCGATCAGGGCTCCGACGCGTTCCTTCATTTCCTTGGCGGCCTTGTTGGTGAAGGTGACGGCGAGGATGCGCGACGGCGGTATGCCGTTCTGGATAAGGCGCGCTATGCGATAGGTGATGACTCTCGTCTTTCCAGATCCTGCTCCGGCGAAGATCAGCATGGGGCCGCCGGGCCATTCAACGGCTTCGCGCTGATCGGCGTTCAAAGTAGTCAAGTCGAGGGTCGATTCCATAGCCCTACCATTATGAAAGAGTTAGACTGTTGTCTGCATGTTCTTTGCTCCTATTTATGTCTTGTTCGCTAGTTCCGTGGTCATCTCGTCTGCAAGATGGTTAGGTTTGTTAGGATTGGTTAGGGTTTGTTCGGTTGCATGCTTCAACATGCGCCATACCGAGGCTTAGTTCTGGGACCCCAGCCTCGGGACGACGCGTCCCGAGGGATTCCTTGGGATGTAAACTGCATCCATGGTCGATGAACTGATCCAACAATATCTGGACTACCTGCGCGCGCGACGGTCGCCGAACACCGTGCATTCTTACGGTACCGACCTCGCCCAGCTTGCGGAGTTCTCCGATGGATCGCTCATTGAGAGTCCGGAGAAACTAAGGGGCTATCTGCGCAAATACGGCACGACGCCGGTGACGAGGGCGCGAAAGCTCTGCGCATTGCGGGCTTTCTATAAGTATCTCAAGCAGATCGGCAAGATCGCCAGCGACCCGACCGAGCTTCTCGAAGCTCCGTTCCAGCGCAAGAAACTGCCGAAGGCGCTAACTCAGGGGCAAGCTGGAGCGTTGCTCGACCAGCCGCCGAAGGGCAAGACGCCGTTACGAGACCAGGCTCTGCTCGAACTCATGTATGCTGCCGGTCTTCGGGCCAGCGAGGTTGTAAGCGTCAACATCCGAGACATCGACTTCAAGGAGATGAGCGTGCAAGTTGAGGGCAAGGGCAACAAGCAGCGCGTTGCCATGTTCGGGCGGGCTTGCAGTAACGCCATCCTGACCTATATGAAAGACGAGCGCACTCAGCCGTCAGATGGAGAGGCTCTGTTCACGAACGACAAAGGCGGGCGCATCATCACGCGCACCGTGCAGAACGTGGTGAAGCGCTGGGCGCTGAGGGTCGGATTGCCGCCGGAAACCTCGCCGCACACGCTGCGCCACAGCTTCGCCACGCACATGCTCGACGGCGGGGCGGACCTCAAGACCGTTCAGCAGCTTCTCGGCCACGAGAGCCTCGGCACGACCCAGATCTACACGCACATCAGCATCGACCGGCTTCGACAAGCGGTGTCCGAATCGCATCCGCGATCGGAGTGAACCGGCTATTCTTTGAGGCCTATACGAACCGGAATGCGCGGCTTCAAACTCAACCTGATCGTATCCGTAACCTGGCATTCATCAGGCGCCGTTTCCGTCTCGCCTAGTTCCTCAAGCAGCAACTTACGGTTTCTGAACAACGAAGGAAGCATCCAGGTTCTATCTGAGCCGTCTCGGCTGAACGCGTAAATCGAGTCGCCTCGCGGGATGAAACGGTCGAATCCCTCGGCGACAATCACATCGCCGCACCTAACGAGCAACTCGCTGTCGTCTCTGCGAACATAGGTCTCCGTGCCGTCCGAGAAGCGCAGCCGCGCGCACTCGTCGTCGAGTTTCGCCGAAAGCATCTCACGTTCCAGATAGTAGTGGTAGAGGAGGGTGCCCAGGTAGATGCCGTCGAGCAGGAGCGGCCACCACTGGCAGTCGTACCATTCCTTGGCGCATTCGCTGTAGATCACGTCCCAATTGATCGACGTTCCGAGGCCGTAGCCCCACACCGACGGCGGCCAGAACCTTCCGCCATAGATCATTTTGCCGTGCCTGAGCTGAACCATATCCCGCGGCCGGCCGACGTGCAGAATCCCGCTGACGATGCCGGTCCAATCCGCCGCCGAGTGGTCGCAACTCTCTGTCGTAACGTCAATCCCGCGGTCGCGAAGCCACTGGACAATCGGTTTGACGCCGCACTCGATCTCTTCAATCGGACCGATGAACCCGTCTGGCTCCCAGCTCCAGTTCATGTTCCGGAAAGCATCGATGTGGATCGCGCCTTCTAGCGGAACAGTCTCCATCATCGCTTCAAGCTTCCGGAAGACCTTGCCGATCTCGACGTCCTTGGTGTGGTTGATGTGATACGACATTTCGCCGTTGAACTCCTCCCAGCGCATGAGGCCGCCGTTCGGATCGACGCAGATAACGTCCGGATCCCAGCCCGGATGCTTCGGATATGAGTCGTCGAGGTTGATGTGGTAAGTCAGCGTCGTGTTCAGCTCATCCTTGCACCGTTTGTGAAGAGCCTTCAGTTGTTCGACTGTGCCTAGGCTTTCGTTGAACTTGTCAATGTTCGGGTAGCCCGCGTCGTGCCCATCATATTGCCACCCGACAAGGTGCACGATTTGGGGCAGCCCCTTGGTGTAGCGATGAACGCGTTCGATGACTTCTTCAGCTTGAGCGAGAGATGTGGTGACACCTCGGCCGGGATCGCCACAGTAGATCTTGTACCAGACGGCTTCTCGGTAAGTCGGAAGCGGCTGGGGAAGCTGGCGGTTCACCCATAGCTGATAGTCGCACTCGTCTGTCCTGCCGTCGCCGTTCAGGTCGGGCAAGAATGCGATTTTAACAACAAGCGGATCGAGGACCTTCTTTCGAGCTCGATACGCATAGGACGCCAAACCGATGGAGTACTGAGTGTTGGCGATTTGGTTGCGAACAGGGATATACCGTGCGCTGCTCTTGATGCCGATGCAGACGGCTTCCGGCTCGTAGTAGCAGCAATGGATCGTTGGCTTGGGCCAGCCGTCGGCTTCGAATTCGGAAACCTGCTTGTGAACCAGATCCGGCGTCCAGAGCCCGCGGCCAAACTTCTCTTCCCAGCTTTTCTGTGTCCATTCCTCCCGCCAGACGCTCCCGTTTGCTTCCTTAACGAGAAGTATCTGCTCAGGCAATTCGATTGTCTCAAGCGAACCGGTCGAGTCTGCGACCACAGTCAGTTGGAAGACCAGTTCGAAGCCTTTCAATTCGTAGGCGAACCTTATCTGATAGCCTTTCAACCGGTGCTTTAGGCTGTAAACCAGACAAGAAGGAAGTCCCGAAACGTCCGCAATGATCTCCCAATCGCTCCGCTGCGTCTTGTCCATGTTGACGGACAGGTCGTAGTCCTCCGGAACTCCGCTAAAGGCTTGACAGCTTGGCAGGTGGCTAAACGAGTAAGGGAAAGGTTTGCTCTCATAGAAAGCTATATCAAGAAGATCGTTTGAAAGATGGATCATAGTGTTACTTCCCAGACTTGATCGTGATGAACGGGTTGCCGATGAATAGAACTCCAGCCACCACATCGCCGGACGGATATTCGCGGTACATCTCGACTTCAGCTGACTTTTTGAGTGCGAGGTAAGCTCTCCCCAGGTAGTCGCCGGCTAGAATCCGCTCGTAAAGGGCGTCTTGGCCGTAGACCATTCCGGTTCGGACGTTGCCGACGACAGCTTGGCCGATGCCTTTGCCAAACACCCAGCTCATGCCCGTATTGCGCCCTTTCTCCTCGATGCTCTTCATCCAGTTGCAGTTGGAACATCCGTGGTTAACCGTGAACACAGCGCCGGTTGGAATCTGCTCGATTTCCTTCGACCAAAGGGTTCCCTTATGCATGTCCTGCCTTGTCGGCGTCGAGTGGACTTGGATGTAGAACATGGTGTAAGTCTTCGTCTGGAACGCGTCTCGAAGCGCATCGAGAGTCGCGCCTTCGCATCTTAGGACGTCAACTCCGTCGGGTCCGAACAGGGGTCTGCCTACGTTCTTCGCCCACAAGTCTGCGCCGTCCGGCCAGTCAGAGTCGGTAACCGCCAGCGCGCGGCGGTCCACTTTGAGCTTCCCTGTGTAGAAACCGTGAGTCTTGGTCAAGAATGTGCGCAGGACTTCGATTCCGTCGTCGCTCGCGTCCTCAACGCCTCGCAGGTTGGCGACCCAGACCTTGAGATTCGGCTTGCCATCGTAGCTCTCCGGTATGCCGTTGCCGTCCTTGTCAACGAACTTAAGGTCGTAGTCCTCGTAATAGAGGGGATTGGGATTGTCAAAGCCGTGCATGTGGAACCGATGCATCGGAAGCGCGCCAACCAGGACAACACCCGTCACTTTCTGCTTTATGTTAAGTTCTTTGATTTCTTGGCGAACTTCCTCGGGAGTCGTCCAGCTTCCTTGAACGAGTTTTATATTGACTGGGAATCTCTTTTCGACATCCTTCTTGTACCTGTCGATTTCGACTTTAAGTTTTGCGTAAACAGACGGCTTGATGAGCAGCGCTGTTTGGTCCTTTGATGAGGTTACATAGCATGCACCAGTTGCCCATATTAGGCTAGCGACCATCGCTAGTATGATTCGGTTCTTGATCATGGAATTCGCCTTTGAACCCGAAGTATACAGCGGCAGGGAGCCAATCACAAAACCATAAATAATTGGAGGGTGACACTGGTCGCAAAACTAGTGTTGAACCTAATAGAACACCGCGGCGCCCTGGCCTGGAGTTTAGAATTGTGCCCTAGGATAAGACCAATCGTAGCGTTTCATTGCAGCGTGCTATGGCCGGTCCACAAGGATTCCGCCCGATTCGATAACTTTGCCTCCATATGAAAAAGGTTCAGCTCCGAAGTTGACCGTCACCTTCAACCCGTTCGCGAAGACAGTCTGCTGGACGTCACGATTCGGTGTAAGGAACCGATGGTCGGTCATTTCGGAATAGCCGGTCAGTCGGCCGACTTCAGCAGCGCGCCGATAGCTTTGGATGAACCTAAGCCGATCAGTAGTCCACAGCGATTTCGAAAACATATACATCGGTGCGGTTCCATAGAGCGCGTTGAACTGGTCCCGCTTATCCCACACTGCAGGCAGCTTGTTGTTGTAGTCGCCCCAATACCACTGCGAAACGACGCAGTCGTGGTAGACCAGCTCCCACAGAGGAAGGCGATACCGATGGCCTAGCTGGAAATTCGAGATCACTTCGGGGACCTCGGTCCAAATCTTGTCCATCGCACGGCCGGCGTCCGGCACGCGATAGGGGCCAAGGCTCATCATTCCCTCGAAGTAGTGCAGATACGGTACGGATGCGTCGTGGCCGGTTTCGCATCCGGTAACTAGGTTGAACTTCTGCGACACGACAGCCAGCAAATCCATCTTGTATTTTTTACTCTCAGTTCGAGTGACCGGATGGTCGGGGCTGTAACATTCGCGCCAGGGCGAAGCCGTCGTGGTGTCTATAAACCGACATTGATAAGGGATTGTTTTGAGCTCGTTGCCAATTCGCTCAATCGCATAGGGCGGAGCTTGCTTGTCGCAAAGAACGCCGCAAGCGATCATCTTGCCGTCCTTGGTTTCGACTTCCCAGCCCTTTATCCAGTCGCCGTTCGGACCGTTCATCAAGTCCTTCGGCCAACCTTTCTCGGTCCAGTCCGGATGAATCCACTGGAGTTTCGAATACTGCGAAGGATCCATGACGTCCTGATAGATGTCATACCGGCTGGTCAACACGCCGAGTTCGTTTAGGGCCTTTATTTGGCTGGCGTTGCCTCCCCGACTCCAGAGGATTCGGTCGATGCCGTTCTTCTTCAACTCTTGGCACATTTCAACCGGATCAGCGTCCCAGTTCCAAAAATTGGCAGCACCGACGAGTTTGTCGACGTTTGGATTCTTCTTGCGCTTCTCAGCCAGGGTCACGAGCAAACCGGTCTTCTTGGCGTAGGCTCGATAGCGCTTGCACATCGCCACGTGCGCGCCTTTGGCAAAGAAGGCATAACGCACCTTGCGCGCATAGCCGAACTGGCCTTTCTGCGACTCCCACATAGGAGAAACATCCAACAGACCATCTTGTCTTTCGATGGCAATAAGGGCATCGTCGGGCGTCTCAAGAATGGCCATCGTGCCACTAACACCGTCGGTCTGACCCCAGAACGGCATGCAGATACCATGGCCGCCGTAGGCAATCAGCCAGGTCGTCTCGATTGTCTTGTCGTCAACCGGATAGGAGATGCCCTCGTTCATCGGTATCACAAGGTGTTCGCCTTTTCGAGTCTGGAACGGCTGGGGATAGCGAAGATAGCCAGACATCTCTCCATAACCGACTATCGTAAGCAGGTATTCCGGTAAGGTTGGATCGAGCTCAAGGCGCAGGTTCAAAACCTGGTCGGTGGTCGGATCAATCGCCTTCATGATGATGGACGTTTTGGTCTTCGATGCCTCAATAAGAACGAGGTTCGACGTCGGTCCTTGAACCCAAGACTTTTGAGCCTTCTTTAGGGATGCGTTAACGGCAAGTGACATCGTATTGAGGGTGACTTTGATGGCGGCGTTCTCAACAGTTATTTCTGACGGAATGTTGCCTTTGCGCATATCGTCTATCGTACCAAGCCTTTGGACTGCGAACTTGCGCACGACTGAACGGCTTGGACCGTTGCCGATGACCCGCGGCATCAGCGAAATAACGCCTTTGGGCACGACGATCCGCGTTCTCACGAACTTCCAAGTCGGGCTGTTGCTCAAGCTCTTGGCTCCGAGCATCCAGTCTCGAACGCGATTCTCCTTTTCATAGGCGACGGTACTAAGCTGAACATCGCCGTTGCCTTCACACTTTAGCCAAGCGCTGATCTCGATTCTTTCTCCCGGCTTCACGGTTAGAGGCACTAACGAAGGAATCGACCAGTCCTGAGCGCCCGTGTGCTGAATCTCAATCACCACGCCAAGAGATGGATCCTGTTTGGCCGAGACTTTGAGCGCGCCTTCATCTCGGCTCCAAACATTGTTTATGTTCAGAAGCGAGTTTTGGGGAAATGCCGAGATTGTCAACATACCTAGCAGAGGCAGCAATGCAACCATGAGCGCATCGTACCATTTTGGTTGTCACCACCCCTTGAACGTATTGACAACCGGCCTAATGGCTAACATTGTTAGGCTGATTGCGTGTCACTATGAGGTTATATTTGGTTGAGTTCGAAGGAGCAAAATGCACATTCCAGACGGATATATAAGTCCGCAAACCTATGTTCCTGCCGTCGCGGCGATGCTGCCATTCTGGGCGGTTGCCTCGTCGCGAGTGAAGCAGTCTCTCAGGCTGAGCCAAGTGCCGATGCTAGCTCTGGGAGCCGCTTTCAGCTTTATCATCATGATGTTCAACATCCCGATCCCGGGTGGCACGACCGGCCACGCCATCGGTTCGGTTCTGGTCGCCATTCTGCTCGGACCGTGGGCTGCGGTCATCGCCGTGTCGCTAGCGCTTGTTGTCCAGGCGATGCTGTTCGGAGACGGCGGGATCACAGCGATCGGTGCGAATTGCTTGAATATGGCGGTGATTGCCCCTTTTGTCGGCTGGTGGGTCTTCCGCTTGCTTGCCGGCCGGGCAGAACTTGGTTCAAAAAGACGCATCTTCGCCGGTGCGGCTGGCGGCTATATCGGCTTAAACGCTTCAGCGCTGTCAACGGCGATCATGTTCGGGATTCAGCCGTCGATCGCACAAGACGCTTCAGGCAGAGCGCTCTACTGCCCTTTTGGTCTTGAGGTATCGATTCCAGCAATGATGGGCAGCCATCTGCTCGTCTTCGGATTCATCGAAGCCGTCGCAACAGGTTTGGTCCTGTCCTATCTTGAGCGGACGGATAGAAAAGCCACCAACCAGCTCGGAATAGCGAAGCCGAATCCGGCCCGGAAGTTCGCCATCGGCCTCTTAGCGCTTGCGGCTGTTGCTCCTATCGGCCTATTTCTACCAGAGATATTCAAGTCGAGCACAGCATGGGGGGAGTGGGGAACCGACGAAATAAAGAAAGAAGCTGGCTATGTGCCATCGAAGCTGGCCGCAATGGATGGAAAATGGAAAGCTCCACTGCCTGACTATGCCCTACCGGGTCAAGACGAAAGCGCTTCAGGGTTAAGTATAAGCGTAGTATATATTTTGAGCGGACTCGTGGGTTTCGGCCTTCTGTCCGGTATTGTTCTTGTTGCACGGAAGCAAATCGCCAGAAAAGATGAGCCGACTAACAATCCCAACCTGGATGCAGCAGCAGGCTGATACGACAATATCTGTCGCATCTCGCCATCGATCCGTTCCAGGTGTTCGTTTCGCGCGCAGAGCTCTGAGCGGATTCAGCAGCCTTCTCGCCGAGATGGTGACGCAGCAAGATTCGGCGAATCGTAAAGGTCTCCTTCAGCCTCGGGACGCACGTGTAAAGACGATCGCGTTGATCGGCCTGGTCGTCGTAATGACGCTGGTCCACTCGTGGCTGGCGCTGATTCTTGGCTATTCGCTGTGTTTGGCAATGGCGGCGGCATCAAGACTTCCTGCCAAGCGTGTATTCAAGGTGTGGCTTTTGGTGCCTTTGTTTACGCTCGTGTTTATGTTGCCGGCGACTCTCAACATAGTTACCAAAGGCGATCCTGTGTTCTTTGTATGGGATGTAGCGCCATTTCGGTTCCTTCCCAACAAACTGTCGATAACAGCTCAAGGCCTTGAGGTCGCCGGAAAGATGATGGTGAGAACGGCGACTTGCGTTTCGTTAGCGCTCTTGCTTGCCTATACAACACGGACCGACCGGCTTTTCCGCGGCCTTCGCGCATTGTTCGTGCCGTCCTTGTTCGTTACCGTGCTCATCGTTATGGACAGATATTTGGCCGTTATCGCTAAAGTCGCCGAGGAGATCCACATGGCCAAGCTGAGTCGGTCGATCCAATCGCGCGGGTTGCGTAAAGAACATGAGTGGGTTGCTGCGGGCATGGGTTCGCTGTTTCGCCGCACTCAAGCTCTCGGGCATCAGGTATACCAAGCGATGCTATCGCGCGGATTCTACGGCGATGCTGTGCTGATTTCCGATATGCGCTTAAGATTCGCGGATTACGCAATGCTCGCCTGTGCCATCCTTTTTGGATTCTTGCTTGTGTTTCTAAAGTAGCCATGCCCCTTTTCGATGTCGCCAACGTTTCGTTTGCCTATCCAGGTTTCCCAGATTCGCTCGTCCGCGTTAGTTTTGGAATCGAGCGCGGATCTCGCCTAGCGCTCCTCGGAGCGAACGGCAGCGGCAAGTCGACTTTGCTCTTCTTACTGGACGGGCTATATTTCGCGAAGTCCGGTTCGGTCTCGTTTAATGGAACTGCGCTGACCGAGTCGATGCTGGATTCAAAGGTCTTCGGGAGTGAATTCCGCAAGAGCGTCGGTTTCCTGTTTCAAAACTCCGATGCGCAGCTCTTCTGTCCGACGGTATTTGACGAGCTCTGCTTTGGACCTTTGCAATTGGGCCTGCCGAAGCCGGAGATTGTTCAGCGAGCCGAAGACACCATGAAACTTCTTCGCCTTGAGAGCTTCCGTGATCGTAGCCCTCAAGCCCTGAGCGCCGGCCAGAAGAAGACCGTCGCTCTAGCTTCGTTGTTGACGTCTGTGCCTGATGTGCTTCTGATGGATGAGCCGACAGCTGGTCTCGATCCGCGAAGTCAAGCGTTGCTCTTAGACCTTCTGGATGCGTTGCATGAGAGTGGAACCACCCTGGTGACGGCAACACACGACATCCATCTATTGCCGCAAATCGCCGATCGCGCGATCGTGCTAGGCGAAGATCATATGGTGGCTTTCGACGGGGCAGTGAAGGATGCGCTGGCTGATGAGGAGCTCTTGCTGAGAACGAACTTGATGTTTCGGCGGAGCTAACTGGGGTTCGATCGGGTTGTTCAGGATTTGTTAGGATTGGTTCGGGTTGGTAAGAAACCAATCGAGTCGTTGCCTCGTATTGAAATCGATGAGCGATGTTCCCGAGCCTGTAGAATTCTGTCCTGGATGTAAAAGCGCAGAGATCGTCCGAGGAGTCAAGGTTGGCATCAGTAACGAGATCAATAAGGTCGGTTTGAAGTGCGAGGCGGGGCTTTTTCAACCCGGGACGGAACCAATACTGGCTGACCTCTGCGACGGTTGCGGACTCATCCTGCGTTTCTATGTCACTGAGAAGCGCCGATGGGTCATCGGGTAGGAATCTGGTGCTCAATGTTCGGTCTTTTGTGCCTAACTATGGTGCCTGCCGCCTAGAAGGCGGCGGTCCCTTCTAGGTTCTTTACAGGTCCGTTGTAACCAGGTATCGTCACCAGCCAATGGCTGGGTCATTGGGGATCAACCAAGTAATGCCGCCTCCTAGGCGGCAAAGCCGAGGGCAGTATTTGAACCTACAACGGCTACCTACTTCCTCCAGCCCTCGACCTTAATCGTCTCAGGCTTTCCACCTTCGATATGAACATCTCTTCCCTCAAAACCGGCCGCAATCTTGTTCCCTTGAACCGTCACATCGGAGCAGTGCAAGAACGTGAGTCCGGACTTAATCCAATGCCACTTTGGAAAGGTTTTCGAAACGTTGATTGTGTTGCCGGTGAAGGCGAGTCCGCCGGTCGATAGAGCCCATAGAACCGGGTTGTCAAAGACGTCGAACGTGTTGTTCTCGATGCGGATGTTCCGGTGGAACGGCTCTTTGCCCGGCGAAGGGATCTCGGGGCAGATGCTGATGACACCGTTGCAGAACTGGTAGGGGCTGGTCAGGCAGTTCTCGAACCTGTTTCTGCGGATCAGCACATCCTTCACCGCACCAGATTCGTACCAGCCGTTCGCGTCGCCTGCGATGAGAATGGCCGTGCCCGAAGATCGGAACACGCAATCCTCTATCACCGACTTGCCGGGCGTGCTAAGCAAGAGTCCACGTGCTCGAACGCCGCCAAATGTTGACCTCTTGATCAGAACTTCAGGCGTCCAAGTCAGGTTCTCCAGCGCATCCCCTTCCTGAATGGCGCTGGGCACATCGGCGTCGAACTCAAGTTCAAGGTCATCGACGTCAACCTTGCGAATGGCCTTGATGTGCGCTTTGCCGACGGAAAGGAGCGTCTTGTGATCCAGAAATGAGATAAAGTCACCCGCATCGCCGAACCTCATGCCAACGCTTTGGCCGTGCATGAACCGGCATTGCAGCGCTTTCGAGCCAGTCTTCTTCATAATCCGAATCGATGTGCCGTGGACGTTAATCGGGTCGTCCTGCAACCCATAGAACGAGCACTTATCGACGACGATCTTGCCCTTGTTGTTGGAGAAATGGAAGCCGTCATCGTGGCCGGTGAACTGGCGTTTTGAACCTGGAGCCGGCCGAAAGTGGACGTTCGTGTAAGTCAGGTTTTCGCAATACTGAGCTAAGACTCCGAGTCCCGAGGTGTGCCGGTACTCCATATCGGTCAGCTTGATGTTCTTGCTGTTCTCGATAAAGGTTCCAGCGTGGTCGCGAACGCCGTGGCGGGCGACAAGGTAGTTGCCGACTGACGGTCCGCGTTCAAGAAGCAAATTAAAGCGAACCGTACCTGGTTCGATCTCGGTCTCTTTCTCTTCGCTCCAGTCTCCGCGAAGGCAGCCGCCGTCTCCCGTGCCATAGGCAACCCCTCGCGTGTTGGGATCGAACTCCATGTATCCCCAAACACCTCTCGCCTCGCCGTCCACCACGAATTTAAGGCTGTTGTCTTGGACCACATAAGGAAACTCTTTGGCGTCAATCTTTAGCGTGAAACCATTGTTGTTTGAAGCGACGACCAAGCCCTGCGACATCAGCGGCCGAGGCCAATCGATCTCGAAGCCTTTGAGTTCCACGCCTTCACACTTCTCGATGGCGAACGGAATGATCCGGCCCTGGAAGAGCAGCCGCGCTCCCTTGCCGCTCAGCTTCGCATTCTTTAATCCTTCCAAGAATATCGCGACGTTGCGGGGATTCACGGCGTCGGAATTCGAGAGATACAGCTCATGCTGGGTCGACTCCTTGACGCCGAAATGATAATCGCCTGCTGGAAAAACGAGTTCGGTGCCGGGATGATCCTTCAGATAGGCGATGGCTTTGCGCACGGCAGGCCCTGCATCATCACGAGAGTTGGCGATAGCGCCAAAGTTGGCTGCTGACACGGCAGCTGAGGATGAAGACATGGTCACGAATAGCGGAATCATGGCGTTGATGAGCATGGCAATACCTGCTGAACGAAGAGGGTACCTGATGCTTCAGGCTCATTCTCTCGATGAGGAAAGGTTTAAACCGGTATTCTGATAGCACTTATGTCAGTTGAAACGACACTCGTTCTTGTCAAGCCGGGCGGAGTTGCCCGCAACCTCATTGGGGAAGTTCTGAAGCGCATCGAAGCACGCGATCTGCAGATTTCTGCTCTCAAACTCGTCGTCGCCGAGCGAAAGACGGTTGAGGAGCACTACGGTGAGCACGTTGGAAAACCGTTCTTCGAGGGAGTTTGCGACTACCTCACCAGCGGCCCGATCGTGGCTTTAACCGTTTCTGGCGAGAACGCCGTTAAAGCGATCCGGATGATGATGGGCGCAACCAACCCGTTGGAGGCAACGCCGGGAACCGTCCGCGGCGATTTGGCGCTTTCCATTGAGGACAACCTCGTGCACAGTTCCAGCGATCCTGATGCGGCCGCCCGCGAAGTCGGACTGTGGTTCCCCGAAGGATTGGTTCGCTAAACTTCTGCAACCTTAGATAGTCCAATCCGCGTTGAGCATAATAGACAGCGACGATCTGTTATGCTCCTGCCCATTCGCCACAAGACTCCGCCAGACACATTCCCATTTGCCACTTTGGGGCTGATCGCCGTCAATGTGCTCGTATTCCTGGTTACGACTACAGGCCTCGGCATTCGAGAGGAAGTGGTGAAGGACTGGGCTGTTTCCTCGCAGCACATGTCGCCGCATCGGTTTTTGGCAAGCATGTTCTTGCACGGCGACCTCTTCCATTTACTTGGTAACTTGTGGTTCTTGTGGCTGTTCGGCTCTGCTGTTGAAGGTCGGCTTCGAGCCCCTAGGTTTCTGCTTTTGTATTTGTTGGCAGGCGTTGCAGGCGACCTACTGCAGATGGTCGTTCATCCGGGTCAGTTTCAGATCGGTGCTTCAGGAGCGATCATGGGCTGTATGGGCGCAGCACTCTATATGTTTCCGCACAGTCTGGTCGACTTTTTCTGGATGTGGGGCTACTACAGTTGGGGAGTGTCCTCTTGGCGGATGTATTGGGTCGCGGCCTATTACATGGGCTACAACCTGATCTTTGGACTGCTTGGATTCGGCAACGTCGGATATTTCGCCCACATCGGCGGCTTTCTTGGCGGAGTGGTCGTCTGTCTGTTGTTTATCGTCAAACGCGACAACGTCATCGCCAGCGACGCCAAGGCACTGATCAACAACAACAGCGACTACATCATTCTTAACGAACGCGAGCTTTCTTCAATTGCCGAGTCGAACTCAGAAGACCCGAAACTGGCTCTAGCATGGATGATCCGATCGATCACATCGATGGGTCCGATCAACATCGAGTGCTTAAAAGCGTTCCACTCCCAGTTCCACGAAATTCTGAAGGTTGCTGAGCATGAGAACATCGAGCGCTTGGCGATTCACGGCTCGATGCAGGAAGGCTTGTTCTCCTGTGCCGAAGCGCTGGTCCTGGCCGGCCGCCTTGAGCAGATTTATAAGTTCGAGTTGGCCGAGCGGATGTACCTTTACGTGGTCAACAGCAAGGACAAGTCCGACGACGAACAGGCAACAGCGATCTTTCGCTTCGGCAGGTTGCAGGAGCTGTCCCTGTTGAATGTCGAGTCCGCAAGGCTCGCGTATATCGACCTTTTAGCCAAATATCCGGCACATCCGTTGGCAGACCAAGCGCGCATGCACCTCGACGAAATCTCGAAACGTAAAAAGCCTAGCTCTCCTTAGTCGAGAGACGACTTATCGAACCCGTGTGGCAACAGGTCCGCGATTGTGTATTCGCCGACCTCTCCCTTTTCGTTGGCTACCCACACGTCAACGAGCTTAGGATCGCTGCAGAACTCGACGATGAACTGAAGACAAGCGCCGCATGGGGCCACGCCGTCCTTGGTGGCAACAGCAATCGCGACCACGCGATGGCAGCCTTCCGAAACCATCTTGACCAAAGCCGTTCGCTCAGCGCAGATGGTTAAGCCTAGCGAGGCGTTTTCGACATTGCATCCGGTGTAGACGGTTCCGTCGGCGCATCGCAGAGCGGAACCCACCGAATAGCCGCTATAGGGGCAATACGCTTTATCCCTAGCCTGTTTGGCGAGTTCAATAAGTTCGGCATCGGCAGACATGTATCTTAAAGACGCTAAAAAGCCTTCTTATGTCGCGCGGTTCCGTGGTAGCCTTCAGATATGATCGTTGGTCTACTCCTTAGCTTGCTGGCAACTCAAAACCAAGCCGATGCGCGCACCTATGTCACCGAGGGTTATGCGCTAACCGGTATTACCCGTAGCGGAAGAAATCCGGTAAGCATCGATCCGGTTCTCTACCGTTTTGTTCGGGATGAGCTTCTTATGCCTGCTGAAGGCCAAGCCGTTTCCTTAGCCGATGGTAGAACTGCAAATTGGAAGAAGGTCAAAGCTACCGAATCAGGAGGGTTCAATGGCCGCGATGTCATGGGCGGCTATTTGTTTGCCATGGTCGATATGCTTCGTCCTAAGACGGTGTTGTTTGAGATATCAGGCAATGGAATGGCGTATGTCAATGGCGAGCCGCACGCGGGAGACCCATATGGATATGGCTACCATCACTTTCCGGCTATCTTGCGCCAGGGATACAACAGCCTTGTTGTGACTTCTGGCCGAGGCGAACTCAAAATCTCGTATACGCCTTTGGCCGGTTCGATCGTCGATCCTGCAGACCCGACTTTGCCTGACCTGGTTCTTGGCCAGAAGATGTCCCTTCTTGCTGGCGTTACGGTGGTCAATGCGACTGAAAAGCCTCTCGATGCAGTTCTCAGAACGACTCTAGGCGGATCGACGACTACAGGCAAACCGATAACGGTTCCGCCTCTGTCGACTCGCAAATGCCCTGTCACCTTTTTATCAACTGGCAAGGAAACCTCCGAAACGAAGCTGAAGGTCGAACTGAGGGATGCCGAAGGCGTTAAGGCTATATCATCTGCCGAGTTTGGATTGCGAGTGCGCAAACCAAGCGAAACTCGAAAAGTAACCTTCATCAGCGAGATCGACGGCAGCGTCCAGTATTACGCTTTGAACCCGTCGTCCAAGCCGGGCAAAGACAACGCGTTGATTCTGTCAGTTCATGGAGCAAGCGTCGAGGCCATCGGCCAAGCGGACGCCTATGCCTCCAAAGACTGGGCGAATCTGGTTGCCGCAACAAACCGCAGACCTTACGGGTTCGACTGGGAGGATTGGGGCCGCTTGGATGCGCTTGAAGTTCTCGCCCAGGCTAAGAAGACTTATTCCCACGACCCGCAACGCGTGATGCTCACCGGCCACTCGATGGGCGGACACGGCACATGGCACCTCGGAGTAACCTTCCCCGACCTGTTTGCGGCGATTGCACCGAGCGCAGGCTGGTCGAGTTTCTTCTCCTATGGCGGTTCAACCCGAATAGCACCAAATGACCCCTTAACAAATGTGATGGGTCGCGCCATGAACCCGAGCGACACGCTTTCGTTGACTCGAAACACGCTTCTTGAGCAGGTTTACATCCTTCACGGCGATGCCGACGACAACGTGCCCGTGACCGAAGCGCGGCTGATGCGAGACAACCTCAGCAAGTTCCATCCGCGCCTTCAATACTTCGAGCAACCGGGAGCGGGACACTGGTGGGGAACCGAGCAAGGCCCCGGATATGGCGCAGCCTGCGTCGACTGGAAGCCGATCATGGACTTGTTCAAAGCCGCGCGCATTTCGCTCGAAAAAGACCTCAACGACATCGAGTTTATCACGGCCAATCCTGCGGTGTCCGGCAAATGCCATTGGGTCACGATTGAACAGCAAGAAAAGGCGATGGCGTTCTCGAAGGTCGTTCTGCATCGATCTGGAACTGAGCTAACCGGAACGACCGAGAACGTAGCTTTGATTGCTCTAAACACGAAGTTGAGCAAAGCAACACTCGACGGACAGAACGTTCCTTTGAAGGGTTCCGGTACGCTCTATCTGAGAAAGCTTAGCGGCCAATGGGCGCAATTGAAAGCCATTCCAACTGGCGAGAAGACGTCACTCCGGTCTGGGCCGTTCAAGCAGGCTATGCAGAAGCGAATGGTGTTCGTTTACGGCACCGCTGGCCGTTCATCCGAGTCCGATTGGGCGTTCAATAAAGCCCGGTTTGACGCTGAGCAATGGCAGTACCGCGGCAACGGCGCAGTCGATGTCGTTCCTGACACAGCCGATGCTTCTGCCTATAAGAACCGGAGTGTCGTCCTCTACGGCAACGAGGAAACGAACAAGTGGTGGCCAATCGTGTTGAAAGGCTGTCCAGTTTCGGTCAAGAACGGCTCAATGTCGATAGGATCGAAGAAGCTTAGCCAGCCTGATCTCGGTCTCATGTTCGTCTATCCCCGATACGGCTCAAAGGATAATCTAGTCGGCGTGTATACGGGCACTGGCACCCGCGGTATGCGATGCCTCGACCGTCTGCCTGTCTTTTCCGCCGGAGTAGCCTATCCCGATTGGATGGTTGTCACACCTCAGATCTTCCTAAAAGGAACCGAAGGCATCGTCGGCGCGGGGTATTTCGGCAACGATTGGAAGGTTGAGTCTGGCGAATCGGCCTGGCGGGAGTAGTTAACCTCTTATTGCAATTGCCCTCCCCGATTGTAAGAGAGGGCAATTGAATCTACTTGATCCAGCCTGTCGCCTTGGCCAGCAAGCGGCAGTACTCCACGAAGTTTGGCCAAGATACGTCGGCAGGTATGCCGTGGTCGCAACTGGGGATGAATCCGCCCGCCTTGATCACCGGCGTTAGTCGTTCAATTTCGGCCTTCAATATATCGCCGCCGGCAGCCATCGCGCGCTTATCGACGCCGCCTGCATAGGCCATGGTCGACCCATACTGGTCCATATACGAAACGATATCGTTTCCGGCGGCGACTTCTTGCGGCGAGTTCATATTGAATCCTGCCTCAATCCAGACAGGGATCAAGTCGCCTACAAATCCGTCGCTATCGATCTCGTAGACCGGAACGCCCGCTGTCCGAGCCATGTCGCCCCAGCGCTTCCAAGTCTTCAGAAGGAACTCGCGCGTCATGTCTGGTCCGATCATCGGCTTGATCTTATAGGCCATGTCCTCGTTGATCGTGATCACATCAGGCACGTAGCCCTCGAAGATTCGCTCCAGTAACTGCGCAACGAACTCCTCCCAGAAGTCGATCATTTCATGAACGAAATCGGGATCGTCGACAAACAGCATGCAGAGGTTCTCAAATCCGAGCCATTCGCGCAGCTGCCAGAACGGTCCTGAGAAACCGAGCCCCGAAACATAGTCGCGGTCCTTGAGCTGCTTGCACCTTTCGGCAAAGTCGGCCGGGAAACGAAGAGGATCGTCAACGCTATAACGCTTTTTCATCGACTCCCAATCCTCGCGCGTCTCAACTGGGCACTTGAGCCACTTGCGCGTAACGAAGTCGATGGCGTTCCGCAGATACGAAACGTCGTATTCGTCAGATATCTCGCAGATGTTGCCTTTCCAATCCTGCACCACCAGCGTTCCCGGTCCTTTCTCGCCTGGCTTGGCCGGATAATGCTCAAGCACCCGCTCGTCGAACTGCGGAATCATACGGAAATCGACTCCAATTCCGAAAGGCTTCTTGGTTTTTTCCGTCCTGATGCCCAGCATGTCGCGCACGTGTTTATGGTAGTCGCTGACGTCGGCAGGCAGACCTTGGCGCCGCCACGTTTCGATGGTCGACTTGCGTCCTCCACCTGGGCTGAAGGGTGGCTTGTCTCCATTCTTGAAGAGGACCGTGCTGATATAACGTTCTCGCGGAGTCATTGCCTGCATTATAACTTCTAGAGCGCATCGTCAGACCAAACATTATCATCTTTTCCTTCGCTCAAGAGTTTTGTTTTGCCAAAGGCAATGCGCTCTTCTGCGGTGTTCCTTGCCCCTTCCATACCAGCCAGGTAAACCGTGTTCTTTCCGAACTTCTTGTTGAGCCGGTCGACGGCCTCATTGAACTGCGAACGATCCTCGGTTTCGTCGAACAAGCTCGGCGTGATTCCAGAGGCAGGCATTAGGTCGGAGAAGGTCAACCCGACGCCGAACGGATCGACATAGTCGCGGTCCTTCCACATCTCCAGGAACAGCGAATTCAGTCCCACCGTGTCGTTGGTGGCATCTAGCCGGGTTCCTGCCTGCCAGCTCTTCTGTCGTCCACGGACGTAAACTTGCATCGACTTGGCGCACAATCCTTCCTCTCTCAGGCGCATCGATGCTTTTTGGATCAGCCTAAGAAGCACTTCGCGGCAGCCTTTCTCATTCCGGTACTCCGGCGGCAGGATATGCGAGTTTCCGAGGCTCTTCTGCTTGTTCTCGGGCAAGTCGATCTCGAAACCGCGGAGCAAATACCACCAGCGTTCGCCGACTACTGAGCCGAAAGCCGCCGCAAGCTCCTTTGGACCCGCATTGAACAAGGCCTCGGAAGTGAAGATGCCCGATGCGTTCAGCCGAACCGCCATCTTCTTGTTGATGCCCGTGAAATCGGTGAGTTTGAACTCAAGCAGCCTGCCCGGTAGATCTTTGGCCTCTAGCGCGACCAGTCCGTCCGGTTTCTGAAGCTCAGTCGCAAGTTTCGCCAAAAACGCATTCGGAGCAATGCCGACCGAGCACGTCAGACACTCACCAGCCTGCTCGCGAATCGTGCGCTTCATCTTCTTGGCAATCCGAACGGCTTCTTCAGGTTCCCGCTCTTTGCCAATCAGCTTGAACTGCATCTCGTCGACGCTCTTGACTTTATCGACCGGCAGAACCGACTCAGCGGCCTCAATAATGCGGTCGTGGTAGTGCATGTAGAGCGTATGTCGCGCCAGGACGAGCTCGATGTCCGGGCACTTTTCCTTAGCTTCGCCGATCAGGGATCCGGTCTTCACTCCGCAAGCTTTGGCCTCATATGAAGAAGCCAGGATGCACGTGGTATCGACCATCATGGGCACGACTCCGACAGGACGTCCTCGAAGCTCAGGTCGGACCTGCTGCTCCACCGAGGCGAAGTAGGAGTTTAGGTCGAGGAACATATAGCGCAACGGCCTGGGATCGCCTTTATAGAGTAGAGATTCGTCTACCACTATGAAGCATTATATCATAAAGAACCCTCCTCCGCGAGGCGGAAGGAGGGTCTTGGGGAGTGGGCACTGAGGAAGGTGCCTGAGGTTTTCCTATGCGTAATCAAACTAGGGATTCTTCTTCACGGAATCGAGTCCGAGACGGATCTCCGTCAGAGCCTTCTCGACGAGTCCGATCGCATTGGCGCGGTGGCCGTTATAGACTTTGTCTGCGGCTTGCAGGTCGCCTTTTGCTTTCAGCAGGATTTCTGCCGCTTTCTGCATGCGGGCGTTGCTTCGCCGAACTTGCTCGTCGGTGAACCGTCCACCCTCTTCGCGACCGTTGTCTAGCGATTCCTTGCCAGGATTGTTCTTTTCACCTTTTAGTCCGGCATGGATCTCGCGTATTGCCGCTTGCGAAGCTTTGATGGCATTGATGCGGTGTCCGTGGTAGATCGGCAGGGCTGTCTGCATAGTCTGGACGGCTGCGTGGCATTCGCGGGCAGCCTTGACCATTAGCTTGTCGCTTTGGTCGAGGTTCTGGCGTTGAATGTTCTGCTGTCGGCCTTGCGGCTGCTTGCCCGGATTTCGACCTTGGGCCAAAGCGGACACAGACGAAACGACGACGAGGGTGGCTAATACAAGCAATTTTACGTTCAGGTTGGTTTTCATCTTTAGCATGCTCTCCTTTCGGGTTGTTTGCTGCCAGCTATGACGTTAGTCCAATCTGATTGTTCAGTGGTCGCCCAAAAAGGCTCAAAAAGGTAACCTGAGCCATGGCAGAAAGGTTGGTTGGCGCACACATGCCCACTTCGGGCGGACTCGGAAAAGCGGTTCTTCGCGGACATGGCATCGGATGCACAGCCGTCCAAGTATTCACGTCAAGCCCGCAAATGTGGAAGGCCAAACCGGTAGATCCGGGTATGGCCAAGGCGTTCAAGGAAGCAAAAGCAGAGACCGGAATCAACGTCGTCGTCAGCCACGATAGCTACCTCATCAACCTTTGCGCTCCGACCGAAGAGTCTCGCGAGAAGTCGATCGCGGCCTTAATAGGTGAGATCGAACGTTGCGACACCTATGGTATTGATCGGGTCGTTTCGCATCTTGGCGGCCACCTCGGCCAAGGAGAAGAGGAAGGAATGGTTCTCATTTCTGCGGCGTTGCGGCGGATTCTTGATTCGACTCCGCCGACGGTCACGATCCTGATGGAGACTACTGCCGGCCAGGGATCGTCGATCAACCACAAGTTTGAGAACATCGCGCGGCTGCTCGAGCTTTGCGGCGGTCATGAGCGGCTCGGTGTCTGCCTCGACACCTGCCACATTTTTGCTGCGGGCTACGATATTCGGACTCAAGACACCTATGAGGAGTCCTTTGGCGCATTCGGCCGCCTGGTCGGATTTGACCGCCTCAAAGCGATCCACTGCAACGACAGCAAGAAGGACTTCGGCTCAAAGGTCGACCGGCACGAGCACATCGGTGAAGGCAAAATCGGCATCGAGGCGTTCCGTTGCCTAATGAACGATTCGCGCCTGCTCGGTATACCGATTTTGCTGGAAACCCCAGAAGCCGAGGAGAAGCACAAGGGGAACCTCGATAAGCTCAAAGGGCTGATCGTTGATTGATCGGATGAGCCATTTTCAAAGCTCTTGAAGATGGGCGGGTGCCACTGGTCGTAAGACCAGTGCTAGACCTACGATATCACGGATCTCACGATCCGTGGCAGCCAAACTTGGAGTTTTGAAATAGTCTATACCATTGACAAAGAGACAGATTCGCACTTAGGTTGGAGCGCGAGCGTACCCGCGAGCATTTCCCGTTGACGGCCTTCCGCCTTCGTGGCATTATTGAGGTCTAGGTACTTAACCGCCTTCGGCGCGTAGCATCTTCTTTAAGCCGGCAAGGATGCCAGCGATCCCAATTAGGCAACCTCAACCCGCCCAACAAACGTATAATCAAGCCGATGTTCCGCCATCTGCCTTTCAAAACCCTCGCCCTTGCCGCGATTGTCTTAACAACGCCAGCTGCCCAAGCCTATAAAGTCACCGTGACTTACCCAGAGACGGCGTTCGCTGGACCTTTCACCGGCAAGGTGGTCGTATACCTCTCCCAGTTCAACTCGTCTCCGCGTTTCGGTCCCGCTTGGTTCGGCGCTGAGCCGATGCTCATTGCCAGCTTCAAGGACATCAAGCCGGGCAACAAGATGACGATCGAGTCGGCCAACAACGAGGGTTCGAAATCGATCCTAGCGAAGGCCAAGGCCGGAACCTATTATATCCAAGCGGTTATCGATCGCAACCTAGGCGGCAGGGCTGTCGGAACCAGCGATGGCAACCTCTACAGCCTCTCCAAACAGGTTCCTTTCGATAAGATGAAGGACGATGAGATCGATCTTGTCTGCGATCAGATCGTATCCAAGGTTCCGTTCATCGATACGGAGCACGTTAAGGAGCTGAGAGTCTATTCCAAACTTCTCAGCGAGTTCTATAAGCGCCCGACTTACATCGAAGCAGCTGTTGAGCTTCCAAAGGAATGGATCAATGAGCCGAATCGTAAGTTCCCAATCATTTATGAAGTGCCAGGCTACGGCGGAAGCCACCGCGAACTGAGCGGCTTCGAAACGATGAGCTCTTGCTATCGAAACAGCGTCCCGTTTATCCACGTGGAGCTAACCCCGGATTGCCCGTTCGGACACTCGGTTTTCGCCGACAGCGCCAACAACGGACCGTGGGGCAAAGCGCTGACGACAGAATTCATTCCCGAACTTGAGAGGAAATTCCGCGGCTGCGGATTGCGGTTCATAACCGGCCACAGCAGCGGCGGATGGTCGAGTCTGTGGCTTCAAGTCACGTATCCAGAGGTCTTTGACGCCTGCTGGTCCACCTCGCCTGACCCGGTCGACTTTCGGTCATTCCAGGGCATCAACATCTACAAACCCGGCGCAAGCATGTTCTTCGACGAGAACGGCAAGAAGAGGCCTTTAGCGCGGCAAGGATCGTTCGTGATGGCTACCTACCAGGACTTCTCCGAACGCGAGAGAGGATTGCGTGGCGAACAGCTTGGCTCGTTTGAGGCGGTTTTCGGCCCTGTTGGTCCAGCCAAGCTATGGAACCGAGACACCGGTGCTATCGACCCGAAGGTCGCCGAAGCTTGGAAGAAGTACGACATCGGGCTTATCCTTCGCACGAACTGGCCGAAACTCAAGGCGAAGCTCGATGGAAAGATTTTTGTCGCTTGCGGCACCGAAGACACTTTTTATCTGGAGTCTGCGGTTAAGCTGCTGAAGAAAGACCTTGAAACACTAGGCGCGAAGGCGACGGTGCTCCTGCTTCCAGGAGACCACGGATCGGTGCTTACATCAAGCCTACGCAACCGAATCGACAGCGAGATGGCTGCCAGATACAAAGCCTGGAAAGCGAACATAATAGCCCAATGAGAAAAGCCAGCGAAACGCGCCTCTATCGCTCCGAAATGAACGACAAGATCCTCGGGGTAGGCTTTAAGGAGTTCAACAAGTTTTTCGCACTCGACACGAATGCCTATCAGCATGGCGTGATCGAAGTCAAGAACAAGGAGATGATGGGCCTCGTCGGTTCGATGGTGCTTCGGTGCAATGACTGTATTTTCTACCACCTCGACCGTTGCGTGACCGAAGGTTGCTCGCGACAAGAACTCTATGAGGCGATGCACATTGCGCTGGTCATCGGCGGATCCATCGTGATTCCGCACCTGCGCTACGCGTTCGATATGCTGGAGGAGCTGCTGCCGGAAGAGTAGGGGTAAGGGTGTAGGGTATAGGGTTTGGTCGGACGATTGAACCTCGTCCGACCAAACCGTTCCTATTTCTTCAGAGCTGAACTGAACTCGTAATCTCCCGATCCGACGGCATAGACAACCCAGTCCTTCTCTCTTGCCACCGGTTCGGCGCCGCCGGTTTCCCGCACGCGTTCGGCATCGGTAGTGGGCACCCAAACAGTTGCGTGGCTGTTCGGCGGCACGGTTACCTTCAAGCCAAATCGGTTGCGATTCCATGTCCATGAGCTGCTGATCGGGCCGCGAACGGATTTAATTGATGCCTTGGCCCACGTTAAATCGCCAACCGGCAGCGGCTTCACCGAGAAACGTTCAAACCCAGGTCCTCGGGGATCGGCGCGAACTCCCGCCAAGTACGACATAAACCATCCGACGATATCGCCGAACGCCACATGGTTCAGCGATTCTGCGCCTTTCCAATCCTCGAACAGCGTCGTCGCGCCTTTCTTCAGCCATTCGCCGTAGCTGGGATAGTCGGTCTGAGTCGTTACCTTATATGCCTGATCGTGGTAGCCGTGCTCCGATAGCATCCGCCAAAGGAACTTCGCGCCGAGGAATCCGACATCCAAGTGGTCGTTTCTTGCGCGGACAGATTCAGATAGCTTCGAGGCTGCGGCTGGCGTCTCTTCGGTAGTCAGCATGTCGAAGAACAGAGCTGACGACAGCGCTGCCTGACTGTTGATCGAAACCGATCCGTCAGGCTTCAAGAACTCGCGCCGATAGGAGTTCTCGATTCTCTCAGCCAGTTCCTCATACTTACGGGCTTCTGTTTCCTTGCCTGCAAAACGGAAACCTTGCGCGGCAATGCGGGCGATCTCGGCATAGTAGCCAGTCGATGTGACCTCGGCTGGAGTGACTGTGTCGGCTGGCACCCAGTCGCCGAGTCCGTACCGGATGATGCCTTGCTGTTCGCGAGAAGCCAGGAAGTCCAGATACTTCTTGTAGCCGTCGAGATGCGCCGTCAGCGGCCGCGTTTCGCCGTCGTAAAGCCAGAGATAGTAGGGAAGAAGAAAGTATGCGCCGTCCCAAGCGGTCCCGATGCTGTAGCCCCAGTCGTAGGTCGGCACGATGCCGGGGAAGTCGCCGTCGGCTCTCTGGCAGTCATCCCAACTGTTCAGCCACAGCTCATAGCTCGATGCGTTGTCGAACATCAACATCGCCATTTCGCCTGCAAGTTGGGCGTCGCCGGTCCAGCCGTTCTTCTCTCGATGCGGGCAGTCGGTCGGGTAGCCCAGGAAGTTGCTCTTATAGGCCCAGTCGGTGATATGGCAGATCTCGTTGAACGATTTATTCGAACACTCAAACGTGCCTCGTGGCTCGAACGCTGTGTGCATCGGCCTGGCGACGAGAGTCTCCTCGGTCGGTTTTTGTTTCAGTCCCTCAACCTGAACGTAACGGAATCCGTGGTATGTGAAGCGCGACTCCCATTGCTCCGTTCCTTTCCCGCTGGCAATGTAAGTCTCAGTTTGGAACGGACCTTCATAGACGAAAACCTTGACCTTGTCTTGGTCGAGAGTTCCATCTTCTCGAAGCCTCTCGCCATATCGCAAAGTGATCGTCTGACCTTTCTTCGCCTCAACGGTTAGCCGTGCTCGACCGGCCATGTTCTGCCCGAAGTCGAACACATAAACGCCTTTTGCTGGTTGAGTAATCTTAGTTGGAGGCAACGTGCCTGCAACGGTTGTAGCTGGCATCATCTGCGAAACGAGCTTGCCTTTTGGGGCATCCGCAACCAGAGCAGGCTGCCAATCGGCCTGATCGAAGCCGACCTTATCCCAACCTAGTTGTTCTCTGCCTGCATCGTATAGTTCGCCGTTCCTGATTCCATTGCACAAGACCGGACCCGGTGCGCATTGCCAGCTTTCGTCGCTGACGATGTCTTCTTCGGATCCGTCGGTATAAGTTAGGTGCAGGTTCATCAGGAATCGCGGCTTGGCGCGCCACGAGGCGTTGTGGAAGTTCCATTCTTCTTTCGCCCACTGGTTAAACCAACCGTTGCCTAGCATAACGCCGACAGCGTTTTGCTTGCCAAGAGCCTTCGTGACGTCGTAAGTAACGTAGTTGCATCGTTTGTCGTAACGGGTAAAAACGGGATCGAGCTCATGGTTGCCGACCTTTTCGCCGTTGAGCCGAAGCTCGTAGTATCCTAGTCCGCAGATCGTTGCAATCGCTCTTTTTACGCGCTTTGTGACGGCAAACTCTTTGCGGAATAGAGGGCCTGGCTGATGTTCTCCCCAGCCTTCAGTAGCAACCTTCTCAAACACAGGGGAAGTCAGCCACTTCGCCTTCCACTCTTTGGCATCATGCAAGCCCATCGACCATTGCCCAACCTCGCTCCACTTGCTGGCGCGCTCTGCGAGGTCCCAGACCATCACCTTCCAATAGCACGTCTGCCTCGATTCCAGCGGAACTCCGCCGTACTCAATCCCAATCGAGTCGCGCGAGAGCACCATATGCGTGTCCCAAAGATCGCCGCGATCCTTCTTGATGAGGTCGAGAGAACTCGCCACCAAGATCCGGTAGCTTCGTTGCACAAGCCCGCGTTCCTTCGTCTTTGCAGCGAGTTTCCAGCTCAGACGAGGGGCTGGCGAATCGACTCCCAGCGGCTGGGCAAAGTGCTCGCAACGGAGATCGACGGGAAGCATCGGCGACTGGCCGGCTTGGATAGCGACGATTGGAAGCCAAAGCATGGCCAAGTATAACCCTCAAAGGCAAGTACAATAACACCGTGGACCGTCTGAACTCCGAAGGAATCCCAAGAAACCAGTTAAAGCTTGCGCTGACCAACCGAATGCTGGTCGAAAAGAACCGTAAGCTGGACAAGTGCCTGCTATGCTGCTCGCCGAATGTGAACGAGGCGGCGCTTTGTCACGTCTGCTGGAGCCTTCTGGATGATCCCGAATATGAGATTGCTCGAAGATGGACGATCGGAGTAGGACCGTGAGTCTCATCGAGAAGATTGCCGAGAGGTTCGCGCCTAAACCGAAGTTTTTGGCGGTCATCGAGTATTGGATTTATACATCCGATCCAAAGCCTGCGAACATGTCAGGCGCAGTCGCTAAAATGACTCGTTCCGGCGAACTGACAACGGCCGAAGCGAACCTGTCGAGCGATATCCGCTTCTTCGCGAGCCAGCTCAAGCGCGAACAGAATCCGCAGCTCTTTCGCCCTGACCTATTTGGCGAGAACATCGAGCCGACGGCCGAGTTCCTCGAAGCGATGGCGAGTTCGAACACGATCATCAAAGTTCGCTATCTATCCGAAACGCCGCTAGGCGATCTTCGACACGTCGGATTCGTTCCTCGTGTGGCCGTAGAAGTCGCGCGGCTTAAGAAGTCGGAGGTCATTCTCGACAATGTCTCCCAGCAGCTCTATTCGCCGGATGGCCTTCAAGCAAGCCTCCTGAGCGGCGATGATCGCTATCTTCCAGGCGACCACATACGAACCTATTGGTCAAAAACCGAAGACGGAGGTAAAGCCGTCACGCGAGGGCTGCTGAAGGTTGGCATTCAAGAACTGGAGACTCCAGAAACGAGGTCGGACCACAGGCATATCGTCACCGAAGTCTTGAACCAAGCCGCCGATAAACTGTGGCGCGGCGAAGCCAATCCGAACCTGGTCCACGTTTCGTGCTACGATGACCTATTCGTCGTCAGAGTCAAGCCGACGAAAAACGGACCGGCGCTGGCCCGAGTGATGAGATTGCACGAAACATGAGATCGGTCCGATTAATCCCCTGCCTCGACATCAAAGACGGCCGAGTGGTCAAAGGCGTCAATTTCGTCGGTCTGCGCGATGCCGGCGATCCTGTTGAGCTCGCTAAGTTTTATGGTCAGGAAGGCGCAGACGAACTCGTTTTCCTCGACATCACCGCTTCACATGAGGAGCGCGCCCCCGTTGTCGATCTTGCTGCAAGAGTTGCTGAGCAGGTCTTCATTCCCTTTACTGTCGGCGGCGGACTTCGGACTGTAAAAGCGATCCGCGAAGCGCTTCTGGCCGGGGCGGACAAAGTCTCCCTGAACACCGCGGCCATCCAGAATCCTCAGCTCATTTCCGAAGGCGCAGAGAGATTCGGCGCGCAGTGTATCGTCACCGCTATCGACGCGAGAAAACGCCAAGGCGGCGGTTGGGATGTCTACACCCACGGTGGCCGCAACAACACGGGCATGGACGCCATTCAATGGGCGCAAAAAGCCGTCAGTATGGGTTCAGGTGAAATCCTTCTCACAAGCATGGACGGCGACGGCACTCTTGCGGGTTACGATCTGGAACTGACAAGAGCCATCAGCGAAGCCGTCAGTGTGCCGGTCATCGCTAGCGGAGGAGCAGGAACACCAGAACACCTCGTTGAGGGAGCCACAAAAGGCAAGGCAGACGCGGTGCTGATCGCAAGCATCGTCCATGACGGCACCTATACCATCCGCGAACTGAAGCAACATATGGCGAGAGAAGGTTTGCCGATGCGGGTTATTTGACCGTACGGATGTGCAAACTCACGCATTGAACCTGCGTTCACCGTCGAAACGTTCCGATGATTAAATGGGGTAGCAGGCAAGGCATTGTCCTGCATCTTGTCTCTATTTGACTTTCGATGGGTCTACGTTTTAGAACTGTATTGGTGCTGACAGCAACATTGGCCATTTTGGCCATCGGCATATTCTTCATTGCCGAAAATGTGCTGGTCAATGGCTTTGCCAAAGTAGAGGCGGCAGAATCGTCAAAAGACTATTCGAGACTCAAAGACGCGATCACTTCTCAAGTCGACCAAATGACCGGCAAGACCATGGACTACGCGAAATGGACTGCCATGCACGACTATGTCCTAAAGCAGAATAAGCAGTTCGAAGAAGAGAACTTAATCGTTGAAAGCCTGAACAACCTCAGCATCGACTTTATGGCTGTGTTTCAGGGAAAGGACAAGGTGCTCAACTATGTTTCGGCAACAGGAGCAATCAATAGTAAGTCAACCTTTGCTTCAATGCTTCTAAAAAAGGTCAGAGCCCTAAACCAGGATATTCTAATCTCCAACGACAAGAAGCCAAGGAGCGGCTTGCTGGTTGTTGAAAACAAGGTTTTGTGCATTTCGGTTCAACCTGCTTTGTGTTCTGATGGCACTGGAAGCGTCAACGGATTTGTTCTCATGGGCTCGATTTACGACAAAGCCCGGGTCAAAGATATCAGCAATGTGATTCACCTTTCAGCCACTGTAACAACGGCAGATATGCGCTCCAGCCTCATTGACCCGTATCTTTCCGAAACAAAGACGAACGGTTCAAGCAATTCGATCCCCTTGAGTCGCAATACCATGCGTACCTTCGAGGCCATATCTGATCTTGAAAGCCAAAAATCGGTTCTGCTGGTCGTGGACTCGCCCCGAACTGTAAATCGCCAGATGCTTGAGACCCGATCTTGGCTTATCTTGTCCTTGCTCGCCTCGGGCTTGCTGATCTTCATCACGTCGGTTTGGCTCGTTGACCGTGTTGTGATCAGCCGCCTTGTCAGCCTCAGTTGCCGCACCTCGGAAATTGCTCTAAGTGGAGACAGTTCCTCACGAGTAGATGCTGCGGGATCTGATGAAATCGGCGTCTTGGCAAGGACCGTCAACACGATGCTCGATTCGATCGAGGGAAAGACCCGGCAAATTCTTGATGCCCAAAAAGCTATTGAGAGGAGCGAGCGCCGAAACTCTCAAGTTATCGAGAGCACCAACGCAGGCATTTACGAGTTCAATAGAACAACGAATAAGATCAGGTTCAACGAAGCGTTAAGGGACATCCTGGAATGGGAGAGCAAGGAGGACGAGGTTGATCTTGAGACGATTCGGGAATGTATTCATCCCGAAGATCGAGTCGATTTACGGGATGTAATGTTCGAGAACCTGAATACCCACACCACCTTTGCCCTTGATTTGCGCGTGATATCTAAGGTTGGCGGGCACCGATGGGTTCATATGACCGGCAAGAAGTTGATTGATGTGGACGCACTGGACACTATTGTCGGTTCGGTAGTCGACATCACTACTAAGAAGCGTGCTGAACTCGAGCTGCTTAAGATCTACCAGCTAACCGAGCTCTCGGATGACTTCATCGCCATGGCTAAACTTGACGGCCGGGTCACCTATTTGAATCCCGGCGGGGTTGAGATGACAGCGCTTGATCCTCGAACCGAGGCCAACCTGCCACAGATTCTCGATTACTACCCCGAATTTGAGCATGACAGACTCATCAACGACATCTTGCCTGAGGTGAGGGAGAAGGGCAAGTGGATCGGGGAGATATTCTTCCTCGGAGCGGATCGCGTATCGACGATCCTTATGGTTGAAGCCATCATTCAGATAACTGATCCGAAGACGAACGAACCGACATGCTTCGGAACAGTTGCCCGCGACATCACAGCCCAGCGCCAAGCCGAACAAGAGTTGGCAAAAGCGCGCGATGCGGCCCTCGATCTAGCACGAGTTAAGGCTTCTTTCCTCGCAAACATGAGCCACGAAATACGCACGCCGATGAACGGAGTCATCGGCATGATCGGCCTATTGGCTGACACCAAGCTGAACGCTGAACAAAGGGATTACACGCGCATCATTCAGAACAGCGCCGAGTCGCTTCTCGCCATCATCAACGACATCCTCGATTTCTCGAAGATTGAAGCTGGCAAGCTGACTATCGAGGAGATCAAGTTCAACTTGCGCGATCTCATTGAAGAGTCCGTTCGCTTGCTCGCAGAGTCGGCGCACCGCAAGGGAATCGAAGTGATTTGCCGAATTCCGCCGGAGTTGCCGGACTGTTGTATCAGTGACCCAACGCGAATCCGCCAAGTCATGATGAACCTGATCGGCAATGCTATTAAGTTCACTGAGAAGGGACGGGTCGTCATATTGGCGGAAGAATCGAAGAATGACCTCAACCAGCCTAAGATCAAAATTAAAGTTGTTGACACGGGCATTGGCATCGCCGACGAAAAACACGCTACCGTCTTCGAGAGCTTTACTCAAGC
Organism: Fimbriimonadaceae bacterium; assembly: GCA_963666135.2. Classification (GTDB taxonomy): domain Bacteria; phylum Armatimonadota; class Fimbriimonadia; order Fimbriimonadales; family Fimbriimonadaceae. Next base: position 583,731 of record CAXXNR010000001.1, on the reverse strand, counting down.
TGACAGCAGCTCGGCCCGGAGATTCGGCGGAACCGGCCTTGGACTGACCATATCCAAACAAATTGTCGAGTTGCTTGGCGGCGAGATCGGCCTCGAAAGCAAGCTGGGGCAGGGCAGTACTTTTTGGTTCGAAATCCCAGTTAGAAAGGCTGCCTCAAACAAGCGCAAGTCGCCGGTGCACAAACTCGGTGCGACCTGCACTGTTCTCGCTGTAGATGACGATGAGACAAACCGTCTGGTCTATCGGGAAAACTTGAAAGCGTGGCAGATCAACTGCGTTGAGTGCAAGAGCGGCATCGAAGCCATCGATCTGCTTGCCGATGAGAATCGACCGGCGATTGACGCGATTCTCATGGACCTACAAATGCCCGAACTGGACGGGATTCAAACGACTGCCGCCATTCGCGAGTTGTCCGGATGCATCGATATACCCATCATTTTGGCGACATCTAGCGGCCAGGGATACGACAAGAACGAGCTTGCCGACATGGGCATTAACGCGTTCTTGCATAAACCGATACTCCAGAGCCAGCTTTTTGATCTTTTGGCAAACATCCTGAGCGGCGACGAGGGGGCAGAGAACGAAAGGCCCGAAGCGCCAGCTACGGACTTAGCAGGGATGTCGATCCTCTTGGTTGAGGATAATCCTGTAAATCGTAAAGTAGGGGTCAGGTCTCTAGAAAAGTTAGGTGCTGTCGTCACGGTAGCCAAGAACGGACAAGAGGGAGTTCAAATGTGGCAAGCTGGGAGTTTCGACTGCGTCCTAATGGACTGCCAGATGCCGGTTATGGACGGTTTTGAAGCTACCGAGGAGATAAGGCGCCTTGAGAACGGCATTGAACCGAGGACAATGATCGTCGCGATGACGGCTGGAACGTCTGACGAAGACCGTCGCAAAAGCCAAGAGAGCGGGATGGATGCGTTCTTGACAAAGCCGATTCGGCCGCAAGAAATATTGGATGTTCTCAGAAGAGGCCGACGAGTCGAATCGAACGAATACTCTGTCGAAGAAGTTGCTAAGTCGATATTCGATGCTCAAAGGCTTATCGACATCTGTGAAGGCGACCAAGATTTCCTCGAACAGATTATCGATGAGTTCGAAATATCGTCGGATCAGATCATCTCTGAGCTGCAATCGCTCATTGCTTGCGGAGACCTTGCGACCATTCGCGGAGCTGCCCACAAGCTGAAGGGCTCAAGTCGCAACATCGGCGGCGACAAGCTAGCGGCGATATGCGAGGAACTAGAGCTGTGCGCCAAGAACGGCGTGAATGCGGGGCTTGGCGAGATCCTTGTGCGGATAGAAGAGGCTTTGTCTGACCTGAAGACCAAACTGCATGTTGTTGGAACTAGCCGCCTCAGCGATGCTGCTTAGAATGACGCCCCCAGCCGTATGCGGTTTGGAGGCGCTATTACTCAAACAATCAGCGGCACTTTACTCGGCGTGCATATCGCGTTCTTCGAGCGGCACGAATGGGATGTTACGGTCGCCTTCGTAAATCACCTTCGGCCGGATGAGGCGGTTGTTATCTAGCTGCTCGACGGCGTGCGCACTCCAGCCAGCTACACGAGCAATCACGAACAGAGGCGTATACAGAACGATCGGGATGTGGAGCAGGTAATACATGAACGCCGTATGGAAATCCACGTTCGGATAGATCCCTTTCTCTTCGAGCATCACTTTCTCAAGGTGGTTGGCGATGTGGCCCCAAGTAGTGTTGCCCACGCGCTCGCCGAGCTCATGCGCCATCTTCGATAGAATCCTGGCTCTCGGGTCGCCGTGCTTATATTCGCGGTGGCCGAAGCCCATAATTTTCTTCTTGGTTGCAAAAGCATCGCGAAGCCACGGTTCGGCATTGGATGGCGAGCCGATCTCCAACAGCATCTTCATGGCTTCCTCGTTAGCTCCGCCGTGCAAGGGGCCTTTCAAGGTTCCAATACCCGAGATAATGCCGCTATAAATGTCGCTCAACGTCGACACCGTGACTCGGCATGCAAAGGTTGATGCGTTAAAACCGTGCTCAGCATACAAAATGAGCGAAGCATCCATGACGCGCTCGGTGTAGGCGTCCGGACGGTTGCCGGTCAGCATATACATGAAGTTGGCTGCGGTGCTCAGTTCAGGATCGGGTGCAATCGGCTCTTGTCCTGTCCGCAGCCGATAAGCGGCGCACACTAGCGACGGTGCGCGCGCGATGATGGTCATGGCTTTTCGCACGTTGCCGCCATGGCTCATGTCATTGTAGTCGGAGTCAAATGGGGCGGTCATGGCGAATCCAGCCTTGACGACGTCCATCAAATCGGCGGTTTTGGGTATCAATCGAAGTGCTGCGGTGACCTCAACCGGCAGGTTGCGCGACCGGTTCAGAATGTCACGGAAAGTTGCCAGTTCCTCAACGTTTGGCAACTTGCCATGAATCAAGAGATAAGCAACTTCTTCGTAGGTCGATTTGGTTGCCAGTTCATTGATGTCAATGCCCCGGTAAATCAAATAGCTGGGATCGCTGTTGACTTCGCTGATCTTGCTGACCCCTGCGTAAACGCCCTCTAGTCCTGGGCTGTAGTTCGGATACTTCTCACTTAGGCTCATGCTAAATAACCCCTTCGGTCGGAATCTACTGCATAGACCTCGGCGTTGCGCCATTAGATCCCCGAATCAGGCCTATTTTCAACCTTAAGGCCTATTTGCTTTCTGTTCTCGTTTGTGTTTGACGACTTCAATAACCATCGGAACAAGCGATATGGCAACAACGGCAAGCGCTGCTATGCTGAAGTTCTTCTCGACTGCTTCGACTCCCGCAAACGCAAATCCTGCAAACACGCAGATGCCGACCCACAGAAAAGCTCCGGCGACCGAGTAGCTCAAGAACCTCACGTACGTCATTTTGCCCATGCCGGCAACAAACGGGCAGAACGTTCGCACAATCGGAACAAACCGGGCGAGGATGATAGCCCGTCCGCCGTACTTCTCGAAGAACGCGTGGGTTCTATCAAGGTTCTCTCGCTTGAAGAACTTTGATTTCTCCTTCTTAAACAGCCTCTCGCCGAAGGTTCGCCCGAGGAAGTAGTTCACATTGTCGCCGCATAGAGCCGCTAAGGCCAGTAAGAAGAATACGGCGATAACGTTGAGATCTCCGCGTCGCGCCACCAAGCCGACAGCGAAAAGCAAAGAATCTCCGGGAAGAAACGGCGTGACAACCAGTCCGGTCTCGCAGAAGATGATGGCGAACAAAATCGCATAGGTCCACGACTGGTAGGCGTTCACAGTTGCGACCAGGTGCTTATCGAGGTGCAGGAAGAAGTCAATCAGCCGGGAGAAATCCATGGGTTCTCCCTATTTTAGCCGATCACAAGAACCTAATCCGAACCTCGCCTTCGACAACTCTGCCGATGCAAGGCAAGCCTTCGATTTCCTCCTGCGAGAAAAGGGCGAGGCCGCCGCTGGTCTGCGGGTCCAGAACGACCTTCTGCAACCATTCAGGAACCGATTCGTCGAACTTGGTGAACGGTTCGGTAAAGATCTCGTTGTTGTAGAGTCCAGCCGTGTAAGCATCATCGCAAACGATATCCTGAAGGCCGTCGAACAGCGGCAGATTGGCGGTATCGACTTCGATGGTCACCTCGGACGACCTCGCGACATTGAGCAAATGGCCAGCTAAGCCAAAGCCGGTGATGTCGGTGGCGCACCGCACACCATGTTTCAGTCCGATCTCGCAAGCATCCTTGTTTAGCTTCGTCATGGACGCGATCGCCTGCTCAAGAAGATGCGCCGGGCACTTCTCCTTCATCGTCATCGTAGTGACCATGCCTGTGCCCAATGGCTTGCTGAGATAAATGCGATCGCCAGGCTTTGCATTATCGTTGGTGAACATCGTGTTCGGGTTGACCAAGCCGGTGACGCTAAGGCCGAACTTCGGCTCTTTGTCCATCGTGCTGTGGCCGCCGACCACAACCGCTCCGGCCTCGACGGTTTTATCGAATGCGCCTTTCAAGACCTCCGCCCAAACAGTCGCCGGCGCTGCAACCGGGTTGAAGCAGGCGATGTTCAAGACCGTAATCGGCCGGCCGCCCATCGCATAAACGTCGCTCAGCGAGTTGGCCGCGACGATCTGGCCGTAGGAGTACGGATCATCAACGATTGGCGTGAAGATGTCTACCGTCTGGACCAAGGATTGGTCGTCAGACAGCCTGTAGACCCCCGCATCGTCTCGCGATTCGAGACCGACGAGCAGGTTCGGGTCGGTTGAGGTCGGTAGCTGGCGGAGAACCTCCGTCAGTTGGCTTGGGCCAAGTTTCGACGCTCACCCATAACAGGAGACCATCTGCGTCAAACGCATTCAGCCAGTTTACTCCGAATCAGGCGCTATATTTGTTGAAGTGCGAATATTCTGCGAACAGCTACGCGAATAACGTTCATAAGATGTCGTGACTTTGGTGGATAATACATTCAACGGCGCCGCCCAAGGTGCCGAAAACGATCAAGGACCGATTATGAAGAGACTTGCATGCTCCGTTTTGCTTTTTGCCTTTGCGTTTGGACAGTCATTGGCCAACCTAACCGGTTGCTATTTATGCCGAACCAAGGACTTTGCCGTGTTTCTGAAGCTAACGCAGTCCAAGTCAAAGCTCTCCGGCATGATGCAGGTGCTTTCGCCCAACTCTGAGCATAGCGAACCCGATTTGACGGAGTATGACCTCGTCGGCAACGCGGCAGACTCCACTTTTTCGTTGCTAAGAGAAGATATCGATACCTCTGACCGTCACATCATTGGAACTGCCTCCAAGGACCTGATCAAACTCTCGGTTCCGGCTTCTGACGGCTCATTCGCCAAACTCGATATGCGCAAGGGAACCCTCGAGTCGCTCAAGAGCTTTGCACGGACCTATTCATCGGAATGCGCCACGCAGTTCAACAGGAGAGTCTGGCGCGGCCGGCTGATGCAATGGATAGACGAAATGGCATCGCAAGAAAGCAGCCTACAGCAGCTGGTCGATTCAGCCACGATGGGAATCGAGTCTGGGCAAAAGAAAGTTAATGAGATCCAAGCCGCTTTGGATGGGCTTCAGAAGAACCTTGCGGATGCGAAGCAAGATATCGACCAGAAGACATTGGCTGTCTCCAAGCTTCAAACCGAGGCATCTCGACTCGACAAAGAGATGCAAGAGAACTGGTCAGCGCAGGTTCAACACCAATTCCAAGACGCCAAAGCGAAGCTCGATGCTTCGGCAGCAGACCTTAAAGCGTTTCAGGACAAGGCCAATCAAACGGTCATGGACATTGAGGTAGCAAAGAACGCGAAGGAGGCTGCAGAGAAGGAACTGGCCTCGTCAAAGAATGCGCGAGAAAGCGCCAGCATTCAACTGAAAGGTTCTCTTGAGATCCGCAGGATGTTGAGAGAGACCGGTTTTTCGAAGCATGTTCGTAAATGGAAGCCGGACAAATATCTGCGGGCTCGAATCGTCGGCACAACATCGGTATACATGTACCCAGATCCGTCAGCGCAAGCCGTCGGCACGCTGTTCGCCCCAACCATCGTCGATGTGCTCCCTCTGGATGGGGACTGGCGCATCATCCGGTACCAGGGAACCTACGCCGTATGGATTCGGGCAAAGAGCCTGAAGATGCTGTGATCCGGATGCCATGCTTGGGCCAGCCCAGGTATCGCTGGCCGCTGCTGGCTGGGTCATTGGGACCCAACCAAGTATCGCTGCCTCCCAGGCGACAAAGCCTAGGGCGATATTTGAACTTGCAAGTTGCTTGAAAGCGTTAAACATTCAAGACATTGATGATGCTTCGCTCTGCATTCGCAACAAAATGCCCCAGCCACCTCTGACCGGCAAAGCTCAACTTTCCAACCGACTTTTTGTCATCCTGAGCAACGCGAAGGATCTCGGTCCTCTGCTCTTGCCTGCTTTATACCGAGATTCTTCACTGCGTTCAGAATGACCCTACGCCCTTACCCCCTACGCCTCCGAATTTCCTACCCCTCGCGTTCAAGCACAAGCTTCACACCCGACGACGAGAACTCCATCCTCAGCGGCATACCCTTCTTGTCCACCCACTGATGAACCTCGTCGGTACCGTCGGAACGCCGATCGAGCAGCTCATAGGCCTTCACCTTCTTACCGCCAACCTCGATCTCCTTGAGACCCATATACCGGCTGATTCGCTCCGCCCATTTGTCGTTTTGATACACCAGTTCGCGGCTAACGGCGCCGGGCAAAGGCATCTCGTTGAAGAACCATCGTTGAGAAGCTCGGTTGATCGATTTGCCTTTTGGATAGGCAGCCGTTTTTGTGGTCGTCTTGCCGTTCGCTGTGACTGCAACAGTCAAACCCTTCGGACCAAATGTATGCTTACGTGCGACCGTGTTGGTGCCGTCCTGATCCGATGTGATGCTCTCAATCGGCCGCGCTTTGGCGTCGTACCGGTCGATTTGCTTCAGGATGTAGGTTGACGGGCCGTTCTGGATCGTCATCGTGACCTCAAATCGGCTTTCGCCGTTCTTAGAAGTCTCATGCGACAAGAAGCCCGAGCCGATGGACTGTCCGTCCTTCATCAGCTTCATCTTGATCTGGTCGGCCGGAGCGAAGGCCGCTAAAAGAACAACCGTTGCCGGAATCAAAGAACGCAACATGGATAAACCCCCTCGATTCGAGAGAAGGTTACCACCTAGTCGACTTTCTTGATTTTCAGGCTTAGGTTCTTCCTCAGCACATTCCATTCGTTTTGGTCAACCGGCCGGGCAATTTGATTCCAGAAGCACACGACGCGCTTGCCGTCGTTCCACCCGTAAGTCTCATAGATGAATGGCGTTTTGCTCGGGTCTTCGATCATCTCAATCTTGATCCTCGTCGTGGATGGATTGAAGTGGAAGATGCCGCCTTTCGGGTTCAGAGTCCTCGTGATTGACCGCGACTTCATGTAGGGATAGACGATCTCAGCAACGATCTTCGGGTCGGAAGTGTAGGGCGTTACATCGTCGTAGTCGGCGCAGTAGTAGGCAATGGCGGTCATGTATTTCTTGGCATTGTCGACTGTTTGCTTGCGCAGAGCCTCGTCTGTCTTCGATAGCTTCAACGGCGGCGCCGCAAAGATAATGACGGCGAGTCCGATGGCGATGGCGGGTGCGATTCCTCTTTTCATCCTACTAACCTCTTCCAGTTATGCGACGAAATCCGGTTGTGATTCGTTCTTTGAGCTGCTGCAGTATCAAGGCTTCATTCGCCCCAGATATCTCCGGACGGCCTTGAGAGTAATACTTGAAATGAACCTTGTTGACCTCTGCGAACTTCAACTCCTGAACCAACGCAACGCACGAGGGTTTGGTTTGCTTAAACACGGCTATTTCTTCGCTATTCAATATGCATGCCCATGCATGCTTCGAGCCCTGTATTGCAGGCAGTTGGTAGCGAACCCTTAGCTGGTGAACGAACTCATCGGTTTGGGTGATGCGTCGCATCCGGACCGTCTCTTCGTGCGGAGCATCGATGGAATCACCCAAGCTAGCGCTGTCTCGCGTAACCATTAGAACCACATCAGTCATCTACGACCTCCATTATCCCTCGATCCCAAGGCGGCTGTTGCCTTGAGATTAGCCACATAATTCCTTGTCCTCGCTTCCTTGTCATTCCGAGCGAAGCGAGGAATCTGACTGGACTTAATGCTTGCGAATACGAGCAAGAGGCAACTGCATGAAGATCCTTCGCTTCGCTCAGGATGACACGGTTGGAAGTTGCCGGCAATACCAATGCTGTCCTCTCGCCATCGCAATGCACCAGCCTCAGAACTGTGATTACGGAGCCATAGCCCTTTCCTCACGTTATGGGTATACTTCCGTCCACATGTCTCGGTCGGATTGGCTGGTGCTGAAAGGGGCTCGTGGGAACAACCTCAAGAACGTCGATGTGGCGATTCCGGTTGGCCTGTTCACCTGCATCACGGGAGTTTCCGGCAGCGGAAAGAGCACTCTCATCCAAGACACGCTCTTCCCGCGGCTCATGTATGAACTCTACGGCACCCGCGGCGTATGGTCCCCCCACGACGGTATTAACGGCTGCGACAGCTTCGACAAGGTCATCGACATCGACCAGTCGCCGATCGGCCGCACCCCGCGCAGCAATCCAGCTACCTACACCGGCACCTTCGACATGATCCGTGAGCTGTTTGCGCTGACCACCGACGCCAAGATGCGCGGCTATAAGAACGGCCGGTTCAGCTTTAACGTGAAGGGCGGCCGCTGCGAGGCTTGCAAAGGCGACGGCATCATCAAGATCGAAATGCACTTCCTGCCGGATGTCTACGTGCCGTGCGAAGTGTGCAAGGGCAAGCGCTACAACCGCGAAACGCTCGAGGTCCGATATAAGAGCAAGAACATCTCGGAAGTGCTCGACATGACCATCGAAGAGGCGTGCGAGTTCTTCCAGCCGATCCCCAAGATCTATCGCAAGCTCATCACGTTGCTCGATGTCGGCCTAGGCTATGTGCGGATGGGCCAGCCGGCGACGACCCTATCCGGAGGCGAAGCCCAGCGCATCAAGCTGGCGGCCGAACTCAGCAAACGCTCGACGGGCAAGACGATTTACATCCTCGACGAGCCGACCACGGGCCTTCACTTCGAGGACGTGCGCAAGCTTCTGCTGGTCTTGCAGAAACTCGTCGACCAGGGCAATACGGTCATCGTTATCGAGCACAACCTCGACGTAATCAAGACCGCCGACTGGCTGATCGACATGGGCCCTGAAGGCGGCAACAACGGCGGCCGAATCGTGGCGATGGGCACCCCGGAGCAAGTGGCTCAGGTCGATGCAAGCTGGACGGGCCGGTATCTGAGGCATATGCTGAAGAGCAGATGAAGCCTTGTAAGGAACGTAGCCGGGATCGCTGGCGTCTCGCCGGCCCAGTTAGATAGGCAAGTTGCCAAAGGCTTCGTTTACCCATCCGGATCTTCCAGAATCGCAGAAAGCACAAGGTTATGAAGTACCTTCCTCATCGGCAACAACCAGCCCAAATGACCGAAGCGCTTCGGCGAACTCTTTGCCTCTGCGCTGCAAAATGAAGACGTGCGTTACGCCATCCTGGGTTTCTATTTGAAAGGCCGCATTAGGAAGAACGTGAATGCTGTTCAAACCAAAGTTGAACTTAAGTCTCCTAACCTCACGGATCGTCTTAACTGGAACCACGATCCTGATCGACGGTTCGAAGGCTGCCCAAAGCGTGTCGATCCACGAGTAGGAGTGATGGATGATCTCGGTATCTGTGACGACGACGGTGCCTGGACGTGTTCGGAAACCGATGCCGTAGTAGCATGTTTCCAAAGCAAAGCGGGAAGAGACTATCTCTAGCTTCTTTGCCTCACACCACCGAATCCACTTGCCCTTTGCGATAACTTGTACCATTTGCCATTGCGCTCCAATTGCTAAATAATTTGACACCAGTCTATCTCATAATTTGCCTATCCGTGTTTTTTATCATTCTACAGCCACTAGAAGTCTTTTAACCTGCGTGCTTCAACGGAGCTGTAGCAGCGGGATGCATGGTCTCCGCGCCATCTTGCTTGTTTGCACGGGTTCAATCTTTGTCGATAGGCTTTGCCAGCAGGTTGCTGGCGATACCTGGGTATGCCTCTCCTTAGCATAGAGCAAAAATCTCCTAGCGGATGGGGAGCGATATGAAACCATGAGACCTAAGAAGCGTATAAACAACTATGATCTTGCCGACACTCGTCTCCGCCATCGCGCTTCTCGCCCCGCCGCAAGGCGAAGAGGCATGGGCGATCAAACTCGGCAAAGGACGAGCCGCCTACGGCGATATCCCGAACTCGGGGCTCTGGAAACACGGATACACTGGTCAGTTTGGCGGAACCTACATCCTCTTTCGCGCCGGAAGCTCAACGGAACGCTACTACTACACCTCATCGCCCGGCGCAAGACGATGGCGGATTTCTAGGACGACCCTAGTGCAAGGCAAGATCCGCAAGGACTGGATGATCTTTGTCGAGGATGGCAAGGAGCCAAGAATCAAGAACCCGGGGTCTCTTTGGATATGGTCGGGAGGCGGCAAGATCGTCGGCGTTATCCCGAAAAGGGCGATGAAGGACCTTGAGAATCAAGTTCCCCTCGCGCTCTATCACTCCAATATCCATGCCTCATATTGTTCGTTTGTCGACTCTAAAGGCAAGGAATCGAATACCGCGTCTTGGGATCTAGATAACTACGATAAACTTCCGAAAACCGATAGACCTTATCCGATCACTGCTGAGGAGCGAGAGTATGTCTTCCGCAAAACTCCGTTTAAGGCCAAGTAGAATGCAGGTTTAGAAGGAAGTTAGGCGCGCACATCATAGGATGCCAGAAACTATTCGTCTCATCTCACCGATCCCACCGAACATCGACCTTATCTCTCATCATGCCCCAAAACCAGCCGCCGCAACGCGCATAGCCGGAGTGCTCGATTCCCTTGCTGTCCCGAACGACGATGTAATACACGGCTTGATGGTCGGAAGTTGTCCAGAAGAAGGGACCTTTTCTTAAGCTGCGGTGTTCGCGATGGATGATGGTAAATCCGTTGTCGAGTGCCCATTGGTCCAGAAGCGAGTGCGCGCGGGTGAAATGCCAGACGAACATCAGGACGATCGCCGACACTGTAACGATTGCTACAAAGACGTAGGATACGATTTCAATAGGGTCGCTGCCTTCCATACGGTTCAGATCTAATACGGATGAGCGGATAGCATGGTTGAGGTGCCATCAGAGGCGTTGCTATTTATCCTTCAGATCCGCCGGATGGGGAGAAATATAAACACGATCAATAGTTCATCGATTAACGACCTTATCTCTCTAGACACTTACCTAGTGACGGTGCAGGATCAGACTTGCATCATCCCGGCCCATAGAAGAAACTGATATCAAGTCAAACCGGTCTCAAAGTTCGCTAGTTTTCGCAGCTTTCGCGAATGCGAGACCTCTACTACAGCAAGAAAAACCTGCGAACCTATCTGCAGCTAGCTTGACGGCAGTTGGCTCGTGACGAGAACCCGCGGCAACCAATGCAGCTTGCATAACCGAGAAGCTCAGCTTCTTAAGGATGGAATTTGAAATGCGAATATATACGCGCGAAGACGGTGAAACGAACTGGGCGCCTGTCGCCATTGTTATGGTTGTACTGGTCGGCATGATGATGATCGGATACTTCATGTGGTATGCGCCTTCACAGAATGTCGCAGCTACACCAACGAGAGACGTCATTGTAAACAATCCTGCAGCGCCAGCCTCCCCAACCACAATTGTTGTTCCTTCCACCCAAGGACCTGCCGGCGCGACCGGACCAGCAGGAGCTAGTGGCACTCAAGGCGACACCGGCGACAAAGGGGATTCTGGCGACAAAGGGTCCAAAGGAGATTCTGGAGACACAGGCCAAACGGGCAAGACAGGCGACTCAACCGACGGTACTTCATCAAGCGACACTAGGTGACCGCTGATTAACACGAGATAGAGGACTCTACTAAAATGGAAAACATCGTATTTTGGATAATCGTAGGAATCGTGGCTGGTTTGCTGGCCAAAATGGCGGTTCCTGGAGAAGGACCTGGCGGAATTCTCGGCGATCTCGTCATTGGCATAGTCGGCGCGTTTATTGGAGGCTGGCTGTTTGCCCAGTTCCTTGGCCGCCAATACACTGGATGGGTCGGCAGCACTTTAGTGGCATTTGTCGGCGCTGTCGTTCTGCTGCTCCTTATAAGAGCAGTATCCCGAAGTCGGCGAGTACGTTACTGAAGATCGCAACCGTTGACAATTTCGTACACCGTGAGTCAAGGATGGACTCACGGTTACGATGGGGACATATCGTCCTTTGTCATAGACACGCATAGCATCTCAATGATCGAGCTTGCGGTCTAGACTGCGATGCCTTGCTCGAAATTTGAGTTTTCAATGGAGCGATTGGCCGCCCTTTGACTTTCGTTTCGTTTTGCATGGGCAATGCCCCTTTGAGCATCCTTGGCTCGTTGGACCAAGCATCTGCTCGCTCGCAAGCAGGCCTCTCTTCAGCTCATTCGAACCGCCTTCTAAGCATGGCTCTGGCTTGGATAGCGGCTCCTACCGTATAGCAGGCAACCGGTTCTTGAGGACCAGGCTAGCGCTGACTCAACGCAAAACGCCGTCTTCCTTGCAGCCGATCGTAAACAAGAACTTGGTGCCTTTGCCCGGTTCGCTATCAGCCCAAATCAAGCCGTCGTGCCTTTGCACAATCCGGAATGCCGTTGCTAGCCCAATGCCGGTGCCCGGGAACTCGGTAGTACTGTGAAGTCGCTGGAAAACTCCAAAAAGCTTATCAGCATAGGCCATGTCGAACCCGACGCCGTTGTCCTCCACAACGCACACCCCGCATCCTTGGCGGGTTTTCTTGTAGATGTGTATTTCCGCTCTTGGCACTGTCGACGTGAACTTCCAGGCGTTCTCGATCAGGTTCTGCATCAGCGACATCAGCATCCGCTCATCGCCGGTCACCTCGATCCCTTTTTCGATTTCAACGTGGATCTTCCTGTCTGGCTCGTTATCGCGCAAGTTGCCGACGATAACGAATGCCAGGTCGGAGAGATCAATACGCTTTAGGTCTAGCTTGGCTCTGGATATTCGCGACAGCGTCAGCAACCCGTCTATTTGATCGCTCATTCGGGTCGCACTGGCCCGTATCCTTGAGATATAGTCCTTAGCCGAGTCGTCCAACACATCTTGATAGTCGTATTGCAGGGCCGCGCTAAACCCATTGATGCTCCGCAGCGGGGCTCGGAGATCGTGCGAAATCGAATAGGCAAACGACTCCAGCTCTTTGTTGGATTCAAGGAGTTGTTCGGTTCGATGCGCCACGATTTGCTCAAGATTGACGTTAAGGCGGTGAATCTCCTCCTCATATTGGTTCCTCTCGAGTTTGTTGCCAACGCGATGGGCGAACATCCTGAGAAGGTCCACTTCTCCGACCTGCCATTGGCGCTTATCTCTGGTCGTCTCAAACCCAAGAAATCCATAAACTTTTCCAGAAACCTGGATTGGCAAATTGATGCAGGAAAGCACTGCAAGTCTGAGGGTGTAGTTGCGTTCAGCTTGTGAATCGTCGCCAAGCTGAGAAGCGTCATCGACGATAAAGATCTTTCCTGACAAAATCGTATCTGTGAATACGGGAGTTTCATGCGTTGGGATATTTTTCAAGTCGAGGTGTACCGAAGGAACTCCTTCTGCGCACCATTCGGCCATGCTTTGATACAAACCGTCGTCCTCGTTGTAGTGATAGATATAGGCCCGATCGACACCAAGAAACTCACCGAGGCGTGCAATAGCTTGGTTCATCGCATGGTCAGTCTCTTCGGCAGGCATACTGATGAACTCTCCCGAGATCTCCATGATGATATGCTCTAGATCCAGTTGCCTTTTTAAGTCTTGGGCGGACTGTTGCCTGTCCGAAATAAAACGCGCTTGCTGAACGTTTTGATAAGCAACGGTAGACAATTGCTTGGCCAAAGTATAAAGCGCTTTGGCAACGTTCTCGAACCTCTCTTTCGACATCGAAGGCACTTCGTTGAACGCTTGAGCTGCATCGTCCGGATCAATGCCGATGGCGGCGGCATACTGTCTGATCGCCTGTTCGCTTTGAACTTCGTTGCGGACTTGGCCGATGAGCCAGTTCGCAATGTGCTTTCCTTCAATGGCGATGCTTGCTCCAGCATCCCAAAGTCCTCCGCTGAGGCAAGGTCTGATTGTTGGTCCGCTTACATTTGGCGTCCCTAGGACTGCATCCGACTTCATGCAGTTTTGCACTCCTTGAGGATTGCTCCGAATCATTTCTTGGCAGAGCCTGCAGAACTGGCTGGGCCTCGTTATTGGCGTTCCATCAATTCGCGTAATGATCGACGCCACGCCGGTAGCATCGGCAAATTGATCCTGCAAGAGCTGGATATCTTGGATGTTGAAAAGGTCTTCGAGTTCGACCGATTGGGATTCATCGAGTGGCTGCGTCAAAGCGAGGATCTTCTTCTCGAGAGCTTGCTGGACTCGTTTGCGCTCGGTTATCTCGATTCCAACGCCAATGAAAAACGGCTTGTCGTCAACCATGACGGGACTAGCCGTAAAGTACATCGGAAGCTTTGTGCCCCACTTTGTCTGCAAATCGGCTTCAGCCTCTCCGAAGCCTGTCTGTAGCGTCACATTGATTCCGTCCGTCACCGCCTTTTGACTAACGGGATCGTCCTTGTACCAAGAAAGGAGAGTCATCTGGGCCAGCTCATCTGCGCTGTAACCGGTCATCGTCTCATGCCGCTTGTTCCATTTCACGAGACGTCCGTTCTCGTCATAAAGGTAGATCATGCCGGGAATGCTGCTGAATATCGCGTCGTTGAGGTTCTTTTCCCGCCTAAGTTCGTTCTCAATGAGGACTCGGTCTGTTACGTCGCGTGCTGCCGCGAAGATCTGGCCGTTCTCAAGTCCTGAACGCCACTCAATCCAGCGGTACTCTCCGCTCTTGCATCGGTAACGGTTAACAAAGTTGGTAACTTCAACCCCCGAAGCAAGGTTGGCGGTTGCTTTGATGGTGGCTTCGACGTCATCAGGGTGGACGAATTCGATAAAAGGGTGTCCTAGCAACTCAAAGATTTGGTATCCAAGCACCTTTTCCCATTCGTTGTTTAGTCGCACAAAATGGCCTTCCGTATCTGCAATGCACAGAAGGTCGAGACTTGTCGTAAAGTACCGGTCCAACTCTTCGCTTTTTTGCCTCAGAGCTTCTTCATTGGCTTTTGCTTCTGTAAGGTCAAGAATCGCACCGATTAGGCCTTTAAGGTTTCCGCTTAGATCGTAGTACGGTGTTTTATGAAGCATAAGATGGCGAGGTTTGCCATCTGTGTCGATTTCGGTTACTTCGAACCTCTGGGCGCATTGGTCTTTGAATAATAGAAGATCCGCTTGGTTCAGCTGCTCCTTAGGTGCCTCCGACTTCAGGTCGTATAAGGTTCTCCCGATGAGATCTTCCGGCTCAACCTTTTGAAGAGCCGCGAACGCTTTGTTGCATCCTTGATAAATGCCGTTCGTGTCTTTGTAATAGAGAGGAATAGGCGTGTTGGCAAGAATCGTTTGAAGGAAAGCTTCGTTTTCTCGAATCTTGTCTTCATCTCGTTTCCTTAGCAGAATGCTTAACATCCCCTCCATTAGCAGAGATAGTTGCCTAACATCCCCGGAATCATATTCATTTTCCTTGTTGCCGACGCCGACAAAGGCATAAACCAGTTCGTTCTCAAGAACGGGCACGCTCAGGTAGCGATGGAGTTGAACGTGGCCAATAGGCAATCCCTCTTTTGGTTGGCTCTCATCAACATAGTCGTTGGTGATGATCGGCTTTTGCTGGCGTACAACTTCCCCGAGTAGGCCTGTTTCATCAACGGAATGAACGGTTCGAGCGTCGCTTGTTTCAAAATCGTGGATATTATCAGGCAACCAGCTATACATCGTGATTGTCTCTTGATCTTCATCAACGAGTGCTAGGAACCCAATTTGGCTTGAGGTGAGGCTAATGGCTTGGTTGAGAACGAAATCGGAAACAGCCTTGGTATCTGTATTCGCCATTTGAGCAAGTCGAAGAAGAGCTTCTAGCCTTGCCTCGTCTTTTTGGTGCGCTAGTTCTGCCTGTTTGCGATCTGTTATGTCCTTAACAACGGCGACAATCCGGTCAACTCCCTTCCAATTGAGCCGATGAATCCTTATTTCGACATCGATGGTTGACTGATCGTCCGATCTTCGCGATGTACCCTCAAAGGTAATGTTCTTACCCCCAGACTCCAATTGAGTCCAGTTCTTACGGACTCGTTCGACCATGTCGCCAGGAGTGCAAAAATCAAATACATCGTAGCTCAGGGCTTGCTCTCGAGTTAGGTTATAGAGTGAGAGCATCGAATCGTTCACATCGACGATCTTTCCTTCGAAGTCGTGAATGAAAACAGCGTCGTAAACGCTGTTGAACAGAGTAAGCAGGTCCTGTTCCGAACTGTGCAACTCCTCTACCCGGAGTTGAAGCAATTCAAAGTCGGACGCATGAGTCGAATCGAGATCATGCTCGTTTGCATCGGCCTGCTTTTGGCTATTTTTCAAAAGTCGTTTGCCGGTCACTTTAGCTCCTGCAGTCTACTGACACACCTTGAGCGATAAGTAGGACTGGCTTCAGCGCCGCCTGATGAGGGATCGCAGCTCGTATACGGATCCGCTCATACGATCCCCACGGACTTGTCAGACCATTCATATCGCTCTTCATATATTAACACTCGCTTCTCTATTGTGCAAACTATACAGACTTTTACACTGCATACCTTGCCTAAGGACCATGGTCTATTGCGATTCTCAAACCTAAGTCGCTAAAGCGTGCCCACGGAAAACCTTTAGGGTCATCTTTTCGCCCCGGCGGCAGAGCGATGAATTCATGTGACGTTAGTTGCGTGACCGTTGGGAAACGATAATGGACCAGGAATGCAACCAGGTTATGAACGGCTTGAACTTGAGCTTCTGGCCAAGGGTCTTTGCCGTCGCCTTTGTTCACCATCTCAATGCCGATAGAAAACCGGTTGACGTTGCGGCGGCCGTAGAAGTCTACGCTGGTGCCCGCATGCCAAGCCTGGCGAAAGCACGAAACATGTTGATAGATCGTGCCGTCTCGGTCGACAGTAAAGTGGCTGCTTACTCGCGCTTCGGGATTGTTGAACCAGGATATCACGTCCTTCACCGTGTCGATCTCGGTATGGTGAAGAACGATTGTGTCGACTACGGTATCGGTTAAACGCCTGCTGGAAAAGACCGAGGGCGACGACACAATTCCGTTCTGAGGCGATTCCTGAGAGAGCATCGCGGCCAAGCCGATGATCGCCGATTCAAACATGGCTTATTATGGCCCTGCCATCGCATCGCCCAATCCTGGCAAAAAGCGAGTATGCTTCGCCAATGCCTGCATCACAACCTATAGTGGATCGTCTCGTCGCCGAATGCCTGCTTCGTAACCAAGCCTTTAAGGAACTTCAATGGCTTAGCGATAACGTTGGCGGACGCACGTCAGGCGCACCAAGCGGAACCCAAGCAGAGGAATGGGCGGCCCGGTTGTTGCGCGAATGGGGTTGCGATAAAGTGTGGTTCGAGGAAGTCGAAGTGCCGGTATGGAAGCGTGGTCCGCTGGTTGTATTCGCAGTCGAGCCCTGCCGGTGGAACCTAATCGCCGTCGCCCACGGCCACGCCCCGCAGTCTGCATCGGTCGAAGCCGCGGTCATCGACTTGAATCACGGTGAGAAGTGCGATTACGAAGGACTCGACGCAAGAGGCAAGATCGTGCTGTGCGATGAAGGGGTTGCCGAAGGCCATCGCGCCTTGCACAGAACGGAAAAACTCGCCTATGCGATTGAGAATGGTGCAGCCGGATTCATGATGCTGAGCTCGGCTCCGGGCGGGTTGCCGCGAACTGGCGTTTGCTATCGTGGCGAGTCTCCAATTCCGTCTCTTGGTATCTCTCAGGAAGACGGCGAGCGATTGAAGCGACTGTTGAAGGACGGCAAGCAACCGGAATTGCGCATCGAGATAAAGAACGAGATGGCAATGGGCACAGCGCGCAACGTCATCGGTGAGATCACTGGTTCCGAACTCCCTGAGGAATATGTCTTGGCGGGCGGCCACCTGGATTCATGGGACATCTCGCAAGGTTCCACCGACAACGGCCTTGGATCGGCCATCGTTATTGAACTGGCTCGCGCCATTGCGGCTCTGGGACAGAAGCCGAGGCGGTCTCTAAGGTTTGCTCTATGGGCGGCCGAAGAAGTTGGCATCTTCGGGTCGAAAGCCTACGTTCAAGCCCACAAGGACGAACTCGACAAGATTGCCTGCGTTTTGAATTTTGACATGACCGGCGACCCGTTCGGCTACTGGTGTCCGGGCCGAAAGCAGAAGAGTCCGCTTCTCGATAACCTTGCTTCTCAACTATCCGGCCTCGGAATGAAAGACGACTATGCCCATAAAGCTGGCTTGCATAGCGACCACCAGTTCTTCATGCTCGAAGGCGTCCCGGTAGTTAGTCTGATGGCCCGTCTCGAAGGCCAAGGCGGCTATTACTACCACAGCGTTGGAGACACCTTCGAGAAGGTCCACCTGCCTTCGATGTGCCGATGCGCGGCTGTAGCATCCGTTACAATGTGGGCTCTTGCTGACCAACTGGAAAGGACCTATGCAAGGCTGAACCAGGCAGAAATTGAAGCGATGATTGATGATGCCGAATTACGCGAGGCATTGGCTGTCGAGGGTTTATGAGCCTGATTCTCAGGTATGAAGGAAATCCGATTCTATCGGCGGATGACGTGCCTTATAAGGCTTCGTTGATCTTCAATGCCGGAGTTGCTAAGTTCAATGGTCGCTACGTGATGGCTTTTCGGAACGACTACGGAGCAGACAAGACAAATGGCCGATGCGAGGGCACCAATATGGGACTCGCTTTATCGGATGACGGCGTTTCCTGGGTGGCACAGAGCAAGCCCTGGATCGAATGGAAGACCGATGAGATACATAGAGCCTACGATCCTCGGCTGACCGTTATTGAGGGTAGGTGCTACCTCTGTTTCGCTATCGACACAAAACATGGCATCCGCGGCGGCATAGCGGTTACGGACGACTTCGACAAGTGGGAAGTTCTGAACCTGTCAGCTCCTGATAACCGCAATATGGTGCTCTTTCCCGAACGCCTCAACGGCAAGTTCATGCGGCTGGAGCGGCCTTTTCCGGTCTATGGAAGAGGAGCGAAGGAAGCGTTCGATGTCTGGTTTTCCGATTCGCCGGACTGCCGGTATTGGGGCAACAATCAACTCGTTCTCGGATCGGAGCAGGTTTCTTGGGCGAATGCCAAGATCGGCCCAGGCGCTCCGCCAGTACGAACGAAACACGGCTGGCTGGCGCTAATTCACGCTGTAACGATCGATACAACGGTTGAGCTGCCTGCCTATCATCCAGGCTGGCACAAGACCTATACGATCGGCGCGATGCTTCTCGACCTTGACGAGCCATGGAAGGTGAAAGGCCTTTGCCCAGAACCTGTTATGGCGCCGACCGAAACCTACGAGCTCGAAGGTTACCGAGGCCATGTCATCTTTCCCGGCGGACTCATTCTCGAAGAGACCGGCGAACTGAAGATCTACTATGGCGGCGCGGACACGGTGGAATGCCTCGCCTTCGCCGATGCCGAAGAGCTTGCACGAGCCTGTTTGAGATAGCCATGGACAGCCTTCCCATCGACCCAGAAGCAGGCCGGTTCTTTTACGACGAGTTCGGAACGAAAGGTGCTGAATGGCTTGACCGGGTTCCAAGCCTCTTCGTAAAGCTCAGCAAGGAGTGGGATATTGAGCTCATACAGCCTATATTAGGCGGATGGGTCAGCCTCGTCTATAAGGTTCGTTACAGAGATCGCAATGCCGTATTGAAACTAGCCTTTCCGAACTGGGAATTCCGTAGCGAAGTAAAAGCTCTTCTTGTATATGAAGGTCTTGGCGCTGTACAGGTCCTAAGATACGACATCGATGCCGTGGCGATTCTTATGCCGCTCATCGAACCTGGCAGGTCCTTGCAGCATGAACCAGACGACTTTTCTGTACCAGTTGCTATTGACGCCATGAAGCAGCTTCGCAACGCTTCGTTCGATCCGAGCAACTATCCCAATTTGGATCGGTGGTACCAAGAGCTCTTCGGGGACAAGATCGCCAACTCCTGGGTGCCGCCGGACTTAGTTCATCTAGCCAGAGAAACCGTTGATGATCTCCTTTTGACAACAGAACGAAAGGTGCTTCTTCATGCCGATCTTCACTACCAGAACATCCTTTTGGGCCAAGACGGTTGGACCGTCATCGATCCGAAGGGCGTCGTCGGCGATCCGGCATTTGAACCGAGCGCTTTTATGAGAAATCCGCTTGGGCTTTCCAAAACAAGCAAGGACCTGAAAGCCGATCTAAGGCGCAGAATCGACGGGTTTAGCGAGGGTCTCGGTTACGATCCTTACCGGGTTTGGGGCTGGGCTTATTCCCAGACGCTATTGTCTGCCCACTGGGCAAACGATCCTGACCTTCGAGCCGATTGGTTTGCTGTTGCCGTTGCGCTGAGCGAACTCAAACCGAACTAGTTTTCCTGTGTTTCAGGTAACGTTTCCTCATGGCACAGATGTATCTCGAAGGCCTGAATGAGATTCTGCGCGAAGGCATTAAGGACGGCGCTTTTCCTGGAGCGGCCTATGCCCTCGGCACGGCTAACAAAGCTTACTATGGCTATCTTGGCACTCAGACCTACGACGAAGGCAGCAAGAAGATCGAAGAGCACACCTTATGGGATATGGCGTCGGTCAGCAAGGTTGCAGGTACGACTCCGGCCGCCATGCTGGCTGTCGAGGCTGGCCTTTTGAATCTTGAGGATCGTGTCGGGCACTTCTTCCCCGAGTTCCTGGAAGGCGACAAGAAGTACATCAAAGTGCGCGATCTGCTGCTGCACCAGTCGGGTCTGCCGGAGTACACGACCGTTACAGCACTGAAAACCAAAGAACAGGCGCTTAAGCATATTTTCGGCCTGAAGCTTCGTTATGAAACCGGCACAACGGCTTATAGCTGCCTCGGATTCGTTACGCTTCAGAACGTTATTGAGAAGGCAGTCGGCATGTCTCAGGACAAGTGGCTGCATGATCGTTTGTATAAGCCGGTTGGAATGGCCAAAACCGGCTATAAACCGTCCGAACAAGATCGTCCGAACTGCGCGCCGACCGAGAAGATCCCGGCGTGGGTAAGAAAGCTTGAGGACGAGCGCAAGTTCAAGCGGGTTCAAGATCTCTACATGCAAGGCGATGTTCATGACCCTATAGCGAACGTTATAGGCGGTGTCAGCGGCAATGCCGGACTGTTCTCACGGCCCTTGGATATGGCACTTTACGCCCAGATGTATCTGAACAAAGGCAAAGGCGTGATCAAGGAAGAAACGATCCGCATCTGGACGAAGCGCAACTCGGCGAAGGTCACTCGGGCTTTAGGTTGGGACACGAAGTCGGTCGAAGGTTCATCCGGCGGCACGCTGTTTTCTTTGTCGTCTATAGGCCACACCGGCTACACTGGCACAGTCATCTGGATTGACATCGACCGTCAGATATTCTGTGCCTTGTTTACGAACCGCGTCTGCCCGAACGACGGCAACGAAAAGCTGATGCCCCTGCGCCCGAAGTTCTATGATGCGGCATATAAGTTGTTAGTCAACGAAAGTTAACAAACTAGCTACATGCACCTTGACCAGAAGCAGCTACGTAGATAAAATAGGATTGTAACAAGTTATTTTGCTAAAGGAGGCTGTTACATGCTATCGACTTCTCGATTATCTATCTGTATTGGGCTGGCTGCACTTGGCGCCATGTCTCAAAGCGCTTCTATTGAACTGTGGGGCGATGTCACTCCGACCGCCACTGGCTGGTTGTTGAACTCCGCAGCTCAAACTTACGCCTCGATTGGTTATGCGAATACTCCGCGAACTGCTGTAATCGGAATGGGTGCGATAACTTCGCTATCTGCCGAGTATCAGATGCTGAACAATACGCCGTTTGCTGGCGGCGCTCCTCGGTTCTCGGTGTATTTCGGCACTCCTGATGGTTCAGGAATTGTCCCGGCAGACAACTCGATTTACATTTACTGGTCAAACCCCGTCAACACGACTCCGGCGCCAGGATGGAACAACACAGGGAATGCGTGGGATGTGAGCAACACCTCCGTAACTTGGGAAACCAGCTTGAGGGGTGCGCTTGGCGTGCCGATGTATATGACTTCTGCCGCTGATAAGCAAACTGTCCTCAACGCAATCGGAGGCTACAGCCTTCGATCTCTGTGGATCGACTTGGATGCTGGATGGTCATCGGAACAGTCGATGGAAGTCAAGAACTACAGGCTAAACAACCGTGCATTAGGCGAGCCATCCGTACCTGGTCCCGCCGCGATTTTGCCGTTTGCAGTCGGTCTTGTCGCAGCAGCACGTCGTCGCATAAGAAAGTGATTCTTTCGCAGTTGAGAACCTCTCAGAGCTAGTCTGGGAGGTTCTTATTGCGATAACGCCATCTGGTGTTGTAATGATCCTGCACCGGCAAATGCTACGGCAATAATCGCTGTTCGGGCCGATTGATTGCTAGCGCTCCAGCTATTGCGATTCTAGTGGCTATGAGTATATGGTTGGCAGGAAGTGCATCGCTTTAGGATCAAAAGATGGCAAGAACCAACTACATCTTCGTCGACCATGAGAACGTTCAGCCGACGGTTCCTGCGGCACTGAGGACTCTTGACGTGCGTCTCGTAATCTTCGTAGGTTCAAATCAGTCGAAGCTGAATACCGACCTGGTCATCGGAGTTCAAGAACTTGGAAGCAAGGCCGAATACGTGAAGATCGAGGGCAACGGCCCGAATGCTCTGGACTTTCACATTGCTTTCCATATTGGAAGAATCAGCGCTGTCGATCCGAATGCCTTTTTTCATATAGTTTCGAAAGACTCTGGCTTTGATCCGCTGATCGCCTATTTGAAAGCGAAAAGGATACCGACGCTGAGGCATATGAGCATCGAGGATATTCCGATCGTTGAAGCGAACTCCAAAACCAACCAAAACGATTGCGTCAAGACCGTTATCGGCAAACTCTCTGAACGAAAGTCGGCGCCGCCAAAAACACGAACGACGCTTAAGAACGCAGTCAAAACGATGTTCGGCGGCCAGATGTCTGAAGATAAGCTAGATAGTATCCTAAACAGCCTGGAGAAGCAGAAAGTGATCGAAGTAATAGACGGTAAAGTCGTTTACCATTTGCCGGCGGCTAAGGCGTTGGAATAACCCTCGGCACCATCGCTGCGCTCGGGGGTGCCGAGGGATAGGTTTGGTCCGTTCCTTTTGTCGGCCAGCGTCCGGCGATACCTATGCTGATCCTTGCGTGGCACGATGCTCCACCCCCCTGCCTCCCTCCTCATGCACGAACCATCACGAGGAGGGGGGGAGCTTGGAAGTAGGCTCCTTAGTCGTCCTAGCGCGGCCGATATAGTTCGACGCTCTCGATGACCGGGCAGGCCTTCGACTCCAGGATTCGGATGCGGATTTTGTCGGTCGTTGTCGGCGAGATCGGCAGAATGCGCTTGTTGCCGATTGTCGTGCCCTTGCTAACCGTGGTCCACTTGCCATCGACCCAAGAATCAACCTCAAACCGAGCCACGCGCTGGCCGAGGCGGATGTACTCTTGAATCGACACAAAGCCAATGGTAGCCGGCTTGGCTAAAGCCAGAGTCAGGGCGCCTGTCTTCACGCTATCGTCTGTTGCCCAATACGAAGTAATGCGCATATCGACAACGTTCGAGGGACCATAATTCGGGTCGTTGCCGCGGAACGAGTCGGCAGTCACCGTCGCCTTCGACGCCAGGTTCTTCTTGAACACTTTATCAAGTTCCTGCTTGAACTCCTTCAGACGAGTAACGTCGTTCTCGTGTATCAGACCTCTTCGGTCTGCAGGCACGTTCAGCAGCAAGCTGCCGTTGCGCCCGACCGATCTCAAGTAGATCTCCCACAGTTTATCGAGCGACTTCACCTGGTTGTCTTGAGAGGCATGATAGAACCAGCCCGGACGTATGGAGACATCGCACTCGGCGGGAGCCCAGCGCTCGCCGTTCTCATTGCCGGCAGTCTGGTTCGGATTCGACTGGCCCGGCTCAAGCTTGCCCGGCGAGAACGTCGACCAGTTCGTCTCGTTGGCGTAGCCGTCCTCGTTGCCGACCCACCGCACGTCTCCAACGTCGCTGAAGATGACGGCTTTCGGTTGCAGGCTGCGAACGATCTTCTTGTAGGCTACCCAGTCGTAAACCTGCTTCTTGCCGTTCGGACCTTCGCCACAAGCGCCGTCCCACCACACTTCGAACAGAGGACCGTAGTTTGAAAGAAGCTCGGTCAATTGCTTCATATAGTGGTCGTTATACTTGGGTGAATCGCCGTACGTCGGCTCGTGGCGGTCCCAAGGCGACAGGTAAAGACCCATCTTGAGACCAGCGGCATCGCACGCCTCCCTGAGATCCTTGACAACATCGCCCTTTCCGCCTCTCCAAGGGCTGCTCTTAACCGAATGCTCGGTGTAAGCGCTGGGCCACAGGCAAAAGCCGTCGTGGTGCTTGGCCGTCAGGATGACGCCCGTCATGCCGGCATCTTTGAACGCCTTGACCCACTGTTTGCAGTCAAGCTGAGTCGGATTGAAGATCTTTGGGTCTTCGGTTCCCTCGCCCCACTCGCGATCGGTGAATGTGTTCACGCCGAAGTGGACGAAGGCATAGAACTCCATCTTTTGCCAGTTGGTCTGGTTGCGGCTGGGTACTGCGCCAAATTTGGCGGGCGGCGGGGTTTGCATGGCGGCACTTCCTCCTTGAAGTAAGGACAGAGCTAGTATAGCGGACGTTACACTGATCATTTCGACTCCTTGACGGCAATGATTCCGTGCGAATCGGTGCCGTCCTCGCCTTTGATAAGCGCTTTTAGAATGTATTTGGCGTTCGGTTTGTAATCCTTGACAGCGAGCTTATAGATGTTGTTGCGCAGCATGCCGCCGCTCCATCCATCGTGCTTGTCGGTGCTGATCTCGACGCCATTCTCGAAGAGCGATATGTTGCTGATTGAGATCGCATGGGCGCCCCACTTGAAGCTAAACATCGCCTTGAAACTGCCGTTGCCCGTGATTCCCTTGGTTATGTCCCATTCGGCTAGCGAGAGATCCTCTCGGACCATGCTTGGGTTCCACTCGGCGACGGTCGTGTAACCGATCAGCGGATCGATATAGTAGCCTACGTCGAGCAACTTCAGTCGGACCAAGTTCGTCTCAAGGCGCGCTTGAAAGTCTGTCCAACTCCGCAGTTCCTTAGGCGACCAGCCGACTTCGGACAATGCGCAGAGGCGAGGGAATACTTGCCTTTCGATGTCTCGGTGGCTCGGAGTGCTTTCGCCCCAGATGTTGCCCTCCAGACCCATCACGTGCTTGGCTTCTTCGGCGTTGAGCACTGTCGGAGTCGGTTCAAAGGAATATGCGTGCTCAGTCGATATGCTGGAATAGGGGTAGTCGAGATAGCAATGGCTGGTCGGCGACATGACCACATCGTGGCCGTCTTTGGCTGCAGCGATTCCGCCTTCGATTCCGCGCCACGATTGGACCACGGCATTCGGCGCGAGGCCGCCTTCTAATATCTCGTCCCAGCCAATTATCGACCGACCATGCTTGTTCAAGAAGCCTTCGATGCGCCTGACGAAGTAGCTTTGAAGCTCGAACTCGTCCTTGAGCCCTTCGGCTTTGATCCGAGCTTGGCACTTCGGGCACGTTTTCCATCGGTCTTTCGGGCATTCGTCGCCGCCGATGTGGATGTACTTCGAGGGGAAGAGAGCCATGACTTCGGTCAGAACGTCTTCGAGGAAAGCGAAGGTCTTGTCGTTGCCTGCGCAGTAGACATCGGGGAAAACGCCCCAGTTGGTTTGGACCTTGAACGGGCCGCCGGTGCAAGAGAACTCGGGATAAGAAGCAATGGCCGCAACCGCATGGCCCGGCAACTCGATCTCTGGGACGACTTGAATGTGCCTTTCCGTCGCGTATTTGACGACGTCCTTGATTTCTTTCTGCGTGTAGAAGCCGCCATACTTGCCGCCGTTTGGTGCATCTCTCCAAGCTCCGACTTCGGTGAGCTTCGGGTACTTCTTGATCTCAATGCGCCATCCTTGGTCTTCGGTCAAGTGCCAGTGAAGCACGTTCATTTTGTGAAGAGACAAAAGGTCGATGTATTTCTTCACGAACTCGACCGGCATGAAGTGGCGGCCGCAGTCAAGCAGGCTTCCTCGCCATCTATAGCGCGGCTGATCTTCGATTTCGGTACAGGCGATCTTCCATCGGACTCCATCGATTTTCTCTTTAGCATAGACCTGAGGCGGAAGCAGCTGCAGAAGAGACACCGTGCCATAGAAGATGCCTTTGGCCGTTGGCGCACTTATGACAGCTTGTTTTGGAGTGACTGTCAGCCGATAGCCTTCTAAGCCTAGGGCTATCAGGGACTTATCGACCTTGAGCACCACAGCATGGTCCGGCATTTTGCCTGCGAGCTTTTCGACTTTCAAGTTTAGGCCAGTTGAAGGCGCAATCGCAGACACCAGGAGCTTGGCTTCGGACATCGCTTCCTCGGCGACGCAGATAACGGTTTTGGATGACAACTCATAGTCGCCGTCCAGTTTCTTCTGCCTGGCCGGCTTAGGGACGATGCTTTCTGCCGCATCAGAAGATGCGCACATCGCGAACGCGAACAGTGAGAGAACGAGAACGAGAAACGAAAGCTGCATCATGTTATGCCCATTTTGGCACTGGCAGAATGACGCATCAACAAGACTATTAGAAAAAGGCATTGTTTTGTGCCAAAGATGCCAGACCGGCAGGCTGCTTTACGCCCAGGCGAAGAGATTCGTTCGGGTGGTCGATGGCTCTTGGGCTAGCTCGCCGAATGCCCATCCGTCTTGAACTTGGCAGATGGTCACATGGCAGAAGTTCCGAGCGAGAGAACTTGGACCTGCAAAGTGAACCTCAATATAGTTGTCGGTGAACCCGCTGAGCATGCCGGACTTGGAATGTTTGCCTTCAACCAAAACGCGCATGGTTCGACCGACGAACCGTTGCATGTAAGCGCTGCCTGTTTCTGCGGTCAAATCCGTTAGCTCTTGGCTTCGGCGCAACTTATCGTCTGAGGATATTCGATCGCCTCGTTCATAGGCTGGTGTTCCGGGTCTTGGGCTGAACCGGAAGATGTGGCCTTTAAGGAAGCCGATCCGCTGGCAGACATCGACACTTGATTGGAACCGCTCCTCGGTCTCGGTTGGGAAGCCGACCATGATGTCCGTCGTTATGGCGATGTCGGGCACGGCGTCGTAGAGGATATCGCATAGCTGGATGAAGTCGTCGCGCGTGTACGGACGGTTCATGTCGCGCAGAACGCGCGTATCGCCGCTTTGCAACGGGATGTGCAAGTGGGGAACTGCCCAACCGTTTGATAGAGCTTTCATGAGTCTGAGCGAAACTTGTCCCATCTCGATGCTGCTGATGCGAATACGATCGAGGCCGCTGTTCGCCGCAAGCAGTTCGATTAGGGCTTCGAGCCCAGGTCCGCCGCTGCCGGTGTCTTGGTTATACGAGCCAATCAAGATGCCAGTCAAGACGGCTTCCTTATAGCCCATCTGCACAAGGTGCTTCGCTTCATCAAGCACTTCGCGATAGTGGCGGGATCGCATCACGGGTCGGGTTGACGGGATCGAGCAGTAGCTGCAACAGATATTGCATCCGTCTTGAACCTTTAGCGTAGCTCGGGTTCGGCCTTGAAAGGCCTTTGTCGCCGACTCACGATTCGGTTTGGCCTCTAGTGCCCGCTTTTCGAGATCGGGGCATTCTCGGAACAGATAGTTGATCGTTTGCGTCTTCTCGGGATTGGGCACCCAAACGTCCACTCCTTCGAACTCGTTGCCTAAGTTGGCCGCCATTTGTGCGGCGCACCCCGTAAGTACAATTCGCGCATTAGGATTCGTTCGGGCAGCCTTGCGCACCATGTAGCGGCTCTTCGACTCGGCTATTGCCGTCACGCTGCAGCTATTGATGACATAGACTTCTGCAGGCGAATTGAACGGGACCACTCGAAAGCCTGCTTTCTCAAAGCTTTCCAGGATCTGTTGAGTCTCGTATTGGTTGACCTTGCAACCAAGAGTTGTGAACGCCGCGCGGGGCATGTCGTTCAGTTTACATCTGGTATACGCTCAACTACAGGACTTGTGGGGTAAGAACAGGTCATACTGCTAGGCTAGATGTCCCATCCGATATCGCATTCTATATGGTTTGGAAGGTCAATCGGAGCCGTTGCCGTGCGATATGCGCTCCTGCCATTGGCCTGGCTGTATGAATGCGGCTGGTGGGTTTATAAGCATCTTTATACCTTTAAGATCAAGAAGGCCAAACATCCGCATTGGGCGATTGTCTGCATCGGAAACCTGACTGTCGGCGGAACGGGAAAAACCCCGCTGGTTCTGCATATGATCGACGTGTTGAGATCGACCGGCCGGCCCGTGGTTGTATCGTGCTCGGCTTATGGAAGCCCTGCGCAGCACGAAGCTAAGCTAGCGCCAGAGGGTGATCTGGATCCTGCCGAATGGGGAGATGAACCGGCGATGATTCGCTGGCTGAGGCCTGATGTAGCGATCATCTGTGGGCGGAACCGGGTTCGGGCGGCTCAAATCTGTTCGCAAACTTGTCCGGATGCAGTGTTGTTGCTAGATGACGGCTATCAGCACTTGCCGCTTAAAAAGGACGTTTCCATCATCATTGACGATCCTGATCCGGCTAATCCGTTTTGTTTGCCTGCCGGCCCTTATCGCGAGCCGAGAAGCGAATCATTACGGGCTAATCTAGTCGTGCCCCTGGACTGGCCAACCGTGACCGTTCAGACCGGTTTTTTTGATCCAGACGGGCCTCATCGCGAGCGAATTGATGGCCGAGTCGCGCTTCTGTGCGCAGTCGGATCTCCGGACAGGTTCGCAGACTCGATGACTAAAATGGGCCTCGAAGTCGCTCATCGCGAGTTCCTTCCAGACCATGATCCGCTGAGTGCGGGTACCCTCTTTCAGAACATTCCGGAAGGCATGCCGATCGTCGTCACCGCGAAAGATTGGGTGAAGCTGAGAAAGCGCAACGACATCGTCAGCCGAAAAATCTATGTCGCCACTCAGTCGGTGCGTTTTGACGAGGCCGAGAAGCTGGCGCTGATGTTCAAACGCACACTGGATGAAATCGAAGCGAAAACAGATTGAACAGAAGCTGGGAAGCTGGGCTTTCAAACGTCTTCAGGCATGGGCGATTCGTCAATCGCCCGAGAAAGCGTATCGTCGCGGGCTGGCTTTGGGCCGCTTGATGTTCCGCCTTTCCAAAAAGCACAGGAACATTGCTCTTGCGAACCTGGCAATTGCCTTTCCTGAGAGGGATGAATCCGAGCGTCTGGAACTGTCGAGACGCGTGTTCGAGCACTTCGGCCAGACGGCGATCGACTTTATGCGGTCCTCAATCCGGACCAATGAAGAGATCCTAGCCACAACAACATGCGAAGGACTTGAGAATGTTGCCGCATCCTTGGAACTTGGAAAAGGAGTGATGCTGATCACCGGCCACTTGGGCAATTGGGAGCGCGGCGCGCATTACATGACAGCGAAGGGCTACAAGCTGAGCGTTATCGCACGCGATGCGAATCAGTCTGATCTGAACGACCTGGTACTTGAGCTTCGGCAGGCAGTCGGCATCGAAGTCATCGCCCGAGGCAACGCGGCTCGGCCTGTGATGACCAAGATGCGAAAGAACGAAATCGTTGCGATTTTGCCGGACCAGAACTCGTGGGAAGCGTTCGTGCCGTTCTTCGGGAAGCAAGCAGGAACCGCGCTCGGACCTGCTGTTCTGCATCGTCGAACAGGAGCTGCGCTCATTCCTTTGGCATGTTTTGTCGACGGTCCAGGAAGGCTCCACATGGTTCTCGGCGAACCAATCGTTCCGCTGGAAGGGTTCGAAGATGAGGACCATGCGATCATGGCGGCCATCAACAAAGCGTTGGAGGACCTAATTCGCCTGCATCCGGAGCAGTATTTGTGGTTCCACGACCGCTGGAAATCGGCGAGGCGCAAGGGGCTCCTGTGAGTTCTCCCAAGTTCCTCATTGTTCGGTTTTCGGCGATCGGCGACTGCGTGATGACTCTGCCGGCCGTTTCAGTGATCCGGCGCACTTATCCGGACTCCTTTATCTGCTGGGCCGTCGAGAAGCGCTGCGCAGATGTCATCGACACGGAGAAGCTGGTTAGTTTGCGCTATGAAGCCGACCGGCAGACATGGAGAAAGAGCCGGTGGTCGATGCAGACATGGCGCAACCAGTCGCGGTTCTATATTGCTTTGCGTCAGCATCGGTTCGACATCGGCATCGACTTCCAAGGGCACTCCAAGACAGCGATTTGTCTTCGGTTGGCTAATCCGAAAGTGCGCCTCGCTGAAAGAGGTGAAGATCCGCTGTCAAGGGCGTTGAACCCATGCTGGGGTCCGCCTGTGAACACCATGCACCGCGTGGTTTCGCACTCGAAGACTTTAAGGTCCATCGGCGAGTTCTGCAAAGACGAGACGCCGATGTTGCCCGATTTGACGAGCGAAAAGTCGAAGGTTATGGACATCGCCGGCAAGGAGAAGCCTTTGGCAACGATTACGGTCGGTGCAGGAACGCCGATGAAGGTCGTGCCGTCGGACAATTGGAAGGTCGTCGCGAGACATTTGTTGGCGCAGGGCTACCGGGTTATGTTCCTTGGCGGACCAGGAGATAAGCCGATCGAAGTTGAAGGAACGATCGATTGCGTCGGCAAGTTCACGATACGTGAGACGATGGCAGCCGTTGCTCAAAGCGCTATCCACGTTTGCGGAGATACGGGCACCGGCCATATGGCGGCGGCTTGCGATGTGCCGGTTGTGTGCGTTTTCGGACATGAGCTTCCCGAGATTTTCCGTCCCTACACCGATAGGTTGATTACTTTGAAGGAAGGCAATCTGGCGAGCAACGTGAATCCCGACCAGATAGTCGTCGCCATCGACCAGATGAGGGAACGATATGGCATCTAAGTTCCTTATCAGCAGGCTTTCGGCTATGGGCGACGTTGTGTGCACACTTCCCGTCGCTTCGGCCCTGAAAAAAGGGTTTCCCGGATGCGAGATCGTGTGGGCCTGCGATCCGCGGTTTTCGAGCATCGTCGAATGCTGTCCATCGGTGGACCAGATCGTCGTTGTCAAGCCGGGCTTCAACAAGAAGACCTGGCCGGTTTTCGACCAGCCGTTCGATGCCGCCTTCGACATGCAAGGCTTGCTTAAGAGCGCTCTAGTGGTGTGGCGAGCGAAGGCCCCGAAGAAGATGGGATACCACTGGCAGCGCGAGGGCGCGTTTTTGTTTTCGAGCCGGGTGGTTCCCGATCCGACTTCTCTGCATGTCGTCGATCAATATGTCGATGTGGCCCGCGCCGCTGGAGGTGAAGCGCACTGCGCCGAGTTTAACTTAGTGCCGAAGCCAGAAGATATTGAGGCGATGCGAGCCAAGCTGGCTGAGCGAGAGGTCGGCAAACGGTTCGTCATTATGAACCCCGGCGCGGCTTGGGCCACGAAGCGCTGGCCAAGCGAGCATTGCGCCCAGTTTGCGGACCTTTTGCGCGAAAAAGGCGTTGACACGGTTCTAATCGGTTCAAAAGGCGAGAAAGCGCTTGGCGATTCGATCCGCTCTTTGACGCCGAATACCAAGGACATGGCAGGTGAGACAAACATTCGGCAGCTCATAGCGCTGATTTCGCTCGCTTCAGCGCATGTCGGCGGCGACACGGGCAGCACGCACATCGCAGCTGCGCTCGATATTCCTGCAATTGGGCTATACTCCATCACACGGCCCGAGCGGTCAGGCCCATATGGTCAGATTAGCCGGTGCCATTACGATCCGCAAGGGTTGTCGCACATCCGTCCGGAGCCGGTGTTCGAGACGGTCTTGGAGGCTTTGCGATGAGTTTGATGACCTTGGACCAGGCCATTCGCGAACGTGAGGGGAAGAATCTCGTATTCACCAACGGCGTTTTCGACATCCTGCATGTCGGCCATGTGCGCTACCTCTGCCAGGCTCGCCAGTTGGGTGATCTCATGTTCGTCGGCCTGAACTCGGACGATTCCGTACGCCGTCTGGGCAAGGGCGATAATCGGCCGATCAACGTGTTTCATGACCGAGCCGAGGTGCTTGGAGCGCTTCGTTGCGTGGACGGCATCATTTGCTTCGACGAACTCACTCCCGAGCGGCTTGTTGCATCGCTGAAACCTGAAGTTTATGTTAAGGGCGGCGACTATACGCTGGAGACTTTGCCCGAAACCCCGATCGTACAATCGTATGGCGGCGAGGTTGTCATCGTGCCTTTGGTCGAAGGGAAGTCGACCACGCTGACACTGAAGCAACTTGAGAGCCTGTGAAGCTGTTCGACTTCGACCCGTCGCTGACTTGGCTCTTCTGTTCGACTCATCCTGACGACGAACTTGCTGTCTGCGCGTTCATTCGGCGCTTGCGTTTGGCCGGGGCTACGGTTGTTATGAACTGGACCCATGCGACTCCTGTCCGGCAAGCGGAGGCGGTTCGAGCTGCGTCGATTCTGGGTGTGCCGGAGACTCATCTGAGCTTTATGGAAGGCGAGGACGGAAAGATCTGCGATCAGATGGGTTCGCTTCTGCCGTCTTTTCAAGCGCTAATGGATCGCACGAAGCCAGATCGCATCGTTTGCATTGCTTTTGAGCAAGGACACCTCGACCACGACGCGACGAACTGCCTCGTTCGCCATTCTTTCGGAGGTCCGATTTTGGAATGGCCGATGTACCATCCCTATACGCGCCGGATACAAACGATGGGTCGGTTTTGCGATCCTGCAGGCGAAGAGGTTTTGGTTCTGGACCGTTTCGAGCGGAGGTTGAAGCGCCGGATGTCGTGGCGTTACCCCAGCCAGAACATCCGGTCGGTTTTGGTCGGCTACCACCTGTTGCGTTCGCTTCAGCTTCGGCCGGCGCGCCTGTATGCGACTGAGAGACTGAGGTTGTCTTCTACTATTGATTACTTGTCGCCTTCGGTGCCTTTGCAACTACGTTATGAGGTTGAGTCATCGGCGATGTGGCGCAGGTGGATTGAGGCGTACGAGCGATTTCGTGAAAGGTGATCAAGCCTCGCGGATTTGAATATGCTCGCGAGTACGCTCGCGCTCCAACCCAAGTTCACTTCTGCCGTTTCGTCATTCGTCGTTCGTCATTAGTCATTTCTGACGGCTCGCGAGGAGGCTCTCCGTCCAATTCGAAGTGCAGTCCCGAGCATTGCGAGGGATCCGAGTGGAGTTGTTGCTTGATACTACTTGCAGGCAGTGCGTCCAGTCAGATTCCTCACTGCGTTCGGAATGACAAGTATAAGCAAGAATCAGCCGACCCCCTTCTGCCCAAAGCTTCGCTTTGAGCTTCTTCCCCCTGCTTCGCAAGGGGCAGATTTATCGGTAGCGTTTCACCTACGACCTACGTCTAGCGTCTTGCGTCTAGCAACGTCTATAGCAAGGGGCAGACTCAAGCGAGATAATCCCTTACCCCTTACTCCCATACCCCCTACGCCATGCAGCCCCTACTCCGCGTCCTCGCGCGGGATGTATTCATAGTTCGAGAACCACCATGCCCCAATCGTCAGACAGACGACTGTCACGATGATCATGATCGGCAAGGCTGTTCCTTTTGTCATGGTTGCCAGCGCGCTTTGGCTGGCCACGGCATCCGCGATCTTGTTGCCGGTCTGCAAAACCGGCTTATCGGCGATTATCGTGAGGTAGTTCTTGATCGAGAGCAGGCCCATATCGCCAGGCATATTCGCGGCTGCCGTCTCAAGTCCAAACGCGTAGAGCAGAATGGCGACCATCGCTTTGTTGATCCACAGGCTCAGCAGGACGAACAACGACACATAAGCCAGGGAACCAACGCAGACACCCAAGATGTCGCCGGGGATAGCCGCGGAGAACATGTGCAACGGTCCATAAATAGCCGCCGAGACCGCGAAGATGGCGATGATGGACACGACGGCAGTTGCAGTGATCGAAGCCGCAACCCGAGCCAGGTACAGAATCCACCTGGGGATCGGGCGAGTGACCAGATAAACGATAGTCCGTTGAGAGACTTCTTGGCCTATGACTGCGATGCTATAGACTGCGGCAACCAAAGGGATCAACCGATAGACAAAGTAATCGGAGACCCGGCCATAGGTATCCGACGGGACCGCGCTATGGTCGAAATACATGTAAAGATAGGCCGCGCCTGCCAAAGCCAGACTTATGAGCACCCAAACGAGAATGCGCTTCGGACGCAGAAATTCAAGCAACGTCGTTTTGTAGAGATATAGAAAGATCATCCGCCCACCAAATATCGGAAAACCGATTCAAGATTGTTGTCCGGGCTGGAAAGGCCGTCAATGGTTAGCCCGTCGTCGAGCACCAGCGAGGAGACACGGTTATAGAACTCGTCTGGGTTGCGCGTTTCCAGTTCGACAGCGCGCCCTGTTGGATCGAATCGCAAGCTGATCACATACGGAAGCGCCGCGATCTTCTCTCCGACTTCCCTCGGCATCGGGGTGTCGATCCTGATGCGGTGCGGATGCGTGTCGATTAACTCGCGGATGACTCTCAGATCGCCCGTTGCCAATAGCCGGCCTCGGTGCAGGAGCAAGATGCTCCGTGTCATCTGCTCGACTTCGAATAGGATATGGCTGCTGACGATGATCGACTTGCCCTGCGAAGCCAGCATCGAGAGAAGGTTGATGAACTCTCGGCGGCCAATCGGGTCGAGACCGTTCAATGGCTCGTCCAGCAGAATGACCTCGGGGCCGTGCAGCATGGCCTGGGCGAGTTTGATTCTCTGCCTCATGCCTTTGCTGTAGCCGGCGATCTTGCGTCCGGCCCTGTCCGCCATGCCGACCATTTCGAGCATGGTCTCTGTTCTGTCGCTTGCTTCTTTGTGATCGAAACCGGCCATACGCGCAAGCATGTAAACGAACTTTCGGCCGGTCATATGCTCGTAGAAGTTGTCGATGTCCGGGCAGTAGCCGACTCTCTGGTAAACATCGGGATTCGCGAACGGATCGAGTCCAAGCACGCGGACTGAACCTGTCTGCGCCTTAAGCTGACCCGTGATCAGTCGCATCATCGTCGTCTTGCCTGCGCCGTTCATACCCAGTAGCGCCGTAACACCAGGGCCGATCGTGCACGTGACGTCGTTCAGACCGATGACTTGGCCGTACCAGCGGGATGCCCCGTTGAACTCGATCATCGGACCACCTCCACGGCGCGGATCTTGGTCCAAGCGAACCAGACAAAGGCAGCCGCGACGGCGATTCCGATTGGGATAAGCAATAGACCCGGTATTGGCACGACCGGCTGGCCTCCCATTTGGTTCATCCCTTTCGGCATGAACGGCAATCCACCTGGAGTGTTCAGGATGATCTTGGCCAGACCAATTTGTACTCCGTCGATCGAGCAGAAGGTGAATGGAGCAGGCGAAAATCCACTCGTCACGATGCCATGGCGGCCGTGTCTGCCTCCTCCTTGGGTAAATGCAAAGGCGATGCTCATCATGACGGTGAAGAAATTCGTTACCAGATAGAGCCCGGCGTAGCTAAGGCCCGCATGCATTCCCTGGCGGAATAAGGAACTGACGCCAAGGATTAGGCTTGCCTGGAATGCCGACGCAATCGGTACCAGCAGTAAGAACTTCGGAAGAAGCCAAGGATTTTGGCTGAGGAACCCATATTCGCGCCAGTTCATCACACCATAGGCATAGAAAAACAATCCGGGAATGATCGCAGCCGCGCACAGGATGATGAAGATGCCCATCCACTTGCCGACGACGTAGTCGGTCTTGGTGCAGGGCTTGCTAAGGTAGGAAAGCAGCGCGTTTGCCTTGTTGTCGTTCGCGATTGATCCTGCCCCGATCATGAGCGCAATTAGGAAGAACCAAATCTGGCCGTAGGAGAAGCCATGCAGGAACTGGTCGGTCCAGTCCATGCTCGTTAGCCGCTTTACCATGTCCTTGTTCTGGCCCATCGAGTTTGTGACGATCTGCTCTTGGACGAACATGACAATCATCATCACGATGTAGTACCAGCCGGACATGATGGTGAGAACGTACAACCCCCACTTGCGAATCGCCATACGGAGCATCATCTTGGAGATGACCCACCAGCGGTTTCGAGGCGATTCCAGCAGGCCGTCGTAACTTCGATAGGATAGGTCCGCAATCGGATTAACATTAGCCATTGACTGCCTCCATGAATGCTTCCTCAAGGGACCGTTCTGCAGCCATATAGCTTCGAATCTGCACGTTCGACTCCTTTGCCGCGTTGAAAACGAGTTTCGTCACTTCATCGGCCTTGCCTGGAGCCAGAACTCGGTAGATCGAGCCGCTGAACGAGATGATCTTGCCTCCAGCTTTCTCGATAGCCCACGCGAAGGTCTCTTTCGGCTCTCTGAGCTCGATATCGACGGGTCTTCCTTCAATCTTTTTTAGGTCGTCGATCAGTCCGAAGGCGCGCAGCTTGCCGCCGACAATGACAACGATGCGGTCGCAGACCCGTTCGACGTCGGGCAAAAGGTGGCTCGACACAATGACGTTCACCTGCTTGTCATGCGAAATCGAGCGGACGAGTTCGAGCATTTCTTCTCGGCCAGCAGGATCAAGTCCGTTTGTGGGTTCGTCGAGCAAGAGAAGCCGCGGACCGTGAACTAAGGCTTGAGCCAGTTTGACGCGCTGTTTCATGCCGGTAGAGAAGGTTTCTACGTTGCGATACCGAGCTTCGCCGAGTCCGCAATACTCAAGAACCTCGTGAGCTCGGCGCAAAGCTTGCTCGGAGGGCATACCTGCCAGCTCGCCGACATAAGCCACATAGACAACCGCGCTCATGCCAGGAATGTAGCAGTCTTGCTCCGGCATCAAGCCGACTCTTTGTCGAATGGTACGTCCTTGGTTGGCGATATCGCATCCAAGCACGTTTCCGGTCCCTTGCTCAGGGGTTAGAAATCCGAGAATCGTTTTAATCAGCGTCGTTTTGCCGGCACCGTTCGGCCCAAGCAAGCCTACGCATCCCTCAGGGATTTCAATGGAAAAGCCGTCCAGGGCCGTAAACGAGCCATACCGGACGGTTAGGTTATTAATTGAAGCAACCACGTCTCTTTACCTTTACGTTATACAGGGGAATGCGTTGCACAAGATTAGAAGTTCCCGGCGATGTTATTTTGCCCTCAATGCCGCCCATACGGTTGTTTAGTCGTTTCAAAAAGAAGATATCTATCTGGGGCCTAGTCCATCGCTGCTGGCGTTCCTATCTGATTGGCTCGACCATCCATATCCACCAATTGCCTGACATCAACAAAACGCATGTCTGATATCTTGACATCCTGGTATTTCGTGCTAAACTGTAGACATATGACGAGTATACATTTATCCTTGAGGAGGCGGGCCATTGCTGCCGCCGTTGTTGTTGGGCTGTGCTCGAGCATGGCATTTGGGGAGAAAACGATGCAAAACGATAACAAAGGCATCTTAGCGCCGAAGACGTGGAGCGTAATCGGTCCGTTCGATAATTCATCTTTGAAGCAAAGAACCGCGACCGGAGCCAACCGAGCAGGCTGGGACGTCGACTTCTTAGCCGAGCTCGGCGGTGAAGCAAATACCCAGATTGGCGCGGCGACGAAGCTTAAAGCTTATCCTGAGGCCTCAGTTCAAATGGTCGAAACCGATCCGTTCTACAAAGCCGATCTGACTCATGCTTATCCAGTAACAGCGCTCAAACTTGCTTATCTCTATGGCACGTTTGAATCCAGCATCGAAGCCGACCTGTGGGTTCGCTTTGGCTCAGATGACGCTGCCAAGGTTTGGGTAAACGGCAAGCAGGTTTACAACCTTTGGAACGACGGCCGCGGAGCCGATCCGAACCAGGAACGATTCCAGATCCATGTGGTGAAGGGCGAAAACCGTGTTCTGATCAAGCTCGATAACGCGGGCGGCGATTGGTGCACTTACTTTGCGGCATACACGCCCGAGGCTGAGCAAGAAGCGCTCCTCCAGAACGCTCGCGAAGCGCTGTTTTACCAAGACATCGTACCGGACGGCTATGGGTCGTACCTGCTTTCCAGCAATTCGTTCCCGCAACTGTCGTGGAAGTCGGGGGCGTTGATGCTCCCGCTGTTGAAGAGCCTCGACCTGAAGTTGCGCTGGTTCGACGAGCAGGCCAACGAAGTTAAAGAGGCCGCCAAACCTGGGCGCTATATTGCATATATCGAAGCTGAGACGAAAGAAGGGTTGACCTTTAAGCGCATGCTCCACTTTTATCGGCCGCACAATCCGGCGATTGAGCCTCTGTTCTCGTTCCCACCTCGTAAGTATCTGCCGATCAAACTCGGTTTCGACAAGACCCTAGGCTACGACCCGTCGGCCTGGGCAAGTGTTTTGCCGTCTCTCACTGAAGTCTATGCATACACCACGCAGATGCAGTTTGTGCAGAAGACCGAAGGTTCGGGCCTGTTGGCTCTGATTGAAGAGTCGAAACCCGGCGATGCGAAAGTTGTCAATCCGATTGAATCCGACTTGCGAGTGCTCGATCTTGAGCTTAAGATCAAACGCAAGCTGCAAGGAGTTACGGGTTCGCCGTTAAAGGCTCCGACGAAAGCCGAGAGGCCTGCGACCACGATCCATTATGGAACTTGCGCCGAAGCTGGGATGAAGCCGGAAGTTGTGGCGAA
Organism: Fimbriimonadaceae bacterium; assembly: GCA_963666135.2. Taxonomy (GTDB): domain Bacteria; phylum Armatimonadota; class Fimbriimonadia; order Fimbriimonadales; family Fimbriimonadaceae. Next base: position 545,297 of record CAXXNR010000001.1, on the reverse strand, counting down.
GCTGGACCAAATCTGCAAAGAGTGGGCCGAGAAGGGCGGCATGCCGTTCACGGCGGTTGTTGCTCGCAAGGGCGTCGTGTTCATGCACAAGGGTTACGGGATACTAGACGGCAAAAAGATCGACAAGAATGCGCTGTTCATGCCTGCCTCTATCGGCAAGATCATGTGCGGCCTGATGTTCTTGCAGTACATGGACCAGGGCTTGCTCGATCCTGAGATGCCTCTTGGCAAGTTCCTGCCTGACTACGCCACCACCGGAGACAAGGCCGTGACATTCCGGCAGTGCTTCACGCACATGTCCGGAATCGCTGGCCATGGAACCTACGGCGGATTGTGGAATCCGTATCTGGATAACTCGTTTGCCGTTCAGAAGATGCCTTATGTGATGCCCGGCGTCCGGCACCAGTATGGCGGAGACGGAAACAACCTGGCCGCAAAGGCAATGGAGCTCGTTGCCGGAAAACCGTTCATTCGGCTGCTTCAGGACAACTTGTTCGTGCCGATCGGCGCGAAGGTCAGCCAGGACGACCTCGGCTACATCAACTCGATCTCGGCGTTCGATCTTGCCAAGCTCGGTCAGATGATGCTGAACGGCGGCTCCTATGGCGATAAGAAGTTCTTCAGTCCGGAGACCTTCCAGAAGATGCTGCCCGTTCGCTTGGCTAATTACAACCCTAAGATGGGCAGCAGCGACATCGAGTGGGGTCTCTGCCTGACCTGGATGTTCGAACCGGATATTGCCACGCCCCAGAACCCAGACGTCAAGAAGGGAAGCTATCTCGGTCCGCGGGTGATCGGCCACGGCTCAGCCACGGCCAGCATCCTCCGGGTTGACCTGGACAACGGGTTTGTGGTGGTCATGGGCCGCTACGGCGAAGGCGATAAGAGCGTCTATGACGACTGCCGAGTGAGGTTCATGAAGGCTCTTAAGGAGGGCATCGCAGAGTAGGTTTCAGTCGTAGGATGACATGCCTCGGGATTCGCAATCCCGAGGCTTCTTATTGTGTGGCTATACAGGAACGTATCTCGGCGACACCTAGTTATCGTTAAGAAGATTGCCTTCGTCGCACATCTTTAAGGAAGCTTTCGCTGGCGAGCTAATCCAAGCATTTGGTTCAGATGAGAGTTCCGCTAGCTCTTCTCGGGCAGATGCAAAGCCAAATACGGCTAGTCCATGAAGAAATCCAGGTCGTGCAAGCACATCCTTCTCACTTCTAAGCGCGGCTTCGAGATAGGCTATCGAGTCCGGACCGAGAGCATCGTATAACCCGACGGCGGCATATCTGCGCACGATCGGATGACAGTCTTTCATTCCACACATCAATCTCTTCTTGGCTGAACGCTTTCCGAGTTTGGCAAGAAGCGAATAGGCAGTGCATCGAACCTGCCATTCCTCGTCTTGGGTTGCGTGAATCGCAGCGCGATAGTCACCTCGACTGCCGTACTTGTATAGCGCATCAACCGCTTCGCTTCGAGTTGTCGGTTCTGGATCGAAGAGAAGGCTGCGGGCTATGAGCAGCAACGTGGCTTTTGAAGACCGTTTTCGGTCTTCAAAAGCCTCAATAGCCTGTTTGAGCGCGCAGCTGCGCGACGCCCAGTCGTTGCTTCTGAGGGCAACAGCAAGGTCGGCAGGACTGTTGCTTTCTGCATTCTTCTGTCTCATAGGCCAACTCGATAATGGGAGTACTTCATGGGGTTACTTGAGATCGCTAGACATACCTTGGCATCTTTGGATTAACTCCCATGGGCGAGACGACCATGGCACCAAAACCTATTTCCGGCTCAGCGCCCAGCGAGCCATGGCGCGGACATCATCATTCGGGTCCTTCAACATCGGCTCGATCTCCGCAGCGAACTTGGCGATATTCTTCAATGCCATAGCCCGAATCGTTTCAACCCGAAGGTCAGAGCTCGTTGACTTTAGTTGGGCGATTAACAGCGCTTCCGAATCCGCTGTGCCGATTTCGCCAAGCAGCTCGATGCCGACTCGAAGAACTCTTCCTTCGCGAGTCAGAAGCGTTTTGGCGGTTTCGAGCGCTCTCGCCGACATCTTCGCCAGAGCTTTAATCGCCGCCTCGCGGATGGGCAGATCGGGCGAAGTGCAAAGCGCTACAAAAGTATGTGCAGACTCTTCCGACCCGATGGCATCCAGCGCTAGAATGGCGTTCAAGCTTCGCGTCTTATCCGGTCCCATGGCATAGCCCGTTAGTTCAGGAATCATCGAAGTCGCCTTGATTGACCCGGAAACGCGGATGACGATGCCTTGGAGTCCGTCCTTCACTATGGCTTCCTTCAAAAAGGGTTCGGCTTGCATTATCCGCTGAGATGAGCAGAGGCTCAATGCTTGATATGCAGCATCTTCGTTGGTACTCTTGATGTAGGGAACGACCAGCGCATGAGCTTCAGATCCAAGCGCACTGGCGACGGCCTCGAATGCGCGCATCGATAGCCTATCAGCTGAAGCCAGCTTGTTTTTCAACATCCATTCGAACGCCGGCTTGCCTATGGCTACCAGTTTGTCGACGTTCTCCTCAACCTCTTTCTGCAACGAACCGACACCCCAGCGGATCGCCTTCGAGTAGATTTTCTCCATCTCGGAGTCTGTCGGCATAGCGTCAGTTCCCGCCTTCGGCCTTTGATGCGTCGGTGCGACCGTACCCGTTGGTGCCCCAACTGGGTCGGCAACGTCTATTGCCACGCCCCACGTTCCATTCAATGCTACGTCGCCGTCCTTCAACCCGGCTGCGTAGATGTCAGCGCCTGCCAAGTCTGCGAACACCGCGACGGAACCTGATCCTCGATCTGCGCGGCCGATACCTACAGGACCCATGTAGCGGTCGCTACCCTTCGAGTCAATAAACACCGAAACGCCATTGGCGATCGCCTGGCTCGGGCGGCTGTCTTTACCCGCATAGACGTCGTCGCCTTCTCGGTCAAGCATAACGGCGACGCCATAGTCGTGGCCGATGGCATGCATCGCGCCGGTTCGCACGGTGTAGATGTCGTCCCCTTTTAGGTCGATCAGATACGCACTCGTGACGTGCATTGCCGATGCTTGCGAGTAATAGTCGGCGACGTAAGTGTCGTTGCCGGAGTCGTCCATAAGGGCTCCAAGCGAGTACCAGTAGCTTGCGCCTTGGCAATACATGCCGCCTTTGTAGAGGTCGTCGCCGGCTAGATCACTGAGGATGCCAGCTCCGCCGCCTTGTCCGCCCGAGTCTAGTCGGTAGCCTGTGGCTGCGCCTTGGCCGAAGCAGTACCACGATTGCGGATTGAGCGGCGCGCCTGAGTTCAATCCGCCTATCGTATAGACGTCATTGCCCGCACGGTCGATAAGCCAACCGATTCCTTTGAGCGCTGCATACCCTTGCGCCGATGCGCCAGCATCGAACCGATCGTTGCCTTTCGTGTCGACAAGTAGACCAACACCGAACTCGCCTGAGCCCTGCGCGAAGGCCGTTGAACGATATTCGTCGTGGCCGCCTTCTTTAAGGAAAATTCCTGTTCCGACAAATCCCGCGCCGAGGCAAAGGTTCTTGCCGTAAACCCTCTCGTTGCCGCCGTAATCCAGAACCATGCCGACGCCGATGATGCCTGCGCCTGCACTCGCATCGCTCAGGTTGAATCGGTCGGATCCTGCGAGGTCGATCAGAGCGCCTGCGCCAAGGATTCCTGTGCCCGGCTGGCCGTTGTAGGAGTCATTGCCTTTCAGGTCGATAATGAGTTCATTGGGTCTGCATATGTGGCGGTCGTCGCCAGTCGATCCGATGACCACCTTGACGCCGCTGATGTTGAGGTAGATCGGCTTGGGTATTGATATGTTTGATGCACGAAGAAGGGCTGCAGCGCGCTCAAGACCTAACGCCATGCTCGTTGACGCAGATCGCAAGCGGTTCAGATCGACCTTGTCGATCAACTTCAAAGTCTCCTCGTGGTTCAGTTTCTTTCCGTTTAAGGACGCAGCGAGCTTGATTGCTGGCAACTCGGCGAACTCTGGCAAGGAACGAAATAAGTCGGCTTTCTCGGTTTCGGTCAGCTTTGAAACGGCTTCTTTGATGTCGATGTTGGCGACTGCCATGGTCTCTGCCGCAACTCTAACCGGTTCTCTCAGTGCTTCAGGAAGCTTCTCAATGTCTTTCGAATGCTCAACGAAATAGGATCCTTTAGCTTCCGGCACAACAATTATCTGCGACCATGCATGCCGAACCAAGGGCGAAATCTGGTTTCCGGCCTTTGTTCCGACTTCCTGCCACTTCGTTAAGGTGCCGACGGCGTCAAGGGGAGCTCCGAGCGATTGATCCACGATCTCAAGACGGTAAGGGTCGGCCGAAGTCGGCTTGTTGTAGCCAAGGTCGGCTATGTCCAGATTCCAAAGCGAAAGCGCTCTTTTCACTCCGCTCATTTCTTCTTTCGTCAAACCAGCTTGGTCGGCGGCGAAAGGAGCTGAAAACAAGCTGACCAAGACAAAAGAGCAAATCCAGTTGCGCATGCCCGTATTTTAACCGGTTCATCTCGCCCTATTCAGCATCGAATCGGCCATAATCGCGCTATACGGAGGAATGTCAATGAATCGATGTCTAAAATTAGCCGCTGCCTTCTTGCTGGCGGGAGCCCTCTTAGTCGGCTGTTCGGGAGATAAGAGCGGCGGAGCCGAACCTATGAAAGACGGGGGAGCGACGGCGTCCAACGGCGAGAAAATCAAGGTTTACCTGCTGCCGAAGAAGAAAGGCATTTCTTATTTCACCAGTTGTTCTGAAGGCGCAGAAGAAGCCGCTAAGGAACTCGGTGACGTCGAACTGGTCTATGACGGCCCAACAGACGGTTCAGCGGAAGCTGCGGCGCGTATGATCGAGCAGTGGCAGCTAAAAGATGCCGATGTTATCGCCGTATCGCCAAACGACCCGGCTGTTGTCGGCGATGCAATGAAGAAAGCCCGCGAAGCAGGAGTCAAAGTCATCACTTGGGATGCCGACTCGGCAAAGGACACGCGCGAGTTTCTTGTGAACCAAGCTACTCCGCAGGATATCGGTTACGGCTTGGTTGATGCGATGGCGAACGACCTTGGCGGAGAAAAAGCAGTTGGCGAAGTGGCCGTTGTTACCGCGACTCTTACTGCCGCGAACCAGAACGACTGGATTAAATACATCAAGGAAAGGTTGCCGAAATATCCGGGGCTCAAGTTGATCGCAGTGAAGCCATCAAATGAGGATCAGAGATTGGCTATGTCGGTTACCCAGGACCTGATGAAAGCCTATCCAAATCTGAAGGGCATCTTTGCGATCAGTTCGGTTGCCTTCCCAGGCGCGGCCGAAGCGGTGAAGCAGGCCGGGATGTCGGGCAAAGTGATGGTCACGGGTCTCTCAACGCCGAACGATATGCGCAAATACGTTGAAGACGGGACGGTGAAGTCGGTCGTGCTGTGGAACACCAAGGACCTTGGCTATTTGACCGTTTATGCCGCCCACGCTCTGGCCAAAGGCGAGCTTAAGGAAGGCTCCACGTCGATTAAGGCCGGACGGCTTGGCGATAAAAAGGTTGTCGGGGACAATGTGATGCTGGGCCAGATTCTGGTTTTCACGAAAGACAACATTAAGGACTTCAACTTCTAGTCTGATTGAGCCCTCTCCCCTGTTCGCTTCACTCACAGACCCTCCCCCCATAAGATGGGGGAGGGTTAATCTCGCATCGAGCCGAGAGGCGGCCGGAGGTATAGAATTTATCCCTCAATCCGCCTAGCGAAGCGGTCGGATTGAGGGGAATCTTGAATCCAAATTGTCCCCGCGACTGAGATGGCAGGAAATATTGGAAATCATCTCTCTTTGCGAACCTTACTTCGATGAACCCCGAGGGTAATCTGCGCGCATGGCAAAGAAAGCACTTATCGTTTGGGGCGGATGGGACGGTCATGAGCCCGATAAAGTAGCGGCGCTCGTTCGCGAAATCCTTGAAGAAGAAAAGTTCGAAGTCGAAGTATCTGACACTCTCGATGCGTTCAAAGATGCCGAGAAGTTGGCTGGTTTGAACCTGATCGTGCCGGTTTGGACATGTGGCGAGATCACCGGCGAACAGGCCGGACCAGTCTTCAAGGCAGTCGCTGAGCACGGCGTGGGAATGGCTGGTTGCCATGGCGGCATGTGCGACGCCTTCCGAAACGACACGGAATGGCAGTTCATGACCGGCGGCCAGTGGGTTTCGCATCCCGGTGGAGACGGCGTCAAGTATATGATCCATTTCGACCGGTCGAATCCGCACGAGATCACGGACGGTCTGCCGGACTTTGAGGTCGTCAGCGAACAGTACTTCATGCACACGGACCCAACTAACAACGTTTTAGCTTGGTGCGACTTCCCGACTCCCGGCGTCGACGGGCCGCACGCAGCAAACGTCGGCAAAATGCCGCAAGTGTGGACCAAGATGTACGGCAAGGGCAGGATTTTCTATACCGCCATCGGCCACCACCGTGATACGCTAGAGCCAAAGACTCCGCGCGAGCTAATGCGACGCGGTTTGCTTTGGGCTGCTAAATAGCAATATCGGTTGGTAATCAAGACAAGCCGTCTTTCGTAAGGCGGCTTTCGGGCCTATAGAGGTCGAGATTAGGATCGAAACTTGCTTTAGATTGCGCAAACGTAGTGCGAGTATCGTTTTGGATTACAGCAAGCTTGCGTCTATAATGTAGTTCACTGAAATCTCCAAGCTTACGGGTGCAAGTTGGCCATCTTGATTAAGCTAGCGCTTGAACTTAGTAAGTTCGACATTAAAGTAGTTGAACGATGAACGGTGGCAACAGAAGCCAGTATGCTCGACTGCAGATCGCTGAACAGCTCGTATCAGCGCTCATGCCCATTCTCGTTGTCCAGCTTGTTGTATCCAACATCATAGCTCAGCTTCTTGTTCCAAACCGATTGTTGTTCGTTATCCCGAATACAACCATTCTAGCGGTCTATGTGTTCGGATATTGGATGACTCGGAAGAATCAACATCATTTAAGCGCGAGCGCCATATTCGGTGGGCTGTGCGGCTCAGTGCTTGTCGAAATGGCTTTCTTCGGCGGGCTGCGATCCCCAATCGTGCTCGGAATGCTGTGCACCATCAGCTTAGCAAGTTGGCTTTATGGACAAAGAAGCGCAGTTATCGCTTCCATCTTCTGGTCGTTGGTCACCATTGCTTTTCTGATGATCGAACAGGATCGAGTCACGCGGCCTGTGCTTCCGGCTCCGATCTACTATGTCAATTCTGCCCTAATGCTGGTAGTTTTCCTGCTGAGCATGGCCATTCCTGGCAGAATTCTACAGATTGAACTTGATAAGTCCAATGATGCCCTTTATATTGCCGAAGAGGGGCAGGAGGTCCAACGAACGCGAACTCAAGAGCTTGAAGCTCAAGAAAGGATTCTGCGTGAGAACGAGGCCATTCTTGTTGAGTCTCAGAACATCGCAGGGATGGGCGCCTACCACATGGATACAGTGTCAGGCTTCTGGACGAGCTCGCCTGTGCTGGATCGTATATTTGGAATAGACTCCGATTTTGTTCGCAACGTTGAGGGGTGGGCCGCAATCATCTATGAAGAAGACCGGGAGATGATGCTGGACTACTTTCTGAACACGGTGATCGGCAAAGGTGAGCCGTTCAATAAGGAGTATCGGATAGTCCGGCAAACTGACGGAGAGACTCGGTGGCTTCACGGATACGGAAAACTTGAAATCAATTCTGAGGGTGCCACGACCCGCATGTTCGGCTTAATTCAGGATATTACCGAGCAAAAGAACTCAGAGGCGGAGGTCCGCAAAGCAAAGCTTCTTCTAGAACAGACTGTTTTACAATCGCCGGTTGCTCTTGCGCTAGTTAGCATGCCCGACGGCATTGTACGGTTCGCAAACGCTGCATGCCTGAGGCTCATCGGCATGGACGATGAACCAAGCCCAGTAGGCTTTCCGCTCTCCGAATTGAATCCCTCTTGGAAGGACTTCGATGCAGAAGGAAACCTTACACCCTTCCATGAGATACCTTTGCAAAGAAGCCTCGAAGGCCAGTGCACGGAAAATGAAGAACGTTTCGTTGTTCGAAAAGATGGTTCCTTGCGCAACATTCTAGCAAGTGCTACTCCAATTCGCGATGATTCGGACAATGTTATTGCCGGATATTTAGTGATGACAGATATTAGCGACTTAAAGGAAGCGCAGAAGGAACTTATTCGAACCCGCATGTCGATTGAGCATGTTGAAGATTCAATTTATTGGGTGGACGAAGATGGTGGAATAGTCGATGTAAACCTTGCGGCCTGCAGGCAACTTGGATACACGCGCGATGAGTTATTCAAATTGTCTGTGTTCGATATCGACATAGACTTCGACTACCAAGAATGGCCCGAGCATTTCCATCAGCTTGAGATAGATGGATCGATCAAGCTAGAGTCGAGGCACCGTACGAAAGATGGCCGTGTCTTTCCAGTTGAGATCATCGCGAACTATATTGAATATGGGGGAAGCAAATGGAACTGTGCGATGGTCCGAGATATCAGCGAGCGAAAGGCTGCCGAAAAGGAGCTTGCGGATCGAACGGTCTTTGTCGAGACGTTACTCGATCTAACGCCGGATATCCTCTACATCTACGACATTTTGGATCGCAAGAGTGTATATGCAAATGACGGCTTGCGTAAAATCCTTGGCTACGATCCAGTCGAACTGGCTCAGTTCGACGACAGGTTGCTAGTTGAGCTAATGCATCCCGATGACTTTGCCAGCTATGTTCAAAAGGTGTTGCCAGAATATAGCAAGCTTACCGACGGCAAAATGATGGTGCACGAGTTTAGAATGCGCCAAAGAAGCGGTTCTTGGGTGTGGTTGCAAGCAACTGAACGTATCTTCGAACGCACTCCACATGGCGAACCGAGGAGGATCTTTGGTCTATGCCACGACATAACTGCGATACGCGAAGCTGAAGAGACGCTCAAGACAAGCCAGCAACGGCTAAGAAGCATCATTGAGGCGACGCCGTTAGGTATGCATCTCTATGAATTGACCGATGATGATCGATTGGTTTTTACTGGGGCCAATGCTGCTTCAACGAAGATTCTAGGAGTTGATGGCCATAAGTTCGTTGGCAAGACGATCGAAGAGGCGTTTCCAGCGCTCGTTCAAACTGAAGTTCCGATGAGATACCGTGAAGCTGCACTAAACGGCAAGGAATGGCGCACGCAACAGATCGACTACGATGAGTTGGGAATTAAAGGTTGTTTTGAGGTCATCGCGTTCCAAACGGAGCCGCGCCGCATGGCTGTCATTTTCCAGGATATAACGGAACGAAAACAAGCCGAACAAAAGATCATCGAACTCAATGAGAGCCTTGAGCAACGGGTTAGCGAACGGACAAAACAGCTTCAGAGCGCGATCGGCGAGCTCGAATCCTTCAGCTATTCGGTCTCCCATGACCTTCGTGCTCCGTTGCGCGCCATTGACGGCTACAGCCAGGTGATTTTGGAAGACTATGCCGACCTTCTTGATGAAGAAGGCAAAAATACGCTTAGCCGCCTTCGGCGCAGTTCGCACCGAATGGGCGAACTTATTGACGGCCTGCTCGTGCTTTCTAGGGTTTCCCGTAAAGACCTCGTCCCGACGACGATTGATCTATCGTCTATCGCCGGCAAAGTCGTCAGCCAGCTCAAAGACACCTATCCCGATATGGCTGTCGTCTGCGAAATCGAGCCGAAACTATTCGCATGCGCCGATCCAATACTCGCTCAGACAGTGCTCGAGAACCTTCTTGACAATGCGTGGAAGTATTCGAGCAAGAGCGAGAAACCTCATGTACGAATCGGCAAGATGACCATAGACGGCAAACCAACGATATTCGTGTCTGACAACGGCATCGGATTCGACCAGAATTATGCCCATAAGCTGTTTGATCCGTTCCAGAGGCTTCACTCGCAAGAGAGCTTTCCGGGCACAGGCATCGGACTCGCCACGGTCAACCGAATCATTGCCCGGCATGGCGGCATAATCTGGGGAGATTCTGAACCCAATGTGAAGACGACGTTCTATTTCCGATTCGGCAACGATAGCCCTTATGAGTAAACTAGGAGGCGTTTTATGCCAGACGACGCCAAACCGACTCCGCCTCCGCACCAGCAGCCAGCGCCGGGTCTGCCGAGTTACTATGCTCAGCCAGGACAGTCGCCCACGTCAAATCCGCTCGATAAGTTGATTCCAACTAAGAACACCAACGCCTTGCTCGCCTATTACTTCGGCGTTTTCTCATTGATACCGTGTTTCGGTCTGTTCCTAGGCGTGGCGGCGATTGTTTTGGGTGTCCGCGGCAAACGAGCGATCAAGCTGAATCCAGACTTGCCAGGCAAAACGCACGCTGCGGTCGGCATCTGGGTTGGCGGCTTCTCTGTGTTGGCACATGCTGTTCTCACTGTTGTTATCGCTTTTGCTATGGCAAAGCAATGAAGGGAAGACTTGTCTGGTTTTCTGTTTGGTCCGGAACGTTTGCTTCGTGCCTTTATGGGATTATTCATGACCAAATCACGATTCGGATCTGTCCGGACTACTTTCTGGTTTGGCACCCGACTATCGTCAGATCCGATAACCTAACAGTAGTCGCACTTGCGTGGGGTATTGCGGCAACGTGGTGGATGGGAGCGTTCCTTGGGCTGATCGTCGGATTAGGCGCGGCAACGGGCAAACCGCCCTATGCATCGAAGCAACAGATTGTTCGAACCTATATCTGGATGTTGGCTGCCACTGGGTTCTGCGCCGCTGCGGTCGGTTTGGTCGTTTGGCACTCAGACATGGTTGCGCCATCCTTTGTTGAAGGAATTGATATTGCCAGTACGCCCGATGACAACCGGCACCGGTTTATGGTTGATTGGGCGATTCACAACACGTCCTACACGGTGGGTGCTTTTGCAGGATTCGCCGGTGCAATCTGTGTGGCCATCGGACGGTTCCGCCGACGATCCTAAATCTCTGTGGTAGGCGAGTTGTTTCGGGCGGCAAGGTCCAGAATACTTATTCCCTTGAATAATTCGATGGAATAAGCGCTAGTTCAAAGAAGCCTTAAAATTAAAAAAATACATGAATAAGCGATTATTCACTTTGAATAATCGCTTATTCATTTGTACAATGGTCTCCGATGGAACAAGGTCACCATGTTTGGCGGGAAAAGCCGAAAGTCACGCTAAAGGATGTAGCGCGCTCGGCCGGCGTTAGCGAATCGTTAGCCTCGTTCGTCCTAAACGGTTCGAAGTCGGGCACCCGGGTTTCTGCAGACACGCGCGCCTTAGTGATAACGACTGCTATGGACCTTGGCTATCGCCCGAATGCTAATGCGCGAACCTTAAATACTGGCAAGACCAATCGCATCGGCTTCTACTCGGGCAGAAGCAAACTCGATTCTCGAAATTGCTTCTATGCGGAGATTCTAGGCGGCATGTTCGAGAGTTGCAACGCCCATCGCTTGAACACCGTCGTTCACTCGTCCGGAGATCGACAAGACTTGTTGCTCGATCTGCTTGCAGATCGTTCCATCGACGGATTGGTTGTCTTTGCTACCCAGAACGACCCGATTTTGCCGTTGCTTGATGAGATGTGCGTCCCAGCAATATCCGTTGCGGATAAAGTCGAAGGACTTCCGTGCGTGCGCGTCGATGATCGAGAAGGCGGATTCTTGCAAGCGAAGCACCTTCACGCTCGGGGACACCGCAATGTGCTCATCAAACAGAGCAGCACCTATCCGACATCGTCGGTCGAGCGAATCGAGTCCTTCATCGAGAAGGCGTCAGACCTCGGCATGCGGACGACGGTGCGGGTGGAAAGCGACACACATCCGATCGGTCTCGACGATATTGACTTGCACCTAATCACTAAAGGCGAAGACCGCGTCACTGCCGTTGTCGGCTGGAACGACATCACAGCTATCAGGGTTTGCCATGTCCTAAGTCAGAACGGATTGAGGATTCCTGAGGATGTTGCAGTTGTCGGATTCGACTGTTTCGAGCAGTTCATTATTCCGAAGTATTGGCTCACTACTATCCGAGCTCCGTGGAGCGAGGTCGGAAAACTTGCCGTCGAGTCCCTTATCAGGCTCATCAACAACAAATCGGTCCCATTCGTACAGACCGTGCCCGTCAGTTTGCGGCACGGAGACACAACTTAGCCTTTCAACGAAGCAATTGTCCCAATGGAGGAAATCATGTCTCGAAAAACTAATGCCTTTACGCTTATCGAGTTACTTGTGGTAATCGCGATAATCGCCATACTAGCTGCGATCTTGTTCCCGGTCTTTGCGCAAGCAAAAGCATCTGCCAAGAACGCAGGCGACCTCTCGAATATAAAGCAACTTGCCATGGGAGTTATCATTTACCAAGGCGACTACGACGATATGTATCCGCAAGGCGCCGACGGCGGCTGGGTTGCTTGGCCGATCAAGGTGTACCCCTACGTCAAGAGCATTCACTTGATGAAGAGCCCATTTGACAACGGCAAACTTCACGACAATCCCACACTCGATTCTTGGTGGGGCGGCTCAACAGGAGACACAGCGGAAGGCGGAGCTGCCGGAGTTGCCATCTCGTATGCCGCCAACGGCTATAACGTCCACGGCTGGGGCGATCCGGCGCTTCTGCGCGGACCGTTTGGAAACATGTTCAACAACTGGGGAGAAGCGGGCAGCAACCTTTGCTTGAATGCAACCCAAATAACCAATCCAGCCTCGACAATCATGTTGGCCTCTCGCCAGACAGCGTGGCTCCAGACATTCACGCCAGATGATTCTGGAAACGGTGCATACCCAGGAGTTGCTTCGGGCTTTGCGATCGGCAACACGTTCGCTTGGACCAACCAAGATACAGTCTTGATGGGCTCAGTTCCCCAGGCTGGCACATGCGTTAACTGTGGCGCGCCAAACGCTGCCGCGCTGCTTGACGGTAAGGACGGAGGCGTTACTCCCGGACCGGGAGGCAAGGGCAACTTTGCTTGGACAGATGGCCACGCGAAGAGCATGAAACCATCTTCCACCAATCCGGACGAGACGTATAGGAAGCAAGACAACCTGTGGGATGCGCTTCGGTAGTCGACTCAGTAATGTCGCGCGCAGGATTTGATGGTCTTGCGCGCGGCTTGAAGCGGAACACAAATGAAAACAAGAGGAATACTCGCATTCATGTTTGCTGGCGCAATCATCCTTGCTGGATGTGGATCGCCCAGCGAACAAAAAGCCACTCAGGCTGAAGTGGAATCCTTTAAGGGCAAGCCGCTGACTCCCGAGCAAGTGCAGAAGCTGCGCGGAAACATGGGAGGCGGAGGTCCGATGTCTTCCGGCCCAAAGACCGGAGGCAACACCGGCCAACCTAGCGGGCCGACCAACAACCGGTAGAGGGAGCTAGAACAACACAAAGGGCTGCCTTTAACGGCAGCCCCCTTTCACTTATTCTCACATTAGAACCGGTCTGTCTCAATTGAAGTATTTAGTTGGGGCAAAGGAACCCCCTTACCCCTTACGTCCTACCTCCGGCCGCTGCTAGTCTTTGCGCTTGATGAATGCCATCATGCCACGAAGTTCCTTGCCGACTTTTTCGACCGGATGCTCCGCATTTTCTTGCCGGTACTTCGTCATGCGCGGCAAGCCGTCTTCGTTCTCCTTGACCCAATCCTTGACGAATGTGCCGTCTTGGATGTTGGCCAGGAGCTGCTTCATCGCTTTCTTCGATTCGGCGCCGATGATCTGCTCGCCAGCGGTGTAGTCGCCCCACTCGGCGGTGTCGCTGATGGAATAGCGCATGTAGGAAAGGCCGCCTTCATAGATCAAGTCGACGATCAGCTTCATCTCATGCAGGCACTCGAAGTAGGCCGCTTCGGGCTGATAGCCAGCTTCTACCAACGTCTCAAAACCGGCTTTGATTAGCGCAGAAAGGCCGCCGCAAAGAACGGCCTGCTCGCCGAATAGGTCGGTCTCGGCCTCTTCCTTGAAAGTCGTCTCAAGAATTCCGGCTCGGGCTGAACCGATTCCCCAGGCATAGCTCAGCGCGCGGGCTTTAGCTTGGCCGGTGGCGTCCTGCTGGACGGCGACGAGAGAAGGCAGACCTGCGCCTTGTGTGAACTCGAAGCGAAGGCGATGGCCGGGCCCCTTCGGAGCAATCATCGTTACGTCGACATCTGCGGGCGGCTTAATTAGGCCGAAATGAATGTTCAAGCCGTGGGCGAACATCAGCATCTGGCCTGCGCGAAGGTTCGGCGCAACGCTCTCGTCATAGATCTTGCGCATGGGCACGTCAGGTACGCAGAACATGATGACGTCTGCCCACCTGGCGGCGTCGGCGACGGAAAGAACGGTCAGTCCGTCGGCTTCGGCCTTCGCCTTGCTTTTGCTACCCTCGTGCAGTCCGACTCGAACGTCAGCGCCGTTGTCGTGAAGGTTCAGCGCATGGGCATGGCCCTGGCTGCCGTAGCCGAGAATCGCCACTTTGAGGCTCTTGATAATCTGAGGATCGATGTCTTTTTCGTAATATAGCGTTGCCATTCTTGTAATGCTCCCAATTAACCAATGCGCGGCGTTTGCATCGCCACCATACCCGTTCGAACAATTTCGCCGATGCCGTACGGCTCCAGCATGTGGATGAGCTGTTCGATCTTCGCCGGTTCGTCGGTGAACTCGACAGTGACCGAGCCTTGCGTCAAGTGGACGATCTTGCCGCCGAGAACGTTGACGATCTCGACGACTTCGCTACGGTGCCCGCTGGCGGCGTCCACGCGAATAAGCGCCAGTTCGCGCCTAACCGATTCTTCCTGAGCCAGGTCTTCCACTTCGATCACGTCAACTAGCTTCTCCAGTTGCCTCAAGCATTGGTTCAGCTCGTTGGTGTCTGCCTTCAGAATCATCGTGCAGCGCGAGTAGCCCTTTTGCTCGCAGTCTCCCGCATTCAAGCTGCCAAGAGAAAAGCCGCGCCTTCGGAACAAACTGACCAGCCGGTTAAGCGTTCCGGCTTCATTTTGAACCAAAGCGGCGATCACATGGTCTTTTACTTCCGGCATATCAGTTCCTCACCCTTGTGCTGTTCTCGTCTTGGCGCTCCGCCTCGTGCCCCAGTTCGTCGAGAGCCGGGTCCATGATGACCGAATCGTTCGATGCGCCTGGACCGACCATCGGGAACACGTTCTCCTCGGTGGTTACGACGAACTCGCAAAGCACCGGACCTTGGTATTCGCGCGCCGATGCCAGCGTCTCTTCAAGGTCTTCCTTGCGCGAGCACTTGAAGTAGCGCACGCCATAGGCTTCAGCGAGCTTGCCGTAGTCGGGATTGCCCATGGCTACGTGCGAATGCCGGTTGTCGTAGAACAGCTCCTGCCACTGGCGGACCATGCCCAGGAAGTTGTTGTTGATCAAAGCGACCTTTACATTGACGTTGTTTTCGGCTGCCGTTTGAAGCTCCTGCAAGGTCATTTGGAAGCCGCCGTCGCCGACGATCGCCCACACTTCTTCTTGAGGAAGAGCAAACGCTGCACCGATGGCTGCTGGGAATCCAAAGCCCATGGTGCCGAGGCCGCCGCTGCTCATCCAGATCCGAGGCCGCTTGGCTTTGTAGAACTGAGCCGACCACATCTGGTGCTGTCCGACATCGGTCGCGACGATTGCGTTGCCGTCTGTGGCGTCGTTCAGTCCCTTGATGACATGCCGCGCGAGGAACCTGTCGTCGTCTGGAATCACGAGCGGATACTTGTCTTGCATCGTGCGGATATGCTGGCGCCACTTGGGGTTCTTCTTCTCGGTGATCCTCGGAATAAGAGCCTGCAAGGTTCGCTTGATTTCGCCTTGGACGTAGCAGAGCGTGGTGATCGTTTTGTTAACTTCAGCAGGATCGATGTCGAAGTGGACAATCTTTGCCTTTGAAGCGAAACCGCTGGTCTTGCCGGTCAGACGGTCGTCGAACCGGATTCCTATACCCAGAAGGACATCGGCTTCTTGAACGGCCAAGGTTGCAGCCGCCTCGCCGTGCATTCCAACCATGCCCAACGATAGCTCATGGTCGCGCGGGATGCTGCCGAGACCGAGCAGAGAGTTCGCAACGGGAATGTCGCCTTTTTCAGCCAGCAGACGGAGTTCGTTCCAGGCCTCGCTGTGGATAACGCCCGCGCCAGCGATGATCACTGCCCGTTGCGCCGACTCGATGATAGTTGCGGCTTCTTGAATCTGCGAATCGACGATCTCATTTGACACGACGTAGCCGCGCCGGCTGATCTGGGAAGGAAAGTCGGCTTCGGTCGTCGCCAAGAACACGTCTTTCGGTATGTCGACCAAAACCGGACCCTTACGGCCGGTGCCAGCGATGTGGAATGCTTCCATCAGCACTTCAGGCAGGTCGTCGACGTTGGTCACCAAGTAGTTGTGCTTCGTGATGGGGATGGTGATGCCTTGGATGTCAACTTCCTGGAAAGCATCTTTGCCGATGACCGCCGAAGTGACCTGTCCGGTGATCGCGACCATTGGGATGCTGTCGAGCATGGCGTTTGCGATTCCGGTGACGAGGTTAGTGGCGCCTGGTCCGCTGGTGGCGAGGCAAACTCCGACTTTGCCGGTAACGCGGGCGTAGCCTTCGGCCATGTGCGCAGCGCACTGTTCGTGCCTAACGAGCACGTGGTGAACCTGCGGCCAGTTCAGCATCTCGTCGTAGAGGGGCAGGACAACTCCCCCGGGATAACCGAAAATCGTATCGACGCCTTGCCTAACAAGCGCCTCCATAAGTATTTGCGAGCCGTTTCGTGTCATTGGCTGATATGCTCCTTTTTTCCGGCATCGGAATAAGTTCGGCCAACGACGATGTCGGCGCGTAATGATTACGCAAAACAGAAAAGGCCTCTCCGGTTTCCCGGAAAGGCCTTGAGTCTAGTTTGCTCCAGCCCTCCGGTTAGCCCGGTAGGATAAGGATGACGACAATAAGGATAAGCCCAAGCAAGTTGAGCCCATTTAGTGCGGTCGCCTTATTCTGGATTGGAGTAAACCCGTTCTGCATACTCACGTTTATTATACCTCGGTTAATTTTGCCGGTGGGCTTAGGGGCGGACATCCAATGACGAATGACGAATGACCAATGACTAGGATGCATGGTTGGAGTCGGGTTGAAGCGCGAGCATACTTGCGGGCAATTCTATATTTCCTGCCGATGAGCAAAAGCGATGTGTTGCATGGGCCGGAATCTGCCCCTTGCGAAGCAGGGGGCAGAAGCTCAAGGCGAAGCTTTGGGCAGAAGGGGGTTCGGAGGCAACAACGGATGCGCATCCGCATCTGCGAGCAACCACTTCGCCGTATGACGTTAGAATGGATGTGCTTTCGAGTGCAGCCACGGGCGGTTTCCGCCTGCATATCACCCATCCATTCGAGTTCAACACGGTATGATCGCTAAATGCGATTAGCCATTCTTTGTCTTGCGATTTTACTCGTCGGCTGTTCGGGTAATCGCCCCGCCAAGGTGCCGGAGAAAGGAGTTGCCGGTCCGTTGCGACAGATCTCCGCACAGGTCCAAATGCGTGAAGTCGTCTTCGACAGCACTCATCGCCTGTGGGTTTACACAAGCAAAGGGATGGCTAAGGGCAAGAACCCCTGCATCGTGATTGCCGGCGCTGGATCGCATCTCTTCGACGGCATGCTCCTTTCCGAAGGCGACCAGCCAGAACACATCCCCTACGTCGAACAGGGATTTGTCGTCGTTGCCTATGACGTCAGCGGAGCATCAGCCGACGGCGACCGTTCTCTTAAAAAGGTCTATGTCCAAGACTTCATGGCAGCCAATGCTGGTGTTAATGACGGCAAACGAGCCATCGACTATGCCGTAAAGAACATCCCCGAAGTCGATCCCAACCGAATTGCGGCAGTCGGCCATAGTTCAGCGGCGACTCTCGCTCTGGCTCTTGCCGAAAACGACTCGCGGATCAAGGCGTGCGCTGCCTATGCTCCGGCCGTCGACGTCATCGGCTACCTTAGCGATGGGAACATGCTGAGCAAGGTCGAATCGTCCGTGCCGGGAATCACAGACTGCCTTCAGAAGTACTCGCCCCTAACTGGCATCGAACGGCTGACGTGCCCCACAATGCTGTTCCACGCCAAGGACGACTCCACCATTAAGGAGGGGCCGATTGCCTCGTTTGCCCAAACGTTGAAATCCCAGAACCCTCGCTCAATGTTTATTGAAGTGGAATCCGGCGGCCACTATGACTCGATGATATACGAAGGTATACCGGCTGGAATCGCTTTTTTGAAAAAGAACCTCTAGGCGGAGACTAGTTAAGGTCGTTCCTGTTTCTGTTTCATGAGTTGATCAGGAATCCTATTGCTTTCTATCCCTAAGAGCTTCTAGACTCACACCAGCTTCGCTCAAAGCCAACGCTGCCAGCGACGAATCGAGAGTCGCGATCGCGATTATGATGTGAATCGCGCCGAGTTCCTCATCGCCTAGATTTGAGCGTTCCTTGTCTGCTAGATCGAGGATGAATGATAACGACCACGGGTCTTGGATACGGCTATGGTCGGGGTCGGCCAATACAGCCTGCATAACAGCCCGAACGTTGTCTGCGTTGATGTTCTGCTTCATCAGAGCATAGCGGACTTCCTCATCGCTCAAGCATAGGGCGAGCAACAACTCCTCAGTAAATCTGAGCGGACCAATTCCGAGTAGAAGGTTCGCGAAGCTGGCTTCACGGGCAAGAGCAGGAGCGCGATAGGCAAGCCTTAACGGTGGCTTAGCAGACTGTTGCGCTTCAGTCTCGTACTTGGGCTGCGCCTTGGTAGCGCCCCCATGTTCTTCGACTAAAGCGATGGTCGCATTGCGTGCGGCTTTGATCGAGACGCCTAGCTTTACTAGGATTTTGCTCGCTACCCCGCCTTCTTCTCGAATGATTCCCAATAGCAGGTGTTCTGTGCCGATGTAGTTGTGGCCGAACGTTTGGGCCTCACTGTAAGCAAGGTCGATTGCGCGCTTTGCCCTCGGAGTGAGTGACATATCCGTATTGGGCCTTGCTTCGCTCTTGGGCAACTCTTGCTCTACAGCTTTGACGACCTTTTGCGGATCAATCCCCAATCGCTCCAGAATCTTCATTGCACAGTTTTCTTCTCTCAGCAACCCAATTAGCATATGCTCCGTCGAAACATAGCCCTCACCATGGTGTTGAGCTGCTTCCTGCGCATAGAACACTACTTTTCTCGCATGCTCAGTAAACCGTTGCCACATATCGGCATTTTACGCCAACCTGGAATGAGCTTCAGAAACTGATTTCACGATTACTAATGAGATTTGCGTCAAAACCTGACTCGAGGAAACTCGCAAGAAGAGCACAGTTAGAAGACACACCTGCATTGCTGCGAAAACAACGCTAGGGTGATACTTCAGAAAAACATACAGGCGAGTCTGAGTCTGTAAGGTAAATTGGCTGCAAATGATAGCTTTCCCACTGCTCCTGGCGACATCGATTACCATGGCAACTCCAAATCAAGCTCTCATCAACAAGAAGCCACGCGTCATTCCAACTATTCGCGAATGGCATGGCGGCTCTGGATATCTGACCATTCAACTGGGCGCACGAGTTTGCCTTGAAAAACCTTCCGCCAGGACGCTAAAGCCGGTTGCAGAGGTTATAGTCGAAGACCTCAAGGAGATCGCCGGATTCGAAGCGCCGATCGTCGTGGACGAGCCTAAAGCTGGCGACATCTGCCTTAAAATCGACGACTCTCTCGACAGAATCGGTTCGGAAGGCTACCGTTTGAACGTCGATGAACACGCCACCATCCTAGCGAGAACCGCAACCGGCACCTTCTACGGCACAAGAACGCTGCTCCAAATGCTCGTCTTGGATCCGCGCCGGAGAATTATCGCCAAAGGCGAAATCGTTGATTGGCCGAACTACCCCGTCCGCGGCTTTATGCTGGACGTCGGACGCAAGTTCTTTCCCGCCAAATACCTGAACCAGTATGTGAAGTTCATGGGCTGGTACAAAATGAACGACTTTCAGCTACATTTAAACGACAATCCGGGGATTGGCCGGGACTGGAAGACCAGCTATTCGGGCTTCCGGCTTCAGAGCAAGAAGTTCCCTGGACTGACTTCGAAGGACGGCTCTTATAGTAGAAGCCAGATCCAGTGGTTGCAGAAACTGGCGGCCAAGCACGGCGTCAACATAACCCCCGAACTAGATGCACCGGCGCACGCTCTGGCTCTAACCCAATTTCGACCCGAACTGACGAGCGAGAAGCTGCCCAAAGACCACCTCGACCTAACCAATCCGCAGAGCATCGAGTTCGTCAAACAGATTTGGGACGAGTTCATTCCCTGGTTTACTTCGCCGCATGTTCACATCGGCGCCGACGAATACGCCTCGGACAAAGACTCTCACAAGTACTACAAGCAATACATCAACGAGGTCTGCGCGTTCATCAAGTCGAGAGGCAAGACCGTGCGGATGTGGGGCGGCCTGAGAACGGGCGGCGGACCGGAAGGGGTCGACCGTGACATCGTGGTGAACCTGTGGTATCCAGGCTACCACGATCCGATCGATGCCGTGAATGAGGGTTACAAGATCATCAACACGCACGACGGCTACCTCTACATTGTGCCGTTCGCGGGTTACTACTACCACTGGCTGAACACCGAATACCTATACGGAAATTGGAAGCCGACAGTCTTCTCCGATGACAAGCGGTTCAATGATGATGATCCCAATGTGCTCGGCGGCATGTTTTGCGTGTGGAATGACAGGGCCTGCTATCCATTTGTGTTCGAGGATGTTCATGAACTGGTTCAGCCTGCCATGCCGACTCTAGCTGAAAAGCTATGGAGCGGCCAACCGGTTGACCGCGACTACAAGACTTTCGCTTCCGACTTCAAGGTGCTAGGCGACGGACCGGGCGTGCATATCGGCAAACCGCCGGTCTTTCATCGCAAAGGCAACCTGGCGTTCGGAAAGTCAGGCTCGGCATCGGATCGCCAGAACGGCGAGTTTGGTGTAAACAAGCTGTTCGACGGCCGTCCTCCTTCGCGTTGGTTCGCTGATGCCAACAAGCCGCAATGGGTCAGTGTGGACTTGGGATCGGTTCAGCCAATATCGCGCGTGTTGCTTCGTTGGGCGTTTGAGGCCTTTGCCAGCGAATATTGCGTGTCGACGTCCATTGACGGCACGAACTGGGTTCAGGTGCAGGCTAAGACCGACGGCGATGGCGGCGTAGAGACCGTCCGCTTCGTCAAAACCGAAGCGCGTTATGTACGTATTGACATGTCGAAACGTGGCGGCCGCGAAGGCCAGTTCTCCCTGTTCGAATTAGAGGTATATCGCTAGTCAGCTTATTGCTCTTCTATAGTCTGGAGCTTTGCGCTGTGATAATCTGCTTACCAGTTGTGCCTATCGTATAGGTATGGCGCGTGTATTTCGTGGGACACTTGAGAACAATTGTAGGGTGGAAAGTGAAAGCTGCCCGACATTGTATTTGAGCTTCTCGCAACTCGTCATCTGTTAAGCAGAGGATCAACTCATTTTCAACCGCGGATCGATAGGTTCCGACCTCAGAAAGACGGCACTTCGAGAACAGTTCCGCCTTGCATCGCCGATTCGTGGGCCATGATGCCGGCAGCGCACCAGTCGGCAGCGACTTTGGCGTTGATGCGTGCGGGACGGTCCTCGACGATGGACGATAAGAACTCGTGGATCAGGTAGGGATGCGAGCCGTGGTGTCCGCCGCCCTGGGCAAACGACAGATGCTGGGAGTCTTCGCCATAAACGAACCGGCGAGTGTATTTGCGTACCGGTTCGGGCAAGAGGTCGGTTCGGTCTGGCGTTTCAGGTTTGGTCGTCGAGAATCCCATCGGACGGTCCTCGTAAATGATAGCGTCGAACAGCATTGGAGGCTCTTCTTCCAGTTGCCACTCGTAGCACGACTTCGTGCCGTAGACGGTGAAGCTCTCCATATAGGGACGCGCGCATTCAAAGAGAGTCCGGGTGACTTCAGCCGAGATGCCGAGGTCGCCAAGCTCGAAGATCGCCGTCTCGACTGGATAGGGATTGCCGTATTTTGCTACGAGTTCGTCGGACATCGTGCCGGAACCTAGACAGCGCACCGTTGCAACCCTTGCATTCAGCAGAGACAGCAAAGGAGACACGGCGTGGGTCGCATAATGCATCGGAGGAAGTCCGTCCCAATACGGCGGCCATCCGCGCATGTCCTGGTAGTGCGCGCCTCGCACGAACTGGATCTTGCCGAACTTGCCCTTTTGCCGCATCTCTTCGGCATACAGAAACTGGCGCGTATAGACCGCCGTCTCCATCATCATGTAGCGCTTGCCCGATTCCTTTTCGGCCTTAACAATGGCTCTCAGGTCGTCGATGGTTGTGGCGGCGGGAACCGTACTGGCGCAGTGCTTGCCTGCCTTGAGGGCGCGAACGGACTGCGACGCGTGGTCGGGGATACCGGAGAGGATGTGGATGGCGTCGATGCTTGGATCGTCTAGGAGGGCATCGAACGAGGATGCTGCCTCAACGCGAGGAAAGCGTCCGCAGACGAAAGCCAGCCGGTCGAGATTCGTGTCGCAGGCGACGACTTCGCCCACGGATGGATGGTCGAGATAGATCGGCACAAACTCGGATCCGAAACCCAGCCCAACTACGGCAATCTTCAAGCTTTTGTCATTCGCCACGACTCACCCCAAAACCTAGCGTTCATAATGATGCTGTAGGGAGGCTACACTATCGTGGCAGGGAATCGCAAGAACGAAACGTCGATCTGGGTTTGGCTTTTGGTGCACTTGGTGATGTGCGTGCCAGGAGTCGGATTTCTGATGGCCTGCTATTGGGCTGTGTCGGGGAACAATGCGACGTTTCGCAACTACTTTCGAGCCTATCTGCTAATTTGCCTGATCGTCTTTGGGTTTATGGGTCTGCTCGCTGCGTTCGGGCTCAGTCCGGGATTCCGCGAGTGGATACAGGGAGTCGCCTATTCGATCTATCAGTTGGCCGGAGGGAAGGCGAAGTAGATCCTGAAATACGTGTGCGAGGTATTTGAAGTATTTAAACTCGCAGGCACGCTCTCCCTCCAGAGGCTGACATACGCAAACAAGAACCCCCGAGTTATCGGGAGTTCTTATAAAGTGTAAAACGAGAAACGAAAGCTATTCAGCAGGAGCGTCTTCAGTTTTCTTCGGAGCGCGCTTAGCCTTCGGCTTCGGAGCCTCTTCTACGCCTTCAGCTTTCGGAGCGGCCTTTTTAACGGGGGCCTTCTTCGGTTCAGCCGTCTTCTCGGCGGCGGGCTTCTTGGCCTTTGCCTTGTCGGGCGCAGGAGCGGCGGCAGGTTTCGGCTTGTCGCCGTAAAGCTTCTTCAGTTCGCGATTGGCAGCCTTGATCGTCTGCTCTTTGCGGTGTCGTCGTTTTTGAATCTCTTTGTTCTTGATGCGCATCTGAATTCCTAGTCCAATAAGTCGTAAGAGACAGTTCTACACACTATACCCTAGCGAGCGTATCGCTGTGAGGTCGTCTGCGCTGGGAACTGCCACGCCAATCTTGCGAACAACGCTCGCCGCCGCCAGCGCTGCGAGGTCGAAAACCACCTTGTCGAAGCCGACTGCCGCGATTCCGAGCGCCGAAGTGGCGATGACCGTGTCGCCTGCGCCTGCAGTATCATAAACTTCGACCCGCGGAGCGTTGATGCGGCAAATCCGGCTAGGCGACGCCGCCACCATCCCCGAATCGCCAAGAGTGATCAAAACGGCCGAGTGCAAGAGGTCTCGGAGGTTGCCGGCGGCGGTGTCAGCTTGAGCATCGATCAAGGAAGGATAGAGGCCAAGCATTTCTGAAGCTTCCTTCCTGTTCATGCTGATCAGGTTTGCGCCTGCATACCATTGCGCGCTGCGCGGCTTTGGATTGGCTACAACTGTCTTGCCAAGCGATGTCGCTTCTGAGATTAGGGTCGTCACAAGGCTCTTCGACAGGGTTCCTTTTAAGTAATCGCTGAGCACGAGCACATCGGCTTGCCGGAGCATCTTTTTCGCTTCTTCATGAAGCTGTTCGCACGCCTCTTCGTTCGCGGGCTTTTCGTCTTCGCTGTCGATTCGAAGCACTTGGTGTGCGCTGTCCGCCAGAATCCTCGTTTTTCGCGTTGTTTGGCGGTCTGATTCTTCGACGAGCTTGACTTCGGCAAACCCGAGCGGCTCCAGCGATTCGCCAAGCAAGCGGCCCGCATCGTCTCCGCCGACGACGCCGATCACCGAAGTTCGAGCGCCAAGCGCCAGCAGGTTCTTGGCGACATTGGCCGCGCCGCCTGGAACTCGCTTTGTCCGATCGTGCCGCACCACCATGACCGGCGCTTCCGGGCTTATTCGCGTCGCTTTGCCGTAGATGTACTCATCCAGCATCAGGTCGCCGACGACCAGAGCCGAAAGGTTACGAAACCGGTCTAGGAGGTCGGCGTAAGTCATGTTTTTGAGCCTTTCTTAGCGAAAACGATGAAAAGGACGACGCCGACGAGAGCAATGAGAGCTGAGGCTACTTGCGCTTCTGTGATTGGCAATGCGCCGATCGTCGCCGACGTTGTGTCCATTCTCCAGAACTCGTATATAACGCGAGATAGCCCGTGGAAGATCAGAAACAGCGACATCATCTGTCCAGACTTCAGACCTCGCCGAGCTATGAGTAAAGCAAGTACGAAACCGACGACGTTGAAAATTGAATCATAGATCTGCGCCGGATGATAGAGACCCGGCAGAAGCAATCCCGAATCATCGTGAACGTGGATGCCCCATGGCAAGTCGCAATGGCCGCCGTAACAGCAACCGTTTAGCAAACAGCCGATGCGTCCGATGGCGTGGCCGATGAACACCGACGGCGCAACACAATCTAATACGCGCAACAAGGGAACCTTCGTGACCAAGCTCCAGACAATGAAGGCGATGAGGCCGCCCAGCAACCCACCGTAGCTGGTCAGTCCGTCGAACCTCAGCGCGAACAACTTATCAGTGTGCTTTAGGTAGTAAGGAAGCTCTTGAAGGATGAAGACGATGCGTGCCCCGAGGACGCCTGAGATAAGGACCCAAAAGGAGACATCCCAGATCTGATCGGGCTTCAAACCGTATAGCGAGGCGCGCATTCTGGCGATGGCCACCCCGACAAAAAAGGCGATGATGAGCATCAGCCCATAGGAGTAAACAGGGAATCCTCCTATGTTGAAAAGCACCTTATACATTCCCTTCAGTGTACCTTTAGGCGTTTCGTGGCCCGAACGGGGTAAAAGAGCGGTATGAGTGATTCGCAACGCGTTGCCGAAGTCCTTAACCAAGCGCTTCCGTATATTCAGAAGTTTCAGGGCCAGACCTTTGTCGTAAAGTATGGGGGCAGCGCGATGGTCGATCCTGCGCTGGTGACCGGCGTGATCCGCAATGTCGTTCTGATGAGCCTCGTTGGGATTTCAACGATCCTCGTGCACGGCGGAGGACCGGAGATTGACCGCTGGCTTGCAAGGCTCGGAATCGAGAAGAAGACTGTCGGCGGGCTTCGGGTGACCGATGAAGAGACGATGGATGTTGTCGAAATGGCATTGGCTGGCCGTGCGAATAAGCTTTTGGTCTCCGAAGTTCAGCAATGCGGCGGCATGGCTCTCGGTCTTTCGGGGCGAGACGGCGGGCTGTTGCTGGGAGAAACGATTTCTGAGGAGCTTGGCCGGGTTGGCAAGGTAGTGCAGGTGAATCCTGCGGTTCTGAACATGGCCATCGATGCGGGTTTCATCCCTGTGGTTTGTTCGGTTGCTGCGGATAGCAACGGCAACGCGCTCAATGTGAACGCCGACAGCGCTGCCGCCGCCATTGCTTCGGCGGTTAAGGCTTCAAAGTTGATTTTGCTGACCGATACCGACGGCGTGCTTGAGGACAAGAACGATTCGAGCACACTGATTAGCCAGTTGACAACCAAAAAAGCGCGCGAAATGGTTGTTTCCGGCCAAGCGGATCGAGGCATGATTCCCAAGCTTGACGCCTGCATATCTGCCCTGAGTAACGGCGTTGACGAAGTCCATTTGCTGAATGCCTCGACTTTGAATGCCGTCCTCGTCGAAGTGTTTACCGACGCAGGCATTGGCACGATGCTTGTGAACGGATGAGACTCAGCCATCTACTGAAGGGCCGCAAGAAAGTTCACTGGGCCGTGCGGATCGCTCGGACTCTCGGCCTGACCTTGGCGATTCTGTGGTTGGTCTATCTGTGGCAGCCGTTCACCATCGACTTCATTCCTCGGCATCCGCCGGTTCAGAAACCGATCGTCTTCCCGACAGACGGCCTATTCGGCAAAGATGCTCGTGTCTTGGTTGTTACGGCGCATCCCGATGACGATGCCTACATGATCGCGGGCACGCTGATGAAGATCAAGAGGTCGGGCGCAACGATCCAGAACCTGGTGACCACAAACGGCGATAAGCGTTACTATGTATTCGTTGATTGGCGTTCGATGTCTCGTGTGCGGCAGAAAGAGCAGCAGGCTGCTTCGCATCTTTACGGAGCTCAAGACCCTATCTTCTTAAACCTGTATGATGGCCGAACCAAGATGAACGATGAACTGGTTCGTCTGGTGAAAGAGAAGATAGATGACTTCGATCCGACAGCCGTCATCAGCTTTGATCCTGAGTATCCCATTCGAATGAGCCATCGGGACCATCGAAATGCAGGCCGGGCAGCCTTTGCCGCAGCGAAGGAGCTTGGGTTCGACGGCTGGTTCCTCGGATTTCAGACGATGGCTCCAAACTGCGCATGCGATATCTCGAAGGAGTGGGACGACAAGGAAGCGGTCATCGATTGTTACAAGAGCCAGTATCCGCCTGCCAAGATGCCGCTGGTGAAAGGTTCTGCAATGGAGAGGGCGTACCAGACCGGCGAGAAGTTCGGGATGGAGATGGGCGAGCCGTTCCGCGCGATACGTATGGGCGAGTGACAGACATTCTCGTAAATCAGAGCTAGGCTGTTTAGGTCCGATTCGTAAGCCTACTCCGATACCTGCCGACAAGGGAGCCGACGCTCCCAGCTATCCTAATTGCCATGCCTTCCGGCGACAACTAGGTTCATCTTTCCCCAATAAACGAAAATGCCTCAACCCGAAAACGAGGTTGTTGCATTGTGATAGCGGGAGGCTGGCCCAAGTATCGCCAGCAGCTTGCTGGCAAATCCCCAGGACTAAAATAGAACCTGGGAGTATTATTGAGAAGGCACTCGGACAAGGTTCCCTGCGAGAATGGGTTTTCGATCAGACACAATGCCTCATCCCGAAGTCGGAATGAGGCATCTAGAATGAGTAAAGTAAACAGCCTTCAAACTGAAGGCTAAACCTTAGTAGCCTCAGCCATAGCGGGTGTTCGAAGGACACCCGGCCAGGTTGATTTTGGCTTCCTTGGCTTTGGCGGCTTGAGCCATCATCTTGTTCATTTCGCCAAGGTCTTTGGTCGAATAGCCGATCCACTCCTTGCCGACTTTGCCGTCAGTGCCTACGAAGAATGCCCAAGGGGATCGGTCGACGCGAAAGGCCGACTTGACCTTTAACTCGGGATCGATCAGCGTTACAAAGGTCGTTTTATACTGCTTGTTCCACTCGTCATAGGCGGTCTTATCGCCGTTAATAACGCCGAAGAATTGAACCTTCTTGCCTTTGTAGGCTTTGGCTATCTGCTCGTAAAACTTAACCGCTTGGTCGTTGGTCGGACAGCCGATCTTGATGAAGTAGAGCACGAAAGCGCTTTTCTTCTTGACGCTGGCGAGTGTATAGGTCTTTCCGTCTGAGCCTTTTGCCGAGAAGTCGGGAGCTGCCTCGCCTGCTTTCCAGCTTTGAGAGCAACCGAATGCAGTTAGCAATAGGCACACCGAAGAAACCATGAGCGTGCGAACTTTATTCATAATCGTCACTATATGATGGGAATGCAAACATCATACCTTTAGTTCCAAAGTGCCAATGAAGAAGCGTCGCATTGAAGAAATCGTTGCGGAGAAGTTGACAAAGTTGCCCGGCAAGCCCGGCTGCTATATCTATCACGACGAGAACGGCGACGTGCTTTATGTGGGCAAGGCCAAGTCTCTGAAGAACCGCGTTCGAAGTTATTTCCAGGCTTCAACCAAGCACAGCCTGCGCATTGCGCGCATGGTCAACAAGATCCGCGACATCGAGTGGATGGTGGTCGATAGCGAACTTGAGGCATTGGTGCTGGAATGCAACCTCATCAAAACGCACCGGCCGCCCTACAACGTCCGGATGCGCGATGACAAGAGCTATCCGTTCATCGTCGTCACGAACGAGAAGTTTCCGCGTGTGCTGTTCACACGTAAGCTGCGCAAGGACGGCGGGCACTACTACGGACCGTATACCAACGCCATGTCTGTCCGCGAGACGATCCAAACGCTGCACCATGCTTTTCCGCTAATCCCTTGCGGCAAGTCTTGGACCGGCAATCGCATGCAGCGGCCCTGCCTTTACTACCACTTGAAACAGTGCTTGGCCCCTTGCGCCGGTCTTGCCGATCAGACCGAATACGCGATGATCGTCAGCCGTGTGGAGAAGTTCCTGTCTGGAAAACCTGAGGACCTTGTCAATGCCATGCGCGAGGAGATGTCGCGAGCTGCCGAGGAGTTGGACTTCGAGCGGGCTGCGGCGTTACGCGATCAGATCAATGCCTTGGTTGACACCCAGGATAAGCAGAAGGTGCTTTCGGCGGATGGAGAAGATCAGGACATCATCGCCGTGGTGAAGGATGATCGCGGGGCGGCGATTCAAATGCTGTACGTTCGAAACGGCAAGTTAATTGGCCAGCGGCAGTTCTTGCTGGACGGCGCATCGGATTCAGCGCCATCTGAGGCGATCCAGGAGTTCGTGAAGCAGTACTATGCCGATTCGCCTGAGGTTCCGCGTGAGATTCTCCTGCCGGTGGAGATTGAGGAGCGCAAGATCGTCCAGCAGTGGCTAAGACAGAAGAAGGGATCATCGGTGACGGTCGGTGTGCCGCAAGCTGGCGAGAAGATGCGTCTGGTCGACTTGGCGGCCGCCAATGCGGAGCAGGCCCTGGCCACCTTTGCCTTGGAGATTGAGCGCAAGGAGGAGTTCGCTTCGCTTGCGATGACCGAGCTTCAGGAAGCGCTCGACTTGGTGAATATGCCTTATCGCATCGAAGGCTACGATATTTCGAACATCCAAGGCACCGCGCCGGTCGGTTCGATGGTCGTGGTCGAGAACTCCGAAGCTGCGAAGAGCGAGTATCGCCGATTCAAGATTCGCTACCACCCGGAAAGTCCGGACGACTTCGCGATGATGAACGAGGTGCTGACTCGGCGGCTGAAAGCGCTGGTTGAGGACGACGAGAAGTTCAACAAGGCTCCCGACTTGATTATGATCGACGGCGGAAAAGGTCAGCTTGGAGCGGCATTGGCGGCCCGCGATGCGATGGGTCTGTCGATTCCGATGGTAGGCTTGGCGAAGAAAGCCGAGATCATCTATGTGCCGGAGCTTCGCGAGACTGAGCCGAACGGATACGAGGCTGACGATGGCTGGGTCGAGGAAATCGAGCCAGATGAGGTTTCTGATCGGACCGACATGTCTGACGCGTCGGACGTTCCTGACAAAGCAAACACCTCCTCTCCCTCCATCAGAGGTGCTGCGAAGGGGCCAACCTATTTCTTCCGTCCTATCGAGCTTCCGCTGAACTCCCCTGGCTTGGTCCTGCTTCGTCGGCTTCGCGATGAAGCCCACCGTTTTGCCATCACCTTCCACCGGAAGTTGCGCGACAAGCGCATGGTCGGCTCGACGCTTGAGGAGATCCCCGGCATCGGCCCGCGGAGGAAGCGGCTGCTTTTGCGAACCTTTGGCAGCACCGAAGGTATCCGGAGGGCTTCGGTTGAAGAGCTTTCGTCTGTTCCGACGATGACGAGACGGCTGGCGGAGCAGGTGAAGGAGTATCTGTCGATGTCGTGAGCATATGGCGCAAGACGTAGGACGTTAGACGTAAGGGTAGGATTGGGTTGTCTGCGCTAGTTGTTTGAGTGCGGAGCAGGTGCTTCCTTCACTGGAGTACCAGTCATTCCGAACGTAGTGAGGAATCTGACCGACCTCGTCTCTTGCTATTTCCATCAAGTGGAGAGTGCAGTCAGATCCCTCGCTGTGCTCGGGATGACACGACTAAAAGCGATCCGTTCAGCTTTACCGGCCAGTGTCCGGCCACACTTCGGTTTCCGATGAATAGATCATTTGAGCGACCGATTGTAACGAAGGGACTTTTGCAATTCAGAGCTATTGTATGGCCCATATACCTTGACATGTCCATCGACGAAGCTAACCGGGACTGATTGATGGCGATCTCCGAAGCCCACTAGGCTGGTTGTAGCATTCATATCGAGGACAACAGATTCGAACAGCGAGATGGTTTTATCTGGCTCAGCGAAGGAGTCAACTTTTCGGCTTGCTACCTTAAAATACATCGCGTATCCAAATTGGGTCGACTTTCTATCAGGCAACGTCGGGCAGAAGAACTCGCGTCCATTGTAATACGGTGCCGCATCTTCCATCCAGGATTCTGCCTGCGGAAAACGATCGTCAAAGTCATCGCAATATATTAGCTGGCAGACTGTAAGTTGCTTAACGTTTGCTAGGCAAGGAAACCGATGGTTGTATCTTGAAGGACGCAAAAACGGCCACAGAATAGCGGTTAGTATCAACGCTACGCAGCAAGCGATTAGAATGGTGGTTAAGCGGATCTGCGCAGACATTTACTTACTCCTACCGGTACTTTGCCAACGATTCATCCGCCTTCGCATGCCCGTCGGCGAAGGCGATGGTATTCCTCTTGTGCCGGGATGGGTTAGGGAACCCAACTAAACCTGAACTGGCGTTGCGGTCCATGATGGCGGATTCGAGAATGAGGACTTGCTGAGAAAGGTCAGAATAATCACTCGCCAGCCTATTCGAGAGCTTGATGTGCATGGCATAGCCGTAAAGGTCGGGTTGCGCTCGATCGATGACAGGGCAATGCAAGATGTCCTCGTTCTTGATGTAAGGTTTGCACAGGTCCATCCAAGCCTCGCAATTAGGAAACCGGTCGTCGAAATCGGACGCATACATGATTTGGGAAATGTCTTGTTGTTTTATGTTCGATACGCAACCACCGACAACAGATCGATGTGGACCCGACCTAACAGGATAAAACAAAAACGCCATGACGGCAAGAAACACGATGATCCCTAAGATCGTTGCCAGGTTGATCTTGGTGTCGTACATGTCTATCCTCTAACAGTTGGTGTGCTTCGTTCGCATTTCGGTTCACTTCATTTCAAGGCGAGGTTCACGGCGACGATCTTGTCTCTTTCGGTTTTATTCTTGGGTCCATAGTGCTTTGCGTGCCCGTCGGCAAATCCGAACGGTGCAGCTTCATGCCGATCTCCGAATCCGACGAGGCCTGTTGCGGCGTTCTTGTCGAGGACCACAGAATCGAAAACCAGGACAATATCAGCCGGATTAGTGATAGATCCAACTTCGCGGCCAGCCATCTTGAAGTACATGGAATAGCCATACTCGTCGGGTTTTCGGTTCTTCAAGAAAGGACAGTAGAAATCGCGCTCCTGATTGTCCATGAGTGCAGATGTTGCCACATCCATCCAACGATCTGTAAGCGGCAACCGGTCGTCGTGGTCTTGAGCATACATGATCATGCCCGTGGTGAGTTGTTTCACATTAGACAAGCAGGCCGTCGGTCTCGGATGGTCTTGTGCGACAACTGCTCGGAAAAAGACGGCTGCAACAACAGCGAAAATAGCTATTAGGATGATCAGAGGCAAGGTCAACTGGTTCTTCATATTGCACTTACTTAGAGTTTATGGGAATGGCGTTCGTTTTGATAGCGTGTCCGTCGGCGAAGGCGATGCTATTCCCGTTATGCCTCGGCGGATCAGGCAGACCGACGAGGTTCGAGCAGGCGTTGCGGTCGAGGATGACCGAGTCGAAGAGAAGGGCCGTTCGGCTTGGGCTGGTTAGTTTGCTCGCATCAGCCGCCGAAAGAGCGATATTCATCGCGTAGCCGTATTGGCTGGACTTAAGCGGATCTAGGTCGACGCAATGAAGCCAAAATCTGTCTTTCGTGAGGGGCTCGATATCGTCCATCCATCGTTCGCAGAGAGGAAACCGATCATCATGATCAGCTGCGTATTGAAAGTGGATAGTTGAGAGAACCTTAATATTCGCCAAGCATGACCTGCGATGGCCATCCGTTAAGGGAGCTCGAACAAACAGCGGAAAGAGCAAGACAGCCAAACCGAGACATATTGCCCCGATGATTCCACATCCGATGAAATACCCCTTATAGTCACTCATCGACCACTCATACCCCTCAGCTCATTATACGAGATGATGTACATGCAAGGTAGATGATTGGTTAGGTAACAATCTGAGGTGGAAACTTGGCTGTAAAGTTGGGGCGCCAGGATATATACGCCTGTCACGAACCAAGTTGCAGTTAACAGCTTACTTGCCAAACCACGCTAACACTCGGTGATCTTTTCCTCCGTCGAGTTCGATTGCCTTGCCAGTCGCAACGGCTTGGTCTTTACCTGCGATCCTGCACCGATATCCTTCAGGCAGGACTAATCGAATCCTAACGCCGCGAGGAGCCGAGCACCGAACCTCGTACCCGCCTTTCGTTGATTCCCAAGACATTTTAACAATGCCATGAGGCGTCGGCACTGCGCCTTTGGCCCATTCAAGGTCGCTGAAGAACGGTTTGATCTGGCATACGGCATAACCCGGTTCCGCAGGAGTCACGCCGAGGATATGCTCAGAGAGCCACGCCGTTGCGCCGCTCGACCATGGGTGGCACAGACTGACATACGCTCCGCTCATATCGGGAGGCAAGGTGTTCGGTTTGACAGTCTTCAGCCAGTCGAGGGTGAAATACTCCCAAGCGCTCGTTGCACCGAGGTCGAGCATTCCCTTGAAATAGACTCGCAAGGCCTTGAGCGCTCGCGCATCCTGGCCGCTTTGCGAAAGCGCTTCCAGCATGTAGTAGGTGTAATAGGGCGTGATGGTCGTCTCTGGTACTACAGCAGGAAACGAGTTGGTGTTGCCCGCGAAGATGGCATTAACTAATGCATGCTGAGGCAGCTTATTAGGCCAATCTGGACGCTGCTTTAGATAATCGACCCGGCGCTTGGCAGCTTCTTCAAAGGCTTTTGCCTTAACCGAGTCTCCTGATGTCCTGGCCATCTGCGCAGCGAGCAAGGCCGTGTGCACGTATCTCGTGTGGAAGGCAACGACCGACTTATCGGATACATTGACGAGTTCCGGTTCCCAGTCGGTAAATAGCCAGCCTTGCGGGGTGTTTGTCGAGTCGTATTGTCTGATCACCGTTTCGATGTCGACCAGGTGTTTTTTGACCTCGGCCAAGTCGCCGCTATACAGCCAATAGTTGTAAAGGGCGATGACCCAGTCTAGGGTATATCCCGGTATGCCGTTGAGGTCGATCGTTTTCGCACCAGGCTGAACAAAGAAATCGAGGTCGACTTTGGCGAAGTCATAGAGCCCGAAGCAGACATATTGGGTTCGGTGGGCAACACGGTCATCGCCCATCCAAGGGAAGCGATCGCCTCGTTCGTTTCGCAAGACAGCACCGAGGCACCTGGGGTCCAGGTTGAGCCGCAAGGTATAGGCGCCAAGCTCCCAGATGTCAGTAAGGACTTTGTCGCTGCAGGAGAAGCTGCCGATGTAGTTCGTGGGCCACAGCCTATAGACGGCTTTGACATCGACGATGCGGATCGGACTTTTGAGTTCCTTTATCAGGACTCGCGCATAACGGAAGCCGGTATAGCCGCCTTGAGGCGCTATGCAGAAGACGTAGCCGCCCTTGCTGGACTCTGATAGGGTCGGCGGAGTGAAGAAGTTGTCTGATGCCTCGCCAGCCTGGATTTGGATGTCGGGCTTGTCCTTCGCCTCGACCTTGATCTCGACCCAGCCTGCGAGCTCTCTGCCGAAGTCAAACACATATCCTCCAGGCTTGGCAATGTCCTTTCCAATGATCCCAGTGCCTGCAACTGGCTTTATCGGCATCTGGCGGAATTCGCCTTTCAGGCTTGCATCTGCCTTGGACCACACGAATGATCGGGCGGGATCGAAGGTCTTTGGGGCATTCTGGTCGATGCGCAATGGCTTTGCTGTTTTGAGAGACCGCATCTTTCGCAGTTCTTCCTGTTCGTTCGGCGGATTTCCCCATGGACCGATGCCAACAGGTCCGAGAACGCGAGGAGCCAACCAGTTGGAATCGTCGTAATCGGGCATGTTCCAGCCGCTTGGCCCGTCTTGGTTCTGTTTCCATAGGCTATCCGTGCTTATACTTGAACTGCCGACTTCGCCTTTGACCAGCAGCCCGGCTTCGCTCTCGTAGTTTTGCGCATCGACCGCTAGGACATTCTTACCGATCCGCAACCATGGCTTAAGGTCAACGTTCTGCATTGTGTACCAGCTTGCGTGGCTGGCAAGTTTCTGACCGTTGACATAGAGTACGTAGGCGTCATCGCAGGTTATTGACAAGGAAGCCTTATTGGGTAGCTTCGTGAGTTCGATGTCTCGTCTGAAGTAAACGTGTTTCGGGATGCTTGATCCGGGAGCCCAAATCCACTGAGGTGCAGGCAATTGCTGAGAGGCAGATAGGACTAAGGCAGCTACGATGACCATGGATTGCATTTTATCTATAGAACTCACCTGGATGATGCGACTTTGGACAAGTTGTACAAAACCCTTGCAAATAGGCGGTCCTTTCGGAGTTGTGGTCAAAGAAGCATTGCCTAAGCAATACCAAAAGTCTACAATAGGGCATGGTCGGCATCGGTATAGCTTTCGTTGCCCTGCTCGGGTATTCGTCTCTGCCTCAAAGTGGTGCAGACACCTGCTTGATGTTCGCGGCGCAGAACATCGCCAAGGGATCGGGCAACTTCTACTGCTATGTCCAGTTCAGCGACCAGCCCGTTAAGATTCGTAAAGGCGACCGGCTGACGTATGAGGTCTACCTAGCGCCGCAGAACAAGGAGCCGAAAGGCGGCATCGACATTGATGCTGAAGGTGTGAGTTTGCGCGATTCGGGATCGCTCGATCAGTTCGGCTTGCGCGCCCATGGCGATGCGCTTCTGCCTCAATCAATCGGCAAATGGCTAAGACGCAATATTAGCCTCGACAAACTCGCCGACCATACAGCCAACCGATGGAACCTGCAATTCGAGAGCGACTTGCCGGGGACGTTTGTCCAATTCATCGACAAGGTCGAGATTGAGCACGC
The DNA here is from genome assembly GCA_963666135.2 of Fimbriimonadaceae bacterium. Classification (GTDB taxonomy): domain Bacteria; phylum Armatimonadota; class Fimbriimonadia; order Fimbriimonadales; family Fimbriimonadaceae. The sequence continues at coordinate 510,005 of CAXXNR010000001.1, read as the reverse complement.
CGACGGCACGAAGGCAACTATCTATGATAATGGCCAGCCGAAACTGAAGAACCTGATTATTCATGAAGGCTATAGCCGCACGTTTGTCTTGAGGCAAGTCAGCAAAGACGAGGTCAAAGACAGCGCTGACCTTTCCGATCTCATTAGCCGCGAGACCGCAAGCGCGATGCGGATGGCAAAGCTCGATTCGGCCCGTTTCGAACTCGAAATCGCTGCTAAAATCGCGAAAGAAGCAAAGGACCCCAATCTTGCGAAGACTGTCGAAGCCAGTCGCCTCGAACTCGATAGCATAAGCGCTGAGTCGGCAACGGACGAATCGATCAAAGCCGTTCTTGAGGCGATTCAAGGACGCATGAAAGGTCCTTATCCGGTCGTCAAGAGCTTCCAGACCGACCTCGTCGGCTACGGCCATATTGACTTCCAGTGGCTTTGGAACTGGCCGGAGACAGTGGATGTCACGCGCGCGACCTTCAAACAAGCTGCGAAGTTTATGGACGAATATACGGACTTTCGTTTTACGATGTCCGGATCGCTCCTCTACAAGGCCGTTGAAGACAACGATCCTGACCTGTTCAAGAAGATCCAAGAGAAGGTGAAGAATGGCCAATGGGAGATCGTCGGCGGAAGGATGACCGAGGCCGATACGAATATTATCTCACCCGAGTCGCACGCGCGCCAGTTCCTTTACGGCCAGGCGTATTTCAAGGAGAAGTTCGGCAAGCAGGCTACCGTAGGCTTTGAGCCTGACACCTTCGGGCACACGCTCCAGATGCCGCAGATATTGAAGCTGGGCGGCTGCGATTCATACTATTTTTGCCGAACCGGCGCTCATTTGCCTTTGTTCTGGTGGCAAAGCCCGGACGGCTCGAAGGTGCTCGCTTTCGACGACGAAGCAAACGGAGCTTGGTATACCAGCGATCTTGGGTTAGGACGGTTCGACAACCTTTTCAAGTATCAGAAAGCCACTGGCAAGAAGGAAGCCATGTGGATGTATGGAGTCGGCAACCACGGCGGCGGACCGACGCGCGAGAACATCGAAATGGCTCGCGATTGGCAGACGAAGAGCTATCTGCCGGCCGCGCGTTTTTCGACGATTTCGGACTATTTTGCCAACGTGCGCAAGAGCCAAGGTCCATCATTATCTGTGCACAAAGGCGACCTGAACACCGTTTTCGAAGGTTGCTACACTTCGCACGGCGATGTAAAAGCGCTGAACCGCGAAGCCGAGGCGACGACAGAATCGGCAGAAGCTCTGGCGGCGATGGCTTCGCTAAGCGGCTTCGAGTATCCGACCGCGGAGTTCAGGAAGATATGGGAAGGCATCCTGTGGAACCAGCACCACGACACCATCGACGGCTCGGCGATTAACTCGAGCTATCAAGACAGCCGAAAGGTGTATGAGAAGGCGATTGCGTCCTCAAAAGCGATAGAAGGCCAAGCAACCGATTGGTTTTTGTCGAAGATGAATTCTGAGCCTGGCGATATCGCGATTTTCAATCCGACTGGATTTGCGCGAAAAGAGGTCGTGTTTGCCGATGCTAAGAGCTTGGCCAGGATGTGCTGGGTTGGCAAATGGATGCCCCAGCAACTGAGCGATGGCAAATGGGCGGTTTTGGCTGATGGCATCCCATCCTTCGGCTATCGAACGTTTGAGCCGAGACCCTTCATGGGAACGGTAGGACATACTAATATCTTCAGCCCATCGACCACAGCACTTTTCAACGGCCATTATCGAGTTGTTGTAGACCCGGCGACCGGTCTGGTAACGAGCATCAAGGATGTGATTTCGGGCTATGAGGGCATCGCAAAAGGCGGTAGCGGCAACCGGTTGGAGATCCATTGGGAGAAGCCCGGCGGCATGTCGGCCTGGAACATTCAAGAGATCTCGAAGGTTGAGGCTCTAAACGGTCCTATCGAGATCAAAGTCTTGGAAAACGGGCCTTTGTATGCGAAGATTGGATGGACGCGGCAATTCGGCAAGACCGCCTTGGTGCAAACGATAAGCCTGTCGGCCTACGGTAAGCCGGAGTTCAGTGTCTCGACGCGATGGAACGAACTCGGCCATGGCGATACGCTGAACCCGTTCCTCAAAGTCGCGTTCGACGTCAACGCGAAGAACCCTACGCAGACTTACGATATCCCGTTCGGCACGATCCAGCGCGAGGCGAACGGTCACGAGTATCCGGCATTGAAGTGGGTTGATCTGGCCGATTCGAAGGGCGGGGCGGCCTTGGTGAACAACAATAAGCACGGATATTCCGCGAAGGGCAATACGCTCTATCTTTCGTTGATTCGGTCATCGTACGATCCCGATCCTACGCCCAACAACTACGACCAGTCGGCGAAGTGGCTTTTTGTGCCGCATGCCAAATCGTGGAAGGAATCGGGAATTCTTCAGGTCGGGCAGGCCTTCAACCATCCCTTGATCGTGAAAGAAGTTGTAGCCTTGAACAAAAACGGCGCTTATCCTTCAAGCAAGTCGTTCGTTGATATTCCGGGTTCGAACTTGCTTGCCACATGCCTGAAGGTCAGTGAATCAGGTGCCGGATTGGTTGTTCGGTTCTACGAAGCGTTCGGCTCGAAGACGCCAGTGAGTCTGAAGGTGAACGGTCAGAGGATATCAGGTGTTAGGGCTACGAACTTGCTTGAACAGGCGATCAAAGCGTCGGCTTCGGTTGCCAACCCGTATGAGATCAAAACGCTTGAGGTCGGTCTAGGAAGAAAGTGATCGAACAGCTTAGATCTGATTTGCTGGTAACGGTTTGGTTAATCCGAGTGGCCTGATTGGCATTACTATAGTCACCCACAATAAGTCTACACGCAAATATTGCATATCTTGGCCATACAGGTATATACTGGCGGCGTGGCACAGGTTAGCTTTCTATCGAGCACGGGCAAATCTCTTGAGGCGTTTCCCATCGGTTTCGAGCCGTTCGACGAGAGCAGCGGCTCCGACCCGTTCCGCGTTCGGCACCTTATCGAGAAGCTGGTGCATGAATGCATTCGCGACTTCAACCTAAGAGAGAAGGACCGCGCGTTTAGTTTACTGACGCCGGAGAAGATCGACAAGGGGTTGGAGCAAGGCAAGTTCGGCTCGCCTCGCGAAGAAAACCAGGAAGTGAACGAGGACATCGCGGTCGGACAAGCGCTGCAAGCCTTCGAAGACCGCCTTTATCTGCTCTTCGTCGACAAGAACGAAAAGAAAGACCTTGATGAGATCGTGAAGCTTCAACCCGACACCGAGATCACGGTGATCCGCCTGACGGCATTGGCAGGTTACTAATGCCGATATCAGCTCAAGAGGCCGCAAAGCGTTTGACTCAGTATCAAGTCGCCAAACCAGACAGGAACTTCGAATATGCAGACGACGTCAAGCAAATCCTAGGCATAACTAAAGGGAACTGGTATGGCACAGAGTTGCCGATAGAGGTTGGCCGAGAGATCAAGCATGTCAGTTTGCTTACACGAGGATCAACGTTTAACAAGATCGCTGGCGCGCTGAAACCGGTCATGGAAGCTGGTTTGAAGCAGATCCTGAACCTGCCTTATCAGCACGGCGAGATGCGCATGCCGTTTCGTTCGTCCATGGTTCCCGACGCCAAGTTCGTCTCGACGGGCCGCCTTGTTCTCGCCTGTGCCCAGATCGTTCGGCTTTATGACCAACCGGTCGAATGGCTCGCCGAGTGGTGCGCCTACGTCGAAGGCAACTTCTTGTACCACAATATCGACCTCGTGCTTGCAGTCGCCATCGACAGCGGCAACAACGCCGTATTCGAGACTCTTGTGAAATCGATGGACGGCACGCATGCCATCGGTGCGCCGTCGGTCTCGGGGATTCGAGCGTTGCTGCGTTGCAAGCGGCCAGATGCGTGGCCCGTTGTCGAAAAGATGCTATTGCACGCCGAAAGACAGGAAGGTCTCCGCCAAAAGATCGTCGAATGCGCCGATGAACTGAACCCGGACACCTTTAAGAAGGTGCTGAAGACGCTTGTCGAGCACAACCTGTTCCGCTTCAGCTCGGTAATCCGCTCGTTCCTGACGTGGTTCCCCGGCCTTATCGACGAAAAGAAGCTTGCTAGCGCCGAGAAGGTCGTCATGCGGCTGATCGAGTTCTTGGACGATCCAAGAATGGAACCCGAGCGAACGTATGCCGATGTCTATCTTCGACTTTGGGCAGACGCCTATTTCGAGGCAACCGATGCTGTAAAACGCGCCGAACGTCTGGCAGAAGACAGCGAGATACCGATTCGCGCCGGGGCCGCAGCGCTCGTGACGAAGCTCGGTCTCAGTTCGGCTTATCCGTTGCTCGCTAGGTTTCTTGCCGATGATAGTTGCCAAGTCAGCCATTATGTCGTCCAACTTGTTCGCCAGTACCACTATGCTTGCCGCGACGATTTTGAGAAAGTCTTTCACGAAGGAGTTTTGTTTGCCGCCCGAAGGTGGCCGAAAGAGAGCAAAGACGGCGCGGGACTTGAGCGCAAGCAAGTTTGGGATGCTGCCTTCGGCATCTCGCCAGCATCGATGCTAGCGTTTTATTGCGACAATATGGCCGAACTGAGCGCCGACGGCCGGTGGGCTTTGGCGAGGGCACTTGAGAAGACTACAGACGCCAAGCTAGCACGGTCAATGTTCATCAAGTTTGCCGGCGACGGATCGAGCTCGGTTCGGAATGCTGCGTTTGGCGCGCTGGCAAAGGCAAAACTGACTGATAGCGAAGCAACCGAAATCGAATCGTTATTAACGCGCAAGTCTGGCGACCTTCGCTCGTCGGCCATCACGCTCCTTTCTAACCAGGCGCAGCAGCTTGTCGAGGCCTCGGCGGATCGACTACTCGCTTCGGACGATAAGAGCCAGCGAGAAGCCGGCACCGAGTTGGCGCAACATTTGGCCAAGAAGGGCATCAATAAACACGCCTCGTGTGCAGATCAGGACGTTGTGTCGGCTGAGAAGCTGGACAGCCGCTATATGTTCGGCTTGGTCGACCCAGCGCAGATCACTTGGGCGAAACTGCCGCAACCCGTTCCGAGCATCGACTTCCTTACGAAGGAAACCGTCAAACTCATCTCGGACATCGATGCCTACATCCACGAACGGCGCGATCAAACCGTCATTCCGACGAACCGGTTCGGCAATGAGGAGGTGTTAGCCTCCGAGCTATTCTGCGAGAACATTGTCCCTTGGAGACACTTAGAGGAGACGGCTCGAACGGAACTATCGCCGTTCGTGGCCGAGGTTTTGGACTGGCTCGCTAAGAATGAACCGGAAGGCCCTCTAAGCAGAAAAACGGTCTTGCGTGCGCGCATGCTTTGCGAATGCTGCGGCTACCGTTCACATAGTATCTATCCCGATAAGCTGAAGTATTTCCAAAGGAAGTTCGATCCTGTTCCACGCTACATATCGGCTATCAAAGGCATTGTTATTTTGCTTGCTCGGTCGGTCGGCTTCGACTTCGACGACCTGCTGGACTGTCTGGCGGACGAAATTGCTCGCGAAGCCGACGACAAGTATGGGCATGAGGGAAAGATTCGCAGCCACAATGAAAAGAGCTGGCGCACCCGAGACAGAATTAGGTTTCTTGTCAACCTTGTAGACGAAGCTGTTAGCCAAGCCTCGAACGAGCTGTCGCACGATCAATTGAAGCGAGCCTTCATGCTTTTGCGCTTCATCGATGAGCCTATGGGTAAAGAAGCGGCAGACGAAGTTAATGCCTTAGAGGAAAAGGTCGCCGAGGAGCATGTTAAAGATCCGTACTACTTTAAGAAGGAATCGGCTGTCTACTCGAAGGTTCCGCTTCGGCTTCAAATCGATGCAGACACGATCGACCGGATCTACAAAGCAGGCCTCTGTAGCGAGTCGGATGTCATATACCAGATCGCCGGACAGCTTTTGAACATCACCAAGTTCGGCAAGAAGCATTGTCCGCAGTTCCGTGAAGCCGTTCAGAAGCTTGTCAGCCGGATTGTCGAAGTGGAAGCGCTCCGTGGCGACATGCCAGGTCCAGCATCGAACTACGCCAGCGATATCAAGGGTTATGTCCACTTGCGTGAGGTTCTTACGATCCTCAAGACCGGCGTGGAGTTCACGAGAGCTACTGGATACGCTTATGGCACACAAAGCCGACCGAAGAGCTTTGCCAACCTTTTGAAGTACTCGCGGCCCGCCCCGAGCGAAACCCCTGAGGTGTCTTCTGCCAAGTTTAAGGAGATAAAGGCAAAGCCCGACCGTCTGGTGGAGTTGGCGATCCTCTCGCCGTATTGGGCCGGCGCAGTGGAGATCGCACTGGGAATGAAGGGTTTGGAGGATGCCGCCTGGTGGTTCCACGCGCATACCAAGGACACTTCCTATCGAACAGAGGAAGAAAAGACAATTTGGTTCAGCTCAATCTCGGAGCGAACACCGCTGTCGGCTTCCCAGCTCGAGAACGGCGCTTGCGATCCGATCTGGTTCCACCGGTTCCGCTCGAAGTTGGACGACAAGCAATGGAAGCTTCTCGACAAGTGCGCCAAGTTCGCCAGCGATGGAACCGGCCATGCACGGGCGCAGCTCTTTGCCAAGGCTCTTCAAGGTCAACTCACCATGGCCGAGATCGCTGACAACATCAAGTCGAAGCGGAACCCGAACTATGTCCGCGCTCTCGGCCTTCTTCCGCTTGGCAGCAATCCTGAGCAGGAAGTCAAGGAACGCTATGCCGTCCTTCAGGAGTTCCAAGCCGGTTCAAAGCAGTTCGGCAGCCAGAAGCGCGAAACCGAGAAGCTGGCTTTCGAAATCGCCATTGACAACTTGGCTTCCACCGCTGGCTATCCCGACGCCTTGCGTCTCATCTGGAGCCTTGAAGCTGCCGAAGTCGAAGACATGAAAGACGGGATTACTGTTACAGAAGGCGAGGTCAATGTCCGACTGGCGTTTGACGATCTGGGCAGCCCCGAGATAACGGTCGAAAAGGCTGGAAAGCCGCTCAAGGAGATCCCTGCGCCATTGAAGAAGCTGCCGGCTGTCAAAGCGCTGACCGAGCGGAGAACTCAACTGAAGAAGCAACTCGTTCGCATGAGAGCTGCCCTCGAGCAGGCGATGCAACGAGGCGACACGTTCAACGCTTCTGAACTGAAGGGTCTGCTGGAGCATCCGGGTCTCAAGCCGTTGCTGCAAAGCCTCGTGTTCATTTCGGAATCTGGTCTTGCCGACTTTGCGCTTGCGGAGTCTCTGTTGCTGCAAGAAAGTGGCTGGCTCCGCATTGCCCATCCCCACGACTTACTCAAGCGAGGAGACTGGCCCGAGTGGCAGCGACAGGTATTCCTGGAGGAGCGCATCCAGCCGTTCAAGCAAGTTTTTCGCGAGCTCTACGTGCCGACCGAGACCGAGAAAGCGCAAGACCGAGTCACCCGGTACGGCGGACACCAAGTTCAACCGAACCGAGCGATCGGCATCCTGCAAAAGCGCGGATGGATCGCCCAATACGAAGAGGGCGTCACCAAGACCGACCACCGGCTGGGTATCACGGCGCACCTAGTCGCCGAGTTTAACTTGTATACACCAGCCGACATCGAAGGCGTAACGCTCGATGCGCTCTTCTTTAGCAAGGCAGGCGGCTACGATCCTATCCCGTTGGCCGAAATTCCTTCGGTGCTTTTCTCCGAAACGATGCGCGACCTCGATTTGGTGGTCTCAGTTGCCAGTTCAACTGGTTTTGACCCCGAAGCCAGCGAGTCGACGGTTGAGATGCGCCAGCATGTGGTTGAGCAGACCGCTTCGCTGCTCAGGTTGGACAATGTCAGCTTCTTAGAGCGGCACGTGGCGATCACCGGAAAACTGGCCGAGTACCGCGTTCATATGGGAAGCTCTGTGGTTCATCAGCTTGCTAAAGGCGAGTTGGTGATTGTCGCGGTCCGCCAGCCGCAGAGAGGCCGCCTGTTCCTGCCGTTTGTCGATGACGATCCGAGGACGGCTGAACTCGTTTCTAAAGTGATTCTGCTTGCCCGCGACGACGAGATTAGGGATCCGTCGATTCTGGGACAGATTATCGGATAGGCATCTCCTGGCGTCTATACTTGGAACTAGTCGCCAGGAGATATTTGGAGAACGCCTACTTCTTTTCGGGAAGGAACTTTGCTGAACGGTTTAAGCGCTCGAAGTGCTTCGTCCACTCCTTGTCTGCCTTTTCACTTGGCACCTTTACTGACAGAGCCAACAACCGTCCATCCTTGCCTAGGATCATGACATAGCGCCTCTGAGCGAATCCTGAGTCATTGAGCACTTCGAACGAAGCGGTTTCTAGGCCAGAAGCGGTCTTGCCAAGACGATACGGCGTCGGTTTTCCCTTCGATTCGCGCTGAATAAAATAAAGCGAGGTCTGGTAGATCTGGTCCCATGACTGATTCATTGGAGGCGCGGTCATCACGCCGAGTTCTCCGGCAGCACCCTTCGGATTTGCCTTGCGCTGGCCCCATCTAGTCTCTTCAGATACGTCCCAGCCGGTGGGAAGCTCTATGGAATAGGAAGCCGTGGTAACTCGAGAGTAACCGTCCTTCAGGTCTTGGATCTTGGCGTCTCTGGGCATCTGGGCGAGGGTCAGTGTTGCTACGAGGGCGATTAAGGTGTTCATGGATTCTCCTTGTGTTTTCTTCCTGGTTATCGGGTCGCGCCAACTTGGCTCTCATGCTTCAAGCAGTGCAGGACTTGATGTTCATGTATTGTATAAGACATGACGAAGTTATGTCAACATGAATCATCCGAAAATGAGCAATATGCAGGCTAAATACCCATCGGCATATTCGACAGAAGTTAGACAGATGATTGCTGTCTCAATAAGAGCGTGGTGGATATATGCCCTTCAAATCCCGTAGAACCTCATCTCTTGCTCAGGCCGATAAGGTCCGAAGCGCATATCTTTGTTCCAGATGAGCAGGAGTTCGGTTAAGATTGCCAATAATGAGTTTTCAGTGGCAACTTCAACAGGCCTTGTCCGTAAGAACAGATGGTGAACTCGACAAACCCGATGGACTTGCCGAACTCGATGCTCTTCCAATGGCACATCACCGAACGATGCAATCTGAGGTGCGCGCATTGCTACCAGGAAGGATGCGCTTCACCTGAGAGTTCGTTCGATGAACTGGAGGCGACTTTCACTGAGATTCAGCGGTTCATGTCGGAGCATCAGAAAGCTATCGGGCCCAAGAGCCGCGCTAACATCACTATCACCGGCGGCGAGCCGATGATCCATCCTCGATTCTTCGATTTGTTGCGGTTGATTCGTTCAAAGAACCTGCCTATTGCGGTTCTGTCGAACGGTCATTTCGTCGATCGCTTGGCCGCGAAAGAGCTCAAGCGACTCGACGTGCAGTTCGTGCAGATCAGCATCGAAGGAGCCCGCGAAACCCATGACGCCATTAGGGGCAGAGGATCGTACGCCAAAGCATATGAAGCTCTTGCCAACCTAAAGATAGCAGGCGTACCTGCCTATGTTTCCTTCACAGCGCACAAGCAAAACTCCAGCGAGTTCTTTCAGGTTGCTAAGGCCGCAAGCAAAATCGGAGTCGAGCGGGTTTGGTCGGATCGGCTGATACCTCTGGGACAAGGCGCGGAGATATCGGATCTTCTGATGTCCACAAGCGACACCAGGCAGTTTGTTCAGCACATGTCCGATACAAAATCCAAGCTCAAACGCACAAGGACAGAAATTGCCATGCACCGGGCATTGCAATTCGCCGGATGCGGAGGAAACCCGTATTTCTGCAAGGCAGGATGGAGCTTGTTGACGTTGCTTCCCGGCGGCGAACTGGTTCCGTGCAGGCGTATGCCGATTCCTTCAGGCAACTTCTTGAGGAAAGGCCTCTGGGAACTCTATCATTCGAGTCCAATACTCCAGAACCTGAGGAACCAGGACAACCTTAACGCCTCTTGCAGGCAGTGCTTTTATACAAAACTGTGCCGCGGCGGCCTCAAGTGCCTCGCTTACGCTTTGACGGGTGATCCGTGGTCGGGCGATCCCGGCTGCTGGATGCGCAAAGACGCTTCTTTCAAAGGAGACGATTCTCACAATGGATGCTTACAATCAACTTGATCTGCAAATGAGGGAGGGCATCGAGGCCTTCAAGAACGAACTCGTCAGATGCTTCGGCGAAGGGGTATGCGCCGTTTACCTCACAGGTTCGGCGGCCGAAGCACGAGTTCGCGTCCATTCGGACATCAACTTGGTCGTTGTCGTCGAGGAATTCGCTGAGCAACAAGCGAAGGACCTTCGCGAGGCATACCGGATGGCGCGCGCGGCAGTGAACCTTAATGCGATGTTCTTGAAGCGAGATGAGGTTGCCGACGCCGTTGACGCGTTTCCCGTCAAGTTTGTCGACATCAAGACGCGCCATCACCTGCTGCATGGGAAGGATGTGTTCGCAGACTGCCCGATCTCAAGTGACAAGCTGGCTGTTGCCATCAAGCAGAACATCCTGAATGCGCGGCTGAGGCTTCGGGAGCGGTTCGTTTTGGTCGGGCTTCGTCGAGAGCAACTCGCCCGCGTTGTAGCTGAGCACGCAAGCTCGTTAAGGGCTGGAGCGTTTTCGTTGCTGTATCTAGAGGGCAGAAGCGCTTCGTCGCCGAGAGAAGCGCTCAGTCAGATATGCGCGGAAGCCGGTAGTTCAGACTGCTCAGAGCTGCTTAATCAGATCTCGGCAATTCGAGAAAAAGGCGCCTTTGATGGGATCGATGCGGATGCGGTGGTCTTTGGACTGATGAAGCTGACCGACTTGCTGAGCGACAGGCTGGAAAAGGCCGTTAAGGGGAGCTAGTCTATGAACCCATTTGACTTGCCTGGACCCCAATTTCTTGTCTTCTATAGCGCACTCATCGTTGTTGCGACATTTGTTGCGTATCTCTTGCAGAAGACGATTTTGCTGGAAAGGCGCGCTTCTGTTCGCGTATCAGACGTGGCCGATCCGTATGCGATTGCTTATCTTCGCGGCGGCGTATGGGAAGCGTGGAAGGTTGCCGTATTCTCGTTGATGGACCGAGGACTCTTGGTCGGCCAGCTCAGCGGCGCCGGCTTTTCTGAGATCGTGCCAGCCTCCGGAGCGCTATCAAACGCCTTGCGGCCGATAGAGAAGGCTGCCATAACGCATTTCACGACCAATCCGTCGAAGATCTCTCCTAGCAAAGGGCTTCGCTATTCGATATCGGAGGCTTTGGAGAGCTCGCTGGCCAAAGCTGGGTTATATTACGACGCAGAAAGCAGGTCAAGAGCCGCCGGGGTTCTTGTGGTCCTTGGCGTTCTTGTATTCGCGGTTGGGCTGATTAAAGTCATTGTTGCTCTAGGCCGCGGCCACCACAACATTGGTTTTCTTTTCCTGATGATGATCTTGTCCATCGTCGTTTTGGGCATCATGTCCAACCGAAAGAAAACGCCAGCCGGACAGGCGTTTATCTCCCAAGCTGAGGGTTACTACTCGCGCTTGAGGAACCGCACGATCTATTTGGAACCAGGCGGAGCAACCAATGAGGCTACGCTGGCGGCCGCTGTGTTTGGCATCGGAGTTCTGCCTGCCATCCAGTTCCCCTTCGTCGGCAACCTGAACGGAAGCCTGGAAAAGGCTCGCAAACACGATGCGTCTGGTTCGTCTGGGGGATGCTCTGGCGGCGGCTGCAGCGGCGGCTCATCAAGTGGATGCGGAGGTGGCGGCTGCGGCGGCGGAGGCGGCTGCGGGGGGTGCGGCGGCTGCGGATAGGCAATGGATGCCTGTTAAGTCGGCTTAAAGACATTCGCTCTGCGGATGGTCGTGGTTGACTGCGCCAGCAGCCATAACCGGCTTGCCGAAACATAACGTGTCATCGCGACTGAGGGAGTCGGCCATCCGGTCCTTCAAAAGTCCCAACCTGTTGTCATCGAGAGGCAAGCAGAACCCTTTTCATGAGTAGATCATGGAACCTTGCATGTTTCTTTTCTGGTCCGATCTCTTGACCGAGCACTTACTTGTAGTTCGACTCCATAGCATGTTGATGAGACTGTCGGTGAGATCCAATGCCGGACTTTCTTGTTTTCGTTTTCGTTAAGCTTTGGTTAGAACTCGATGAAGAAGCACCACAAGCGGCCGTTTCTAAACTCCAGATATTCTCGTTAAGCCGCAATTGCCAGGTGTCAACGCAGTCGATGTAAAGGTAACACGAGAGATCCTGGAGTCCGTTCGGAAGCGAGTTGAAGAAGTGATTGCAGCGCAAAGTGCCAACACGGATGGTAAATCGAGCAGCTCAATCGATGCCTCGGTATGTTCAGTCGGAATGCAACTTAGAAGCAATGCTATTTCTGACTTAATGACATTTACAGCAAAGCAATGCCCCATTTGCTAAGTTGACATGTTCGTGACTCTGATAGCTAAGGAATAGGTCGCCTTGAGCTATATATCTGCACAAAAGCGCTAAGCAGTAGATCTTTCAGTGCGTATGGATCTTGCTTCCTAACCTAGACTGGCATTGTGCAAAGGAATGGAGCCAGCATAGTAATAGATCGCACAATTTGTTAAAATATGCGATAGGATTCATTATCCTTATACAAAGATGGAGATTGTAATTGCGGGAAACGAATAGAAACAAAGCTGAGGCTCGTTTTGCTCAAAATGAGTGGCGCATTGCCATATCATCTGCAATCGTTCGCCTCGTTTTTTCATTTGGACTAATCGCCTGCATTCTGGGCATTTGGTGGAGTCTGGCAAACAAAGACTTCGCTGAGTTTGCCGTTTTAGGAATCTCCGGCATCGGGATAGTCGTCCTATTTGTTGCCAGTAAGAAGCTAGGCTACGTTAATTCTTGGATTTTGGTCGTAGTCGGTCTGGTATGCGGTATCGGCCAGTCTCTTGCCGACGCACCTCACGGTTCAGGATTCTCAATCACCCTTGCTACGATTGCTCTTTCAGCGCTCCTGTTGGAGAAACGTTCAGCAATGGCCGTCATTGCCATTGGAATTCTGGGAATAGTTAGTGCCACAGCCATGTATGGCTTCGGTATTTTAGAGTCGCAAAAGGATTTACCTGTCGGTATTTCGTGGTGGTTATCGTGGGCTTCCAGTTTTGTTTTGATGAGCCTGATGGTCTCTGTGCCGATAGTCTATGTTGTCGGACGTCTTACGCAGAGCCTGGATGAATCAACAAAAGATAAGGTTGATCTGGAACGTAGCGAACTGAAATATAGAACGATCTACAATTCTGCAAACGATGCAATCCTGCAAATGGATGGCCTAACAGTCATCGATTGCAACACCAAAGCTCTAGAAATATTCGGCTGTACCGCAAAAGACCAACTCATCGGCATGACGCCGGTCGATTACTCGCCGGAATTTCAAGAAAGTGGCGTTACGTCGCAAGACTATGCTGAGATGCTTGTGATTGAAGCTCTAGCAGGAAAACCCCAACGGTTTCGCTATAAACACATTCGGAAGAATGGCGAACCAATGGACGCTGAAGTGACCCTTAATGCAATCGATTTTGAGGGAAAAACCCTTCTACAAGCGATCGTTAGGGACGTAACCGAAGCAACTCGAATATCGAATGAGCTCAACAAAACCGTAAAGAGACTTCAGATACTAACGGAGATGGACCGTTCGATAATCAATCGAGATCATCCTCGCGAGACATTGAACACCATGCTCTGTAATCTTCGACAGGTTGTTCGTTATGACTTCGCTACGGTGATTGCCGATCCCTGGGAGGAGTCGACAACGTCAATGTGGTGGCAGGTTGCGAAAGTTTGCGATCCAGAATCGGAAGAGAAGCTCTCCAAAGTTATCGAGATATGCAGTGAGGAGCGTGATACCATTGTAAATAGTCAATATTCACTGCTTTCGACCGACCCCAAGGATGCTTCACTTAAGCCGCTTTATGACAAGTTCGTTGCAGTAGAAGGCATCGAATCAGCTCTGGTGGTGCCGTTCGGGTATGCAAACTCATTCCGTGGGATCTTGATTCTCATTTCTGGATTGCCGCATGTCTTTAACGAGGAGCACGTCAGAATCGGTCTTGAAGTTGCCAATCAATCGATGATCGCCATTCGTCTATTCCGGCAAAACGCCTATATCCGCCGTAGGGCTGAGTATTTGGAAAACGAGGTTCGAAAACGAACGGAGCAGCTTTCGCAATCAAACAAAGAGCTCGAGTCGTTCAGTTACTCGGTCTCGCACGACTTGCGGGCCCCGCTCCGTGCGATCAGCGGTTTTGCAAAGATGCTTACCGAAGATGCAGGCGACCTTCTAAACGAAGAATGCAAAGGCTACCTCATCCGAATTGAGGCATCGAGCAACCAGATGTCAACCTTGATCGACGACTTACTGAAGTTGTCGCGAATCGGCAAAACCCGTTTGGTTCGGACCGAGAATAACCTGACCAAGATGGCGACCCAGATTCTAGAAGAGTTGGCGGAGTACGATCAGGACCGGACTGTGATGTATGAGGTTCAGCCCGACATTAATGTTCACGCCGATGAGAACCTTCTCAGAATCGCGATGCAAAACATGTTGCGAAACGCTTGGAAATACACTGCGCGAACTGACCATCCGCTGATACGCGTGTTTGCCGACCAAGAAAACGGCGAACAAACCATCACCATCCAGGACAACGGCGCTGGATTCGACCCTAACTATACGGATAAGCTGTTTCAGCCTTTCCAGCGCTTGCATTCGGCAAAAGAATATGAAGGAACCGGTATTGGTCTTGCACTTACTTCTCGGATCATCGGCAGGCATAACGGCCGCATATGGGCTGAAGGCGAAGTCGGCAAGGGAGCGGCCTTTCACTTCACGTTAGGCAACGACGACCAGACAGAAAACGAAAATGTACTTGCTGCGCCAAGCGTGTATGCTGAGAATCCTGTTTACAATGACTGAACCTGGCAACGATCTGCTCGAACATTAGTTGTCGTCTGTAGGCGCTTGAAAGGTAGTTGGTGGAGGTAAGGAGGTTCGAACCCCTGACCTCTTGTATGCCATGCACGCCAGGAAGTGCCTGCTAGATTCAAAAAGGAACCGAAAATTGAAGAAATAGCTGGAATTTCTTGTTTGAAATCAGGTTCCTACCGTCAGCTATACCGCCAATCAGCGAAGGCGTTGCTTCCTTATCTTCAATCAATAACAACAATCTGGCATCGCAACCTAATAAAAGACCGTAGTACGAGTTTCGATCATCTATGAAGCGCCGATCCGCTGATCTTGACAGGAACCGAGACATAACGCATTGAGTATAGGTTTGATCGTTCCGTTCTGCTCGTGACTTATAACTCGCTATGTTCGATTGCCTGTCTTATTGACGGATCCCGCAGTCTGATCATTTATGGCCAAATTGGACTTAATTATCGACCCATATATTTAGCGACTATGAAGACCCCTTTACTGACAGATACAGAGGGCACCCACAGTTGCGGATAAAATGCTCTACAATTAGAAATAGTTTGATTTAGTATATATAACCTTCATGAAGAGAGCGCTTTGAAACCACTATTTGTACACCGGCTTCCACATGCTCCTAGCTTTACCGGGAGGGAGAAAGAACTCGACCAGGTAAGTCAGTTCTGGCGAACTAACACGGGAGTACTTTCCATTAACGGTGTCGGGGGATCTGGAAAGACAGCTTTGATCAGCGCGTTTCTGGAATCACAGGAGGTCTTAGATCAAACCAATCGAATGCTTGTGTGGAGTTTCTATGATGATCCCGACGTCAACTCTTTCTTTCAAACCGCATATAGCTACTTCTCTCCAGGCGCAGAGGCTGCGGCGAAAGGAGCTGGATGGTTCCACTTGCTTCGAGACGCCTTGAGCTCGGATAAGCGCAATCTGTTGGTTCTAGACGGCCTTGAGCGCGTTCAACAAACAAAGACGGATTCGTCTGGAGTGTTCGGACAGATCGAGGATCCGCTGCTCCGCGGACTTCTCAGACGTCTTGTCGAAGGGAATTTCGGCACAAAGGTGATCATCACGAGCCGTTTCCCTGTGTCCGATCTTGAGAGGTGGGCTGATCGCGGCTACTACACAATTAGCGTCGATCAACTTGAGCCTTCGGCTATCTGCGAGCTGCTGGCTAAGCACAATGTATACGCTGACTCATCATCAGTCGAGCGGCTCATTCAGAGTTACGGCTATCACGCATTGACAATCGACCTGCTTGCGGGAGCCGTTCGAAGGTTCTTCGGTTCGTCGGTTGACCAAGTTCCGGTTTTGCCATCGGTTGCCGATGATCTGGGAGGTCAGGCTTCGAGACTATCTTCGGTCTTGCGCCTATATGAGGAACACCTTCTTGACTCGCATCTAGACCTGCTATCCCGGTTATGTGTTTTCCGATTCGGCGTAAGAATTGCCACACTCCATGCCATTTTCACTTCGAGTACGGATAATGTCGTCTCAGGCGGACTCAAAGGCATATCTGAGCGAAACCTAAGCGAAATCGTTTCTTCGCTCTCTGAATTGCACCTGATTCAGTTCGACAACGAAGGCCTGATTTCGGTTCATCCTGCTGTTCGAGATCACTTCTACCGCCTATTCCGTGATCCGGGTTACGTGCATGGTGCCGTTAGCTCACATTTGCTTTCACTCACGGAACGTCCAGGAATAGGATTGCCAATAGGAAAGGAATCGCTCGATTTGCTTGAGGAGCTTGTTTATCACGCCCTTCAGGCAGGCCAGGAGGACGAAGCCAGATATGTCTATTTCGATCGACTTGGCGCAAATGATCACCTAAACACTCGCCTAGGTGAATATGCACGGTCACATCGCATGCTTACTGCCTTCAAAGAGTGCCCTGACCCGAGCGCGATGTACCATAGCCTCCGCGCGTTTGGCCGATATGAAGAGTCTCTCAAATGGCGGCCGCAAAACCGGTATATCCAGATATTGCAAGGTCGTTTAGCGAGTCTCGCAAATGATCCTTCGGACAGCACAAGGCGAGTCGCAAGATATCTCATGGGCGAGCCTATTTCGTTACCCGAACGGTTCCCCGACCTACCTCTTCCATTGGCTTGGCTTATGCTGTTACGAGGCCGCATTGATGAAGCCATGAGCAATATCAGCAGCGAACTCTCGACTTGCATGCACGACGACGACATCGTTCGGTTGAAGCTTGCCATGGCCGAAGCGAACCGTCTTCAGTCCAACACTGATGCTTGCAACCAGATTATTGGCGAGGTTTCGCCTTGGATATTGGGCTCAAGCAGTTATGAGCACTTGTGCTTAATGCATCTCATCAAGGCTCGGACAGCGATCTGCTCAGGAGATTTCCAATCTGCGACAGTCGCGATCGAGGAAGGACTTCAATTGGCGGGCGACGCTTCGTTCCATCTGCTTTCGATTGACTTTTCAATCGAGCAAGGAAAGATGCATCTCGCTTTGGGCGATCACGAAGCTACTTTCGCGGCCGCGTCGAAAGCATACGTTGTCGCCTCTGCAGAAGAGATCCAATACGGTTTTGGTCTCATCGGGTCCTTGTTGATCGAGTTCCAGGCTCTCCTCGGATGTGAACAAACGGGCGAAGCCATTGCCAAGGGCCAAGTCTTGGTCGAACATATGAAGCGGATGGATATAGCCAACTATCAGGGAATCGAAAAGAGCCTAATCGCACTTAGGTCTAATCACTAGATTCATAAATAACATCCTAAGTCGCACAAGACCTTATCTTGTCGTGGATAATATATAAGATTGTATGTTATCAAGTGCCCGGAAACTGAAAGGTAAGCAACGCACGCTAGGCGACAGATTGCTGTCGGATGGCTTAGTTGACGAGGCTCAGCTACGTCAGGCCCTTGAGCGCCAAAAGAAGACCGGGGAGTTTCTGGGCGAGACTCTAGTCGGCCTTGGATTCGTTCAAGTCAGCAAAATTGGAACCTATCTGGAAGCTGTCACCGGATTCCCCTTTGTTGACTTATCAAGCAAGAACCTTGACTTAGTTGAAGCCCGAAAGATAAAAGAGGCTACGGCGCGTGCAAACTGCTGCATCCCATTTGATACACAAAACGGGGCAACAATGGTCGCAATGGCTGACCCTCTGAACCTGACCTCTGTCGATGAAGTCAAAATCGAGTTGGGAACGACCATTGTTCCCTATTTAGCCTTTGCCTCTGACGTTGAGGAATGTATTAATCGCGTATTCAGCGTTAGCCATAAAGCCCAGAGCGTGATAAGCGAAATCGCCCCCATTGCCAACCTGGAGGAAATATCAACCGAAGCCTTGCTGGGTCTTGCTGAGGACGCACCGATTGTGCGGCTTGTCAACAGCATCGTTGACGGAGCCCTGAGCCAAGAAGCCAGCGACATCCATATTGAGCCGAACGAGAACAACGTTCGCGTCAGATATCGAATCGACGGCTTGCTCCATGAGCAGATGACGCTCCCTTCGTTACACTTGGCCGCCACGGTGTCGCGACTCAAGATCATGTCTAATCTGGATATTGCGGAGCGCAGGCGGCCGCAAGATGGACGATTTTCAGTCAAGTCCCCTGCAGGCCGGGAATATGACGTTCGAATGAGCTTGATGCCGACCATCTACGGCGAAAAAGTCGTCATGCGACTGTTAGAAAAAGTAGGCCACCTAGGCTCGCTAGATCGTCTTGGATTCTTTCCCGACCAGCGTAAAATGTTCGACAAAATGCTTGCCAGGCCGCATGGCATCATTCTGGTCACTGGGCCAACTGGTTCGGGCAAATCGACCACGCTATTTGCCGCTTTGCAAAAGATCAACACGCCGAGTATCAACATCAGCACAGTCGAAGATCCAGTGGAGTATAGAATTGCAGGAGTCAACCAGGTTCAGGTTAATCCCAAGATCGGTGTGACCTTCGCCGGCGGCCTCAGAACCCTTGTTCGACAGGATCCTGACGTTATTCTTGTCGGCGAGATTCGAGACACTGAGACAGCTGAAATAGCGGTCCAAGCAGCTCTTACCGGCCACCTTGTGCTCAGCACGCTGCACACGAATGATGCGCCGGGTGCTTTGGTTCGCCTTCAGAACATGGGCATCGAACCTTTCCTCATTAGTTCGTCGGTGCTAGGCGTCGTCGGGCAGCGGCTGCTCAGGAGCGTGTGCCCGTCATGCAGGAACATCGATCTCATCTCGCCTGACTTAGCCAGATCGCTTGGCCTACCTCCAGAAGAAGCTGCGCACTTTTCGGCCGCGCGCGGAAAGGGCTGCAGCCGATGCTCTGGACGTGGAATGAAGGGACGAACAGCCGCTTACGAGATCATGCCGATGACAGACTCCGTGCGCGAGTTGGTGCTCGCCCGGTCTTCCGGAGTCCAGATCATGGAAAAAGCAAGAGAAGAAGGAATGGCCACGATGCGCGAATCGGGACTCCGTAAAGTAAAGGAGCTTACAGTCGCGCCTGAAGAAATGATCCGGGTTCTGTCCGAGGAGGATAGCTGGTAAATGCCTAACTATGACTACACAGCTCGCGATGGGGCGGGCAACACGATCACTGGAACCATCCAAGCAGAAAACGACTTCCATTTGAGAGACCAGCTTCGTTCGAGCCAGATTTATCTTGTTAGCTTCATCAAGCAAGCAGACAGTTCGGAAAAGGCAAGAGACCGCGGCCTCGTTTTTGGCGTGCGTAAAGTCAAACTCGGTGATATGGTCGTCTTCAGCAGGCAGCTTACGACCCTGATTGAAGCCGGGTTGCCTATCGTCGAAGCCCTTGGCGTTCTGTCTGCGCAAACGGAAAACGTGGTATTGGCGAATGCGATTGCCGAGTTGCGCCTTCAGGTGCTTTCAGGCGCAACCTTGTCTCAAGCCATGCGCTCAAATCCGAAGGTCTTCAATGACTTGTTCATTTCCTTGGTTGAGGCAGGCGAGGCTGGCGGCGTATTGGAGCAAACCCTAGAGGTTGCCGCCGTGCAATTCGACAAAGAAGCAACACTGCGCGAACAAGTGAAAACGGCGATGGCCTATCCCAAGATCGTCGTCGTCGCATGCGTCGGCGTGGTCGCATTTATGTTGATCTTCATCGTCCCGGCTTTCGCTAAGGTCTATGCTGGGTTTAACGCCAAGCTGCCAGCGATGACACTGTTGCTGATGTCAGTTAGCAACATCGTGGTCCATTGGTGGTGGGCCGTTTTAATCGCTGGGATAGCCCTTTTCATTGGCTATCGGCGTTATTCCGAAACGACAGGCGGCCGGCGATCGATTGATCAATCTATGTTGCGCATACCCATTCTAGGGAAGGTTCTTCGGAAGATAGCCGTTGCACGGTTTGTTCAGACCTGGGCCGGCGCAACGCGAGGCGGCATCAACATCCTGAGCGCTCTTGCCATCTCAGCCAATACATCCGGCAACGTTATCATTCGCGATGCGGTCTTTGATGTTGCCAGAAAGGTCCAGGAAGGATCGCCCACTGCGCCTGCTCTTGATCAGACCGGGCAGTTTCCGCCAATGGTTACCCGCATGATCGCGGCAGGCGAACGGTCAGGCAACCTCGATCACATGCTCGACGAGATCGCCCGGTTCTACCAGCGCGATATCGACTACTCGGTGCAGAGGATGACCCGGCTGATGGAACCTCTAATGACGGTAATTGTCGGCGGAGTCGTATTATTCGTTTTGCTCGGTTTATATATGCCGATCTTTACGTTAACCCAGGTAATCAAGAGATAGTATCTCGTTCAAACAGCGCGCTGGCAAGCCGTTGAATATCCTTTCAAGGCGAAAGTACGAATGAGTACAGCCCTTGGCAGCTATCTTATATATAAAAACGCGTCTATTCCTTGGCTTTTTTACACTTTCACGATTCAGCTATTCATACCTGAGACCATTGGATCTCGGTTGAATGTCGTAAGACATAACAAATCAGATCTTATATGGCGATTGGTATAAAACTTGTGTTATATTATATATGGATATTCTGTTCGGCGTGTCCTTGTGTGAGCACTCGCCGTCTTGCAAGATGTCTACAAATGCCCCCTTTGGGGTTCAGGAGAGAAACATGAATCTTAATGTAAAGAGAGCAAAGAAAGGTTTCACCCTCGTCGAACTGCTCGTAGTCGTTTTGATCCTCGCGATCCTAATGGCGATCGCGTTGCCTCTGTATCTGAGTTCCGTCAAGGATTCGCAACTCAAGACCTGTCAAGCGAATATGAAGACTATTGCTAACGCCGTCCAAGCTAAGTATGTAAAGGACAAAGGTGCTGGCTACTTTAACGGAGGCGATGTTGATGCAGCTGCGTGCGACAAGGACAGCGGCGACTTAGCCGACCTGCAGAACCCGCCGATGTGCCCACTCGCTGCTGCAACAGAATATTATTCAGTTGCTGGAGATGCTGATAGCTTTACAGTCACATGTCCAACGAGCCACGGCAGCTACAATCCAGCTTCTGGATTCGCTGGTCCTCCTGCTGCACCCTAGTCTTTCTTATGTCAGCCACCTCTTCTAGGAGAGGTGGCTTTGTATGCTTTTTGGAAGGTTGCATATGAACCAACCGCTATTTGAAAGGAATACGAGGAAGCAAGGCGCAACGTTGATCATGGCATTAGCCTTCAGCCTTATTGCCGCCACTATCATTGCCGGCGTAGGAACGCTCGCCGTTTCTCACTTTTCGCGCGCGCGCGTGGAAGCGGACAACGCCATGGCGATGCAACTCGCCGAAGCAGGCATCGACTACGAACTCCGCAACATCAGCCTTGATCCGACAAACCCGAACCAGGCGCATCAGCAAGCGGCGTATGGGTCCATGCCGGGACCATTTACCAGTTCTATATCTGGAGTTGACGGATCGTTTACCGTCTATGTGACGAACGACGACTCGACAGGCACTGGCCCATGGGTTAGCTATGACGCCTCAGGCATGCAGTCAAACGGATTGCGCATTGTCTCAACCGGCACGGTAAACGGCGTGACTCGAACAGTGAGGATTACCGGCGCTCGTAAAAGCCTGTTTGACGAATATGCGATTTTCGCTTACAAAAAGGGCAATTACAGTGGCGCGGGAGCTTCTGACGGTTCAACACGAATAGTCGGCGACCTTGGCACGAACGGGTCTTTAACTTTTAATGGCAGCTCGGGAACAGAAACAATCGTCGGGGAAATCTCACTTCACACGGGTGCTTCAACAAACACCTCTGGAACAAACCTTGTGTCTGGCGGCGCGCCTATCGTACTTCCCACCGTAAGCGATATTGCGAATACCATGTTTCCTAGCGGCGGACTGACATATCTCAAAACGCATAACAGCAATGCGAACATTAAAATGCTCAACAAATCGGGCTCAGTCATCGACCAGATGAACGACATAACGACTATAGCTGCGTTCACCTCGTCGGTAATGAACGCAAGGTTGGTATCAGCAGGCTATACGACATCCACTTATACGTTGAGCGATCCGCAAGGGAACACCGCGCCTTCGGACGCATGCACCTACGATCAGGCGAACGGCACCAGATTCGCCTCGTCTCGACCGGCTAATTCTGATCCCGCATATGTCTTTACTTCACAAGGTGCATATGGATGCAATGTCCTCTTTCTTCCGCCTGGAGATTACTATTTTAACAGCCTCGACCTTAAGCAACAGAACACTGCACTAGTGCTCTTAACCCATCTAGGCAACATTAGGATATGGGTTGATAATCCCTCTGGGAAAGTTAGCGATGACACCTTAAAGGCCACCGTCATTTTTACGGATACGACTCCTTCAAGATTTCGACTCTTTTATAACAAACTAGCGACCTTGACAATCAACGGCAGCTCTCAGTTTTGCGGAAGCTTCTACGCGATCAACTCGGCAGGCGGCACAGACTTGCCGAACCTAAACTTCAATGGAAACTCAAGCGTTTATGGCTCTGTGATCGCCAACAATATGACGATTAGGGGCGGCACTCAGGTGATATTTCCAAACGACGGATCTGGAGCCGATCCTGCCGACCTTAGCCTTTGGTATGGATTTAAGAGCGGATGGATAGAGATCGCCAAGGTCTCGGGCAATCCGGTGTTCAGCGATGGCACACGCAACTAGGCAACAACGAGGCGTGACGCTAATCGAGGCGCTTGTGTCCTCGCTGATCCTGAGCGTGTGCCTATTGGCGATGCTATCGCTATTTACCTTTTCGTTCAACTTGACGTTGCGCCACAACCGCACATCGCAAGCCTACAACCTAGCCCGGCACACGATCGAGCGAGTCCGTCAAGCAAGCTTCAAGTTCGCGCCAGAAGGCACTCAGGTTCGTTACTACGATGCGAACGGCGGCAACGAGAGCTCAACCAACTTCACCGGCGCTATGTTCAGAGTCACGCAGAATATCACCAGCAGCGAATATGAGAGAGATTCTGGCGGCAATATCGTTGGTTGGGCCGACGGCTGTCTTAGAACCGTCGTCGTTACCGTTGTTCTCCTGCCGTCAAACGAGGAATTTGCTAAGACTGGCACCTACTTGGCGAGGTCTGGTGTATGAGGCGGCTTGGTTATTCGCTGATCGAATTGGTTGTTACTCTCGCGATCATCCTGGTCGTTGGCGTCGGCCTATCGCAGGTCTTCTTGAGCGTCTTTGCTTCAGAAAACACCGTGACGACCCAAAACGATGCGACAACCAATGCTCGAACGCCGATCGACGTGCTTGCCGACCATTTGCGGAACGCCCAAGGCGTCAAAGTATCCAACGTCTACTATCCGGCTATCTCGGCCGCCGCGCAATCTGAGATCACCTATCGAACTGAAGCCAATACGACAGTGCGATATTGGCTCGACGGAACAAGCTTAAAACGCACCGACTCGGCAGGCACAACAGTTGTGATGACCGGCGTATCCAGCTTGGTCTTTACTTACTACAAAGCAGCCTCGTATTACTCCTCGACCTATACGACCACCGTGGATTCGCACGCGCCTGCTTCGGACGAGCTTAGATATTTATCGATTGTGTTAATAGATTGCACCGTAACCTCGGGTTCGGTCAGCCAGGTGTTTCGAACGTCGGTGAGGCTGAGGAACAGCCCGCAAAAGACGGCGCTTTAACGATGGATTTAAGCAATATTATGATTTAAGGTTGAAAGATGGACGATTTTAGATGTAATATATCAGTCAGATATAAACCAGGGCCACATCAACGAGCTAAGGATAGCCAAGTGACTGGGTTTAGGCGGATTTTGGCTAAGGAAGGGATTTATGCCTCGGCAGCGTAATTCAATACTCGGCGTAGAACTCACGAACCGGGAGATAAAAGTTGTCGAAACGGTATTTGCTAACGGCAAATCTACGATTCTAACGGCTGGCTCTGCCGCCATGCCCTACGGCGGGATGCATGAAGGATTGCCGTTGCGTATCGATACAGTGGCAACAGCGCTAAAACAGCTTGTTGACAGCATTGGCGCATCAACGAGAGATGCCGTTATCGGCTTGCCTTCCGGCGCATATATTTGCCGGCCGATTTCGATGCCGCCGGTGCCTGATGCAGAACTTCCGGTGTTGGTGGAAGGCGAAGTGCGCCATTACATGATCCTCAACACGCCGAACGCGCCGTTCGGCTTTTTTAAGCTAAAGACGACGCAAAGAGAAACGGCCCAGCAAGTGATGTTGGTTGGCGCTGAAGAAGGAGCGATATCGGCATACCGGGAACTTGCCCACAAAGCTGGTTTGAATATCATCGCTATTGAGCCGCTTGCGATATCGATGCGCCGGGCAGCTTCTGTGAACCTGAACGACGAAGAGAGCTTTGTGCATTTGGCTGCCTTGGATCAGTCGACAGAGATCTCGGTTGGCTTTAAAGGCGAAATTTGCCTTTATAGGCGAATTGATATTGGAATCGTCGAGCTGTTTACAGGCACAACGCCGCCGCCAGTCGGAGACCTCGCGCCGCAGTTCGATATGCCGTCGACGCCAAAGCATGGTGCTGAACCAGAGAGCCTATCGCAAAGCGCAGTTTCAGCGCTTGTGACGGAAATTAGGCGTTCCATCGAGTTCTATGAACGCGAGTTCCCTGAAGCTCCAGGATGCGAGAAGCTTAGGCTTTCGTGCAGCGACAAACGATTTGACGCACTCGCTAAAGCCTTATCGTTCGCCCTCGAAGTTGAGGTTGCTCTTGTTCATCCGCCCTATGATAACGCTGGCCCCAGGGCTACGATGGTGCTGGCTGACGCATCTTCATCGACCTATGCAGGGGTTTCGGGACTTTCGCAGTTCAATAAGCAATCAGCCCAGGGGAACTCTCCAGCCATCGATCTCTATGTCCACGAGAGAAAGAGCGTTGAGGTACAGGTCAAGAGGAAGGGCTTTGCGGGTGCGCTGTCGGTGTCCATTCTTGCGGTCTTAGCAGGTATCTACGGTGGTCTGCACTTCGGGCTCAAAGCTATTGCCATTGAGCATGAATTGGAGCACAAAGACGAAGAACTAGCCCTTCTTGCGAGAGAACAAAGACTCAGCGCCGATCAAGAGCTTAAGCGCAAACAAGACATTCTAGCGCTTTCCAAGGACAATGCTCCGCTTCAGGACGCGTTGCACATGGTCTCTGAATGTCTCGACGGAGGCTGCGGGATCGAGGAACTATCCCTTGTAGGCAGCCATCAACTTACATTGAGGGGAGAAGCGACGGAATCGGGATCGGTCATTCAGACGGTCAAGATGATGCAGCAACACCGATCGGTTCTCTCGGCGACCATTTCATCGATTGAAAAGATTAACAAAACCGATGGAAACACGGTGAAGTTCCAGATATCAGGCATTATCATCGGCAACAGCCAAGCTGATGCAGAGGAGGCGAAATGAAGAAGAGCAACGCGCTCGCTACACTATCGTGGATTGTGCCTGTCTTTTGCGTTCTACTTGCTGCCGCTGTCACCTATATTCAATATGCGCGGTTCAAGCGGGCGATTAACGACTCGATAGTCGCCGATGAGAAAACCAAGGCTGTGCAAGACACGTTAAGTCTTGCCTCAAAAGGATCTGCCAAAGCGCTCTGGCCATACCTTCCCGCAACGCGCCAAGAAGAAACGGATTTCCTATCCTGGCTGAAGACGATTGCTCAACAGCACAACATTAAGCTCCTGAAATGGACCTCTGTTCAGTCAGCCTCTCCTCAATCTGACAGCGCCGATGATAAGAAAGACAAGGCAACAGTCGGGGCGACGCCCCTAAAAGGTCAGCTTGAGGTTAGCGGCAACTTCGATAACGCTTCAGCGTTCCTCAATGATCTTCTTGGCGGCAATCGGCTTCTTTGTCTCGATTCAGTGAAATGGATACGCGACGCAGGAAACGACGGCACTAACCTGTCGTGCACGATCACTCGATTTGTTATGCTCAAACAAAACAGCTCTGCTGGAGTTGTCCCTCAGCTACCCAATGAAATTGGAGAAACCCAATGAATATTCGCAGGACTCTTTTCTTCTTGGCAGCCGTCTCTCTAGTCGTCTGTTCGGCGCTTGGATATCAGACTGTCAAGTTATCATTTTCCCAAACGGATGTCAGCCAGGTCTTCAAAGCGATCAGTCTTTCAACCGGAGCTAATATTGTTGTTTCTGTAACTGACAAGCTTCCCGTTACAGTAAACATCAGCGCGCCGACAACCGAGGAGGCGATAAAGTCGGTCGCGAGTGCTGCAGGCCTTGCCTATCGCCGCGTCGGCAATACCTTTGTGATTGCAAAGCCGGACGGCTTGAAAAACGCATTATCGCCCTATTGCTACAGGGTCAAATTCGAAGTTCGCCTGATAAACGCAGATGATGCGGCAAAGAAGCTTGAGGCGGCCTTGCCGCAAGTAACCGCACTGCCTTCAGTATCTAAGGTTGTTGTGATAGCACTGCCAGAAGACATCGTAGCCTGCCGCGAGCTTCTTGCCGATCTTGAGCACAACGCAAAGCTGGATCAAAGCGAAACATCAGTTGTAACACTTGTCAATGCGACGCCTTCGGAAGTCGCTGCAAGCTTGAAAGCCGCATATCCGCAAGCGAAAATAAGCCTGCTAGGCAAAGGCGAAAGTGCTGGCGGAGTGCTAACGATTTCTGGTCCTCGTACGATTGTTGAATCCTGTCTTTCGATGGCAAGCAACCTTGACATTCGATCAGCAGATGTAGCAGTTGACGAGATCCTTGAGATTTACAACGCGAAATACGCAAGTCCAGTCGTTCTGAAGGAGTTTATCGAGCTCGCCATCCCAAGTCTCAAAGCGATCATCGGTCCGGAGACCTACACGCCAATGCAGCCACAATTCCGGACCCTTATCGGCAACTCGTTAGCGCAAGGAAACAACCAGAGCGGATCAGGCTCATCGGGGTCGCAGGGCGGAGCTGGCACCAGCTCACTGTCCAGTGGCGCAGGAGGTTCCTCAGGGGGGGTAGCCCAACCCTATCAAAAAGCTAAAGAAGGAGATCGTGCCAAGACCCTTGTACTGAAGGGCAGCGCTGCAGAAATAAAGAAAGCCCTCGGTTTGCTCGAAAAGCTAGATGTAAAACCGCAGCAGGTTCGTGTAGAAGTTAAAGTCGTCGATACTTCACCCGAGATCAGTTCTGAATATGGCCTTAGTTATTCATGGAGCACGTTCAAGTTTATTGAGGGATCATCTGGCACGACGGTTGCAGATGCGTTCAAGACAACTCGGCCGGCAGGCTTCGGCCAAATCAGCCGCGTTCCGTGGGATTTTTCTGCTGTGCTCTCGGCTCTTGTCACCAAGAAAGAAGCTAAGATTCTAGCCAGCCCATCGATGGCCGTCATCGACAACGACGATGCGAACATCTTTATCGGCGACACAATTCGAGCGCGCATTTCCCAAGCTACCGGTTTAGGCGCTCAAACGGTTGAAATAGTCGAATTTCCTGTTGGAATCATCTTAATGTTCAGGCCACGAGTAAACGCCGATGGAAACATTACGATGCGAGTGCATCCTATCGTGAGTACGATTACCGATATCGACAGCGATAACGTGCCTCAAACAAGTTCCCGCGAAGCCGAAACGACTGTAATGGTTAAGGACGGCGAAACAGTCGTTATCGGCGGCCTCATAAGAAACGAGTTGAATAAGACGATTAAGGAGCTTCCTTTTATCTCGCAGATTCCGATTCTAGGCGAGCTCTTCCGAAACCGTTCGACTTCGCAACGTAAAAGCGAAATTCTGGTTTTCATCACAACTACGATAGTCAAAGACAGGGACGAGAAAGCAACAGGATCGTCCAAGTAGTGTGAGGAGTTGACATGAAACTAAACAAAGGCGACGGCCCCAAAGTTGCAGTGCTGATAGTTGGCATTGTCCTAGCAGGTGGTTTCTTTGCGAAAACATTGCTTGGGGTTGTGGGATCACAATCTGCTCCACCTGCCGGTAAGCCGGTCGTGCGCGCGGAACCGGTTGATTCAACCAAAAGCAACTTGCCGCCATCACTGCCTCTAGACACACATCAAAGCGATCCAGACCTCGCCGCCAATAGTGTTTCTCTAGCCAATCCATTTAGGAGGACAGTTGCCGACCCGTCAGAGACTCGGCAACCGACAAGGATCCCTCGTGATCCAGCACCGTTGCGACCTATCAGTACGAACCAGATTTCTGGACCTAGCTTGCCGGTCGTTCCAGACAGCGGCTTCCAGCCAATGAACATCACGGTTGCTGAAGTGCTGCCCAAGCTGGAAGGAGTTGTGCTGGGTGAAGAAGCCCTTGCCGTGACATCAACAGGTTCAGTAACGAAGTTTCTACACCTCGGCGATAGGGTTGCGCCCGGATTGTTTATTGCAGACATTAGCAAGTCAGCTGTACGATTGAGGGGCAAGAAGAAGAGTGCCCTCTGGCGTATTGGTGACCCTATGCCTCAACGCCTCCTGCGCTAGCTAAGTCCATATCCATTGCTGTTTGACGGTTGTAGTTCAATTGATAAGCTGTGGGTTGAAACAACCTCTAAAATCTAAATGAACAACTATCCGGAGCTTTGCTCTCAAGGATCTACTTCCGTTGCCAACAAAACGACCAAATCGGTTGGGAAAAGTGGAAAAAGTGTAGGTTCAAAGGAACCTGGTGGAGGTAAGGGGGTTCGAACCCCTGACCTCTTGCATGCCATGCAAGCGCTCTCCCAACTGAGCTATACCCCCACGTGTGTGGCACGTTATTATACCCAACTCCTTTATCCCGTCAACACCTGTCAAAAGGCTTAGCTGCCCTGCATATCCCTTAGCTCCTGAAGTCTCATGGACTCTGATTCCCACTGATGCAGGAGATCGGAGATGCGGGCTTGCATCAAGCCGTGCTGCTGGGTAAGGGAGATGATGTCGTCGCTAGGAGCTAAGTTTGCCAGTTTGCCTTCAAGTTCGGCCATGGCCGCTTCGTCGCGCTCGATTTTGGATTCGATCTCGGCAACGCCTTTCTCGGTCCGCGCTATCTCTTTGCTGATCTCGCGAGGAGTCAATTTGGGCTTGACAGCTTCATTTTGCTGAGCTTGGGCTCTAACTGGAGTCGTTTGGATG
The DNA here is from genome assembly GCA_963666135.2 of Fimbriimonadaceae bacterium. GTDB lineage: Bacteria > Armatimonadota > Fimbriimonadia > Fimbriimonadales > Fimbriimonadaceae. Next base: position 480,646 of record CAXXNR010000001.1, on the reverse strand, counting down.
CTGGCTTTCTGAGCCGCCCGGCGATAATCTGCGTAGTTTCCTGGGAACAAGATGCCTTGCTTGCCGCGGATATCGAGAGTGTTGTCGGTGACTTGCTCGAGAAGCCATCTATCGTGCGAGACAAGGATGAGTGTGCCTCGGTACTCTTTCAAAACATCAGCTAAAGCCTCGCGCGAGTCCATGTCGAGGTGGTTCGTCGGTTCGTCCAGAACTAACAGATTGGGGCTTTGGTTCGCCAAGGTTGCCAGCGCCAGCTTGTTCTTCTCGCCGCCACTCAGCGTTCGGATCGGGCGCATGGCATCGTCACCGGAGATCAGGAACCGGCCGAGAAGGTTGCGGGCGTCCGGCGGAAGCATATTGCATTCCCAGACGAGGTGGTCGAGAGGGCTTTCCTCAGGATCGAGGTCCTCGGCATCTTGCGAGAAGTGGCCGACGTCGACGTTCGTGCCGATGCGCGTCTTGCCTTCGGTTGGTTCGTTCTGGTTGAGGATTAGTTTAACCAAAGTCGATTTGCCCGAGCCGTTTTCGCCGACAACACCCCACCGTTCGCCGATTCTAACGGTCCAGTTTAGGTCGCAAAACAATCGTTGCTCGCCGAACGCCATGCCCAGTTTTTCGCAATCGACGACAACGTCGCCAGATCGTTTGCCGGCATTTATCGCCGCCTTCATGCCGCGCTCGTGCTTGGGAGCAACGATGGCCGATTCGACCAGCTTCTCCATCTTTTTGCGCCGACCTCGCGCTTGAGCCGTCCGTTGGCTGTTGATGAACCGCCGGACGTATTCGTCGAGCTTAGCGATCTCTTCTTGCTGCCTTCTTGCTACCTCGGCCAGCCGTTCTTCTTCTTCGGCGCGGAGCTTGAGGAACTTATCGAACGGACCGGGATAGCTTTTAACCTTGCCGTCGCGCATTTCGAGGATGCGTTCGGCGGTGTTTTGTAGGAAAGCGCGGTCGTGCGAGACCAGAAGCACGGCACCAGGATACGACCGAATCCAACCCTCGAGCCATTCGGTTGCTTGAAGGTCAAGGTGGTTCGTCGGTTCGTCAAGGATCAGCAGGTCAGGCTCTTCCAGCAGCATCCTAGCCAAAGCCAGTCGAGTCCGCTCGCCGCCGCTGAGCGCGCTCGTTGGCTTGTTCAGCTCGTCTTCGGTGAAGCCCATTCGCTGGAGAACGAACCGGACGTCGCGCTCTGCACTGTAACCTTGCGCCTCCATGAAGTGCTCGTGCAGGCGGGAGTACTCCTCTAAGTCGTCGTCGCTGGGATTGTGCTCCAGCTTCTCTTCGAGCTCTTTCAGTCTGGCTGCCAGCTCGAGGACGTGACGGCGCGCCTCCTCGGCTTCTTCTAGAACCGAGCGGGAGGCGTCAACCTGAGACTCCTGGCGCAGATAGGCAACCTTGACTCCTCGGGCGAATTGGACGCTGCCGGTGTCCTGTTCCTGCTCGCCAGTTAGGATTTTGAGCAGGGTGGTTTTGCCTGTGCCGTTCCGTCCAACGATGGCGACTTTCTCGCGACTGTCGACTCGGAAGGTGATTCCGCGCAGGATCTCATCGACGCCGAAGGCCTTCTTGAGGTCGACGACATTGAGGATCACGGGCTATTAGGATACCTGGGAGCCTCTACTTGGCGATTGCTATCGCCGTTTTCGATAAATCCCTTCATACTGGTCGTAGATTGATTTCTCTTCGTCTGGACTCAATCGGTTGAGCACTATTAGCGAAGGAACCAGAACGCGAACCTTCCTAGATTTCAGATTCACTTCGGCAACATATTGTCTCATTGCGAGGTAGATCCTTTGCTGATCGGCAGACAAAGCCATTGACTCGGTCCAAATTATGTCCCACGGATATTCCTTAACGACGGTTGTCAGCTTGCTCTCGATGTCCAACCTTGCGAGGCCATGTGCCAATCCAACAAAGACATCGCCATTATCGGCGAATGCGCATCCCATCGGGGCATCACCGAGGTCAACAAGTCTTTCTGCCTGCCACACTTCACCTTTCTGAGATAACCGAATAATCGAACCTCGTTTCAAGCCCATATGCCCTAGCCCTTCAACGGCATGGAGTCCGTCAAACCGATGGATGAACTTGACAACCTGGTGGTCGCTAACCTTCTTGCTCTTCTTTCCATCGGGGCTGAACCAGTAAAGCGCAGCGCCGAACTCCCCGTAGTTGAACCCAACTAGCCAGCCATTGCTTACCATGACGGCTTGGTAGTATTCGCGCCAGCGACCGACGCGGGGCTCGAATGGCGGCTGCTCGCCATGGAACTCCTCATTGGGGCTGACCTTTGAAGCTAGCACCTGGTCTTTGCTCCGTGTTACCGCCCATCGCAGTCTCGAATAGTTGGCGCGATAGTTCCACACGGCGTTAGCTCCGTATTGGGTTCTTGGTGGAACCTTCACTTCGTGCCAAGTCGTCACATCGGGATTGAAGCCAGCGACGTTGAATGTCAGAAATGCAATGCAAGCTGAAATCATATCTAGTATTTATGACGGCTATCTCAATACTAAAGATACGAACGAATAGCTGCTAAGCTTGATCCTTATTGATCCATCCTTGATGGTTATTGGCTCTCCGGTTGGCTCGCCGCGCAGGTTGATCGGCTGAGCCTCACGGTATGATGCACCTGACGGCAGCTTGACCTCTATCGCCCCTGAACGGCCCGACTGATCCCACAGGCGCAAGAGGATGCCTTCTCCGTCTGGATTTCGACCAAACCAAGTTACGAGGACACCTTTGCGCGAGACAGACAATCCAGCTTGCTGAGCAGGTAGCGAGCCGCCATTTCCTTCAGCTCTCACTCCTCGCAACGGAACTCGCGACTCCCAGCTTTTGATAACCATTCCATTCGAATCCGGCCAGACACGAATCCGCGAAGACCACGAGCCCTCCTGCCACAAGGGGAAGTTCGTGTTCCACATGTTGTTGTATAGGTTGACGAAGGCATTGGCCTTTACCGGCTCGAAGTCCATGGTCCACCACCAAAGCCCGGGCTTCTCTAGAGAGACTAGCGGCGAATCGAGCGAACAGAATGACGCGCTACCGACGGATACGCCGGTTGTCGTCGCCAAGAGGTGACGGTTCGTTCCCGGAACAATCGACTTCGGATCAATCGGCGCACCGAGACGGCCAAAGGTGATCTTCGGCTTCGGTTCATTGAACGGCAAGCATAGCCATCCTCCTTCCGGTCCTTTGTCAAGCGACTTGCCTTTCACCGACCATTCGATGTCGATGGCAGGATCGATCGGGTAGAACGTGAAACTAACCGAGACAGCCTGAGCCAAACCCTTTGTTTTCCTGGCAGACATAGTCGCAACGGTCTTCTCGCCAGATTGGAGGATCGTCAGCTCCCATCCATCCGGCGTGACCGCTTCGTATGGCCGATCATTCGTCTCAGGCATGCCAGGTTTGCCGATGTCGTTCAGTCCCCAGTCGATCTGCAAACGGGCGTATCTCTTGAAGAAACGGTTGACTTCATTGATGCTGAACTTCTCATGCAGATACTGTCCAAAGGCATTCTGGCCGCCTTGTTCAACGAGTTCCTTTCCTGTCGATTTCTCGACGACTGACGCTAGTCCTCCGCGCTTGAGGTCGAACTGGACTATGTATCTCCCGGTATCGAGCTTGCTATCTTTGGGCGCATCGACCGATTTCAGCTCATCGGGCACAACCGGAATGACCTTATATCCCATCGGAGGAACATCTTTGGCATATACCGTTTGCCCATCGACCCCAACATAACCGGACCGTTTCCAAGGCAAAGCGTTGAATACAACAGCACGAGATCCCGTACCCTTCGCATTCGAGGCTATCGCTTTCAAATCAGCGCTCAGCAGCTCTTTAATGATCGATGCAGACCCCCGCGCATATTTCCGGTGGTCTTCATACGACTGCATCCACTTTCGTTTGCTTCCTCTGGGAACCTTTGAATAGTCGCCATCTGGAGGCAGCTGTTCCGCCTCCATCTCCTTCATCCATTGCTCGAACTCCGCGCCGTATAGCTTGCGAGGGCCATACTCGGCGTTCATTCCCCATGTGTGCTCGCCGAAGAGCAAGCTTAGTTCCTGTGCCTTTCTCAGCTTATCTTGGGCCGCTGGAGCCTTTATTCCCCAACTCGACATCAACGTCCCGAGACTCGCAACTACACCGATAAATGGTCGCTCATTGCGCATCAGCTTGGTCTCTTGGGGCATCGACATCAAGCCGTGAATCCAGGTGTCGGGCATGTCGGCGTTTACGGTAGGAAGCTCAGGCTTTTCCTCAAGAACCGCTCGCGCAAAGGCGTCGAGAGTGCTGAAATGAACGCGCACACCTGGCATCGCCTGAGCGCACTCTTTTCGCCATTGATCGACCTGCTCGATCGACGGCGGCCCTTGGTTGTCGCCTAGCATCACCATTGCCAAGTAGTTCTTGCAAGGCCAGTTTGCAGGCGGAACAAGCCCAGTGCCGTAGGAATTTGAATACATGCAAAGCACTTTCGATCCGTCCGGTCCCTGCCACCAGAACAGCTGCGGCACGCGCGGATATTGGCTTGCGGGGTTGTCGCCCAGGTGCAAGAACTTCACGCCAGATTGCGAAAGGATAGTCGGCAGAATCCAGCTGTGGGAAGGGACATCGGTCATCTTGGCGGCAATCGGCAAAGGCAGGCCATACTCACGCGAAACCATCGACGAATAGCGGATGCCCGTAATGATGTCCTCAGGCTCAAGCGACTCGGTGTGGGTCGTGAAAGGCAGCGCATGAACGGCGATCGAACCTTCCTTTAGTGCCTGCTCGATTCGAGCTTTCCGAACCGGATCTTGCTGAGGTCCGAGCATCTGCTGCATCATCGGCCAGCCCGGCACTGTCCAAACGAACTGCAGATCCTTCGGCAGCTTTCGGTTCTCGTCGATGACCGCCAATGCATTGTCCATCATCTCGCCTCGGTAGCGTTCGAAGACGTTCTCGGCAAGGTCGGTGAAGCCAAGGTCGAAGTGGCTCTTGATGACCACCCAGACATCGGTTACGTTCGCCGGCCTTTCAATCGAGGCGTCGCCCGCTTGCTTCCGGGTTGCCTTGGTGTGGACGTCGATCTCGGCGAACAGCGTGTTCGTCCAGTTCTTTCTCGGCTGCAGAGGAGACAAAGTAGGTTCGATGACAAACCGCAGGTATCGGATTCTTCCGAACTTGCCTTTGACGCTGACCCCGTGTTGGCCTGCCCAGCCTTCTCCCGTCTTGTTCGGACGAGAGTCTATCTTGGCGATGTCGATCCACTGCTTGCCATCAGCGCTGGCGCTGAGCGAATAAACCTGCGGCGCACGCGAGCCTTGGTCGGGGCCAAATTCATGCCAGGAATAGGTGCAGATTTCTGACACATCGACCAGCTTCAACAAGTCCATCGTAACGGTCGCTGGATTGCAGCCGTTATTCGAGAGAAAGCAGAGCTGGGCCAAGTCGTCAGGATTGGAGGGCAAAACGCCGTTCACTAGTGCGGAACCGTCGTTGTTCGGCTCTTCAAACCCGAGGCCTTCGACCCAGATTCGTGCCTTCTGAGCGGCATCCGACCTGGACGGCTTGGGGATGCTCGCGAACGACCACGGCTCTTTGGTGCGGTCAAGGTGCTCGTAGCAAACGTCGAACTGCGATGAGACTATAGAAGCGCTTAACATAGCGATACCGATTAGCAAGGCAATACCTCTGGAACGGCATTATACAAGTGCTAATCGCTTTAGCAGGTCTCTGCCCAACGCGAATCTCTAAAAATGTTGGACGACATGCTCCGCGACCTATGGCTAACGGCTCCCGAAAATGACTTTGCCGTCCTTTTCGAAATCGACCGGTACAACGCCTGGCTGTTCTTGCCAAGGAGCGCTGCCATCGCTGCCGAAGTAGGAAGACCACCAGTCGCCTTTCTCATCTCTGAAAAACATGTTGTGGCCAACGTGCGGCAACGCCTCGTAACGAGCGCTATAGGGGCCATAGATGGATTTTGAAGTCGAAACAGCACAACTGTAGCGGCCGCTATAGATTTCCGAACAGCACAGGTAGTAGGTGCCTTTGCGCTTGAACATGAACATCCCTTCATAACCGACGTGGTCGAAGGAGTCCTTGCCGAAGATGCCTTCGCAGAGGCCTGAGTGGTGCTGAGGATTGTTGTCTGGAAACGACGTCTTAAGCCAATGATAAGGCTCCGCAAAACCGCTCATATCAGGCTTCATCAGCGCGATCTTGCCGCAATGCCACACGAAATAGACCTTGCCATCGGTGTCCTGGAATAGCGAAGCGTCGATCTCGTCTCCAAGGCGCTCAGAAGGGTGCATATCGACATACGGACCTTCGGCTTTGCCGCTCGTGCTCTTTAGCAAGCCGCTGCCCGAGGTTCTGCCGGTCCCGTCATATCCGGGAATGCTGTAGGTCAACCAAAAGGTTTTCTTGAGGTAGTGGATTTCCGGCGCCCAGAGCGGCTTCTTCAGCTCAAGATAGGGTTTGTGCCATGGGCTCTCGCCGTACTTCCAAACGAAACCAAGCGGCTCCCAGGACTTCATGTCCTTCGACTTCCAGACCTTGATGCCTTCGTTGCCGGCCCAGAACGGCTGGCAGGTGCCGGTCATATACCAACAGCCGTCCGGTCCTCGGCAAATCGACGTGTCGCGCAAAGGAAGGTCGCCAAGTTGGCGCAACCCCTTTACTAAGCCCGGATTCGGATACAGCTGCAACTGAGCAGGAGTCGACTGGACGGCGCTTAGGGCCATCATCGCGGTTAGGCAGATCATGGCCCATTATGGTCCTCGCATCGGTTAAGAAGCAAATATACAACGAGAGAACTTTACGGCTTGGCTGAAGCAGGTTTCTTGTAGCCATGAATGTCTTCCAACTCGATTCTGTAGGACGATCTCTGCCCCGTGCCGGTTAGGACAAGGATGTAAGTTGCCGGCTGATCTGATGCAAGGATGGCATATTGATTCTCCGGATCGACTCGGATTAGTGGCAAACCGACTTCCGAACCCTTCTCATCGCGCACCGATGCTGAGAACCGCCAGAGCGGCGAACTCCAGTGGAGCATCAAAGGTTCGTGGGCTTTGATGGTCAGTTTCCAGACCTGCGTCTCGCCGCTGGAAATGCTCCCGGCAGCGGGACTGCCCTTCGAGAACTCCATGGCATGAAAGGTCCGTCGAATCAGCTCGTAGCTTCCCCCGCCGCCGTCGCCCATCGCCGAAACAGCCACGAGATAGCGGCCTGGTTTCTTGGCGATCAAAGACCAGTCCAAAGATGTTTGGTCTGGAGCTGCCTGAGCCCGCCATATCTCGGAATGACCGGGATCTCGCACCACGATGTATTGGGCGAAGTCGTTGGCCTTGAATCCAAAAGACATGACGTCGCCAACCTTCGCATCGAATGACCAGTAGTCATATTTGCCAATCTGCAGACGATTGCCCTTATTTGAGCCCTCCCTGAAATCGCGGTTGGCAGGCTTTACCAGAAGCGCAAAGGAGCGGTCCTTCGAGCCGATGCCGACGGCCGATACCCACAGGGTTGCGTCCCGCAGGGCTGTAAAGACGACGACTCTGGAATCTCTCGCCCGCCCGGGAAGGATTGCGTAAAGCGGCCCTTTATCGGCGTTGCTATCCTTAGCTCTCGGATAAAACGGGTTCTTTTCAGGCTTGCTGAGATCGTAAAGGCTGAAGTCGGGTTCCTCTCCTATGGCGATCGAAGCGCCGAGTTGAAGATCAGGCGCGGTAGCCTCAAGTATTTCCCCCGCTTTCACCGAAACCGACATGAGAACGGGTGCGCCTGATACGCCTGTTGCCTTATAGCTCCCATCTGCCTTCGCCGGCCTCTGAGGCACGATCTCTTTCGCGCCTACCCGAATGATCTTCGGCCCGGGCTCGTTCATGGCCTCAAGCACATAGTAGTTGCCATCAACAGGCGCGACGATGGTATTGGGTATCGGCGGGTTAACTGCCCTTTCCAAATGGAGGGTTGGCAATCCGATAGGGCTAAGCGTAACGATTCCGCTCGGCGACGTGTATTGCTTCGGGTCGGGATTCTCGGAATACACCTGCTTGATCTGCCCGGCCTTCATCGGAACGCAAAGGAAGAATTGGCATTGCCTATCGAACTTCCTTTCCACCGCCAGATCAGTCGTAATATCGATGCAATCGCTGACAACCTGCCGCATATAAAACTGGCCTCCCGCCCTGTCGCTGAAACATCGAACCCGAAGAGTATAAGTACCGTCCTTGTCCGATCTCCAGAAGAGCAAAGGCCGCTGATCGCCAGGATACCGATCATCGTTGGCCGCGACAACCTTCCCTTGTGAGTCAACGATTTCAAGTGCTGGGTCAAAAGTGTCGCTGCGCACTTCCGAGAGAACAATCTGGCCAGCCTTAACCTTGAGCTTCCAATCGCAATACTCAGTGGGTGTCAGCAGCGCTTGGCTTTCCACGCCACCCAAGTAGAGCGATATATCGCTCTCGATCGCACGAACAGCCGACGCCAGATTGTTCTGTTGATCTCGGCCTTGATAAGCCATCGAGGACGAAGAACAAGCAGCGAGGGCGATGAATGATGATAGGCAAAGAATACGTTTCACGGAGATACCTCCTCGAACAAGGGATCAGGCGACTTTAGGTTACCGCTATTTCTTAGCATCAAATGACCTTCTTAAGGATGGCTTAGGACTAGCCTCTAGGCCTATACTCATTGTTGCAAATGAGCCAAAGGCAGCCGTTCGCGAATTGGTAAACCGATTCATCTTGGGCTGGACAATCAGAGCTTGTTGTCATTGGCCGCATTCTTAAACCACTCGGCAACTTTCGCAGGCGAATCCGTGTTGACGAAGTCCGCGCCTGAATCAAGCGATTCTTGCCAGTAAGCAGGCGTGTCGGGCACTCCCCAGAACCGAACGCGGCGGCCTTCTCGGTGCACTTGGCGCACGAGGCTCCTCAGTGTTATCCTCTCGATGTCTGTGAGGGGGGGGCCTCGATACTTGAAGTAATCCATCCAGCTTGCGCTGACCATTGGCATCTGAGTGTAGGTGTACTTCGATGGCAAGTCGCCGAAGCGCCCGTCGATGCCTGCGAGGTGCTCTGTATCGTTCGCTATAGCATTGATCGCACGGTCGCCAGAGATGACGGCTCGCAACGCCCCCGGCTTATCTGAAGTCGCCATCATGAACTTGTAGGAATCCAATTCAGACCTAATTGCTTGCCAGGCCTTCTCGCCGTCTTGCTTGACGTCGATGAGGAGCCACACTTCGGGGCCGCCTTTGTAGACTCGTCCTTCGTTGATTCTAACCCGTTGAGCTAGCGGCTCCAAATACATCGAACGAAGCGTATTGCCCTTCTTAGTGTCCTTTAGGTTGTGCGCGACGAGTAGCTCGCCATCGACCAGGAATACATCGGCCTCGATGCTGCATAAACCGGCATCGAGCGCATCAAGCAGCGGCCGTTCGCGGTCGTAGTCGTTGTGCGAATGGGCTTTGACAAGAGGCGTCTGGGTCAAGATGATAGCCGCGAGGAGAAGTGACATGGCCGGATTATGTCTCGATCCTCTTGAACAGTTGCAACGCCTTAGCCCTCTGTTCATCGTGGTTGACGATCGGTGCCGGATAACCCGGAACCCCGAACAGCCCCTGATGCGGCCAGTGGATCGACTTAGCATCGAGATGGGCGAGCTCGGGCACCCAACTGCGAATGAACTCGCCTTCCGAGTCGAACTTGCGCGATTGAGAGACCGGATTGAAGATGCGGAAATAGGGTTGGGCGTCGCAACCGGTCGAAGCAGCCCATTGCCATCCGCCGTTATTCGATGCCAGATCGAAGTCCAACAATCGGTCGGCGAAATACTTTTCTCCTCGCCGCCAGTCGATAAGAAGGTCCTTGACGAGGAATGAGGCAACGACCATCCGCAGACGGTTGTGCATGAGACCTGTCGCGTTGAAGCATCGCATGGCAGCATCGACCAGCGGATAGCCCGTCCGGCCGGTGCACCATGCCTCGAAATCTGTGTCCGATCCGGGCCATTCGATGTCTCTATATTGCGGCCTGAAAGACGAACCGACCACATACGGATGGTTCCAAAGGATCTGCTGATAGAACTCGCGCCAGATCAGCTCGTCTCGCCATTTCGCAGCTCCTTCGCTGCTGTTGGCTATGGCGAACCGGAACGCCTCTCTAATGGATATCGTGCCGAAACGCAAATGCGGAGACAGTCCAGAAGTGCCATCCAGAGCAGGGAAGTCGCGGGTTTCGAAGTATCTATCGATCTGAGACCTGAACTCCGTCAAAGCTTTTCGCGCGGCGTCTTCGCCCGGCTCTATAGCCAACGGCGACGGGTGAAAACCGATCGAAGACAACGACGGCATCGGTTCTTGAGGTGCTTGTTTGAGCTTCGATAAATCTGCCTTTTGCTCTTGAGTATCTGCAGGCGAAAACTGTTTGAGCCATTGGTTGCGGTAGGGCGTATAGACCGAGTAAGGTTGCCCCGTTGCCGTAACAACCTCTCGACCTTGGTAAATCACTTGGTCCTTAACAAGTGCTATACCAGGAATCTGAGAATCTCGCGAAATCGCATATGGATCGCAATCCTGGCCGGCAAAGATCCGCTCAGCCCCCAGCTCACGTGCTAAGCGCGGAATCTCGATGGCAGGATCGCCAACCCGCACATACAGGCACGATCCACCCTCTGCAAGCTTCCGGGCAAGCTCCTCGACCGACTGATAGATGAATGACACTCGCCGGTCCGATCGGTCTGGTAAAGCGTCAAGAATCGACGGATCGAAGATGAACGCGACGGCAACCTCGTCTGCTTGTTCGCAAGCAGACGCCAAAACTGCATTGTCATGGAGGCGCAAATCGCGGCGAAGCCAGCATAGGGCACGTTTCACCCGTTCACCATACCCAAGGCGGCTCAGAGCTTCAGGTACTTGCGCATGCTTTCCATCTTCTTCGGACCGATGCCTTTGACCGCCATCAACTCGTCCACTGAGGAGAAGCCCCCGTGCTCCTGCCGGTAGTCAAGGATCTTCTGGGCCGTCGCGGGGCCGACGCCGGGAAGCTGGTCGAGTTGCGCCAGCGTGGCCGAATTTAAGGAGATAGAGCTCGGTGGAGGATTCTTAGAACCGCTTCCAGAGGACTTCACATCCACCGGACGCGCTGAATAGGTTTGCACAGAAGCCGACCGAGGCCCGCCCTGATAGGGCTCGGCAATCTTCTCCGGCTCTGGTTTGGCTTTAAACGGGACATATAGTTGGGTGCCGTCTACAAGCTTTGCTGCCAGGTTCAACTCTTCGAGATTGGCCTCAGGCTTGGCTCCGCCTGCCATATCAAGGGCGTCGCTCACGCGTGGGTCGCCGGTTAGCTTATAGAGCCCCGGCTTTGCCACGCAGCCGGCAACGTGCACCTGGACATCTGTCGATTTAGGAAGAGCTGGCGCGCTATCCTCTTTGTTCTCGAACACGATGTCCGCCGGCTTGTTCATATAAGACTTGCCGACAAATCCGACGACAAAAAGGAGCAGGATCAACCCTGCGATGTAGACGATCCGCTCCTTTGCTGTAATGTTCGAAAGCATTAACCTATTTTAGTCTCAAAACAACGTTCCGTAGGTTAAGCGCTGCACCTTTTGCGAAAGAAACCACCGACAACCGTACTGTCTGTTTTCCTTTGGCCAGTTCGAGCGTGCCTGCATTCAGTTTCTGATAAGCGGACCATGCGCCGGTTGCAGGCACTTTGAAGGTGGCGTTTGGGCCAAATGACATCGTCGAGCCGGCCTCGTCATCGGGGCAGGCGAACTCGATTTCGATGCTATAGTTCCCTGCCGCAGGCACTTCGAGCTTCCACTCCACGGCGTCTTTCGGATCTGTCCAATAGCCGATGTTGTCAATACCTTCGTGCGATTCGGTGTGCGCCGTGCCGCCTTTGACCTCGGCGTCAGACGCCTTCAGCATGAAAGAACCGTCACCGGAAGGTTTGAGCGGCTTGGGAGGCACCGGTCCTTTAGGTGTGCCCGTTAGCTGCAACTCGACGACGGTTGCATACTTGTCCAGTTTGGTTGGCTTTGAAACCACGCCGTTTGCCACCGTCAAGGTCTCGCCGGTCGTTAGCGCTTTGGCGGAAAGAACACCGACAGTCATCTCCGGCAGAGGTAAATCGCCTGACGAAGGCCAGTCGAAGACCATCAAATAGGCCTTCTTGCCTTTCATCGTGCATCGGCCGTCGAACGGCAGCTTGCCGAACATGTTTTGGGTCGTGCCGTAAATCGAAGCGCCGTACTTCTTCATCCACTTTCCGACTTCTGCCAGATTCTCAACGCTTGGTTGAGGAATGACGCCCGTTTCGTCCGGACCAACATTGAGCAGGAAGTTGCCGCCCTTGCCTGCGATGTCGCAGAGCTTGTGGATGACGTCGGTCGGCGATTTCCAGTTATAGTCGTTGCGCGCATAACCCCAATTGTTGTTCAGGGTCATGCATGTCTCCCACAGGCGGCCTCCGCCCATTGCTCCTGCTGGGATCGTTTGCTCGGGAGTCGAGTAGTCCTCAGGCAAGTTGATGCGGTCGTTGATCATCGCCCAAGGTGCGAGCTTTCGAATGTGCTGAACAACTTCCAGAGATCGAAGCTCGGTCGTGTTATGCTCCCAGCCGCCGTCGAACCAAATGCCCCAAACCTTGCCATATCCGGTTAAGAGCTCGGTCAACTGGCCCTTCATGTAGTCGATGTACTTGTTCAGGTCGGCATTGCCAGCAGGCCGGGTTTCGGTTTCCCACGAACGCCGCGGAAGGTAATCGGGGTGGTGCCAGTCCATGATGGAGTGGTAGAAGCACAGCTTGATTCCCTGCTTTTGGCACTCGGCAGCCAGCTCTTTAAGCGGATCGCGCTTGAACGGAGTCGCTTTGGTAATCGTGTAGTCAGAGAGTTTTGAATCGAACATGCAGAAGCCGTCATGGTGTTTACTGGTGATCGTGATGTACTTCATCCCAGCATCCTTCGCGACCTTAACCCAAGCTTTTGCATCGAACTTCGTCGGGTTGAATCCAGGCACGAACTTCTCATAGTCCTTGACCTGCATCTGGTGGGTGTTCATGTGCCATTCGCCGTCGGCAGGTATGGCATAGACGCCCCAATGGATGAACATGCCGAACTTGGCTTCGCGCCACCACTTGGTGCGTTCGGCGAATTGCTTTTGCGTTTCGCCTGTCGAGGGGTTGACTTTGAGCTGATCGGCAGCAGCGGCCAATGTTGATGCGACAACTAAGGACAAGGCTACAGGTATTTGGACCTTCATATCTCTAGAATACATTGCTAGCTGGCATTCTTTACAGGCCGCCCAGCAAATTTGTGGATTACACTGGAGTCATGAAGCGATCTTTGGCCTTTTGCGGCTTGTTGTGTTTGACTGGTTCATCGTTCGGCATTTATGGCACTGGTTCGCTTGACGCAAGCGAATTCAGCTATGTCGGTATGAGCGGCGCCGTGATCGGTCCGAACTGGGTGATAACAGCCAAGCATGTAGGTGGAATGGGCTTCACACTTAACGGTTCCTATTACGCCGCCGATGCAAGGTATGACAATCCGACGGCTGACATCTCTTTACTACATTTCGCAAAAGCGTTCGCTGGATGGTATAGCCCCTACTATGGCGACCCAACGGGCAAAGTCTTAACATATGTCGGCTACGGTCTGACTGCAGAAGCTAGAACTGCTGCAAACTCCGCTAATCCCAATACGGGTTACCACGTCCTTGACGGCACGGGCGGAGTCAAGAGAAAGATGACCAATATCGCCGGCGGATTCGATATCGTGGACTATGATTGGGGTCCTGCCTGGCTAACCAAGAGCATCGTGGCGGATCTGGATTACTCAACGCCTGATGCGCCTGCTTCGAGCCAAGTCGATACTTTAGGAGACGGCGGCGCCACGGATAATGAAGGCGGCATCATGTTTGGCGACTCGGGCAGTTCCGCGCTCCTATTCGTTGACGGCCAGTGGCGCGTTGTTGGCGTCAATATTGCCATCGACGACCGTAACGGTCCGAACCCTGGCGGAAACGACAACTATTCTGATTTTGGCGATGTTTTCTATTCTGCCTGGGTCGGGGAATACGAAAACTGGATCGACACAACGATGGCTGTTCCTGAGCCGACAACGATCGCCTTGTTAGGGCTTGGCATTGCGGCCGCCGTGAGAAGGCGCCGTAGGACGTAGTTGCTCATCGGCTCAACCGCGGAAGTCGCAAGCAAGCAATAATAGCGGTCCATTCGATCGGAACTTGCTCTAAACTGATAGCATGAAGAAACCGTGGCTTATCGCAGGATTGGCCTGCATATCGTCGTCGACGTTTGCCATATATGGTGCCGGCTCCTTAGATGCCACAGGTTTTGACTATGTCGGGATGCTATCCGGTGCAAGTGCGGCAACGATCGCCCCTAACTGGGTTCTGACTGCGAAACATGTCGGTGGGGTCGACTTCTATTTGAACGGAGTTCATTATGTGGCGGATCGCCGTTACGACAATCCTGATGCTGACATCTCGCTTCTCCATTTCAATCAGTCATTCTCTGGCTGGTACAGTCCTTTCTTCGATAATCCGATAGGCCAGCAGCTAACTTATGTCGGCTTCGGACTTACCGCTTCATTCAGAACGAAGCCGGTTTGTCTGTCATCCTACGGCCCTTTGGGGGTGAGTTACATTAACACGGGATACCACATGCTGGACGCGACTGGCGGAGTCAAGCGCATGGCAACGAATGTGGCTGGCGGCATCCGAACGCTTGATTATGGATGGGGGCCGGGATGGATACAGCAATGTATCGTTGCTGACCTTGATTACACGACCTCCTTTGCGCCTTCCGCAAGCAAAGTTGACACTCTAGGCGACGGTGCGGCAACTGCAAACGAGGGAGGACTTCTATACGGCGATTCGGGCAGTCCTGCACTGCTTAAGGTTGACGGACAATGGCGGCTTGTCGGAGTAAACGTTGATATCCAGGATAACAACGGCCCCAATCCCGGAGGCAACGACAACTTTCTGGATTTCGGCGATACTTTTTACTCGACCTGGGTTGGCGGTTACAGGAACTGGATGGAAACGACGATGAATCCTGTGCCCGAACCAGCCACAGTCGGCATTCTTGGCCTTGGATTGTTGGCAGCGTGCCGAAGACGCCTGAAGAAATAGGACGATCCCTGGTATCTTCTGACAGATGAAGTGGGTTCTTGCGGCTGGTTTACTTATCGCAAGCGCCCTCGCGTCTGCTGACCGCATTCTCCTTGTTCCCGTAGACAACCGACCCGCCGCCGGCCAGTTCGCGCAGATGATCGGCGCAATCGCCGGAGCGGAAGTCAGACTTCCCCCGTACGAAGACCTCGGCCAGTTCACGCGATCCGGCTCGCCTGAGAAAGTGCTTGAGTGGTTGGAGACTCAGGATTTCTCCAACGTGGTTGCTGTTGTCGTCAGCACCGATATGGTTGCGTATGGAGGATTGATTGCCTCTCGTACTGACAGCACTGCTTTTGATGACGCTGTGAAGAGGCTCAGGCGCTTGGAGCAGATCCGCAAAGACCATCCCACCACGAAATTCTATGCCTTCTCTGCCATAACGCGCATCTTGCCGACTGCCACGATCAGCGCTTCCAAATGGCGGCTGCAACTTGGCCAATACGTCGTGATGCGCGAGCAGTCGCGAGGCGGCAAGCGTCCTGACCTCGCAGAGTCGATGAAGCGCACTCTTGCTCAGATCCCACGGTCTAAGCTCGCTCAATACGACCGAATGCGGATTCGGAACGTTTTGGTTCAGCGCAAGCTGATTGAATTGGCCAGCCGAGGGGTCATCGACTACTTGATTCTGGGACAGGACGACGCGGCTCCGGTCGGACCGCACATACGAGAGACGCAACGTCTTCGCAACGATGTCGAGAAATTCGATATCCCTTCGAGAGTCTACTTCTGCGAAGGCATCGACCAACACTCCAATGTCCTTGTTAGCCGTGCGCTCCTTCGCAACTCGGGTTTTGTTCCGCGCGTGCAGGTCATTTTCTCGGACGACAGCGCTCGCACACAATACGCAGCCTATGAATCCAAACCGATCGAAGGGAGCGTTAGCGACCAATTGCTTGCTAGCGGCGCGCGCCCTGTGGAGCCTGGCCAGAAGGCCGACTACGTCCTGTTTCTAAACACTCCAAAGCCACAACTAGGCCGTTTCGAGACTTTCGTTGAAAAACTTAAGGAGAGCCTCGACCAGAATCAGCCTGTGGCAGTGGCCGACATCAACTTCATCGGCCATGCATCTGCCGATCCCAAACTATTCGATGCTCTCCGACAGGATCAGCGAGCGGCCAAGTTGCTCTCTTACGCCGGATGGAACACAGCTGGAAATACGGTGGGCACCTCGATCCCTGCGGCCAATATGGCGATCTTGGGCAGGCGGTCTGGCAGCGATGTAGCGAAAAAGGAGCTTGCTCGAGACGAGTTCCTTTTGCACCGGCTCGTGAACGACTTCGCCTACCACACGTATACTCGACCTGAAGCATATAAGCTCATCAAAGCCTTGAATCCCAGCGGCAGCCGAGATGAGGTTTACGGCGAAGACTTTTCTATCGTGAATGCTTTCGTACGCAAAGACCTCAAACGGTTCCTTGATCGATACTTCGTAGGGCTGTTTGACGGCACCAAAGTCGGCCCGTCGAGCAGCCAGACCATCAAGGCTATCGACAATCCGAGGATTTTCCTGCCTTGGCCGAGAGCCTACGAAGTTAGGCTTGAGTTCAAGCTGATAGCCGAATAAAGCAAATGAGGACCGACGTTAAACGCCGGTCCTCTTTGAAGCTGGTGAAGGAAAAGCCTTATTTGCGTCGTCGTCGAATCGCGGCTGCTAGTCCGATGCCGAACGGCAGGATGGCAGCAGGACCGGGAACGGACGGCTCGCCCAGAACATCGCCCTCGATCCTCATGCTGAGGTCGGTGCCCTCTCCGTTGTCCGTACTCCACTTATTCCAGTTGCCGTTGAAGACCATGGTATTATCGCCCATGCCGTAATGGTTGCCGGCAAAGTTGTAGTAAACATCCGATGGCTCCAATAGAACGCCGAACCAGTACTTGCCCGCCGACAGATTCTGCGAAAGAGGCTGTTTCAGATCGATCGAAATGTTGTATTCGAAGTCTATTGACGGTGAAACGTCCGTAACTTCAAAGTCGAAAAGCCCATCGTCGAGTCCCACAACTTCTTCGAAAGGCAAGCCGGAAACCGTATCTATAATGTAAAGGTAACCCTTTACGATGTCGTGGATCTCATAAGCGCCTGTTGTCAGAATTCTGCATGAGAACGATGTAATGTTGACGTTCTGGCCAAAGGACACGTCGTCAACCACGGGCCGAATATTCGTCGAGTTAAAGGTGACCGGAGGTGACAGGTATCCTTTATAGTCGAAGGTCGTCATCGGATCCATCGTGTTATAAAGTGTTCCAGCGTTTGCGAACGGAACAGCGCAAGCGGCAGCTAGACTGGCGATGATTAGTTTTTTCATCCTCTCATTCCTCAAAATATAGATAAGTTGCGCTATTCTTAGCGCTCTCCATTCAGTATGACGGCACTCTTTGATCCATGTTTAACGCTCAAACGTAAACCTGGTAGTTCAACTTAGTCCTACTAGCTAAAACCGGCAACTTTACCAGTTGGCCTTTCAGCGCATTCGTTACGGGTATCTTGGAAAAGCAAATGAACCAGATCCGACTCGGCAGCTTGGGAATCTCCAGTTTTCTCGTGTTTGTCGGCGAGATGACCCTCATCCTGCTTGATGTCGTCCGCCGAGTCTTTAAGAAGCCGTTTGAGTACCGAGAGACGGTGAATCAGATGGCTTTTATCGGCGTTTCCAGTGTGCCGATCGTTGCGCTGACCAACTTCTTCTCGGGCGCCGTTCTCTCGCTTTATAGCACCGAACTTATGGTCCGATATGGCGGAACAACCTTCGTCGGAGCGACGGTTGGCCTAAGCGTTTGCCGCGAGATCGCGCCGGTTCTTGCCGGTATCATGGTCGCGGCAAGGTGCGGTTCGGCGATGTCTGCCCAGATCGGAACTATGGCAGTAACCGAACAGGTAGATGCCTTGCGTATGCTGTCGGTTCATCCTACGAACTATTTGGTTATCCCGCGTGTGCTGGCAGGCATCTTCATGGTGCCAATATTAGCGCTCATCGGCATTTACGCGGCTGTCACAGGAGGTTGGCTTGTCGCCGTTGCAGGAGGCGTGCCCAGCGGCGCTTTTTTGCAGTCGATTCAGCAGTACGTCGAGCCTTGGGACTTCATCGGCGGCGTTCTAAAGACACCTGTGTTTGGGCTCATTGTCGCACTCGTGGCATGCCAGCAAGGATTGAGGACAAAGAACGGAGCAGTCGGCGTCGGCCGTTCGACGACGAATACCGTTGTCATATCGATGGTGATGATTTACATCGCCAACTACTTCCTGGCAGAGATCCTCTACTAAATATCGAGCGGATCGACGCAGGGATAGCTGCCGAGCAGCGTTGTTTCTAAGGTCAGTTGCTTGAGCCTTTCGATAGCCCTGGACAAACTTTGGTCGGTGCGGTGGCCGATGCAATCGCAATAAAAGATGTATTCGAACGTGGCTCTTTGCGCCGGCCTCGACTCGATCATCATAAGGTTTACGCCTTCATCGTAAAAGACTCCCAAGGCGTGGTAGAGCTCGCCCGGACGGTGGCGCAGGTTGAACATGATGCTCGTCTTGTCTTGGCCGGTCTTAGCAGGCTCGTTGTATCCGATCACGAGGAACCTGGTGCGGTTATGCGGATTGTCCTCAATATGCTCGATCAGAATTGGAATGCCCACCTTCTCTGCGCCGAGTTTGTTGGCGATCGCCGCGCCTTTGGGATCGTTCAACGCCTTCTCTGCGGCCTTTGCTGTCGGCATCATCTCAATGATCTCTGCATTTGGAAGGTTGCCGCGAAGCCAACGCCTGCACTGCCCGGCTGGCTGAGGTCCGGCATAAACGCGTTCAATCTCATCTAGCGAAGCGGCCGTTGTCACAAGGTGGTGGTTGATCGGCACGTAGGTTTCAGCGCAGATTCTTACCTTGGTCTGCGGGAACATATCGAGCGTTTCGGGGACGACTCCCGCTACCGAGTTCTCGACCGGCACCACACCGTAGTCGGTGTTGCCGTGCTCGACGGCCATGAAAACGTCCTGGATGCTGTCTTGCGCCTCGAACTCGGTGCTGCTTCCGAAGGTCTTTATCGAAGCTAAATGCGTAAAAGTGCCTGGGGGACCCCAATAGGACACGTGCAATGGCTTCTCAATGGCTCTCGCAGCGCTGATGATCTCCCGATAGATGCTGATGAGCTGGCGCCTCTGCAGTGGCCCGGAGTTAATATGCGACAACTTCTCGAAAATTTCGCGCTCGCGTTCCGGTGTGAAAAACGGCTTTTGATCGCGGCCTTTAAGCAGACCGACCTCAGCTGCTAATGATGCGCGTCGGTTAAGAGCTTCAACGATCTGATCGTCTAGATTGTCGATGTCGAGGCGGATGTCATCCAGATTTCGGGGATTGTTATCTGACATAGGCGTGAACCTGCCCTTCCATTATGGCCGGTTCACGCCTTGTCTCGCGTTCAGCGCCCATCAGCAGACGATGGCTTGAACACGATCTTGCCGCTCGTTTTCGGCATGCGTATAACCACATACGGGCTGCAAGGTTCGCCATCAACCTTATCTTGTGGCCTTGGCCTTCGTTCGATGTAGGAAATGACGATCTGGTTCGAAACCGGCTTAACGACCGAAGTTACAGCGACCGAATATCCACTCGACGGCTTGCTTCCCAAATGGATCGCCACCAGCTGCTCGTTGTCGAAATTGATGTCGCGCGGCCGGTCGGAGCTGCCTGTCAGTTCCTTCCAGTATGCGGCAAACTCGCTGGCCGATGTAATCACTCTCGTTTGAGCCGTCGTAATCTTGCTCACAGCTCCGAAGGTGTAGTTTCGATAGAATACGGCGTCCTCGGCCATACCGATGGGGTTGCGTTCCCGATTTCGGTATTGGTCGTTGCCTTTGGAGTCTTCGGATTGCGGCTTAAACGTTACTCTAGCGTCGCTGCGAGGAATCTTGAGGATGACAAACGGCGAACTCACCTGGTCGGCAACCTGGTCTCTCGGTCCAGGCCTCTTCTCTGTATAGGTCACGACGATATTGTTTTTGCTCGGTTTAGTCACCGACTGAACATAGACAGAGTATCCGCTTGTCGGGCGTTTGCCGAGGCTAATGCAGATCAACTGAGATTCGCCAAAGTCGACGTCGCGCGGGATGTTATCCTGGCCGTTCAAAGATGTCCACAGCTTTCTAAACTCAGAAACCGATGTGATCACATCGTTTCTCGGCTCTTCGATATTGCAGTAAGTGCCGGTTAGATAAAGTCCCCATTGCACACGGTCACTCGTGCCGTAATTGTCCGACGGCTCGAATGGGTCGACGAAGCCCTGCGTTTCCATGATTTCGCCCGAAAAGGCGATCGTCTCGGGCCTTTGTTTCATCTTAACGATCACATAAGGGGAAGTTATCGCCATCGTCACGCGCATTCGGGGGTTCGGCCGTTTCTCGACATAACTCACTGTAATCGTTCCGGGGTCCGCCTTCTGCACCTTTTGAACAGAAACAGAATAACCGCCAGAATTGCGCTGGCCTAAAGCGATGCAAACAAGCATGTCTGTGTTGAAGTTCACGTCGTTCGGAACCTGCGAGCTTCCTGTTAGTTGCCGCCAAAAGGTAGCGAAGTCGTTGCTTGAGCGAATGACCTTAGTCGACGGGCCAACGATGTTGCATGTGGTACCTGACTTGTAGGTCAGCCATATTACAGCATCAAGGCTGCGCTGACCGAAGGCCAATGTAAACGTTGCGATGGCTATACCGACACACGTTAGAAGTCTCTTCATGGTTATCCTCGCGCCTGATGGCGTTCCTGTGATCGCCGATCCTATATTTTATCGCGTTACATATGGGACGTTGGGGATGTTGTTTTGTTACATGCCATTGGGCAGTTGATAGCGGACTCAACCTGGCAATTGTGCGATAACGCTGGCAATGAACGAAAGCCGATATTTATAGTGGCAGATTCGGCAGAACGATGTCGAACACCAGGGTGTAATCCATTGGCGAACGATAAAAGAAGACTCGGCGAAATACTCATCGGCAGGAGGCTGATCACAAAAGACCAGCTAGAAACAGCGTTTGCACGACAGAGAGAGAATCACGCTCCTCTGGGAACAATCCTTATAGAAATGGGTCTCATTACCGAAGACCTTCTTCTTCAAGCCCTTGCCGCTCAGTACGGCGTTTCTGCATGGCATCTCGACCGGGACGAACCGAGGAGGGAAGCCCTACGAAAAGTCCCTGAACAAATGTGCCGGAACTACCAGGTGCTCCCTGTTCAGATTCGCGGTGACTTGATGATGCTGGCCATGCGCAATCCGATGGACCTTGACGCCATCGATGCCGTTCGCAATGTTTCAGGCATGCGAATTGAGCCGGTGCTTGCGAATGAAGATCGGCTCTCGAAGTACATCGAGCAGTCTTTCAGCGCCCATGTTTATTCAAAGAGCACGGACGGCTTCGTTAGCCAGGCGATGGCTGAAGTCAGCACCGCTGCCGGCAAAGATAGCAGAAAGGTCCTGAACGATGAGGATGCTAGGCCGATCATCGCGCTGGTTAACCAAATCATCAGCGACGCGATCCGTGTTGGATCGAGCGACATCCACATCGAGCCGCGCTCCGACCGCGTCGATATTCGCTATCGCGTGGATGGGCAGCTGCAGAAACTCAGAGAGATTCCGACCGAAATTCTGCCGATGTTCACCACTCGCCTTAAGATCATGGCGGAGCTTGACATCGTGGAAGCACGGCTTCCCCAAGATGGCCGAATCACCGTCGAAGTCGACGGCCGCGACGTGGATTTGCGCGTTTCCGTTTTGCCGAACTACCACGGCCAACGTATCGTGCTTCGAATTCTCGATAAGTCGGTCACACTGAAGCGCATCGACGAACTGGGATTCACCACCTTGAACATGCAGCTATTCCGAAGCTTGATCCATAAACCTTACGGGATGATCCTCGTAACCGGTCCAACCGGAAGCGGAAAGACGACGACCCTCTATGCCGCTCTGGAAGAGCTCAAGCAGGTGTCCAACAACATCATGACTTGCGAAGATCCGGTCGAATACGATATCGACGGAATCAACCAGTCGCAGGTCTTCGAGAAAGTCGGTCTGACGTTTGCCAAACAGCTCCGCGCCATTTTGCGACAGGATCCGGATGTCATCCTAGTCGGCGAGATTCGCGATAAAGAGACAGCCGACACAGCCATTCGTGCAGCTTTGACGGGCCACCTGGTGCTGAGCACGCTTCACAGCAACGATGCGCCAAGCGCGATTCCTCGCCTTCTCGATATGGGAGTCGACCCCTACCTGCTCAGCACATCGCTCATTGGCATCATGGCGCAAAGGCTGCTGCGGGTTTTGTGCCAGCACTGCCGCGAGACCGTGACTTATGGAGACGATCGAGAGCTTCTGGCTTCGGTTCTCGGGGACGATAACGTGCCGACGACTTGGCGTGCCAAAGGATGCCCGCGTTGCATGCATACGGGTTATCGAGGCCGTATCGCAGTTCATGAAGTATTGCCAGTGACGCCTGAAGTGGGAAGCATGATCGCGAACCAACGTTCGATCGACGATGTTCGCAAGACCGCTTCTGAATTCGGCTATCAGCCGCTGCAGGTCGACGCTATGCGGAAGGTCATTGAAGGACTGACGACGCTCTCAGAGGCCAAGAGATTGGTGTTCTTTGGAGCTACGCCGGTACTCGCAAAGCCCGAAGAGGAAAAGAAAGCTGCATAGAATCGAAGGAGCACATCGAATCAGGTCAGGCTCTTGCCGGTGTGCTCTCTTACCATTGCCATGGCCGCCGCAAAACGACGGTGGCGGCTGTCGATTTTGACTGCGCCTCGTGTTGTGACAATCTCAACGATAGGGTCAAGTTTTAGCGATACTTCAACAACATCCTCCCACTTAGCGCGCAAGCTTTCTTTTCCTGATGAGTTAGTTACGATGATTCCGGTTTCGGTCATCGTGGTTCGAGCCCTTAAAGCAACAAAAGCGGCGTAAACGAACAAAGAAATGAACGGTAGCGCTGCACAGATAGCAACCGGAATTGCGTAAGGCATCGGAACCCATATTCCTTGAGAATGATGGAAATGATGGCGACTGGGCTGGGGCGATACCTTGGCTCCTCCTTCGCTAATGAGGACGGCGATCCCGAAGCCGATGCACAAGGCAACGATACCGGAATATATCGCCAAATGCCAGGCGAGTTGATATGGACGGATGATCAACTTTGGCGAACGATGGCTTTGCACCGAGAACTTGCTCCTTCGTAATGAAGTATACGGCGGAGAAGCACTGGAATCATTCGAATATCTTTTTGGAGTCGGCCTATAAGCCGGATTCTGTGTTTGTGTGGCGATTTATCTAGGCGGCCAACCCGGAGAGTCGGCGAGCAACGTCTTCCTCTCCCTATTTGGCCTTGCTTCCGATGGGGTTTGTCCGGCCAGTCAAAGCGGTGCTTTACCGGTGTGCTCCTTCAACATTGCTAAAGCCTCAGCAAAGAGGCGATGCCGGCTATCGATTCGCACGACTCCACGTGTCGTCGTTAAGTCGATATTGGTGCCTCGGTTTCGGGAGATCTCGGTGACCTCATCCCACTTCGCTCGCAGGATTTCCTTTCCTTTTGAGTCGGTTTCGATGATACCGACGGAGTTCATCGAGATCTTCGCGCGTCTTGATACAGCGATGCCATATGCGGGAAATACGAAAAACGGAGATGCCAAGAACAGCGCTACTGGGATCACATAGGGCATCGGCACCCAAGTTCCTGTGCGATGAGTTGCCACATTGCGTGTTAGCGATATTGATGCCCCCCCGTCGCGGATGGCAAGAGCGATTCCAATACTCAAGCCTATCGTCGCAATTACAAAGTAGGTAACGTGAAGACAACCATGTTGGTTTTGCCGGATGATGAGAGTATCGGGACGGTGACCTTGCATCGAATGCCTCAGCTTCCTAGATTATCAAGTCGAGTCTACCCATCACATCTTAGCTCGCGAATGAAGATGTTGTGGCTGTCGAAGCAGGACAACCGAGTCGGCCTTCTTTTGGAGTCGGCCTATAAGCCGGATTCTGTGTTTGTGCGGCGATTTATCTAGGCGGCCAACCCGGAGAGTCGGCGGGCAGCGTCATCCTCTCCCTATTTGGCCTTGCTTCCGATGGGGTTTGCCCGGCCAGTCAATTGCTTGATCTGCCGGTGAGCTCTTACCTCACCATTTCACCCTTGCCCCGAAGGGCGGTTTGTTTCTGTTGCACTTTCCGTCGGGTCGCCCCGCCCCCGATTGCCCGGGGCATCGTGCCCTATGAAGTCCGGACTTTCCTCCCCGATTGCTCAGGGCCGCCGTCCGGCCGACTCCAAGCTCTATTATGAAAGAAAACGGGCTTCCATTATCAGGAAGCCCGTTTCTGCGTTTACTTGCTTTCTTGAGTGGCAGGCGGAGGTCCGCCAGCCGAAGGAGGCGTCGGCGGCTGCTTGAAGCCGGTCGGCTTGGATTCCTTCTGAGGATTTTCTACAGGAGGAGCCTGGGTGTCGAGTTTGTCTTCGCCGCCGGAGCAACCCGCAAGAGGCAGCGCGACAGCAAGGATGCTAACTAGAATAATCAGGTTCTTCATGTTTACCAAATGTCCCAGATGTATTTCGAACGGTCGACAATGTAGATGTTGCCGGGAACGGACGTGTTGAGGTTCCAGTCGGTACCTGCAGCAAGTGCGCCGGGTTTCATGAACTTGGCGTGACCGTCAACAAAGGCCACTACGCCGCCGCCGGAATGGCGCGGGCGGAAGAAGCCCATCTTGGTTTTGTCGGTGCGTCCGCCGCCAGCCGCATACCAGAAAGTGTTGGTGCCGTTGTTGCCCCAGTCGCCATATGTGCATGAGGACGGATCGGTGTATCCACCCGGAGCATAGACCAAAGAGGTGCCAACGTTGTCTTCAGGAGAGTCCTGGCCATCTTCGGCGAAGATGACAGTACCCGCCACATCGGTAATACCTGTCATCGAAACAGGAGGTCCGAATGCCTGGTTGTTCTGACCCATATTCGAGCAGTCGCCCTCGGCTCGGTTCATGTAGGCGGCGTTGTAGCCGTACTGCAAGAACCATCGCCAGTTAGCCCACCAATCGGTGTTTGGCGCGATCCAATCAGCTTTCATGCGCGGACCGCCTGCTGGGCTCCAATAAAGATCCCAGTTCTTGACGTAAGGCTGAATCTTGTCGCCCCAGCTGCTCCAAGAATAGTCGATGGCTACTACGGCCATATCGTCGTTGTCGGCGTTGTACATGATAGCGCCGGTGCCGAGCTGCTTAATGTTCGACAGACTCTTCGTCTTCTTGGCCGAATCTTTCGCTTGAGCGAACACGGGGAACAGAATTGCGGCCAAAATAGCAATGATAGCTATAACTACTAGAAGTTCAATCAATGTAAATGCACGTTTCACGGCAAGTACCTCCAAATTACTCTTAACCTTGGGAAATATCCAAATAGTTCGACCGAATTATGGCACATTTTGTTCCATATAACCGTCTAGGCTCGCTTCGGCTATCCGATCCGGTCAATATGAGATTTGAGTCTATAACGCTCGATTATGTGCATGTTTACAATAAGATAAGTTGCGCATTATAGTCATCGCCTCTCACGCAATTTAGAGTCATGATAACAAGCCGATATAGCCTTGTGATACTGCAGGAAAACGAAAGCCACGTCTGTTTATGAATGTAATGTATAGGCTGTATATGCCCTCAGATATAATTCCAGATATATACAGCTATACTGCTTTATGGAACAACATATATCGCGACCGAATGGGAATATGCCGGTATAACAGCTCTTCATGTATATGTCGTCAGCCATAGCATTGAATAGACTAATATCTGCACAATATTTGCGATATTTTGCTCAATTTGCCAGCGTCGGAGCCAACATACTGCAAACCGGTTACTTTACCAGGCCACAGGAGATGATTGAAAGCAAGATCTATAACGAAGCTGGTTCATGGATCAAGCGTCAAATGTCTTGCGCGCTGATGGCTAATCGGAAATTGAGCCAGCAGCGAGACTATGCACGTCGTAGCAAGTGACGTAGTCATGGCTAAAATAGAATTAATAAGTATATAGATAGAACTACTAAAATACTATTGATAAGTATCGTAAAGGTTGCAACTCAGGCACTAGTGACACATTTGACTTTAGAGGACTCTAAGCTCTGATCGTCCGTACTGAGCAAACAGGCCCAACAATCTTATTGTCACTACTCTTGAACGTTAATGAAACCTCGTTCTTGCCTTCGACGAGCCGCATTTCTATAGGATAAGTTATAGAAAAGAATCGATTGTGATAATCGACGGAAAACTTCTCATGAGCTAGCAACTCGCCATCGATCAGAATATCGAATTCGCGATTGCGGCCGTCCTGGCCCCAGTAATCCACGACAAGAGCGACGCGGTCGTGAGAAGGCGTCTTCATCTTGCACGAGAACCAGCCTCCATGCCACGCAACGCGCATCTTGTGCCCCGCATGGCCTTCGGCGCTGGTCTTTTCTCCATCCACCGAGTGGTCGCGCTCCGGTTGCATCTCGCCGAACTGAACGTAATCTACAGTAACTGACTGAAGTTGCTGCTCTTCCCGCTGCTTGGCCAGATAAGCTTCTTTCTGATTCTCCCAAGATTGGTCGTCAAACAAGTCCCAATAGACCGAATAGCGATTGCGCTCGATTTCATAGAACGGTAAAAGCGACAATTCGTTCGGCTGTCCAACTCCGACTGTCTTGAAATGAAGCGGCTCTTCCTCAACTGGCTTAACCCAGTCGCCGACGTCCTTTCCATTTGTAACCAAAACAGGCACAGAAGGACACGGCACGCCAAAATACTCCGCGTTCTCATGGGTGAAAGGCATCGGATCCACGATCCCGTCTGAGCCAAGGTCACCTGCAAGGACGACCGGACCGTATGCCAGGGCGACCCTTTTATCGTTATCGGGAGTAGGCAGCACTCTCAGAGACATCGGAATCCTAATGTCCACAGAATCATCGTTTGTCCAGACCCGGTCGATTTCTAGGAAAGTGCCCGGCTCTCCGGAGTAAGTTTCTCCTCGGACACTGGCATCGATCTTTCCTTCTGACCACCGTGGACACCGGATTTTGAGTTTGAAACGTGTCTTGGAATCAGTTTCGATCTTAATCTTTACCGTCTCCGACTTGGGGTAGTCGGTTTCCATGCTGACTCGAACATTCTTTTCGCGCCAGTCAAGCTCCGAGGGCACATACAGGTTCACATATAGCGAGTCGTCGCTGTGGAAGTAGATCGACTCGCCGTAGCGGGTGTGGTTCTCGATGCCGGTGCCTACGCAGCACCAAAAGGCATCGTAGGGAGTACTGTAGGTCTTAAAATGTCCAGGATGCAGCGACACAAAATAGCAGAGCATGCCGGTCGCTCGATCCTGCGATGGCAGAATATGGTTGAGCATCGCCTGCTCGTAGTAATCGGCATATTCGACCTTCGGGTCCCAACTGAACAGCTGTTTCGTCAGCTTCAGCATGTTATAGGTGTTGCAGGTCTCAGCCGTCGTCATCGTGAGACGGTCTGCGAGCTGGCGGGAAGGACCGAAGTATTCGCCTGATCCGTGGCCGCCGATCGCGTAGGTATGATCGTTAACAACGCTGCTCCAGAAATTGACACTGATGTCTTGGAACTTGGAATCACCGGTTAATTCGTACTCGCGCGCTGCACCGATCACCTTTGGAATCTGGGTGTTGCCGTGCAAACCAGGAAGCGAGTCTTCTCCACGGGCGAGCGGCTCCAGGACAGCCTTGTGGTTGAACTTCATCGCCAAGTCGAGATAGCGCTCATCGCCTGTAATGCCATATACCTGAGCGAGCGCTTCGTTCATGCCGCCGTGCTCGCAAGCCAGCATCGTGTCCCAAAGCTCGTCGTTCAGGTTCGAAGTGACATCGATCGCCCAATCGCTCAGCTTCACAACGATGTCAAAAGCATCTCTTATGCCACAGAGAGTGAAGGCGTCATAGAGGCCCATCCACAGCTTGTGAAGGTTGTACCAAGGCACCCATATGCCGTTCAGATCAAAACCTTTCGAAGCGATTTGTCCTCGCTTCAGTTCTTCCCACACCCGGTCACCCTCGGGAACGCCGCCGACATAACCGTCTTTGCGAGCGTTTTGGCATTCTCTCAACTCGCTGACAATATATTCACCGATTTCCAAGAATCGGTCGTCCCCCGTTGCGCGGTACTGGTAGCAAATCGCCGTCAAGTAGTGGCCTAAGGTATGGCCTGCAATTGTCTCTTGCTCCCATCCGCCGTAAGATTCGCCTTTGGGTTCTAGGCCCGAAGAAAGCCTAAATCGGTTTAGCAGCCGGTCCGGTTCAAGCTGGAGCAAGTATTCTGCGTTCTTCTCCATGGCTTCATGAAATGGACTTTCGAGCAAGCGAACGCGACTCAAGTCGAACGGCTTGGCGTGAAGTTGCACTGCATTCGGAACGGTTGCTGGGCGTGGAACGGCGATCAAAGAAGCGGCATCAGGAGTGGTCATTAAGGAATCCTATCCAAGAGACAAGTGTATTCTCCTATCAGTATAGCCGATTAGCTATGCTTATGGCACGTTTGGAATCAAAAACACCATGGTTCTGTTCGCCATGGAGTAGACGATCCCGCGCATTCGGTCCCTTTCCAGCTACAATCTACCATGGTTTTCGTCATCGACAACTACGACAGCTTCACCTACAACCTGGTTCAGTATCTTGGCCAGTGCGGCGCAGAGACAATCGTGAAACGCAATGACGAGACGACTTGGCCAGAAATCCAAGCGCTGAAGCCAGACGGAATCATGCTTTCGCCCGGACCGTGTACTCCCCAGGAAGCCGGCGTTTGCTTGGATGTCGTCCGAGCCTATTTGGCATCGTCCGAACCTGAAAAGCTGCCGCCACTGTTTGGAGTCTGCCTCGGCCACCAAGCAATGGGCTATGTTGGCGGCGGAGTCGTTGAACGCGCTGAAAGGATCATGCACGGCAAGGCTTCGATGGTGGAGCACGACGGCAAGGGGCTTTTCGAAGGTATGCCGAACCCGTTCAGCGCCATCCGCTACCACTCGCTGGTGATTCGTCGCGATGCGGTTCCAGATGGCTTTGTCGTTACAGCCACATCGACCGACGACAACGAAATCATGGGCATGCGCCACACCGTGCTGCCAATTGAAAGTCTGCAATTCCATCCCGAGTCGGTGCTCACACAAAGCGGGTTCCGCATTGTCCAGAACTTCGTGGATTGGGTGAACCGGTATTCTGCGCGGGCCTAAGTGCTCTCCAGGACTGGGTAGAATTCCCGAGCGTTCTATCCTCGGGCAAGTGTTCAAGATGGCAGTCCAATATCTCAATATTCCGATTCGCAGCGATAAAATCTCGCAAAACGTCTACGTCAAGAGCAGGCTTTACCATCACCGTACCAAGTTTCAGACGATTGAGATATTCGAGACTGAGGTGTTCGGTAAGATCCTGACTCTGGACGGCCACATCCAACTCACCGAGTTCGACGAGTTCGCCTATCACGAGGCTTTAGTTCAGATTCCTTTGCTTTCTTTGGCGGACCCCAAACGAGCCTTGGTCATCGGCGGCGGCGACGGCGGAGTCATCCGCGAGCTGTGCAAGCTTCCCACGCTAGAGCACGTGGACATGGTTGAGATCGATAAAGGCGTGATTGACGCTTGCAAGAAGCACCTGCCCATCGTCAGCGACGGCGCTTTCGAAGATCCGCGTGTTCACGTTCACATCGCCGATGCGTTCGCCTTTGTGAAGGACAAGCCTGCACCGTACGATTTGATCGTCGCCGACTCGACCGACACCTATGAAGAAGAGGACGGCGCACTCAGCGAAATGCTCTTCTCGCACGAGTTCTATGAAGACTGCAAGGCGATCCTTAACTTCGACGGGCTGGTCGTAACACAGGCCGACAACTTGGTCTACTGCCCCTACTCAATGGCCAACATCCTGGCGATGCTCCGCTCGGTCTTCCCAGTTACCGGCCGCTACCATGCGCTTGTGCCGTCGTTCGGCGGCTTCTCAGGCTTCTGCTGGGCTAGCAAAGGCGCGACCATTGCTCCTTCATGGGCTGAGCTAAGGCCTGAACGCGTCATGATGACCTACCTAACGAAAGAGCTGTTCGACTACGGCATGAAGCCACTGCCGTTTTGCTAGGCGAAAACGCATTGCGGTAGCAATGCGTTGCATTGCGTCGCAACCATTCCAAAGTGGAGCGGCTAGCGACTCACGCAATAGCGCTGCGACAGCTAGCGCATTGCTATACACCACCAAGTCTGAGCATAAGGCCATCGCACAGCAATGCTACGCACTGCGCCTCCTCTACACTTCCTCGAACCGCGCCGTGAAGTGCCTGAGGAACGGCGCTTGATAAGTGAACTTTAACCCCTTCACCTTGTCCCGGTTCCGATAAACCTCGATGATCACTTCGGCCAGAAAGTCCACGTGGCTCTGCGTATAGACCCGGCGCGGAATGGCCAGCCGGACCAAGTCCATATCGGCAAAGGTCTCCTCGCCCGTTGCCGGATCATGCTTGCCGAACATGCCGCTGCCGACCTCGACCGACCTCACCCCGCCCGCTTCGTAGAGCGCGCAGACCAATGCTTGTCCCGGATACTGGTTGATTGGAATATGCGGCAAGAACGCCCGAGCATCGATGAAAATCGCATGCCCTCCTGGGGGCTGAACGATCGCCACGCCGTCTGCTGTGATCTTCTTCGCCAGATACTCGACGCAAGCGTGCCGGTAGGCGAGGTAGTTCTCGTCAAGCACTTCTTCAAGCCCGACAGCCAGAGCTTCCAAGTCGCGCGCAGCAAGTCCGCCGTAAGTAGGGAAACCCTCGGTCAGGATCAACAGATTGCGCGCCTGTTCGGCCAATGCGTCGTCGTTCATCACGATGAATCCGCCGATGTTGCCGAGGCCATCCTTTTTGCTGCTCATCGTCGCGCCGTCGCAATACGAGAACATTTCCTGCGCGATCTCTTTCGGAGTCTTGTCGGCATAGCCCTCCTCGCGCATCTTGATGAACCACGCGTTTTCGGCGAACCGGCAGCAGTCCAGGAACAGCGGGATACCGTACTTGTGGAGCAGTTCCGAAGCGGCGCGGATGTTCGCCATCGAGACGGGCTGGCCGCCGCCGGTGTTGTTCGTGACGGTGATCATTCCAAGCGGGATGTTCTCAGGTCCAACCCTCTCTATGAAGTCCGAAAGCTTGGCAATATCGATGTTGCCTTTGAAAGGATGCTGCAGCGACGGGATCTTGCCTTCGTCTATGACCAGGTCGACCGCTTCCGCTCCGACATGCTCGATGTTGGCTCGGGTTGTGTCGAAGTGGTTGTTGTTCGGAATCGCCTTGCCCTTTTCGCCAAGGATTCCAAACAGAATGCGCTCGGCGGCGCGGCCTTGGTGCGTGGGTATGACGTGCTTCTTGCCCGTCAGTTCCTTGACGACCTTTTCGAACTTGAAGAAGCTGCGTCCGCCGGCATAGCTCTCGTCGGCGACCATCATCGCTCCCCACTGGGCTGCCGACATCGCCGATGTTCCGCTGTCGGTCAGCAAGTCGATCTGGATGTCTTCAGCCTTGATCAAGAACGGGTTAAAATGCGCTTCGCGAAGGATGCGCTTGCGCTCTTCGCGCGTGGTGAACCGAATCGGCTCGACCATTTTGATCTTGAAAGGCTCGATGATGGTGCTCATGAGACCTGTTTACCTGAAAGGTCAGGTGTTTGAACAGGTTCACAACAAAAGCGGTGCTGGCCGTCGCAAGTTGCGACGGCCAGCCCAGAGACTCACTTCTCGGCGATGTCGCCTTCTTGAATCTTCTCGCTCGTGGTGTTAATCAGCCGAACCTTCGCGCCAGCCTCTTGAACCTCTTCGACCTCGACCTGGCCGACAATCTTCGACTCCTCAAAGATCACTTTATCGTCCTTCTTGATCTGCTTGGTCACTCGCTTCAAGTTCAGCACATCGCCCACTTTGAGCGGGTTCTTCGGGTCAATCTCGATGATCGCGGTGAACTCGCTGAGCGTGGCGATGACGGGGTACCGGACTTTGACCCTAGCAGGAGTCAGACCCAGTGTCGGCAATCCCTTGAGTTTGGGCTCTACCTTCGTGACGACCTGATCAACCGCCTTGCGCGTTGCCTTGCCGATCATGCTGCCGTACCACTCCGAGTTCTCGAAGTTGATCGATTTCCACCAGTCGATGCTCAAGTTGAACGAGGTCGAGGTCTCGTTGCCGCTGCCTTTTCCGACGGCCATGATCTCAGCCGTTGTTGAGTTCACGATTCGGATATCGATGGTCGCATTGGCATTGGTTTGTTTCACGCCGACACCGGTGACGCGGCCGAGCATGCCGCCAACGCTTCCGCCCTTCTTCGAGATTCCCCATTGCGTGACCGTGCCGAGGATGAGATAATCGCAACCGATGATCTTGCCCATCTTGGCGGCCGTCGCGGCATCGATTCGGCCAGCGGTGCCGAGATCCTGTTCTTTCAGTATCTCGCTTAGCCTCTGGCGCTCGATGAGCCGGTAACCTTTCTCGACCATCGCGGTCGTCATCATTTCGGCGATGCCGTTCAGGATGTTGACGCGCGCTGACCACCACGATTCGCCGTTCATTTGGCTGTCCGCTTCGAACTGCAAGATGCCAAATGTTGGCCGAGGCTTTTCGTCCGCCGCTGTTTGAGGTATGGCGGATGCATGGCCAACCAGCATTGCCGCCATAAAGGCCGCCGCCAGTGATTTGTTAAGGGAAACTCGCAACATATTCGTCCTTCCTTTCGATCAGTTTGTACCTGGACGAACTATACCCCTCACTAATCTTCCTGCAAGCTCCTGCCAGCACATATCCCCAGTCTGTCAGAATCTAAGCCATGGGCATCCTGATTCCATTAATCCTTTGCGCCGTCAACGCCAATCCGGGAACCGCGATCATGGTCCACGGCGCAGGCGGAGGCGGCTGGGAATACGACTTCTGGGCAAAGGAGTTCCGGGCTAAAGGCTGGAAAGTCGTCGCCGGCGATCTGAAGCCTTCGCCAAAGGGATTGGCCAAAACGGCCTTCAAGGACTATCTTGGACAGGTCGAAGCATGGGGAAAGAACGCCAAGCGGCCCTTAGTGCTTGTAGGTGCGAGCATGGGCGGCGCGCTTGCGCTCAAAGCTAGCGAGAACCTGAAGCCCGACTCATTGATCCTCATCAACTCCGTGTTGCCTAAAGGTGTTGTGAAGCCATCCGATTCCAAGCCTTACCCGCCAATCATAAAATGGGCGAACGGACCTCTGAAAGACACCGAAGACGCCATGCCCGATAGCGACCGCAAGACGATACTTTGGGCTTGGAAGAAGTGGCGGGACGAATCGGGCTGCGTGTTAAATGAACTCAAGAAGGGAGTTGCGGTCGCAAGGCCTTCATGTCCGGTTCTTGTGCTGATTAGTGAGCAGGATACAGACATCCCTCCGGCGCACAGCGAGAAACTCGCCAAATACCTGCAGGCGAACACGCTTCTGCTTAAGAAGGCAAGCCATGTCGGTCCACTCATGGGCACGAAGGCAAAGGAAACAGCCGGACTCGCGCTGTCTTGGATCGAAATGAACCTGATGTCGAAGTAATTGATGAAGAACAAGTCGGCCATCGCCGTTATCGTCATCGGACAGTTCGCAGTCGGTTCTGCAGCTTTGTTTGCGCGTGCCGGTCTGGATGCGGGTATGGCTGCGACTTCGCTGGCGGCATGGAGGCTGACTCTTGCTTCGTTAATGGTCCTCGCTTATGTCTTCATCCGGCAAAAGGGAAAAACACAGAAAGCACCGCAAGGATATATTCGGCTGCTGATCGCAGGCGTCTTTCTTGGCTTGCACTTCGCGACCTGGTTCGAGTCTTTGAACCACATTTCGATTGCCATTTCGACGCTGCTTGTGGCGACGGTTCCGATTTGGGCCGCCTTTCTCGAGATCGCATTCCACAAGAAGCCACCGAACCGGGCGTTTTGGCTTGGCTTGCTCTTGGCGATGTCCGGTTTGGCTGCTGTCAGCTTTCAAGCAGCTCCTTTGGCAAAAGGTTCTGTTTGGCTAGGTTGCTTGTGGGCGGTTCTCGGAGCTCTGGCGTTTGCGGTTTACTTGCTCATCGTCCAACCGTTCCAAACGAGCATCGGAACAGCGAGAACAATCGCTTGGACTTATTCTTCGGCCGCCGCATCGATGTGGATTGTTGCGCTGGCGATGGATTGGCCGAATGTCGTACCGGCTAACTCGATGTCGTGGGCCTCAGCACTAGGCATGGCCATTCTTGCTCAAGGCGTCGGCCACACGTCGCTAAACTGGTCGCTCAAACACATGTCGCCAAGCATCGTCGGGGTCACGACCTTGCTCGAACCTGTGTTCGCCGCTGCACTTGCATGGCCCATTTTTGGCGAACCGATCAGCATGGTGCAGGCCTTTGGAGCTATGATGCTTTTAGCTGGCGTCGGAGTCGTATTAACTAAGGGAAACAGCAACCAAGTCCGAGAGTGAAACAGATGGCGAAAGACTATGAAAGACGGGCGAGGGTCATCAAAGCTCTCGCGCATCCAAGCAGGCTAATGATCTTAGATCAGCTTGCGAAAGAAGAGACTTGCGTCAACGATTTGCAAGGGATTGTCGGATATGATATCTCGACTGTTTCAAAGCACTTGAGCGTTCTCAAAGATGCCGGATTGGTGATCGACCGTAAAGTCGGACTCCAGGTGTTCTACAGCCTCCGCCTTCCTTGCGTAATGGACTTCTTTGGATGTATTGAGGCAGTACTTGACGCAGATCGAGGCGCGCCTTGCTGCAAACCGATTCGAAAGGCGGACCTTGAGGTCCGGGGTAAGAAGTAGTCGCTTCGGTTTCGGTATGCCTCCGGCCGCCTTTCGGCTGGTGGCTTTTTACTAGTCTCGCGTATAAGTCGGGATTTGCGCCAATAACCTTCAACCCCATCGCCTTCGCTCGGTGTGCTGAGGGATAGGAACAAACCAAAATCCCTCCCCCATCTCATGGGGGAGGGTCAGTGAGCGAAGCGAACCGGGGAGAGGGCTAATGCCTATTTTGCCCGAACGCGAATCTCGTGGATCACCTGCTTACCGTCGCCGCAACCGATCACACCGATACGGTCAACAAGCTTCTCAGGCAACGGATCAACCGATGTCATCACCGTTTTGCCGTCTACTAGGAACCATACGCGGCCGTCGCGGCGCGTGAACTGCATCCAGTGCTTGCCTGGGGTCAGCATCACGTCGCCGTCCGATTCCTCTCTTCCGAAGATCCGGAACCGAGTTACCGTGTTGTTGTATCCGCCGAGGAACGCGATGTAGTCTTGTCCGGCATCCATCAGCTTCGTTCCGGGCACGAACGCGCCAAGCACGGCGTCGAAGTCGGCTTCGAACGACACCCAGATGTCCCATTCCTTGGCGGCAAGGTCGCCAACGTAGATGCATGAGTCCTCACCCGGACTGTAGCGGTATTTGCCGTCGACCAGGTTCCAGCCCTTGCCCCATATCTTAAGTTGCGGGTCGCCTGGTTTTAGGTTGTAGGTTGCCTCGGCAGCTTTAAGCTCTGCAGGGGTACCGGGAGGCATCGGCCATCGACCCGTTGGCTCCAACATGATCGAGTAGAACATCTTGTAGGGCTCATACATCGACCACTGGGCGTTCTTCTCGTCGGTGATATCTAGGAACACTCCAACTGGGCGGCCGCCGCGGTACCAATACCACTGCCCATC
Organism: Fimbriimonadaceae bacterium; assembly: GCA_963666135.2. GTDB lineage: Bacteria > Armatimonadota > Fimbriimonadia > Fimbriimonadales > Fimbriimonadaceae. The sequence goes on along the minus strand of CAXXNR010000001.1, from coordinate 444,739 downwards.
GCCACGGTTGGGAATCGTCAGCTCAATGACGTCCGAGCCGTCAGCCGATTTCCCTTGCTTCATGATCAGTTTGCCGATCTTGCCCTCGCGGACCTTCGCGACAGGATCGCCATTGTCGATCGTGATGTAGTAAACGCCGGTTCGGCCGTGCGTAAACACGCCTTTGCCTTCGCCATCAAGCGTTATTTGCACGCGCTTCCAAGGTCCGTTCACCTTGATCGCCGCGTAGTAGGCTTCGTCGTTGTGGCACTGCTTGAACGTGGCTCGCAGGCCGCCTTCCTTCATCTCGCCGCTCAACGGAACGTCCTTCCACTCCGAGTCGTCGCCGTCGACCGCAGCCGTCATCGGCCAGACGAACGGCTTCCACGGATAAAGAGGATAAGGATCGTCAGTGTCGGGCTCGCCGTCGCCATCGGTGTCGATGCTATTCGGGTTCGGCTTAATCGCTTGGAATGTCGGCTTGTCGAAGGTGTATTGAAGAACGGCGGGAACCCACGTGCTCAGCATCGCCTTTTGAAGGTCGTTCATCTGTCCGTCGGTCTTGGCTTTGGCAGGATCGCTGCCAAAACGCTTCTCGTCAAGCGGCAGGCGAGGATCGTTATCGGGAACTCCGTCCATCTCTGCGTCTTTAACCGTCATCGTGTAGCCCACATACATGCGAAGCCACTGCGCGTCGCTGACCATACGGTCGGCTGTCTCGATGCAGTCCCAGTGGTCGCCGCTGAGGAACGCGGTGCCCCAAGTAACTTCGTCGTAGGTTCCGTCAGCCTTCAGAATCCGTCGCCGCTCGTCGGGATGGTCGAATACGATTCTCTCGTCTTCGCGATCGGACAGAGAGAACGCACCCCACGATTCCATCTGATGGTGGTATTCGTGGGTCGCCAGCCATGCCGAGTCGCTTCCGCCGAGATACTGCGATCGGCCAGGAACGCCTGAAGGCAGACCGTCGATGCCGAAGGTTCCGCCGCCGCTGCCGTAGTAGTCCCACTTCTTGGTTTTGTCGTTCCAACGGCGTGTGAATGCCTGCTCAACTTGGCCAGCGAACGGCTTCTCTTCGAAAACCGGCTCCTTGTTCGTCTTGAGCGGATTCTTCGTGTCGACGATGGTGAAGTCGCCGCCGCCGGGACCAGCATAGTCGACTCCGGGCCAGCTTCTGCAAACGGGCCAGTTCTTATAGGCTGCATCGACTGACTTTGGTTCTGATCCCCATCGTTGCCAACGCTCGTCGACTTGAATCTGGAAGTCGACCCAAACGCGCATACCGTTGTTGACCCAGTAGAACTGCGAAGCGATCTTATACTCTTCTTTGATCCGCTCGATCTGAGCAGCCGTCATCTTGGGTGGAAGCGGAATCACGCCGTCAGCCGTGTGTGCCGATTCGACATTGATGACGTTGGGCATCAAGAGCACTTTGACGGGCACATGGATGATCGTCTTCTGGCCCTTCGGTGCGAGAGTCGAGACCGCGAACTCGCGCCTCCATGGCTTCTTCGCGCCCCAGTCGGACTCAACTTTCGTGGGATTTGCGCCTGGATCGGAGATGCGATAGTAATAGCGTTTGCCCGGCTGGAGTCCGTCGATCTTCAGCTCGTGGAGCGTCGTTTTGTTGTCTCTCTTGACGAGACGGACATCCTTGCCAGCCCACCAGTCGATCTTTTTTCCGTCTGGCCGCCAAGCACTCATCGGAATGTCGCTCTGCCGAATCTGAACTTCGGTGGCGCAAGGTGTTTGGGTGAAATACTGAAGCGTAAAGCTTGTCCGAGCAATCTCGGTAACCGGCCGCATCGGGTCGATCAGAGGGGCCGCATCGGAGGCATGCATGGTTGGGCCGCCGATCGACGCCATCGCGAGGGAAGCGATGATGTGTAGCATGTTACTATCATAGTCGGATTCGGGCCACTATGTAAAGATTCTGCAAATCTTTACACCGAGTAAACGTCGCAAGTGCCGAAGTTGGGTCTATATTCCGCCAAAAGTATGCGCCACCTTTGCAGTATCTTTACGCATCAGATCGATTGTCCATACTCAAAGTTGTTTACCTTGCCGTAGTATAAAAGAAGATGGGTTTACCTGCAACGGTTTTTATCCTGGCGAACGACGATCGCATGGTGTATATCGGCTACACCAAGGATATGGAGTTCGCGCTCTACTTGGCTCGATCTGACGGCCTGTGTCCTATGCAGAAAGCATCGGGTCTGGTCAATCTCGTCTATTTCGAGCAGCACAGCACAGTCAAGGAAGCCATCGAGAGAGTAGAAGAGCTTGAATCTTGGAGCCTTGAGAAGACCCAAGCGTTCATTGACGAAGTGAACCCCAACTGGCTCGATCTGGGAGTCAAGGAGAGTCAGATACCAGCCGGCTCGTATGGAGGGCCTACGGACTTCGTAAAGCAAGTTGCCAAGAAGGCAGAGCGGCTTAGGGCGGAGGAACTATATCTTGGCCTGCTTCCGATAGAAGGCGACGACCCGGCAAGCGGCGGCATCCGCGCGAAGTTGCCGACCGGTCCGAAGGTTATTGCCGGTCATGACGCGAAGCCATGGCCAAAACCTGAAATCGAAGGTAATTGACCACGATACACGGAGATCTTTTGGAGGGCGAGCGTAATCGCGAGCTTTGAAACCAGAACCTAGTTCACGCTTTGGTTTCGCCCGTACCCCTTGAGCGACCACGATCCGTCGCTGCGCAACTCCAGCACCGAATACGCGTTCGAAGGATAGGCCTCCTCAATCAGCCCGCACAAGGTGACATACTTGATGCCGCCGATCTCCTTCATGTCTCCTTTGTGGTCGTGGCCCTGGAACACCGCAACAACGTTGCCAGCTCTTTCTAGTACTTCTCGAACCAGCGCACACGAGTTGGCGGAATAAGAATCGCCAGCTGCGCCGTCCAGACGCTGGTGCACAAAGACAACAACCTTCTTCGAACGAAACTGCTCCAAGTCGCGCTTCAACCAGTCGCGTTCCTTCTGCGGAACATCGCAGTCGGTCCACTCGAAGTTCCCCCGCTCGTAGGGTGTGCCGTCCTTTCGATAGTCAGCATCAAGAACAACGAAGTGCCAGCGTCCGCGCGTGAAGCTATAGTGAGGCCTTTTGAGTCCGGCCGCCGCCAGGAACTCCTTCTTCGAAAGAAGCTGCAGGCAGTGGTTGCCAAGGACTCCCCAGACAGGTTTCCTGATCGAGCGTAGTTCGGCAAAAACCTCGGCGACATATTGCTTCTCTTTATCGATCTCATGGGAGTTGGCGCAGTCGACCGCATCGCCGAGTTCAACAACGCCATCGACGTTCTGATCCTTGAAGGCGGCCATCGCCTCGTGAAGCTTGGACATCGAATGGCGGTAATGGCGAGAGCCGCGCGCTCCAACGTCGGCGTGGTGAATATCTGTCACCAACCCTAGTTTAAACGCATGCGGCTGAGGTGCCGCCATGCACATCACGGAACAAATAAACGCAACCATCGACCCTACTAGACAAACGGCCCAATTGCTTTAATTACGATAGGCACGATGGGCCGAAACGAAAGTTCAAATGTTGAACCTTGGCACTTATCGTACAACATATGTTCATCTATGGACGTCGAAAAGGCCTATCAATCACAGATCGATAACATACAAATTAAGACTGGCAAGTCTTTAGTCCAACTCTTTGATATCATCAGACAGAGCGGACTAACAAAACACGGCGAGATTCGCGACATGCTCAAGAGCACCCTTGGGATCGGATATGGCGATGCGAACACGCTGACCCACTTCTATCTGAACCCGCCTTCTGCAAAGCCGGTTGCGGGCGATTCTGTCCTTGATGAGATCTATGCCGGACCCAAAGCCACCTTGCGCCCAATTCACGAAACGGTCATGGCGGAGCTCTCGGTCTGGGGCGAGTTCGAAGTCGCGCCGAAGAAGGGATATGTCAGCCTGAGGAGAAAGAAGCAGTTCGCGATGCTCGGGCCGGCGACCAATTCGCGCGTCGAGCTTGGGCTGAACATGAAAGGGGTTCCCGGCACCGATAGGCTTGTCGAACAGCCCGCTGGCGGCATGTGCAATTACAAAGTGAAGCTGGCTTCGGCCGATGAGGTCGATGCGGAGCTGTTCGGCTGGCTCCGCACCGCGTTCGATTCGGCTGGCTAGAGCACAGATGTCGATACTGACTTAGGGCTCCAATTTATCTAACAGGTAGAGCGTCCCTTCAGGTATGTGTCTCGATACATCTATTTCACGAGCAGATAGGAAACTAATCGCCTTTTTCACTCGCTTAAGCACTGGTATAGCAAGACCTAATGAAAATTGTAGGTACTCCCGAATGTCCTGCTCGTCTTGAGGGATCTTATAGCCTTTACGCGTTCCAACTATGAGAAGACCATCATCTCTGAGAGGTCCAGTTACTTCATTTCTGAACTGCTCATCTGTCAGCTCGTAACCACAAGTCTTTAGCCAATCAAGTATTTCAGCAGTATACACATAGTCACGATCATCATTGATAGCTGAATAATAAAGGTATTCTAGAGCTACTATTTTGCTAGATCGCTCATCAGAATGTGCTTGAAGGTATCTATGCACCTCTCGTACACAATCATCAAAAATAGCATTACCAGAGGAGCCTGGTATTGGCTCAAGTATTTTCGAAGTTGGTAGGTTAATTCTCGATATCCATTTGGTGTCTAATAGTCCATAAAACGTCTCGTCATTTGAAATAGTTTTCTCGAATAATTTGCGAACTGTTCCGCCAATAAAGTCACTTATTTGTATCAATGAGTTCTGCTTCGCAGAATCAATGGAAACCTGAGATTCGAAGAGATCAAGCTGCAGGCTAGCATGTAAATACTTAACTAGAGACGTGCGAAATGCTTCGCTGCCATATTGGTCTAGATGAACTTCGATGTTGGGAAACAACTGATACACTTCATGATGAAGTAACTTCATCACATACATGTAGAAACTACCTTTGTATTTGAACCAGTCACCAACTAGGCGTTTCTTGTCAACATAGATCGTTACGAACTTGAAAGGCAATTGAGCAACTATCTCTAGGATAGCAAGACGGTGACTTTCATTCCTAATTGACGAGGATTTGAGCTCATTAAGCTTGTACTTGATAGCAAGCTCGTTCATGCCTTCTGCTACCTTAGCTATATCTTGCTCTAAGATGATCGTGGCACATATCAGGAATGTACCTGTGGCTCCTTCAGAGATCACAGGATCACCGGATTCATCTATGTAGGCAAAGGATGCACCCATTTGCCTACATTACCTAATGTAACATCACATTACTTCTTCTTGTCTTTCAAGGAATGGCTCAGCAGCCAGTCGTAGATCTCAGTGCCTTTATAAACGTCGGTCCAGACGTCGTGCTCGCCGTCCTTGACCGCCGTGAACTTCACCTGTGTGTTGCCTGCGGCGATGATGGCGTCAATCAGCTTCTTGTCCTCGTCGAACGGAACCGCTCCGTCTTTGGTGCCGTGGGTCGCCCAGATGGGGATGTCCTTTAGGATCGGCGCAATTGAGGGATTGCCGCTTCCGCAGATCGGGGCGATGGTGGCGAACCGGTTCGGAGTCTTTGAAGCAAGGTCATAGGTTCCATACCCGCCCATGCTGAGCCCGGTCAGGTAGATTCGGCTCTTGTCGACTCGGTACTTTTTCTCAAGAGTGTCGAGCAGCGCGGTCAGCACGCGCGCATCCCACCAGCTATCTTCGGGGCATTGGGGCGAAACGAGGATGAACGGGAACTTGCGGCCGCTCTTAACTTCCTTTGGCGGCCCGTTCACAGCCACAACCTCAACGTTCTTGCCGCGCTCGCCGCTGCCGTGCAGGAACAGAACCAACGGGTAGCGCTTCTTGGAGGTCGCGTAGTCTTCAGGAAGGTAGAGAAGGTACTCGAGTCCGACCGTGATGGTGATCTTCTTCTCGAACGCCTGCTTTTCTTGCTTGATGTCAACCGGCTTGGCGTCTTGCGGAACTGCCGCGGCCATGGCGAGAGGTGCGATTAGGGTTAGCATGTGGTCACTTTACCGCGAGATCCGGTGCATCGGCATGTCGCCGGGACGATCCATCCGGCGACTACACCGGACTACTCGTAGACCGCTGACTGGGATCGCTGGCGTCCTCGCCGGCTCAAGAATGCGGTCAGTGGCGATCGCAGAAATAGAAGAAGCCTTAAATCGTAGTCCGGTAACTGGGACCGCCGGCTTCCAGCCGGCAGTAGAAAGCCAGGGGCGAGCCGCCCATGGTACTTCTACCACAGACTCCAAAGCCAAAGCCCGAAGATCGCGAGGTTGACAGCTTGCGCAATGTAACACACGATGCAAACAACCTTGAGCCTGAACGTGAGGGCAAAGGTCAAGAAGACAGAAACGAGCGCAGCAACAACAGAAACGGCAACACTCGGCCAGACAAGAAATGGGTTCCAAGTAAGAGCGGCGGCACCGACAAGCAAATAAAACGGAATGCCCAGTTGCCAGTTCTGAACGCGAAAAACGCTGGCATACGGCGTTTCTGTTAGCGATACGCAGGAGCCGTTGCGGCACATGAAGGTTCTAGCCCTACGGACGGCCATCGCGAAATAGAGGCAGCCGCCTAGACCCGCGAGAGCTAATCCGACCAAGCAAACCTGGAAAACTAGTTTGGGTTCTGCCATATATTTGTTCGTTTCGAAGCATGCATATCAGAATGAGTCAAATCACGCCGGGACAACCCAAGCAGCAACTACACCGGAATGTCCGTAGTCCGCTAACCGGGATCGCTGGCGTCCTCGCCGGCTCAAATGCGCGGACAGGATGTCCGCGCCACCGGATGCATGGGCTGGATGCCCATGCTACATCTAATCCCTATTCGCCCACACCGACACCGACTTCGGCGCGCAACGGAACTCAGCCTTTCCAGAAGCATCAATCGTCACCGAGGTGGAAAGGTTGCCCAGAAGATCAACCCACTCCTCGCCAGCGTGCTTCAACCCCACATCCATTTGCTTCCAACCTGCGTCGCTATTACTCATCACAACGGCCAACCCGGACAAAGGAAAGTCCGACGAGCCCTCTCGGGTCCAGCCGATCACGTTCGGATGGTCGAAGTAGTCGCGCTGGAAGCCGTACGCCAACTCCTTTCTAACCCGGAGTAAAACATCAAGACCGGGAACCGGCAATAGCGTTATTAAATTGCCCTTATCCGAATACGATGCGCCATACAAGTCGGGATAGAACACGCACGGATAGCCTGCCTCGCGAAGCAAGATCAAAGAGTAAGCATGTTGCTTGAACCAAAAATCGACCCACGACTCAAGCGACTGGCACGGCTGCGTATCGTGGTTGTCCACCAATGTCACTGCCAGCACCGGACTCGCTGAAACAAGCGTGCCGTCCAGGATCTTGCGCATATCGAACGCTGACCGCGAAGCCAAGAAGAAGTTGCGGTGTAACGGCGCATCGAACAGCGACATGCAGCCCTGGGTTTTGTCTATGTAGTTCTGCAAGTCGTCCAGATGGTCGGGGTTCCAGTATTCGCCCACAGCAAACAAATCAGGCTTCCTCCGGCGCATCTGCGAGAGCCAATAGCGGAAGAAGCTGTATTGGATGTGCTTGACGGCATCGAGCCGGAACCCGTCGACCCCGGTCTCGTCAAGATACCACTCGCCCCATGTGCCAAGTTCGGTGCGCACCGAGGGATCGTTCATGTCGATATCCGAGAACATCAAGTAGTCGTAGTTGCCGTTCTCGCCGCTGACCATCGACGCCCAGTCCTTGCCGCGGCCTTGGAACTTGTAGATCGTTTCGGTGCGGCCCGGGCAGTTGTTGTCGTAGTCGACGCCATCGAAGCACGTCCAATCCCATTTGAAGTTGGAATATTGGTCTGCGCGCGCGGGATACTTGAATACGGTCCAAGCTTGAATCCAATAGTCGTCAAGACTTGAAGGGTCTGGAGCAAGCCGGTTCCACTTGGGTACGCAGATTGCTCTAACCCACTCGCAGGCATCACCACCGGCCTTGTGGTTCAAGACAACATCTGCATAAACCTGGATGCCATGTGAATGAGCATCACTGATAGCGCTGAGATACTCGCTCCTGGTGCCGTACTTCGTGGCGACGGTGCCTTTCTGGTCGAACTCTCCCAGATCGTAGAGGTCATACGGGCCATAACCGACGTCATCTGGACCGGTGCCTTTGTAAGCTGGCGGAAGCCATAGCGCGGTGATGCCCAATTCCGATAGGTATGCCGCTCTTTCAGAGACTTCTTTCCAGAGGGCTCCGCCAGAAGGCAGATACCAGTGGAAGAACTGTATCATCGTGCCGTTTGCCATCGTTTGCTCCACCTGTATATTAATGGCTGGTAAAGTAACCGGCACCTAGGCCTGATAAGAGGGCAAGCAGTGCAAGCAATCGGCATTATAATAGGATCGAGAGTTACCAAAACCATTAGGTTGTTCAAACATCATGGGAGACCAGCGAACGGAAAGAGACAAAGAACCTGCAATCGACGAGTATGATTTTGGCCCTGATAAGTTTGAAGAATTTGTCATCAAGCACCAAAAGCTGTTAAGCGTTCTCGTGATCGTGACGCTTGGTGTTGCAGTTTTCGGATATCAGATCTATAAGCACACGGAAAAGAGCCACGACCTAAAACTCATCGAGATGGCGACAAACCATTACTATCTCGGAGTCATGGCCGGGGAACCTCAACCTGATAAAGAAATGGATGAAGTCCGTACAGCCCGCGAGAAGCTTGGCAAACCGATAAACTACCACGTCAAACGCTATTTCTACCACGATCTCGCTCCGTCGGCGGCAGTCGATCTGGTTTGCGAAAAGGGGATCGTCAACGAGGAGTGTTGCATGATCAAGGACGAGAGCAAGTTCAAGGTCCTGTTCATCCGCATCTATGAGCCTCGCAAGAGCCGCTCGAAGCGACAGCCTTTATGGCCGAAGGAAGTGCTCGACTAGCATCGCTCGGTTCGCCACAAAAAAAGTACCATGGGCTGGAAGCCCATGGTACTAGAGGCTGCATGGGCAAGAACCCCATGCTGCAAAGCAAAGCTACTTCTTCGAAATAGGATCTGGAGCTTGCTCAGCCGGAATGTGCGGAGCGTCGTCGACCCATACCGGGCCGCGCGGAGCCACATACTTCGCCGCGTTCTTCAGAATGAGCTTGATCTCCTTCTGATAGTAGATCGGATACGTCTCGTGGCCGGGCTGGAAGTAGAAGATCTTGCCGGCGCCGCGATAGAAAACGCATCCAGATCGGAAGACGTCGCCGCCCTCGAAATGGCCGATCATGATCGACTCATTGGGCTCGGGGATGCCGAACGGTTCGCCGTACATTTCTTCGGCGGGTATCTCAAAATAGCGGCTCTCGATGCCTTGAACGATCGGGTGCGACGGATTGAGAATCCATAGCCGCTCTTTCTCGTCGGCTTCTCTCCAACACAGCGAGCATGTGGTGCCCATTAGCCATTTGAAGATCTTGCTGTAGTGGCCGGAGTGCAGGACGATGAGGCCCATTCCCTCAAGAACGCGTGTCTTCACTTTCTGCACGATCTGGTCGTCAACCTTGTGATGCGCCATGTGGCCCCACCAGGTCATGACGTCGGTGTTCGCCAGCACTTCGTCGGTAAGTCCGTGCTCGGGCATGTCGAGGGTGGCGGTTCGAACTTCGAATGCCGGGTCCTCTCTCAGGCCGTCGGCAATAGCGCTGTGCATGCCGTTCGGATACACCTTAGCGACTGCGGGATGCTCTCTCTCGTGGACGTTTTCGCCCCATACGGTTACTCTGATTTTGTCTGCCATAGCTTCTCCTGTTGCGTTGCCGATGATCGGCTTCGTCGCCTAGCTTACCGCTTAATCCCTGACCAATTCAAAACCAAATTTCCTTTGCGGAATCTTGACTTCTAAGTAATAAAAGGCTAACCTATGGGGACCCATGACTTCTCGCGAAAGACTCCTCAACGCCATCCGCCGCCAGCCGACCGACCGAGTGCCGATCTCAACCTACGAGCTTGTCGGCCATAACTCGCACAGCTTTGAGAACCAAGAGGAGAGCTATCGGTCGCTGATGGATGCCATCCGCGAGAAAACCGACTGCATCGCGATGTGGAACCCTGGCTCGAATGAGACATTCCTGTGTTCGTCGCATCCGGTGGAGATGGACACCGTTCGCACCCGCGACGATGACGGCGTTGTTATCGAGCAGACGCTTCACACGCCGAAGGGCGACCTGCATCGAACGATGAAAGTCATGGACAATGTCCACACCGTTTGGCAGGTCGAGCACTGGTGCAAATCGCCTTCTGATGTCGATAAAGCTCTTTCGGTGCCCTATACTCCGGTAAAGCACGATGCATCAGACCTGGCACGGATTCGGGGAGAAGTCGGCGACAAGGGCATCGTCATGGCTTCGACTGCCGATGCTTTGCTCTTGGCCGTAGAGCTGATGGAGTTCGGCGAGGCGACCGTCTGGGCAATGACCGAGACAGATCATTTCGCTCGGGTCATCGATATTCTCCAAGAGAGGTATATGGAACAGGTTCGCGACATGATGGAGACCTGCGTCGTCGATCTCTATCGCATCTGCGGCCCCGAATACGCCACACCGCCCTACCTTCCGCCGTCGTTCTTCGAGCGCTTCGTGATGCCCTACGACCGTGCTCTGACCTCCTTGATTCATGGTTATGGCGCACTGGTACGCATGCACTCGCACGGTAAAGTCGGCCGCGTTCTCGATTACATTAAGGCGACCGGAGTCGATGCTCTTGATCCGGTTGAAGCTCCGCCTGACGGCGACATTGCTCTCGCTGATGTTAAAGAACGCGTCGGCGACGAGCTATGCCTCTTCGGCAATATCCAGCTCAAATTGCTTGAGGCTGGTTCAGAAGAACAGGTTCGCGCCGAGGTGCGCAAATGCATGGACTCGGCGAAGGCAGGAGGCGGCTATGTGATCATGCCGACCGCAGCGCCGATCAACATTCCTTTGGCCGAGAAGACGCGAGACAACTACCTTGCGTATATTGACGAAGCGCTCAAGTTTGGCGGGTATTAGGTTCAAAATCCCTCCCCCATCTCATGGGGGAGGGTTCGTGAGCGAAGCGAACGGGGGAGAGGGCTATCTCCAGCCTTTACTTAACCTTCGTGCCTTCCGGAGCCTCGCTCTCGGGTTGAAGCAGAATCGAACCGCCGTCATCGGTCGCCGCAGCCAACAGCATGCCTTGGCTCTCGACGCCTCTCAGCGAAGCAGGCTTCAAATTCGCCACAACAATGATTTGACGACCAATCAGATCGATAGGTTGGTAGCTCTTGCGAATGCCGGCCACGATCTGGCGCTTTTCCTCGCCAATCATCACCTGAAGCTTGACCAGCTTGTCGCTGCCTTCGACTGCTTCGGCCTCGACGACGCGCGCCACACGAAGCTCGATCTTGGCGAAATCGGTGATCTCAATCTGCTCCATCTTCGGTTCCTCTTTCTTCTTCGGCTCTTTCTTCGGTTCAGGCTTGGCTTCTGGTTTCTTGGAAAGGTCGAGGCGCGGGAAGATCGGCTTCGGCTGCTCAAGTGCGGTGCCGGCAGGCAAACTCACATTGGCGCCAATCAAAGCCCATTCGGTTAGCGGCGCTAAACCGAGTTGACCAGCTATCAAGTCAGCCACATGCGGCATGATCGGCCTGACTAGCGCTTCAACTGAGCGAAGGCAAAGGAGCATCGAGCGAACCACGCCGCCCAATGCGGGATCGGCGCTCTTCGCCAAGGCCCATGGAGCGCGCGTGTCGATGTACTTGTTCAGGAACCGAACGAGGCCCCATGCGGCTTGCGTTGCCTTTTCGATGCGATAGTCGTCAAAAGCCGAGGCATACGCCGTCTTGGCGTCCTCGACAGCCTTCACAGCCTCATCTTCAAAGGCGGCATCAGGCACTGCTCCAGACACGAACTTGTGCGCCATGGCCAGGCTTCGGTTCAGAGCGTTGCCGAGGTCGTTCGCCAAGTCGGAGTTATAGCGCAGATCGAACTCTTCATATGAGAAGTTGCCGTCAGATTCGAACGGCATCGTCGACAGAAGCTGATAGCGAACGGCGTCAATGGCCACCTCGCCCGTGCAGCCAGCGCGAGCGGCCAAGTCCTCAGCAAGCTCCAGCGGCCGAACGACGTTGCCTTTCGACTTGCTGATCTTCTCGCCGCTCAGCAGAATCCATCCGTGGCCGACAACGGCGTGCGGGATTTCAAGGCCGACACCCATCAGCATGGCCGGCCAAAGCGTGGCATGGAAGCGCGTCAGGATGTCCTTACCCAGCCATTGCACTTCGGCGGGCCAGATCTTCTCATAGCCTGCCTCGGGCCAGCCGGTGGCGGTGACATAGTTGATCAGAGCGTCGAACCAGACATAGATGACTTTGCCTTCGTCGCCGGGAATCGGAATGCCCCAGCCGGGATTCGCGCGCGAGATGCAAGTGTCGCGGAGGCCCTGCTTGATGAACGAGAGGACTTCGTTCTTGCGCGTCTCGGGGATGATTCTCATTCTGCCAGACTCGATGGCTTCGAGCAGTCGGTCCTCAAAAGCGCTCAGCTTGAAGAAGTAGTTCTCCTCTTGAACCCAGCGCACTTCGTTGCCATCGGGGCTCTTGCCGTCGACCAGGTCCTCCTCGCGGAAGAACGTCTCGGTGCTGACGTCGTACCAGCCCTCATAGCTGCCCTTATAGATGTAGCCGTTGTCCTGCAGCTTCTTGAAGAAGATCTGCGAGGTCTTCACATGGCGGTCGTCGGTGGTGCGGATGAACTCATCGTAACGGATACCGAGGCCTTGAAAAATCGACTGGAAACGTCCGGCTATCTCGGCGACAAACTCCTTAGGGTCGCGGCCGTTGGCTTCGGCGGCTTCCTTAATCTTGAGGCCGTTCTCGTCGGTTCCGGCAACATAGAAGACATCTTTGCCGCGCAGGCGCATGTATCGAGCCGTCACATCTCCAGCAAGCGTGGTCAGCACGTTCCCGATGTGGGGCACGGCGTTGACGTATGGGATGGCGGTTACGATACAGAAGCGTTTCGACATAGGTTCATTGTACCGTGAGTCTCGCGAGTCCCTCTTCGTGCCAGAATCACTCCATGTATCTCGCGCTTGACCAAGGGACGACCAGTTCGCGCTCGATTCTCTTCTCCGATGATGGCCAAATCCTGTCGTCGGCCCAAGAGGAGTTTCTGCAGATCTTTCCTCAGCCGGGATGGGTTGAGCACGACCTTGAGCGCATCTGGCAATCCCAGCTCGCAACGGCAAGGCGCGCCCTCAGCGAAGCTGGAGTCCACGCCAGCGAAGTCAAAGCCATCGGCATCGCCAACCAGCGCGAAACGGTCGCAGTCTGGGACCGCAAGACCGGCAGACCCGCCGCCAACGCCATCGTTTGGCAAGACCGCAGGACCGCCGAGGCGTGTGAGAAGCTCAAAAAGGACGGATGGGAGGAAACGATCCAAGAAAAGACCGGCTTGGTCGTCGATCCCTACTTCTCGGCGACAAAGATAAGGTGGATTCTGGATAGGATAGGGAAAGGCGACTGGTGCGTCGGTACGATCGATTCCTATCTGCTTTTCCGCCTAACGAACGGCCAAGTCCACGCCGCCGACGCCGCCAACGCCAGCCGCACGATGCTCTACAACATCCACGACCTTGACTGGGACGATGAGCTCTGCCAGCTATTTGGCATCGAACATTCACTCCTTCCCAAGCCGATGCCGTCCGACTCCCACTTCGGCAAGACGGCATCGGAGCATTTTGGCGCTCCGATCTCAATACGCGGCATCCTCGGCGACCAGCAGGCGGCAACCTACGGACAAGGATGCCTTGAGGCTGGTTCGGTCAAGAACACCTATGGCACAGGGTCTTTTCTTCTTGCCAACATCGGCAACAAGCCGCTGGCTTCTCGAAAGAGGCTTCTCAGCACGATCGCCTGGCAGAAAGAAAGCGGCACATCTTACGCCTTCGAAGGCAGCGTTTTCGTCGCCGGCTCGGCGGTCCAATGGCTTCGCGACGGGCTTGGCATCATCCAAAGCTCCGACGAGATCGAAGGCTTAGCCTCCACGGTCGAGGACAGCGGCGGCGTCACGTTCGTGCCGGCTTTCGTCGGTCTAGGCGCACCTTATTGGGACGCCAACGCGAGAGGCATCCTTACGGGTCTTACGCGCGGAACGACCAAAGCCCACATCGCCAGAGCAACCCTCGAAGCCGTCTGCCTTCAAACGATGGACGTCATTGAAGCGATGCAAGCCGACTGCCCGGTGCCTTTGAAGGAACTGAGAGTCGACGGAGGGATGGTCCGCAACGACCTTCTGATGCAAATGCAAGCCGACATCCTCAACATGCCGGTAATCAGGGCTAGCCTGGCTGAGACAACGGCGTTTGGCGCAGCGAAGATGGCCGGAATGCCGGCAGAGCTTCAGCCCGGCCGGGTGTTCGAACCGAGGGAGTCCGATGTTTGGCGCGAGGAACTCAGGGACCAATGGAAAAGCTCCATTTCTAAGACCTTATCGTCCTAGACATGGAGCTTCATGGATTATCAGCGGATGCTTCGCCTCTTTCGCCAAGCGACTGCCCCTAATAACAGAGCAAAGCCGCTGATCGAAACCGGCTCGGGGACCGATTCGATGCCAAACGAGTGGTCGGTGTAGTAAGTCTTCCAGTTTGTCGAACCAAGCCAGTAAACATTATCGAATCCGCCAGTATAACCGTTTGCGAAAGCAATTAGGTCATACTTTTCTCCCATTGTAGATAGGCTTCCCGAGATGTTTAGGGAAATCGAGCCAGCCAAGTTCGTTGCGCCTCCGATGGTCATGATTGGCGATGTAAGCATCGACATATCGGACCCTAGCACTAAGCTGCCCGAACCGCTTTGAACAAAACCTCCGGCTAGATTGAGTTTGGCTCCGTTAAGCAGCTCAACTGTACCGTTATTTGATTTGAGATTGGCAAGGATGCTAGTACCCATCTCATCGGTGATTGAACTGCCCGCCGACTCAAGAACGATGTGGCTGCTGTTTGTTTCCAGATTAACCTTAGCAAGCTTTAGTTGCCCGCCGCTTTTAGCCTCAAAAGTGCCGCCTGTCAGCGTTTTCGTTGAGGCATCATAGTTCTTGATCGTGTTGCCAGGATTTGTTAAAAGAATCGAGCTGTTGATCGCCGAAAGTGTTCCGTTGTTCGTGAAGTTCTTGAGCAATATGTTTAGCGACTGGCCTTCTATATCGGCTCGAATCAACCCTTTATTGTTTAGGTGCGGTTCGAAGGAAGGATTGTAGCTTGGATTGATTATCGATCCAGACCCTATTATTGAACCACCGGGCATCAAGGTCGTTCCTTCAGGCATGTTGTCGATGCCAATGCTCGCAAGGTTGGCCAAGGTGATATTCCCTCCAAATTGAGGGCACATGTAGAAGCCAAGGCCGCCACCGTTCTTGACGTTAATGGGTCCACCTACAACTGCTTCGGATCGGATGTTGGCAAACTTACCGTCCAGCGTAAATCCCTTATCTAGCGTTATTGACATCAACTCTGCGCCGTCGTACGTGATCAGATCTGAGTTTTTGACGATCCCTGTCGCGTTGCCGTTGATGATGACCGATCCGGCAGGACCGAACTGAGCCGCATCGAAGCCGTCTGCGAAATGAACCAGGTTGAACTTAACAACACCTCCATTCGTAGTCTTGATATTCCCGAACGTGCTGGGGTTCGTCACTGTCGAAAAAGTCAGGCTTGTTCCGGCTCCGTCGATGACCATGCTGCCAGGATTTACGAAAGATACGGTGTCTTGGAACCGCACAGCCGCACCGTTGTCGGCGAGGAAGGTGCCATAGTTCTTGAAGCCAGTCGGATAGACGTACAGACTTCCGCCGTCGGCATGAATTGAGCCGTAGTTTGTCAACCAGTTCGTCGGGTAAGGAGTGCCAGCCCAAAGCTTGCTTGTTCCGGTCGTGCGTATCGTGTTGCCAGATCCAAATGTCGAGTTGTCGGCAACATACAAAGTGCCAGATGATAAGGCGACCTTCCAGTTCATCGTTCTCGCGTCAAGCGACTTAAACGTCGAGTTATTGGATACATTGATCGAGTCAATAAAGCCGAAACTATTTCTGATGCTTAGGGTGTTGCCTTGATCGAGGTTAACTTTGCTATCAATGGTTGAAGCGTCAAGAACGCAACCATTGAAGAACGCCTTGTCTGCATTGAGGATGTTGATATTGGTCAATATCCCGCCTATTGTCGTCGCTGCCGGATTGTATAGGTCGTTCATATCAAGAATCGCGTTGCTTAGCGATCCTGAGAGCATCAGCTTGGCCCCATTTTCAACCTTAAGCGACTTGGCAAAAGGCAACGTGTATTGGTTCTTAATCTGGAGTGTCGTTCCTGTTCCAGTCGCACCGATTGTCCCGTTATTGACCGCGTTCGGCACGTCGATAATAAGCCTGCCTGCAGTAGCCGAAATTGATCCGTTGTTTATCAACTGTCCTAAGGTTATCGGCAGATCTAGATTGGCGCGATTAGCTAGAATATCGCCATTGTTAATCAGTCTTCCGGCTCCTGTTGACCCATAAGTAGTGATCGATGCATAACCCGAAATTGAGCTTCCCGGAGCAAGGGTTAGCGTCTTGCCGCCTGAGATTCCAACCGTTGTGTTATACGTGCTGAGGACATCCCCGTCTAAGGTCTGATCGTTCATGAAGCATAATCTGCCGCCGCTGGAATCAAGCACTCCACCGCTTTTGAATCCGTCATAGAAGTAGATGTAGTTGCCGGAAATTGTTGCTCCCTTATCCATCTCGACGCCATAGAGACTAACGCCGTTATAGCTTCCACGGTCTGAGTTGGCAATTGTTCCGCCGTGAATCGAGCCAGTGAATGTTGCGTGACTGCTAGAACCAAATCTGGCAAGATCGAGATTTGAATTGGTTAACTGTCCGCTGAATAAGAATAGGCCATAGGTGTCTGCGATCATGTTCCCCAGGTTGGCAGTGTCCAGATTCGCGGCGATTGACACGGTGGTTCCGTTGGCGTTGATTGTTCCCAGAGAGTTATCGAAGGATGTTCCAGTGAAGTTTAACGCTCCTCCTGATGCCGATATCGTGCCTTTGTTCTGAACCGCGCTGCTCCAGGACTTGCTCGTTGAGCCGCTCGAGACGATTGCGCCTTCATTAAATAACGTTCCGCCTGCCATGCTCGCGCTTATGGTGGCCGCCGCTCCTGCTTTGTTAACAAACGACGAAGAGCCGCCCATAGTTACCGTCGCGTTAATGGTGGAACTGCCCGAGTTTTGCAGACTTACTGAATCCGCCAGAGTTAAGCCATTCCCTGATATCGTAAATCCGTTGATCGCGTTCAGCAAACCAGTGCCCCTCAGATTTCCACCGGTAAATGAAGTCAAGCCGGATAAGGTCAACTGAGAGTTGGCAAATAAGTCGCCGCCGCTAACTGTGAACTTAGCCGTGGCGGCAGACAAGTCGTTTAGAGTGAGCGCTCCGCCAGATATGGCAATCTCCCCAGAGCTAGACAAGTTGCCAATGGTCAGTGCGCCTCCGGTTACCTTAAAAATTGCGGAATTCGTAAGACTTTTAATTGCCACGGTTCCTGTTCGGAACGTTGTCGTCAACGATGGTTTGTCGATCACTACATCATGGTCAGACTGCGGCAAGCCAAGCGACCAATTAAACGATGAGTCCCAATAACCGTTCATATTGGATTGCCAGTAGTTGAATAAAGCGGAAGTGCTTGCACTCGTTCCTGCAGCGGCGGCTACTAATCCGATACGTGCGAACAAGGTCAGAGACCTTATGTTGAGGATGCCGCCATCTTGGCGGTTGTTACGGTTAGCATTCTCAGTAGACATCATATTGTTCCCTCAAGATCATCCAAACAGTGCAGGTTAAAGCCTGCGTTAAGTACAGCCAAGTAGCAGAGATTTACCTTCGTATGCTATTCCGGCGATCGGCAGGTTTTGTAGTGGATCGCTCGAATAGCCCCCTTTTCTCTTGCATATATCTTAGTATCGCATGTTCTTTCGTTAAGGTTGCATTTTGTTTTTACTACCTGTTAGAAATGCGGTGTTGCGCTGCAATTATGAAGTTACATTTTGGCATCTGTACATCAGATTGTCGATCTATGGCAGCAGATCGACTTGCTTGCGAGTGTCTGAAACGAAGCTCCAGGTAGACACAGATTTTAGATACTCGATGTTTAGGGAAATGTCGGTTTTGGACCACAGCTTGAAAGGCGGGACTTGGTGCCTGGATTCGCCGTTTCGGGATTCCTAGCCTGCACTATTTTGTTGCTCAATGCGGGACAACAAGAGACGAAATGATATGAACGAGATCGATTTGAAACTGATGGTAGCGTGCAGGGCAGGAAAGCCTAAGGAAGTGCGCCGTTTGATCCTTCAAGGCGCCGATGTTAATGCGAAGCACGATTCGCTATCCCTCTCGCCGATTGAGATTGCCGTGAGGTCCCGCCACCTCAGAGTTCTCAAGATCTTGTTGAGATCGGGAGCCGACACCGGCCAAAAAGAGCGATTTGTCAAGCTCTTGCGCGAGGCTATGATGAACGGTTTTGTAGAAGCGTCTCGTCTGTTGACGGAGCACCGGATCAACTCCTTCGCCAGACAGACTGCACTCCTCGCCGTCCCTTGTCGTTGAAGGAAGCGGCGCAGAAAACCTTCGGCATCGTAAATCCTCAACCAACAACGACGTTAACTCTATAGATGAGTTCTTTGAGGTAACTTATGTACCAACGGAGGAAAAGATGGCCCTTTTCAGAACCAACAATCCAGTTTATCGTTCAAGCACGTTCGACAAAGTAGGCGTCGCCGCCAGCGAAGCCGAAGCCATGACCTATGGCGGAACCATAGCCAAGACCGGGCTTTTGTTCGCCATTCTAGTTATTTCCGCTGGTTTCGGTTGGGCAATGCCGAATCTAATCGCTGCGATAGTTATGCTATTAGCAGGCTTGGGCTTGGTGGTCTATTCGGCCTTCAAGCCTGAGGTTTCGCCGTTCACCGCCCCGATCTACTCCGCGGTCGAGGGATACGTCGTCGGCGTTATTTCTCTGATGTATACAATCGGCATGCAGGATTCCAAATACAGCGGAATCGTTCCGTTGGCGGTTCTAGGTGCCCTGGCCGTCTTCCTCGTCATGCTCGGTCTTTATGCAACGCGAATTATCAAGGTTACACAGACGTTCGCGATGGTCGTTATCGGAGCAACCATCGCCATAGCGATCACCTATGTCGGAACGCTTGTAATCGGCATGTTCTCAAGAGCCGTATACGACCTGCCCATGTTCGGCGCCGGCCCGATAGGCATTCTGTTCAGTGTCTTCGTAATCGTCATTGCTGCCATGAACCTCGCACTTGACTTCAACCTTATCGAAACCGGAGTCGAGAGCAAGTCGCCGAAGTTTATGGAATGGTATTGCGGCTTGGGCCTGATGGTGACCATCGTCTGGCTCTATATCGAGATGCTCAGGCTCCTTTCGAAGCTAGCCCGACGTTAAGTTTGACTTCAAGTGCATAAGAAAAGCCCTTTCAAAAAGACAGGGCTTTTCTGCCATTTCTACGAGTCCTAGTCGATTGGGCATCACTAGGATATGTGTTGTAGCATTCCACTATAGGGTTGCAATTTGCGCCCTGGAGGACTGCTGTGAAAGGTGTTATCGTAGCATCGCTCGTTGGTTTGGCCGGTTTCTCTTCGGCTGGGCTTGGCCCCATCGACCAGGCAACCGAGATGATGATGGAATATCAAGGTGCCTTGTTACACACTTTAGGTTCGTATGTCGGCCCTGAGTCATCAGCGGTCTTGACGTTTACGTCATATATCGATCCGAATGGCGAGTATTT
The DNA here is from genome assembly GCA_963666135.2 of Fimbriimonadaceae bacterium. Taxonomy (GTDB): domain Bacteria; phylum Armatimonadota; class Fimbriimonadia; order Fimbriimonadales; family Fimbriimonadaceae. The sequence goes on along the minus strand of CAXXNR010000001.1, from coordinate 424,918 downwards.
CACATTCACCCTAGACCCCGGCCAAAAGTACAACGGCGTAGATTTTGCATTCAGCGGCAAAGGCGCTTTGACGGCTCCGGACACATGGTCCTTGGCATCGCTCGCGAATGCAGGAGCAGGCACTTGGAGTTCCACCGGCACCGCTCAGTTCGTCGGCGACCCAATCGAATTCGGATCCTTTGACAGCTTCTTCGATGTTTTCTTCGACGTCACACTGACAACGACAACGATCAGTGAAGTCACGTATGAGCAAACAGCAATACGCACGGCCAGCCTCGGCAAGATAACCGTTTCCGACGGTTTTACATCGAAGACCTATCAGGGCCGTGACGTCTACAACCCTCAGACTGGAGAATGGACCTGGTACCAAGGCGATCCCTATCCGGATAAATCTTCGATACGAACGTCATCGACCGGGTCCTCATTTGGCGGCGGCGGCGGAGGCCGATTTGTTACTTACGTCGACCCCGTGCCAGGTCCGTCGGCCGTTCTCGCTCCTGTCATCGGGTTTGCCATTGGCTTCTGGCGATCGCGCCGGAACAAGGCTTAGTTCAGCTTTTCGGGGCTAAGTACTTCCGCATCCAGCCGACGAGTTCGGGAGCCGTTACAATGCGGGTGCCTTTGGGCAACAAGTCGACAGTCTGCTTGACGGCATTAATCGGTCCGCCGATCTTGCCGTAGGACCATGCGTGCACGGTAATCAGCGTGTAGCTGTCGATGTTGTTTCGGGGATCTGCCGGCAACTTCGCGATCTTGTCGGCAAGCTCTTGAGGCGATGCGCCCGCCATGCCTTCCCACAGCGAATACCGATAGCTGATGCATGGCTTGCGCTTGTGCCACCAAACAGCTCCGTTCCTTCGGTGATAGGGAGCGTAATCTTTATAAAGAACGGCATCGACCTCGGGCAGATCGAGTATGTCCTTAACTTCGTTCAGATCACCGTCGTTGGTGTTGAGAAGTCCGACAACCCTCAGGTTCGACTTCTTGATATAGGGCTGGGCTTGCTTAGCTTGCGCCTTGCGGTCCGACAGAAGGTGTGGATAGCTGTAAGCAGGAACTCCGGCTGCAATGAAGCCGTCCATCGGAGTTGAATTCGAATAGAAGTAGTCGAGGACTCGAGGGGCAAGGGTCGCGAGCATCGGGCAAACTTCCCAAGTCATCTTGAACGATCCTCGGTTCTTGTTCGCGTAGAACGTCTCTTCGAGGGGCATACCGCCTGTCAGCCATTGGATGTTATCGCCGTCGCTGAGCACGAATGCAACGATCCGCTCGCCCTTCTTAGGTTCTGCTTCTTTCTTTACTTTCGGCAATTTCTGAATCTTTCCGCCAAGAGATTCCATTGCCGACAGGTTCGAGCACCAGTCAGCCGCAACTCCCGAGCCGCCAACTTTGCTGATCTCGCAAATCCACTCATACTCGTCCGGTCCCCAGCCAAAAATAAGAGGGATGCTGCTTAGACCCTGAAGGTTCTTGGCGCGGTCGGCCGAGTCCTTCGACCAGAAGCATTTAGCTCGATGCTTAATGGCGTAGTCCCTTAAGAATCCGGCTTTATCGTTCGGTTGCTCGACGGCTATTTCCATACTCGGCTTTGCAGTTATCTTAAGAAGAGTTGATAGCCCGTGGCGCTGGGCTTCTTTGAGCGAGGATGCTGGAACGACAATGGCATCGGCAATGCCTGCGGTTGTGGCGGCCTCGTTCAGGTTACTCCCATCATCCAAGACCTCAACAGCACCTTTGATTTCCTTTTTGAAGGCATCAACAAGGTCCCAAGGCGACTTGGCCTTGCGCTCTGTCCAACCCTCTGCCTTCATCTGCTCAATGAATAGCTTCGTCATTCCGCCGCCGCTCTGCCAAACCAATGGCCCGCGACGATTGGCAATGCCCTGGATCGAGTTGACCATGGCCGCCTCTCCGCGCGTGCGGCCGTTCATGTCGATCGTCCAGAACAGCTTAACTGGGGCTAGAGCAAGAATAAGAGAGGCAACAAGCATGCCTATATGTTGGCATGTATACGTGTCCTTGGCGCAACAAGCGATTGGTTGAGACTGGTCGCTGGCAGAACAACCATTGGATCCTATTGCGTTGTCCGAAAGCCGCCATCGCGAACTTTGGTATAATGTTCAAGCTACATGTGGGGGTATAGCTCAGTGGGAGAGCGCTTGCTTTGCAAGCAAGATGTCGGGGGTTCGAATCCCCCTACCTCCACCAGGTTCCTTTGAACCTACACTTTTTCCACTTTTCCCAACCGATTTGGTCGTTTTCTTGGCGGTATTGGCGGTAGAACTGGCGGTAGCCTTCTTCTCAGAAAACGTACCAACAAGCTTCTCTAGCCACCCTCGGGACTGCTGTCTGCTCATCTGCGTGTAGTGCTGGGTCATGCTTCCCTTGCTGTGTCCGAGCAATGATGACCTAATCTCCTCTGGGCATCCTAGCGCTAGCAAGTTCGTGCTGAACGAATGCCTTAACTGGTGGAAAGTCACTTTGTGAAGCCCCGCTCTTTCCTCTGCCGAATACAGAGCCCTGTCGACGTTGTCTTGGATCATCATAGTTCCTCGTTCGCTTCCGCAGACGAACTCATAGCTATACCTGCCCAATGATCGCAACAACTTGACAAGTTCGTGAGATACAGGAACAACCCGATAGCTCGAATCTGTTTTGAGATTGGTTTCCACCATCTCGCAGAATTGCCTTTGCGCCTGCTTATTAATGTGGAGTCCAGAAACCTTTATGTCGGTCCACCTTAGGGCTAGGCATTCTCCTCTTCTCAAGCCTGCGAATGCGGCTAAGAGAATCGGCACCGCCACCGGATGATCCTTGGCGGCTTCAATAAGAGCCCAGCACTGCTTAGCCGAATAGACGGGTGTCGGCTGTTTCCGCATTGGTGGCAGCTTGGTGTGGCGGACTACATTCCTAGCCTTGTCGTCGGCTTCAGCTAAGTTCCAGATGGCGAACAGAACCTTCCGGATATGGAATACGGTGCTGACTTTTAGCTTCTCCAGCTTGCTGTTCAATAGCGACTGGATATCTTGCCGCTTTACATCAGATAGCTCTCTGTTGCCGATATCCGGAACGATGTTTATATCTATCGCCCAAGCAATCTGCTCCCTGGCGTTGTGCGACAGGTTGACAACTGTTGGCAGGTAGCAGTTTTGAATGTAGCCTTCAACAGATCGAGTATCAACAAACGCCTTGCTGATATCGGATATAAGGTCGTTGAGCTTCGAATCTGCTTCACCCTCTGTACTTCCGTAGACCGAGAATCTCTTTCGCGTCCCGTCTGGCAACACTAGCCGTTTCGACGCTTCGTACTTTCCTGTTTGATGTCTTCGTGCCATTGCTGGCCTCCTTCTTGTTTTGCTCTCGTGAGTGCTTGGTGACTATTTGTATAAGCGCACGAAGATCCTCGACGAGAAACAGGTTGCCATCAATAGGTGCGATCCACTCTAGCGCCAGCCACTTCCGAAAATTCGCTTCGGTGCAAAGGAGCCATGCAATGGACTCCTTTCTTGACAGCGTGATTCTCGTTGGGATCATATCGTTAGCCGTTTATCCTAAAAAGAAGCAACCGGATTACCTAACCTCGTAGGCAACAGGAATATGAACTCCGGCGTAAACCGATGATGCAATTTGCTGGTGAATTGCTCGTCCGTACACCGGTTTCCAGACAAGCTTCCCCGCCACACCAGCCGACTTCATCGCCTCTATGTTCCTCTTTAGCCTGGCGCTTTGGCACTCGTCGCAGTCGCAATAGTCGAAGTAGTCGGCTTCAACCATCAGCGGGAACTCTCGTATGTTCCAGGGATCGTTAGCATTCCAGTTAGCGGGGTCTGATCCGTTCTTAGACTCTCCTAGCTCCTTGGCAAGCTTAGGGCCATGCTGTTTGTAGAAGCAGGGGACATTGGCGTTGTTGGCCTGGTCGATAAGGTCAACAGCCCAGTCCAGGTCCATCTTGCGGACCCGGTTCTTGGAGCCTGATTCTCCGCCTATAATGAGCCAGCCGATGTCATTGAGATTGAGGGATATCTGCTCCAGAAGCGGCTCCGCGCTGATGAAGAGCAATGCGCACAGGTTGGCATAGCCCTTTAAGTGGCCGGTCCTCCACATCGAAGCACTGTCCTCGACCGTCACTCCTAGCCAGACGTTATCACGCTTCTTCGAGCCCAAGTTCAGCCGATACAATATGCGTTTGTGTAATAAGTCACAATAATTCAAAACAAGTAATTTCTTAACGATTGCCATTTTGACGAATGCCGAAGCTTGCATTGCCATCATATATTTCGTCTGCAGGTCATCTGATATGGCTCAAGTTCAAAAACTAGAATAGCCCTTTCTTGCCTGTTTTCAGTTGGGAAATAAAGGGTCTATTTATCTAGTGGCATCTCTAGAGGGGTATCGGCTATTTCGAGAATTAACACAACACGGTTTCCCCCTTCGTATAGTCTGATGATCTCGCGGTCATTTCGGATCAAAACATACTCGTATCCCAAATCGTAAACATCATAGCCGTGGTTCTCTGCTGCCTTGATCAATGCTTCTTCCGATGAGAACCGATTGACCGATTCCTTACTGCGTTTGAGAGTCTTGCCATCACGGAGCGCCTGGGCTTTGAAGATATCTTATAGGAACTTCGATTTGGAGGGATTATAGGTCTGTCCTTGATGAATATAAAAAGTTACCCATATACAACTAGAGGAGACCTAACTCACCATAGGTCAGTTATCAAATAGTGTGATAGCTTGCTCCAGTATCGTCTCGGTGGCCTTGACCTGCTTGTCAGGCGGGTAGCCGTGCCTCCATAGAATCCGTGTGACCATTACCCGCATCTGGGCCAGGACGTTCTCATGAACCGTCCAATCGACTGCCCAAGTTTCTTTCTCGGATGGACCGGATCTCCCTTTCATTGGCTAACTAAAAGCTAACATCTATGAGCGAAACATTAAGCTGACTGCTGGCCGCATGCTCATGAGCTTAGCCATAGTTATACATGATATTTGCCTTGGTTAAGCGATCGCTCGGGTTTGCTCTGAATACGACCACTGCATGCCGTTTGGCACAGACACAATGAAAGCCGTTCCATACGAATTAGTGCTTTTAAAGCTTATCTTGCCCTTCAATATCTGTTCGATATACAGCTTAGCCATGTACGTTCCCAATCCTCTTCCTTGATTCGCCTTTGTAGTAAACGATCTTTGGAACACTTGATATCGTGCTTGATCGTCTAGCGCTGTCACATTATGGACTATAAAGATAATGTTGTTGTTCTGTTCGAATATCCTTACGTTGACAATGCCGGAACCTCGGTATTCGAAAGCGTTCTTTAGGAGTTCGGTGAGTGCTGATATTAGAACATCCTTGTCAGCTAACACCGTAGTATCAGCACTAGTCCTATTGTCAACTTTAATATAGATATGGTTTTGTTGCGCAACGCGATCTAGAACAGACTTAATCACATCATCGACGACAAGCGGCCAGATGCAAACCTCAAGTGTGTTCGTTTCTGCTCTTCGAAGCGAAATGCAATCTTGCACTTGCGTTAGCATCTCTCCGAGACCTGATTGCATATACATGATGATCTCGGCCATGGTCTGAGGGTCAAAGACGGCTATCGAGCTGCAAGCCGAATAGATGCCGCTAAGTCTACTTAAGAGCATCGTAAAGAGTCTTTCTTCGTATAACGAGTTTCGTTTTTGGGAAGATATATCTGTCAACGCAACCAAGAATTGACTAGACTGTGCGGTGTTTGCCAGAGGACGCACCTTGACCAAGAATTCATTCGCTATCCGCTGATCCCCATGCATGATCGTAAGGGTCGCATTACTCTTGGCGAGCGTCTGCGTTTCCAAGCACTCCTTGAACGCGGCATTTGCTCCGCAATAGTCGCAAGCTCGATTGCTTCCACATTCGCCATTGTAGTCAGACACTCGCGAGCATTTTATAATATTGCCCAAACGCTTGCCGACGTATTCATTTGGGTTTTCAATATTCAGAGCTTTTCTTAGTTTACTGTCAAGGTGTAGTACACGGCCTTCTGCGTTTACTATCGCACATAGGTCGTCTGTTAGAGAAGTTAAAGTGTCGAAAGTAGAAGATGCGCTGCTATTAAGAAAAGTGCTTCTTGAAAGATTAGCCATAGATCACCGATAGAGCCGCCGCGTTAGGACGGCTACTATGGACAATAATAAATGAAATAACCGCTAAAGGTACTGTCCCCTCATTGTATATAGAGATATAGCAAGAGGGGCAATACTCGGTAGGTTTTCGATGGTTGTTTAAGCAGCTCTCAGGTAGGACTGCTTTACAATTGCGCTCGAGTTGTCGACTTTGAACCGCAGAACGATCTGGTTTAAGTTGTCTGCCATCTGGCTGAGTTCCTTCGCCGCTTCACTTACGGCTTCTACGCTTGCAGAAGCCTCTGCAGTCGAGGAAGTCACCGTCTCTGTGCTCGCGTAGATTTGTTGAGTTCCAGCCGATAGCTCCTCAGCAGATGCTGCGTTCTCTTCTGAAACAGATGCCGCCGTGGTGATGGCCATGGATACCTGTTCGGCACCCTTAACCATTTGCTCGACGGCCAGCCGGTTGGCTTCAGTGGCCTTGGTTACCTTCTCCGTCGCTGAGATGATCTGGCTCAACGCCTCGCCGGCTTCCTTGGTTCGCGTAGCACCCTCTTGAACTTCATTAGTCGACGCGTCCATAGCCTTGACTGCTTGGTCGACGCCGTCTCGAACGCTCGATATCAACTGGCCGATCTCCTGGGTTGCCAATGCAGACCGTTCGGCAAGCTTCCTTACTTCGTCGGCAACGACTGCGAATCCCTTGCCCTGTTCGCCGGCACGGGCCGCCTCTATGGCTGCGTTTAGGGCTAGGAGGTTCGTTTGCTGCGCGATGTCTTCGATCGTTTGAACAATCTCGCCAATCTGCTGGCCTTTCTCGCCAAGTTCCTTCACCGACTCGGCAGACTTTTGAACCTGCTTCTGAATCTTGTCCATACTCGCAACCGTGGCGTCAACGGCTTTAATGCCGGACTTCACGTTCGTCGAGGACTCGTTTGCGGCTTCTGTCTGAACATCCGATCCGCTCTTAACCTGTCCAATCGAGGTATGGAGTTTTTCCATGGCGGCGGCGGCATCTGTGGCTGTCGAAGCAAGTTGTTCGCTGCCCTTTGCGATTTGCTGGCTGCTTCGAGACGCCTCTTCGATAGCCGATGCGACCTGCTGGCTGGATTCAGCGATGCTGATCGTAACTTGAGAGGTGTCCGATGCCGAACTTGTCAGTTGCTGGCTTGTGGCGGCAACGGCTGAAGCGCTATCTTGCAATTCGCGCACCATTAGTGAAAGGCTGTCCTTCGTCGCGTTGTACGACTCGACGCAAGCCTGTACGCGCTCTAGCATCCCATTAAACGCCGTCGACATCTGTCCAAGCTCGTCCTTAGAAGGATTCGGTATCGGGGTCGTTTCAGGCTTCACTTCAAAAGTAAGGTCGCCTTCTTTGACGCGATCCATGGCGAGCATCAGGTTGTTAAGGCACTTCTCGTTTAGGCTCTTCATCCTAATGCCGAGAATACTTACCGCCTGGGCAATGAGCCGAGACAGGAACACACAGAAGCCGATCGATAGCAGAACGGCAACGGCGATCACAATCGTGCTCTTTGTCTTGACAGCATTAACGGTTGCGTAAGCATCCTTGGCAATTTCTTGGCCGTTCTTGATGTTGTAATCGAAGACTTCTTGAAGAGCGGGCATCACGGTCTCCCGGTTCCATTTGCGCATATCGCCCTCAAACAGATCCTGAGCTTCCTTCTTCTTGCCGCTCTTCAGCAATGCGAGCATTTCGTCGTTGTAGGCATCGTACTTCTTATCAGTCTCTATATATTTGTCGAATAGAGATCGATCTACTTTCGAAACAACGGTGGATTCGTATTTCTTGATGGCCTCTTCATGTTCCGCTTCGTTTTTCGCCAACTCGCTGATGGCCGCATCAACTGCCTCTTTCGTTCGAGCTGAAAAGATGCTCGTTCGTATTCGCCTTGACTCCGTATGTTTGTAGCGGACTGCCGCGATGGCGTTCGTGCCGCTAAGAGCGTCTTCATTCAGTTCCTTAATCTCGCGTCCGAGATCATTAGCCCCGCTAAATCCCGTGTACCAAACAAAACTCATAAGTGCGATCGCTAATCCGAATCCGATCGCCAGCTTAATTCCCATTCGCAAATTGACAAACCAGGTCATGTTTCCTCCATCTAGCGGGTAGCAAGACGAGCCCATCAAAGACTTTTGCATCCGCCTCCTAACGATCTCCTCGGTCGTTTGTAGATCAGTAATAACGGGGAATAGCGCTACTTCCGCAATATTGCTGCATACATCGCAATTTCCACATGCTCCATTGCTCAGCCAGCATACTGTCTTGCCATGCATGCATTACATAATATCCTCGCGGTCGAATCTCAGTAGTAACGAGAGATGGCTGATCCATAATGACTATATTGCACGTATAGCCTGGTTGGCACTTGCAATGTTAGTCATTATGCTAGGTATAAGCTCTAGTAGTGGCTATGATAGAGATACTGGCCAGTTGGATTAGAACTCGATGGCAGCCAGACGACGGATTGACGTTATTAAGTCGCAATCGGCCCCATTGCAAGCAGAATAATTCAAATGTTGGCAGCGGCTAGCTCGAAACCTCGGCGACTGAATATGTAGTTCTAGGAAAGCAGGCAATACTTCTGATGCACCAGATAACGAACAAAAGGATCACTCATATTATTGCCATAAAGTGCATCAATATTTGAAAAAGAGGTCAATATACAAAATAAGAGGACCACTGATTAGTGGCCCTCTCCAACTGTACTTACCACAATACCCGCTCGAATAGACAAGCCGAAGCAGAAGCAAATTACAGTATCGATGGTGGGGTTTTAGATATTATCGGTTTCGGTGTTCTCTTTCGCCAGCCGCCGCTTTTGGCGACTGACAATAACGATTTTGGGCCGTCAAGAGCAGGTCAATAGCCTTATTTGTTTGGCTCTATATGTATACCATAAGAATTAATGATATTGCGATTCTCCCCGAGTCAGCATATACTAAGAGAGGCGAGGGGAGTGAACCTTGGCAGAGGACCCTACAAAACGACTAACTGGGCGAGACCGCGATATTCTGGAACTTGCCGCAAATGGGCTGACAGACAAGCAAATAGCCGATCAACTCGGCTTGAGCCGCGGAACCGTGATCGGCTACTGGTCTAGGATTCGCCTCAAGCTTCAGGTCTCCAGTCGGACGGAAGCCGTTTCCATCATCAAGAGTCTTGCGCTAAAGGCATCTGAAGAGACCGGCCAAGCTCTTCAGCACGAACTTCAAGAGAAATCTGAAGAGGCGGTTGTTCTAAGGAACCAATCCTTAGAGCTTGAGAAAAAGGTGCGCGAGAGGACGGCTGCGCTTCATGAAGCTAACAAAGTCCTTGAGGAAGAAGTTCTGAGGCGGACGCAAAGCGAGGAAGCTCTCAAGCAGAGCGAGTTTAAGTTCAGAAGCCTCTACGAGAATGCTGAAGTCGCACTGTTCACCTCAAATGTAGACGGATCCGCCTTGTCTGAAGCGAACCTATTGGCGCTAAGCCTCTTCCAGGGAACACGAAGCCAGCTCATCGGGAAACCGACCATTAACTTTTGGGCTGATCCCGAGCAGAGATCCGTCGTTGTTCAGCGGCTTATGGCAGAAGGCAAGATCGCCGGCGTCGAATGCGATTTCCTAGGAAGAAAAGGCTCCGTTAAGCATTGCTCTGTCAACGCCGTCTTGGACAGGGAAACCAGCCTTATCGAGTGGTCTGCAATTGACATTACTGATAAGGCCCGAGCCAAACGCATCATCGACAAGAACCTGGATCGAACCCGATTGCTTCTCAATCTACACGAGCGCAGCCCGAAACTCAACGATCAGGACCTATATCATCTGATCCTTGATATCGCCGTGGAACTGACAGACAGTTCCGTCGGCTTTTTCCATCTGGTGTCAGGGGATCAAGAAAACATCCAACTCACGGCATGGAACAAAGAAACGCTAAAGGCTTGCACTGCTCTTTACGACACGCACTATTCAATAAACCAAGCAGGCAACTGGGTCGACTGCATTCGCGACAAGAAACCGGTCTTCTATAACGACTATATGATCTCGCCGAACCAGAAGGGGCTGCCTAAAGGACACTTACCAATAGACCGGTTTATGTCGGTGCCCGTGATAAGCGATGGAAAGGTAAGGATCATTTTCGGGGTTGGCAACAAGCATCTACCTTATGACGAGAACGATGCACGCCAGATCGAGCTTCTTGCTTTTGATGTCCAGCCCATTCTAGAGAACAGGCAGCTTCATCAGGATCTTGTTAGGTCAGAAAGCGAGGTTCGCCGCAAACTCGACGCTTTAGTGAATCCCGACGAGGACTTGTCTGAGCTTGATCTCGTCGACTTGCTCGATTTGCAAGAGTTTGATAAGCTCTTCAAGCTTTTTCGTGATATGACCGGAATCGCCGGAGGGTTCATCGGAGTTGACGGCCAGGGATATGCAGGCAACAATTGGCAGGAAGTTTGCGCCAAATATCACCGAGCAAACCTACAATCGTGCAAGCAGTGCGTTGAAAGCGATCGGTTGCTTACGGCAGACATCAAAGCAGGCAGCTATAAGCTCTACAAGTGCTTTAACAATCTTTGGGAACTGGCAACTCCCCTTTTCTACGGCGAGCGCAAACTCGGGTACGTCGTTTTCGGGCAGTTCTTTTTCGAAGATGAGAAACCGAACATGGAGGAGTTCGCTCGACAAGCAGAGACGTATGGATTTGACAAAGCGAGTTACTTCGAAAGCCTTGCCAAAGTGCCTGTGTTCAGCCGCGAGTACGTCCATAGCGCACTGGCCCTGTTCTCATCGATCTGCAACGTCCTCCTGGGATTAAACTTCTCAAAACTGAAGATCGCCCGGCACTTGAACGAAAGAATCGAGATGTTCGAGATGGCCAGAATGGGCGAGCAGCGCTATCGGTCAGTCGTCGAGAGCGTGTCGGACTGGATTTATGGAACGAACACTGACGGCGTGCTAACGTATGTAAGTTCAAAGGTCGAATCGAGCCTTGGATACGCCGCCGTCGATCTAGTTGGCAAGACTGTCTCCTACCTAGTCTGCCCTAGTTCCCCGAAGCAAGCCAGGGACGAGTTCAATGATATTTGGTTCTCGTGCGAACCAATAGAAGAGCACCCCGTTAGCCTGATGCACCGAAATGGCACAACGAGAGAGTATGTGTGCAACGGCAAGCCGATCTATGACTCAATGGGCAGGTTCGCCGGATCAATCGGCAGCATGCGCGATGTCACCGAGCGAAAGAAGGCTGAAGAAGCGCTAAAACGAAGCGAGGAGAAGTTCCGAACTGCCTTTCAAACCAGCCCCGATGCGGTGAATATAAACCGCCTATCTGATGGTCTCTATTTAGAATCAAACGACGGATTCGCCGAGATCCTTGGCTATTTTCCCGAGGAGGTGCAGGGCAAGACATCATTAGAACTGGATATATGGGATGACCCGGCGGATCGCAAGCGGCTTGTCGAAGGATTGCTGTGCGATGGCGAGGTCGATAACTTAGAGGCACGCTTCCGCCACAGGGATGGAACGATCCGCTATGGGCTTATGTCAGCCTGTATCATCGAACTAGAAGGCGAGCCCTGTATCTTATCGATTACTCGGGACATCACCGAACGAAAGGAAGTGGAGAAGAAGCTGGCGCGGAACCAGGCCGAGTTGAAGGCAGTCTACGACAATGCGCCGGTCATGATTTGCGTGCTCGACGAAGACCGCAGAGTGCTCTACGCCAATCCTGCCTTTACATCATACACAGGCGTTTCGGAGGACGAACTCCGTACTGGGCGGGCCTGCGGCGTGTTTGGTTGCATAAACGCGTCAGAAGATCCGAGGGGATGCGGATATGGTGGTCAATGCACCTTCTGTTCCTTGCTACTGGCCCTCGATGACACAGTTGAAACAGGTGTGGGGCACCGCCAGATAGAGAGAACTCTGACGATTGAGCGCGATGGAACCAGGCGAGAAGTAACCTTGCTTGGCTCGACAGCTCCGATTCGGTTTGACGAGCGAAAGAACATCCTGCTTTGCCTTGTTGACATTAGCGAACGCAAGCAAGCAGAAACCGAACTCCGGTTCCTCAGTTCTTCGGTCGAACAGGTTACAGAATCGGTGACCATCACCAATGCGCGGTACGAAATAACCTATATAAATCAAGCCGCCCAGGATCTGTATGGCTACACGCTTCAAGAACTCGAAGGCAAAACGCCTGCCATGTTCAATACTGAGCCGATGGCGGAAGATATCCAAAACGATATTTATGCGACGATCTCTTCCGGCAGAACATATTTTGGATCTGCACGAAACAGAAGGAAAGATGGCAGCACCTTTATCTGCGAGCTCAAGATATCTCCTCTTTATGACAAGGATGGAGTCTGCACACATTATATTGGCATCCAGCGCGACATAACCGAACGCAAGCAGGCAGAAGAAGAACTGAAGGACAGCCGTGCCTACCTCGAAAGTGCACTGGATATGGCTCAGATGGCGAATTGGGAATATAACGTGGAATCAGGCCTGTTCACGTTCAATGACCGATTCTATGCTTTGTACGGTACGACCGCGGAACGCGAGGGCGGCTATCAGATTCCGGCAGAAGTGTATGCCAGAGAATTCGTGCACCCGGATGACGCCTTTCATGTTGGCAGTGAGTTAAACAAGGTTGCGTCTACCCACGACCCTGATTTCAAAAGAGAAATCGAACATCGGATAATTCGGCGCGATGGAGAGACCCGCAACATTGTGGTTCGATATGGTGTCAAGCTTGATGACTCCGGCAATGTTGTGATGACCTACGGGGCGAACCAAGACATCACCGATCACAAGCGTGCGGAAGAGAAACTTCGCGCTAGCGATGAGCGCTTTCTCCATATTGATAGTTCGAGTCGCGATGCCATCTACAGCTACGACCAGCAAGGCAGGTTCACCCACGCCAGCCAAAGTTTATGCGTGCTGCTAGGATTGACGCGAGAGCAGATTGTCGGTAAGACCCATGCGGAACTAGGATTTCCTCAGGCGCAGTGCGATGAATGGAGCGCCTTGCATCGGAAAGTCTATGAGACAAACCAATCAGTGATCTCCGAAACCATATCCCCCATTCAAGGAGGTCCTATGATGTATTTCGAGGTCGTCCTTAATCCGATTCACGATGAAGCCGGAGAGATCATCGGTATTTCTGGAACCACACGTGACATAACCGAACGCAAACGGGCGGAAGAAGCATTGCGCGCGAACGAAGAAAAGCTGAGGGAGACAGCCCGAATCGCCAAGGTTGGAGGATGGGAGATCGACTTTGAAGGCGACACGCTTGCGTGGACTGATGAGACTTTTCGGATTCATGAGCTTGATCCGGGGCAGCCTCCCTGCGTGGCCGAGGCAATCCGTTTCTATCATATTGACGATCAGCCAAGAGTTGCGGCTGCAGTCCAAAAGGCTGTGGAAACACTTGTAGGATTTGACTTTGAAGCTCGGTTGGTCACTGCTCAAAACAACCTGAAATGGGTGCGAGCTATTGGGGCAGCAGTTACTCGTGAAGGGCACACGGTTGGTATTCAGGGCATGATCCAAGACATCACCGACCGCAAACAAGCTGAAGCGCAATTGAATCTTCAATCTCTTGTACTGAACCAAATTCAAGATCGTGTCACTGTAACTGACACGAATGGGGTAATAACCTATGTGAACGATGCCGAGACCCGGGCGATAGGCTATTCGCGGGAGCAACTGATCGGCGCCTCTACAGATTTATATGGCGACGATCCTGAACGAGGAGCCACCCAGCGAGAAATCTTGGAAAAGACTCTGAGGTTCGGCGAATGGCGTGGAGAAGTTGTCAACTTTACAGCTTCGGGGAACGAGACAATTCTCGATTGTAGAACGCAAACCGTTCGCGACGAACATGGCGTTGTCATCGCTCTGGCGGGTTTCGCAACCGACATCACTGAACAAAAGCGGACGGAGAAGGCTCTGCGAGATAGCGAGGAGATGCACCGAGCGCTGGTCGAGGGATTGCCAGATATCGTAATGCGCTTCGACAGAGATGGCCGCCATCTGTTTGTATCCGATAATGTCCGAGACACAATCGACATAGAGCCGGACTATTTCCTAGGAAAGACCCACTCCGAGTTAGGTTTCCCCAAGGAGTTGTGTCAGTTCTTGGAAGAATCTATCCGGCAGGTGTTTGTCCGCGGAAAGCCGATCGAGACCGAATTCACGGTCGAAGGCAAATCAGGTCCGGTTACCTTTGACTGGCGGCTTTTACCTGAGCGAGATGGGAATGATGTGGTGTCTTCAGTGCTCTCCGTTAGTCGCGACATCACCGCTTATCGTAAGGTCGAACAGGAATATCAGACTTTGTTCCACCAGATGCTCGACGGCTTTGCTCTCCACGAGATCATCCTAGATTCGGCCGGAACGCCGGTGGACTATCGTTTCCTGGCCGTCAATCCGGCATTCGAGCGTTTGACCGGCCTGAAGGCAACAGATATTGTTGGCCGCACCGTTTTGGAAGTCTTATCAGACACGGAGCAACACTGGATCGAGAAATACGGCCAAGTGGCTTTGACCGGAGTACCGATACACTTTGAAAGTTACTCCGAAGCCCTGCATCGGCACTTTGAAGTCGCAGCATTCCGACCTGCTCCCATGCAGTTCGCTTGTCTTTTCGCTGATATAACGGACAGGAAACAAGCAACGGCACGGATCTTAGCCGCCCAGCAAGAGCTTGAGGAAAAGGTTGCCCAGAGAACAGGACAGCTGGCAGAGGCCAATGCCGAACTAGAAGCGTTCAGCTATTCTGTTTCGCACGATTTGCGAGCGCCGTTAAGAACTCTAGGCGGTTTTGCTCAGATTCTTAAAGAAGACTATCGATCTTCGTTAGATGATGATGGAGTATATCTAATTGACAGGATTGGGGCTTCTGCTGAGCATATGGGACATCTCATCGATGGCTTGTTGCGGCTATCCCGAATTAGCCGGTCAAGACTTGAGATCAAGAAAGTTTGCCTCTCAGATATCTGCAACACGTTTATTGAATTGATTGAGAGCTCCGAAAAGGGCTCCACCATCGAGTGGGCGATTGAACCTGGAGTATGGGCCGATTGCGATGAGCAACTCGTTGAGTCGCTCATCGACAACTTGCTCAGCAACGCAGTAAAATACTCGTCCAAAACCGACCGCCCGAAGGTATGTTTCGGCACAATGCAGGTTGGGTCGGACGTCGTCTACTACATCAAGGACAATGGAATCGGTTTCGATATGTCGAGTGCAGACCGGTTGTTTAATGCCTTCCAGAGGTTGCACAGTCGCGACGAATATGAGGGACTCGGCATAGGATTGGCCACCGCAAGGCGCATTGTGAGTCGGCATGCTGGCAGAATCTGGGCTGAGAGCAAGCCAGGCGAGGGGTCGAAGTTCTTTTTTACACTCCCGAACAGATCTTAGCTGGATTTGGCATCTATTCGGCTCAGTCGAAAGCCTTTGCAACACCGAAAGCAATCAGCACTAGCACTATTAGTGTTGCCTATAGCGCAGAAAAGCTCTCGGGTTCGATGAAGCGAAGATGCGGAGGGCACCGGGCATAGGATTGCCGGCATGCAGCCGTCCCTAGCAAAGCGAGGGAACTATTGCGAAGCCCAGTTAGGCGTAGCATGCCGTGTAAAGCCATGCCAGGGAGGTTGTCCGCATGAGCTGAAGAGAGACCCGAGGGCGAGTGTGGAGAAGCACTGCCCTACAGGCGAAGGATTATTAGCGAGGATGCCAAGGGATGGCTCGTGCCCTGTCAAGACGAAGCGTCAATCCAAGCCGGTGAATTTTATATTGGATGCCGGCTCAACTTCGTGACCTGAACGTCAAAGCTATTTCCTTCGAGGCTGTCTTGTTAGCACCTGTCCAACGAATCCAAAAGATAAAAAGGGAAACATATGCATAAGCCGTCATATACTGTAGTTGGAGGCTACGATGGTTATTCTTCCTTCACTCTTTGTCTTGTTAGCTTGGGGCATGCCTCAAGTACGTATGAGTGCATCTGCTATTAACTTAGCTGAAGCGCAAACTTCAGGCGAGCAGATCATCGAGAAGTACTTAGCAGCGATAGGCGGCAGACAGTCTCTGGACAAGATAAAGACTCTAACCCTCCTCGGGGTCATCAATAAGAACAAGAAGACCTACGAAGTCGAGGAGAAATTCAAGTTCCCAGACAAATACCGTTACAACGAACAAAACGAAGATTTGCTTTCCGACATGTCCGAAGACATTAGTATAGGTTTTGACGGCAAGCAGGCTTGGATACTAAAGGGAGATAAAAGTGCTAAGGAACTCGACAAGACTGCCAAGAACGTATATCTCCTAAGGGCTTTACCTTGGTTGCTTTATTGGAAATCGTTCTTCGATTCGGTCGAATACCAAGGGCAAGTTGAAGTTGGGGGATCTCCAGCGCAACAAGTTAAGATGGTATTGAAAGCCGGCCTTCCGGTTGTCGTATATTTTGATGTCAAGACCGGCTTGCTTGTCCGTAAGGAGATGGCTTGGGAAACGCTAGGACTTAAGAGCCTTCGTCGAATCGACTACTCGGACTATCGGAAGGAAGGTGATATTATGCTCCCCTTCAAAGCAGTGGTCAGCGACTTGGCTTTGAATGGTCAAGGGCAACCGACATATACAGAGAAATACGAACTCGCGAAAGCGCGTTTCAATGAGCCCATCAGCGATACCGCCTTTTCACTAGAAGCCAATCAACCAATAACTGACAAGAAAACTGAACCCGTTATAACTCCAACTGATCCTGTAGTGAAACCACCTTCTAGCGCCGAAAAGGAAGGTGAGCAAATCATGGAGAAGTTCATTCAAGCCACAGGTGGCAGAGAATCTTGGGATAGCATCAAAACGTTGAGCTACAAATTAGTTGTACAGGAATCACCTACGGTGAACAAATATACGGAAGTCTATTACAAGGCACCTAATCAGATAAGGTATAACCATTACATCCTGAAGTTAGAAGGACTTAAGCGATCCCTTGATCTCTCTATATCGGAAGATGTTTTTGAAGGATATGACGGCCAACATACGTGGTACAAAACTAACTCATCCCGATCCACTTTGCATATTGATGAGAAAAGCAAGGAAGTACTGATCGGGTTATCAAAGATAAATCCATGGCTTACGTGGAAAGACACCTATGCCTCTGCGAAACTAATGAAAAGGCTAACCGTAAAGGGACGACCTGTTCTACAGGTTTCTCTCGCCGGTAAAGGAGGATCGATGTCTCAGGCTTTTTTTGACTCCGACACCTTTCTCTTGGTGCAGCTTGATAAAGCTATTAAAAATGCTGAAGACAAGGACATCATCTGTCGAATTACTTTCGGAGATTATAAGCAAGTAGGTGGTTTAGTCTTTGCACACTTAATGCAACATTACTATTTTGATCCGAAGGAATACCCTAAAGGTAACGAGGATGATTGGCACATATCAGTGTATAAGTCATTGGAGATTAACAAGCCTAATGATGAAACCCTCTTTAAGCCAGTCGAGAAGTAGTTTAAGAACCTGTCTTGCCGGTTCTAGTCGTTAGGGATGTTTATAGATAGCCCTGCGCATCTGTGGAATGACTCCAATCGCGATATAGTCTCGGCTACCAATACTAGAGTTAACCAGCGCGAAGGTGCCCTCTGCAGACTGTCCAGGCTGAAGAACAATATCTTGGGTTCCCCTCTTACATTCTGGGCCAAGCCTCTGAGAGGTTGCTTTCCCGTCTGATCCCGTGTATTGAACAACAATGGAGGTTTGTGTTAAGGGCAAATTGACCTGCGACATATTTGTAAACTTCACCGTCACGAGTTCGCCAGCAGCACCTAGATCGTCCTTTAATGACTCACACTTCTTAATCTCTACTTGCCATGGGCCAAGCCTTGCTGGAGCGGTACCTTCAATGAACTGGTCATCAGCTGTTGGTATACCATCAACGTCCTTGGCCTGAAATTCGGTCAACTGTGTGGGTCTCCAATAGTAGAAAAACAATGACGGCGTTTCGTAATACTTCTTCTTGTTTTCGGGTAATGAGAAGTCGATACCCAAGTTTCTGCGATCCCTAACAAATATCTGTAAAAGTACGCGTGGTTCGTTATTGGCGATTGTAGACACAACTAGTATATCAAGTCTTTGTTTAGGTTCAAGTTGGGTTACTGGCTTTAATGTCTGTGAATCGTAGAAGCGATGAATCCATCCTTGGTCGGCTATTCTTGTTTCCTCTGAGTCGAACCAAGACTCGCTATCATGCGTTCCTGAATATAGCGTCTCGCATCGGAATCCGCCGTATTTATCAATTGCAAGCGGTGTATTACTAGGATTAACTACGGTGAGATCGCAAACCAGCAATCGGTTAGCCCTTGGAGCGAACTGCGGTGCAGGTAATGTCTCTAAATAGATAGTGTATCGAGCCTTCTTGAGTGTAACATAAACCTCGCTATCCTTAGGACCGATTGAATAGCAGGTTCCGATTTTCATCGTTTCATTCTTGCCTGCACGTTTGGCTTTGACTGACTGATTCGAAGCCCCAGTAGAAATAAACAATAACACGAGTGCGATAAAGACGTAAATCCGAGAATTGTACATGGCTATATCCCTCCATCAGCATATTACAACGAATTGAGCTGAATCCCAATGTAGACTAGAACCTAGTTTCTTACATATCGGTATAGCGCAACAGAAGCTGCGTTGGCAACCGATCTAGAAGCGCTTGAGACCTATTGGAAATCTCACCGCCAGCTCCAGTGCCATTGGGTGGCTGTCCCTTAGAACAGAAGTGAGACCCACATGCAAACATAGTGATGCTTTGAACAACAGGCAAGGGATTGTCAGCGAGGATGCCAAGGGATGTCTGTGCCCTGGCAAGACGAAGCGTCAATCCAAGCCGGCCACTTGGGTTACACTCCAAGAATAGTCTAGAGGGCCAGCCAGGAGAAAGCTGGCCCTTTGAATGGCAAGAAAATCAGTCTCGAAAGTCGCAATCACCTCCTAAATCTCCATCATTGAATCCACATTCATCATAGTTCGAATCTGGAAAGTCAGAGTCATCTACCAGTTCGTCATCGAATGCCGAAGCATCGGACAGAGGATCGTCATCGGAGCAGATGAGTATGCCCAGATGGTCGACAAATGGTTCAGACTCCTCGTAGTTTTCATCCTCCAAGAACGAGAACTCATTGATGCTGTCAACCTCGTCGACATCCTTGTCATCAGTAGGCAACAAATCCTCTGGATAGTCATATTGTTCATCTTCATCTGGGAACGGCTTCATAGAATCGCCTCCAGGATTGCCGATGAGACCTTCTGGATACGGTCAAGAGAAGCCCTTAGCAGCTTGGGATTGCCCTTCCAACAGCCGATGTAGTCAGCTGATGCCGAATTGGTATCAAGCCCAACTGCAGAACAGACCACGAAGCTGACCGCTTCAGCTTCAACCTCCAAGACGTTACGGGCTAAGGTAGTCCTCTCATCCTGGGTATGGAGCTTTTCGTGGCAGATCTCATGGACCAAGGTGCCAAACTCCTCTGCTGGCTCCATGCCTTCCTTGAGCAGGATGGTTCCGCCAAGGGATACACCTTGAGCCGTCTTAAGGCCTTCTGACCTCTTGACTGTAATGCCCTGCTTGGCTGCAAAGAGATGGAGCTTCTTGAGGGCTAAACCTGGCCGGCCTTTAACAACACCCAGCTGGGGCAAAGGCTTTCCGTCGGTCTGGCTGATGTCGAACACGTGAACGGTCTTGAAGCCGAACAGCTGTTCGTGCTCTCCATCCTCCTTCTTGGTCTTGGTCAGAAGCGGAGCAAGAATCTAGATGGCCTTGCTGCCAGCTCTGACATAGCGGTCAAGGGACTTCCAGGTGTAGAACCCGGCCACATGGGTCGCTTCAGGCTTCTGCATCTCGATGAGAATGCAGTTCCAGAAGCTGTATCTGTGGAACTTGCCAATAGTCTTGAGGAAGGTTTCGAGTACCTCGGAGCTGTGCTCCAGCTGCTCTGCCAGTGAATCGAGAGCCTTGAAGATTCGGCTCTGTGCCTCTGTAGCGTTCATGAATGAACTCCTTTGGCAACGGCTAAATGAAGTGATGCCTGTTGCCGCGTTTCAACGGGCAATCACCTCCAGGTGCTAAGGAGCCAAGAGAACGAACAGAAGCAGGGATATTCCTGGCCACGTCAAAGCATTTCGCCTTCCTCTTGCTTGGAGGGCATTTTCATAAATCCCGATTATCAATGCAACGGGTTGGCTCCGAGTTGCTGATAATCGATATATGACAAATGTCGAGACAGACTCGGAGACTGGATAGTAAAGCCCGTAGGGCTAGCCAGATCCACCTGCTTGGACTAGGAGCAGATTTCCGGCGAGACCGGAGGGATCTGATCCCCACCGGCGGTCTTGAGAAGAAGGCCCCCCATCTCTGTACAGCGTGTGACCTGGCAAGGCCCTATATGGCTGCGGCCAAGATCAACCTGAATATATACGCTTAAAGATGCCTGCAATTCAAAGAACTGTCCCTGTGGACAGAATCGATGGTAATCGCAGGCTATTATGTCAATGTGACTGACAACAATAAACAAGAAGCAGCCGAACCAGAGACGCATATGTGAACAGGTATATTCGTGGAAACTGAGCTGACAATATTATATATATAATAAATTTATGGACAGGTGATAGAGAAATATAGATTCAAAATAGGAACATATATTATATATTGATATATACCAACTTCAAAATATCAATACCACCTGTCCACCCTACTCAACAATAACCTTCGCTCGGTATCCTTGTTTTATCCATCTGGATACGGAACCTTCGATCTTCTTGATAAATACCTTTAGTCTTGATGGTTCTCTGGAGTAGCTAAAATAGAAGCCGTCATGCAGCCACATCGTAATATGGGCACGACTATCCGTTAAGACAACATCGGCCACATCAAGCATCATTGCCATTTCATAGCTTTGGACTTCCATCGCCATGAGACATTCCGTATCTATCTTCTGACTGTAATCAAGACGATACGTCTTACCAAAAGCATCCGTAATACATATCGCTTTGGAGATTTCATCTTTGCGGCGCTTTGCAGCTTTGATTAGATCAGCTATTTCTGGAATCGCAGCAAACCGGCTATAATCCGCTTCTTTTCCCGCCTTCTTCCACATGGTTTTGGGGCCGCCTTTCGTACACTTGGTCGTCGAAGCGCCGAACACGATGGCATATGTCGATTCCTTAAACAGGTCTTTATCGCTAAAGCCCAATTGGCAAGACAGGTAGTCCCAGAAGCTCTGTGCCTTATTCAACCGTTTTTGCAGGGATCTGATAACCCACTTCTTCGCTACGACGACTAGCTGCGCTGACCGCAGATCGGCTTTCATCCAGCCGGCTTTCTTTTTCAGTTCTTCCCGAACCTCCCTCTTGAGACCAAGGCCCGGACCAACGGGATATAGACGAGAAGACCTTTTAATGGGCTTGTAATATGGCCGTTTGTTTTCCTCAAACCACCTAAGATGGCCGAGCTGGCCCAGATACGATCTTTCTGTTATCGCTCCTTCTTCGTGTAGTTTTGAGACGAAATCCACCAAATCGGGAATGATAGCGGGAATCTTATCAAACGCCTTGGAAGGTTTGTTCAAATCCTGCAAGAGCCCGTCGACTTTGGCATCAAATGTCGAATGATGCTTTGGAACAGATCTCGTCTTGTATGCCTTGCCAGAATATGCGTCTGCCTTCCTGCCTGGTGACGTCATCAGCTCATTTGCGACGAGATCCTTCCAATCTCGAAGATCGACGTCCTTTATCGAAGTGAACTTCGCTTCTTCGTCGAACTCGATGGCTATTCCTGCTGACTCAGCAACCCCTTAAGGTAGTCCTTCGCCACGACATTTGAAGAAATGCCGGTTACTTGCCTTATCCAGCTTTGGGTATACGGCCTTGAATGATTCGGATAAGGCGGACGTAATACTACATCACCGAATACGGCGCGATACGCCTTGTTAGTTATCTTCGCAGAGAGGATTCCAAAGAAGTCCTTTGAAACAGGAATTTGGATGCGATCAGTGTTATTAGCCATTGTGAGCCTCCATTAAACAAGTGCCGAGATATTCGGCAATTGCTTCTGCCATCTGGCGGTATGGCTGGCGGTAGGAACCTGAAAACAAGGCGTGTTTTGAGGCTATATTTCTCATTTTCGCCTCCTCTTTGAATCTAGAAGGTACGCCCTTGCCTTCTTTGCAAGCAAGATGTCGGGGGTTCGAATCCCCCTACCTCCACCATGGGATATAGTCGCTTCGCGACCATGTCCACAAAACCCTAAACTTCATCAAACTTCGCCCCTAACTCTCCTCTGATGTTTAGGTGAGTTTCTGTCAATCCTATCTGCAAACCGGATTTTTGTCGCATTGGCATCTTTTGTGCCAACCAAGCCTACCGACCGCCATACTGTCAATTTTACTTTGCGAGGTTTTCGCCAACTAAGGAATGAACTCCTTAGAAAATCCAAAGAACTAGCAATTAGTACCCTGAAGATTTTCAAAACAAGGAGGTCTCCAATGAGGAAGATAAGAATAAACCCTCGGCTTCTCAAGTCATTAACTTGTGCCGAACACATATATACTATCTGGTCTATTATAGAGATGCTATATCGCCTATTTTTCTGATAGCATGTGCTGGCATCTCGAATTGCAACTAGGTTGTAGGACGACTATTTGCTGATGTACTGGCGAACAAGGATGGATATTGGGCTTAGGATGAGCCCCATACAAGAAGATCACACCTATTTACATCAAGCCTCACAATTTCATCACTAATCCAACTGCCAGACTTGGTGTTTACTTAATCTTCAGGTTTCCGCTAATATTTGAGTATTCCTGGACAACTCCACTTCTAAACCGAACAGTCGAGAACTCATACGAAAACGTTTCATTCCCGTCGCTTCCATAAACACTCGATGGAGTTCCTTGAACAGATAGAACAACATCCCTCGATGATCCGATTTTAAAGCGTTTAATATTACTCCGACTTATCGGAACAAGCTCCACCTTCAGATTGTCAGAAATATTGCTGTATTCCTTAACAATCCCATTTCTTAGCCTTACAGTTGAGAACTCATATGTTAACGTTTTACTACCACCGCTACCATACACGCTCGATGGCGTACCTTGGACCGATAGAACGTCATCTTCTGAAGAACCGATCGTGAATCGTTTTATATTGCTCATGATCGAAGGATGAACTTCTATCTTCAAGTTGTTCGATATATTGCTGTACTCCTGAACAACCCCATTACTCAACCTCACAGTTGAGAACTCATATGTTAGTGTTTTCCTGCCACCGCTACCATACACGCTCGACGGACTGCCTTGGATATTTAGAACATCACTTTCCGAAGAGCCCAGAGTAAAGTACGATTCTGATCTTTTATGTGTTTCACTCGGTGAAGTCACATCTTTTCGACGATCCTTTGTTTTACTAGCAACTCGGCTACTTTGATCAGGAATATCATCACTTGAGTCCTTAGGTATAGTGCTCAACGCCTGATCAGCCGCGACCATTAGCATATTATTGAGTTTCTCTTTTTCAATGTCCGTAAGTAACTTGTACCGGTCTTCAATATTAACGTTGCACCAGTTGTCTATCATTTGCAACTTGGTTACTTCTGTTTGATCTGCGTATTTACTTTCGAAGACAAGCTTTGCAAAGGAAACTCTATCTAAGCATTCTGAGTACAATGCATCTATACTAGCTGAAGATGGAAGACTATTATCATTATGAGTCGGTGTAGTCTTGCCCGTCTGCGTTTCGGTGGCTATGCTAGGCGTTAATTCTGACACTGGATGGGCACCATTATCTTTCGGGAGAGAGATATAATGTCCGACAAGATATGCGCATACTGCGACCAGCGCAACTGATGCAACTGCTAAGCCATTATATTGGCGTTGTGGTTTCGGTATCGCCGTATGTACTGTAGAGGCCCCACCTGTCATATTTGAAGAGCTGGTAGAAGTTGGAAAATGAAAGTCGTCCGAATCGAATGCTACTAGAACACAATTTGCATCCTTAATCCTTTGTTCCGGGTCTTTAACCAATAGGCTGACTACAATATTCCTAAGTTTCTCGCTAGGAACATCATCTAAGTTAGGCTCTGAATTTATCACCTTCTGAGAGACATCCCACACGTTATTTCCTTCAAATGGTTTGTATCCAGTGCAAAGCTCATAGAGAAGCACACCTACGGACCATAGATCGGACTTGGCATCAGTTTTCAATCCCTGAAGTTGCTCTGGAGACATATATGAGGGAGTGCCGAATACCTCGTCGCCAACAGTTATTGATGGCTCATAGTCTATTTTTGCGATTCCGAAATCCGCGATTTTTACATTTCTATGCGTATCAATGAAAAGGTTCTCTGGCTTAATATCTCTATGGACTATCTTTGCCATATGAGCACAACTTAGCCCTAGGAGTACTTGCCTGACAATCGCGACAATCTCTGATTCAGAAAAAGTCTTCTTTTGGATAATCATGTCACGAAGTGTTTGACCTTCGAGGTATTCCATTGCTATATAGTGAAAGCCTGAATCCTCAAAGTATTCATATACTGTCGCGATATTCGGATGGTTTATTGTTGCAGCAGCCCGAGCCTCACGCTTGAATCTTGCTACTCTATCGTCTCTCACACCGACGGGTAAACTCGGCAGGATGTTTAACTGCTTCAAAGCAATCCGCCGGTTCAAAGTGACATCCCACGCTTCATAAACGATGTCGTTTGAACGTGCTATCTCGCGTATGATCTCGTAGCGACCTATCTGTGGGAAGAGACTCGACATGTAATATCCATTATATAGGGTTCCTCAACAATCGCTATCAGAAAGACATAAAATGCATTGGCCAATGAGTGCGCAAATCCCAGCCATTCAGTTGCGACGGCTGGGAAATCTACTATATATCTAGGCAACCTGATCTTCAATCGATCCTAAGATATTCATCGAAGCGGTTTCCATCTTTAGGAGTGTGTCCGATGTTGGAATAACCTTTCCGGTTAATACCCTTGTGATTTCGCGCAAACATATCTCAGAAACGCTTGCAAGTTTCCGTCTGTTGCATCGTCTGCATTGCTCAATTACCTTCTTAAGCCTGGACTGCCCTTCCTTAGGACAATGGCCATATTCCTGTTCATCTGTTAGAATCTCGCCGAGTTCAACGCTATCTTCCCATCGATGGGCTTCTTTGCCGATGTGCTCGATGGCTAGCACTTGAACATGCTTTCTAGCTGTAAAGCCAACGTCTACATAATTCCCAAACTCGAACTTGGATTCAGGATGCAGGTGAAATGTCCTTAGCGACTCGCGAACCGATAGAAGCTCGTTTACCGGTACCGGCTTTCCGGTTTCTCTATCAAAGCACTGCAATACTCCTTTTGCCAGGTCCTTGTTGTATGGCGCTGAAACTTTGAACGTTTGCTGTGAGAACAGTTCAGTCCGATACCGATAGGACAACATAAAGTTGAACGGTTTGACCTGTTGGCAATACTGCTTGTCTCCGTTATAGATCTTGAACCAGTCCAGCAGTTCGGGCGTTGTTGCCGTGTACCTGCTAACCGCCTTCGCTTCAAGACCCGGCAAGGCGTCAAGGTCAACGAGTTCAGGCTTACCGTCAAGTCCTGCCTTTACGATCTGATGCCACAGATCGCAATGCCATCGCTTCAGACCTGACTTTCTATAATCGAATCTAGGCTCAGGAACTGAATCCGGAGCATTGCTTTCATTATAAGGCTCTGATAGGTGGCCAAGACCATGCGCGGTAGCTTTTCGAAGTGTTATCGAGTCATCAACACCAATGTTGAACAAGGCGTATCGCTTAGCTGATATAGCAAAACAATAGAGCAATGCTTGCTCTTTCGGATTGTCTATCGAGAAGTTCTCATCTTCGAGTTTGAGGATATCGTTGCTTTCAGCATAGGGAGACAGGGCTTTGAACCAATCACGGACTTCTGATACCGCTTCGAATAGATCCTCATCGCTCATCTTGGTTGAAGGGTGCGGTGTGAATGCTATCCCGTCTGTATCGCAGAAAGCCCAAGTCAAATCCTTGGACAAAGCAACCTGTTCGCTCATTCCAAGCATCAACCTCGCTGCACCTGTGATGAAGGTAGCTAGAAAGGGATTGAAGAACCTGCCGGGTTCCTCAACCGATGTTCTGTTGACCTTGAACGGTTCGCTCGTGTTCCCATAGCAAAGCTGTTCAACCGGTACCCCGTGCCGGTTCGGATTCAACTCGACATATATCCCGTAGCTCGTAGCATTGGCGCAGATCTTTAGAGCCTGTTGTTCCGATTGCAAACGCTCCTTGTCTTGTCCTACGGCATTCCTCAGCTTCTTCTTGACCTGCATTCGGTTCTCGATAACCTTCTTTAGGAAGTCATCTGCTATCGGATCGACGCGATATTCGAGGTTGCCTGCTATATCAACGCTCCTCAAGTTCTCTTGAGGTTTGCACGGCGTCAGTCGAACGGCTTCAATGACCTTCGGAGCTTTGCCTGTGAACAGCTTAGAGGCGATGCAATCAGCAAGGGTAAACCACATCGGCTGATTGCTCGATACCTTGTTCAAGCCAATCGAACGGCTTGAGCCATCATACTTAGCCCTTATTGGGAAGACATCAGAATCCGGCAAGACGCGAACTAGAACCGTCAACAGCTTCCAAGCCTCTGGATTTTGCATATCTGACAGCGTAACGGATTCTAAGAAATCTATCGTCCATGACGTAGCGTCCTCATAAGCCATGCCTATTGAGATAACGAACCGCCAAAGGTTCATCAATGCGCAAACGGTTGGATACATGCTCAAGAAGTCGCAGTAAACCGCTGGCACAGGGATTCGCCTTGCATGGACTTCGGCGCGTCCGCCGTAGTAGCTAGCCATCGCAGAACCTATAAGCTCTTTGGGAAAGTCAGGTTGCACGACGCGCCAAGGCTGGATTCCCATCTGATCGAGATAGGCTTTGCCTAGACTGGCTTCGCTTATAATTTTCTCGATTCGAGTTCCTAGTTTGAGCGTCGAATAACGCTTAGCCAGTTCAACATAGCATTCCCATGTGACCTGAACATCCTGATAGGCATATTCAAGGTATTGCTTCGTGAGCTTTGCGCCGTGTTCCTCAGTTTCTAGCTTTCGGTGTTCGGTTCCTAAGAAGTTTGCCAGTGAAGCCAAGTTCCATGAGCCTGATAATAGAGCCGAAGCTAGAGACATAACGTCGATAAAGTGACCGCGTCTATCGGGCATGTATATGCCCCGGCGTCTCATCGATGGCGATTGCTGGTTTGTATATGGAACAGTGAATCGAATAAGGGAGTTTCGACTGCTCAGGTGTTTGACTTGGATCTTAGGCTTTCGCTTATCGTCGGAGTAAGAAAAGCTGAACCCGTCAACCATTGAGAAGTTGCCTTTCGACGGTTTGGCAGGAACATGCCTGATAGCAAGTCTAGACAGATCGAACGGAAGGTTGAACCCGATATACGCTGATCCTAAGCTGTATGCAATTTCCAGAAACACCTTATCGATGAATTCCTGAACCGGCATTAGCTCAAGTTGCCTTTCGACAGCGAACTGCTTTAGAATCTTAATATCGCTCGTTGTCAGTTCGGATTCGTTATAGACCGCGCCTGCCGAGTGCAAGGCATCGCCATTCCTAAGCTGATAGAAGGCAAACCTTAGCTCTTGACGCTGATCGGTTGTAGTCTCAGTGTCAAAGATCAGAGACCACTTGCTTGCAGGCGACTTATCAACGAACTGGGGTTTCTTCGGCTTTTCAGAGCCGACCGGTTCAGCGTAAGCGCGAACGGAAACGGTTAGCGGAACTTGGTTTTGGCTTAACATGTGGCCTCCAATGCGTATCCATATGGCGAAGGAATGACCTTTGCAGATTCGATTAGTACCGATCCAAACTCAAAGGCCTTCTTCGCGAGTTCAAGCAGCAACTGAGCAAGTCCTATGAGCCAATGCCCAATCTGATCGAGTTGCGAAGGATATTCAGGAGCGGGTTTGTTCGCTCGCTTGTTTGTCAGTTTCCGGTGGCAGTTCCGACAGACAGGATAGACGTCGTCGCCGTAGTCCTCGCCGGATAGGTGATGGAGTTCCAGAACGTTCTGATCTGGTTCACTGCAGATAACGCAGGTTTTGTCAAATCCGCCTAGCCTGCGAGCGTTCTTTACTTTTTCAAGTTCTTGTTCAATGAGAATTGGGTTTATCATGTTTAGTTCCTTATATTTGGGTCATTTTGTATAGGTGTTCAAAGGTCAGATCGCCAGAATTGCTAAGGCGATAGAGCGTGTTGGGATCGGTTTCGAAGGGATATTTGATCCCATGGATATCGGAAACCGATTTGTTGACAAATGGAGTTAGCACTCCAATAGCGTGCGTGTTTAGAAACTGCCCTACTGCTGAGCAATAGGAGCCGATTATCTGCGACGTTTCATACGTCACGGTCGAAATAACTACCCGGCCTCTCGATGCGAAGCCGATTTCGCGAGTTCGTAGATCCTCGCCAATAGTCCAGCGTCCTTTGACCTTTTCGGCAACTCCTTGACCGACAATGTAGGTTCGGACACGTTCTGCCGACACGCCGACAGATTTTGATGCTTCCTTGAGCGACTTGCCTTTGCGTATTTGCTTCAGCGCGTCCTCAAGTTGCTTATCGTAAGCGTTTATAGGTTTGACAATGGCTCGATAGGCTTCGCCAGGCCTAGGATGGCCTCTGGACTGGCTTCGGCTTAGGCCTGCAGAGAGCCCTCTTGCTATTCGTCGGGCGTATTCTGCTTTGTAGTCACGGATCTTTAGCAATGTTTCTACTCCTTGCTGGACCTATTCCAGCGCGAGTAATGATGCCAATATCCGGTTTGGAGCAAGATGTATGGTTTCAATGTCCTCTGTAAAATCCGAAGCCGAGTTGGAGATCAGAATCATTTGGGCGCGACTTGAACCGGCCATTCCCCGTAGAAAGCTCAAAGACTGGATTGCCAAACAAATCCTCCCTAAGCACACAAGAGAAGGTGGCAGTCAGCGAAAGCGAGAGTTCTGGTATCCAGCTATCCTGATTCCTCAAGCCCATAGAGCGCAGGAACTATTTGCAACTAAGAAGAACGCCCGGGAAGTTCGATTGCGGCTTTGGATTGAGCATTTCGAGATTGACGCGGACCAGGTTAGGCGCGACCTTCTTGAGTGCCTCGATATTCTTGATCGGGCGTGTAGCGAAGATAGGCCCGACGGCAAATCTAAAACAGATATTGCGATGGAATCTACGTTTAAGAGGGCTAAGTCAAGAACAAGCCGAACCATTAGGAAGAGGGTTCACAATCTTGATCATATTGAAGTGCTTTCTCGTTTCGCAATGCATGTAGTTGCCGATGGCGCAGACATGGCGTTTGCGAAGGTATTGCCAACCGAGGCCGATCCCACAGTATTAATGCAAAAAGCCTTGAATCTAGATCAGAAATGGCCTATGATTCTGGAGCAGTACAGAGGGCAATATACGAGCTTAATTTCTAACATTGGTAACGAAATACCTTTTCAGGTATCTATTATTGATCAACTATATGATGCTGTTTTGTCAGCGTTAGATAGCGAATTATTGCAGGCGCGTCAAGACATACTGGTCATTAAGAAATTAGCGATATTGGAAGCTATTTTTATGGCTAATGGCCTACCGGCAATATTCGGTATTAACAATTTCATTTCGAGCCAATATAACGATGAAGACACCATTGTTTTAGTGGTAATATTGCTTTGGTTAAGGCGCATTGGTCTTGGAAGTAACATTGATCAAGTAGCTAAACAAGTTAATTCGTCTTTAATTCAATTAGAACAATAAGGCCCCCGCAACGACTGCAATCGTTCGGGAGCACGGCACACGGAAATTGAGGTTCCGACATGCGAAATCAATATACTGTATTATCCGACGCTTCGTCAAAGAAGCTTCCACCGCGCAAAACACGCGTTTATCCTGATTCGCTTGATTGCGAACATTGCGGAAAATCCTTCAAACCAACAAAAGACCGAAAGAGGTTTTGCTGTCAGCAATGCCATCGCGATTGGGAAAAGAAAAGGGCACTTGATGCTAAACCCTTTGGCAAACCGACAAGCCGAAAAGTCAAAGAACGCTCTGTTGAAGCAGTTAAGAAAGCAGTCGCGGTAAATGATGAGTTTGCCGAAAGGTGCGAATATTGGCTTGCTCAGTATAGAGAAGAAGTTCGAAAGTCAAAGAAGCTTAGCGGTAAAAGAGATATTCGACTTCCGATAATTCTCACAGGCCATGGCGTGAGTTTGAAAATCGAATCTGGAGCACTTCACGTAAAAGACGGCTTCACGCATTACCCTCAAGAAAGACAGGAATTTCGGTTCTTTCCCTGTAAACACAACACACCTTCACGAATTATCATTCTTGGAAGTTCAGGCAATGTGACTCTCGATTCCATTTGCTGGCTCTCAGCTCAAAACATTCCGCTTGTTGTCATTGACTACCGAGGCAACGAGTTAGCAAGTGTTTGCAGTTCAACCGGCATTGAGGATTACGAATTGCGTTTGGCTCAGTTATCAGCAACGCGACCGGAAACAGCTTTGATGATCGCCAAAGACCTGATCAAGCGGAAGTTGCTTGGATGCATTGACAACCTAGAGTTATTCGCGGAATCGCAACTTAGGGAATACACAAGGCATAAACTGAGCAAACATATCGACAGCATCGAAGCTGTCCAAACAACGAATGACCTGCTTGTCCTTGAAGCAACTTCAGCCCTTTCCTATTTTAAGCTTTGGCAGGATATAGATCTCAAGTGGACTGCTAAGTCGCAAAGAGCAATTCCTGATGATTGGTTCTACATGGACAAGAGACAGTCGAAGGTTTCGGGCATCAACCGATATGCAAGCCATCCTGTGAACGCTATCTTGAACTACGCCTATGCTGTACTCGAATCTCAGGTTCGGATTGCTTGTGAGATGATGGGATTTGACACTAGCATCTCATATCTGCATTCAATGCAGTTTGATCGGTCAAGCTTAATCTATGATCTGATGGAACCGCTTAGGCCACTTGTTGAACGAAAACTAGTTGGAATCCTTGTTAACAATACCTTTACCAAAGATGATTTTCAGATTTCTATACAGGGAATTTGTAAGTTGTGTCCACACCTGATGAAACTGATTGCCTGTCTAAATGTTCCTGATCTAGAAGTGAGTAGGATTCTAACCATACTTCGGGACACCTTAATAGGTTCTCCAAATAAGTAGATAGTCTATCTAAATAGTAGCAATTGCCTTATCAAGCTCACGATCACATAGAGATATAGACGGGAAAATAGGGCATACGCATCGACAAATACCAGTTGCGTAGCAATTACTGCACGTATACTTAGATAGTTGGCTTCTAGTCGTCGTAAACAAAGGATGTTTTTGCCATATATCTAATAAAGAGTCAAACCTTAGTGATGGCTTATCAATGTCTAGTAATTGCATGAAAGAACAGGGCATCACATCAAGTTCTTCCGAAATATAGAGTGAAAACCTTCCTGCATCGCATCCTTCTAGAGATTCTGAAGGCACTCTTGATGTACGGGCGATTCCAGTAACACTGCATGAATCAAATCCTATACTAAAGGGAAACTCACGACTTGTGGCAATATTGAAAAAGGATGAAAGATTCTTGTTCTTGTTTGCGAGCAGTTCTAAGTCTGCACACCTTCCAATTGGTTTATAATTTAAGAAAATAAGAGCGTTTGCCTTTAGTAACCATGATGGTGGATTGTTCAGCCAATCAATTGCTGTTTCTATAGAACTACTCGTTAGCACATAGTGAACATTAGTTCTGATTTCATTCTCAGAAAGAAGACTTACCGCGTACTCTGTTTGTGTATAGGGATAGTAGGCACTAACTGCAACAGCACCACAGTACTTCCGCGAGGCCATAATAGTTGATTGATTTAGGCCCCAGCCATTGGTAGTGTAGTTTGGCACTATGCCAAAATCTATCTTGGACATTCGAAGGAGTTCCTCGAAATCTGGATGTTGGTTTGGATTACCGCCACCGAGGGCCACCTGGAAAACATGCATAAGTCGCGCTTGTTCTAAAATATGTCGAAAATCCTTGACTGCAATGTGACGGCCATCAGTTGAAGATTTCTTATAACAGATTTGACACTCGCGACTACACTTATTCGTGATAGATATATCAATTAACTCAGGCCCATGCTGTGCCCATTCAATTTCACTTCCACAATTATCCTCTATACGTGCGAAAAAGCCATTTTGCGGGTTGAACAAAGCAGTATATGAATCAGCTTCAAAATGCTTGATAATCAAGTCCACCATCTCACCAGTCACATTCTTGGGCATTTATATAAATGCCCTCGTCCTCTAGAACAAATGAGTCGCAACAAAAGAAGCCCTCAATATACGATCCATCAGTTGACAGTTCTCCGAAAGATACCTTGCTACCATTACGTCTTGCGCTCTCTACTTTCTTATACAAGACCGTGTTAGCTTTGATGTCACATTTGTCTAGAAATGAATCGCGCAATTCGATATTCCTATTTGATGAAAAGTCTACTGTATACCTAATATTGTCTTGCATTATTTCAAAAAGCTGAATGAACACAGCCGCTAAGGGCGAATCTGCGTCCACTCCGGTCATACTGAGAAATTTATCTTTCGTCAGATTTTCCCGCAGAATAATTAGGAAGGAGGTTGAAGAACTATTTGTTACAAAGCCAGCTCGGACTTTCATGATGTACATCCAGTAAGAATTGAAGTCAAAATGCGTTGTCCATCATCCCCAAATAAGATACTTGGATATCTATCGCAGAAATATACACAAATACGCTCGGAGTACTCATCGTCTATAGATTTCAATATGTTGCCCCATGCCTCTGCTTCTCTATCAAATCCAAAGCCATCAAGAGGCTTTACATTCCATTTTAGGTAACGAGAAAACGCTGGGTATTCCTTATTGTAATATAAAAGATATTCTCGTGCATAGTCTATCGACTCAACGAAAACGGAGTTCCAAATATGGCTGACAATTCTATAGGCATATGAACCCTCACGGACGTTCGCACTCTGAATAAAGTCCACTAAAGTAGGAGGCTTTTGTATAATCAACAAGAACTTGTCGTCAGATATTGTTAGAGTTTTCATTCTTTATCTCCTGAGCCATGTCTAAATACCGCTTGACTTCGTAGTTGCTACCAATATCACTGTCAGACAGATCTCTTTCGCTATAACGGCAAAACTCAAAGAAAAATGGAAAGCCAGGGAAAACTGTATTGATGATGCGCCAAACTTGAATCTTGATTTCGGAGATGTTATGCTCTAATGCTTTGTCTAGAACATAATAGCCAAACTGAGGATGCTGGGAGACTATATTGCTAAGTGCTAATTCCGCAAAGCTTTTATTAGAGTTCGCGTCTTTTAAAGGCAGTAGAACTAATAACCAATATGAAAGAGTAGTGGCATGTTCATGATCAGGTACATCCTCGTTTAGCAGGTCTACAACAGCTTTTTCGATTGCCGTGCAATAAGACTTCAGATTGTAACCGGAGTCAAAATAGGGTTCAAATTGACGTCTAATAAGCTTTCTAAGCTTACCGTTACCAGTTAAGGATATATCAAGCAAGAAACGCAGGTTAAGTCGTGGGTAATATTCACTACGCACCCTTGCCATAAGGTACTTAACAATCATATACGCTTTGCTATAATATTCGTTATTACCGTCCTTTTCATTATGATTCGCAGATTCGTAATGACTTAACAAATCCTGTACCGCGTTTACATCATCAATTGTGACATTGTCGCTATTCGTGTTGAATATCTCTGGAATAAAGCATGATTCGAATGTATTTCTTAATGTAGTATAGTTTCTAAGATCTTCTTGTTTGCTAGATCGTGAAATATGAAACAGAAACCGCTTAACACCCTCCAGGTAAGGTTTCATTGTACTCTTCTCAGATGCTAGTAAACAATCAAATAGAGGAGTGTCCTTCGGGAATACATCTGAGGCAATATACGTAGCTAGAAGGTAATCACGTAATTCATCAAAAGTAAAACTAAGCGTGTCTTCTAAACGATCAAAGGGAATATTCCTAGCGAGGTCTTTCCTAAGCAGGATTTCTTCTCCAACTAAATAGTCTAGAATATCATGCAAAGAGGGATCGATAGCGTCATATGGTATTTCCGCATAGACTTGCTTTCCCACCATATAACACATCAGTTGCTTTAGAGATTTTAGAACTTTTCGCTCGCAGGCCGGAAATGGTTCATTTGTTGCTTTACTGCGATATTCGGCTGTCGCAGATACTTTCTTTTTGAAATATAAGGCAAATACTTCAAGTCGGTAGAGTGAAGTTATTCGGGTTTTAGTCTTTCGTAAAGCTAGACCTTGATAGGCCTCGCAGAAAATCCGTAAAAGTATTTTGTCTTCTTCAAAGGATCTCAGGACTTCATTCGCAACAATATCGCTCGGTATATTAAAAAACGAGAAGTGGTTCTCAATAAGTTCATCATAGTCATTAGGATACAATCGTAACCCAAGTTTATCTCGGTGAATTAGAACACTATTTAATGGAGCGCTAACAAGACTGGAGAAGCGTTCGGAGAAGAACTCTGAACGGCACGTAAAAATAAACCGAATGTTCGTGAACGGCAGACAGTCAGATACGAACTTATGGAGCTCCTGTGAAAAGCGGCTTGTAGAAAAGTGTTCGTTAATAGCATCAATGACTATTACGAAGGGCTTATCTGATGACTCCCCTACCTTGTTGAGAAGTTCAAGCAAGTTGGAATCACTTAAACTCGAATCAAGACCAAGATACGACTTTATCGAATCACACAGTGACTTACCCGATAAGGTAGAGACTAGACGACCAGAAAAGAAAAAACATGGTATTGCATGTCCAAGAAGGAAATTCTCTACGAAATCGCAGATAAACATCGTTTTACCCTGCCCGGCTTTGCTTGTAAGCAGGAGGACTCGCGAACGAATAAGCGATAACTTATCGACTATGTCGGAAATATCTGACGAAAGAAAATACGCCGACTCGCGAACTATATGACCATTGTCATTATAATATGAACGTTTGGTTTCGTCATCAAGAGCAACAGCATTGTGATCTCCACCATGGTCAACGATCCGATCACAACAAGCCTTAAGCTCCATAAGAAGCGATTGATAGAGTTCGGCTTTTTCTATAGTCTGAGGTAAGGAGCCTTCAGAAACAGGCATATCAAGATCCGGCGGAAACTTCACTTGATAGCCGAATGGCTCCATTCTAGAAAGAGACGCACCTATTCGGTATCTATTCAACTGGTCGCATATTCTCCCGAAAAACAGTGAGGGATGGCAAAATATACGCAAATCCTCCTTCAGCCTTGGGGTTTCAACGAATATTTCGGGTATGTACTTTAGAGAGAGCTTCTCATATTCTAGTTGTTGCGTTGCCTGGCATAAACAGTTTCTGAAAACGTCAGTCTGTCGATTTCCTAGTATGCTTGCGTTTAGGATACCGTAGACTTCTATAAGGTCACCGTCATCTAGAAGCCTAATAAGTTTCATAAGAGAAGGCACACCTTCGAGCACGTCACTTTTGGGGTCAAAAGCAATATTCTTTGGAGCTGCCAGTTGCCACGCTTCAATCGTAGCCTGTGTCCTTCTACACGACTTTGGCGTAAGTACCTGGAAAACCAGACGATCAAGACGGTCTTTCCACGAGCTATCCTTAAGAGATAACAACGTGGCTTCAACCTTATCTTGTCTTGATTCAGTGGTGACCTGAATGCCGAGTCTAAGTGATGGAGAATATAGGTCGATGCATTCGACATTCGGCATCTCAGAATTGGCATTATCGAGATCCTTAGCTGAGAATAATATCCTAAAAACAGGTAATAAGATATCCTCAAGAATTACATTGCGAGAGTACATTCCAACAGAATTCTCGATATCGAGTGCATATGCAAGAGTAGCAAGGCACAAGGCTACTCCCTCAACCAATTCTTGGCGGTTCATTGAGGAGGCTGACAATATCTACTCCTTTTGGGGCTTCAGGTTCGGTTCCAAGTGGATTTGTTTTAGTTGCGTTTTACCTATAGTACACGAAGTCTAAAGATACGGCGCTACTGTCGTTGATGTTGGAATCAAGGTTCCTGCTGTGAAACCCAAATCGGTAGAAGGCTTAAGGAATGCCAGGAGCAGTTATCGCAAATGCTACGAGTACAGATCGTGTGGACACGGTCGCGAAGCGACTATATCCCCCCTACCTCCACCATCCATTTTCCAAGGTTTTTCGCGGCTCTTCGCCATTTTGGGGGACCGACCTTTCTCAAACGTCTCCGCCGCACAAGACCGCCTGAAAGCGTCATTCAGACTCACACAATGAACCGGTAGCCAACGCCGGTTTCAGTTCGAATAAACCGTGGACGAGCAGGATCTGACTCGATCTTTTGCCGCAAGTTGCCCATATGAACCCGCAATGTGTGCGTCGAGTCCTCGTATTCCGGACCCCAGACCTCGGTCAGCATCTGCTTCTGGGTCACGACTCGGCCGGCATATTGGCAAAGCATGGTTAATAGGCGGTATTCGATGACCGTTAGTCTGATTTCCGATCCGTCTAAAGTCACCAGCCGAGAGACATAGTCGACACGAAGTCCGTCCGATTCAAAGATCGGTTCTTCCACCGACTTGCGCTTATTGCGCATTGCCACCCGAACGCGCGCCATGAGCTCTCCAATCGAAAACGGCTTGGTCAAGTAGTCGTCCGCGCCGCAGTCGAGGGCTGCAATCTTGTCCTTCTCTTGCCCGCGAGCCGATAGCACGATGACGGGCACATCGCTCCATTCCCTCAGACGGCTTAAGACTACCAGGCCGTCGATATCCGGCAGACCGAGATCAAGGAGCACAACATCCGGGTTCTTTCGTGCTATCTGTTTGATTCCTTCTTCGCCTGTTCCTGCTTCATGCCATTCCGCCTCGTCCTCGCCCATGCTGGCGCAAAGGAACTTCCGTATAGGCGCATCGTCTTCAATTACGACAAATCGAATCGGATCACTCATCTTGCTGCTCCGCAGGTTTTGGCAGCTCAATACGAATGGTTGCGCCGCCAGATTCGTTGTTGATTGCCGATATGAATCCTGAATGAGCTTCGACCGCTGCTTTGCATATAGCAAGTCCAAGTCCGAATCCTGAACTCCCCTTTCGATAGAAGCGCTCAAACACCTTGCCCAGATCCTCGGCAGGGATTCCAGGTCCGTCGTCGCTGACTTCAATTCGGTACCGGTCGCCAGCTAGTTTGACCGACATCGCGACGTTGGCTTCTCGCCCGGCATAGCGGGCAGCGTTCTCAAGAAGGTTGACCAGCACTTGCTCGATCAGAACACCGTCAACTCGAACTACAAGATGCTCAGGCATGGACAGCACGCGAACCGGATTGGCAAACAAAGTCTCGGTTCGCAAGATCGCACTCGAGAGAAGCTCGTCAAGGGCATGCCAATCTAGATTAAGGTCGATTTCGCCTTGCACACGCGTCATGTCAAGCAGGTTGCGGATTAACTTGGACATCCGCTCCGATTGTTCATAAACGGTGTTTGCAAGTTCTCGGCTCTTGTGGCTGGACTCCGGCGCCGACGCCAATATGCTCGCTGCTCCTTCAATAGCCGCCAGCGGCGTGCGCAAGTCGTGCGAGACCGCGCTCAGTAGGTCGTTGCGCATCGCTTCTGTCTCAATGCGCAAGGCTGCTTGGTGGCTCGCCTCGGCTAAGGTTGCCCTTTCAACGCCGCTTGCGAGCTGGTTAGCCAGGGAGTCGAGGAACTGCATTCGATACGGATCGATGCTGTCGATGCCTTTGAGGTCGACGACCATCGTACCCAGAGTGCCAATTGAGCCTGTTAGCGGGATGTGCAGGCCACGAGATCCAGAAAGAGTGTCGGTTGTTCGTCCAGCCATGCGTGAGTTGTCGATTACCCAGCGGCTAACACCGATTTCGTGGGGATCCTCCTCAATATTTCCGCGAGTAGTGGCGATAGGCGACATCGAGGATGCACCTTCTGGCACAAGCACTGCGACTTCAGCTCCTATCGAAGCTCCCGCTGCATCGGCGACGAGTTTGGCCATATCCGAAAGGTTCTGCATCGCGGCCATGCGTCGGCTCAGATCGTAAAGAGCGGCGGTGTTTCTTTCGCGCAGCGCGGCATTCTCAGACTGCTGGCGAAGCTTCTGAGTCAGCGAGTTGATCAAAAGCGATACTCCCAGCATGATCACGAAAGTGATTATGTACTGGGCGTCTCGAACCGCAAAGGTGCCCCTTGGATGAACGAAGCAGAAGTCGAACAAGGCAACGCTGACGACAGTAACGGCAAGCGCTTCTCTCTTCGAGAGCGTTGCGGATGTTACAACGACTCCAAGGAAGTAGACCATGACGATGTTCGCCAGGTCAAACCGATCAACCATCGAATAGCCGACCAGAGTGCAGACCGCGACTATTGCGGCAGCATAGAGCAGTCCTTTAAAGGTCGGTTTCTCTGCGGGCCGCCGAACTATTAGCGAACTCGACGGTTCCTCTGCGCCAGTGATGACTAAGACATCGATGTCGCCGCTGGTCCGAATCAGCGCATCGACGACCGAACCCGACAACAGCTCGCGCCATCTCGGACGAACCGGCTTGCCGACGACGATTGTCGTGACGTTGTGCTCCCGGGCAAACCGAACGACCTCTTCGACGACATCATCTCCGCCGAGTCTGTGAATCTCTGCGCCGAGGCTTTCGGCAAGCCGAATCGCATAGTCTAGGTACTCCTGATCTCGGTCGGAGAGGCTCGAACTTCGAGTGTCCTCAACCGTAACGGCATACCACCGGGCATGGAGGCTCGAAGAAAGCCGCTTTGCTTCGCGCACGATTCTAGGCGCCATGCGGTTCGGAGCTATGCAAACAAGTATCTGTTCGCGGGTGTGCCACCTTTCAGCTAGGGCTTGAAGGTCCTTGACTCTTCGAAGATCTTCATCGACGCGCTCAGCCATGTGCCGCAAAGCGAGCTCTCGCAAGGCCAGAAGGTTTCCTTTCTTGAAGAACCCTCCAATCGCCTGCTCGATCTTCTCTTGTATATAGACCTTGCCGTCTCGTAGGCGCTGATGGAGTTCTTGAGGCGGCAGATCGACCAGTTCGATGTCGTCAGCTCGGTCGATAAAGGCGTCCGGCACCGTTTCTTTGACATAGACTCCGGTGATCGAAGCCACGACATCCCTTAGGCTTTCAACATGTTGGATGTTGACAGCAGTGTAGACATTGATTCCGCAACTCAGAAGCTCCTCAATATCTTGCCATCGCTTGGAATGGCGGCTTCCCGGAACGTTGGTATGGGCCAACTCATCAACAAGGATGAGCGCCGGCTTGCGCCGTATTGCTTCGTCGATGTCAAACTCCGACAAAGCAACCCCTTTGTGCTCGGTTTGTCGCGGATCAAGCCGTTCTATTCCTTGGATAAGGTTCTCGGTTTCCTTACGGCCGTGCGATTCGACATAACCGATGACAACATCGACTCCTCGTTCGCGTTCGGCTCGCGCTTCCGAGAGCATCGCATAGGTCTTGCCGACGCCTGCGGCCATTCCCAAGTAGATTTTGAGCCTGCCTCGGCCTTGCGGAACCGCTTGCATGCCTACCTCGCCCTCGGCGGACTTGTCGCCCAGCTATCGGAGAACTGATGGATTTGGGAGTCTAGTACCGCTCTTTGCAGCTGCTCGGCGAAACTTCGCTCCCAGAGATTGCGTTTGCCTGCTTTATATCCAGGCACATCTTGACCGTCGACCAGGAACACGCAAACCGCTCTGCCGCCATGAGCTTCAGAAATCTGCGCGACAGCATCGACGGACCACTTGCACGATAGGCCGGAACTGGGACGAAGGACAAGCAATGGTATGTCGTCTACGAGGCTCCATCCGCTCTTGAACTGCCTTGCCTCATCGTCGTCAGAAGCCGAAGCGATCGCGTAGTCCACGGAGTCGATGATGTGATACATGGTTTGGATCGAGACGGCCGCGTTTGACCACCTCGGCATCAGCAAGATCGTTATCGGGTCGTATGGCCTTCGGCTGTCGCGAACCATGTGCTCTTACAATGATCGTACCTAGTGCTTGGCCGGAAGCATCTTGTCTAGGTCTAGATTCAACTCAAGAACGCGCACACGCGGCTCTCCTAAGATGCCGAGTTGCCTCCTCAACGTGTGCTTCTCGACTAACTTCGCTACGTCTGCATCGGACGCTCCGCGAGCTCTGGCAACTCTCGGCACTTGGTATAAGGCCGCTTCGACAGAGATATCTGGATCGAGTCCGCTGCCACTGGTTGTAACTAGGTCGGTTGGCACTAGTTGCGCGTTGCTGGGATCGGCTTTTCGCAGAGCCTGAACCCGCTCATCGATCTGCTTCCTTAGCTCGGGATTCGTCGGTCCTAGATTGCTGCCGGAAGAAGCGGCGGCGTTATATGGTTTGTCGGCGGTTGCAGATGGTCTTCCCCAAAAAAAGCCCGGCTCAGTGAAGTTCTGCCCAATAAGTCGCGAACCGACGACCTGGCCATTTTCGACAATGAGGCTGCCGTTTGCCTTGTCGGGCAAGACGGCTTGCGATATGGCGGTCACGGTCAGGGGATAGACGATGCCGGTAAGCACCGTTAAGACGACGAGGAAACGCAAAGCAGTTTTGATGTCGTTCATCTCATAAACACTCCTAGGATTAGATCGATGGCCTTGATGCCGATGAAGGGCACGATGAGTCCGCCGACGCCGTAGACCAGCAAGTTCTTCTTGAGCACCGCTTCAGCGCCTAGTGCTTGGTACTTGACGCCTCTAAGGGCCAGCGGAATCAGGAAGATAATGATGAGGGCGTTGAAGATGACGGCGCTAAGGATTGCCGACTCCGGCGTCTTCAGGTGCATGACATTTAGCAGACCAAGTTGCGGATAGGTCGCCGCAAATGCTGCCGGAATGATTGCGAAGTACTTGGCGATGTCGTTAGCGATACTGAAGGTTGTTAGAGCTCCGCGCGTCATCAGCAGCTGCTTGCCGGTCTCGACGACCTCAATCAGCTTCGTGGGGTTGCTGTCGAGGTCGACCATGTTGCCTGCTTCCTTGGCCGCTTGAGTTCCGCTGTTCATCGCCACAGCCACATCGGCTTGAGCCAACGCTGGAGCATCATTGGTGCCATCGCCCGTCATCGCCACAAGCCGCCCGCCAGCCTGGTATTCGCGAATCAGGTTCATCTTGGTTTCTGGTGTAGCTTGCGCAAGAAAGTCGTCGACTCCTGCTTCAGCGGCGATGGCGGCCGCGGTCATCGGGTTGTCGCCGGTGATCATCACCGTCTTGATGCCCATACGTCGCAGCTCAGAGAACCGTTCCTTAATGCCGCCTTTGACAATGTCCTTCAGATAGATCGATCCGAGGACGCGGCTGTTTTCGGCGACAACCAACGGTGTGCCGCCGGCCTTTGAGATGCGGTGGACCTCCTGTTCAACCTCTAATGGGAAGCGCCCGCCGCGCTCCTCGATCCACGATCGAACGGCTTCATACGCGCCTTTGCGTAGCTGTGCTCCGTCCAGATCGACGCCAGACATGCGTGTTTGAGCAGTGAACGGCACAAACGACTCGCCTTTCACTTCGCGTCCTCGCAGTCCATATTTCTCTTTGGCCAGAACCACGATGCTTCGGCCTTCAGGCGTCTCGTCCGATAGGGAAGTAAGTTGGGCTCGATCGGCAAGATAGGATTCATCGACTCCTGGTGCAGGTTTGAACTCAACTGCCTGGCGGTTTCCAAGGGTGATGGTGCCGGTTTTATCGAGTAGCAAAACATCGACATCGCCTGCCGCCTCCACAGCGCGTCCGCTGAGAGCGATGACGTTCTTGCGGAGCAGACGGTCCATCCCGGCGATGCCGATGGCGCTGAGCAGCCCGCCGATTGTTGTGGGTATCAAACACACCAGCAACGAGATGACGACGACGGTTTGAATCGGCTGGCCGCTGTTATTCGACGAAACGGCGTATTGCGAAAATGGCACCAGCGTAACGCAGGCAAGTAGGAAAACAATCGTCAATGCGGCCAGCAGAATGCTCAGCGCGAGCTCGTTTGGCGTCTTTTGTCGCTTGGCTCCTTCAACCATTGAGATCATCTTGTCTAGGAAGCTCTCGCCTGGGTTCGAGGTGATGCGAAGGACGATCCAATCGCTGAGCACCCGAGTTCCGCCGGTAACCGAGCTTCTGTCGCCGCCCGATTCGCGAATGACTGGCGCTGACTCACCGGTAATGGCGCTTTCATCGACCGTAGCAATACCGTCGACCACCTCTCCGTCGCCTGGAATCGTCTCACCGGCGCGAACG
This sequence comes from Fimbriimonadaceae bacterium, assembly GCA_963666135.2. Lineage (GTDB taxonomy): Bacteria > Armatimonadota > Fimbriimonadia > Fimbriimonadales > Fimbriimonadaceae. Next base: position 382,422 of record CAXXNR010000001.1, on the reverse strand, counting down.
ATCACGATATCGTCCTTAACAAGAGCGCTGCTTGGCGCTTCTGTGTGCGAAAACTCAGGCTTGTTTTCCAATATCGCCGATAGGACCCCTAGCGGCAAACCCGTTTCGCGAGTCCAATCGACTTTCTTGGCGACCACATCCTGTTTGGTGCTCCGAAGCGACTCGGCTTGAGCTTTGCCTCTGCCCTCGGCCATGGCTTCGGCGAAGTTTGCGAAGAGCACGGTGAACCAAAGCCACAACGCGATAGCCAGCACAAAACCTGGAGCGTAGATTGCTTCGCCTGATATGGATCGAATCCACTCGATGGTTGTGACTATAGCGCCGATGTAGACAACGAAGATGACTGGATTCTTGAGCTGAACGCGCGGGCTCAGCTTGAGAAAAGAGTCTCTAACTGCCTGGCCGACCAACTCAGATTCGAACAAAGGTGCGTTCTTTGAAGACATTATCGAATACCTCCAAGCATCGACAGGTGCTCTGCAATGGGTCCAAGGGCAAGAGCAGGGATGAACGTCAGTGCACCGACGATAAGTACCGTCGAAACCAGTAGCGCAACGAACAGCGGCGTATGGGTGGGCAACGTGCCGGGGCCAACCGGTATGGTCTTCTTCCTCGCCAGAGATCCTGCGATAGCTAGCACTGGAATGGCGAGCCAAAACCGTGAAATCCACATCAGAATCGCGCCGAGATAGTTGTGGAATGGAACATTGGCGTTGAATCCAGCAAACGCCGAACCATTGTTGTTGCCCATGCTTGAATAGTTGTAGAGCAGCTGCGAAAAGCCGTGCGCGCTTGGATTGCTCATCGACGACTGTCCATTGCCTGTCAACAGCGATAGCGCCGTGCCAACCAAGACGAGAACGCATGGGATCAAGACCACGAGAGAAGCCATTTTCATTTCAAAAGGTTCGATCTTCTTGCCGAGGTATTCCGGCGTCCGGCCGACCATGAGTCCTGCAATAAACACAGTGACGATTGCAAACACGAGCATTCCGTAGAGCCCCGATCCGACGCCTCCGAACACGACTTCGCCGAGTTGCATTAAGACCATAGGGAACAGCCCGCCCAGCGGCGTAAACGAGTCGTGCATGCTGTTGACCGATCCGTTGCTGGCCGCTGTCGTTGCCGCCGCCCAGAGACCCGAGTTCCCGATGCCGATCCGCATTTCTTTGCCTTCCCAATTGGCGTTCGATGCTAGGCCCATGCTGTGGAATGTCGGATTTCCAGATTGTTCGGCCAAAACGGTCGGTATCAGGAACAAAAGCAGCAGGAGCGACATCGCAGCGAACACAGCGAGCCCTTGGCGTTTGTCGTTTACCATTTGCCCGAAGGTCCAGCACAGGGAGGCCGGAATCAATAGGATCGCCAAGCAGGAAATGAAGTTTGAGCCCGGCGTGGGGTTCTCGAGCGGGTGCGCCGAGTTGGTATTGAAGAAGCCGCCGCCGTTGGTGCCAAGCTGCTTAATGGCAACCTGAGACGCCGCTGGGCCAACGGCAATGACCTGTGGACCGGAAACAGCCGCCTTAGCTTCGATACTCGGCTTGAACGTCTGAACGACGCCTTGGCTCACGAGAATCAGGCTCAGCAAGAGAGATAACGGAATCAAGATGTAAAGGACCGATCGGGTCATGTCCGTCCAGAAGTTGCCGAGATTGGACGATTCGCGTGCCCGAATGCCTCGGATCAAAGCGATGACAATGGCGATTCCCGTAGCGGCGCTCAGGAAGTTCTGGACGGACAGCCCGAGCATTTGGGTCAGGTAGCTCATCGTCGTTTCGCCGCTGTAGCTCTGCCAGTTGGTGTTCGTGACGAAGCTGCTCGCTGTCGAAAAGGCAAGGTCCGGCGAAACCGCTTTCTGACCGACGGGATTGAGAGGTAGAAATCCCTGGAGCCGCTGAATCCCATATACAGCCGCAAAACCGATAAAGCTGAAGGAAAGCACGCTTGCCGCGTATCCCTTCCATGTCTGCTGAGAATCGGGTTTGATGCCGCACAGCCGGTAGATAAGCCCTTCTACAGGACCTATCACCTTGCTTAGGACTGTGTTTTCGCCCTCCATGACTCGGGCAATATACAAGCCGAGCGGCCTAGAGAGCAATCCTAGCGCGAAAAGATAAAGTGCAATTTGAAGCCAGTCGGACACTAGAACACCTCCGGTTTGAGCATCGCGAAGAATAGGTATGCGAGGATAAGCAGGCAGACGATGCCAAGCATCCAGAACTCGATCATGGTTCCGACCTCCTCAGGTTGGCGCAAAGGGCAAGAAAGCCGAAAGTCAGCAAGCCGACTGCACAAAATGCGATAAGCGCAAGACTGTCCATAGTTGCCTGCATGATCGCCTATGAGCCAGACAAGCCCGTGGCAAGAAGGACTTCGATGGTATCAAGATTGTGTCAAGATTGGCTCTAAATCACCGGTTTTGTCTCTTATTCCTTTCGCGCGATGCCACAATTTCCTTCCGGCGATCCTCAAATGACAGTCATTCAAAAGGCAAAAAGAATACTTGTCGGCAAGCCCATTGCCACGAAACATTCGCATACAGAGAGGCTCACCAATTTCTTCGGACTGCCCGTTTTTGCTTCTGATGCCTTGTCTTCGACGGCATATGCCACCGAGGAAGTACTGCTTATCCTTATAACCGCAAGCGCTGCATATGCGGTCCAAGCGTACTACCTGCTCATCTACATCGCCATCGCTCTCGCAGTCCTGCTGAGCATCGTCACCTTCAGCTACTACCAGACTATTCACGCCTATCCAGAAGGTGGCGGCAGCTACTCGGTATCGAAGCAGAATCTGGGCAAATATCCTGGACTGGTTGCTGCCGCGGCTCTTCTGATCGACTATGTGCTTACCGTGTCGGTTTCGGTTTCAGCCGGCGTCGCCGCGCTTGTTTCGGCTTTCCACCAGGTTCAGCCCTTTCAAGTTCACATTGCGGTGTTCGTCATCCTTTTCATTGCGATGGTAAACCTGCGCGGCGTGCGCGAAAGCGGCATCGTCTTTGCCATCCCGACGTACTCCTTTGTTGTGCTGACGCTGGCCTTGATCGGCTGGGGCATCTTCAGGTACCTGACCGGAGTACATATACCGCCGCTTGACTTCTCAACAGTCGACAAGAGTAAGCAGGTTCACGACCTAGTCGGCTTCATCGGCGTCCTGTTTATCTTGAAAGGCTTTGCAGGTATCTGCACGGCCATGACGGGCGTTGAGGCTATTTCGAACGGCATTCAAGCGTTTCGTCCGCCCGAGTCGCGCAATGCATCGAAAACCTTGGTCTTCATGGCCGCCTTGTTGATGGTCATGGTTATAGGTGTGAGCTGGTGCGCTCAGACCTACCACATCATTCCGATGCACCCCGAGGACTTAGGATACAAAACGGTTCTTGCTAAGATCGCAATCGTTGTCTTCGGTGAGAAAAGCGCGTTCTTCTATGCCATTCAGTTCGCGACCATGGCGATACTGTTCCTCGCCGCCAACACGTCATTTGCCGACTTCCCGAGGCTATCAAGCCTCATCGCTCGCGACAAATATCTGCCTCGTCAACTCGCAAGCCTTGGCGACCGGCTTGTGTTCCAGAACGGCATCGTGCTGTTGGCATTCCTCGCCATCGTTCTTGTGGTCCTTTTCAACGCTCAGACCAACGCCTTGATTCCGCTCTACGCCGTCGGCGTCTTCACGGCGTTCACCATGAGCCAAGCTGGAATGGTCGTGCGGTGGTACCGCATGAAACGATATGGCATCGGAATGATCGCCAATGCTGTCGGCGCTCTTTCGACCTTCGTCGTCACGTGCATCATTTCCTATTCTAAATGGGCAGACGGAGCGTATATCGTTGTTTTCGCAATCGTCATCGTCATCTTCATCTTCCTGAAGATTCGCAAGTACTACGACTACCTCGCGAAGGAGTTCGACATTGCGCCGACCGACAAAGTTCACGATGTTAAGAGCAAAGTCATCCTATTGATTCCGAGGCTCCATAAAGGAACGGTTGAGGCGATCTCCTATGCCAAGGTCGTCGCTCAGGACTGCCGCGCGTTGCATGTGACTCTCGACGCTGAGAGCGCTCAGCCGCTGAAGGATTTCTGGCAGCGCGAGCAAATCAACATGCCGCTCGTGATCTTAGAGTCGCCTTACCGGTCTCTTGTTGAACCCGTTACCGACTATATCGACAGCACCTTGCAGGCAGAACCCGACACTATATTGACGGTCATCGTTCCGCAAGGCGTTCCGCCCAAGTGGTATCAAGCTGTGCTGCATAGCAACCTGGCCACCGCGCTTAAACTAGCGCTAGGCAACCGTAAGAATGTGGTTATAACGAACGTTCGCTATATGCTCTAGCGCAGAATTCGAATCAGAATCGATATGCCAGTCCGGCCGTGATATAGCTGATCCAAGCAAAATTGTAAACGCGCGGGACATCGGCGCCGCCTTCGAGCATTCGGAGGCCGACAAATGCCGTCGTATCGGCGTTGATCTGGCGCTTCAGCCTAAGACTTAGGTCAATTGCGCGCCCAGGTCCGCCCGCTAAACCGTCAAGCTCGACTTCATACATGAATCCGCGGGCAATGGACCCTTCCCCATAGATGTTCAAGAGCGGAACCAAGCCCGTGTTTCGTTCCGAGGCAACGGTTGCGCCTTGTTGCAATCGAATCTCGGCATCGCGTACCTTGAGCGTGCCGCCAACAGACCAGTTGCCTTTCCAAGGCTTACGGTAGGTCATCCTGTAGCTGTCGAACTGGTATGTTGCTCGAACGTCTCCAGCACTAAAGGTCACATCATCAAAGTCGGTCGACCCATTAAGGCTGCCGGTTCCGCTCTGGCGAAAAGGGGCGTAGAGCAGCTTCCATGATCCGCCTGCTTTGTCGAGGTAAGCAATTGAGAACCGGCCGAAAACCTTCCAATCCTTGCCAACGAGTCCAGCCAAATCGACCTGAGTGCCGGTCGCGTTTGGAACCCGTGCGTTGTTATAGCGAACGGCGGTCAGGCCAGACTCTAGCTCCAAAGTCCAAGGCTTGGCTGGTTCTTGCGCCATCGACGAACTGGCAAGAAAAGTGATAGAAGCAATGGTCAGACATTTCATGTTTGGTGGATTTTACTGCGCCGTCAATCTACCAATATTCCGAAATAGGTCGGCAGTCGCCTACTGAGCAAGAGATTGGACCTCATTTCCCATCGTTAGAGCCAACTTGTCGATCTAAGTCGTTTGGAAATGCACGGCTTTTCGTATACGATGGAACAAGAGGTCCTTATGCTAACAGGTATCCACATCCTGATTACTTATCGGTGCGTGCTCAAGTGCGATCATTGCTTCTTGCATTGCGGTCCAGACGTTCCAGGAACGATGGAGATTGGGATGGTTCGCTCGATTCTCGATGAAGCTCAAGATATTGGGACTGTCGAGGACATCTACTTCGAAGGAGGCGAACCGTTTCTAGCGTATCCGTCAGTGCTCGAAGGCCTTCGAAAGGCTCGGGACCGCGGGTTCAAGACCGGCATCGTGACAAACGCATTCGGTGCGGTATCCGATGAAGACGCCGAAGCCATGTTGCGCCCGTTGGCCGAGTTGGGGATTGGAATGCTCAGCGTCAGCGACGACTCATTCCACTACGGCGATGGTCCGAGCCCAGCCAAGAGAGCGTTAGCGGCTGCCGAGCGCCTCGGGATTCCTTGCGGGGCAATCTGCGTGGACCGGCCAGCTGTGGTGAACGGAAAGGTGCACAGCGGAGTCATGTTCCGCGGCCGGGCAGCCGATAAGCTGGTCGACGGGTTGCCTTTACGCCAACCTGCTGAGTTGGTTAAGTGCCCGCATGAGGATCTTGCTGCTCCTGGGCGCGTCCACATCGACTCCTATGGGTTCGTTCATCTATGCCAAGGTCTTTGCATCGGCAACTTCAACAACGAGCCGTTGTCAGGCCTCCTTGCCAGGTATGATGCCAACCGCCATCCTATTGCCGGTCCGCTAGCAAAGGGCGGCCCGCTTCTTCTTGCTCAGAAGACCGGTTTTGAACCCGCCGACGGCTACGTCGACGAGTGCCATTTCTGCTACTCGGTTCGTCGTTCGCTCGTCGAACAATATCCGGAACTGCTTGCGCCAAGGCAGGTGTACGGTCTTGCTACGGACCGTAGTTAGGTTGCTCCTAATCAAGTCGCTTGCTTTGGTGGTCCGTCATGTCCGGATTCTCACAAGCTCCTATTCCTGCCGGCAAGTTGCCGGCGCTCCCAGCTATCTCATTGGTCGCAACTCCTTCTCTGCATACCTGACAACCTTTGGCACGCCCCAGCCTCAACGCACCGGCTCTCCCTTCTCGTCCAAAACCTTCTTCAGCGTTGCGCCGCCGTCCTCCGATTTATAGAGCCCATCGGTCGCAATGAGCCACCACAGTTTGCCCTGCTTGAACTCGCCGCAGACCGAGATGAGGCCGCCTTTCGGCTTGTCGCCCTTTATCGCCTGCCAGAACCAGTCGAACGCAAAGAAGTCGCTGCGGGACATCCGCGATGGATCTGCCGGATCAAGCGGAGACGTCAATGCTCGACCACAGCGGCCGTCGTCAATACCTGCGCAACCGAGAGCCGTAATCGGTCGAAAAACCTCCAGGTTCTTAGAAACCGGGAACAGATACGACCGGCTGCCATCGTTCAAAACGTGCAAGATGCCGTGAGTGGTGGCATACGGCGGCTCATCGGGGCTACCTTTGTCAAAGGCCATATTCAAGTAACCTAAATCTGACCGTTCGCAGGTTCGGGTCAGCGTTGTTCCGCCGTCACGAGACACATAGTCGTGCGCCATATCGATCGGGGAAACGGCCAGTGGTGCGCCGCGGCCCAGCATAGGCATGAACGAATCTGGACAGGTCACGGCGTGGAGCAGCGCCTTGCCGTCGTTGCCTCGCACCCATCGGTTCACGGCAATTGCCGTTACGCGCTCGCCGGCCGCGCCGACCATCTTCCAGTTGAGGCCGCCGTTCGTGCTTCTCCAGAACCCACGCGTCTCGGTTCCTGCCCAAACAGTCATCGGGTCAAGCGGATCGTAGGCAAGAACCTCTCCGCACAGGGCAGACGGTCCAGAACCGTCAAAGTCGCCGAGGAAGTCGAGTTCAGACCATGAGTTTCCGCCGTCTGATGTTCGATACAGCTTGCTGTCGGATCCCGATCCGCAGGCTGCTACCATTCGTTTGCTGTCGGTCGGGCTGATGGCGACGCTTCGGACAGCAAGCGAAGACTTCGGCAGGTTGCCGACAGCGCTATTCCACGTTTTGCCGCCGTCCGTCGTACGCATTAGACCTCGAAACGTTGAGCGAACAACGACAACATCCGGGTCCGATGAAGCCATCACGACGCCAGTGATGCGATCGCCTGCTGTAGTTCTAGCCGTTGCGGGTACAGGTAGAGACACATCGCTTGCGACGCCTTCGACCAGAGATAGTATCGAAACCGAAGCCGCAAAATAGGCTCGGGCATCCTGTGGAAGTGCACGGAACACTAAACCGGCATCGACATCAGGCCGCGCTGGAATGAGATGCGTAGCGCTCCAAGTCCATTGTTTGCCGTCTGCAGACGACCATGCCGTCCACATGCTGCCTTTTCGAACGACTCTCAGCCAAGGATGGTTCTTCGGCAATTCATAGTCATTGATGCGGCCGCCGCCGAGATCGCTGTGGTTTGGAGTCGTTCGCAATCCGGCTCGACCCGTCTGCATGATTCCGAACTCGCGGCCCCATTCATAGTTGTTCTTGCTGCCATATTCGCGAGCGGACAACCCGACCCAGGAAAGCTCGTTGACAGGCTCGCCTTTCGAGCCCGCAAATGAGTCGACTCGGCACGTCAAGGTGAAGTCACCGCGCACTTTTCGGCTGATTACATACTCACCCTCGCCGATGAATGTGAAGGCATCGGGCGCAGTCTGCCAAACTCCTCGGACGGCGTTCGCCTCTCCCGCAACAGCATAGCCCCAGCCGTTGATCGGATTGCCGGAGACTCTGAAGCTCATCGGATCAGAATCAACCGTCCGATTGCCGTCGAAAACGACTCGCGCCCACAGAACGTTCGGACCGTTCAGCAGTGCCCCTAAATAACTTGCCTTTGCGCCTGTCGATTCGGCGATTTGCATCTTTCCAAGGAAGATCTGCGTCTTGACGATCTTATGGCCTTGGGCATTGATCAACGCAGTGACCGTGCCAATACCGTTCTTAAAGCCTTCCGCCTGAGTGGTCGCCGTCGGCATCGCGGCTTGCTTGGCGTGCACGAGAGCGCTGCGCGGAATCTCTTGGCGCTTGAATCCTGGTCCTTCCCACTCCATTTTGAAGAAGGCAGGCGAAGCTTGGTCGGCGAAGTATTCGACAGAAATCGGATGGCTGCCTTTACCTAGGTTCAAGAACGTCGTCCGCTCGGATGGTCCGTGCGGTCCGTCCCAAACCAAAGCGTCCTTGCCGTCGATTTTTATGCGGTATCCGTCAGCGCCCTGCATGTAAAGGATGTAAAGACCGGAAGATGGAGCATTGAGCAGCCCTTTGAACTTGAAACCGTATCCGTTACTTCGGTCGCCGCGCAGATCCATGTCGAACCCTCTAGAGATGCCGCTCTGGACCAGCTTGCCTTGCTTCAGTTCATCGAGCGATAGCCAATAGTGCGTCTCGTTGCGACTGAAGTCTGCTTTGGCGCAGGCTGGATAGAAGTAGTTGACCTTCCTCGCGGCTTCTTGGGAAAGGAGTTCGTATTCGAGTCCTGGCTCAACGCTTCGAACGGTCGGTTTCGATGGCGTTGATGCCTTTAGAGCCTGAAGGATGACCGGCTTGGTTTTCTGGTCGAAGACGTCGGTGATGGTCAGCCGAATCGTTGGCGTGGCAGCTTTGACGTTCAGAAGGCACCGCCGAACGGTTGGCATGCGCTTCTCGCGGACCAATATTGGTTCGCCCTTGCAGCCTTTGTTGCTGAACACCTCGACCCTATAGCTGAACTGCGGGGCGGCCGAATCAAGGATTTCCCAACTCACGGCGACCTGCGTGCCGTTCGACACCGCTTTAACCGATTGTACGGCGGGCTGGTCCAGTGTGGGCTGGTCAGGTTGCCTCACGGTGAAGCTGTGGGTCTTGCCCGTTTCTAGCGGGGAGCCTTTCAACTTCTGAGGCAAGAGTGCCGGATTGCTTGACAGCTCCATCGCCAGCAGCTCGTGATCGCCTTCTTGAATCGTGTTGACGACCCAATAAGTATCGAGTTCGCCTTTCTTGGCTGGCACATCGTAGGTGACGGTGTCGGTTTTCTTCCAATCGCCGTCCTTTCGGTGATAACCGAGTCGACGATGCATTGAGCGCACAGACCGGCCGCCGTTGCCGAAGTCCTCCAAGAAACCCGCGTTCCCAGTGAACGATGACGCAGGAACCGGCAGGCGCATGATGCCGTACAAGTGCCATTTATTGCCGACGACGTCTTTGACCCAGCGGCCGATGTAGGAATACTGCGGACTGGCGATGCCCGCAGGCTCCCAAACGCGCATCATCATCGTGTACCAGCGGCCTTGCTGGATGAACGGCCACACCTGTCCGCCGAGAGAGCCGCTCGCGCCTTCGCCAATATACTGCCTAGGGTAGGTGTATTCTGATGTCGCAACGACGCGGCAAGGTTCTCCTTCTTTGCTTGCGCCCCAGAACGACCAGACTGATCCCGGACGGAATGCCGCCTGCACGTCGGGATCGAAGTTCGGCAAGTGGTTCGCGCCGACCGTCTCGACTCCGCCGGTGAAGCCTCCATAGCCGCCAATGCCGGTCGGATTTGTCCCGAAATTCCAGTTGGCGTAATAGGTGCTCTCGGGCCACCAAGGCCAGCGGACGTCCATCATCATGATGTCCGATCCCTTTTCGACGTTCTCGCCGTACCAAGTGGCTTGAGCCGAAAGAGGAATCGCCATAAAAGTGGCCGAAATGAGTGTCAAGAGGAGCTGTTTGCGCAGAATCACGTGAGTTTCCTTGTCGAGCAGACTTATAGCCTAATGATATTCTGTTGCCTCGACGTTCGCCGTTCGGTTTTTGTCTGGCGTGTTATCAACACAGGTTCTTGGTTTGATTTGCGTTAGAACAGGCATCGAGACGCAGGAATGGGCATAAAATGAACGCATGGTACGAACCTTCTCAAGGATGGCAACTTTGTGCGCTTTAACTTCAACCGCCTACTGCTCATCCGTTGCCGAAGACTATGTGGCTGGCTACATGATCATTCCAACCGCAAACCGGATCGAAAAGTCGTTCAATGGCGGCTTCTCGATGTATGTAGCAGTCTGGCCCTTGTTGAATGCCTATCCGGGACACCAGTTCCAAACAGGCTTGCCAGGAACCTGGATGTTCGCCCAATATGACGGACAGGCACCGAAGGACATGTATTCGGACGTCGAAGGCGGCCTCGGCTGGTGGCGCGATACTCGGTTCCCAACAGAAACGCCTAAGTTCATCATGGGCGGCGTCGGTCCAAACTTCAGCGCCATCGCCAACGGTCCATCGCACGGCTGGGGAACCTGGGAAGAACCGAGAGGGCTCTACGGTGTTGCCCAGTTGAGCAATCGCCTTCTGTTTCCGATTGATGGTTTGAACTTGAAACAGGGCACCTGCGGCCAATTTTTCGGCTATGGATACCTTCCCTTGCCGTTGACGGAACAGAAGGCAGGTACTGGCGGCAACTGTTGGACCCTGTTCATCAACTCCGGCAATTTCAAAGGCCCGGTCGCCTTCTTTCTGCCGAACTTCTGGTCGCAGGCGGCTTTGAAGGATCCAAGACTTGCCGGCCAACTCCTGGATAGCCGTCCAGCCGAACCGAACACAGCGCTTCAAATGGAGACGCAATATATCCCGTGCAAACGCGCGACCGACTCAAAAGGCCAGCAGTATCTTCGGGTTGCACCTTCTCAATGGCCGGTCGATCCAGACGGCCTCACGCGCCTGATGCACGGCAATGTCGCCTACAACAAAAGCGCCCTGTGGGATGATGTCATTGCCTGGTTTAACGGCGGAAAGCCTCGCGATGGGCGAGTCAAGGAAACGGCCTCGTCTGCCAGGACCTTCAAAGACAGCGGCTACATGACATGGGAAGTCCATTCTGATGACGGCTCAGACAAAGAGACCAAAGTGCCTCTTGAATGTCAGGCGTTTGTCGAACCGGCTGCCATCGATCAGTACACTTTCGGGTGCAAATGGAAAGATGTTCTTGCCGCCAAGAAAAACGGCAAGGTGTGCTTCCCTGAGTATTACAAGCTTATTGAGGACGGCAAGAAGCCGAAGTGGTCGCCCATAGCGTCATCCGAAGTGCCTCTCGAAACCGGACTGCAGAAGATTGTTTGGCAGCGCCCGAAAGAGAGTCCGCAAGAACCTTATACAACTCCAACCGATCCGAAGAGCTGCTGGAAGAAACCTGGTCCGGCTGCAGGGCCGTTCAAAGTGAAGCTAGGCGACGGTTCAACGATCACTTACTACTGGTACCGGTTCGCAGACCAGCCCGCGCTACTGAATGCTGACCTAAGTCGCGAAGAGCGCGAGATCATGCAAAAACGCGTTGAGATGCTCCACAAGCGCTGGACGATAGACCGCGAATACCTTGCGCCGCCCAAAACGGGAAAGCTGGCTGATGTCGATCCTGCTCAGATCGTACGCCCTCCGAAAGGTCTTGAGATCGGCTATGTACCGATAGCCGCTTGGCAGGAGCTCACTGGTTCCAAGTAACGTTGATGCTTGTTAAGCGCGATGTTGCGGCTAAAGTCATACTTGGACTGGTTTGACTCCAACGGCTTTGGCTTAAAACGGAAATCGCCAGCTTAATCCGCCTATAATCGGTTCATGTCTCCCCAGATTCTTGCTTGCTTGCTTACGTTGACCGTCTTTGCCGGCGAAACCGAAACGAGCGAAGTGAAAGCGCCTGCCGTTCCGCCGGTGGGGCGCTATGAGAAGGTGGCTCCTCTACCAGGGTTGCCTGCCGTTACTGTCGATTCATTGAATTGCTCGGTCGGTTTGGCGCAGCAAACGGCCAAAGCAAAGAACCTGCAGGGAAGAATCTTGTGGATTGACGCGACCGCCAACATCAGCCGCATCAACAGCGATGAAAAGATAACGGCACTGGTCGACAAGGTTGCAGGTGTAGGGTTCAACACCATTGTTCTCGATGTGAAGCCGATCGTCGGGTGGACGCTGTTCAAAGGAACCATAGCTCCAAAGCTGACCGAATGGAAGACTCAGACGCTGGGCGATTTCGATCCGCTTGAGTCGTTCGTTAAGAACTGCAAGCGGGCGAAGATTCAATTGTTTGCATCGATGAATGCTTTTTCAGAGGGACATACCCTCATGGAGAAAGGGCCCGCGTATGACAATCCGGACTGGCAGACAGTTCTCTATGAGCCGGACGGCCAGGTTCGGTCGACGGGCTACTACCAGATGGCTTTTGGGCTTATGGATAGAGTGAACACAGCTCCAACTGACGAGAATGCGCTTGCCGTGTTCACCGATCTTGGCAAATTGAGCCGGGTCAACGGCGGGTCGCGCATGGCGCTGGTCGACGCCGACGGCGATGTGCTTGCTCAATGGGACAGCTCTACGGGACGTCCAGCAGGTCTGGCCATTCCTTACGGCGGCAGCGTTCTGGTTGGGATCGGCAAAGCGGCGGAGTATTTGAGGGTCAATGCCAAACAGAACGACAAGCTCGAGTTCGAATGCGTTTCGCAGTTTGTGCCGATTGGAAAGAAGCCGTGGCTGCAGATTCCCGTGATGGTGAATCCGCACGATTCGGCTGTGCGCGCGCGCGAGCTATCGATTCTAAGGGAGCTTGTGACGAACTATGCGATTGACGGTGTGGTGTATGACGACCGACTGCGTTTTGCCGGTCTTAATGCCGACTTCAGCTTTACGACGCGGGACAAGTTCGAGCGCTATGTGGGTCAGCGGATCGTCTGGCCGGACGACGTCTTCAAGTGGACGCTGCTGCCGGACCTGTCGCGCGGCATTGTTCCCGGCAAGTTTTTCGATTCGTGGCTGACGTTTCGCGCGCAAACCATTTGTTCATTTGTGGCCGATGCTCGCGCTGTGATTGACAAGGCTCGCCCTGGCACGCTGTTCGGCGTGTATGCCGGCTCGACCTATGGCGAATACACGAACCAAGGCGCGAATTACGGAGCACCCGAGTTTGAGGCCGGTTTCCGGTTCTTGACTCCAGCGTATCAGCAGGCTGGATTCGCGAATTCCCTCGATTTCTTCATTCCTGGCTGCTATTACAACCGGGCGACGATCACCGAGGCGATGGCGGCGAACGTCGGCGTCGGCTATACGATCGAGGCGGCGGGCCAGTTCTGCAACCGAGCGGCGCGAGACCAGGCATGGGTCTATGCCGGCATCGCCGTGGACCGATTTAAGGGCGACCAAGCGCTTCTGAAGAACGCTCTGCAGGCTTCGATGGCGGCCACGCAAGGCGTGATGGTCTTCGACCTGTCCCACGATATTGACTCGGTATGGCCCGTTTTCGAGCAAGCGTTTGCGCAGAAGGTTCAAGCTCCGCATGCCGTTCCGGGTCTGCTGGCCGACTTGCGGAAGAAGCGCGCGCAAATGGACAAGCTGGGCGCGAAGGACCCTCCCGTGATCATCAACGCCGGGGCCGCAGGCACGGGGCTGTAGGGGGACCACACCACAGCCGCAGTTTTGTTAACGATTTTTGCTCGGTGGGTTTGAATCGTTCAGGCAAGTAGTTAACATAAGCAGAGGTAGGCATCAATGAGACGGTTTGCGGCAGGATGTGCGGTTGTTTGCGCATTGGTAATTGCTTTGGTTGGAGTCAAGATATGCCAGCGACAAACGCAGGAATATAAGCCAATATCCTTTGACCGCAACAAGTGGCCGAGAACGGTTTCAGAATGGAATCGCGTCCGTACTGACTTGAGTAATCCAAGACTGGCGATGGCCGAAGATATTGTTGCAACGTTTCCCGGACGGCTTAACAAGTCGTCTCTAGTAAAGGTTCTCGGGACACCAAGTTTTGACTTTCCGTATTCTGATAAATTGCATAGAGAGTTCTTTGAACCATTCTACGATAGCTGGCACCTGGACAAAGAACGAAAGGTAAGCAAGCCCGATCAATACTCGAAACTTGCTTATCAAGTGTTGTTTATCGAAAACACTTTGCAGTCGAATGAAGCTATTTACTTGGTGTTTCTCTTAGATAAGGACGGAATGATTGTCAACGTTGCTTACAGCAATCAGTAGTTGCGTGAGATTAGACACGTATCATTGCCTTCACGATAATGGGCATAGAAAAAGCCCTTCCACACGAAGTGCAGAAGGGCTGGATGACCGAGAGGGGCGAATAGCTACGCTTTTCGTCGTCGTTTGGCAATTAGTCCAGCGATGCCGAGGCTGAGGCCGATGATGGTCAGGGGTTCGGGAACCGCATTGATGTTGGTGAACGTCGTGGTGATATGGTGATCGGCTGCGACCAGGTTCTGGGTGTAGCCGCCAAAGATCATGCCAGGAAGCCAATACTTCTCACCGTATCCAGGGTTCATCGCGCCACTGGAGACGCCGTTGAAGAACAGCTCGACTTGGTCGGTGCCGTTGTAGAGCACGCGCATCGTGGCTTCGGTGCCGGGAGTGTAGACGTTGCCCCAGCTATAGAAGTTGAACGCGCCGCCGAAAGCTTCGACAAGGCCATCGGCCCGGACGAAGAACTTGGAGTCTCCGAACTTATCGGCGTAGAATCCGGCTTCGCTGTTAAGGCCCGCGTTGTTGGTCTCCAGCTTGATCGTCATGCTGATGTCGATCGGGGTGCCGTAGACCCATCCATAGGCCGTCGCGCCGCCGTCAGTCGAGAGCCTCCACTGGTGCTGGTTGGCCCATCCGCCTGCCGCTGTGAACGTCTCATCGAATTGGATCATCGATGGGAAGTTGTTGGTTGTCGTCAAGATAGAGCTCGGACTGTCGTTGAAATTGCGCTCAATAATCTTCACGCCGTTGAACGTGACGGCGTTTGCGACCGCCACTGCGCCAAGCGCCAATAGGGCGAGGCTTAGTTTTCGAAACGTCATTGTATCCTCCTTTATATGCGTTGCTGAACCGTTTCAGCAACAATTCAATTTCATTATATCACAGGTTTGGCGTAAAAGCTCTACATTGGTAAAGATGGGCATAAGGGCTATGGATTAGAACCAGCAATATTGCTGGGAAGCTCGAGATAGGCCCATCGACCCGCATTGGCTGTCCTTCCATTCTTCGGGGATCAGCGGAGGCTATGGCTGTTGGCGTCTTGCCGCTTCTTCTGCTGACTCAAGGAACCGTTCGACTTCTATCCAAGCTTCGGCGAACGCGTCGTTGTTGCCAGAATCCAGAGCATTGAAGAGGCGAGTGCAATCAAATGAGCGTGTGCCGTAGGTCAGGAAGTATTCCAGGACATAGTTGCGGGTCGTCAGGCGGCTCTCGTTGACGGAGGCGACGGAAGGCTTCCAGTCCTTCGTGCTTTGGGAAAGCCTGTGAGCCTCAACCAGGAACCCTTTGGCCGCATCTCTGGTTTGCTCAAGAGTCAGGGCCTGTTGCGGATCGGCGGTAACGGTTTGGAAGACCTGGCCGCGGCCGCATAGGGTGAGCCTTGATCCTTGAGGCATTTTCAAGCGATTGATGTTGATCTTGGTTACGGTTGGGACCTTGTAGTCGGCGTGGGGCTTGGCTGGCAGGCCTGCGAGGTAGTTCAGCCGGTATTCGAGTCCTGCGGCGGTATCAATGGCATTGGAGCCAGAGATATCCGGCAAGTAGACCGAGCGCTTGCCTGTAGGACCGGCCACGGTCACGGCTACCCAGCCGGCAATATCGGAACTGAGGGATAGCTCGGAGGACGGCGACAGCGGGACGTTGTAACCAGGAACGGGCACGAGGTTAATGGGCGTTGCGCCTGGAATCGACTTCGGCCGGAACGTTTTGAAGAAGGTCTTTAGGCGGGTCGGAATTGGGCCGGAGATGAGGTCGCTGCTGGAGTCGTAAAACACCAAGCCCGGGCTCAAGTTATAGGTGACATGGCAGCCGCTCGGCAACTCGAAACCCGTCGGCTGCGTGACCCAATTGACTTTCGGATGCCATGGAGCGTAAACAGACCCAGTAACTGATATCGGGAGCGGAGCGGCAGGCTTTGGAGATGAAGGGCGTAAAAACCAGGCGACGCTTAAGCCGGCGGCAACCACCATCAGCGCCAGAACCGCCAGGGCCTCTTTGTCGGCAGCCATTTGGACGTCAGCATGCCCTTTATCTCGGTAGAGAACGCCAGCCCAGCGGCTGCGTCGGCGAACGTCCTTCAGCAAGTCTCGCGCTTCATCGACAGGAACATTGAGATCTTGGGCGATATCCTGAAGCGAAATGAGCTTCGACTCATATTCGATCCTCTTTTGCTCTGCGCTTTCGATTTCGGCGAACTTGGCCAGTAGAAGCTTGACGTCGAGCTCGCTGAGGTGCTCTTCGCCATCGGAATCCAGTTCGAGCTTGATTCGGTAGTCGGAGTCTGTTTCTAGCCTGCATTGAAAGGCAATTCGGCGAGCCTCATTAGCCGAGAGGCCAGCCATTTCGGCGACTTCGGCGAGCTTGGGCATGGCGGCGATGCGCTTTTCCTCTGCCAGCCGCGCTTGTTCCTTTTTGGCGTAGAGGTCGATGACGAGTTTGGCTTCTTCGGTTGAGACCAGGTCGTCGTTTCGGTTGTGTTCGTTCGGCATCGTATGGGCCTAGTTACCAGGCGATTGGCTGGCACCGGAACTATCTATTACGAATCGTGATCGAGCATCTGCTGAGTTGGCCGCTATAGATCCGGTCTCTGACATGCGATCAAGGTCAGCCGGGGCGGCTTCGATATAGCTGACATAGTTGTCTGGCGGATCGAACCGATCGCTATGATAGTATATGCCTGAGCTTCGAAAGGCAAAGTAGGAAAGAATCCACAGGGCGGCCGTAATCGCCAGTATCTTAAGAAGCACGGCCATTCTTTGCCGGTAGGCGGCTTGCTTCGCCAACTCCTCTTTTCTTCGCGCTTCTTCGACTTTAGGATCGATGATCGGCGGCGCCATGGCATCGCGCACTTCTTTGAGCAGCCTCGCCGCTTCTTCTTCGTTGATGCCGAGACCGGAGGCGACATCCTTCAATGAAGCCAACTTTGCCAGCCGCTCTTGCTCGGCTTGTTTAGCCTTTTCGATCTGTCCGGCTCGGGCAATGATGAGATCCGCGAGCTTCTGAGGCACATGCTCGTTTCCCAAATCGTCCAGTTCGATCTGCAAATTGACCTGCTTCTTGACCTCGTAAGCCAGGTCGCGAACGGCTTGCATCGGCAGATTCAGGAGCGAGCTCAAGTCCTCGAGCTTGGGCATGGCTGCCAGCCGCTCCGCTTCTTCGCGCCGTTTCTTCTCCCTCTCAGCATATAGCTTAATCACCTGTTGCGCTTCTTCGGGCGTCAGCAGTTCCGGGTTTTGGGATTGATGCTCTTGGGACATGGCAGGTTAAGAGAGGTTAAGTCATTATATACCGTAGATACGCTCGAACCTATATTCGCTCCACTCTAGATTTACGTGAGGGTTGTTCTAAGGTTGCGTCTAGGGCTAGACACATTAATCGGGTACCTTAGACGAATCTATGCTGGACGCCTATCTCAAGCGCATTCTGGTTGCGCGAGTGTATGAGGCAGCAACGGAGACGTCTCTTGACTTCGCGCCCGCATTGTCCCGCCGTTTCGGCAATCGGATTTGGCTGAAACGCGAGGACGAGCAGCCGGTGTTTTCGTTCAAGCTCCGTGGAGCATATAACAAGATGGTCAGCCTCTCGCCTGAGGTTCTTGCCAGAGGCGTTGTGGCCTCATCGGCGGGCAACCATGCCCAAGGTGTTGCTCTCTCGGCTCAGAAGCTAGGAGCCAAGGCCACCATTGTCATGCCCGTGACGACTCCCCTTATTAAGGTTGACGCTGTGAAAGCGCTTGGCGCTGAGGTCGTGCTGGTGGGTGACAACTACGACGCGGCCTATGAGCATGCTCTTGCGCTTCAGAAAGAGCACGGACTGACGTTTATCCACCCCTACGACGATCCGGACGTTATTGCCGGCCAGGGAACCGTGGGCATGGAGATTCTGAAGCAACATCCTGCGCCGATCGATGCGGTTTTCGTGGCTGTCGGCGGCGGGGGATTGATTGCTGGAGTGGGGGTGGCGTTCAAGTCGCTGCGTCCTTCGACGAAGATCATCGGCGTTGAGCCAGAGGATGCTGACGCTATGGATCGGTCTTTGCGGTCTGGGAAGCGAGAGAAACTGGAGCGAGTCGGTCGGTTTGCAGACGGTGTGGCGGTTCGTCAGGTTGGCAAAGAGACCTTTCGGATCGCGCGCGAGGTCGTCGACCAGATGATCGTGGTCAGCAACGACGAGATCTGCGCTGCGATGAAGGACATCTTTGAGGATCGGCGGTGTGTGCTTGAGCCTGCGGGGGCTTTGGCGTTTGCCGGGCTGAAGAAGTATGTCGAGACAACTGGATGTTCAGATAAGAGTTTGATCTCGATCGCATGCGGGGCGAATGTAAACTTCGACTCGCTTCGGCATGTTTCGGAGCGGGCCGAGATCGGTGAAAGAAGGGAAGCGGTTATCGCGGTTGAGATCCCCGAGGAGCCGGGAAGCTTCCGGCAGTTTTGCTCTGAGCTTGGCGGATACGAGGTGACCGAACTCAACTACCGGTTTGCGGGCCGGAACAAGGGGCACGTCTTCCTGGGAGTTAAGACCGGTTCATCTTCAGTTGGTGAGGAGTTGGTGGCGTCGTTGCGCTCGAAAGGTTACGAAGCGTTGAACCTGACTGACAATGAAATGGCGAAGCTTCACATCCGGCACATGGTCGGCGGCCGGGCGGAAAGCGCTGCCGGCGAGCGGTTCTACCATGTGGCGTTTCCGGAGAGGAAAGGTGCTTTGGGCGAGTTTCTCGACAAGATGAAGCAGCCGTGGTTCGTTACGCTGTTCCATTATCGGAACCACGGTTCGGACTTCGGGCGCGTGTTCTTGGGGATTCAGATTCCGCCGCGCGATGTGGCGACGTTTAAGCGGTATTTGAGCATGCTGGGTTATGAGCACACCGATGAGACCGACAACCCGGCGTGCAAGCTGTTCTTGGAGTAGGTTATTTCCCCCTCCCTAGCCCTCCCCCGCAAGGCGGGAGAGGGAATCTTGGCTACCAGTTTGTGTCCCTAGGATTTGCCGGCCGGGGAACCCCCTTCTGTGTTCGCAACGCTCACACTTCTTCCCCCTGGCTCCGCCAAGGGGCAGATTGGGATAGCACATGCCAACCCCCTTCGTGGCCATCCACCATGAGGCGGAAGAGGGAGCTTAGGCCGGGGAATCTCCTTCTGTGTTCGCTACGCTCATACCTTGTCCCACTGGCTTCGCCAAGGGGAAAAGGGGGCAAAAAGCAAAAACCCCCAGCTTCCTTGACTTGGGGGTAGGCGAAGGATCGACTCAGATGCCGCTAGGCAAGAATGTCGAGAACGTAACCTGTCGTTTCGTTCGCGGATCGGGCTAGGGCTGCGCCGGCGGCTGCCGAGTACCTGGCTGAGGATAAATCGATAAGAGTCTGAGCCAGATTGTCGAGTTTGCCGGACGCCGCATTGTTGGACGCTCTCACCAATAGCTGCTCCCCGCTGTTAAATAATCCGAGAGCTGATTGCATCGGCGAAACCGTTCCGCTTATCTGCATCGTGTTGATCCTACGCTTAGTAAGTTCGGCTGGTCTTTCCGGTTTTCTTATTGGTGAAAGTGACAGGTTTATGTAATCTATTGCCCCCTCCTGCCCAAGGCTTGCGCCTTGAGCGTCCTCCCCCGCAGGGCGGGAGAGGAAACTGCAATACGATTTGCATTGGGCTTGCTAAGTATCAACTCACTAAAGCCGCCATGGGCAGGATGCCCATGGTACATGCCAATAGTACATGCCCCAAACCTAAAGTAGATTGTTAATTTTCCTGCATCCCAAAGCTAAAGAAACTCGGCCAAATGCCAATACCTATGCTGATGAGCCGCAATGCGCGTTGAACCCGCGCCGGCTTAGACGAAGCACTGGGAAAAAGCTGTGTCGGATATTTTATCGCAAGCCGAAATCGAAGCCCTGTTGAACTCGTTGACTCAAGAAGAGAACGAGCCTGCAGCCGCATCTGCGCCAACGATTGTAATGGCAGCGGGGACGGGAAGCTCAAGCATGGGCTCGGGCATGGAGCCAATCCTGCCGATGTTCCAGCAGCAAGCGCCACCTGTCAACAAGGGCGCCGTCGCTTACGAAGTCTACGACTTCAGACGCCCCGACAAATTCAGCAAAGACCAGCTTCGCACGCTTCAGATGCTTCACGAGACGTTCGCCCGCTTGGCAGGCACCGGTCTATCTGCTTATCTCAGGACCGCCGTCAACATCGAACTGATTTCGCTTGAGCAGGTTCCTTATGAAGAGTATCTGCGAAGCATCAACCAATCCGTTTTTACCATCATGTCTCTGCCGCCGCTAACCGGCCAAGCCGTCCTTGAGATTGAGTTCGGTCTGATCTTCACGATGATCGACAGGCTTCTCGGCGGACCTGGCAGAGCCATCAACCGTTCTGTTCTCACCGACATCGAACGGCCACTTGTTCGCCAGACCATCGAGCGCATGTTCGCCGCTTTGAAGAGTGCTTGGGAAGGCGTGGTCATTGTCAACCCCGGCATCGAAAGCACCGAAACCAGCGCCCAGTTCGTTCAGATAGCCCCGCCTAGCGACATCGTCGTTACGATTCTGTTCGAAGTGAGGATCGGCCAGCAACGCGGCGCCATGAGCCTCTGCATCCCCTATCTGGTTCTCAAGCCGATTACCACGAAGCTGAGTGCCCAGAAGTGGTTCGCCAGCAGCAACAAAAAGCAGAGCCTTGCGCAGAAGCGCATTCTCTCGCACCAGATCGGCCAGACGTCGATCGACTGCTCGGTTCGACTCGGCAACGCGCGCATCAGCATCAATGACTTTTTGAAGTTGAAATCGGGCGATGTGCTCCGACTGAACCAGAAAGCAGACGGTGCGCTGACCATGATGGTCGGCAAGATTCCGAAGTATCAAGGCAAACCTGCGCTGCAGGGCCGCAAGATCGTATTTTCTGTTACCAACGCACTTGAGGAATAGCGAATGGCATCCATAAAACCTGACATCCTTAGCAAACTGAACAATATCCAGACTCAGATCTGGCAGACCGCGTCGATGACCGTTAGCGAGGCGGCAAACTACGGCGTTAACTTCGCAGTAACAGCTACCGAATCAGCGGACTCTTCTTCGCTCTATGCTGAGTTGAACGCGCCTGTGCTAGTTATCCAGTTTGCCTTTGCTAACCTTCCTGAGAACTCGCAAGTGGTGATTCTTTCGGAAGAGTCGTTCGCGGAACTCGCTGGCGTCATCAAGAATGAGACTGTCCGGGAAATCGACGATGCACTCGTTGCCGAAGTAAAACCAGTCCTAGAGAGTCTGGTTCATGGTCTGTGCTTGGCCGTCGGCAACATCAAGAACGATGCGGTAGCTGCCAGCGGCATGATGATCCGATACCAGCCGTTCGTATTTCCGCCGAACATGCAGCGCCCGGACGATGTCGTCAAATGCTCAGTAACTATCGGAATTGACGATTTCAACGGCACCGGCATGTGGCTGATGGACGATGAGACGATTCATGCGATCCTCGGAATCAATATGGAAGAAGAGGTGCCGTCCGGTCCATTCCAAACGATCGACACGACTGTATCCGGCCAGGCTGCTCCTCAATCGGCCGCATCCGTGCCGATGCCTGTTTCGATTCCGGGAACGGATAACAGCCTCGAGATGCTCAAGGACATCCCGCTGGACATTAGCGTGGAACTTGGAAGGGTCAAGATGCTTGTACGCGAAGTAATCGAACTCGGCACTGGATCGATTGTTGAGATTGAAAAGGCCGCAGGCGAGCCGGTTGACGTTTTGGTCAATGGACGACTGGTAGCCAAGGGCGAAGTCGTCGTCATTGAAGACAATTTCGGCGTTCGCGTTACGGAGATCCTAACTCCGCAAGAGCGTTTGAACAAGCTTGGAGAGGTTGCTTAGTGAAGCGATTGGCCGGGATTTGGATCTGTTTGCTTGCGCCGATGGCATTGGCGCAACAGACGGCGTTTCCGGGCACAAAGAAGGATGTCATTTCCGCTCCAGTAACCGGCGGCACCAGCACGTTGGGTGTTGTCCAACTAGCCCAGATGCTAATTGCAATGGGTGTTGTATTCGCCGTCATCAAGTACCTGCTTCCCAAGATCGCAACTCGAATGGGCAAAAAGCTAAACACCAAGCTCGGCTCTGACATCAAGATCGAGGAGTCGGCGAGCTTTGCCGGAGGAATGCTCTATGTCGTTCAAGCGCGAAGCCGCACGCTGCTCATCTCGGCTGGAACGCAAGGAGTCAGTTGCCTGGCGGATTTAACCGAGCAGCCGAAGAAGGAAGAGCCTTTCACGACTTTTAAGGAAATGGTTGAAGCCCAGCCAGAACAAGCGGACGCAGGATTCGCACCCCAAGTCGAAGTGAAGGAAGACGAAGAGCCCAGCCTGGGCTCCGCCAACGAGGCCCTTGAAGCGCTTCGCCGCCTCGCGAAATAGCCATGAAACGATTTGGAATCGAGCTTAAATACTTGCGTGCGATCCTGGTGATTTTACTAGTCATCGGTGCGGTCGCCGCGCTCGGTCAGGCTGTCCCTGTTCCAAACATCAAGATCGGCATCGACGGAGCCAAAGATCCGAAGGATGTTAGCGCTTCACTTCAGATTCTGGCACTTCTCACGGTACTGAGCATCGCGCCTGCGATTCTCATTCTGACGACGGCTTTCACACGAATCGTCATCATCTTCGGTTTTATTCGAACGGCTATCGGCACTCCAACCATCCCGCCGAACCAGGTTATTCTTGGATTGAGCCTGTTTTTATCGTTCTTCATCATGGCGCCAACCTATCAGAAGATCAACGACCAAGCCTTGCAGCCCTATATGGCCAAGAAGATCAACTTCGACCAGGCTGTCAAGAAGGCCGAGACTCCGTTGCGCGAGTTCATGCTGAAGAACACCTATGAGAAGGATTTGCTGCTCTTCGTCAACATTCGAAACGAGAAAGGTGTAACCCGCGAAAACGTGCCGATGATGACCTTGATTCCGGCATTCGTGACTAGCGAACTCAAAACGTCGTTCATCATCGGTTTCTACATCTTCGTGCCGTTTGTCATCATTGACTTGGTTATTGCCAGCTCTTTAATGAGCATGGGCATGATGATGTTGCCGCCCACTGTCGTCTCGTTGCCCGTGAAGCTGCTCGTGTTCGTGCTTGCCGACGGCTGGGCGACGCTCATATCTGCGATCATGTCGGGGTACCGCTGATGGAACAATCCGTTGTCATGGACCTTGCCCGGCGCGGGATGGAGACGGCGCTCATGGTTTCCATGCCGATCATGGCGGTGACGCTGTTCATCGGCCTTGTCGTTAGCGTGTTTCAGGCGGTTACCCAGGTTCAAGAAATGACCTTGACCTTTGTGCCGAAGCTGATTGGAATCGGGCTGGTCATCATGCTGATGGGCAACTGGATGCTAACTCTGCTAGTGCGGTTCACGCACCTTTGCTTCGATCAGATCTCTCGGATGGGCCAATGAAGCTGGATGCGGCCTTCCTATTTGCGTTGTTCGCGATCTTCATTCGTACTTCAGCGATGTTCATATCGGCGCCTATGTTCGGTGCGCCAACCATCCCGGCGCGAATTCGAATCTTGTTCGGGGCCGTCATGGCTTTCGCGTTGTGCCCAGTGGTCAAGCAATACCTGCCCGATCCGCCAACCGACCTTTACGGCATTCTTCTGCTCGTGTTGAATGAGGCCTTGGCTGGGTTCATCATCGGTCTGTTCATGATGCTTGTGATGCTAGGCATCCAGATGGGCGGCTCGATCATGGACATTCAGGTCGGCTTGAGCATGAGCCATATCATCAACCCTGCAAGCGGCCAGTCGTCTACGTTACTTTCCCAGTTCAAATATATGCTGGCGCTGGTCGTTTTCCTATGCGCCAACGGCCATCACATTCTGATCAACGCGCTGGTCGGCAGCTTCAGAGTTATGCCTGTCGCCGGTGCGGGTGTTCTTGAAGCCATACGCAATCAGCAAATCTATCTCTTGGTCGAGATGTCTTTGATTGCCTTGCAGATTGCGGCTCCAATATTGGCGGTTACGATCTTGGTCGATGCTGCGCTGGGTTTGATGAATCGAGCTGTGCCGCAGATGCAGACTTTTATAGTCGGCTTGCCGGCCAAGGTTGTGATGGGCTTGGTCGCGATTAGCATCGGGTTGCCTGCGATCACAGTAGCGGTGACGAGCGGCATCGAGAGGGCTACCCGCTCGATGGAGCAAGCAATGGTGGCGAAACGATAATGGCAGAGGACTCCTCCCAGGAAAAAACAGAGGAAGCGACACCTCGGCGCAAGCAAGATGCGCGCAAGAAGGGCACGGTCGCCAAGTCGATCGACCTTAACAGCGCGCTGCTGATGGTCATATTAATCGTCATGATGCCTGCGATCGTCGCTGGTTTTGGCAGAGCGTTTACAACGAGCCTGAAGACAGGTTTTTCCACGATGCCGATGGACGTCTCATTCGGCTCGATGACCCGGTATATCTGGACCGTTGCTTCACCTGGACTTATAGCATTGGCTCCGCTATTGGGCATCGCCATGGTTGTCGGCGTGGCTTCGAACCTAGGCCAAGTCGGCTTCATGATGAGCACTGAGGCCATATCTCCCAAACTGGAGAAGCTTAATCCGTTAAACGGTCTTAAGCGGCTGTTGTCGAAGGACTCGATCATCGAGACCATCAAGGCGTCCGTCAAGACAGCCCTATTCGCCTATATAGCCTGGAAAGTCATCTCCGACAATTGGGGCACGATTCTCTATCTAAGCTGGAACACGCCTCAGAACGCACTATCTCGAATCGGTTCTCTGATCTACACGGTGTTCATGCGCATTTCTGTCGTTTGGCTGGCTCTGGCTGCGATTGACTACTTTTATCAGCGCAAGCGAGTGGACAAGCAGCTGATGATGACGAAGCAGGAAGTGAAGCAGGAGTTCAAGGAGATGGAGCAATCGCCTGAGCTGAAGGGGGCCATGCATCGGATGCGGCGAAAGCTATCAAGAATGCGCATGTCGGACGCGGTGAAATCCGCTGATGTGATCCTGACGAACCCGACTCACTTTTCGGTAGCACTGAAATACGATCCGCAGAAAATGCACGCTCCGATGGTCGTAGCAAAGGGCGCTGACTTGCTCGCGTTCCGTATTCGAGAGCTGGCAAAGAAGAGCCGGGTGCCCATTCTTGAGAATCCGCCACTGGCAAGGCAACTTTATAAGAAGTGCGAGGTTGGCGAATTCGTGCCCCGCGAGCTTTTCCAAGCCGTCGCCGAAGTTCTTGCATACGTCTATCGAACCATCAAAAAGGTTCGCGCAGCTTAGTCGGGCAGCTTAACAAGAGTGCCTTGGCCGGGCCGGAGATCAAGCCTTGATCCGAGCTTTGAACCTGTCGCGACATCGGTTCCACCGAGTGCCCACGGCATCGATACGGCTTCCTTTGTGTTCTTGTTGGCCAAAAGCAGATACTTCGTTCCGCCTTCGGTTTGAAATCGGGAGGCAATGATGTTTGCAGGAAAGATCGGGAGCGAGAAGTTGGCCTTCTTCAGCGTAAGGATGATAGGTGCTATCTTTTCCAGCTTGGCGTTAAGAAACTTGAGGGCATCATATCGTTTGTCAACCGGCTTCATGTCCATGTCGACAAGGCCGATCAGCCACTCGCCTTGCTTGTCGGTTGTCGATTGATAGATGAAGTAGATCACGCCTTTGGCACCTGCGGCGAGAGCCATCCAGACCTGGGCTTCGATCTGCTCCGGAGTTGGAGTGAGCCATGATCCCTTCTTGCCGAAGGCTTGGAGGATGACCCAGAGGGGCCTCTCACCCGCATTCTTAAATCCTCTGTCCAGGTCTATTTTATATTCCTGCCAGCTCTCTTCCCATCCCGGCCTAACCGGATAAATGTCGATGACAAGCGCTTGATAGTCAACTTCTTTAAGGGTCGGTTCGTATTTGCCGAGTAAGCAAGAGAAGCATGGATGCTGAGGATCTAGCGATTCTAACATATGCTTGACATAAGCAATACGCTCTGTCTCCTCTGCGGTGTTGGAAGGTTCGTCAACAATGTAATAACCGATAACGGCGGGATGGTTCTTAACTGTCTCAATGAGCTTGGAATAGCTCTCATATAGCGGATAAGCTTGTTCCATTTTGCCTTTCGCAATAAAGTCGTTAACCTCGTTAAGGTGGACGATTACCTTGATGCCGTTCTTGTTTGCTGCATCCAACATGAGGTTGCGGTGGTCGACAGGAGTCCAGTTTGCGACGATGAGGTTGATGCCATGCGCCTTGAGGTCAGCCATCGACGTTTCGTAGTATTGTTTCGCCTTGGCTTCGTCGTCAATGTGCGCTTTGATATAACTAGCGTCTGACTCCGCGAAGAACCAGGCGCCGATCGGGAATATCTTATCAACGGTCGGCGTTGCTCTTTGCCATTTCCAGCGCGTGTCGATAATGAGCGGAGCGGAATACTCCTTCTTTCGACCTTGAGCTGTAACGGTCATTTTAAGCGTATATTCGCCTGAAGGAGTACCAGTGTCGTCCCACGTGTATGAGTATTCGCCTTGATCGAGGTCTTTTCTGGAATGGATATCCTTTACTACCTTCCCACTCTTATCTAGTAGTACGAAAGCAACGGATGAATCGTCGGCTATTGAATACTTGATCAAACAGCTATCGTTAAGGCCATCGCCGTTAGGCGAATAGATTGTCGAGTTAAGGTCTAGTGAATCTACGTGCTTGCGATAGGTCATGATGTTATCCAAGATAACCGGAGGCGGCGTCACGGCGGCATCTTTGTAGCCGAAGTTCTTGGTGGTTGGCGCAAGGCCGCCTGTGTAGCTGTTGCGGCTTTCGGTGATGCCGTTGATCTCCATCGACATTCCTTCGGGACCGTAATCGAAGGCTAGCGTATACCATTTGCCAGATTTCCATTCGGTCGTTTCTGAGATGCATGTGTGATGGGTCTTTCCATCATAGATTTGAAACTCAAGTTTGTTGCTCTTCTCGCGCCAGTGAACGTTGATTGCGCCCGCAAAGGAGTTGCCTGAGCCGACGTCGGAAAGAAGCGTAAAGAACTTATGGTCTTGCGCGAGGGTCTCGGGGAACGCAAGATCGACTTCTATTCGGCCTGCCTTTGTCGCGAACGCCTTTGGCGGATAGGCGATGGTCGATGTAGGCAGAACCAGTGCTGCGCCATAGCCTTCCAAACCATCTACGAAGCGCACATCTGTCGGTTTGCCGACGAGCACCGAATCGAAGTCGTCTTCGGCAAGCAGTTCAAACGATTTGTCTTGGATTGTCCATGGTCTTGCGAAGGTGCAAAGCAAACCGAACAGGAGTAGCGCGTTCATCTTGCGCCAAGGTTACCGCTGCTGAGTCATCATAATCAATGATCAGATTTGGAGAGGCCGCTCGAAACCTTCCGCAGTTCGCAACTCCCACGCATTTTGCACGGCTCCGCAGGAGTAGGCTGCCCTCGTTGTAGAAAAAGGCTGTCCGCTTATGAAAGGGACAGCCCGGAGTCTCAGGGGGGATGGACCAGAAATCTATTTGAGATCGAGCGATTGAGCCCAAGCGCTTTGGTGCTGCTCGGCCAGCTTCTCTGCTTGGATGGAATCCCACTTCAGATAGCTGAGGTAGCCGAACACAGATGCGACTGCAAGGCCGAAGACTAGGCTCATGTTCACCCATTTGCGAGTTTGTTCTTGTTCTCGCATATGCTTCATTGTCTCGATGGCTTTGCGTTGCTGCATCACGCTGACGGCTGCCGTGGCGCGGCTTACAGTCGGCAGGTAATCAGCCTTTACGAGCTCGATGGGATCGGCGCCCTCTTCGTATTTTTTCCGGAGAGCCGACATATCTAGATTGATTGAGCCAAGGAACGATGCATCGTAGGTCTTCTTGAGTTTGTTCTCATAAATTAGAATCCAAGCGTTCCAGTGCGAGCTAGCTTTGCCGAGTTGCGATCTCATGCAGCTTATCGTTTCATAATCCGTGCCAAACATCTGCAAACAGCCGGATTAAGTACACTGTGGACCTATGCAGCGCGGGACCTCGGCAACTGAAGACTGGAAAGCCATGGTCTTGCGGTCGTTGCCGACTCCGGCATGGCTTGCGCCCGATGCTCCGGAATCTGATGTTGTTTTGAGCACTCGCGCCCGTGCCCTACGCAATCTGCGCGGATACCGTTTTCCGCATGCCGCATCGAAAGCCGAGTTGCTTCAGATTCAGGAGCGCATTCAAGCTGCCGCAGGTTCGCGATTTGAGGTTCTACGCCAAGAAACCTGGGCTGAACGCGCTTATCTGCTAGGTTGCCGGATGATTTCACCGGAGTTTCAATGGTCAGAACCGGGACGGACGCTGCTGATGAGCAAGGATCGATCCGTGGCAACGATGGTCAACGAAGAGGACCACTTGCGGATGCAATCGTTGCTGCCGGGCTGGTCGTTCGACTCAGCGAGCCGCTTGCTCGATCAATCGCTCTCCGTTTTGGGCCAGCGGCTCGAGTTCGCGCAGTCCGAGGAGTACGGCTACTTGGCGGCAAGTCCGTTCAATGCCGGGCCGGGGATTCGGCTATCGGCAATGTGCCACTTAATTGGGCTAGCAAACGCCAAGCGGCTGGCGTCGGCGATGCGCGCTCTGGCTGGCCAGGGAATAGTGGTGCGGGGTCTCTTCGGCGAATCCAGCAGGGCCATCGGCGCGTTCGTTCAAGTCAGTATTACGCGCTACTTGCCAAGCGAGTTCGTTGGAGCGATGGACTACATCATCCGAGAGGAGCGAGAGGCGAGAGCGTCGCTGTCGAAAGAGAGCGTTGAGAAGAAAGTCTTTCAAGCGCGCGACTTTGCGATTTCCTCTAGGTCGATATCGTTGGCTGATGCGCTAAGGGTTCTTGCGTGGGTGCGTCTGGGTTCGAGCCTGGGAATTAAAGGCATGCCGATGTCGCCGCGAACCGTTGATGCCTGGCTGACAATGATGGAGTTGCGCTCTCCGATGGACGAACAGCGCGCCGCCGCCGATCGCGCGAATTGGCTGAGATCGGTGCTTGATGGGTAGTTTGGGGTTGTTAGGATTTGTTAGGGTTGGTGAGGATTTGTCTTGCATTCGGCTCCATGCTGTTGGATAAATCGTCATTCCCTATGGCTCGCGGGTACGCTCGCCTTCCAACCTGGTTACGGGTTCGTTCCCAAATGGTCAATTGTCGAGCCAATCGCAAAACTCCGTAAAACAAGACAGGTGTCACTGATCTTAAGACCGGTGTTGAACCTAAAAGAACACGGATCTCACGATCCGTGGCACCCAAACCAAGAGTTTTGAATTAGGCACAGTCAATCGAAAATCGTCAATAGATGATGCGCCCAAGCAACACAAAAAGCATCCTCCCCGGATGTCTGAATCCAGAGAGGATGCAATGCGGACTCCTTAGCCGAGTTTGGTCGGCAGGGAGAGGTCCGGCTTGTTGCTGAAGTCGGGCTTCAGCGGCGGATTCTCCTCAAGCTGCTTCAGTACGACTTCCAGAGCCTTATCCAATTGCGGATCGCGTCCCTTAGCATAGTCTTGCGGAGCGATGTCGATGTCGATGTCCGGGTCGGTGCCGTAGTTCTCGACGCCCCAGCCCACATCCATGAACCAGAACGAGAACTCAGGCTGAGAGGTGAACGAGCCGTCGGCAAGGACGTTGCGCGGCCAGATGCCCACGACGCCTCCCCAGGTTCGTTTACCGATCAATGTTCCTAGCTGCTTCAGCTTCCAAACGTGGCTGAAGATGTCGCCGTCGGAGCCTGCGAACTGGTTGGTCAAACAGACCATCGGGCCGGCGACCGAGCTGCTGGGATACGGTTCTGCCTGTCCCCAGCGGGTTAGGTCGTAACCGACTCGCCTTCTGGCCAGCTTCTCAATGATGAGCTGGGAAACGTGGCCGCCGCCGTTGAAACGAACGTCGACGATCATCGAATCGTAAGCCACTTCAGCAAGATACAGCCGGTGGAACTCGGCGAAGCCGCGCGCTCCCATATCGGGGATGTGCACATAGCCGACCTTGCCGCCCGACTTCTCGTGAACATATTTACGATTGGCCTCGACCCACTCGCGGTAGCGAAGAGCGCTTTCCGAACCGAGCGTCGTTAGCGTCACGTCTCGGTCTGCGCCGTCTCGCGACACCGTCAATGTTACTTCGGCTCCAGCAAGGTTCACCAACAGGCTCTGAGGCGAAACGTCCTTCGATACCGATCGTCCGTTGACAGATTTGATGAGGTCTCCAGCTTTGACGTTTACGCCAGTGAGTGCCAGTGGCGAGAAGGCCTTGGTTTCACCCGGTGCGCCGTCAACCACGCGGACGACCTTGTAGGCATTGGCTTTTTCATCAAAGGCTAGGTCCGCGCCGAGGAATCCCTGGGGATAGCTGGGCTCTGAGCGATAGTCGCCGCCCATCTCGTAGCAATGGGAAGTTCCAAGTTCGCCTTGCATCTCCCACATCAGGTCGGAGAACTCGCCGCGTGTGCCCGTTCGGTCGATCAGCGGATAGTAGCGGTCCCAGACCTTCTTCCAATCTACCTTCGACATGTCGGGCGTCCAGAAGTATTCGGACTGCAGACGCCAGACTTCGCGTGCCATCTGACGCCACTCCTGGGTCGGCTCGACGCTGACTTTGATACGCGATAGATCGATCCAGCCTGCCTTGCGCGGAGTGGCCTTCGGATCGTCAACCACTTTTGATCCGGCAGGAACAACTCTAACCTTGCCGTTTGCGCGGTAAGCCATCGACTTTCCGTCGAGAGAGATCGTGAACGTGCTGACGCCGCCGACGATGTCGACGACCTCAAGCTCCTTGAAGTCATAGGCTTGCATCGCGCCTTTCGGCTCGCTCGGTCCAGGTGCCCAGCTTCCCTCTAGTGCGCCTTCAACAGGGAATGAAGACCAAAGAGCTTTGCCCTTGACCGCACCCAATTCGCCATATCGCCCTTCAGGAAGCGGGAATGCGAGGACGCGCTTGGAGATGCCTTCCAGGTCGATCTCGACCGGCTTCTGCTCCTCTTTCTTGTCTTCCTTCTTTTCCTCGCCTTCTACATTCTTCTCCTCTGGCTTCGGTTCTTCTTCCTTTTGAACCTTGCCGATGAACGGCGACGGCTCGTCTGCCTTAAGCGTGATCAAATAGGGGCGCGTGCCCTTGGGGAAGCCGAGGTCGAAATGAAGGCCGTCGTAGACCGGGTTGAACTCACGCTCGCCGATGAAGTAAATGAACTTGCCGTCCGGATCCCAAACGGGTTCCGAGTCGTGAAGGATCGGTTCGGTAATATCGAACGTCTCGCCCGTCTCGCGCTTCCACAGCTTGATGCAAGAGATGTAGGCGTTCGATGCGAAGCCGTAAGCTATCCAGTTGCCGTCCGGGGACCAGTTCGCGTCGTTAATGTTCGCGCATGGGCTCTTGTCAACGACAGTGACCTTCTTTTCTTTAAGGTCGGCGAGAAGAAGCTCGTTTCGGTGGTTCGAAAGGAGCACTTCGTCTGTCTTCGGCGCAACGACGGCTCTGCGAACTCGGCCCAGGTCGAGGCCTTCGATTCTTTCGATGGTCTTGGCTACCAGGTCATGGACTTCGAGGTAATCAATGCCGTTGACATCCGTCACGGTGACGATGCGATTGCCGTCGTTGAGGTAGGTCGTCAAGCGTGTTCTGACAGGCTCGGCCTGATCAGCGTTTTGCTGGAGCACCGGACCCTCGAAGTTGCTCATCGTGAAGCTCTTGCCACGGATATTGACGGCCAAGGATGTGCCTTTCGGATGCAAAGAGTACGACTCTAGATACTTGGCCGGATCAACGAACTTTCGCTGTCGGTGCACTCGCGAACTGTGGTACTTGACATCCACCTTTTTGACTTTTTCCTTCTCAGGATTGAAGACATAGAGGTCGGCGCCAGCATGGTAAACGATTTTTCGACCGTCGGTCGATGGGAACCGCACGTAGTAGTCGGTGTGGTCGGTGTGCCGCTTCAGGTCGTCGCCTTTCGGGGTAACCGAATAGAGATTGCCGACTCCCTCGTGGTCCGAGACGAAATAGATTCGATCCTCGATCCACATCGGCCTCGCTAGGTTTCCCTTTAGCTCAATCAGTCTGCCGAACTCGCCTTTACCGACGTTGTCGACCCAGAGATCGCCAGCCGTGCCGCCGCGATAGCGTTTCCATCGAGCTGGGTCGATGTTGTTGCGGCCGATGACAGCTTTGTTCTTAGGACCGAACGAGGCGTAGACGGCCATTCCGAATGGAAGTTCAACAGGCAGTCCACCTTCTGGACTGACTGCGAATAGATGCATGCCGAGCGGCTTGCCGTAGTTGCTGGCAAAAACAATCTTGTCACCTTCTTGCGTCCAGCCGACAACTTGAGACATGCCGCCGATGTAGGTGACCCTCTTGACTGGTCCGCCGTCCGCGTCCATCACATAGACCTCGGCGTTTCCCTCTTCGCGGCCTGTGAAAGCGATCTTTTCTCCGTCTGGAGAAAGGACAGGGAACGACACGGTGCCCAGATTGGCAGTGAGCCGCCGCGCGACTCCTCCTTTGACATCGACCGACCAAAGATCGTCCTCAGACACGAAAACAACGGTGTCTTTGTAGATGGTCGGGAAACGATAATAGCCCTGAATAGACATAATCCCTCCGATTAAGTCTATGTCTTACCCGAACAAACGGCCGTGCTTGACAGAACGGAGATAGATTAGGCTTCTTTGCGGGTGAGTTGCCAATCGATTGCTTCCTGGAAGCGCGTTAGGTCAACCCTTATCATTGGCAATAGCGAGATTACTGAAGCAAAGTTCCGTATACGGGCGGCTTCGAGCACTTTTCTACATAGAAGGGATGTCGAAATAGCACCCGCATTGAGCGTGCTTCCGTAGAGCTGATAAGCGTATGCGTAAACAAGAACTGGATCCTCTCGGTCAATGCCCAAAGCAATCCCCTCGATGCACCTCTCGCACGACTCGCCAAGCAAGGTGGCAATTCGCCGGACAAACAGATCATCGACTTCACCCCAGTCTCGCTCGATAGATTCCACGAGTGGCAGCAACGAGGTGTTCTGCTCTAAGAAGCAATCCTCTCGATCAATCGAATCGTTGTTGCAGTCCTCCACAATAGGGCTATTCCATATGTCTTGGCATCTCAACGCAGCGCACAGACTAAAAGGATCAGTCGGTTTGCTTATGAAGCGCACCGGGGCTAGCGAGGTTATTGTTTGCGCATCAGGGAAGGTGTATTTGTGAGATAAGCAAACAAGGTGCTTTCTCATCATTTCAGGTATCGATGATAACTTGGCGATAACTTTGCTGCAGACTTCGTCATCGTTCGGCAAATCGAGCAGGATAAGATCGTCGGTTAAGCTGATTGCGCCGTCCCAGTCATCCAGGCAGCTGCTTTCATGGGCGTACCCGTTGTGCGACAGCACTTCGCCAAACATGCGCCTCATTTCCGGTGAGTTTGAGAAGATTGTCACATTCCGTCCGTCATTAGGAGATTGGCTCCTAGATTGAGAAGCTCCCGAAACAGGAACCACTATCGTGAAGGTGCTTCCTTGGCCTTCGGCGCTATCAACATGGATCTCTCCGCCAATGCATTCGATTGCTTTTCTGGCGATGCTTAAGCCTAAGCCGATGCCGCCGTATCTTCTTGTGGAGCCGTTGTCGACTTGGAGAAACTCGTGGAAGATGTCTCCGATCCGGTCGATAGGAATGCCGACGCCTGTATCAGAAACCGTTACGCTTAGGTGGTCAAGACTGAAGTCGCATGCGATAGAGATTGTCCCGTTCTCGGTGAACTTGATCGCATTGTTGAGCAGGTGAGTTAACGCTTGTTGAAGCCGATCCCGGTTGATCTCAACTTGATGGGGAACTTCTCGGCTTATGATGGTCGAAACTTCGAGTTGTTTGCCTCGTATTTGCGGTCCAATATTGCCAATCGCTTTTGATATGATCTCGGCGGGATCGGATAGGATCCGAAGTGAACTAGGTTCTTCGGAATCCAGTTCCGTGTGCTCTAGTATTTCGTTTGTTACGGCGTGCAATGACGTTGCCGCCTGTTGGATTGCCTCAATGTATGTTCTTAGTTCTGGGCTGATGTCTTCATCAACCAGCACTTGCGATATGCCAATAATGCCGTTAAGCGGGGTTTTGATTTCGTGAGAGAGGTTAACAAGCAGCGTCGATTTTGCCCGGCTGTCTCGTTCAGCCGCTTCCTGTAGCTTGGCCGTGATATCAAGCATTTGCGTCAGCTCGGTTTGTGTCTTTTCCAGATCGTCCGTCAATTGCTTGTTCTTGGTTATATCGACTACGGCGATCAGGCCGCATAGTCGGCCTCGAAAATGGACTAGCTGAGCTGCTCCGAGAACCCACAGGATCGAACCGTCGCTTCGCCGAAGAGGAATCTCAAGGTCGGTTAGCCTGCCATTCGTCAATATCCGTTCAACGAGTTGGGCACGAATGTTCAGATCCGTGTAGAGGCTCGATATGTTGAGCTTGTCCTTTGTGTCTCGTCTGATACCAAACAGGTTCCGAACCATCTCGTTCATGTATACGAACTCGCCTGTTTCAATGTCGGTAATGGCGAACGGGAACGGAGCTAGGTTTACAACCTCGGGATCGGTCAGTAATGGCGCGAGTTCGGCGTTAAGGTCTGTCTTTGATCCGGACATAGTGCTCTCAGGTCAATTGGTAAGCTTAATACGTCGTCTCTTGACGACTGTGGTAATTATCAGAAGCTTGAGGGGCCGTCCAGGACGTCGAAAACCATCATTCTCGTCGCAATAAACGTCAGGCAATGCGTTTCTGGGATAGCTTAGGCCCATTTTTGACCGTTAAACTTTGGTGCCACAGACCGCAAGTCTCGCCTTCCATCAGTTCAGGACATCCCTTGCGACGATCAGCTCCCGGCTAAGGCTTCGAGTTCCTTGAATCGGTTGTACTCGGGTTTGACCTGACGCGATAGATGAGGCTAAGAGGCGGCGCGATGGGGAACTGCGTGAGTAGGCGAAAACTTGGCAAAATGCGTTTGTTTTGTTTTTCGAACCCATGGATTCAATCTGAGGTTCAAAAAGCAAAAAGCAACGTATAGGATCCTGCTCTTTCGCAAGCCGTGTTCAACGTCGCACATGGAAAACGCCATAGACTCTAAGAAGCGCGTTCCGGGTTAATTCGCCATATTGCCAAAAAGCAACGGCCAGCCCGGTACCAGGCTGGCCAGTTTCGTCAGTGACCATCAGAAAGGTCTAGAACTTCATCTTGAAGCCGATGGTGACCAGGTTGATCCAGTCGTCGGCAGCATCCGGTTTGAATGTAATGAAGTCAACATAAAAGGCCTGAGTGGCCGAGATATAGTGGTCAACGCCAGCGCCCAGCACATAGGTCGCATCGTTCTCGCCTTGGCCGTCGTAATAGATGCCGCCGGCTTGGAGGTAAGGAAGCGTTGCGCCTTCTTTTGCGAGAAGGAGTTTGCCAACCAGAGTGAGACCCCAGGCATCCTCATCGTCAACGCGCAGATAAAGCATGTGCGCAGCGACTCCGAATTGCGGCTGAACCGTGTAGTCAAGCTTGACTGCCAGGTTGATCATGTCCGTGCTGTTGACATTCATCCATTGGCCGCCAAGTCCGACATATTTGTCGCCCGGGACGGGAAGCAGATTCTCTGACTCTGCCAAAGCGGCGCTAACGAGCGTCGCACCTACGAGTACTGCAAGAAGCTTCTTGAACATTATGTATCCTCCTTGACTTCATCGTAATGATGAATCATTGATTCTAAAGCATATTTGACGGGTAGATGTCAAGACTTTTGCGCGAACTCGGTGCAATTAGAGGACTTTTTTGTTCTTTTAGTCGTCTTGGTTGTCTGGTTTGGGTTCTTTATGTTTCGGATTCACCGAACATGAGCCGCTAAGTCAAGTAGGCACACCGAGACGAGGTCCAAGGAAAAGTTGGAAGCCTAGCCACAGCAACACGAATACTGCAACGACAATAATCTCCACGATAACGTAGAGTTCGATCGCAAGATCCGAGATTCCAAGGCAGGACTTATGGGACCTTTTGTGAAGCATATGCGGTTCCTTAAGATGCAACTTCGGCGATTTTGCGCCTTATCTGGTGCCGGCGGTGCAGTTTGGACAACGGAGTGCCGCCAGAACCTTACTAAGAGCGCTAGTTATCAACCAATTAACACGGATGAGCCGCTCGTATGAAAGTTGCTTCGATCGTCCCCGTAAACGGTTGGTTCAGGACACGGGCTGCATCTTTCTATGCAAGAAGGATTCTTGTAGGTTTTTGTTGAAATAGGAGGCCATGAAAGAAGTGCGTGAGTCGGCAGTTTCGCCGGTACAGGAGAAACCAAGGCCGATACGCGCACGCGCGCTTCTACTCAGCTTCCTTCTGACTGTTCCTATTTGCTATGCCGTCACGCAGCAAGCAGTATCCACGTTTTTCTCGCTCATCGCCGCGCCGGTTGGCGTCTTGATCGCGCTGGTCTTCATAAATGCGCCGTTGCGCAAGTTTGCTCCGAAGTTCTCGCTCTCTCAGGCAGACCTCATCGTCATTTTCGCGCTGACCGCCATATCGGCAGCAATGGGTTCGGAGTTCACCTTCACCCAGCATGCCGCTATACATCAGTTTCCAATCGCAGCCGAAACCGACAATGTCGCCAAAGACAAGATGATCCCAAACCTGCCGGACTGGTTGATTATCAAAGAGAAAGTGCAGGTTGAGGATATCAAGGGCGGCGGCCGTGATATGGCTTACGTGTGGAGCAAGCTGCCCATCTATCTGCCGTACTATGCGAGGTGGATCGGCCTTCTCATGTTCATCTCGATGGCCATGCTTTGCATCAACAGCTTGATGCGAGATATTTGGTCGAGTAAGGAGCGTTTAACGTTCCCATTGATCCAGTTGCCGGTCGCAGCATCTGAGAATGGCGGAGCCGGCGGCATGTGGCGCAGCAAACACATGTGGATTGCGTTCGCGGTGATGTTTGCCATCGACATGATGAATGGGTTTAATTACCTCTACCCGAACCTGCCGATGGTTCCGACAAAGGTGATTTTGGACATCGGCGCGCTGTTCAAAGAACAGCCGTGGTCGAGTCTTGGTCTAACGCCAATCGCTATCTATCCGTTTATGCTGGCCATCGGCTTCTTCATGCCGAACGACATGCTGATCAGCTTCATCGTTTTTTACATACTCCGGAAGTTCACTCATATTATCCTGGCTTCACAGGGATTTCCTCAAGGCGTTTTCTCGGGAACTTTCGTGGCTCCGGGACCGCCATTCTTTGATGAGCAGACATGGGGCGGCGTCCTTGCGCTGTTCGTGAGTGCACTTTACTTCTCAAAAGGCCACCTCCAGCAGGTGTTTAGGGATATAAAGAGCGGCGCAAGGGCAGACGATGGCGGCATTTCTCATCGGTGGGCTTTTGTCGGACTGGTTGTCTGCTACGCAGGAATCATGGCTTACGGCCTCTATGGCCAGCTACCATATTGGTACCTGTTCCTGTATACCGGCTTGTACCTGCTGTTCAGTTTTGTACTTACGCGCATTCGCGCGCAAATCGGTCCGCCGACGCACGAGTTTGCCTTTTTCGGGCCGAACAGCTTTATGAACCGGTTCTTTGGCACAAAGTGGCTCACCGACCGCAATGCTGCGACCATTAGCCAGACCTACGTCGTAATGAACCGCATTCATCGCACACACCCTATGCCGTACCAGCTTGAAGCCATTAAGATGGGTGCGATGAACAAGCTGAACCAGAGGACGATGTTCGTCAGCATCGCGCTTGTGACCGTTTTTGCGCTCTTTGTGTCGTTCTTCTTCCAGCATGTGCGCACCTATCGAACGGGAGATTGGGGCTATTGGAATATCGGCGAGCACTATTTCAACGTGATTACCGAGAACAAGAAAGGTACGGATCTAGTCGGCATCACGATGACTTTGTTCGGCTTTGCGTTCGTCATGATCTTGGATGCGATCCGGTTCAAGTTCCCCGCCTTTCCTTTGCATCCTGCAGGCTATGTTCTATCGCTCAACTTCGGCGTTGACTACTATTGGTTTGGAATGATCTTGGCTCTGGTGATTAAGTCGTTCGTGCAACGCTACTATGGCTTGCGCGGGTATGACAAACTAAGGAATGTCGCGCTGGGCGTTCTTATTGGGGAATACTCAGCCGAACTTATTTGGATTACTATGGCCTTGATTACTAACCAAAGCACTTATACGATTAGCGTCAACGACCGCGGGCTGGGCATGCAGTGACGGTTCCCCCTCGCTTTGATGAAGAACACGAGCAAAGGAACTACCTCGGATGGATTCTGACTCTGATCCTTGTCTTGCTCACCTCAGGATACGCCTCGTACTATTACACCACGGTCGGTTCTGAGCAATACCGCAAGGCTCAAGTCGTTGATAAAGCGTTTCGTGAAGCGGTCCTGTCGAGAAAGTCGACGCAGACCGTTAAGTGGAGGATTTTTGACCGTAAGCTAGAAGCGCTTAAGAAAACGGATATCAAAAGGTATTCACTTTTGCGCACGGTGTCGTCATACGAGCGGACGAAGACGGTTGACCAGCAAGACATCAAGCGGCTAAGGGCGAGCACGAATCTCGCACACAAGGCTGTAGCCGACATTTATACCAAGAGCTTCACAAAGCTGGAAATGGATCGGCTTGAGGGCAAGATCAGCAAGGACCTCTTCACAGGGGTGATGGCCGACATCCACCTGCACGAAAGGAACGGCGACTCTGCCTATCGAGCAACCCACATGCCTAAGGAAAGCGTTTCGAAAGGCTTGAATTGGGGGCAAATCATCGTCCTTGTCACTTCATGCCTATTGGGAATGTTGCTGCTCGGGCTTTATATTGGTATGCGGGCGGCCGGCTTCTTGAAGCCGCTAGGCCATC
This sequence comes from Fimbriimonadaceae bacterium, assembly GCA_963666135.2. Lineage (GTDB taxonomy): Bacteria > Armatimonadota > Fimbriimonadia > Fimbriimonadales > Fimbriimonadaceae. The sequence goes on along the minus strand of CAXXNR010000001.1, from coordinate 343,361 downwards.
CGCTTCAACATATCGGGCTGTTCGACTCCGACCGCTTGGCCTTGCGCGCTGCCCAGATCATGGCTGGGATGACCGCCATCGGTATCCTGACGTCCTACATTGGCTTTCTGGACCGAGATTGGATGTCGATCGTTGAAGCAACCCTTATCATTGGATTCACGTTGCTGATCGCCCTGACCCCGATTTGGGGCAGAAGATTCGCGCTTGCCGATATCGGTTTATCAAGCAAAAACCTACTAAAGAACATCGGTTGGGGAGTTGGCGCGTTCTTCGCCAACATCCCGATCCTCATCGGAGTGACGATTCTGAGCAATGGCTTGTTTTCATCGATGCCGGAGGTCAGCCATCCGATCGTTAATGAGATCAAGAATGCATCCAACTATGCTGTCTGGATCGCTATCTTTATGTCGGCCAGCGTTCAAGCGCCGATTGTTGAGGAGATTCTGTTCCGTGGAACGCTGCTGCCCGCAATGGCTCGCGTCTTCAGGAGCCCAATGCTCGGTATTGTTCTCTCTTCGCTCGTTTTCGCGATGGGGCACTCGACAGGGCTGCCGTCGTGGTTGCCGCTGGCATCGATCGGGGCAATGGCAGCAGGCTTGACTTTTCAAACCCGATCTTTGGTGCCAGCGATGGTGCTCCATGCGGTGCACAACGGGTCGATGTTGCTGATTACTATCTTTTTCTCGTAGGTTGACTTGACGTTTGGAGGCAACCGGCATAAACTTAGCTGAGGTTAACCATGGCTATTGCACCAATTCTTGCCGTCGTCGCCGCGCTTGCGCCTGCACAGAAACCGATTACCGTCAACGTTCTTGTTCTGAACTTTGATCCTGCTATCGCCCAAGAAGGCGGGAAGCGCTTGCATGAGGTCTTCAAGTGGAATGATCCGCGAAAGCTGGCGGAAGGTTACATCAAGGACATTGAAGATTCGAGCGGCAAGCTGGTCCGCTACAAGATTTACGAATGGCGCGATCTGAACGTCTTTCCAACTAAGACCGACGGTTTTGCTTATACTCAGGACAGTTACGTCACAGCTTGGCGAAGCAAGAAAGGATTCCACGATCCGGACGGCACCGACTATGAAAAGGTATGTCGCGATTTCGGTGTTAACGAACTGATCAACAAGGGCAAAATCGACGAGCTTTGGATGTTCGGAGCTCCCTACTTCGGGTTCTGGGAGTCGGCCATGGCCGGTCCTGGTGCGTTCTATATCAACGGAGACACTTATCCAAAGGTGCCAACGAAACGGCCGTTTGCCATTATGGGCTTCAACTATGAGCGCGGCGTTGCCGAGATGATCCACGATCTTTGCCATCGCACCGAAAGCACGATGGGCCGGGTTTACGGCGGTTGGAAGGCCGAGGTGCTCGACACGCCGTGGGCCAAATTCGCCGCCAACTTCACTCAGTCAGGCGGGGTCGCCGCTGTCGGAACGTGCCACTGGCCGCCGAATGCCGAGAGCGACTACGACTATACGAACAAGCGCGTTGTCCAGAGCTCGGCCGACGAATATCTGAACTATCCTAAACTGACCGGGGCAACCAAACCAGTTAGTTGCGAAACATGGGGTGGACCGGACTATCACCGCAACTATATGAAGTGGTGGTTCTCTCACCTGCCGAAGGCCGCCGGCACCGACAAGGACGGCCGCCAGCTCAACTGGTGGAAATACATTTTCGAGTTCAATAAATACGATGAGCTTGGAAAGCCTCTGAAGAAGTAGGCTATCAGTTACGTTCTAGAGGATTCATCAAGGTCCTTGTGCTCCTCTCCCATGCTATGGGAGAGGAGCGTTCTTATTGGGGATCGGCCAGATGTCCTCTTCCCGCATCATTTGAAACCAAAACCCAATCGGATCAGTATCCTATTTTCATGCAAGCCATCGGTATTGTCCTTCCATTCATCTGCCTATTGCAGGGACCAAAAGATCCTGAGCTCAATCTGATCCTAGCCAACGTCAAGAAGGCCGTCAACATTCAAGCTGAGACCAGCCGCTACCAAGTGCGCCTGATTGGCCAATCGAAGGAGAGCGGTTTGCCGGGAAAGGCAGTGTTCCAGTTCGACGGCACGGGCAAATGGATGTTGCGGACGGAGTCGAGTTTAGGGCGCTCCAGCGGCTTTGACGGCAAGGACTATTGGGGAACAGCACGGTGCGGTTTCTGCCGAACCCTATGCTTCGACTCAAGGGACGACGGACGGCTCTTCTATTTAGTGTTGAGCCATCAATGGTTGAAGCCGAACTCAGGTGTCGAGGTCGCTTTAGCGCCTGAGCAAACTGAGCCAGACGGCTACCTCATGAAGGTCCGCCTTAAGGATACGGGCAAGGAAGTGAGGTTGGTCATAAACAAATCGAGTTACTTGCCCGTTAAGGTTTTGAGCAAATCGCCTGCCGGCCAAACCGTCACGACCTTTTCCGGCTGGAAAGACTTCAAAGGCTTGAAGCTGGCATCGAGCGTCCAGACGGAAGAAGGAGGCGTCAAGGGGAGCTTAGACTTTGCTGGACAGGACGCAAGCGGCTACTCTGCAATGGACTATTCAAGGCCGGCGAATCCTTCTGGCGACTCTCAGTTCGACAAATCGAAACCGACCAAGGTTGAGGTGAAGAGGCTCTCATCAGGGCACATTCTAGTTCATCCGCTGGTCAACGGCAAAGATGTCGGATGGTTCTTCCTTGATAGCGGCGCTGAGGTCATGGTCATCGATAAGGCCGCTGCCGATTCCTTGAAGCTGGAGGCCATCGGAGAAACGGTTGTCGGCGGCATCGGAGGAGTGGGGAAGTCGCAGTTTCGCAATGTGGAGAAGTTCGAGCTTGGGCCTGTAACGATGGGCGGCAGAACTTTCCTTGAGCTTGACTTGTCGGCCATCGGCAAAGCTCTGAACACGAGCATCGCCGGGATTGTTGGCCACGACTTCTTTTATCGTTCCGTGGTCGACATCAACAGCACTGTCGACGAGGTTAATATTTACGATCCGGGGACCTTTAAGCTCGGCTCAGGCAAATGGACGAAGATGCTCATCGACGGCGGCTTGCCTTCGGTGGAATCCAAGTTCGAAGGTGGACAGGGCTGGTTCGGCATTGATACGGGAAGCAACGCGGGAGCCACCTTCAACGCGCCTGCTGTCGAAAAGATGAAGCTGCTTGAGGGGCGAGAGACAACGCCAACTAAGTTCGGTGGATATGGAGGCTACTCAGACGGTCGCATGGGTTCGCTGGCGTGGTTCGAGCTGGGCGGCCAGCGCGTCGAAAAGGTCCGGGCTGGCTTTTCTCTAGCCAAAAACGGAGCCCTAATGAACGAATACTTGGTCGGATCGATTGGACAGCAGATCATCCGTCAAATGCGCATGACGTTCGACTTCTCCCACGAGCGCGTCTCCTTTGTAATACTTTGACGGAGACAATATCGAAAATATAGGACTGTGTGCCACGGATCGCGAGTTCCGTGCTCAAGAAGGATCATTACTGGTCTGACGACCAGTGGCACCCCCATATAACCGTTGAGTTTTGAACTTGGCTCGATTACCAACGGACGATGTATCGGGCTCCGATTGTGAAGTCGGGGCCTACATTCGCGATGGCCGGAACGTTATAGTCCAAGAAATCGCCGTCCTCGCTGAAATGGAGCTCAATCCATCGGTTTGGAGTTAGTTTGCGCCGATATCCGAGGCTCAGGATCCGATGCTGGCTATCTGAGACCGGGTTGCCCGTTCGGATCGCCGAATCCTCGCCTTGCCATTGCAGAATCCAGGAATCCCTTGAGTTCCGGTTCCATTCGAGAGCGAGAGATTCTTGAAGGATGTTGGATCGAGTTCCGGGCACAGCCGTAGCTTTACCTTGAACGACATACGCCAGCTGCGCATAAGCCTTCAATCGCATGCCTATAGCATAGTTGCCGGTAACCGAAGCGCCGATATCGAACGCGCCGCTGCCGAGCAAGCCGCCGTCGTTTCCGGTTGGAGCTTTGATACCGACTGCGCCGACAGCATTGGGACCAAGCTTCTTCGCTAAACGAACAGTCGTATCGCCCAGGCCGTTCGCCGAGTGGAAGGTATATCCGGGAAGCGACACGAGGCAATGGCCGAATGGCACTGATGACCTGCCGGGTGGTTCTAGACCGAGAATCGATTTGTGCCACCAGTCGATGATCGGGTCCAAGAATCCGCCGCTTCGGATCAGGTAGGGCACTTCAACTTGCATTTCCCACCCATCTTTAAGGCCTTTGCGGTAGGAAAGCTCAAATCTGGAAGTCTCTTGATCTTCAAGCACGCCGAAATAGGAACGGTAGTCGTTGGCGCACAGCCATCCGGCGGAGAACTCGTTCTGGTTGGTTTCCAGCACCTGCGCCGAAGGAGCGAAGCGTAAGAACAACAGGCTGAACGAGCGGCCGTTCCGCGTTTGGATAGGCCCATCGGCTTGAGCGAGGCTAACCGAAGCTGTCAATATCGCAATGGCAGTCAAGCAAGGCTTCATCGACATAAGTTACCCTGTCAGAAGTTCCAGGTATTCGCCCCCGTTTAGGCCAAATTGCCTTATTGTTGACATTTGTGAACCTGTACGTTGCGAATGAAATCTCTTTTGTGTCATACACGTATGAAGCGTATGATTTACATGTGCCCGAGGAGTTTATATGAACTGTGACGATTCTTTTTATGGATCGGTAACGATTGGTGAGCGCGGGCAAATCGTCATCCCGGCCGACGCGCGTGCCGAACTTGGATATCAGCCGGGAGACAAGTTGCTCGTGCTAAAGCACCCAATATATGACGGTCTCATGATCTGCAAGATCGAGTCCCTACAGTCTATGCTCGACGGAATTCAAGAGACCATCCAAAACGCAGAAAAGAAACATCAGGAGGAATCTAAATGATTCAATTAATAGCTGGAGCGTGCATGCTCTTTGCTGGGGAGGCCCCGCTAACGCTCGATGAAGCGATCGATATCGCCATCAAGAACGGTTTCTCCGTTAGGACAGCCTCAGCTAACATCGAAAAGATGCGCCAGAAAGTTAACGAAGCGCGAGGAACGATGGGTCCGAAATTGACCGCGGACGGCACCTTAACCGAACTTGATAAAGGTAGCTCAGTTAACTTTGGCAGCGGCCCGATTGTCATGTCACCCCAAGAGACCCGAGCTGTCAAGTTCACGCTGTCGTTCCCGGTTGACATCATGGGCAACATCAACCGCGGAGTCAAGGCTGCCAGGCTTAGCCTTAACGCGACGAAAGACACATATAACGCCCAAGTTAACGACATCAAGCTGTCGGTTCGACAGAACTTCTTCCGCGTGCTTCAATCCCAGGAAATGGTCAAGGTATACGAGGAAGCTCTTGTCGGAGCGAACGGAAGGTTGAGCAATGCTGAGAAGATGCTCAATGTCGGATCGATTGCCAAGGTCGATGTGCTTCGGTACAAGACGCTTGTGGCTCAGGCCGAATCGGACGTCATTTCTTCGAAGAACGCTTTGAACTTAGCTAAGAGTGCATTCAACAATGCCCTCGGACGAGCCGTCGACACGGAGTTCGAACTCGCATCGGTGGATGCTTCGCCTAAAGCTGGTTTGGTTAAGGAAAGCCTCATTGCCGAAGCCATCAAGGGAAGGCCGGAAGTTAGGGCCGTTCTGAACCAGGTTGGCGCGCTCAAGTACGTTCGCGAAGCAGAAGAAAGAGGCATGCAGCCGTCTCTAGCGATCCAAGGCGTTCACACTCAGACGCTGGACGTTGGTTTTGGAGGCCGCAAAGAGTCTTCCGTAGGCGTTATTGCTTTATCGGTGCCAATCTTCGATTCTGGGGTCACTCGAGCTCGTGTGAAGGCCGCCAGGCAAGACGAGGAGATCGCCAAGACCCAGCTTGAGCAATTGAGACTGGGTGTGTCGCTCGAAGTGACGCAGGCGATGACCAACCTGACGAACGCCCTGGCTCGAATCGAGGTGGCCAAGAAGCAGGTTGAGTTCGCTTCTGAGAATTACCGATTAGCTAAAGTGAGGCAAGAAGCCGGCGAGGGCATCGCGCTTGAGGTTATTGACGCGCAAACCGAAGACTCAAGAGCGAAAGCCGGACTCGTTGCCGCCACCTACGACTATCTTTCCGCCTATGCTGCGCTTCAGCGCGCCATCGGCAACGACAACCCAACCAATCCGTAAGGCAAAGGGGACGCACACTGTGACGAATTGGAAACTCATAACAATCGCGCTGGTTTTGGCATTCGGTGTTACCGGATGCGTAAACCGTGAAGCGCAAAAACAAGGCGCAAGAACCGAGAAGATCCAGCAGGATCCGATCATACCGGTTCGTGTTCAGCCTGTATCAACAGACTCGATCGTCGATTCGCTTGAGATAACGGGCGATCTGACAACTTCAGACGATGTCATCGTGGGGGCCAAGGTCCCTGGCAAGATCGTGGCCGTATTCAAGAAGGATGGCGATCCAGTTGCCGTAGGCGAAGTCATCGCGAAGCAAGACACCATCAACTATCAGCTTCAAACTCGCCAAGCGCAAGCCGCGGTTCGCGCCGCTCAGGCTCAGCTCAGACAAGCGGCATCGAACGCTATCGTCGGACCATCCAGGTCTAGCGCAGCGCTCTCTTCGGCTCAAGCCCAACTAAGGTCTGCGAGAGCTCAGCTTAAGAAGGCTCTCAACGGAGCGCGCGACGAAGACCGCGTTCAAGCTCAGAACAACGTAAATGCGGCGAAGTCGAACCTTGAGACCGTGAAGTCGAACATGGAACGTATGCGCAAGCTGTTCCAGGACGGCGCTATCAGCAAATCGCAGCTCGATGCCGTCGAGAACCAGTATCAGGCTGCTTTGTCGCAGTATGAGAACGCGCTGCAGGCCCAGAAGGTCATCCAGAACTATGCGAGACCGGAGGACTTGGAGTCTGCCCGCGAGTCCGTTCGACAAGCTGAAGAAGGCGTTCGGTCGGCTCAAGCGCAGAAGAAACTCGACGTGCTCCTCGACCAGCAGGTGCAGGCCGCCAAGGCAAACGTCGAAGCAGCCCAGGCTCAGTTGGCATTGGCTAAGCAGGCCATCTCGGACGCCGAGATTCGTAGCCCGTTCTCAGGAAAGATCAGCGGCAAGCCCGCGCAAGTCGGCGCCTTCGTCGGAGCCGGTTCGCCGATAGCCCATATCATCGGCGTTGACGGTGCGTATTTTGAAGGCGAGGTGTCGGAGACGGCACTGGCTAAGATCAAAGTCGGCAATCCTGTCGATGTCACAATCGACGCCTTCAGCGGCAAGAAGCTGTCTGGAACAATCTCGGCCATCAGCCCGCAAGGCGACAAAGTCGGACGGCTGTTCAAAGTGCGCATCCAGATCATCGGCAACACCGAAGGGCTACAGCCAGGAATGTTTGCGCGCGGCTCCGTGATTTTGAAAACGCTTTCTGGAGTGAAGGTTATTCCAAAGAACGCCATCGTTCAGCGCGGCAAAGAGTCGTTTGTGTTCATCGTGAACGGCGAAAAGGTCAAGATGGTCAAGGTTGTTGAAGGTCTCAGCAAGGACGGTTCAGTCCAAGTCGACGGCATCAGCGTCGGCGATCAGCTTGTCGTATCCGGCCAAGACTCGCTTTCAGACGGCTCTACGATCAGAATCGCTAAGGATGAATCCGAAAGCTCTTCGAGCGGGGACTCGGCACAATGAACTTAACCAAAGTGGCGTTAAGCCGCCCAATATTCATCTTTATGCTCGTGATCGGCGCGATAGCCATTGGCTTGATGTCGTTCCGAAGCATGAGGGTCGAAGACAACCCTGAAGTCAATTTTGGCGTTGTTCAAGTCATCACCGTGTATCCAGGAGCGGGACCCGAAGAGGTCAACACCCTGGTTACCCGTAAGATCGAAGAAGCCGTTTCCGGTGTAAACGGCATTCGCGAAGTCACGAGCAACTCGCTGGAGGGCTCGTCTGTCGTCACGATACAGTTCGAACTCGGTACAAACGTCGACGTTGCCTTGAACGAAGTTCGGGCCAAGGTCGACTCCATCACAAGGAACCTGCCGACAGCGGTCGAGAAGCCGACGATTAACAAGTTCGACACGGCCAGTATGCCGATTCTTTATCTCGTTTTGAAGAGCGGCACGCTGAACAACCGTGATTTGCGCGACTTGGCGGACGACAAACTCAAGGATCGGTTTGCCCGAATCCGCGGCGTATCTTCTGTCGGCGTATCCGGCGGCGAAGTGCGCGAGATCCAGGTTCGAGTCAAAAAAGATAGCCTGTTGGCCTACGGCCTTGGTATTGACGACGTGCAGAGAGCTGTCGCCTACGCCACGCTCAACGTTCCGAGCGGCCGCGTTGTCAGCGGAGATTCAGAGTACAGCGTTCGCGTTCTCGGCGAGTATAAAACCGTCGACGAGATCCGGAACATGCTGCTGACGGTATCGGATCCAAACAATCCGATGGCGAAAGGCAAGATGGTTCGACTTGGCGATGTGGCAAGCGTCGTTGACTCGGAGGTCGAGCGAAGAAACTATAGTCGGCTCAACGGCACCGACTCGGTGCTCATGGTTATTCAGAAGGCCCGAGACGGAAACGCTATAGAGATCGAAGCGAGCACTCTGGAAACCATTGCCAAGGTGACCAATGACTTCGCGAAGGAAAAGCTTGAGTTCGTCATTACGGACAACAGCGCCAAGCGCATTAAAGAGTCATTAAGCGACCTTTACATGGCGTTGGGACTTGGTATCTTCCTAGTCGCCGCCATTGTCTTCATCTTCCTGCACAACATGCGCGGAACGCTCATCGTGGCGCTCGCCATTCCGACATCCATCTTCACAACCTTCATCGGCATGAAGCTGTTCGGATTCACGATCAATACGATGACGATGTTGGCGATGTCGCTGGCTGTTGGTGTTCTTGTCGACGACGCCATCGTTGTTATCGAGAACATATACCGGCACTTACGAATGGGCGAGCACCCGAAGGAGGCAGCGCTCAATGGACGAGCGGAGATCGGTCTAGCGGCATTAGCCATCACCATGGCCGACGTCGTGGTCTTCTTGCCGCTGGCGTTCACTGGCGGCATCATCGGGCAGTTCTTCTATCCGATGGGCATCAGCTACGCTATTGCCGTTGTCATTTCTCTGTTCATCTCGTTTACCCTCACCCCGCTCCTGGCGTCGAGATGGTATCGAGCGGGTGAAGACCTTGAGCACCCGACAGGCAGGTTTGCCGTTGGATTTGAGCACGCTTTCGGAGCGCTGGTCAACTTCTATCGGCGGATTCTGGATTGGTCGCTGAACCACCGATGGTTCATCTTCTGCCTTGGATTCGTTATTCTCATATCGATTTTCATGATGATCGCTGGCAGCTTTGCTCCGGCTGGGCATCCTGAAGGCGCGATTGGAATGGGCGTGCCGCTGCTCATCATCAGCCTCTTCTTTGGCTTGGTGGCAACCATCGTCAACGGCATCAAAGGCAAATGGAGCTTTAAGTATGTCATGGCTGCCTTGTTCTTCGGAATCGTGTTCCCAATGGCCTGTTTGGCAGGATACGGATACCGGTACGGCTACAAGAACGAGTCGGTCTTTAAGTTCCAGTTCTTCCCGGCAAGCGATACCGGCGCAGTTGAGATCAAGGTCCAGTTGCCACCCGGCACGAGTCTGGCAGCTACGCAGCGAGTGGTTGAAAGAGTCGAGAAGATCGTGTCGAAGCATCCGGATACCAAGTACGTCACTTCGACGGTTGGTTCGCAGGCTGCTGGCGTGTTCTCAAGCGGAAACCAAGGCTCCAACTATGGCGGCCTTCTGGTCTCGCTGAACGACAAAGCGGCCATGGTCGACCGAATCATGTTTTGGAAGAAGCATGAGGAGAAGCTTAGATCGAGATCGGACACCGACATTGCGGCACAGATGCTTGAGAGCATTGGCCGTGTTCCTGGAGCCGAAATCACTGTTTCTACGAGAAGCTCGATGGGTATCGGCGCGCCGATTCAGATTTCGTTCTCTTCGGATAACCGGCAAGTTCTGCTTGAATATGTGTCGGATATGAAGAAGAAGCTGAAGGCCGGTCTGATCAAGGGTCTCATTAACCCGGACATCAGCTCGAAGCCCGGAAAGCCGGAAATGAGAGCAATTCCCGACCGCGTGAAGATGGCTGACCTCGGTGTCACAACCGCCCAAGTTGCGAATGCCTTGCGCATCCTCTATGAAGGCAACGATGAGACTAAGTTCCGGGTATCTGGTAAGGAGTACGACATCCGCGTGATGATGGATCGCGAGGATCGTGACAATCCGGCAGTTCTTAGCCAGGTGCCGGTTACCTTCAAACAAGGAAATCCGATATTCCTGAGCGAAGTAGCCAAGCTCGAACCTGGATTCAGCATCGACAAAATCGACCGTCGAAATCGAACCGAGGAAGTCGTGCTGACTGCGGACCTGTTACCGGGCTACGCGGCTGGAACCATTCAGAGTCAGATTAACGCGATGCTCGATAAAGACAAAGCCGGGCTTGAGCAAAAGGGCATCTCCTACAAGCCTCTCGGACAAGCAGACTTGCAAGCCCGAGAAGCTGGCGGACTGTTCGGCGCGCTTATCATCGGCTTGTTCCTGGTCTACATGCTGCTCGCGTCGCTCTATGATAACATCCTGTATCCGTTCATCATTCAGCTTGCCCAGCCGCAGGCCATGGTCGGCGCGATACTTGCTCTGGTTATCACCGACCAGCCGCTGAACATCGTCGGCTTCATCGGCCTGATCACATTGGTCGGTCTCGTTGGGAAGAATGCGATTCTGGTTGTGGACTACACGAACACGTTGCGGTCCAGAGGCTACAAGCGGCACGAAGCTCTGCTTGAGGCCGGTCCAACGCGACTTCGCCCGATCTTGATGACGACGCTTGCGCTGATTCTCAGCATGCTTCCGGTTGCCTTGGCGATTGGACGCGGATCTGAGTTCCGTTCGACGATCGGCATCACGATCCTTGGCGGAATGATGCTGTCGACCTTGCTGACTTTGCTGGTCATCCCGTGCTCCTACACGATCTTCGACGACTTGTCGAACGCGATCGCGAAGCTGAGGCACCATGATGCCGGTGAAAGAGCGCACGGCGATATCGACCTTCTGGACGATTAATCTCGTTCTTGGCTATGCCTCCGGCTGTCTATCGGCTGGAGGCTTTATTGTGTTTGAACCCTCAACCCGATCGCTTCGCTAGGCGGGCTGAGGGATATCGTGTTTATACTCGCCTTCCAAAATCGCCAAGGAACAACTATCGAATGTCGATGCAGGCGATGCTGTTCTTGTTTCGGATAATCAGCTTGCCTTGCGCTACGATCGGCGCGGTCCAGCTCTGTCCGCCGAGAGGCGCTTTGAGTCGTCCCAACTCTTTGTAGCCTGCAGGGCTCATCTCGCACATCACTATGTTGCCGCCGCCGTCCAGTGTTATGATCACTCCGTCAACTCCAATAGCGCCGCTCTTCTCGAATCCCTTTTGGCTCCATACAACACTGCCGTCCTTCGGATTGAGGCAAGTCAGCAGACCAGGATCGCCTGTGCCATAGATGTAGCCTCCCGAATAAACAGAACTGGCAAACTGGCCTTGAATAGCCTTGTTTTCCCATCGCTTCGTCGCACTCGAACCGTTGATGTCGAACACTCCGCATCCGTGTCCATAGCCGCTTGTTATAAAGACCGAGTTGCCAATCACGATGGGGTCGGCCGCGTTCACGTCGTAGCTCGTTTCCCACTTGGCGTACCATAGCAATTTGCCATTTGAGGCGTCGACGCCCATGATGCCTTTTGCGTATGTCACCACATACTGCTTCGTGCCGTTGATGGTCGCTGCGTTCGGTGTCGAATAACTGGGGACGGCGTTCGATCCGCCTTGCCAAATCGTCTTGCCTGTGTTCTTGTCCAGGGCTACCATGCCTGCGTTCTGGCCTCCGGGAGTGACAATGACTTTATTGCCGTCGACCAATGGCGATCCTGCGTAGTCCCATCCTGGCTTCTGTCCGCCAAAATCGGCCTGGACGTTGCGGTTCCAAATCGGTTTGCCTGTCTTCGCGTCGAGGCAGTTGACCAAACCAAGCTGGCTGATCGTGTATAGCTTGCCTTCGCTGTAAGCCGGGGTTGCCCGTGTGAAGCCGTAGTTGTTGCCTGCCGGGCTCTCATAACGGTAAGTCCACTTATCTTTGCCCGTGGCAAGGCTGATCGCACGAACGATATCTTGATTGCCCTCGTGGTCGACGATGAAAACCATGCCGTCGGCGCAAGACGGGCCTGCATAGCCCTGATCGCCTAGAGTTGCCGTCCACAGAAGCTTCGGCGGTTTGGCCGTCCAATTCTTGTTGATGCCAGTCTCAGGTGAAATGCCGGTTCCCTTGGGGCCGCGGAACTGAGGCCAATCAGATCCGCCCTGAACGGCAACATTGACTTCTGCAGCTGAACCTTGCTCAGGTGCTGCAACAATATTGGTGCCCGCAGGGGAAGTTGCTCCCGATTGCCCGCATGCTGCAAGGCCAAGCATTACGGCAGGGATAACGGTTAGTTTCATAAAGTGTCGCATGGGTCGCTCCTCGGTCCTTGCCGTTCACAAGGCCGTTGAAACCAACCGTACCCGAATATGAAGATGAAAGGAAAGAGCTAGAACTTGACCGTATAGCCGATGACTAGGCGGCCTTCATATCCTTGCGACTTGTTGACTGGGATTGTTAGGCCAACAATCGCAGTCAGACCAGGAATCTTCTCAAAGTTGCAGCCAACTCCCGCGCATAACAGCTCTCTGTTGCCGCTCATGTAGTCGCCCATAGCATAGAACGACTTGCCGATCGGCACATCGAAGCCGGCTAGCAAGCGTGTCGCTTCGTCATGCGTTGCACCGAAGTGCATACGTCCAGGACCTACCTTATAACTGGCAACCGCGTATGGCTCGACATAGTCTTCCTCGCAGTTCCAAAGCCCTGCGCTCAGTGCGAACTTGCCGTCTTTCGAATCAAAGAGCTTTACTTTCGCATTCCAGACTTCAGCTTCCTGAGGTTCAAATCCGAAATCAATGCCAAACTCAACACGGTCGAATAGGCCCATCTGGACCGCTCCGCAGTGATATACCACCGGATCAATCTGGTGCTCGCTGCAAGCGGAGCTGAACTCCACATAGGCTTGTCGGTGCCCCAGAATGTCCGTAATCGGCATAAAATTCAAACCTGTAGGTCCGCAGTATCCAACAGTCGCCATTGCGGACCCCAGCAGTAAACCAACCCAACGATTTTTCATTGCACTTACCCCTCCAGGTAATTCAATCAGTGCTGTGTATTCCACTCCATGTCTATCCAAAACACCGCACTTATAGCAGGTAAGGTAGCCTTTAAGAATGCCGCATATCGAACTCCGCGCATCTCAAAACCTGATGGGTAAAGTTGACGGCCAAGGTTTGCTCGAGAAATTGGTGGCCAGGCTGGCCGAGTTCAATACCGTGAGTCCTGCTGCGATCAAAGGTTATCAAGTCGATATCCTGTCGCACAAGATGGGCGAAGGCGCACCTGATAGCTTCATCCACGTCACAGCCAGCATCCTTTCTGGCCGCCCCGTCGAACTTCGTCGCGAGATGGGCCAAGCGCTGCATGCTATTGTCAAGGAAGAGGCAGATAAGCACGCTGCCGGTGCGAGCGTTGAGATTCGCGAGATGGACAAGGAGACCTACTTCAAGTAACCATGGAAGGCCACGGCTCTTACCTGAACTCGATCTTTCTATTCGCCATCATTCTTGTTGCCGCCAAGGTTGCCTCGGAGGTGTGCGAAAGATTCAAGCAGCCCGCGGTCCTTGGTGAGATTCTTGTCGGCGCAGTAATCGGCGCAATGCCGTGGGTTCAAAACGCTTCTCAAGCCGGGGAAATCGGCTTTATTGCTGAACTCGGCGTCATGCTCCTGCTTTTCGAAGTGGGTCTAGACAGTGAGATCTCCATGCTCATGCGCGTTGGCGTTCGAGCGACAATGGTTGCGGTTGTCGGCGTCATCTTGCCTATGGTTGCGGGCACGTTGCTCATGATGCAGCTTGGATATTCGCTTGCTCAGAGCATCTTCGTCGGCGGCGTGTTTACGGCTACCAGCGTTGGTATTACGGCGAGAGTGTTCCGTGACCTGAAGGTTCTAAAGGAGAAGGCCGCTCAAGTCGTAATCGGCGCAGCCGTAATCGACGATGTGCTGGGTTTGCTGGTTCTGTCGGTTCTCTTGGGATATGAAAAGCCAGAAGAGAACAGCGGCAACCCGATCGTCAAGGTCTTCGTGGCCATAGCTTTCCTGGTCGGTTCCGTTGTCATCGGCCGTCTGCTGGCTCCCCATCTGATGGGAATCGTCCGCAGAATGAGAAGCACTGGCAACATCACCGCCGTAGCGTTCATTGTTTGCCTGGCTTTTGCAGGCTTTGGCGCGTTGCCAGCCATTGGGCTCGCAACGATCGTTGGCGCTTTCGGCGCGGGTCTCATTCTTTCGTCTACCGAAGAAAAGGTGCCGATGCTTGACCGAATAAAGCCGGCGGCGGACGTGTTTGTTCCGGTGTTCTTCGTGATGGTCGGCATGAAGATCCAGCTATCGTTGTTCACCGACTGGACCATGGTTGGCCTAGCAGCGGGACTGTTCGCCATTGCCGTGCCAACAAAGGTCCTAGCCGGATTTGCCGCCACCAGCAAGGGGGTCGATCCCTTGCTAGTTGGGATTGGCATGTTGCCGCGCGGCGAAGTTGGGCTCATATTTGCCAGCATCGGTCTACAAGCGCACCTCATCGACAGTCGGCTTTATAGCGCTTCAGTTATCGCCCTTCTGTTAACGACAGTGGTCACTCCGCCTTGGCTCAAGCATAGGCTATCAAGCAAGAAGGGCCGCCGCCACGAGTTGGCTGAGACTAATCAGAATTAAGCTCTCATAGGGTCGTATTGTTAAACCGCTTTGCCTAGCAATTTAAGGGAATCCAAAGATTTGCGTGCCTAGTTGATATAACGCGTGACGCAAATACCATGACAGATGCGAAGTTAGTAATATTTATGACACTGCTTTTGGTCCATGATAAAAAGTGCCCAGATTCAATATTTGCTCACTATTGAGGCGGTCATCGAGTGATATACTGACTTCTTACAAGGTACCCCTGATTCATGGCTAGCATTAATGATGTATTAACCGACCGAGAAGTCGAGGTTCTGCGCTTGGCTGCTTCCGGCAGGAAGGACTGGCAGGTTGCAGAGGAGTTGAAGGTATCGACGAGCACCATCACAACGTATTGGTATCGTATCAAGATGAAGCTATCGGTGCGGACGAGGTCAGAGGCAATCGCCTTATATGCGACTCTGAGAATCGCCCCTTCCGAGCAGTGGAGCGAATCCGGTGATACCGTTTCGCACAAGGCAAGTTCGCGCCAGTGGTCCGAACTTGGCGCGCCGTTTGTGACGTTCGTTATCGATCATGACGGTAAGTTTCGCCAAGGCTCAGGCAGCGTAACCAAATATGTTGGAACCTCTGGGAAGCCGCCTTCGGACGAGCAATGGAATCGGTTCATTCAACAAACGATCGGGCCTGCAGGCCTAAGGGAACTGCGAGAGACAGGGAGGTATAGCGCTCGTGCGAAGATCGGCGCCCTATCCTTCGATGTTTTTGCGCTTGTCTCGAACGCCCATGCGTCTAAGAACAATGTCACTGTCGTCACAGCCATCGATGTGACTAGCCACATTAAGCTGCAAACTGAGCTTTTTGAGGAGAGAGGCTACTTCAAATCAGTCTTGGATCAAGCTCCCAACATGTATTTCATTTGGGACTTCCAGTTAGGCGCGATAACGTATGTGAACCACTTTGCGCACCATGTCCTGGGGTTTACTCCAGATCAATTGAAATCACTCGGGTGGTCTGTATTCGACCTTATCCATCCCGACGACCGGGACGAGGCGATGGCGAGGATTTCGCAGATCTCCCATATGCGCAAAGGCGACATTCAGAGCATGCCGCTTCGGGTCAAGACATTAGAAGGAAAGTTCGTTTCATTCAACACCATATCGACGCCTTTCTCGATTAATGAAGACGGTTCGGTAAAAGAGTTCCTGTGCGCATGCTTTGACATAGGGTCTTACCACGACCAGTTGGACAAACTAGAACAGGAGTACCAAATCCTGTCCGATCGCTTCGACTCGTTGATGGTAGCAGTGAAGAATGCTTCGATTGGATTGATGACCATCGATACCGAAGGCCGAGTATTAAGCATCAATGTCGAGGGGTTGAGGATAATCGCGGCAGACCGAGATGGCTGGCAGGACTTCTACGACTTTAACTCGACAACTCAGCCTGATCGAACGCCGCTTCAGCTAAGTCAAGATTGGATAAATACGAGCGTCCTTTCAACAAAGCTAATGGATATGCAGGTGGTTGTTGCCCAGGACTATCTTGGGCAAATACGCAAGTATATGGTTAACGTATCGCCGGTTCGCGATGCTCAGGGGAGCATATGCAGATACGCAATAACGTTCAACGATTTCTCTACGCTCCAACATATGCACAAGCTGGTATCTGCTCTGTTTGAGAACGAGGCTAGTCAACCTGAGCCTTAGCAACCTCAATAATGGCAGCCATGTTCTCAATCGGCACATCGCCTTCAACGGCATGGGCCGGCGACAATATATAGTTGCCCAATCGTCCGCGCTCTATCAGATTCTCGGCTGCTTCTCGTACCTCCGGAACCGTGCCATAGGGAAGCGTTCTCTGGGTTGACAGTCCTCCATGGAAAGTGAGTCTTCCTCGATACGCATCCATCAGACCGAAGACATCCATTACCTCCGGCTGGAAAGGATTAAAGCAATCGAGGCCAGCCCCGATGAGGTCGTCGAATAGCTCGTCGACGTCGCCGCACGAATGAATAAACACTTTCTTCCCTGCCGCCTTGACCGTGCCGTACATGCGCTTTAGGTGCGGCAGAATGACCTCGCGCCAGCGTTCCGGTCCCATAATGAGTCCGTGTTGCTGGCCCCAGTCGTCGCCGAAATAGACCGCGTCGATGTCGTATCTCAAGGCTTCGTTAACCTGAGCGATATTGTAATCACAAATGGCCGTAAGCAAGTCGTGGACAAAGGCAGGCTCTTCATGAAAGTCCATCAGCAGGTTTTCCATGCCCCGCAGGGTCCAGGCGCGCTCGAAAAGCGAAAAGCCAATGCTGAACACGCGAAACCGATCTCCATACTTATCGATCTTCAAAGGAATGTCTTGAAAGAAGCGCTGGTCCAGCGGATTTGGGAGCTTGAGGTTCTTCAGAGTTGGCTCGGGCAAGACGCATCCTTCGACGATGCCGATGTCCTTATCTTCGCTGCGGTCCCAGACAACGCCAAAAACGTCGCGCATCCGGCTATTCCCAACTTCTTCAAAAAAGCCGATTGAGTTTCCCAAGCTCAAGATATGGTTGTATAGAAACTCATCCAAATCTTCGGCGCGATAGTATTCGTCCAGCTTCTGCCAGGCTTCATAAGTGAAACCGAAGGACCATGGAACATAGGGCGGCTTTTCGTGGTTCAGAACTGATCCGATAACTTCGCGTCGCGTCATGCTACCAAGCATATCTAACAACGGCCAAGGAATGTATATACTTGAGCCTAACCAAAAGATGATCCCATATATTAACCATTTGCGCGACTACCCAAGGTATCCGTCGGGAGAATTTGCTGTCATCTGCCAGAGAGCGGACGATCAACCGTTGCTGAAGTTAGCCGACCAGTTCGGTCTCCTTGGCATCTATGTCGGTGCCAATGATCTGGAGCGCATTGTTGCTTTGATGGAGCATGTGCATCGCGCGCTCCTCTGTACCAAAGAGATAGTTGCTCCCGAATCGATGAGCTTCGAATCAATAATGGCGGTGAAACAGAAAGGCTCCGTCTATTGCTCTTGCTATGCCGCCTGCCTTAGCGAGGCCTTGCTTGCTGTTGGCGTGCCCGCGGTTCGGGTATCGTGCTTGCCGTTCGAGTTTGACGGAGACAGGCATGTTGGCGTGCTTGCGTATATAAAGGACAGCGACAGGACTGCATTCTTTGACCCAACCTTTAACACCTACTTCACCGACGGTTCATCAGCGTTAGACTTATTCGATATCCGCGAAACGTACTGGTTCGGCAGGCAACCTGCTTTTAGGCCGATCACAATTGACAAGCAGTGGCCGCTCTTTCTTGGCGGCAAGGAGTATACCGATTATGATTCTTGGTACGGCGACTATATGGCTAAGAACTGTTTCCGGTTTTTCGTGCCTGAGACGAGTCAATGCGCCGTCGCAGGTGTCGCCGCTCGAAGTTGCTTTCTTAATCCAGTTGGTTACAACAGAGAGAACCAATACGACACCGGCATTTCCGAGCGAACTTATGTGCAAGCATCATCCATAAAACCCGTTCAATAGGCATCTTTCGTTGCGATGTAGGCGGTATCTCGCTAAGCGGCTTAGGATCAATCGTGGTGCCAACTAGCCTATAGACCTATGGCGGGCTTCACTATGTATACTAACCGTGCGGTTTTACAAGCACGTTTTTTGCTCTGATATTTATAGCGGAAAGCAAACGAGAAAACCGGTCGGCTGTTTTGTATCGATATGAGCAATGACGGAGTGTTTTGCGCGATATCGGCCTGTTTGAACTATGTTAGAGGCCTAATATCTTGGCAAATATCCATGCTAGTCGTCGTCTTTACTCAGGTATTTACACCGATTCGGGCAACGCGCATACGTGGAATCCAACTCATGAGCTGATTTGCAGCCTTGAACCGGGCGCTTTGGAAGGGCGTCCTAAGATTGACAAAACGTGTTGCTCCTTATGGAGATAGATACGATGGCGAAAAGTGTGGTGGAAAAATTGAAGATCCTGTTTGTATCTGTCGAGGTGTCACCCTATGCGAAAGTAGGCGGGCTTGCCGACGTCGCGGGATCGCTTCCGCAGTCGCTTAAAGCGATGGGCCATGATGTCAAAATCGCCATGCCGGCCTACCGCATGGTCGAAGAGGATCCCGCCTACAAGTGCAAATCGGTCCTCAAAGACGTTCATGTTCAGATTAACCCGAGTTGGTCCAAACTGGCCTATGTCAAGCAGACGATGAACGGCAAGGTTCCTGTTCTTCTCATCGGAACCGACGAGTGGTTCACGGAAACCGACAGAAGCGAACGGATCTACCTTCCGGGAGTCGATCAGTATCTGTTCTTTAGCCGGGCTATTCTAGAGTCCCTGAAGCAGATGGACTGGATTCCCGACGTCATCCACTGCAACGACTGGCACACAGGCTTTATCCCTGTGATGATGCGCGAGTCGAACGATGTGACTTGGGCGCACGTAGCTTCCGTTTTTACGATTCACAACCTGGCCTATCAAGGCGAGTTCGGTCCAGCTGTTCTTGACCGGGCGGGACTGTCGCGGGACTTGTTTACCTATGACAAGCTTGAGACCTACGGAATGGTTAACTTCCTGAAGTCAGGATGCGCTTATTCCGACCAGGTGAACACCGTCAGCCCGACTTATGCTCGCGAGATTCAAACCGCCGAGTTCGGATGCCGCCTGGAAGGCCTGATGCGCCACTTAGATGAGCATGGCCGCCTGAACGGAATCCTGAACGGCATCGACACCGAAGTCATCTTCAATCCGGAGATCGACCCAGCCCAGCCAGCGCACTTCTCAGCTTCAGAGCCTTCTGGAAAGTCAGCTTGTCGCGAAGCGCTGTATAAAGAATTAAAGCTGAAGCCGATCAAGGACGCTCCTTTGATGGGCGTGGTCAGCCGGCTGAGCAACCAGAAAGGCATGGACCTGATGATCGAGGCAGCCGCCGAGATGTTCGCCATGCCGACGCAACTGGTGGTTCAGGGCCTCGGAGATCCAGGCCTAGCCATACAGTATCGCGAGCTGCAAAAGAGGTTCCCGAACCACTTCCGGTTCATGGAGAAGTTCGACGCCGACCTTGCCCAGCGTGTTTACGGCGGATGCGACATGTTCCTGATGCCCAGCTCATTCGAGCCGTGCGGCCTGGGACAGATGATCGCTCTTCGCTACGGCACGATTCCCGTCGTGCGCAAAACCGGCGGATTGGCCGACACGGTTTTCGACGGAAAGAACGGCTTCGTGTTCGCGCACCGTACGGTCAGCGACTTCTTGTATGCGCTTAAGCACGCGCACTCGGCCTATCAGCTAAAAGAGAAGTGGGGCGCATTGGTGAAGAACGCGCTGAGCGGCGATTATAGCTGGGGACCGAGTTCCCACGAGTATGAGCACATGTATTACCGAGCGGCAGGCCGCCGAACGGTCATCCGGCCGGGAAGCCAAGCCATCGCCGGATCCTAGATTTCATCCTATCCTCCTTACCAGACCCATCCAAAACCAAATAAGACCGTCGCATCCTTGCCAGCGGCGGTCTTTTGGTTTATTACCCAAATGGGATATCCTACCATTGGTTGGGAAGGTCTCGATGTTCACTTCTCTCACTGTTTACGCACTGCTAACTTGTTCTAAGGCATCCATGAGCACGAACCATATATCGGACGTTGTCTTCATTGAAGCCGAGATGTTTGAGAACCTCGGCGGCTGGGAACTAGACCAGCAGTCGATGGACGTCATGGGATCGCCGTATCTGCTGGCCCACGGCCTTGGTGTGCCAGTTAAGGACGCGACGACCACGGTGGAGGTTCCCAAGGCCGGGAACTACAAGATATGGGCGAGAACCCGCGATTGGGTCGCTCCGTGGAATGCTCCGGGAGCGCCGGGACGATTTCAAGTGCTTGTTGGCGGAAAGGCTGCGCCTGGGCTGTTCGGAACAGAAGGAGGGAAATGGCACTGGCAGGATGGCGGCTCGGTCGAAATCGAAGCCGGGGCCGCTCAAATATCGTTGCACGACCTGACCGGATTTGAAGGCAGGTGCGACGCCTTGATCCTCGCTCTGGATCATTCGTATGTTCCGCCGAACGATCTGAAGGGGCTTGAATCGTTAAGATACCGGTCGCTTGGGATTTCGCCAAAGCCAACAAAGGCTGGCTCGTATGACTTGGTCGTTTGCGGAGGCGGCATGGCTGGAATTTGTGCCGCCGTATCTGCGGCTCGAAACGGCCTAAGCGTCGCCCTCGTTCAGGACCGCCCGGTTCTAGGAGGCAACGCGAGCTCGGAAGTCCGCGTCTGGCCGGAAGGAGCCACAAAGCAGTATCCCTATCCGCACATTGGCGATATTGTCGAGGAGTTCCTGCGTCCCATGAGCGCTGGCGACGGCAACGCCAAATCCGGTGTTCAATATGACGACGATCGGAAACTCGCCATCGTGCAGGCGGAGCCGAACATCAAGCTATACCTGAACTACCGAGTGAACGGAGCTGAAGTCCGAGACGGACGAGTCGTGTCCGTTGTTGCCCAAGGCACGCGAAAACCCGACCGCATTCGACTGTCAGGCAAGCTCTTCGCCGATTGTACTGGCGATGCTTCGGTTGGAGCTCTCGCTGGGGCTGATTTCGATATGACTGTCGAAGGCAAGATGGGTGCGAGCAATCTCTGGAACTTGGTTGATACGTCCAAGCCGGAAGAAGTCGTTAAGTGCGAGTGCAAGGACAAGGATTTGCTGTCAATCTCGATGGACACCAGTCCGAAGGTTCAAACGTTTCCTAGGTGTCCCTGGGCTCTCGACCTGACCGATAAGCCGTTTCCAGGCAGGAAGAACTGGAACGGGCAATGGGAAAACACGCCGCTTTCCAACCTTGGAGCTTGGTTTTGGGAATCGGGCTTCAACTTGGACATGGTCAAGGATATTGAGCAGATACGAGATCTTAACCTTAGGGCTATGTACGGAGCTTGGGACGCCCTGAAGAACGTCGACGGCCTCTATCCTTACCATCGGTTAAACTGGGTGGCCTTCATCGCCGGCAAGCGCGAATCCAGAAGGCTAAAGGGCGATGTGATCTTGACTGGGGACGATTTTCGAAAGAAAACCGAGTTCAGAGACGGGGCCTATCCCTGCTCGTGGCATATTGACATCCACAGTCCCTATCCTGAGTTTTCCAAGGGACTAGCAGGACAGGAGTTCATCTCCAAGGCTACCGACGCTCCCGAGTATCGTTACGAAGGACCGTACTGGGCATCCTATCGCACGCTTTACAGCCGGAATATCACTAACTTGTTCATGGCCGGACGCAACGTCAGCGTGACTCACGAGGGCTTGGGACCCGTGCGCGTGATGAGAACCACGGGCATGATGGGTGAAGTGGTCGGCAAAGCAGCGGCTATTTGCATCCGCCGAAGAACCAATCCTCGAGGAGTCTACGAACGCTATCTCGACGAGTTGAGGGGTTTGATGGCAATACCTGGAGCTACTAGGTCAAGCTTGATGAAATAACCGTTTCATCGTTAGCTAGCGTTGGTCTTCAAACCTTCAAATCCAGCCCTTCTGACCGGAGAGCCTTGGGTTAGCGAATCCCATTCCTCATACTTTATCTTCCGGAGTTGCGTTAGCGAAGGCCAGTCGCGATGAACCAGGAAGTCCTTTTCAGTAGTCACCTTCTGGAACCGGTTGAATGGACAGACCTCTTGGCAGACGTCGCAGCCAAATGTCCAGCCTGCGCGGTCGATTTCTGGTGAAGAAAAAGGTGCTTCGATGGTTAGGTAGCTTATGCACCGGCGGGAGTCAACCTGCCAGCGGCCGTCCTCGAAGACTATTGCACCAGTTGGGCAAGCGTCGATGCACTTTCGGCATGTACCGCAGTGGCCAACGTTCGGTTCGTCCGGAGTGAGGTCTAAGGACGTCAAGAGCAATCCGATGACAAACCAGCTTCCTACCTCGCCGCTGATCAGACACGTGTTCTTCCCGAACCATCCAAGGCCCGCCTGCTGCGCGTAGTAGCGGTCGAAAATTGGCGCAGAATCGACGCAGACACGATATTCTGCACCAGAACAAGCAGATACCCATCGTCCGAGGGTATGAAGCTTCGATCGAAGCACCTTGTGATAGTCTCGACCAAGGGCATATCGGGCTATCCGCGGATATTCCTCTCGGCCTTCACGAGGCTGATAGTAGTTCAGTCCAACTGCAACCACTGACTGGGCTGCAGGTAGCAAAGACCGGGGATCAGATCGCAACGATAGCTGGCGCGACAGATAGCCCATCTCGCCGTGAAACCCGCGCTCCAGCCAGCCTTTGTAGAAATCCAGGCAGGCGAAAGGCAACACTGGCGCAACGCCAACCAAGTCGAAGCCGACTTCCCGTGCCTTCGCAACCAACTCAGATCTCACTCGGAGATTATAGCTCGATTAGCTAGAACCATTTAGAGCCATCAGACGTCCCAACCTTTGATGGTCTTGACTATTGTCTTAGCCTATTCGGCGTTAACGAGCCCGCCGCTGTTTCTCGAAAACAACAAAAAGCTTCAACAGACCTGCACGGTGATTGAAGGATCGATCTCGACGAAGGATTTGCTCAGTCGGATTTCGAAGCACACAGGCATCAAGCTCGAATGGAAGTGCAATTTCCAGGATCCGCTGATGACAGTCATTTGCACAAAGACGCCAGCTTGCGACATCTTACGCCTTGTTGCTGAATGCCTCGACCTCGATTGGCGGGCGACCAACTCCGGATATCAACTAAACATGCAGGCTGGAGTTGCCAAGGAAGAGCAGAAGTGGAAGGAGCAAACCAAGCAGGCGATGGCCGCATTGCTCCACAAATCGGTTAGGCAATGGAAGGAACCAGATAAGCTGCCTAAGGTCATACAGCCCGCTGTTCTAACAACGAATAGCCCGTTTAGCAAGCCTGAAATGCGACAGATAGTCGATGCGCTGAGTCAACAGAACAACGCCCAATTGATGCTGGGCAAGGTCTTGCTATTCAGCACAAAGGGATTGCCCGGTACGCAGAAGGTAGCGCCGATCGAGATTACAGAAGACCAGAGTCCTAAGAATTGCGAATACATGGCTATTGCCTACGATTGGCATCGAGCAATGTTGAGAATCAGCCAGTGGAGCGTTCACGATCTAGTCCTAAAGAGTTGCCGCACTCGGTACTTACCTTTGCTTCAAGATGTTAGGGATGAAAAACGGTCGGCGGCCATTGCCGACATTGGCGGGGTCAGAAACAAATGGAAGACGCAAGTCGACGATGGACATATTGAGTTTTACGATGAGAAACCGACCGAGGCGGTTCTGAAGCAAGTTAACAAGATGCCGCCCGGACTATGGGATTTCAACAAAGTCGTTTCAGTTTATGGCGAAGAACGGTTTGGACCTGTTGTTACCGTCAGAAGGCCGTTCTGGCCGTATTCAGTTAGAGTTGATCCAGACCAAATCAGGCTGGATAGACCCCTTCGGCAAACCCTATATCTCTCAAAGGGCTACCAGCGCATTTACGACAATGAGACAACTTGGCGCCCGATCAACTATTGGTATCGCGACGAACTCGCTGAGGTTCAAAGGACGGGACATCTAGCTGGATATGGGGATCCAAGTCTACGAACCTTATTGGACCAAACCTCCGTTCTCTGTAAAGGCAATCGGTATTGGGATGGTGAACCATGCGACTTCGAGAGTGGCACAAGCAGCATGTTGCACAGCAGAATCGACCAGTTTTGGCGCTTTTGGAAAAGCCTGACGCATGCTCAGAAAAGGCAGGCTATCGGGTCGGCAAATCCGAATTACCTAACCGAAGACAGCTTCTATCCGGTCTTGCCGCCCAAATCCAGCGGCAGCTTCGTTTTCTCTAAGCTATCTGCAAAGCAACTTGAGCTTGCAGATGATGCGATGAAGGTCTTGATGACCGTTCCTTGGAGCTTTTCTAGCCCCTACACAAACGATTGGCGCCAACTCGTCGATCCTTCTAAACTCTCGAAACGGTATTTGCAGATCAACGGAGCGCGCAAGGTTAATATGTACTTTCTCGATAACCATGGATTGTATAGCCCGTCTTCGACCGTTGTCGGTCCGGAGAAATGGAGAACGAACTACATGACGCCAGCAGGAAAGTCGTTAGTTGCCATGGGGACGTGGACGATTTGGATAACGGTTGGACTTGAGAATGGTCCGTCTTTTACAGTCTTTACTGTTGAGCGTTCTCCGTTCGCGAAGATCCCAGCCAACATCGTGACCAAGCAGCCGCAGAAGGCCTACAAGTTGTTCCGAGAGGCGATGGCCAGGCCGGTGCTCTAGCTTAAGGCGCTCTTGAGCCGAATCCACTCGTCCAGAGTCAGCTCTTGCGGGCGGACCAGCTCCTTCAAGCCGACTGTGGCGATGGCGTTTGATGCTTCTTCACGAGTGGCTCGAAGCCCCGATATCATGTTGTTCGCCAAGGTCTTCCGAGGCTGGCCGAAGCACTTACGGGCGAACTTAAACAGCTCTTCAGGAGGCGGATCGGCGACGGGGACGAACTCGAGGACGATGCTATCGACCTTAGGCGGCGGCATGAACGCACCTTTGGGAGCGTCGCAGACTTTGCTGATGGCGAACTTCGCTTGAAGATAGACCGAGATGGATCCACGGTCCCTTGAGCCGGGTGGGGCCATCACGCGAACGCCGACTTCTTTCTGCATCATCAAAACAGCTTTCGAATAGCACAATGAGGCAGAACCGATGACGCCGAGCAGCGGACCGGTGATGTAATACGGCATGTTGGAGACCAAAGCGCGAGGCTCAGGCAACTCAGAGAGCAACAAAGGCAGATTCGCCTTAAGCGCGTCGATTTGGCGCACATCCGCCGACGGCGCAGACTCAGCCAAGGCCGAGATCATGCGCTCATCGACTTCGAGGGCGATCAGAGGCCCTAAAACAGACAAGGGGCTTGTCAGAACTCCTGGTCCTGGACCGATTTCCAGGACGCTTGCGCAGCCCATGCACCGTCTGACAATCCCCTCAACAACCTTTGCAGAGCAAAGAAAGTGTTGCCCCAGTCCCTTGTTCGCGCTCAAGCCGTTTCGCTTGAGAAACTCCCGAAGTTCCTGAGGGTCGGTTAAATTCAACGTCGTCTTAAAATATGCACTTTAACTTGCCTTCGCCCGAAAGCGATGCAAGCGCCGTGCGACGACATACACAAGTCGATGCGTTTGCCCTTGATAGCTCCGCCAGTGTCGGCGGCAAGCGCAAAGCCATAGCCTTCGATATACAACGGCGTCCCCAATGGGATCACTCGCGGATCGACTGCAGCCAGTCCGAAGCCTGCAGGGCGCCCGGTTGCCGTATTGCTCGGAGTCCTGCTAAATGGCCTCCTCGGATTCGGCGGATAGGCGCTCGCGCTCATGGTTAGAACGCGGCCGCGGCTGTAAAGGTGCCGGTCGGACACATAGCGATTCTTACCCATGAGATATCGGGTGGGAATCGGCTCGATCCGCTCTTCCTTTACAAGCTCCTTTTCTTGTTGCTTGTTGCTGTCGATCGTGATTTTATAGGTACGCACAACGGAACCCGGCTTGCCATCGTTTAATTTGACCAACCGTCCCGGGCCGACTTCTCGGCTGAAAGCGTACACTACCGCGCTCGGGATCTCCTTCCTCTCCACGCGGGTCTCGGTTTTTTTATCTGTGCTGCCTTGCATTCCGGCAAACGCTATCCCTGCGATCACCAAAACGGCAAAGACCCATCCAGATCGTGCACAGTCGCGCATTTGGAACCTCCTCTTGCGTTGGGCTGTCTGACGAACACTGTACCAGACACGTGTTTAGACACGCAAACTCGATTATCGGCATATATCCGGGAGAAATGGAGGTTATCCTGAGATATGTAGCTTATCCGCTCTTTTTCAATCGCGATTTTTCTTTGCTTTTCTCGTGTTTTAGGTTCAACAGGGTCCCAGGGATGTACCATGGGCTTCTTGCCCATGGGTTTGTTAGGATTCGTTAGCATTTGTTAGGTTTCGTTTGGTTCGTTTACGATTCAGCAGAAACACGAAGAACGCCATTCCTGCGAGATCGAGGCAAAGATCCCAAAGCGACGCCGACCGCCCTGCCGTGTAGGCTTGCCTGCTTTCGTCGAATACGGCATGCATCAGTGCGAATCCAACTCCTGACCAAAGCGCGGTCTTCCGGTCAGCTCCTGCAGACTCGCCAGCCTTGACCGAGAACAGGGCAAACAACCCATAGAAAGTGAAATGGATGGTTTTCCGGCCTGCAACCAAAAGGATGTCGGCGGCCTCGCGGCTAATGTGCAGGTAGTTCGCCAGACGCAAGGCAAAGTCCCCTGGCGCGCCTTTATTTCCGCTGTATTGCACGACAAGGAATCCGCAAGCCAATGCAAGAAGCAGCCAGACCGAGAACCAAGGCTGCTTGCGATCTCGAAAAGCTCTGATGATGATGAGGCTGGCGAGAAGCGCCATTGCTAGAAGTTGAGCCGCGTAAAAGTGCCGGTCGAACCTCTCGACGAGTTTCTTCAGCGTAGAGTTCACGCCGATGCGGTCTCCAGCATGAAGCCACGGTCCAATCTGATAAGTCAGATAGAAAAGCGCGTAAGTCGATGCAATGCACCATCGGACAAAGGCGGACATTCTAGGCCAGCACTTCATCATAAGGGCTGTGCCGACCGCAAGAGCAAACGCTAGCCAGGCATAGTCCTCGATCCGCGAGACCATGACTATAAGCCCAAAGAGCAGTCCGCCGCTGATTGTTGCGCCGAGTGCCCAGACCAAGATTGCGACGATTCGCCTCACCGAGTCATTTAACCGCAAAAGCGTAGGCGGTATCTTATGATATGGCACGTTGGCGGTGGCAGCCGGTGGTTTTCTTTGCGTTCTTGGCATTTCTCGTGATTGCCAAGCCCCTTTTCCAGGGACATACGATCGGCGCATTCGATCAGATTCATCAGATGGCGCCGTGGAACGGACCAAAGCCGAACCAACCTTGGGACGTGCTGCAAGCCGACAGTGTGCTGCAGTTCTACCCTTGGCGCGACCTCGTATTGGAGTCGTGGCACAAAGGCCAGCTTCCGCTATGGAACAACTTTCAACTTTGCGGAACGCCTCTACTGGCCAACTCGCAATCGGCAGGCTTCTATCCGCCGCACATCTTGCTCGGTTTGCTCGGAGTGCCAACAGGTCTGGCGATCCTGCTTCTGGCTTGGTTCCACTTATTCTGGGCAAGTCTCGGAGCTTATTCTCTTTCAAGACGCATTGGCGCTCGTCGACTCGGAGGCATCGTCGCCGGCATATCCTTTGGCGGATCGACGTTTATGCTGTCTTGGCTAGCTCTGCCAAGCGTTGTCAGTACGGCGGCATGGGTTCCCTGGATATTGTCGCTTGGTCTTGGGCTCTACACTGGATCGACCAGACAAGCGGTGCGCCAGACAGCCATGCTCGCCTTTGCCATCGGCATGATGTTTCTGGCTGGACACCTGCAAATTGCCGCTTACGGGATGATTGCCTTTGTCGTAGCCATGCTGGCGATGTCGGCACTAAAGCTCAAGTCGAATCTGGCTTGGTCCCGCGGCGGCCTTGGCGTTGCCGCTGCTGTCATCGGTTTTGCGCTTGCCTCGCCCCAGCTATTGCCTGCCATGCAATACAGCAAGCTGTCTCACAGGCAGAATACGCCAACCGAACGCGGCTACGACATGTATGTTGCAGCGGCCATCCCGCCGTCGGAGTTCTTCGGGCGTTTGGCCAACCCATTCTCGTTCGGGGTGCCAACGGTTAGCGCCGATGCAGAGGAACAGGTCACATCCTATTGGCCGGCTTTTTCTCGAATGCGCCAAGGAGGCAACTTCGCCGAGTCGGCTTCGACGGTCGGTCCGGTTGTCTTGGCTCTATTGCTGATGGTTGCAGCGGGGGCTGCGATTAACTGGCTGCGCCCGAGAAAGCCAGAGGAAGACGAGTTTGAAATTAATTGGCCGAAGCATTATCCGTTGATCTCCTTGGGCATCGTCGGCGTTCTTGCCTTGTTGCTGGCTGTCGGCACGCCTCTTAATGCCGCATTGTACTACTGGGTGCCAGGCTGGTCGGCGTCTGGATCGCCAGGCCGGGTTGTTTTCTTGTTTGTGCTTGCCTGTTGCGCGGTCTCGGGGCTTGCCGTCCGGGACTATGAAAACCTATCGATGCGCGTTCGAGGTTTGATCGCTCTCGGCGCATTCATATTGATAGCCGGGACTGTGAGTATTGCCATCTCGGCATCGCGAATAGCTCCAGATGGAATCAATCCTGAAACATGGACGATCCTTACCTCTGTGTCTGGTTCATGGAACCGCATATTGGTGCTTGTCACGCCTCTGGTGGGAGTCGGAACGTTATTTGCTTTAAGGCCGAAGTTTTCAGGCATTGTCGCGGCCATCGCCTTTGCGCCAGCGCTTGCCCTGGTCGGCGCGTGCATTGTCCGATCCGGCGATCCGTCATTCTTGACGAAGCCCGCAGAACCGAACTACGGCCGCCATGCTTACATCAACGAGGCCTGGGATCCGCTTAATGCTGTCAACGGCTTTATGCCACCGAACACAGCTTCGGCCATGCGGGTTCACGACGTCGCCGGCTATGATTCGCTGATAAGCAAGCAGTCTGTCGAGTGGCTAAAGGATGTCCTCGGACAGGATCCGGCTCCGCCAGCGAACGGAAATATCATGTTCGTCAAGCCGTCAGCCGATTCGGCAATCCTTGCGGAAGGCGGCGTCTCGAGCCTCGATCAAGTCGGACAAGACACGCTTGGTCTGTTGACGAAAGGCCGAGCATATACCCCACAAGGTCCTGCGACATTCGTCGAGGAAGGATATGACCGGCTGATTCTAAAGGCAAAAGGTCCAGGCAAGCTTGTGGTGGCCGACACGAATCTACCGGGATGGACGGCCAAAGTTGATGGAAAGACGGCAGCCATAGGCGGCAGCCAGTGGCGAGAAGTTGAATTGCCGGATGGCGACCACACCGTCGTATTCAAGTATGTCCCTCCTGGATTCGTTGCTGGAACCATCATTGGATGCTTCGGATTCGTGGCCGCTGCTGTGCTAGGTTTTCTGTTCCGGCGGCAAAAGGACGAGGTTTAGACTCAAGTTGCTTTGTTTATCGCAACAGAGTTGCCTTCGAACAGCCAAATCCGCAGTACAATAGGTATATCGAATCCTAAACAACCGATAGTCGCATGAGCAGAACTTACGTCGAACCAACAGTTATCGAAGAAGGCCTTACTACCGGCCGTTGGATGGTTGTCATCTATAACAACGAACACAACGCGTTCGATGAAGTTGTTGAGGTGTTGATGAAAGCGACCGGCTGCTCGTTGGACAAAGCTTATATGAATGCGTGGGAAGCGCACACATACGGCCAAGCACCTGCCCACTTTGCGGATCGCGATGAGTGCGAGATTGTGGCGGCGATGATCTCGCTCATCGGGGTGCGCACAGAAGTCCGTCCTGAATGGGAAGAGTAATGTCAAAGCCAGGCATCACTGTTGAACCCGAAATCCAAGAAAACGATACAAACAGCCTGCACGGCGGATGGATCGTCACCGTTTTCGACAACGACTTTAACACGGTTCAAGAAGTGATGGCTGTCCTGATGGTCGCGACCCGTTGCACGCAGGATGAAGCCTATATGGAGACTTGGGAGATCCACAACCTTGGCAAGTCGGTCGTTCACCACGGCACAGAGCAGATTTGCCAGAATGCAGCCGACGTGATCTCTAGAATCGGCATCAAGGTCGAGGTCTCAGAAGAGTAGCGCGATGCCGCGCATTCACTCCCATCTTCCAGGCGAAGGCAGCCCGTTCGGCAGCGCAGGTCAGCACGTCGTATATCAACGAGCTTATTCCCTTTATCGTCAAGACAAACTAGAGCCTGCTTTTAAGGCTATGCTCGAGCTGGGCACGGGAACGGCAGGCGAGGCTATTCCAACTTACCGGATGATTGAGGCCGAGTACCTGACGCGACAAAGGGCGGCAATTGTCGAGTTGTCTCCGGTACTCGTCGCCGAATATATCGAAGGATCGGTTCGAGGCGATGTTTTAGTTGGCGCCATATCGGTTGCTCGAGAACAAGCTGAAGGACGCCTTGGTATTGCTTGGGATTCGGCGGTGCATGTCACGATTCTTGACGAGTCGGCCAACGCGCCGTGGACTCCAGGCAGGCATGGCTACTGCTCGCCTAAAGAAGGATTCGCCAAGATCTGCCTGCCGCATTATCTGACGAAAGACGAAAACGAGTTAGTCGAAGCGTTGCGGCATGAGCTAGCCCATGCTCTCGTTTACCAAGAGACCGACCTGACGTGCGCTGTTTGGCTGCACGAGGCGGCCGCCATGCAGATTGGCGGAGAATTGATCGGCAAGGCGAAGGCGCATTTTCTTGCTAGGCCGAACGAATGGATGGAAGCGGACGTGCTCAGTGCGGCGTTCAATGCGCCAAGGATTTCCGAGTCCGAGCAGTATAGGTCGACGGTCGCCTATTGGCAGGCGGCGCTCATCGGCGCGCACATTGCGGCAACGCGCGGCGAGAGGACGATTGGAGATCTCATCAAAGGCCATCGGCTTGGGTTTATTGACCAGATAAAGTCGGCCTTTCTCGGCGCTTCGGTTACAGACCTGGCCGTTCATAAAGTGCTGGGAATGACGACTCCAGATCTATTTCGAGCAGCTCGTCTAGGCATTGGAGATCTAGCGTAGCCGCCTCAACAATACAAATCATATTGTTGAGCTATACCGGCACTTCGAGCCCCGAAACGCACCTTATCACCCGGATTGTCGTCCAATATTAGAACGCGTGTTGCAATGTCCATTAGCGAATCGTCATTTATATCTCAATAATATGACTTTTTGTTGCGCAATATGTGGCATTTTGTGAAATAGCAGCGTATGATGATGGCGTGGCAGAGAAAACAGCTTGGCAATCGATTGCCGATTCCATCGAGGAGAAGATTCTTAGCGGAGAAATCGCTCCAGGGGAGCGCATTCAAACCGAAGAGCAAATAGCAGCCGAATTGAGCGTCAGCCGACATACGGTGCATCGCGCGATGGACCTGCTCCACCAGAAAGGGCTTGTGGTCAGGCAGCGACGATGGGGAACTGTTGCCGCCCCAAAGACCGACAAGTCCTACCGGATCGCCTATCTCGTTGACTTCGCAATCAGCCGGTTTGAGGCCGAGCTGATGATGCAAATCGAGCATGCTCTTCGCGAAGGCGAGCGGCTGGTCGTCTCCAGTTCGAAGAACGATCCAGAACAGGAAGCCGTCAATTTGGACAAACTTAGCCGCGAAGTCGACGGAATCATTTGCTACCCGGCTGACGGCGACAACAACGCCCAGGCTTTCCGTCAGCTTGCCGACAGCGGATATCCTCTCGTCTTGGTTGACCGCGCGCCTCGAGGATGCGAGGACCTGGTTGTACTCAACGACAATCTGAGCTCATCCGAGTTCGCCGTTAGGCGATTAATCAACGAAGGCCACAAGCGGATTGCCTTTTTCGGAGGCACGAACGACCAAGCGCTCAGCGTGCGCGAACGGTATATCGGTTATCGAGCAGCCGTGGATAAGCTCGGTTATTCGACACGGCCTTATGAGCGATGGATTCCCCTGTCGCTCGACGAGTATTCAGAATCGACAATGCAGGCGGTTGACGATGCTCTGACAGCCATGCTGGTTGGGCCAGAGCCTCCCACTGCTGCCTTTTGCGTGCAAGACCGCCTCACTATTGGACTCATCGAAGCTTGCAGCCGCCATTCGCTGACGATTGGCAAGGACTTCGGTGTGGCAACTTATAACGACTACGGTCCGATGTTCCTGCGCCAATACTGGCGGATGGACAGGGTTCTTCAGAACGTCGAGGCCATCGCCCAATCAGCCGTTGAACGGCTCTACTCACTGATGATGGGCAATAGCCCTGAGCCTGGCCCAATCCGGATTCCTGCGCAGTACATCGCCTCGCAAGAGTTTCCGCAAGAGAGCGTTACTCAGCTCGCAAGCCAGCCGACGACTTCTACGATTAATCCATAGAACACGGAGATAACCAAAGATGACATCCCGCAAACAAGCTTTTACGTTGATTGAACTCCTAGTCGTAATCGCCATCATAGCCATTCTTGCTGCAATCCTGTTCCCAGTTTTTGCGCAAGCCAAGAACGCTGCAAAGAAGACAACCGACCTGTCGAACCTCAAGCAGATGGGCACGGCCGTTCACCTCTATATGGGGGACTATGACGACGTCTTCCTGCCAGTCGGCTATGCGGTGCCGGCTCAAGGCAATTACCGAACTTGGTATTCCATTCTCTATCCCTACATCAAAAACTCCCAAATGTATAAATCGCCTGCCTATGGCTGGCGATGGAGCACGCAAGACTGGTCAGGTTGGGACTATCCTCAACTGAAACAGATCGGCTATGCCAAGGACGAGGGCAGCGGCGTTCTTTCGATCGAAGTCTCTTACGGCATGAACAACATGGACGACTGGGCTTGGTCGAACACCTGTGGCGGCGCGTATCGCAATTGGGGCGACGCATCGGACGGCTGGGGACACGACGGTCCTGTTTCGGCGGACTGGGAAGTCACATCGTTCTCAGAAGTCGCCCTTACATCGGGCACCTTCCTTACGACTAACGCGAAGTTCCCCGACTTGTGGTCGCCGGACAAAGACTGGCTCGTCAACGGAGCATTGCCCTGCGGCACGGTTGCCGTCGGCTATTTCTCTTGGACCTCAACCGATCCACAGGTAGCAGGCGCTTTTAACGGCATGAACAACTATGTCTACATCGACAGCCACGCAGGCGCGAAGAGGATGTATTCGTCGTGCCCGAACCAGTGGACGATCCAAGACGACGCATCGGTTGATCCGATCGTGAGTTGCCGCAAATAGGAGGAAGGGCGATCAAAAACGAGATTAACCCGGTCTACGCCTATATCATCATCGCGATCTTGGTCATCGGCGCGGTTGCGTTCGGCTATACCAAGCTGTCTCATAAGCCGGTTGGCAGATTCGACGAGATGTCGGATGCTGACAAGAAGGCGTTTGAGAAGATGTATGGACCGACTGGCACGGCTGCCAACAGGGGGCAGACTCCGGTCCAAGATCAGACACAAACCCGATAAAGGCTCGACGAGAAAGGCAGAACGGCCGCGCAGCTCCTATTGAAAGATAGGGGCTGGCGGCCGGTTGCCATAACTAATAGCTCTGGACGGACTTTCGATTGTGCGCAGTGCGACATAATAAACCTGTGCAAAAGCGACGGATCGCTCTGATCGTTTTATTGCCGATCCTGGCAGGATGCTCGGGATCGCGCGACTATTTCCCGCTGGATAAAGGCCGAGTGTGGACCTACAGCGTCCGCTCAGGTTTAGCCAAGAACGTCGTGGATGTCAAGGTGACCGGCGAGGTGCCCGTCGGCAACACAAACGGTTTTCGGCTCGAAGGTCCGCTCGGAGTATCGCGAGTCGGCTGGTCCGGCGACCGCCTGATCACGGACTTGATGCCGAACACCCGAATCGCTCCGCCGATCACGATTCTGGCCCCGAAAGAAAAGAAGTCGGTCCAATGGCAAGGTTTTGTCGAGACGATGGGCAAGTCGGTAGCGGCCAAGGGCGTTCTCACGCAGAGTCCTGCCAAGATGAAGATCGGCACCCAGCCTTATGACACGATCTTGGCCAAACTCGAAATCAAAATCGGCGATCGGAAGATGGAACTGAAGACGTGGTATGCGCAGGAGATCGGTCCGATTATGCAAGAGCAGCGGACGATCAACAGCAGCGGAGTCAGCGAACTCGACATCGGTTTGACCTATTTGGGGAGCAGATAAAAACCATGGACGGCGGCTGGAACAGAGAAATCCAAGCGATGCTCCGGAAGGAGTGGCGAAGCGAAATGCGCTCGAAGGCGGGCATTTATGCCGCCGGCTTGTTCAGCGCGGTCACCGTTGTGGCTATCTGGTTCGCGGCTTACGGGCAGACGCTGAGCGGAACCCTAGCTTCGGGTCTTCTGTGGATCGCATTGGTGTTCTCATCGGTTCTCGCGTTGCCGCGCAGCTTCGTGGTTGAGGAAGAACAAGGAACGGGCGACCTTTTGAGGCTGTGGGCGAGGCCGCATTCGGTTTTCTGGGGCAAAGCGCTTTTCAATTTAGGGCAAATGGCGGTTACCGGCACGATCCTGTCGCTGCTGTTCTTCATGCTTACCGAAACGCCGATTGAGCATGCCGGTCTCTATGCCGCATCAATTCTGGGCGGCTGTGCTGCACTTGCCGGCACGATGACTTTCTGTTCGGTGCTGGCGGCCCAGTCATCGAACAGGTGGGTTCTGGTCGGCGCGATATCGATTCCTTTGGTGCTTCCGCTTGTGGCAATAGGCATAACGGCCACTCGAGTGGCGTTGGGCGATGGGACCCTTGGGGGCGGATGGACTGGATGCGCCGGTCTGGGGTGCTATGCTTTAGCAACGTTCGCGATGGGTCCGAACTTGTGTTCGTGGATTTGGCGAAGCTAATATGATAGGCCGTTTCCTTGTTTTTCTTCTTGGGGTTATAGCAACCGCAGCAATGTTCGCCGCGCCGCCGACTAAGATGTTTGTGCAGCCGGAGTTGGCGCGCATTCTCTTTTTCCATTTGCCATGCGCGTTCTTGGCGGTCATCCTGCTGTTCGTGGCGACTTGGCACAGCGTGCGCGTGCTCATAGGCAAGCAACCCGACGCCGACGCGAAAGCCAGCGCAGCCATGGAGTTGACCGGGCTCTTTTGCGTTTTGACGATGCTGACCGGCATGGTCTTCTCGAAGGCGCAGTGGGGCGCATGGTGGCAAGGCGATCCGCGGCAGACATCGTTCCTCATCGTGCTGTTCATCGTCGGCGCTTACACCGTCTTGCGGATGACGTTGGCTGACGAAGAGAAACGGAAGGCGTTTTCGGCCGCTTATGTCGTCGGCAGCCTCGTCCCGAACCTAGTCTTGATCTTCGTCCTTCCGCGTTTGCCGCAGGTTCGGTCGTTCCATCCATCTGACACCGTTGCAGGCGGAAAGTTGGACGGCCCCCACTGGACATACGTTTTGATCGCCTTCGTCGCGATGGGCGTAGCCGCGATCTGGGCTTATCGTATGCGCTTGCGGGCCGCCGCGCTCGAGCAAGAATTGGAGAACATTAATGGAAACTTGGAAAATACTGGCAATGCTTCCGCCGCTCCTGGTGTGGTGCGGCCTGTTCGCCTACATGGTTCGGGTGGACAAGAGAGTTAAAGACGCCGAAGCTGAAATCAAGCGTCTGCGCTAGCATTTTCGCTGTGCCAGGTAAAATGGGCCTGCTTTTCTCAATTTTCCCTTTACTGCAAGCCCATGGATAACATCACTATTGAGCGTCAAACTATGGACGTAGACATCGTCTGCGTCGGATTCGGTCCCGCCACAGGCGGCTTCCTCACCACCCTTCAGAAGGAACTGGTTGACGAGAATGGGATGCCGAAGATCGAGAGCAAAGTCATGCCGGGCATGCCTCTCCAGGTGATGTGCTATGAGCGTGCCGACGACATCGGTTTCGGCGTATCTGGCGTGGTAACTCGGGCGCGGGGCATCCGCGAGAGCTTCCCTGAGCTGAACGTCGAAGAGATCCCGATGGCTTGCGAGGTCAAGCATGAGAAGGTCGCGTATCTCCTCGATCCGCTCGGCGCTTCGCGAAGACCGTTCACGAAGAAAGTCATCGACGGCTTGGTTAAGATCATCGCCGGCAAGAAACAGGCGTTCGAACTGCCGTTCATTCCTTGGTTCCTGAAGAAAGAGCCGGGGCTGTTGCTCTCGATCGGCCAGTTCAACCAGTGGGTTGGCGCTCAAGTAATGGGTTCGGGCTTGGTCCAGGTTTGGCCGGGGACGCCGGTTGCCGAAGCGCTGGTCGAGGACAAGAAAGTCGTCGGAGTGCGGCTTGCCGACCAAGGCGTCGAGAAGAACGGCGAACCCACGATGGCCTTCATGCCGGGAATGGACGTCCACGCCGCTTTGACGGTCGTGGCTGACGGCCCGGTCGGACCGGTTGGCCGCCAGCTCGACGAGAAGTTCGGCCTTCCTGAAGGGCATCGCCAAGAGCATTGGGCAGTCGGCATGAAGTTCGTCATCGACCTGCCTTCAGACTGCAAGCTCGAGCCGGGAACGGTCTTGCACACGCTGGGCTACCCAGAGCCCGAGATCTTCGGTTTCCTCTATGTCTATCCCAGCAATGTGGCGTCGCTCGGTATCTTCGTGCCGTCGTTCTTCGACAGCCCCGTCCGCACCGCCTATCGCTACCTTCAGCACTGGATGCAACATCCCTACATCTGGCAGCATATCAAGGGCGGAACGCTGAAGTCGTGGGGCGCGAAGACACTCGGCGAATCGGGTCGACTGGGAGAGCCGCATCTCGTTCTCGACGGTGCAGCGCGCATCGGCGAAGGATCGGGCAGCACCAACGTCTTGACTGGATCGGGCGTTGACGAGGCTTGGACCACCGGCATAATGCTGGCACAAGGCGTTATTGAACTGGCCAAAGAAGGGAAGGACTTCACTCAGGAGAACCTTCAGAAAGCTTACGTTGAGAGACGCCGCCAAGGCTGGCTCGAAAAAGAATCTCAAATGGCCGAGCATGCCCGCGACGGCTTCGTGAAAGGCTTCGTTTGGGGCATGCTGGGAATGGGCTTGGCGGGTTACACGAACGGCAAGCTAGGATTCAAGACGCGAGGCAAACGCGAAGTGCCTACTTTAGAGTCTTTCTACTCCAGTCGAGTACCAAGCGCCGAGATCGACAAGATCAAGAAAGAAAGCGCCAACAAGGGCACGAGCATGCACGACGCGCTGATGGACCGCGTCGGCTGGCCGAACATCGAGTTCGATGGGCAGCTCCTGATCTCGCATCAGGACGCTTTGCTGCTCGGCGGAAAAGTTCAAGCTGCACCGGGGTTCGCCGACCACGTTCAGTTCCTCTATCCGAACCTGTGCGAGTCTTGCGAAAGCAAGGTCTGCGTCGAGATCTGCTCTGGTCAGGCCATCACGCGCGGCTCTGGCGAAGTGCCAGAGTTCGACCGCGAGAAGTGCGTCCACTGCGGAGCCTGCATTTGGAACTGCCCTGCGGAGAATCCAGACGACAAGAGCAAGGGCAACATCACATTCCTCGCCGGCTCGGGCGGGTTGCACTCCGCGGAGAACTAGGCGCGAGGGTTTTGGGTATTAGGGTTTTAGGCAATCTAGATCGTCGCCTTACCGGGATCGCTGGCGGCCACGCCGGCTCCGTTCCATGTAAACCTGCCTGTCTCGGTTGGTGTGAGATAATTGCTAGAAGCGCGCCATCGGTTACTTAAACGGTCGCCTTCGGCGTGCTACCACTCCTGTCTTGGCCGGCGTGGCCGCCAGCGATCCCAGCTCGCGAAATACGAATCTTAGCCTCAAGATTGAGAATCCCAAGGTATGCAATGGATCAATCACCAGCAGGGTTGCCAGGCGTCCTTGACCAGCTTCACGACCTTCTTTCCATCAACCGAAACCGCACAGATTCCCGACCAGTCTTGTTCGTCGTAGGGGCGCCATACGGCCAGCCACTTGCCGTCAGGCGAAAAACTCGGTTCACCCGCATCGCTGCAAATCACTTGCCACGAAGGATGCTCATGATTCCAGTCGTCGCCAGTTGGGGCTTTCAACAAGCACAAGTCCCAAACGCCTGAGCCGTTTTGGCGCTGATGGCAAAACGCCAGCAGCCTTCCGTCTGGAGACCAGGTTAGGCTTTCGGCGTATATGTTCATCCGGCTGCCATGGTCGTTCGGGATGTCGTATTCAGCGGTTGCGGCAAACCGAGCACAGAGAAGACCCGTGTCCTCGCCATCCGAGTCGCTGTATTGTTCGGCCACCCAAATATCGCCCTCGGCAACATACGCCATGTGCGGCTTCTTGGGCGACCAAACTGGATATTTAAGGGCAGGCTTTCCATATATCGAACTCCCCCAAATGTAGCTCAGACTCTCCAAGTGTGCCGATCCTTTGCGAGGCATCGCATACTGATAGAGCTTGCCTTGGGCTGACATAAGGATTGCTTGCCCTTGCCTTAGAGGTTTTCTCTCGCCCGTCAAGATTCGACTAGCCCAACTCAGGCTTTCGATCTCTGTGCGGTTCTTTAGGGCAGTTGCTTGTCGAAGCCCCTTCCCGTCAGCTCCGACAACCCAAACGGCGTTCCCTCGCGAGAACGCCAGCTTCTTCTTGTCAGGCGACCAGCATGGCGTATCTGCGGTCTTGGCAACCAAGCGCGCCGATGAACCATCGCCTCGCGACACATAAAGATCGTGAGACTTTATATAGGCCAAGGACCAAGCTTTGAACTCTGCGGGAGCAGCAACAAGGACAAGCAAAGAAGCAACTAAAGCCATACACGCATTATGCTTCAACAAAAAAGGTAGCCAGAGACTTGCGTCTGCCAGCTACCAGCGATGTTCAGGCGCTCTTCGGAGCTCTCCTTCCCGAATTTGCGAACGAAGCGCCTTTCTGATTGTGCACAACTCCAATTACCAACGAATTAACAGACCGTATCGATTTCAAGCATTGAGTGCAAAGCGTTGATCGACGAACTGACGGGCATGCCGTACTCTCGTTGCCATACCGCGCAAAACTGCTTTAGAACGCGTTTGGCATCTCGTTTTCGATTCAAATCGAGCAGAATCCGCACAAGTTCCTCCAGAGCAGTCTCATCCGTCGGATCAGAGGCCAGCAACTCTTCGCACAAGACAACAGCCTTCGCTTTGATGGCTTCTACTGCAAGCCGCCGAACAAGCAGCAAACTGAGTTCACGCTTAATCCCATCGATTGCCAGCTTCCTATCCAAAACCCAATCGGTTGAGGAGTATTCCGGCAGGAACGGGAGTTTTCCCAGAAGAAGCGCATGCTCGATCTCGTCTGCAGGTTTCGACGCATCCAGGCACTTCGATGCCAGACGCTCGAATGATTGAAAATCGAACCAAGACCCAGCGCCCAAGTCGAGTCGAACCCACTCGTTGTCGAGTCTTAAGTCGCAGCCGGCAACAGAAGCCAACGCCTTTCGAATATGCGTCATCGACACTCGGAGACTGTTTCGAGCGGAGTCGAAATCACTATCCGGCCAGAACGCCTCGACCAGTTCGTCGACCGGGACCGGCTGACGATGGTGCAAGCAGAGGTAGGTGAATAATGCTCTCGCCCGCGGACGTTGCCATGCTTCTTCAGACAAAACATCGTCTCCGATGCCTACTTGAAGGCCGCCGAACATGCGCACACGAACCAATCCTTCGCCCATTTTGGCGGCAAGCGACCTCGCGTAATCGAGTTCGACTTCCAGCGTGATTGCCTGATTGACGATCCTTGAGGCGAGAACCGGGTCGCGTTGAGAAAACAGCTCGTCGTAGTTTTCGCGGGCCGCCGACTGTAGCAACTTCTGAAGCTCAGTGCGTACTCCTCGAACCTCGCAAGCGCAAAGAATCAATCTTGCTCTGGCGGCCTGATACTGGAATCCGAAGCGATCAGCCATTTCGACGGCTTTTTCGGCCTCTGTTGCGGCTTCTTCGCATCGGCTGAGTTCATAAAGACACCGAGCCTTCTCGATGTGGCTGCCGACCTGTAGATCGAGACCTTCTGAAGCTTTGCTCGCGGCGTCAAGGTGGCGAAGGCATCGGGAGACGTCGCCGCGATTGGCGCTGTCGCGCGCTTCTGCCCAGTGGATCGCAGGCGTTTTCATTGTGTCGACGCCATGAATGCTTCGGCAAGCATCGATCCACTTGGCCGTGAGGTCCCGCATCCTCCGTTCGGCATAGCGGCACGCCAGCATCTCCGCGGCGGCGAAGGCGTTGTCGCGATATTCGAGCTCAATCGAGAGACGATAGGCTTCCTCTAAAGTCGCAATCGCCTGCTCGCGCCCAAGCTCGAATTCGGCCGCGCCGCGAATCAACTGGGCGCATGCTCTTGGAAAGCGATATTCGCCGGATACCTGTCGAATAGACACCATTTTATCGGCAATCAATATCGCTTCGTGGAATTTGCCATGAAGCAACTCCACATGCCAAGCACGGTTCGTAAGGGCGACAATCAGCGAAATGGTGTTGCCCGCATCCAATGCAATCTCCTCGCAGGCAAGGAACCTATCTCGGGCCGCGCTCAACTCAAATGTCTTCGTCGCCTCTAGCAGACCAAGCGCATTCAGGACATAGAGCTTTTGGATAACCGTCAACTCGTCCTTGGAAATCCGTTCGAAAGCCTCCATGGCCTTCTGCCACTTGTGGGTTACCAAATAGAGTCCTGCGCGGTTAATCTGCGCTTCTATGACTAAGCCGGAATCGCCTTGCTTGTTAAGCTGATCTTCGATCGCTTGTTGGACGGCGTACGCTTCAACCTCTTTGCCAGCCCAAACAAGAGGAATGACGGTTCTCAGCACAATTCGAGGATGCTTGCGAATGAGCGACGTCGGGATTTGATCGAGGTGCTTGCCGTATCTGGTCCACCAGCCTATGCCTTCGATATCCCATGCTTCAAGCTGGGAAAGCACCTTTTCATACTCACCCTGCGCCAGCCAATTGAGAATCGTCGGTTCCCACTCGTCTACGAGCGAGCCGGTAACCCCCATCGCCTTCGATTCACCGTTGTTTGAACTCACATTGCACTCAAAAAGCGATTGTACCTGCGGTATCTCTCGCCTCAATATGCGTAAACTACACTCCGTTATGCCATCTGCCTGTTTCGAGCCCGTTTTTGATGCCGAGTACATCCGATCGCAGTTTCCCGCCACTACAGAAGTCCGCTATTTGAACACCGGCACCTACGGGTTGATGCCGGAGAAGGCAATATCGAGGCTAATTGATGCGATTTGCGCTCTCGAACGGCGCGGCGTGGCTTGCACCTACGACTACCACGGAACAGAAACCAAAGTCCGCGAACAGATTGCGAAGCTATGGAACTCCGATCCTGCTGAAGTTGCCTTTTCGCGCAATGCCACCGACGGCACCAACTTCGTGCTCGCCGGCCTTGATTGGGAACCGGGCGACGAGATCATCACGACCGATGAAGAGCATCCATCGCTCCAGCATCCTTTGCTCTATCTGCAAAAAACCAAAGGCATCAAGGTCGTCTTTCTGCCGATCTCGCCCGATCCGGCCGTCATGATCCTGCGTTTAAACGAAGCGAAGACAGCGAAAACGAGGATGGTGGCGATGAGCCATGTTCCGTGTGAGACCGGTACCCGGCTGCCAGTCAAGGCAATCTGTACTTGGGCCCGCGAGAACGGAGTCCACTCGCTGATCGATGGCGCACAGAGCTTTGGCGCGATGAAGATAGACGTCCGGGACATCGGTTGCGACTACTTCTCGTCGAACGGCCACAAATGGATGTGCGGCCCGAAGGGAACAGGTGTCATGTATGCGCGAAAAGACAGGCTGGTCGAGCTAAAACCCGCCCACGTCGGAGCCGGTTCGCTGGAGAAAGCTGATCCCGTGACCGGCGAAGCAGAACCGTTCCAAAGCGGGATGCGCTTTGAGTTCGGATCGCGCGCCTATCCGCTGATCGCCGGACTTGGAGCTAGCCTCGATTGGCTTGAGGAACTCGGTTTCGACAACATCTTCACGCACATTGAGCGGCTCGGAGATTACGCAAAAGCTCGCTTGTTAGAGATTGATTGTTGCGAGATGTTGACGCCTCTGCCGTATGCCGAATCTTCAGGATTGGTGTCGTTCCGGTTCACCGGCCACGATTCCAACGACTTGGCGACTCGGCTGCGCGAGAAGTACAAGATCCACACGCGCATGATCTTGGGGAACACAGGTTTCCGAATCGCTGCCGCGCATTACATCACTGCGGACGATATCGACTTCTTCGTGGAGTGCATTCGGAAGGAGATCGAGTAAGGGTATCGGGGTATGAGTGCCGCATGGTTTCTGACTGTGTATTACGCTATGCATATTGGCATGCTAATCAGTCGTTCGCTAACTGATATCGCTGCCTTCCAGTAGGCGTCCATACGCGGACAGGATGTCCGCTCCACCTTGTGAACCCTCACCAATCCTAACTCGCCATGGGCAGGAAGCCCATGGTACGGCTCAACCTTCGCTCGACTCGTACTTGTCCTTCAACGCGTTTACCACGTTCGGGTCAGCCAAGGTTGTCGTGTCGCCCAAAGCGCGCCCCTCGGCCACATCGCGTAACAGCCGCCTCATGATCTTGCCGCTGCGCGTCTTGGGCAAGTCGGCGGCAATGACCAGGTCGTCGGGGCGTGCGATCGGGCCGATCTTCTTCGCCACGTGGTCCTTCAACTCATTAACCAAGCGCTCATTCGCCTCAAAACCGGATCGGATGATGACGAAAGCGCTGATGGCTTGACCCTTCAACTCGTGCGTTTTTCCGATGACGGCGGCTTCTGCGACCGCCGGGTGGTCCACTAATGCCGATTCAACCTCCATTGTCGCTATGTTGTGCCCGGCGACCAGCATGATGTCGTCCACGCGGCCGAGAAGCCACGCGTAGCCTTCCTCGTCGATCTTGATGCCGTCGCCGGCGAAGTAGTAGCCGGGGAAACGAGCCCAATAGACATGCTCAAAGCGCTTCGGATCGCCATAGATGCCGCGAAGCATGGCCGGCCAGGGCTGGTTCAAGGCCAAGTAGCCGCCCAGGGATTGCGTAACAGATCCGTTGGCAACCGACGCGTAGTGCGCAGGAGCGCTGTTCTCTCCAAGGTCGTTGAGAACGCAGATCGACACGCCTGGGAGAGGCTTTGTCGCTGAACCGGGCTTCGTATGCGTAATGCCAGGCAAAGGGGAAATCATGATCTGGCCGGTTTCTGTTTGCCACCAAGTGTCGACGATGGGGCAGCGGCCGCCGCCGATGTGCTCGTGGTACCACATCCAGGCCTCAGGATTGATTGGTTCACCAACCGATCCAAGAAGCCGCAGAGACGACAAATCGCACGAAGCCGGATACGATTCGCCCCACTTCATAAAAGCGCGAATGGCTGTCGGAGCGGTGTAT
Source organism: Fimbriimonadaceae bacterium (assembly GCA_963666135.2). Classification (GTDB taxonomy): domain Bacteria; phylum Armatimonadota; class Fimbriimonadia; order Fimbriimonadales; family Fimbriimonadaceae. The sequence continues at coordinate 299,597 of CAXXNR010000001.1, read as the reverse complement.
AGAATAGTCACCTTGTGCTTTTCGATGATGCGCCAGAACCGGTCTTTGTCGGGAGCATCCGGCGCACCTTCATACATCACAACTGTTGCGCCGTTCGCCATTGGACCGTAGACGATGTAGCTGTGGCCCGTGACCCAGCCGCAGTCCGCCGTACACCAATAAATATCGTCGTCCTTCAGGTCGAAAACCATCTTGGCGGTGGCTGACGTGCCGGTCAAATAGCCGCCGGTCGTGTGCACGATGCCCTTTGGCTTACCGGTCGATCCGCTGGTGTAAAGGATGAAGAGAAGGTCTTCGCTATCCATCGGCTCGCAAGGGCAAACGGCGCACTGCTGGGGCACAAGGTCGTGCCACCAAATGTCCTTGTCGGTCCAGGCGACTTCGTTCGACGTGCGCTGCAGAACAAGAACGTTCTCTACCGAAGGGCAGCCCATCTCAAGGGCTTCGTCAACCGCCTTCTTGAGCGCTACGATGTTGCCGCGCCGCCATCCGCCGTCTGCTGTTATAACGAGTTTGCACTGGGCGTCGTTGATGCGCTCGTGCAACGAGTCGGCGCTAAATCCTCCGAAGACAACTGAATGAGCCGCACCGATTCGCGCGCAAGCCAGCATCGCCATCGCCAGCTCGGGCACCATCGGCATATAGATGCAGACTCGGTCGCCTTTCTTTACGTCCAGCGATAGAAGCGCATTCGACAACCGAGACACTTCGTCGCGCAACTCGGAATAGGAGATATGGCGCACATCGCTCGGCTCGCCTTCCCAAAGGATGGCCGTCTTCGAACCCTTTCCGGCAGAAACATGGCGGTCGACGCAGTTATGGCAGGCATTGATCTTGCCGCCTAGGAACCACTTGGCAAACGGCCGTTTCCAATCAAGCGCTTGGGTCCACGGCTCAAACCAGTCGAGATTGCGCGCCCAGCCTTCCCAATAGGCCACCGAATCGGAGTTCGCGACGTTGTAAATAGCCGGATCGTTGAAGTTGGCTTGCTTCACAAAGGAAGAAGAAGGAGGAAAGACTCGGCTCTCGTCCAAAAGGGCGGCAATCGTCTCTGACATATTAGGCTCCACCTAACCGAAAAGTGCTAGCATTGTAACGCAGAGGATCGCTTTATAAGCGAGCATTGAGGCTATGGTATTAAGCATTGCTTTCGATCAGTTCACGGCTATAGGCCAAAAGTTGCAAGTGTGCCCGAATGTTTGCGTGCGTCCCTATGGAACCGGCGCGATTGTCACCGCGGCCAACCCGACGAACGGAGTCATCATCAGCTCCATCGTCCATCTGCCGATTGCCGAGGTTAAAGACAAGTTGAAGTCAGACAAATGGGATGTCGTCGACGGCCAGTGGAGCACCGAAGCCGTTGAGTTGCAGGAGCAAACAACGTCGGAGCTGACCGTCGGAGCAATCGCTTATAACAGCAAGGACATGAAGCCAGGTCTGTGGGTAGAAGCATTTACTGAGCCGCATAACCAGACTCAGGTTTTACGGGCGATGTATGATGAGCTGACGGCTAACGGCGAACTCGGCGACGTGTCGTTCGAGGAATTCATCCGGCTAGCCAATCCGAACGTCGTGATTCTGTCGCCTGCCGATATGGCGCGATTTGCCCTTCAGAGGAGCCAGCCATGCCCGTAGTTCGCAACGGTCTTGACGCTTGGGCCGCCGCCGAGTTTTCCGCCTTGTATGGCAAGACAGTTGGCGTTGTTTGCAACCAAGCTACCATTTCGTTTTCGTTCGTCCACATTATCGACTTGATGCTTCCTTATCATCAGGCAGGCAAACTCAAGATCGGCGCGGCTTTTGGACCTCAGCACGGCATCTGGGGCCACACCCAGGACAATATGATCGAGTGGGAAGGTTATACCGACCCGCGGACCGGTCTGCTGTTCTATTCCTTATATGGCGAGCATCGGGAACCGACACCCGCGATGTTGCAAGGCCTCGATGCACTTGTGTTCGATGTTCCCGACATTGGTACGCGCTACTACACGTTCATATGGACTCTAGCGCTTTGCATGAAGGCGTGCGAGCCTTTGGGAATACCCGTTTATGTTCTGGATCGGCCCAATCCCATCAGCGGAACGCAGGTAGAAGGCGGCGTTCTCGATCCTGCTTTTGCCAGTTTTGTCGGGCTCTATCCGCTCCCGATTCGTCACGGAATGACCATGGGCGAAATCGGCATGTATCTTAAGCGCCGGTTCTTTCCGAAGGTGTCGCTTACGGTCGTCGAGGTTTCGGGTTGGGATAGGGCTCAGTATGGCGATGAGTGCGGCGCGGTGTGGGCGATGCCTTCGCCGAACATGCCGACGGTCGACACGGCTGTTGTCTATCCGGGCATGTGCCTGATCGAGGGCACAAAGCTGAGCGAAGGCCGAGGAACAACGAAGCCGTTCGAGACGTTCGGCGCGCCGTATATTGATGGCTGGAAGCTGTGTGCGGGTTTGGACGCCGAGAAGTTGCCTGGGGTTTGCTTTAGGCCGGTTCAATTCGAGCCGACGTTCCAGAAGTGCAAGGAGCATATCTGCCAAGGCGGCTTCATTCACGTCACCGACCGTCGGGCCTTTCATTCCATGCTGACGGGTATCGCTGTCATTCGCGAGATCGTGCATCTCTATCCGGATCAGTTCAAATGGCTCGATCTGCCCTATGAATACGAATGGAACCTGATGCCGATCGACATTCTAGCAGGCAATAGCTGGGTTCGCGAAGCGATTGAGGCTTATGCGTCTTTGTCGTCTATTCGCGATCGTCTGCAGGCTGAGGCCGACGGGTTCGCGGAATGGCGGGAGCTGGTGTACTAGGGTAACCCTTACTCCTCAACCCGCTCTGAGTTCACCACAAGCTCTCCATCCGCAATATCCCTAAAGAAGCACGACCGGTAGTTCTCGTGGCAGGCGGCGCCGACTTGCTCAACCCAAATGAGAAGGGCGTCCATGTCGCAGTCGACGGCGATGCGTTTCACGTGCTGCACGTGGCCGCTTGTCTCGCCTTTTACCCAATACTTCTGGCGCGAGCGGCTCCAATAGGTGCACAGGCCGCTCTCGATGGTGCGCTTCAGAGACTCTTCGTTCATCCAGGCCATCATCAGCACTTGGCCGTTTTCGTTGTCTTGGATAATCGCCGGAATGAGTCCGTTGGCGTTGAATTTGAGGTTGGAAAGGATCGACATGGGACTGCTATTGTACCTGCGGCCCGTCGCAACGGTCCCAAAGGGTATCTTCCTAGCATGTCTGACTCGGCAATTATGCGGAGCTTTGAGGGAGCGCAGAGGGCACTCAACGATCTGATCGAACTGGAGCAAGAAAACCCGGTCGTCCATCGTTTTGCGAATGAGCTGTACAACGCGCTGTTCGAAGGAAAGAAGGTCCTTGTGTGCGGCAATGGTGGCAGCATGGCTGACGCGATGCACTTTGCCGAGGAGTTCACCGGCCGCTTCAAGAAAGACCGCAAGCCGTACCCGGTTCTTGCCATCAGCGATCCGGCCTATCTTTCGTGCACGGCCAACGATTTCGGATACGAGTTCGTTTTCTCAAGAATGGTCGAGGCGATCGGGCAGGAGGGCGACATGCTCGTGGTGATGTCCACGTCAGGCAACTCGCCGAACATCCTCTGTGCCATTGAGGCTGCCAAGAAGAAGAACATGGTCGTCGTCGGTCTACTCGGTCAAGACGGCGGATTCGCCTTGCCCAAGTGCAACATCTCCGTGACGGCTCCGCACGACGACTCTGCGCGGGTTCAGGAGCTGCACCTGCTCATCATCCATTCGGTGATTGATGCCGTAGAAAAGGCGTTGGGGCATTGAACGAGCGCAAGAAGTGGATCGTCCTGTTCTGTTTGACCCTGTTGCCGATGATCGGATTCTGGGCATACGGCTTGATGGACATGGACGAGGGATTCTATGCCGCCGTGTCCAGCGAGATGTTGCGCCGCGGTGAGTGGCTGACTCCTTACTATAACGGCCACCCGTGGTTCGAGAAGCCGATCCTTATCTACTGGGCCACGATGCCGACGCTGAAGTTGTTCGGCGGCGAAATCGGCATGCGTCTGCCTTCGGTTCTGGCGACGATGGGCCTCTATGCGGTCTTTGCATGGTTTGCCTCTCGTCGGTTATCTATAAGAGCAGGCCAGTGGGTTCTCATCATTCTGTGCTCGGGGCTGCTGATACCCGGTCTCGGACGGATGGCGATGACCGACGCGCTGTTCACCTTCGTGTTCTCATGCTCGATGTTGGCGTTTCTTGAATCTCTGCTGGGCGACAAGCGCTGGCGGATTCTGGCGGCGTTTCTGCTTGGTGTTTCTGCATTGGCAAAGGGACCGGTCGGCTGCGTCATCTTCGCCATCGTGGCGATCTACTTCTTCATCAGCCAGCCTGCATCTCGCAAGGCGTATAGAGGTTGGTGGCTGGTCGGCGTTATAATCTTTGCTGTTGCGGTAGCCAGCTGGTATGTGCCTGCTTATCTCGCCAACAAAAGCACGTTCGTGCATGACTTCCTGATCCAACAGAACGTTGGAAGGTTCAAAGGCGGCGACAAGGCGCACACCCTCAGCGGGCCGCAGAACTGGTTCTTCTACATCCCAATACTGTTGCTCGGATTCTTGCCATGGTCGTGGTGGATCGTGCCATCTTGGAAGAATAAAAAGAACGACCCGATCTTGCGATATCTCGCCATCTGGGCGATGACAGTCTTCTGCTTCTTCACGGCCAGCGGAGCCAAACTTCCGCACTACATCCTGCCTGCTATTCCACCTCTTGCTTTGATGGTTGCTGCTCTGTTCTCCGAGAGAGAGCGCAACGAAGACATGCACGGAAAGCCGCTCGGCTTCCTGCGCCGCGGCTTGGGTCAAGGGCGTCCTTGGCTCCCGTATGGCGGTTTATCGGCGATCGTCGTCATGGCCGTTCTCCTGAATTGGGGCTTGCCTGCTTACTATCGCGGCGTTTTTCCGGGCACACCTGATCAGAGCGAGATCCATGGGATGGCAAGGGAAGCCGCGACGAAGAAAGAAGACGTCGTCTACGCTTCGTTCCGCATGGGACGCCAGAACAAGAAAGACCTCGGAACCGGCAAGTTGAAGCTTCAGGAAACCGACCTGCCTTCGATCATCTTCTATATGAACACCACGGTCATCAAGACCGACGAGGTTGCTGATTTAACGAAAGAGACTAAGCCGGTGGTGGTATTCACGCGGTCGAACCGAATGACGCCCGAAGTCCTGTCGGAAATCGAAGCGGAAGGTCGCAAGGCAGAACCAGTCAAACAGGGAAGGTACTACGCAGAATGGCGGATCGAGTCCGGCGCACGCTAACCCTCAACGACCTAAGGTTCTTGGGCGATCTGCTGCTCGGCAAACCGCGAGTGTCCGGCATGAGCCCTCTGCACGGCGGGATGATCAACGAGGTCGTCGAAATCCAGCTTGGCGACGAACCCTACCGAGCCGTGGTGAAAGTCTCTTATGGCGACGGCGATCCTTTCGGCAAAGAAGAGGAGCAGCTGCGTTTCCTCAATGAGACAAAGCTCTTGCCATGCCCGATGCCGTACATAAAAGGAGTCAAAGGCGAGCATGCGCCTTTCGCCTTTTTAATGATCGAGAGGCTGAGCGGCATGAACCTGGGACAAGCTGATCTTAGGCCGGCTGATGCAGCCAAGATCGAAACAGACCTTGCCCAGAGACTCGGCCGCTTGCACGAAAGGACCGGCGACAAGTTCGGATTCTGGGGCGATGAGACGCACGAATCTTGGCTCGAGGTCTTCGAACCGATGGTCCTTCGGAATCGAGCTGAGTGCGAACGCAAACTCGATCCGACTTGGCTTCGAAAAATCGACATCCTTATCGAAAGGATGCCAGGAGCATTTGAGATAGGCCCTAAGCCAGAACCCAGACTCGTCCATGGAGATGTGTGGTCGGCCAACATTATCGTGAGCATGGAAATGGGCCAGTGGAGGATTCAAGGGCTTGTTGATCCTGGGCTTGCATATGCCGACGTTGAGTATGAGTTGGCTTACCTCGAATGCTTCAAAGCAACTGGTTCATCATTCTTTAATGAGTACGCAACTATAAGGCCAATGCGAGACGGCTACGAACTGAGAAAGAGATACTATTGGCTGAACACGATGCTCTTGCATGTGCATCTATTCGGCGATGAAGGATATGTCCGGCATACCAGGCGGATCATCGATGAGTTGGAGCAGGAATGGCGGTACGTAAAGTGAAGCCTTTTGCGAAGGCTCTGAAGATTGCCAACTCCATGCTTCTCGTCGACATGGCGATTACGCTCTACCTAGTCAACGGCTTCGGGAAAACCGATCTGCTATCTGTTTCGCTCGCGCTTTTGCCGCCGGCTTGGGCCGGACTTGTCCTGGGTTGCATGCTTGCTTGGATACGCCCCATCCGGCCGTCCGAGCCCCTGCTGTTCCCGACCTATATCACCTATCCTTTGCTTTCGGCAGCCCTCGTTTTTTGCATTGCCGTCTTGACCTGCGGGAAAAGCCCATCTATCGTTGCCTTGGAATCTGAAGCTGCGGCTTTGAAGCTCTGGACGAACTATCCCATCGTCGTCGTCTCAACCATCGCAAAAATCGTAGTCCTAACCGTATGGAGCGTTCTGGCTTCCCGTAAGAGATCGAACTAGAGCCCGAAGGCTGCAGCCTCGAATAGGTAGAATCGGACCGATGCAGGTTCACTTTGGCTTTGATTTGCTCCGCGCTGAATGGATGGAGTCGGTTGTTTGCATTGGAACATTCGACGGTGTGCACCTCGGCCATAAACAAGTCATCAGCCGCGCCGTATGCCTTGCTCGCAAACATGAGGTGCCAAGTGTTCTCGTCACGTTCGACAGGCATCCGGCGTCCGTCATTGCCCCAGACAAGAAGCCGCCTGCCATCGACTCGCTCTACCAGAATTTCGAGAGGTTTAACGAGCTGGGAGTCGCCGTGTGCGTTGTCTTGCAGTTCACCAAGGAACTGATGAACACGCCGGCTTCGGTATTTTATGAGGACCGCATCAAGGCGACGCTGCACGCCAGCCGCATGGTTGTCGGGCATGACTTCGCATTTGGCCACGGTCGCGAAGGGAATGCTCAATGGCTTTCGGATCGCCTCCCAACCGACGTCGTTCCGCCATTCGAGCTGGATGGCCATCGAGTGAGTTCGAGCGCAATCAGGCAGGCCGTTCGCGATGGCGATCCGGAATTGGCGACAAGGTGGCTTGGCAGACCGTTCGAGACTACCGGCGTCATCGTTGTCGGCGAGCGTTTGGGCCGCACCCTTGGATTCCCGACGATCAACATCGCGAGGTCGTTTGACCAGGTCACGCCGGCTGACGGAGTCTATTCTTGCATATGCCAAACCGTGTACGGAACGCACAAAGCCGCGGTCAATGTCGGCCGCCGTCCGTCGGTTGATGGAAAATCTCGAACAATCGAAGCCTATCTCATCGACTATTCAGGTGAGGACCTTTATGGAACGGCTGTTCGGCTCGGATTCGTTAAGCGATTGCGGAACGAACTCAAGTTCGACAGCTTGGAAGAGCTTAAGGTCCAGATGGGAAAGGACGTTGAGGAAACAAGGGAGTCCGTTCAACTATGAATGCAAAGGCCAAGATCGTTATTGTTCTCGCAGTTGTCGTCGCCATTTTGGCAGCGGCCCGCTTCGGTTTGTTTTCGCAGAAAGTCTCTGACCAAGAGCTGATCGAGTCTGCCCTAACTGATGCGCTGACAGCGGCCAAAGAGGGAAGATCGGGCGTGGTGCTTGACTTTGTCAGTACGCAGTTTGTGGCAAACACCGACTTTCCGCTTGATCGGAACCAGATCGCGACTTATATTCGTGAGAACCATCCCGAAGTCGATGTCCTTAACAAGAAGGCGACCGTTAGTGCGGATTCGGCACTGATCGTATCGCCGGTCAACGCAAGTATCACCTTCCAAGGCGCAACGTTCAGCCATAAGTTCAAGAACGTTAAACTGACATTCAAACGCGAGGACAGCCTTCAATGGCTCATCATTCCATCTAAGAAGTGGAGACTTGCAGAGGTGGTCGCCGAAGGGCTGCCTGACCTCGACGGTTGGGATCGCTAGGTTCAAATGCAACGTTTTTGCCGAACGAAAGGTATGATATTAATGAACACCATTTCGAGTGGCGTTTGCGGCTGCGGCCGCTGATCACAGGAGGTCAAAAAATGAATAAGTGGATTATGCTGCTTTGTGCAGGTCTGCTCGTAGTTATGATTGGTTGCGGTCCGAAGGATCCCGCAGCTGAAGGCGGAGCTGGCGACGAAGTCACCAAGCCCGAAGGCGATGTGAAGGTTGACGAGAAGAAGCCCGAAGAGGCCCCCGTAACCACGCCTGACGAAAAGAAGCCCGAAGATGCAGGAACTCCTGCGGCCGACGAGAAGAAGCCCGAAGAGCCCAAGGGCGGCCCTGGCACTCCCGAGAAGACCGAAACGACTCCGGAAGCCAAGTAATCTGGCAGACCAGTAACTAAGCACGCCAGTGTCGTATGACGCTGGCGTTTTTTTTAGCTTCATAATATGGCCATGGGCTTCTATGAGTCGGCTGTTCGGCCGCTTGCGTTTCGCTTCGATCCAGAATTCGTGCACTCGTTGGCGATGCGGTGTATCAAAGCCGGCCTCTTTGAGCAGCGCCGCGTTTGCGATGTTCGGCTTAAGACGACCGTGGCTGGAATCCAGTTCGACAATCCTCTTGGTTTGGCTGCCGGATTCGACAAAGACGCCGAGGCTATTGAAGCTTGGCGGGGTCTAGGTTTTGGGTTTATCGAAGCAGGCACCGTAACGCCCTTGCCGCAGCCAGGTAATTCCAAGCCTCGTTTGTTTCGGCTGCTAGAGGACTGTGCTTTGATCAACCGAATGGGGTTCAACAACGCCGGGGCCGAATCGATGGCCCATCGGCTGGCATCGGCGCGGCCGGGAATCCCTGTTGGCGTTAATCTGGGCAAGAACAAGGCTACCGATCTCTCGAAGGCTCCGAAGGATTACGCGAAAGCCTATCGGTTGTTAAAGGACCGAGGCGACTATTTCGTCATCAATGTTTCGTCGCCGAACACGCCTGGTCTGAGGGCTCTACAAGACAAGTCTGCCCTGGTTGATATCGCCTCGGCTATGTTAGCCGTTGATGATTCGAAGCCGATCTTCGTAAAAGTCGCGCCTGACCTTGAGATGAGCGCTTTGGATGACGTCATCGAGGTGGTTTGCACCCTCAAACTAGCTGGCTTGGTGGCCACGAATACGACTCTTTCTCGCGAAGGACTGAGGTCGGAAATTCGCCAAGAAGGCGGTCTTTCGGGCAAGCCGGTTCGATCGATATCCAATTGTTTCATCTCGCATCTATACCGGTCATGCGATCCCGATGTCGCGATCATCGGTGTCGGCGGGATTTTCGATGGTGACGACTTGTTCGAGAAGATCGGCCTTGGCGCGCATTTGTGTCAAACATACACGGGTTTTGTTTACGGCGGACCGGATATGGCCGTTCGGACGTTGGTAGCTTTTACTGCCAGGATGGAGCGTGAAGGCTATTCATCGATTGAAACACTACGAGGAACTTTGAATCCTTTGTGTTCTATGAAACGTTGTATTTTCTAGCAGATTCAAAGTCTTGCTGGAGAATCAATGAAGCTTCATGTATCGAGGAAATCACGCATATTCTTACGCGTAGGAGCAATTGTTGTTTGCGTTCTGGCATCTAAAGCTTCGGTGCATTATCTGGGATGGGAGGCCCTAACAATCAATCCGCTTTTCACTGGGATCGTTGCAGGGAATGTATTTCTAATGAGTTTCCTTCTCAGCGGCGTTCTATCCGACTATAAAGAAAGCGAACGCTTGCCTGGGGAGTTGGCGACTAGCTTGGAAAACCTGGGACAGGAAACCTATGCAGTTAGAATCCTCAAACCCGAAGCACAGGTCGGCGATTCGCTACTAAAGCTTCAGTCTTTGCTGAGACTACTCATTCGGTGGTTTCGCCGAGAAGCGAAGACTAAACAGCTGTTTGAGAACCTTAATGACCTGTCCGAATCAGTTGCCTTGCTTGAGAGATGGTCGCAAGCTACAACCGTGGCCAGACTCAAGCTTGAGGTGGCCAACATCCGGCGCATTATTGTTCGCGTTCATACGATCCGAGAAACATCCTTCATTTCCTCTGGTTATCTCATTGCTGACCTCGTGACGATCCTTCTTTGCTCAGGACTTGTGTTTGCGAGAATTGAACCATTCTACGAGTCGTTGTTTTTTGTAGGCGTCATCTCTTTTCTGCTCGTCTATCTTCTGCTGATGATTCGAGATCTCGACAATCCGTTCGGCTATTCCGAGAGATTTTCTGGCGAGGATGTGTCGCTTTATCCATTGGTTAGCTTGGAGACAAGGCTTGAAAGATTGAGTGTGCTTGCAAGAAATGATGAGACTAAGATTGGCGAAGAGGTGCCGACTTAGGTTGCCAACGACGAAGGCGGTGTTGCCAAGTCGGGTATAATCCGCTTCGCTCCAATGGGGATGTTGCTCAGCTGGGAGAGCGTCCCGATAGCATCGGGAAGGTCGCGAGTTGCGTTTCCTGTGCGAAAACTGAATATGGGGATGTAGCTCAGCTGGGAGAGCGCTGCAATCGCACTGCAGAGGTCGTGAGTTCGAATCTCATCATCTCCACCACCTTCAATTGAACCTAAGTGGTTCCTAAAATTGGTTCCTAAACCAGTGGTAAAATATAGGAACCATGGCAAAGGCGATTGCAGGCGAAGGCTCTATCCGAAAGCGAGTTAGTGGCAAACTAGCGGGCAAGTGGCGCGTCCAGTGGTCGTATGAAGATCCTCTATCAGGCGAGTTGACCGCAGTAGATCGCACATTTCCTACTCAAGCCGAAGCTGCCAAGTTCCTAAAGGAACTTAAGGTCCGAGTCCATACAGGCCAGAAGATCGAAGAGGCGAACGTAAAACGCGCACTCACCCTAAACGCTTGGTTCGACGAGTTGGCAGGGAAGGCTAAAGACAGTTACCAAGGACGGTGGCAGGAAGACGGCATGAAGGTGCCAACAATCGCAACTAAGGTTAGCCGCTACAACTCACATGTCAGGGATTCCGACATTGGCATTTTGCCGCTTCAACATCTAGATATTGATCGAGCTCGCGCCTTCTTTCGTTCTATGAAAGATGCAGGTAAATCGAACGCTACGATGAAGGATGTTCAAGGTGTTTTGGTCCAAACCTTAAATGCTGCAATTGATACCTACGAGAAGCTGCCGAATCTACGCAATCCGTTCTCGAAAATAAGACTCGAAACTCCTGAACCTCGCCAAGCGATTGCCATAACCCCTGAAGAAGCGATGAAGGCGATCCGTAAACTCAGCGAGGTAGAGGACAGAGCCTTTCTTGGACTTTTCTTTTTGGCTGGCCTGCGACTAAGTGAGCATATGGCGATTACAGCCAGTCAGATAGATTTCGATAAGGGCGTTATTGTAGTGGACCGTGCAGTTAAGCTTGGCCCAACGGGGCATCAAGACATTGGGCTTCCAAAGGGAAGCAAGACCCGATTAGTGGCTATGTGCCCTACTCTCGCAGAACTGCTTAGGCCTTTGGTGACTCGGACTAATAGTTACCTGTTCTCGGCAGCAACTTTTGATCAACCGAGGATGAAGAAACTCGTGTATCAACACTGGCAGGCCATTGTCAAAGAAACAGGACTGCCTGAAGAATTAGAGCCACGTGACTGCCGCCTGAGCCACAACACATGGCTTGAGAAGTTTTGCCCGAAGGTAAGTATCTCTACGCGTCTTGAGCACATGGGACATAGCGTCAACCGCAACAATTCTGAACACAGAGGGTTGACCGTGAACCTGCGTAACTACACTCGTTTTCTAAATGACGCGCAGGACATTTTGAGAAAGGAACTCGAACGGGTTATCAAGAACGCAGAGAGCAAGTCGTCTCGAAGGAAGGTCTAGTCGCCGACCCATCCCTGTTCGAGTTCCTTTTCGCGAAGGTAGGCTTCCACTTGACGGCGAGTAATGAGGGTGGTGCCGTCATCTTTAATATGGCCAAGACGCTTTGACCGAATAAGTCGCTTGACTTTCGACTCGCTGATGCTGAGCACCTCCGCAACATCGGGAATGCGGAAAGCAAGCTTTTCATGCGACTGAGAGTTCATTCAGACGACCCCGCTGGGTCGTCTTGGTGTTTTCCAAGACGACCGGTTGTTGCGATGATCTTTCGGCCACGTTCGGATATTCCCAAAACGTCATTAGAACTCGCATTGTTGGATGAATCATGCTTCACGAACCTGGTCCTTCTCCTTCATGAAGTGATGAAGCAAGACCTTCGAATAGGCAGCGGTTAATGGCATAGGCCACGAAGTGACCGAGGTGTTTCATTCTAGTTGCCTCCGCTTCCGCCACGGACTAAGCATCTTTAGTAGTTGAATGATGTTGAATGCCAATGCGCTTGGCGATCTTGTGAGTCGAGCCTTGCTGGCAACGTGCTCAGATATGGCATCTTCGGCTGCCCAGCTGTGAGCAATCGCGTCCATTTCGGTGTCTTCAATCTGTTGCCTGTCTTCCAGTGGCAGCCGATCGCTGATCTGGCCTTTGACCTCTTGAACCCTTGCCGATGCGCTAGCCGCGAGTTCGCTTTGGATGTAGGCCAAGGCCTGCTTCTCGCAAGCATCTCGGAATGCCGGTTCTGCCCGCAACTGCTTCCTCATTTCATGCCGAATGGCCATGAGCTTGCAGAGATTAGCCTTTCGCTTGCCTTCCTTGATTGCGAGGACGACGAAGCAGCAAACCGCAGGCACCACGAGCATGAGTGAAACCCAGTTCAGATCGTGCGGATTTAGCTTGACTGCATGAAGGCTAGCGTCTTCTGCGGACGATTTGAACAAGCCGACGCGTTCAATCCGCGAATCGATCATGATGGCGGCAGCCATAAACGCGGCCAGCGCCGCTATGGAGGTCCAAACAAGCCAGAGCTTGGCTTTGGCGCTCTTCAAAGATTGAAGGTACAGATCAGACCCTATGCTTTCACCCATGCTGAAGAGTGCTAGCTCCATGGCAGCCATGATCCCGCAGCCGAGTATCGAAAACAGAAGCATCAGCGGCCATTCTTTAGGCAGATCTGAGAGTTCGATCTTGTTGATGAGAAGTCCTAGGCTGATTCCGAGTACCGATCCTCCCAGCAGCGTAACCGCAGGCAGCTTGAGCTTCAGGCCGCTCTCCCTTTCGGGAGGAGGCAGACCGTGTTCTCCAGCGATCTCTTCAAGCGACGCCGGCTCGTCTTCCCCAAACTCCAAAGCCGCCGAAGCGACCGATCCTGACAGTCCGAGAATGCTCCTGGCGGCAGCGGCTTCCGCCTTCGCTTGCAGGCTTTGCTCCTGATTCTCAAGGCAGATCGGCTCAAGTTCTTGGACCTTTTCTTCGAGCTTCGCGTTCTTATCGTTCTGCGCCTGATAGAGCGATGAGGTAAGGCCGTTGGCGTGGTTCATCGCCTCAACGGCGTTCAAGCTCTTCAGGCGGACGAGTTCCCTGGAAACTTCGTCCGGCTCTTTCGGGATATTGTTCGCAAAGCCCACAAGAGCCTCGAATGCGTAGGAGATCAAGGGTCTGATAGAAACGGATCTACGCGGGACGGGATTGGCCCGCCGGTTCCTCCGGCGGGGGATTTCGTTCGAGAACGGAGGATAGCCGCTGAGGCTCATCTCGCTCCCTCCTCCGACCACTTCGACACAAGGCCGGGGACTTCTGATGCGTCGTTCAGGCCTTTGAGAACCGCTCTGCCTCCTAGGGGCTTGAGCATCCCGCGCCAGAAGAGCCGGTGTTCCGGTCTGACTCCGACGGCGGCGATACCGAGCGTACTTTTTGACGAAGCCATCTCCTTGATACTCTTGGATATAGAGGCCAGCTCCTCTTTGCTCCGGTCTTCGATGCCTCCGTCTGTGATGATCACATAGGCGGCAGGAATAGCTTCTGCGCTTCCTGAGGCCGCTTCAAACAGAATGCCGGGCTTGGTTCCAGGAGCGGACAGGCTGGGAGAAGGTTCCGCCAGCAGTGTTCCGATATTTGAGTTGAAGGCGTGCCTGCCGGTGGTGGGCCTGCCCGAGTAGATCAATTCCGCGCTCGAAGCGAACCGATAGACATCGAGCCTAGAGTTCCCGCTTAGCCTGCTTTGGATCCGGTACAGCTCAGAGCCGTAGCGGGCTAGAAGCTCCTTGTTTGGGCAGCTGACGTCGACCGCTGCGACGAGAACGATAGGCTTTTGATTTCGGTCCGCGCATCCTGCAAGGACGGCGGCTATGGCAATAGATATAAACGTTCGTTTCATGAGTGATTTCTCCTCTGATCGTCGGGATCGTTGGTTCGGCGGGCAGGCGAAGCTTTGCGGCTCGCGCCGAGAAGCGCGGCCTTTAGCAGCCTGCCTGCGGGAAGGGCGAGCTTCATGCCTGTTCTAATAGTCCAGCGGAGGACGGACCAGTAGGCGCGAAGCGATTTGGATGGAACGGCTCCTCTTTCAAAGACGAGCCATGCTAAAAGAAACGGGGCTAAGGCGCAAAGCGCCAACGACAGAGCCGCTCCGGGAAGAGCTAGGAGATCGCTCCCGGTTGCTAGTCCGAACAAAAGCCGAACGCAGCCGAACGCTAATCCGAACAGTTCCTCTATAAAGCTGAACCCGAAGCGCAGAAGCGCTAGGCCGATCGCCAGCGACAGAACGAGGCTGAGAGTCCTGAAGGAGATTGAAGATGCCGGTTCGCTCAGGGAATCGGTTCCGCAAGTTCCGCAGCGCAGCGCTTCATTCGGGTTCAGGTGGCCTTTCGGGCAGCGCCTTCCGCCGAAGCTCTTCGCGCAGAAGATGCAGAAACTCGATCCGGCAGGCGAGAGCTTCCGGCATTCGCGGCACCAGATCATCGAGCTTCCTCCTTTAGCAGCGATGCCGATGTCCCGGCGGCGTCTGTCCATGCGCCTACGGCCCAGACTCCGGTTCTGCTGAGATCGTTTCTTTCTGCGAACAGAACCGTCGGAAGCTCCGGCGCTACCTCTCTGATCCGGCCGATCCTTGACCTGCTGGCGCAACCAATCAGCACAGAGAAGCCGGCTTCGCCGTATGCGTCTTGAAAGGCTTCTTTTAGATACAGACTGTAACCCTCAAGCTTCTGCTTGATTCGAGCTATTGAAACGGTGCCGAGGTCGATTTCGACGAAGAAGCACCCGGTTCCAGACTCAAAGCGGACTTTGAAGAAGCCGTCGGGCTTGACCAGCCGCTTGCGCCAGGATCCTCCGACATTGGCTTCGTAGGCGTGAGTGGCCTGCCGCTCCGAGAGCCAAGTAACCTTCGGTCCGCCATTGCCTAGAAGCAATCTGAACTCGGAAACGGCAAAAGCGTGTTCTGCCTGAGCTAGCGACGGCTCCTTGCGACAGGCCTTCCTGGCTTCCGGCAGCGGAACTCCTAAGATCCTCGACACTATCGGCGCAGCCTTCGGAGCGCAGGCAATGACGGAATTGCCCGTCCCATCAAGGCGGATGCGGCGCAGGTATCCGAGCTCTATCAGAACTCTGATCCGCGATCGGCAGCGGCCGATGGAGCCGAAGCCGCAAAGGAGGGCGATCTGAGACGCGAGGGCGAAGCGCATCAGGAAGACTTCGCATAGCACCGTTTCGTCTCTTGGAGTGGCTCTGGAACCGGCCATCATTCGCCTCCTTTGCCGGCAAGCGGCTTCCGGCTGTGCCGGACGGCAGGCTGCGCCACCGGATCTCCCCCTCGAAGGCGGGATGCCATATCGGAATCAACCTTCGAGGCGGGAACGCCGATCCGCATCAGCGCGTCCTGCCGAGCCTGCTTGATAACGTCTTTCAGCGCATCGGCGGAGTCCGCTAGGACCGTCCGAACAAGAACGGCTTGCTCTGCTCTCTTGACGCAGACCGTCTCGCCGACCTTTTGGGCCATCAATATGGACTTGGTCTCATCCTTCGAGCCGAATCCCGATATCTCCGCAGAGAGGCTTGTCGCGTCCAATGCGCCCGTTTGGAAGTACAATTGAACCCCGGCGTTGTTCCGAAGGCAATCGCGCAGCACAGGCGAGATTTGGCTTAAGTTTTGATGCGAGAGACAGAGGGAAAGTCCGAACCTGCGGCCCTCTGCGATAATCGCCGCGAACGAGTCGGAGGCCATAGTTTCAAATTCGTCGATATATAGTCGAACCGGGTTGAGAGGTCCCGATATGTCCCTGGCCATGGCGGCGCTTTGGATTGCTGAAATCAACAGGCCTCCCGCTAGGTGAGAAAAGCTGCGGTGGCGGGATACGGCCAGCGACACAACGAGGACCTTCCCCTTGGCTTCGAGAAACGAGCCGAGGTTTAGTCCGGACGAAGAACCGTATGTCCTCCGCATGCATGGAGAACTGAGGAACGGGCTGATCTTGTTTAGCACAGGAAGCGCCATGGCTATCTGCCTGTCTGGCGACAGAGAATCGAAGCGCTCGAAGAAGGCTTTCGCGCCTGGATCGAACACTCTCGATACGATTCCTTGCCGAAACGATGGATTTGTGAGCAGAGGCTCGACCTCAGCTAGGCTCAAGCCTGTTTGAGCTAGAGCGACCAGGCAATACCTGAGGGTCTCGTCCAACTGGACGCCCCAGCCTTCGGAGTGCCTTCTTATGACGTCGAGCGCGTGGAAGGCTTTGCTATGGGCTTCGCCTGAACCGGCGAGGGGGTTGAGGCCGGCAACGAAGGCGTCCTGTCCCAGATCGACGAGAGCGATATCCGGCTTGTGCTCTATTGAAGAGGCAAGACGTATGATTCTTTCCGCCAAATCTCCCCGAAGGTCGAGGACTATAACGGTCCTGCCCGCGGCCATATCGGCTCCGATGAGGCGGACCATCGTGTTGGTCTTGCCGCAGCCGGTGCTTCCTAGAACATAAAGGTGCCTGGCGAGATCCTTCTGGCTGAGCCAGACCTTCGCGCCGGTTCTAGTGTCCTCACCGAGCAAAAACGAATCCTTCGCGGGCAAAGACACTTCGTCAAATGGCTTCTGGATCCTGGCGGCTCTGGCGTTGGCGGCCGCGCACACGGCTCTTTCGACCAGGCCGACCAGACCCTTTCCTGATAGCATTCCGCCTTGCGCCGCTAGGCGCATTTGGGTCCCGATCCTGCCTCTCGGCAGGGCTGACATCGATAGATGCATGTTCCACCTCGTTACTGTCCACTGGCCGGCTTAAGCTCTTCCGGGACTTGCGCGGCGGGGGCATTTTTGATATGCTTGCCCTGCCGGCCTTCGGAATCCTGCACCTCGTGGGTTCCCTGGCCGCGTCAACGGTCTGAGAAAAGGCCGGTCTTTCCGAAGGGCTCATCCGAGCTCTTTTGCTCGTCAAGGCGGCTTTTCGGCCGCTCTTTCCGGTCTCGCCGGCTCGCGAGACGACTACATGGTTGATGAAATCGCTGTTTTTGTGACCGTAAATGGCGGTACTCTCGCGTTATGACCAGAAGCTGATAACGATTTATCGTCAGATCGTTTTGCCGAACTGGTAAGCAGATATCAAACGGGGTGGACAAAAGTGGGGAACGAGAAAGAAGCGGCGTGGGAGGCCGAAAGAGTCGGCGTGTATCTTTCGCAGCATTTGAAGACCTTCTGCGACGTTCTGGACATCAAGCTAAATGATGTGGCAAAAAAGATCGACAGGCCTTTAAGCAATATCAGCAGGCTCTTTGCCACCGGAACAGTTACACCCGATTGGTACAAGCTGTTTGACAAAGCTCTACCGGAATTAGTAAAGGAAGCTAAAGACAAGCTAAGGACTTCGGGAGGGATCGCGTCTGGCAGAATCGATGAAGCAGAACGCTTGATCGAAGGCGGGTGCGAGAAGCGTCTAAGGACGCTGATGCTGCTGGGAGAAAGCGCGCTTTCTGAGCGGTATCTAGATGCTTCGGAACTGGAGTCCGAGCGAAGGAAGATGATGGCAAGCCTGCTCCAGTTTCCTCAACTCGCAGGATCGGTTTCGGAAGACGAAGCCGTTTATGAAATCGCCAAAAAGCCGTATCCTTGGCTTGAGCCTGACCGGCTCGGTTTTGTGTACCATCAACTTGGCGATGCTGTGCTTGAGTCGGCTGGCAAGGACGGCGGCGGCCATATGCAGGCCATGCGGCTGTATCGCAAGGCCGTCTCGCACAACGCTTCAGCGCTCATCAATGACTATGTCCAGCTGATGCGCTGCTACATGAGGACCATCAAGTATGAAGGCAACCTTATCGCCCGAGAGCAGCTCAACAAGGAGACCCGAGACCTTGCAGCCAAGTTCGACATCTTGTCGAGGGTTGTGCCGATACCTTGCATCTTAATAGCCGAGGAATACAAGGCCCACGCTGAGTGGCTGGAGAGGCTTTGGGACCAGGACAGAGCCCGAGCCGAGAGACTCAACATCGTTTTTGAGTCAGACACAGCCGGTATAACCGACTCATTCGAGCGTGCATCCCATTTCTACAAGCAAGCCCTTTACGAGCGCGCAGCCCCCGGAAGCAAACCGCCTGAGGACGCCGACACTGCGCACCTACAGCTAAATATCGGCTATTGCCTGTGGATGACGGGAAGGTTCTCGCTTGGCGGCAGGAACCAGCCTTATGATCCAGGTATCCGAACAGAAGCCGATCTTCGATTTCGAGAAGCCGAGCCGCATATGGCCGAAGCCCTTCGACTTAACGCCGTTCAAAGGCATGCAGCCAACTGCGCGTACAGCTTCAAATACCTGGCTTGGCTCCATTCGTACCTAGGCCATCGTGACTTAGCGCACTGGTGCATCAATGCTTCAATTGCCGTCTACAAGAACTCTCGAACCAAGGCAAGCGATCCCGACAAGAACCATGCTTACGAAGTGAAAGAGGAGATCGTTAGGGATTCGCCGACAGACGGCCAGGGTCTCTTTCCTACGACCGACGACCTTGAACGTTTAACGCTCCAGTATTTTAAAAAACGCATCTGAAGAAACCGGCTTCATATGGGGCGTCTAGGCCAGCGAATACCTTATCAGACCCGCGTCCGAGCCGAATAGCGATTAATCGAAGATCTGAGATAATAGTCTGGCCGGTTTGCAGCCTGAACAGGTTCGAAAATGCAAGGAAACCCGGCAGGGCGCGTTCGGGGCGGCGACCGGGTTAGGGGATGCGGAAGAACGGGCTGCAAAGAGCCCGTTCGAGGATAGATCAGTTGAGGAGCGATCCCGCAAGAGTCTCGATTCGGAACCTCTCGTCCGGGTCTTGGCTTCTCGCTACGGTCGTGATGGCGTTGATCAGCCCGTATGCGGTGTCAGGAAGCGGTTCAATCGAGAGCTGCCTGACAATGCTTTCCTGGACTTCCTCAGTAAGGTTCCAGGGCTTGGCAAGCGCAGTTAACTTTGCTTCAGGATCATCGATACGCATCTCCTTCGCCTGAGCGAAAGCAAGCGCCGACCGGCAGCCGAGATCCAGGGCCGCCATGGCCGATTCCCTTAGGATGCTTGCCAGTTGCTCTGGCGCATGTCCGATGTGCTTTCTTGCGTATACGCTCCGGTTCCTGACCAGCCTGACAAGTCCGTTGGTGCAGACTTGGCGGTACACGAGCGCGTCAACCGAAAGGGTTCTCATTCCGACCTCGCTGTTCGAGATGTGGACGCCTGAGAAGAGCGGATCGTCGGAGCCGGCTTCGGTATATGACGTGGGATCGACCAGGCGAAGGTGGAAGCTGACTTCGGTCATTTCGAAGCCCTTGACTTCAAGCCCTGTCGATTCAAGAGTGTCGATGGCTTCAATGAGCGAAAGGTTGTCGATGCAGGCGTATCGTTCGCTTAGAACGCCTCTTAGCGTCTGGCCGCTGCCGCGCAGCAAGAGCCGAGGGGTATGTCCGTTTGAGGATGAGTAAAGCTGATTCATCCAATACTCGAACTGGGCGTCTTTCAACATCGGCGGACACTTGCGGAAGTATCCGACAGGGATACCGAGTTTCGAGCAGAGCTGGCCTTCGGCCCAAGTATTGGCCTTTAAAGGCCGCGGTGGCTGGTCGAAGTGGCGCAGATGCAACTCTCCGCCGCTCATTCGGAGTTCAGAGGGATCGATTACTTCGTCCCAGTTCTGGGAAGCTTCTTTTGATACTCGCTGCAATATCGATGTCAACGTGCAAGCTGGGTTCATTTCTATCTCCTGCCCGGCTAAGAAACCAGGGCGATTCCAGCGTATAGGCAACGTTCAACAGGCGCAACAAACGAGGATCTCAACAAACAAATCGAACAATGGTCGCGGCATCCTATTCTGTTGTTTCATGTTCTCGAAGAGGTGCTGCCTATTCCCCGTTCGTATTTTGATCGCTGCATTTTTGTACCAGTTCCAACACTGTCACTTATCTTTTTCAGGCAAAGTGATGTACTATCAACCTATACCGAGATACATTCTTGTCTAGGGGTGTTGTAAAGTGAAAGGGATCTATAAATACGGGGTCATAGCTTTGACCGTCGTTGTCGTGGCCGCCGTTGTCCATCAATCGCCGGTTATCTCGTTTCTGAAGTTGAACCCGTCAGGGACTGATACAGTCAATCAAACTGCAGATAATAAGGCTTCTGCAAATGATAAAGCCGATAATAGGGTGGCGAGAGTAAAGTACGCTCCACCAGACTTGCACCTCGCCAAAACTAAACTTCCCGCTAAGCTATCCTCTGTTCAACAGCAGCTACTCGTTAAGGCAATCAAGCATTCGCCGATCCTTTTCGAGAAGAACCAGGGCCAGACCGACAAGAGGGTGAAGTATGTATCCAGAAGACCGGGGGCTTCTCTGTTTTTGACAAAGAACGAGGCGGTTCTTTGCCTATCTAAGATCGAACCTGAAATAAGAGCCAACTCTGAACCGACCTACACCGTGGCTATTAATGCTTCAGCCATCATGGACAGTTCAAGAACGCCGCGCAAGGCAAAGTCTGCCGCGTTGCGTTTGAAGTTTGTTGGTGCCAATCCGAATGTTCGGGTGGAAGGTGACAGTCAGAAGGACACAGTAGTCAACTACTACATCGGCAATGACCCCGAGAAATGGCAAGAAGGCGTGACCGCATATGGTAAAGCCCGATACCGGAACCTATATCCTGGCATCGATTTGGTCTTCTACGGTAACGGATCATCGTTGGAATATGACTATGAGGTAGCTCCCGGAGCAGACCCCAGCCAAATCAAGTTGGGTATTGAAGGCGCAGAATCGATTAAGGTTGATGTGAATGGCGACATGGTGATGTCAACAGCGTGCGGGGAGACCCGCTTGAAGAAGCCTGTGACTTATCAGGTTACTGAACGGTCCACGAAGCTCTACGTTCCTTCCTCGTTCTCGATAAAGGAACACGAAGTGACCCTTAGGCTTGGGCAATACAACACGTCACTACCTTTAACTATCGATCCGGTTCTAGTATTCAGTTCCTTTTTGGGGGGACGAAATCAAGAAAAGGATAATCTAGCCATTACATCTGATAATCTAGGTGGCATATGGTGTGTAGGAGAAACCTGGTCTTTAGATTTTCCTCTTCTGAACGCGTTTTACACCACCAAACCAAGTGGTCGCACTGATACTTTCGTTGCACATTTTAGCAACAGTGGTCAACTACTTTCGAGCACCTATCTTCTAGAGACTGGTGATCTGGATACTTATGATGATGGTAAACATTGGCTTGCCGCGCCCGATGGTTCGGGTGGTGTTTGGATAACTGGCAATACATCATCTCAGAATTTTGTTATAAAGGATGCTCAGCAACGCATTTTCGGAGGAGTGACTGACGCCTTTGTTACTCATATCGCCTCTAACGGAGGTCTTTTATCTAGCTCGTATATTGGTGGCAGCGGGCGCGAAGGAGTTGTCGCCGTGACCAATGATGGTGTAGGAGGTGTGTGGCTCGTTGGTTACACATGGTCTTATGACTTTCCTCTCATGAATGCCTTTGACACGGCAAAAGGACTATATCGAACGGACGGATTTGCCTGTCACCTAGATTTTTATGGCCATTTACGATCTAGTACCTACCTTGGAGGAAGCAACCTTGATAACTATGGTGGTGACGATAGCCCAACATGTTGCACATCGGATGGATCACAAGGTGTATGGGTAACTGGCGTTACGGAATCGAGTGATTTCCCCCTAAAGTGGCCATTTCAATATTCATATGCCGGAAATACCGATGGATTTGTCGCACATATAGATGCAGAAGGGGGACTATTATCTAGTTCCTATTTCGGTAAAGGGGGGCGCGACCACATTACAACCTCAACGTCTGATGGAAACGGCGGTGTTTGGCTTTCTGGATATGACAAGGATAATATTTCTTATATTGCGCGCGTGCGCAAAGATGGCTCGCTCGCAACTACAACCTCCTTCGGTGGTGGCAACTCGACATTCGTGAGTGTTCTTGAGCCTGACGGATTAGGCGGTGCTTGGGCTGGTGGCAACACTTCATCGACAGAACTGGTAACAAAGAACGCTTTTCAAGATCACCTCAATGGTAAAGGGGATGCTTTCGTGCTACATGTAAACAAGGAAGGTTCCTTGTTGCTCAGCACATATATCGGCGGAAATGAGTATCTATATACAGATCGCATCTATGGTGTGTGCGCAGACCAGACTGGAGGCATCTGGGTCGCAGGTACAACAGGATCAACAGATTTTGTATGTATAAATCCGATCCAGGAGGTTTATGGGGGGTCCAATGACTTGTTTATCGTTCATATAGGAGCGGCTGGTTCTATATTGTTTTCCTCCTTTTTAGGAGGAGCTCACTTTGAGTATTTACGCTTAGGCTTCTGTGTAGTAGCAGACGGTTCATCAGGAATATGGCTAGGTGGTACGAGCTTGTCTACCAACTTCCCAGTAAATAACGCATACCAACCATCAAAAAGCGGTAACTCTGATGCATTCTTATCTCATGTTCAAGAGCGTAAGTCCGGGATAATTAGTTTCTCTTTTACACCGTCAAGTATATTCACGAATGAAGCCAGCACATGTAAGGTTATAACATGGGGGAATGCCAAGGCTGTATGGGTTCGAGCAGACGCAGGACAGAACGTATCTACCAATCCAATAATATGCAAGAGGAATGGCAACTTGTGGACTGCGACTGTTTCTGCCATAAGTCTCAAGAACCGAACAAATAATCCCGTAACCTTTACTGCTACTGCAGTTACAACTGATAGCGGATCGCCAACGATGTGGAGTCAGTTGGCCATTGTTGATAGCGGAGGCAACATTGCGGGCATATACAACGATACTGGTCAGATGGTCAAAGGTATTGTTTGCGACAACCCGGTTACCTTTGACGATCTCGCGCCAACAGATACAGACATATTAAATCGTGCTAATAAACTTGAAATCCGGCTTCCATCAGGAATGGTGGCTTTATACGATCAGGGATCTGTCTGTTTAAGCGGAGCAACTTCCACTGACGGCCGAGGAAACCCCAATGCCGGCATAGTCGTTGTTAAGGACAACAAGGTGTGGTATTTGCCGCCTGACGAGTTCAATTACAATCAAAAGCCTTCATCAATAGTCGATGTCCTTAGGACGCCGTTGAGGAATGTAACAGTTAAGACCACTATCAAATTAACTGACGGTCGCATTGTAGCCTTTAGTCCCCTGAGCATTACATTAGCTCGTCCTGTCGTTGTGCTTGTCCATGGGATTAATAGTGATATTCACAAATGGGAAGACTACATATTCGGTGTAAACGGTACTTATCTTGATGGTCCAGCTATTCCATATGCTATTCTCGATCATTCTTCGGTCCATAAAGGGAATGGTCCAGTGGAATATGGTGCGATGAAACTTCAAGAACTATCGAGCAACGCTATTTGGCGAGTTAATGCAGGCACCTTTTTGTCTGAATACAGGAAGTACTCCGGAGGCAATCAAGTTTATAGTTTCCAGTACTACAGAAATCGCCCACTAAGTTGCAAACGTGTAGACATAGTTGCTCACAGTTATGGCGGTGTTATCGCTCGATGGTACCTAGCATCAAACGGTTCATCGGATTCGCTATCTTGGTATCAAAGGCAAGGCACTGACACTAGCATCGTCACTTCCCCGGCCAACTTCACGCAAAAGCAAAACGTGAGGAAGCTTTTAACAATCGGTTCTATGTGGCGTGGTGTTCCGCTTGCCAACTACGTGAACGAAGCGCATTTCAAGTATGAGCATGATGGAAGGAAGTTTTACGATGCACCAACTTTCTGGAACCCTTCGAAGCATTTGGGCGAGTGGCTGAGCAATAGTACGATCAATACTATTGTGCCTACCGATGCTCCGTCAATGGAAGTGATGGCCTCAGACAGCCCGTGGATAAGTTATCTCATATATAACAACGCAAATCCTAATCAGTCCGGCTTGACACCCGATCCATTCTTGCGCGAAGTAGCATACGGCTCTGTTGCAGGGAATAAGGAATACTATCTCGGCATGCTTGATGGTGTGTATGGGACCCTGGATGACGTTCAACAACCATCGTGGTTTCCCTACCTCACACTCGAACGGAAAACGGGCCATGATGAGCCTGGGTACAATGATGGTCTTGTGCCCGTATGGTCGGCAGCTATTCCAGCAAGCTTCACGACTGTTTTTGCGAACCATTCAGAGTTACCTGGGCACATTGATACACACAACTATTGTGTGCAATGGTTGAATAACTGTGATCTTCCCTTGGGGGCTGCCCTCAGCAACACATGGCAACAATCTGCTCTTGACCTTGCTGACCCAATCTCGGGTGGTTCGTGGAGATTTCTAGCTGTTCGCATGATGCCTCAGGATCGTTCCATTCACTACCTTAATCACGTAGGAATTGGCCGCCTCCATTACGAATCTTGGGGGCCTCAGTAGGTCCGTTGTGCATATTCCAACACTTGAAAGGAACCAAAAGATGAAACGTATCTTACTTATTGCCGTCGCTTTGCTAAGCATGGCTTCAACGTCTGTCGCGCAGAGCTACACCATCTCTACTAGCGTCATCAACGACTCCGGAATACAAAGCTACTCGTTCACTCTCAGCTACGACCAGATGGGTAACGAAAATCCGCTCAGCGAACCCATTTGGAGTTGGGTGTTCGCCATTCCGACCGACTTCGGATCACCGACTGATATCGTATGTCCTCAGGGCTGGCAGTTCATATACGACCCCAATTGGGGCGATTGTATATGGTTTACCGAAGGGCCAGAAGGATGGGCCGCTGGAGACTTTGGTAGCAATACCATTGCTCCACGAGGAGTCCTGAGCGGCTTCTCGTTCAAGACTCGGCTTGAACCCGCATATGGTTTGGTGATCGCGACCGACACTGCATTCGTTGATGATTACACCATCGCTACGATTCCGCAGGTTTCCCCCGTTCCAGAACCTGCATCAATGGCCGTACTCGGCTTGAGTTTGTTTAGTTTGGTTACGAGGTCAAGACGACGTTAAGTCACTATTGGTACGTTTAAAAATTACAACTACATGCCCTAGATCCATGTCTATTCAAGGGAAATCCCAAGGCTATTCATAACTTGATATCAAACAATTCTTGACAAGGCATTGGTGTTTGGTACTCTTAGGCTAATGGGTGATGTTGTAGCCGATGAACATATGGATTCTAGCCAAAGTAAACTGACTGCTGTGCCTCTCTTTGAGACGTTTCGATGGGAACTACCATTAAGGTTTGCTCTTTGGATTACTGTTGCCTTCTTAGTGACCGAAGCTATTCTGGTAATAACCACACCGACTGGCGAAACAGGCAATATCATAGCAGCGATTATGTTTGCTTTCTACTATTTCTATATTGCAACCCCTATTGTCATAGGCGCGTTGGCGATACTAATTTACAATTTTGCACCACGATTGATATGTAAGAAAGAGATAAACTCGAAACAACATGGCATATACGGCTTACTTTCGCTTATAGCTTCTATTGTCATTGTCAAAGTGATCCTAGCTAGTACTGCATATACCCCTCTTAAGGGTCAAGTCGTCGAGTTGTGTGTATTTGGAATTGCTCTATTAATTGTACTTTCTGCTTCCATATACGTTAAAATCAAGTCGCACCACTCTTAACTAGTGATTTTGTTTTCGTCGTAGCTTCGATAGAACCGACATAGCCACCGTAGATAGCCGTCCTTGCTCCTTCCTTCTACCGTTTAGGAGTTGTATTGTTGCGTCCTCAAAACGAAGCCTCTCACCTGTTACTAGAGCGCGTATCTGTATACTGTCGATATAATATCAGATACAAATAGTATATTTTGCATTAGAAGACAGAAGGTGAGGGCCTAACATTCGTTAGGAAGTGCCAGAATGAGTCATGGCAGGACCATCATACGGGACGACACCAGGAAGCGGAATGGTCCCGCTCTCTGGAATAAGCGGACTTACCCAGGCTCAGGTTGCTAGCAAGTTGAGGAAGATAGCTTCGGAGTTTTACTTCTCCCAAGCAGATTCGTGTGCAGCCGGAGGGGCTTACTTTGCTGCGTTTATTGTGCTGACGTCGGCAATACAATATTCGGCGGGCTTGGCAATTGGGATAGGCCCTGTTAATGGGCCACAGTTCAAGGCGTTTTGCAGTACATACCTTACCGCTTACGACGCTGATTCGTTATGGCTGAGCATGCGTTGCGGATTCTTCCATAGAGGTGCACCGCAGATTCCAGGCACCGGAGGTCGCGCCATGACAGCGAGACCGGTTTGGATCACTCATGGACGGGCCATGTCACATGATCCTAGCGGATCGATTGGTGTGACGTCGGGGAAGGTGACTATCAACTATGAGGATTTTCGCAAGGATGTAGAAACCGCCTTTAATTCCATGTTGGCCTGCAGCGTGACTAACGGCACACTTCTTGCTAATCTTAGGTCGGGACTGCAAGCGGCGAGTCCAGGTTCGGTCAGGGGCAAGTCGAATCCAATCTTGGGCAAAGTTAGGACTTTTTGGACGTGTTTCAAATTCCTATTCACCCGTAAATAGCGACTGTTTGTTATGCTCTGCTTTGTAGCCAGCCAGCACTATATTTAGTCAAGAAGAGGAGCAAGGTGTATGACATCGCTTTGCGCTTTCTTTTGCCACATTGCCCACTTGCCTTTGGCTGAGATGAATTGGTAATACTCTTCTAAACTCATTTGTCCCCATCTACCTTGATAGGCTTCCCGTCTTTGTCAAAAAACGTTGCGTCCACGAAACGAAGGTCATATAATGATAGCCTGGGCAACAGAGTGCGAAAGCGCTTCCGTAAAGCCCACTTTAGGGGAGCAAGGGATGCGGAAGATCCACTCCCAACCATATATTGGCCCTCCTTTTGGAGTTCTAACCCGTTGACAATGCTGAGAATCGGATGGGGCGATACTTTTAGCGTTCCTTGAGTGAGAACATACTTCATTCCAAAGGTGATGGCGACCTGCCTCTTAAGCTTGGGATCGTCTAGCTTGAAACGCTCTGAGCTAGTCGAAAGGAAGCCAAGCGCACTGATAAGGGCCTTCCGTTCTGTTTCGTGGCGTTTGGCTTCTTCATCGAGTTGGTGCTTAGCCTCAATTAGTTGGGTTCTCTTGCGTTGATACTCTTCCTGAGTTAGTTCGCGAGCCAGTCTCATCTCTATTAATCCGTCGAGTTTCTTGTCACACTCTTCTTGAGCGCTTCGTTGGCTTAGGTTCTTAAGCCGATCTTTGCCAGACTCCCCCATGAAGTATTCGTGGATCGTCTCGGCTAACCAGTCCTTCCAATCTGGCTTGATGGCATAAGAATCGAGGCTAGCGGCTATCGAGTCTTCAATCTGTTTGCCGGTGACACAGCACTCGGAACATGAGCCTCTCCTCTTGGTGCAACGGTAATACTCGTAGACCGCTGTCCTCTTGGTCGAAAGGTAGTTCTTGATCTTTCGTTCTGCCGTGATCGAACAGCCGCAAGTGCCGCACCTGATCAAACCTGTGAACGCAAACTCATGCTTTTGGGCCTGTACATGCATCTCACCGTGGATGATCGACTGTGCCCGCTTGAACTCCTCTCTTGACACCATCGGCTGATGGTTGCCGCAAAACTCTTCACCTTTGTAAAGAAAAGTGCCGTAGTAAAATGGATTGTCGAAAAGACGATACAAATGGGACTCTGAAAAGATTCTCCTGTCGCCTTTACGAGGATGAGCGGAATACCCCCAAGCTGACAGTTTTTCGCGGATCTGGGGAACGGTATAGGTTCCGGTTAGGAGTAAGTCCCATGCCTGCCTTAGGAGAGTGAATTGTGGATCGTATGGCTCGATCTCACGTGTTTCAGCGTTGACTCTATAGCCTTGAGGCGGCTTTCCTGGAAACCACCCACGTTTTGCTTTACCATCCATTCCCCTAATAACGGCTTTACGCAGGTCGATAATGTACTGGTTGGCTACGCCTGTCTCCACCGCCATGATAAGGGTGTTATCTTCTGGTTGGTACTCCCGATCAATGGTTTGAATCGACTTTAGGGTGCCAAGTTGTAAGAGCCAGGATATTTGACCTGAGTCGACAGGATTACGAGATAAGCGATTGATACTCCAAGTCAAGATCCCATCTGCCTCTTCCTTCATGATTCTGTCGAGCAGTTCGGCAAAGACGCGCCTTGTCCCTGGAGCTTTAGCTGAATGAGCCTCCGTGAGTTCGACTACGATCTCAAGTCCCTTGCGATCAGCAAGTTCTCTCAGCACCCGAAGCTGATCGTCGATGCTCTGGACCTGCCGGTCCTCGCTTTCGCTACTCTTTCTGGCATAGAGGATATATCTCATCGCTTAGTAGGCAGGCTAGTTGAACAAGCCTCGTTGCCCCGTCTTGGGCTTCGTCATCGCTTAATGTAACCAAATACCTTTCCTGGCACAAGCGCTTGAACTCTAGGACCGCTCGTTTACTTGGTACTGGGAGTTTCATGTCATTGAGACTCGCCTGTGCAGTTGTTCTTTTTTGTTACTCTTTCTTTTGTTGTTGCTGATTTCCGAAGACGGCTTTTCAGCATTGCCTAACCTAGTGAGCAAAGCTGTCTCGGTAACTCGGTGATGAAGGCTAAAGCAAGCGTGCCCTTGGTATTGCCTTCTTTGATTCCTTGTCGACAGCTCGGTTCCTATCGAGGTTGTCACTACAATGAGCCTTGACCTAACCAGGATGTCGATTGCTTCACTGATTGCAGAGCTTTCCCTTCCGGTCTTTTGCCTCAGTTGCCAGTGATTGAGCCAATCGGTTTTCTTTCGGGTGCCATCAGAATTTCTGAAACCGAACGTTTGCCGAACAATGACGCACAGTACTTTCCAAGCTGTATCTGTAAGCTGGGGCATTGCCTTGTCCAGAAGGACATTAGGAAAGGGAGTGGTTCCGAGTGAATACGATTTAGCTTCACTCATTGGCATAGACTGGCGGATCATAGTCTTGCTCGATAGCAGTGATGAGGAGCGAGGCTGGCCTCCTAGCCGCCCTAAACGGTAGCCAGGCAAGTTGCTGGCGTATCTTGTCCTCGGGATACTGGTTAACCAAGCTTTCTGCTTTTCTGAGCCCAATTCCAACTTCGCAAAGCCCAAGGACAAGTTGATCTCGTGGACTCAGAAGTGGTTCATCTGGCAAGACCTTCGATTTCCTTACGTTGGGCTCATGGTTGAGGATGTCGCCAATGATCTCAGGTCCCGTCATCTGGTGCCGCCTAGTTTGATGTAGAATCCAAAGACTAGGAGCACGAATACGGGAAGCAATACAGCCATGATCACTTTTAGGCGACTCTTCTTCTTGATATCTAGGTAGTGTGATAACAGGTCCTTCTGACCATCGGTTGTTGGATGTTTGGAACCTAACGATAGTGCTGATGCTAGCCTCAGCGATGACAAAACCCGAAAGAAGCCTTCATCCACTTCCTCCCTGAGACCTACCTTTCGAACAGCAAGACCTGAACAAGCAAGCCAAGCCGAAAGGCGGTTCCTTGAGTAGAACCGGATGGGACGACCGGGATACTGCATGGCAGTGAGAATAGCCGAAGCTGAGAAACTGGAACTGGTGAAGATGATCCCAATGGGAATTAGGTTTCTTTGCATGAAGCCCCTTAGCTCATCTACGGCCCTCTTTGAAACAGGTGTTGCCCAGTGCCTGATCTGAATCACCGTTTCGAGGTTCGTGTTTGGAAGAATGGCAACAAAATCGGCTCCGCCAGTTTGTCTTCGACCTCGCTTGAACCGACGACCGAGCGACTTGATATGGCTGTATCCTTTAGCTGAGATCCACATCAGAACGATCTGCTGAAAGTCGGAAAACGGTAAGGATCGGAGTCTCAGATCAATATCCCTATATACGCGGCTGCTGTTGCTGTCGCCGTCCCCGTTGTTCCAAGGCAGTCTCATCTCCACACTCCTTTCTTTGATTCGCTTTGTTCAAACTCATAAACATCGCCTGTCCACGTGCCAGGGCTCACTGCTAGGCACTCTTTGCGTCTTGATCCGTCGGGATTGTAAACGGCATCGGGAAGGCAACCTGGACAGCCGACGAGTTCACATACATAAGGTATGGGATATATGCCATTCTCGCTGGCAACATCAGAATGTTTCAGTGGTCTTCTGAGCTGAGTTTCTAGGCTCTTGACGATCCGCTCCACTGTGATATACAGAGGACTGGACTTCCCGTGAATGAGGTGACTGATAGTCGATTTGGAAAGACCCGAATCGGTTGCAAGGCGAGACACCCCGCGAAAGCTGTATCTCGGGAGATGAGCCATGATGGCAAAGATCCGATTGTGCGTTCTTGCGGACGCGCTCGCGCTGCGATTTACATTACCCATGTACGATCGCAGCGTGATCGTTTTCACAATAGCGCGCAAATGGAGTTCGGCCTAATGCTTAGTTCTTGCGATCAATCGTGACATAGGCTACTTGCTTTTTGGTCCGAAGATGCGTCTTGGCACTTGCTCGCTGCCGTACTTAGCTTCCTTTAGAATCGAAGCTACCATCGTGCTTGCGTTTACGAGCTTGAACCGGTTGGCTTTGATGAAATCTGTGGCGTACCTCCTCGATTTGATGTCGAAGGAATGACAGGTGCCAGCGGAACCGGCATAGGTGAT
Organism: Fimbriimonadaceae bacterium; assembly: GCA_963666135.2. Classification (GTDB taxonomy): domain Bacteria; phylum Armatimonadota; class Fimbriimonadia; order Fimbriimonadales; family Fimbriimonadaceae. Next base: position 268,579 of record CAXXNR010000001.1, on the reverse strand, counting down.
AGCTCTAAACCTTCCTTGACACATCGGCGGGCTCTTCGACCAGACTAACTTAAGCAATCCATATCCGATCAATGCGCAAGAAACGAGCGCAATGCCAGTCATTGAGATCGTTACCGGAAAGCTGAACCCAAGGAAGTACATCAGGACGCAGCCCATACCGCCTATGGCGACAAGAATGAGACTGATAAGCAGCGTGCTCTCCGATAGCAATATGTGCCTCTTGCAAGCTTTGCAGTATGGGATGTCCCAGGCCCAACCTCTTGTTTGAGCTCTACGATTCGCTTCCCTCCCTATGACAGACAATTTCGTAACGGGAAATGCTCCGCAACAAGCGCAAATTCTTGGAAAGACGAACTGCTTGCCTGATACGCTAACCCTCATGACAGGCTCATCATATCGCGTGAAAGACTTGTCGTAAAGGAGAACGGCTCTGTGAGGAGCCGTTAGGTTGGGTCAGGTCCTCAGAGCATGTTGCCGAGAGGAATTGCAGGTCATTGTCCAGTTCGTTTCAACTATTCGGACGATGAGACGGTCGACAGTCGGATTCGTAAGCCCGAAAGTCGGTTTCTTGTCGGGGGCTCTTCTTGAGATTGCCAGATCGGTGATCGGATCAAATTGGTATCTCCAGAGTCTTGCTGCTCTGAACGGTTCTTGGTCGAGATTCTCGCCAAGGTGATATTTGAAGCCGCCTGAGAAGACGACGATACGAGGCGATCCCCAGCGAAGCGGTACAATCGCGACACGCTGGTGGGCATCGTTGTGTATGCCGCAGATAATCACCTTGCCGCCAAGAACAAGGTTCTCAGCTTCGGTTTCTAGCTGTTCGAGTTCGCTTGGCTGGCACGATGCCTTACCCAGCGATGCCGCGACGTATGATCGGTCGCTCATCAGCAACGCCACATTGCCATACAGCCAGAGGCCGATTTCCGGGCAAAACTCGGGATCTTTGACCTGGGATGGTAGGTGCAAGAACGGCGTATTTGGCTTTGTTGTGCCAGGAATCGCCGTTGAAAGGGCTGAAGTTAAGGCGCACAGACCCGCTTGGTCTTGGTTAGGCATCTTTATGCCTCCTAGGTTCAGATTGAACAGCAATTAGCTGTCCTGGTTCGCACCTTAAACGTTCTGAAAGTGGCCGCAACAAATCCGCAGGCTAAGCAACAATAACTTGAGATATAACGCCTTGTCGTTATTGAAACCCGTTCGCCAACCTGTCAGAATGAACCTATGAAATCGAACCAGGAAGGAAGTTAAGCTAAGTCATGGCGATCAAAAAATCTGAACTCTATAGCTCGCTTTGGGCAAGCTGTGACGAGCTGAGAGGCGGAATGGATGCCAGCCAGTACAAGGACTACGTGCTGGTTATGCTGTTCGTCAAATACGTCAGCGATAAGTACGCCGGCCAGAAATACGGCGAAATCGATGTACCTGCTGGAGCAAGTTTCAAGGACATGGTTGCACTAAAGGGCAAGGCCGACATTGGCGACCAGATCAACAAGAAGATCATTGCTCCGCTTGCAAAGGCAAACAACCTTCCAGAAGCCGACTTTCCTGACTTCAACGACACCAACAAGCTCGGTAGCGGCAAGGAGATGGTGGATCGACTCACCAACCTCATCTCGATATTCGAGAATCCTACCCTCGACTTTAGTCGAAACAGAGCTGATGGTGACGACCTCCTTGGCGATGCCTACGAGTTCCTAATGAGGCACTTCGCTACGGAGAGCGGCAAGAGCAAAGGCCAGTTTTATACGCCAGCCGAAGTGAGTCGGATTATGGCTCAGGTAATCGGTATCAAAAATGCTAAAACCACCAGCGACACCACGGTGTATGACCCGACATGCGGATCAGGCTCTCTTCTACTCAAGGTAGCGAACGAAGCTACCAGTAAGGTCACTTTATACGGTCAAGAGAAGGACGTGGCGACTGCCGGACTCGCCCGTATGAACATGGTTCTTCACAACTATCCTGGTGCTGAGATTGCTGGCGGGGCTAGCACCTTGGCTGATCCGAAGTGGAAGACTGGGCCAGGACAACTCAAGACATTCGACTTTGTGGTAGCCAATCCGCCGTTCAGCGACAAACGTTGGACTACTGGGTTCTCACCAGTTGCTGACTTATACAAGCGCTTTGTATTCGGGATTCCGCCGACAAAACAGGGCGACTTTGCCTACTTGCTCCATATCATAGCTTCCCTCAAGAGCCAAGGCAAAGGGGTTTGTATCTTGCCGCATGGAGTCCTTTTCAGAGGGAATGCAGAAGCTACGATCAGAAAGAACCTGATCAAACGTGGCTACATCAAGGGCATCATTGGACTCCCTGCGAACCTTTTTTATGGAACAGGCATTCCTGCATGCATCGTTGTCACCGACAAAGCAGGTGCGCCAGAGAGAAAAGGGATATTCATTATTGACGCGAGCAAGGGTTTCCTTAAGGACGGAGCCAAGAATCGCCTGCGCGATCAAGACATCCACCGAATCGTAGATGCCTTCACACGACAAGCAGACATCGATAAATATTCGCGCTTCGTAAGCAACGACGAAATTGAGAAAAACGATTTCAACCTTAACATTTCTCGATACATCGACAGTAGCGAACCCGAAGACCTGCAAGACCTTGAGGCCCATATGAAGGGAGGTATTCCCGAGGTTGATATCGACGCCTTGGAAGCCTATTGGAAAGTCTGCCCAGGCCTGCGATCATCGCTCTTCGAACCGATGCGCAAAGGCTATGTCGAGCTTCGGATTGACCAGTCTGAAATCAGGCAGGCCATCCTAGATCATCCTGAGTTCAAGGCGTTTGTTGTTGAAGTCCAGAAGCACTTCGAATGTTGGAGAACGGAAGCAACCACGGAACTCAAGTTACTCGGCAAGGAATGCCATCCAAAAGAGGAAATCTCCATGCTTTCGGAGAGCCTGCTCAAGCACTTCCAAGGTCTAGACCTTATCGATCCGTACGCCGTCTACCAGCACCTAATGGACTATTGGGCAGCGACCATGCAGGACGACGCTTATGTTATCGCCGTTGACGGGTGGAAAGTCGAAATGGAGGTCCAAACTACCAGGAAAGGCAAGGAATCGGGTTGGGATTGCGATTTGGTTCCCAAACCGCTTGTCATCGCTCGCTACTTCCAAAAGGAGCAGGATGAGATTGAAAAGAGGCAAGCAGAACTTGAAGCGATCTCGGCTGAACTCGATGAACTAGAACAGGAAAACAGCGGTGAGGATGGAGTCTTCGGTCAAATCGAATTAGTCAATATTGCCTCGGTCAAGGCCCACTTGAAAGCACTTCAAAATGACCCAGGCGGCTTGATGCCAGAAGAAGGCGAGTTGCTGACTAGGTATATCCAGCTTGCTGGGAATGAAGTGTTGGCGAAGCAGATGCTCAAAACTTCCGTTATCGACTTAGATCAGAAACTACGTGCCAAATACAAGTGTCTGACAGAGACGGAGATCAAGGACTTGGTTGCCGATGACAAGTGGCTCGCTGCAACCGCAGGAGCGGTTCAGGACGAAGTCGATCGACTAAGTCAGATACTGGTGGATAGAATTAATGAACTCTCAATACGTTATTTGACACCTATTCCTGTTCTCCAAAGCAATCTATTGGAGTTGACTTCAAAAGTCGAATGCCACCTACAGAAGATGGGAATAACATGGTCATAACAAAACGTTTGAAGCAAACGGATCCAGGAGCTTTCCCGGTGGACTGGGAGGTTGTTCAACTAGGGGAGTTGTTTAGCTTTAGCAATGGAGTTAATGCACCAAAATCGTCATATGGCCATGGGATACCTTTCGTAAACGTCCTTGAGTGCATATCGCACACTCACCTAACCGGCGACGAAGTGCCTGGACTAGTCTCTCTCCCCAAGAAGACAACTGACCGATTCAAGCTTCAGTTTGGAGACATTGTGTTCAACCGGACCTCAGAGACTCAGGAAGAAGTCGGCCTGGCAGCTGCTTATGTGGGTAAACGACCTGTCGTGTTCGGAGGATTTGTTATTCGAGGCCGTCCTGTTGGCGTTTCTCTAGATCCGTTCTACTCAGGTTACGCACTTCGCTCTGCAGTTGTCCGGTCGCAGATCACGCCATCAGGTCAAGGCGCTGTTCGGGCAAATATTAGTCAGGAAAATCTTCGCCGGGTCGCCGTACCTGTGCCAACTCTATCAGAACAAGCATTTATTGCTGAAGCGCTGAGGGATGTTGATTCGTTAATCGATTCGCTAGAGCGACTTATCGCCAAGAAGCGCGACAGCAAGCAAGCCTCTATGCAACAAATCCTCACTGCTAAAACTCGACTTCCTGGGTTTGGTGCTAAATGGAAACATACACAATTAGCATCCTTAGGTGATACTTACAGTGGTCTCAGCGGAAAGTCAAAGGCTGATTTCGAGCGTGGTACTGCCAAATTCGTAACGTTTCTAAACGTGATTACCAATGTTGTAATCGATCCAGCTTTGTGCGAGCAAGTGTCGGTTGGTGCTTCGGAAAATCAAAATGTGATCCGGAAAGGAGATTTGCTCTTCAATGGCTCATCTGAAACGCCGGAGGAAGTCGCTTTCTGTTCGTTTGTTGATCAGGATTACGGCGATATATACTTGAACAGTTTCTGTTTTGGTTTTCGCCCCTTAACTGGTTCGAATATTAATGGTTACTTCATGTCGTATCTGATTCGAAGTGCGACAGGACGTGAAGTCATGAAATCCCTGGCGCAAGGCTCGACTCGATACAACATTTCGAAGTCATCTTTGAAGCAAGCTTCTTTGGAGCTACCGACACTAGAAGAGCAGAATGCAATAGTAGATGTCATACGGGACATGGACCATGAGATCCAAGGACTTCATGAAAGACTTAAGAAAACGCGCGAAATCAGGCAAGGCATGATGCAGCAACTTCTGACAGGAAAGGTGAGGTTGGTATGAGCGAGATCATCTTATACACGACTCCGAGCGGAGTTGCCAAAGTCGAAGTGACTTATGAAGGTGAGACGTTTTGGCTAACGCAAAAACAGATCGCAGACCTTTTCGGAGTCACTGTTCCAACCATAAATGAGCACCTGAAGAGCATCTTTGATTCAAACGAGGTGGATGAGACGGCAGTTATTCGGAAATTCCGAATAACTGCCACAGATGGCAAATCCTACGACACTCAGCATTACTCTCTCGATGCGATCATCGCCGTTGGCTACCGAGTGAACTCTAAACAGGCGACCCAGTTTCGGATTTGGGCAACTCAAACCCTGAAGGAGTTTGTTATCAAGGGGTTCGTGCTGGATGATGAACGCCTTAAGCTCAATAAACGGTTTGGCAGGGATTACTTCGAGGAACTCCTTCAGCGTATCCGTGAAATCCGCGCTAGCGAACGGCGTTTCTACCTCAAAATCACTGATCTTTACGAGCAAGCGAGCATTGACTATGACCCCAAAGCTGAAGTTACCAAGACTTTCTTTGCAACGGTTCAAAACAAGCTCCATTGGGCAGTGACCGGCCAAACCGCCGCTGAGATCATCGCCTCACGTGCCGATGCGTCCAAACCGAGCATGGGATTGACCGCGTGGAAGAACGCCCCAATGGGCAAGATACTTAAAGGCGATGTTTCAACCGCAAAGAACTACCTCATCGAGAAAGAGATTAAAGAGCTTGACCGAATCGTAGAGCAATATTTACTCTATGCGGAGGGATTGGCTGAGAGAAGGATCCCAATGAAAATGACGGAGTGGGTTGAGCGACTAGATGCGTTCCTCCGGTTTAACGAAAAGGAAGTGCTCATCGATCCCGGCAACGTGTCAGCAGAAGTCGCGAGAAAGCTTGCTGAGAAGCAATATGAGCAGTTCAGAATCAAGCAAGACGAGGCTTTCGAAAGTGATTTTGAGCGTGAAGTAAAGCGCATCGAGGAAAGAAACGAATGAGCGAAATTGGCAAGATCGAGCGCATTACCCAAAACCGAGTCGTTACGATGTTTCGTGATGAACTTGGCTACAAATACCTTGGGAACTGGGAAGATCAAGAGGGCAACTCGAATATTGAAGAGAGTGAACTTACCTCATACCTTGGAGATGCAGGTTACTCCCAAGAGCAGATAAATCGAGCGCTCGATAAGCTCCGACGAGAAGCCACTAATCCATCCCGAACCCTCTACGCCAACAATCAAGCAGTTTATGGCCTCTTGCGCTACGGAGTGCCGATATCAGGAGGCCCAGGTAAGAAAGATCAAACCGTTTGGCTAATCAACTGGAACGAGCCAACAAAGAACCGCTTCGCCATAGCCGAGGAGGTAACTCTAAATGGCGACCACGAACGCCGTCCGGATATTGCTATCTATGTAAACGGCCTTGCCCTTGGAGTGCTAGAACTTAAACGTAGCACCGTTGGTATTGGCGAAGGTATCCGACAAGCCATCAGCTGCCAAGACAAGATGTTTCACGAGTGGTTCTATCCTACGGTTCAACTTGTGATGGCTGGCAACGACTCCGAAGGCTTGAGCTACGGCACAATTGGCACACCTGAGAAATACTTCCTTAGATGGAAGGAAGACGAGGAGGACAACACTCGCTTCAAACTCGATAAGTATCTGTTAAAGCTTTGCGATAAACGACGTTTACTAGAGATCATCCATGACTTCGTAGTGTTTGACGCAGGCGTGAAGAAGCTTCCCCGCCACCACCAGTATTTCGGCATTAAGCGGGCTCAGGAGTTCGCACAAGAGAAGCGGAGCGGAATCATCTGGCACACCCAAGGAAGCGGTAAGAGCATTGTAATGGTGTTGCTGGCGCAGTGGATTCTAGAAAATAACCCAAACGCTCGAGTATGCATCATCACTGACCGCGATGAACTTGATAAGCAAATCAAGGATGTATTTACAGCTGCCGGGCAGAAAATCTATCGGACTAACAGTGGCCGCGATCTGATGGCCCAGTTGGATTCTTCAGATAATCGATTGTTGTGCTCATTGGTTCACAAGTTCGGTGCCAAGGCCGATGATTTTGATTCCTTCATTGAGGAGTTGAGAGTTAACCCGAGACCGGTCACCGGAGAGGTCTTCGTGTTTGTTGACGAATGTCACCGAACTCAAAGCGGAAAACTGAATAAAGCGATGAAGGCGCTCTTGCCTCGTGCGGTGTTTATCGGTTTTACCGGTACTCCATTGCTTCGTCAAGACAAGCAGACGACGATGGAGGTGTTTGGTGGCTATATCCACACATATAAGTTCAATGAGGCGGTAGAGGACGAAGTCGTGCTTGACTTGATCTATGAAGCACGGGACATCGACCAACAGATCGGCAACCAAGAAAAGATAGACCAGTGGTTTGAAGTTAAGACCCGCGGACTCAATGAATGGCAGAAGGAAGAGCTTAAAACACGGTGGGGCACAATGAAATCCGTTCTGAGCTCAAAAGCTCGCATGGACCGAGTTGTAGCCGACATCGTTTTCGACTTTAGCGTACAACCTCGACTATTGACAGAAAGAGGTAACGCCATGCTTGTTGCTTCGAGCATCTATGAAGCTTGCAAGTACTATGCGCTCTTTCAAAACACTCCTTTCAAAGGTCGTTGTGCGATTGTAACTTCGTATGACCCCCACGCGACCGACGTTTCTAAGGAAGACACCGGAGCGAACTCGGAAACCGACAGGCAGTTTATTTACAACACCTATACCGACCTTTTGAAAGACGTCGGTGCCGAAGCGAACAAATCGAAAACCGAAACCTACGAAGATCGCGCAAAGAAGAGGTTCATCGAAGAGCCTGCAAACATGAAACTGTTGATCGTCGTAGACAAGCTCTTAACCGGATTCGATGCCCCGCCATGCACATATCTCTACATCGACAAATCGATGAAAGACCATGGTCTATTTCAAGCGATTTGCAGAACCAACCGACTCGATGGTGAAGACAAGGACTTCGGCTATATTGTTGATTACAAAGACCTCTTCAAAAAGGTAGAGAACGCCATATCGGTTTACACTTCTGAGCTTGACGACTCTTCTATAGGTGCCACACCAGAAGTCTTGATTAAGGATCGACTGGAAGTTGGACGCAAGCGACTTGATGGAGCATTGGAAGCGTTGGCCGTACTATGCGAACCAGTCGAACCCCCAAAAGGCGAACTAGAATACATCCACTATTTTTGCGGCAACACCGAGATCCCTGAAGACTTGGCAGAGCGTGAGCCACAAAGAGCAAGCCTCTACAAAATCACAGCCGCACTCATTCGGGCATATGCGAACATTGCTGACGACTTGGCGGAAGCTGGCTACTCGGACCCAGACATCGAGCGCATTATGGCTGACCTTGATCGTTATGTGAAAACTCGGGAAGTTATTCGACATGCGAGCGGGGAGATATTGGACATTAAGCCGTATGAGGCTGATATGCGGCATCTTATAGATACCTATATTCAGGCTGAAGAACCGCGCAAGATCTCGCCATTCGATGATATGCCGCTCCTAGAACTGATTGTTAAGAGCGGAATCGCCAAAGCAATAGAGGCGTTGCCTGAAGGACTAAGTGGTAGCCAAGAGGCAGTCGCTGAGGTTATTGAAAACAATGTTCGCAGCAAAATCGTTAAAGAGCAGATCAACGACCCAGCGTTCTACGCTCGTATGTCGCAACTGCTCGCAGAGATCATTGCTGCCCGAAAGGACAAAGCGTTGAAGTATGAGGAATACCTCAGGAAGATCGCCGATCTTGCGAAGATGGTCGAGGAAGGCATGTCCCCCGATATTCCCAAGACGCTGAACAGCTCCGGGAAGAGAGCACTATTCAATAACCTTGGGCAAGATGAGACGTTGGCTTTGAGGATCGATGAGGGAGTGAAGCGAGTACGTTCTGACGAATGGCGCGGTAATGTCGCTAAGGAGCGAATCATTAAGCGCGAACTCTATGCGATTTTGAACGATGACGATTCTGTTGAGAAGGTCTTTTCCATAGTGAGGCAACAGAAGGAGTATTGATGGAAACCACGATCCAGCTTGGCGAGATTATAGCTGATGTGATCTTGAAAGACATCAAGAATGTTCACCTAAGCGTTTATCCGCCGAACGGCCATGTGCGAATCTCAGCCCCACTTCGTATGAGCTTGGACAACATCCGAGCCTATGCCGTCACCAAACTTGACTGGATCAAAGCCCAGCAGGTCAAGCTCCGCTCGCAGGAGCGTATTACGCCGAGGGAGTTTGTTGACGGAGAGAGCCATTTCCTTTGGGGCAAGCGCTACTTGTTAAAGGTGATCAAAGCGGAGACCCGCCCTTCGGTCACGATTCGCGGGCGGTACTTGGTGCTTCTTGTTCGCCCCAGAACGACAGCTGAAAGCCGATGCGAAATCATTGAGGCTTGGCTGAGGCTACAACTGAAAGAAATGATCCCGAGTATGATCGCGAAGTGGGAATCCCGGCTTGGAGTGTCCGTAAGTCAATACCATGTGCAGCGAATGAAGACTAAATGGGGCAGCTGTTCCCCAGATCGCAAGACGATCCGATTGAATACCGAGCTTGCGAAGAAACCAGTTGAAAGCCTGGAGTACATCGTTGTCCACGAAATGGTTCACTTATTGGAACCGACACACAACAGTCGTTTCGTTGCCCTGATGACTCAGCACATGCCGAAGTGGAAGTTCTACCGGGATGACCTCAACCAGTTACCGGTTCGACACGAAGAGTGGAAGTACTGATCGTACTGTGAAAACTAACCACGTGTAAACCATCGGGCCAGCCTATGCCACCATCGTCCACTGGCTTGTGCCTTCGGTTTAGTCTCAGCCGTTTCCATTTCCTTCTCACGGAAATAGCCGCCCTTCATCAGAGCGTCAGTTTCGCGGCCAGCTCTGATTTGCTCCTTGGACCAAGGAAGAGCCCATTGCACCGAATCTTCTCGAATCCAATAATGCGATTTGCAAGGGAAGCTCCAGTTCCCGATGGAAGGATGTAACGATACCGAGACGCCGTTGAAAGTTAAGGACCAGTCCGTTGGCGACAATGGCGTGACAACCTTGTTTCCGCACCCACAGCAACACTTGTGAACGACCGTCTCGAAAGGTATTGAGATGTACAGAACCCCTTCCTCAATCTTTTTCGGGATATACTCGACGAATTCGTGGGTCAGCGATGAAGTGTCTCTCATGCATGCTCCTCATTGATTATCGTATTGCCATCAGTGACGTAGACGCTGAAGTACTCATTTTCCAGATCCAGATAGAAACCGCAGAGCTTCTTCCATTTGATAACGGCTAGAACGGCGTTCAGCGAGTTGAGGTCAGCAATTTGGATGTTCTTCGCGTATTCGTTGTGACCGTCACCGTCCGAAAACGGCATCCTATGTTCGAGGTGGCTACACTTAGTCGCATTCGCTGCCGTAACTCTCAAGACTCCAAACAGCTGGTCGTTGTGCTTATTTACTCCCATACCGACATCAATGAAAGAAGTGCTTGTTGCAAGGAGACGGTCCACTATCTGCCGTTTGTCTGAGCCACGATCTAAGCATAGAAAGACAAAGTCCATTCCATCGAGCTCATCCAATCCGCTTGGTTGAACGTAATAAGGGTGGGGAATGACGTGACGATGCATTGCGCCGTATCTTTTGGCCCAAAAGATCGCTTTGTTCTCCTTTTGTCGAAGCTCATCAAGCGTGGGCGCGCCTGGTGAGCGGAAGGCATTATGGGTAAAGAACGTGTCGCCGTCAAAGAGGTGAATTTCGTCAATGGGGCACTTCGCAACCAGATCCAGCACATAAGAGCCTGTGCCTCCCAAACCAACAATGCCCACTTTACCAGTCTTCAACTTATCAGTGATAGCAGCAATTCCCGCGCGGCTTGATGCCGTATCCTCGTATTGAAATACGGACTCGTCGTCGTCAGGAACTGCTGGGTGAAAGTTCCTTGCGGTGACGGACGAGTCAATTGCTTGCGCTTGGCTTTCAATGATTGCTACATAGGTCGTGACCTTCTCGTAATAATCGATGTAGTAGCCCCGTTTTGGTTTACTGGAGAACGAGTGGTCGATTACTACTTGCTCAGCGAGAACTTGATGCGTGCTGCTATTGTGGATCTTTGAAAGTGGTGAGCCATCAGTCTTGCAAGGGAAATCTCCAGCAAAGTGTGCTACATGAGTGTCAGGTTGTGATGTTACGTCCCCGGCAAGCTTGAGCTCAGAGACAAGAGTGCCAAATCTGATCTCTTTTGCAGAGTTCACGTAAGGTACTCCCTTCACAAGCAGGTGACCCGTCCGGACTTCGAGATCGAATCCCTCATCCCTGAGCCTTTGAAGGTCTGGGCTACGACTTATCTGTTGCCGTGACATTGAAGATCATGCCGTCCTTTACCTTGACGTTCTGTCCTTCGACAAGGGTGCCTTCAGGTTTCTCGCCGTGCCCTCTTCGATAGGTAACCGTAAAGACCCAGTTCTCACCTTGAGGAGGGTTTCCGTCATAAGCTAGGCTGACGACCTCATCGAACGACAGGTCTCCCTTCGTTACCGTCTTCTTCTCAGCATTTACGACAATGGTGACTTCCTTGTTGTGGCCTTGGCCTTGATCGCCTTGTTCGCTTTCGTTATGATCGCTCATCTTGTTTCTCCTGTTTTTTTTCCTTGGCTCAGCAACTCGACATTGGTTGGTGAAGCACGGACATTGTCCCACACCATCCGGGGTGATTCAAGCCCAACGCAACGCAGCTTTTCTGGCCTTAATAATAGATGGCTCGTGATCTGGTCTTATTTGCCGCTGGTCAAGGTTCTTTCCTTGCCGTTGGCACGTTTATAGCTCAGTTCTAAGGGGGCGGCCATACCGCCCCGGTCGTTAGGCCGTTCCCGATCCGTTGCGAGTGGGATCGACCAGGTTGTAGGTTTGGCCGGGTTTCGGCGTCGGCGGCAGGGGTTCACCCTGAGTCGATGTACGCTCACGTCCGGTATGCCCGCCGTGCGGGCCGATGATCTCGTATTGGCCCGAAGCCGGAGCCGTCGAGCCAGGTTTGAGTCCTGAAGTAGTTTTTTTTGCCATCAATAAGAGATAGCTCGGCGAACCGACTGATTTGTCGCGATGTTCCGATTTATCTGGTGCATGGCAATAGAGACGATCAACAGAGCTATCATTATGTGGAGGTCCCTGGAACGACAGTGCAACATGACTTGGTTGAACAGTTGAACGCGGTTTTGGACAATACGACTCGCAAACGCCTTGTGGTATATGCTCTGAAACTCGTTCGGAATCCACGCCTTAAATGGCCCGGCGAAACCGACTTGATCGAACTCGCTCAGGACATCGCTTCCGAGGCGATCTGCAAGACGTTCACAGGTGAACGTCAATGGAATCCGGAAAAGACGCCGTGTCCCATCGACTTTCTTTTCTCAGTTGTGAAGAGTTTGGTCAGCTCATATGTTAAAAACGAACGCAACTCCGAGTTCCTGATGCCCCTGGACGCACCCGGAAGCGACTCTATCGCGGACTTTCGACAGTCGGCGCATTCGGTCGCGGAAGGAGACGAGTTTTACTATGGACTCCTGGAGGAGTCAAGCGACGACGAAGTCTGTGCAAAAATGGTAGACCTCTTCGAGAAGGGATACAAGCTCGAGGAAATCGCCGTCGAGTTGAAACTATCAAACCAGGAAATCTATGCAGCGAAAAAACGACTAATCCGCAGGGCCAAGGCATACCTCCAAAAAGCCAAGGTGGGTAACTGAGTATGCAAAATAACCACAACAACAAAAGGCGTCAGTCACCAGAGGAGAGTTTGAGCGCGTTTTTGGGTTTCCTCGACGAAGACCCGGTCCAGATGACCGAGGTGGAGCTCGATGCCTATCTGACGGAGGCTGGTCTCGACTTCGAAAAATTTAACAACCGTTTGACAGCCGATATTGAGTTGGCCACGAAGAAGGCCCGCCTTGCGACTGCAAAAGCTGAGAGGAGGACTTTCTTAAGTGCTGCGAAGCAACGCTTCGCATTAGCCGCGATGTCGCTTGAAGAGAAGAGAGCAGAGATTCAAGATCGCCTGGGACTACTGAGCGGAAATGCTGCTTCAGTTTACAACCGTAATTACGATGATGCGGTCGATGAGGAAGACTTGGACGACCTCTTGACGGGACTTCGATCACTAGACGAACGAGGTGACAATAACGCCAATGGAGCCTGATGTTGATGGGGCCAGACGGGCAGCTCTCAAGCTCATCGACCACTATGGGATCACCGATCCAACGGAAATCGACTTGGAGAGCATCGCCTGGGACCTTGGGATTGACATTCAAGAGTCAAACCTCAAGCGGTCCGAAGCACAACTAATTCGTAAAGGTGGTGTCGGGCTTATTCGAATACGACATGGCGAAAAAGAGACAGCCAGGGGTCGATTCTCTATTGGACACGAGATTGGTCACTGGAGGCTTCACGCCGCTCAGAGCCAGTACTGGATCTGCACCGCTGAACAAGTTCATCAGTACAAGGGCAGTGCAATGGAGGTTGAAGCCAATACCTTCTCGGCGGAGTTATTGATGCCAACTCCACTATTCAAGCCGCTTTGCGAGAAGGGGTCAGCTGGTTTCTACCTAGTAGACCGCTTAGCCCAGGTGTTTGGCACATCAGCTCAAGCGGCCGCATTGCGAATGGTAGATGAAAGTGTTGAACCAGTTGCGGTCGTTCTGTCCGACGGTGAGTCGGTTTGTTGGTCTAAGAGGAACAAACGCAAACTAGCTGAGTTCACCTTTCACATTCCAAAGGGCCGAGTATTGGACTCCGAAACCCGCGCTTGGAATGCCTGTTTGGATGGAGATAGCTCTGGGTCGGTTGATCCCCATGCTTGGTTTTCAGACCTGAAGCAAGCCCATCGTTACACTGTCCACGAGGAGGTTCGGTTTTTGGAGTTGTATGGCATGGCGTTGAGCATACTGATTGTTTACGAAGAGTAAGTCCCAATTCGTGTTCTTTGGAATGGCGGTTGCCTCCACTATCATGCAATGTAGCCGTTACTAAATGTATTCTGGTGGGATTTTGACTCATTGCTCCGAGGACGCAGTTCACAGCTTGATGCCACGACATGGATTCACAGATTGTAGTCAGCACCGAAGTACGAAGTAGTTTCATGAGCACAGTCTTTCTGCTGATCTGCCTGATGTTCGGGGGTGGGTCACCCCAAGCGTTCGAAACCGTGGTTGTGAGGAATCAGAAGTCCGTTGTCGCCAAGAGGCACTCTGACCTTGCTGAAGCACTCATCGGCTACGATCAGGTCATTGACAGTCGATTATGAACTGGATTGGTTCCTACCTTGGTTCCTAATCGAGATGCCCTTAGTAGACCTAACATGACCCAATTAGGGAACCTAAAACTTCACTCTCAGACTCAGCGTATTTGCAATCGCACTGCAGAGGTCGTGAGTTCGAATCTCATCATCTCCACCACCTTCAATTGAACCTAAGTGGTTCCTACCAGATTCCTATTTGGTTCCTATTGTTAAAAGACGTAGCGTTTTTCTAACTGACCACTGCAAGAAAACTGCAGTGGTTCCTGGAGCTACTGATTCCTCACTTGGTGACTCATCCTTCCTCGTCTTGGCTCGTTCATAGTTCCCTAGACACGGTAACTGGATTTATCCTAGATCGTTCTTCTACCAGCATTTCACGAGCAGAAAGAACCTGGAGCATACTATTGGTATGAGTATCGAAGGGGTTCTCCTCACAGGCGGCAAGAGCGCCAGGATGGGTGCCGATAAGGCATCGATCATCGTAAATGGCGAAACGCTTTCGCACCTAGTAGCTAAAGGGTTGCTTGAGCACTGCGACCCGCTGACGGTAGTCGGCCTTGAACCGCTGCCTTTGCCAAACGCTGATTTTATACGGGATCAGGAGGAATATCAAGGCCCGCTTGTTGCGCTCAGCCTTGTAGAACCGTCCTCGCCGTTTGTGTTCGTTGCCTCCTGCGACCTAGTTCGGTTCGATCCCAAAGTGGTCGGTTATTTGGCGACGAGGATCGGAGACGCGAAGGCCGCGATGGTCATGCATGATGGGTTTCCGCAGCCGTTGTGCGCTCTCTATCAGTCAGAAGCGTTCAAGACAATCAAAACTGCCTTCGCATCAGGAGAGCGAAAGCTGATTCGCTGGGCGTCAAACCTGGATCCTGTTTTTGTCAGCCAGGACGACCTGAAAGCCGTAGGACTCGATCCGAGATGCTTCATGGGCGCTAACACTCCAGAAGAATTGAGTCAACTCCTAGTCGATTAGCTACAAGACAGATGAGCCTAAAGGCACAGGCTATGATCTGCGTCATGCTCCGTTCAGAAATACCTATCCAGAATGGTGATGAGCGAACGCTATGGACATGGAGTTCTTTATAGATCCGAGCCGTTGCATCGGATGCAACGCATGCCTTGAAGCCTGCGCGGAGTGCGACACCCATGCGGGCAAGTCGATGATCCATCTGGAGCAGATCCAAAGAGGCGACACGGTTCAAACGACGCCGGTGATTTGCATGCACTGCGAGGAGCCGGCCTGCGCCGCTGTTTGCCCTGCCGATGCGATCAAGCGAACTCCCGACGGGGTCGTCCAGTCCTCCCTCAAGCCAAGGTGCATCGGGTGCACGAACTGCGTGTTCGCCTGTCCTTTCGGCGTTCCGCGATATGAGGTTGAGCAAGACCAGATGATGAAGTGCGACATGTGCTATGACCGAACGTCGGTTGGCAAGAAGCCCATGTGCGCAACGGTTTGTCCGTCTAGCGCTCTGTTTTTCGGAACAAGAGCCGAGATCATGGAGCTTCGTGGCGGGATACCGATCAACGAGTTCCAGTTCGGCAGCCGAAAGATCAAAACGAAAGTCCATTTGATGATGCCCGAAGGCGTCAAGAGACTGAACGTCGATCCACAGGTTCAAATAAGAAAGACCGATTTGCTCGGCAAGGCGCGTGTGCAATGATCGATAAAAAGCTGCAAGACGATTTCCCCGTTGACTGGGAAGAGGACAACTATGTATCCCGCAGGGAGTTCTTGAAATACTTGACCCTTGGCAGCGGTCTGCTTGCTGCGGGATCGGCAGCGGTTGCCGTTTGGAGCACCATTCCGCGTTCGGAACGCCAGTTTGAGACCGTCAAAATAGCCGAAGCCGACGCTGTAAGGCCAAACGGCTTTATACTCTTCAGCTATCCCCGCAAAGAAGACCTGTGCATGCTGATCCGTCTCGGCGACGGCCAGTATGTGGCGTACAGCAGGCGGTGCACGCATCTTTCGTGCCCCGTCGAATATCAGCCGAAAGAGCAAAGGCTTTATTGCCCGTGCCACAACGGAGCGTTCTCGGCCAGCGACGGCAAAGTCCTTCAAGGCCCTCCGCCAAGGCCGCTGCCTCATATCGTTCTAGATATACGGAGCGACGGCATCTACGCCACAGGCGTTAAGCTGGTGAAAGAAGCATGAAAGAGCCGACACGATTGCGCCACGCCCAATTGACCACTGTCTATACGGGACTGCTGCTGTTCAGCCTGGTACTCATCCTGCTGCAACTGTGGTTATGTGTCAGTGCGCTGGAGTTAGCTCTTGGAGGCGATGCCAGGATGGCAGTCCCCGCAGGACTTCTCAGCGCTCTCATATTCGCCGTCCAAGTCTGGATTTACGTTGGCCTTCGGCGCATCGAGAAGCGCCAGTAGCTAACCCAGATAGGGCCGGTCCGGAAGGTGCGCGGCCTGGTTCAGGGCAATGATCTTGCGCTTCTCCAAGGGCGACAGGTTCTGGTGGTCCCCAAAGTCCATGCCCACTTCAGCCATGACCGCAACAAGGTCGTCGTGGTGCATTCGCGATTGATAAGGCTCTCCGCTCCGCATGCACATGGCTTGCGCTCCCTTTTCGCCCTCTTCCTTGTAGTAGATGACGCCTAGCTGGGCTGTCCGCTGAATGATGTGGAACAGCTTGCCGAAAGGCAGATAGAGGAGGAACATGATGACGGCAAAGGCGTGGATCAGCGAGAGAAACGGGTAGTTGGCTCCAACCATGAGTTTCTGGCTTGCCGTTAGCATGAGCCCAGTGATAGAAACGGTGAAAAGGAGGAATAAGGCCATGAAGTCGGAGGACAGGGACTGCACCGCCTGAGCGCCACGGTCGAACAGCCGCCGATGCATAGCGAAAGCAATTCCAGTTAGGATCATCACGGCGCTGATGTTGAGCCCGTTGAAGAACATGAATCCGACAATTGAGTGCGGGTTGAACTCGAACTGGCGCATGCCCATGAACTCGACAACATAGTTGGCCCCGTCCGACGAAGAACCAAACTGGACCCAACCCCAGCTTAGCGGGAACGTGATGGCGAAGGCGAGCAAACAACCCCAAGCGATAAGGAGGTGCGCGATCCAACGCGTCGGACTTCGCTTCTCGATGAACCGCTGAATGACGATGTTCTGCAGGAGAACGCCGATGAGATGGATGGCATTTCGGACGATCACATGCGGCCGCAGGAATATCTTCCATGAGCTCAGGAAGTAACGGTATGTGGGCGGACGTTGAACCCACATGGAGTATCTGTATACGAGTCCGAAAGCCGCGAACACCGTTGCGATGGCATAGGGCACGAGCGGAGTATCGAAACGCTCGAAGCCGCCTGAACCAATCACTATGCCTGCAATGACGAGCACCGAAGCGGCCAGAGCCAGTCCGATTGAGATTCCTTGACAGCGGCTTAGTTTCATTTCAATATTCCTTATATACAGCCAAATGCTCGTCAGCGGCTAGCAGGGCCTTTCAGCTCCTTTGCGGGCATAGAACCACCAGTTGATGGCGATGTTCGCAGCATAAAAGACTGCCGCGCCATAGAAGAAGACGGTTGGCGCTTGCACGGCGGCCATGATGGCTGCGATGATCACCGGGAACAGGAACTGGCCGTAGGCTCCGATTGCGCTTGTCCATCCGATGACGCCGCTGGCTTGCCTGGGCGGGAAGATCATGGGCATCTGCTTAAAGGTCGACGAGTTGCCGACGCCTGCAAAGAAGAAGATGCCAAGCATGAAGTAGAGAAAACCGTTGAACTCAGCCAACGACTGCGGACTGGTGTAGAAGGACGCACCGATGGCGCAGCCGAGTAATCCAAATCCGCTCACCATGGTGACTTTCGCTCCCCCGAAACGGTCGCTGATCGGCCCGAACAGGACCCTAACTAGAGCCCCGACCATCGGACCGAGGAACGCATACTTGAGGGGATCAGGAGCTCCGGGGAACTTGCCGTAAAGCTCCTTGATCAATAGCGGGAAGGTCGCCGAGAAGCCTGCAAAAGAACCGAACACCATGAAGTAGATCGAGGTCATGAACCAGGTGTGCTTGTTCTTAAAGATGTCGGTTTGCTCTCGGAAAGTAGCCTTTACAGGGACGTTCTTGAGCCAAAGCCAGGCGGCAACAGCTCCTATTAGCACGAAAGGCAGCCACACAATCGCCGCGTTCTGAAGCCAGATAGACTTTGCTGTCCCAGAGACAACGCTGGTCTGCGATGAGCCGAGGGCGGAACCAAGCAAAGAGAAGCCAATGATCCAGGGAACAACGAACTGGGCAACGCTGACTCCGAAGTTGCCGATTCCTGCTTGGATGCCCAGAGCCGTGCCCAGCATCCTCTTGGGAAAGAACAAAGAAGTGCTTGGCATGAAGGAGGAAAAGTTACCGCCCCCTAGTCCGGCAATAAAGGCCAAAGCGAGAAGGACTGGGTATGGTGTCGCTGGATTTTGAATGGCGTAGTACCAGCCTAAACAGGGAATGATGAGCAGCAATGTGGCAATCGAGATGGTCTTTCGCGTGCCGAAGATTGGGATCAAAAATGTATGGACGATCCTAAGCGTTCCAGCCGCGATCCCTGGAGTGGCTGTTAACCAGAAGAGCTCGGACTTCTCAAGCTTGAAACCGATGCTTTGGAGCTTAACAACGATGGCGCTGACCATGAACCAAGTTGAAAAGCTGAGCAGAAGGCAGAACGTCGTGATGAACAGCGTCCTCCAGGACAAAGACTTGCCAATAGATGCCCATGATGGATCTTCTGGGTTCCATGCGGCTTGCTGGACCGGCTCATTCGCAACAGTTGCTGACATACCCTAACCTCGGAATAAGTGTAGTGCCAGCATGATGCATCACCTATGATGCGCATCATGTCCTAGGACCTTTTAAGTTAAATCAGGTTCAAAGCAACTTGTTATGACGTCCATCATATTTGACTCCTCTGAGTCAGCCCTATACTGGCATTGATGGCGAAGGTACCTGTTCCCGTAGAAAAGCTTATCGAGCAATTCGGACCTCATTTGAACTACGATCCCGCTGGCGGCTGGAAGGGCCGCGGAGAGCCTGACAAGATTGTGAAAACCCACTGCTGTTTCTGCGGCCAGCAGTGCGGAATCCAGCTCAAAGTCCGAGACAACCGGGTGATCGGCTTCGAGCCTTGGGAAGACTTCCCGTTCAACCGAGGCAAACTCTGCCCCAAAGGCATCAAACGGTACATGCAGGACAACCATCCGGATCGTCTGCTTGCCCCAATGAAGCGAGTCGAAGGCAAGGGCTTTGTGCCGATCAGTTGGGACGAAGCATTTTCGACAACGGTCAGCGAGATCCAGAGGATTCAAACGAAGTATGGCAAGAACGCCGTGGCACTGCTCTCGGGAGTATCTCTGACGAACGAGAAGAGTTACTTGGTCGGCAAGTTCGCCCGAGTGGCTCTGCAGACTGCGGAACTGGACTACAACGGCCGTCTATGCATGGTTAGCGCGGGAGCCGGCAACAAGAAGGGCTTTGGCATCGACCGGGCTGCGAACTACTGGGATGACATCCTGCACGCCGAAGTGATCCTGTGCGCAGGCACCAACGTCGCCGAATGTGCGCCGATCACAACCGACTACATCTGGCGCGCCCGAGACCGTGGGGCCAAGCTCATCGTCATCGACCCTCGTATCACGCCAATTGCTCGAACTTGCGACATCCACTTGCCCGTTCGTCCTGGAACCGACTCGGCGCTGTTCCTTGGCATGCTCCGCGTTCTCATTGAAGAAAACCTGGTAAATCAGGAGTTTGTCGACAAGTACACGTCCGGATGGGAGGAAACCAAAGCGGCCGCCTTAGCGCTATCGCTTGACGAGGCATCGAGGATTAGCGGAGTTCAAGTTGAAGACATCGTGAAGGCAGCGCGGCTCTGGGGTGAAGCGAAGACGTCTTTCTTGCTTCACGCACGTGGAATCGAGCACCATACCAAAGGCGTTGACAACGTGGTCAGCTGCATCAATCTTGTTCTGGCTACAGGCCGAATTGGACGCAAGGGCTGCGGATACGGAACGATCACCGGCCAAGGTAACGGCCAAGGTGGAAGAGAGCACGGCCACAAATGCGACCAGCTTCCCGGCAACCGCGACATTACGATTCCGGAACATAGGGAATATATAGCCGGAGTCTGGGGAATCCCCGAATCTGAAATGCCGGGCAAGGGCCACACCGCACAAGAGATCATGGAGATGATCCATGAGGGCGAGATTAAAGCGCTCATCAGCATTTGCTTCAACCCGCTTGTCTCGTTGCCCGATTCGAACTACACGCGAGAAGCTTTGGGCAAGCTGGAGCACTACACAGCTATCGACTTCTTCCTTTCGGAAACCGCCCACCATGCCGATATCGTGATGGCTGGATCTCTGCACGAAGAAGAAGAAGGCACAAGCACGAGCGCAGAAGGCCGCGTCATCAAGATCAACGCCGCCGTCGATCCTCCTGGCAAGGCCAAGAGAGACACCGACATCTTCGTGGAAATAGCCCGCAGACTCGGCAGAGGCAAGTTCTTCGAGTACAAGAACAGCGAAGCCATATTTAACGAGCTGAGAATTGCCAGCAAAGGCGGAACCGCTGACTATTACGGAATCACCTATCAGCGGATTGAGGACGAATACGGCGTGTTCTGGCCGTGCCCCGAGATCGGCCATCCTGGCACGCCGCGCCTGTTCGAAGACCTGGTTTTCTTCACGCCTGACAAGAAGGCACATTTCAACGCCGTCGCCTACCGTCCGTCTGCCGAAGAGCCCGACGACGAGTATCCGGTTATATTGACGACTGGACGAGTTATATCCCAATACCTAAGCGGAACCCAGACGAGAAGAATCGGCGGCCTTGTGGACCTTTGCCCGGAACCATATGTCGAGATCCATCCAAACCTCGCAGATCAGCATGGAATTGCGGACGGCGAATGGATGTATGTCGAGAGCCGACGCGGCAAGGTTGTGCTTCAAGCAAAGGTCGTTACGACCATCCGTCCGGACACGATCTTTATTCCCTACCACTGGCCCGGCAAGCGTTCTGCCAACAACCTCACCAAACGCGCTCTCGACCCGGTCAGCAAGATTCCCGAATACAAGAAATCTTGCGTTCGCATAGGCAAAGCCAAAGGCCCAGAGTCCGCATAGCCAAGAGGAGACCATCATTATGAAAGCAATAGAAGAACTCGTCCAAGAACATGAAGCCGTCCAAGTTGGACTTGATGTACTTGAAAAGATCGCGATCCAGATTGACACAAACAAACCGGCGAAGACGGAAGACATCAAGCAGCTGATGGACTTCTTCAAAACGTTCGTGGACCGGTGCCACCATGGAAAGGAAGAGGATCTTCTGTTTCCTGCGCTCGAAGCTTCGGGCATCCATAGAGAAGGCGGGCCGGTCGGTGTGATGCTGATGGAGCATACGCATGGCAGGAACCTTGTGAGGGCCATGGGCGACCTGCTGGTGGGGATCGAATCTAATGATGCGGACTCGAAAGCCGCCTTTGTTATTGCGGCCTTCGATTACTGCGAACTCCTCCGAGCCCACATCGAGAAGGAGAACACCTGTCTCTTCGTCATGGCTCAGGCGCACTTAACGCCCGAAACGATGGATCAACTCGCCGTTGGATTCGAGAAAATCGAAGAAGAGCGAATCGGCCCGGGCGTTCACGATGCCTTCCATGCGATGCTTGACCGAATGCAGGCCGAGTATCTCCAGAGTTGACGGATCAGTCCATGAAGAAAGCGTTCACCCTCATCGAACTCCTCGTGGTCATCGCGATCATCGCGATCTTGGCAGCGATCCTCTTTCCTGTGTTCGCACAAGCCAAAGAAAGCGCTAAGAAGTCCGTATGCTTGTCAAATCTCAAGCAAAACGGATTGGCGTTGATGATGTATCTCGGCGACTATGACGACGTCTATCCTTACCAGCCTCAGTTCCCGATGCTCCCAGATGGAACCTATCCTTTCGGATTAACATCAGGTAAACGAGCTCCGGCTGGCGATGGGGATACGGGACAACCTGATGGGTGGTCGGACACCCCGGCAACCAACCGCTGGGACGCTGGGCCGCTTCTTTATCTTCTGACACCCTACACGAAGAGCGACGGAATAGCATTCTGCCCTTCAGGATCGAAGAAAAATCCAGACCTATCTCCAAACACGAACATGGAGCAGAACGTGTTCATCTTTGCCGACACGAAGAAGGAGCTTAACGGCGGCAGTCCTGGACGACCAATCTCTCAGCTTGAGATTCCGGCACTTTCGACGATCATGGTCCTTCAAGATCGAAAGGGAACGAATCCGGTTCTTCACCGCGGAGGAGCGAACAACGCTTGCGCCGACGGACGGGCGATCTGGGACGCTCCGAAGCGCAAGCTGATAAAGTCCCAATACTGGCTGCAATGATTCTAGTCGCTGTTACGGGTCCGGTCGGAAGCGGGAAATCGAAAGCTCTGGCTGAAGTAGCCAAGCGATTGACTGATCGCGGCCATGTAGTTACAGGATTCGTCCAGACAGGAATAGAGCGAGCAGATAACCGGCAAGGAGCTTATCGGTACGATTTAACATTCCTTCCAGAAGGAGAGACTGTCGAATGGGCGACGAGAAACGACATCGGCAAACCAAGGTATCAGGTATCAGAATCGGCAATGGACCGGGTCAAAGCCTGGGGCCGAGCACTGGCCGAAACAAAGCCCGAGATCGTCATTCTCGACGAGTTCGGAAATATGGAAGTGGAGGGTGAAGGCCATCGGCACGCCTGGGACAAGGTGATCGCAGCGGAGCCTCTTGCCATTGTAGTCGGCGTCCGCGCAAGTTGCATTGATTCCCTGGCTGAATCCCTCGGCATTGTGTGGGACCTAGTAGTTGATGCCAGAGACCGTCGAATTGTGGATCAACTAGTGTCCCTCTGCGACCATTCTCGCGACTGGGAGCAGGTTGGGCTCTATGGAGCGGCTTCCGGAGCTGTAGAAGTAAGCCTAGGAACAGCGCTTCACTCAGCAACCGTGCCCGGAGCCGGCATCATCATGTCTAGCCTGCAAGCCGTTGTGATGACCGCGGCCGCTGAGGGACTGGCCCGAAAGCACCGAGTGGCTTGGGTCGCATTGGTTTCTGCTGGCCTGAAAGCTCTCAGCCCGGCGGGAAGCCGGCTTCGTCCGATGATGGCTATCTCCGTTCAAGGTGTCTTGTTCGCCTCAGCTCTCAGGCTGTTCCGATGGGGACCCTTTGCAGTTGCTATCGGCGGAGCTCTGGTTGGTGCTTGGGCATCGGCTCAATCGGTCCTTCTCCAATGGCTTCTGGTCGGCAGCGACATGGGCAGGGCTTACGACATTATCGTGAAGTGGATCGCCTCGAAGCTGGGACTCGGGCAAGTAAGCTTCTTAACGGCCATGGCCATTTTCGTGCTATGTGCATCGATTGCCACATCGGCAGTGTCGGTGGTGTTCTGGAGAAGCAGAAACAAAGTCATCCATCGGTTGCATACTGCCTCTGACCGTATAGGTAGCCTCAGACGCAAAGCATCGAGGAAACGGCAATCAAGTGAACTGCTGCGTCCGTCATTTTGGCTGCCGGTTGCGATCATCGGAACGGTGCTGCTCGCGAACGGCTCAAGCTGGGAGCATGTTGTCTGGATCGTTCTGCGCTCCTTAGCTGTCGGTCTCGTTCTTTTCGGATGCATCAAGCTGGTTCCCGTGCGGAAGTTGCCTCTGTGGCTCCAGCGCATCGGCCTCCTCGGACCAGCAGCCGCGGTTGGAAGAGCGATGAGAAAGCCTTAGGCATGGTTGGCACAGGCTTTCACATCAGGTCCGAGGATGAAGTCATGTTCCGCAAGCGCTCTTTGAGCAAGCTAGGATCAGTCTGGACGGCTTCTATGTAACGTGGTTCCTACGTTAGTTCCTAGACGAGATGGCCCGAATAGACCCAGTATGACCCAAATATTGAACCTAAAACGGCTCTCTCGAACCTGGCGAAATTGCAATCGCACTGCAGAGGTCGTGGGTTCGAATCCCATCATCTCCACCAAATTCAATTGAACTTAATCGGTTCCTAGAATTGGTTCTAGATTATTAGTGGGGGCAGAGCCCGGCTCTTCGCCACTTTGGGGAACTGAACTTTCTCAAGCCGTTCCTCCGCACAATACCCGAACTCCTCTTCGGCTACCTGAAATGTATCTGGACCGAATACCAACCTTTGGAGACGCTGCCAAGGGGCTATTAAATCTTTTGGGTCCTCGATATCGAGTCGAATGCCGAAGACGATCTAAAAGGCAGTCGACGGACGAGTTCTAATGACCAACAATATCAAAACCGTGCGTGTTTATGAATGGCAATGGAATGCTCCATTTTGAGCATTAAACGGCCGCTGCCAGGGATAGCAACGGCCTTATGAGGAGGGTCGGGATATACTTCTTACTTTCGTCGTCTTCGAGCAAAAGAGCTTAATAACCCAACACCAAACGGGATCAAGGCTAGCGGGCCTGGAACCGATCCGGTTGGAGCGAAGGAAGACACCGAGGCTACTTTGCCGTCGATAATATAGCTGTCACCCTTGGTGTAGTTCGTAGCATCCGTGCGAACATACATCACGCTAGATGTTTGTCCTGCTGTGAGTCCCATAATCGTCGAGCCATCCCTAAATGCAAAGCCGACGACATCGGCTGTTTGACGATCGGCGAAGAACGGATTAGACGGAGTGTTGACCGGTGCAACAAATCCAAATCCGGTGAAAGAATCGGAAAGATAGTCGACATCAGTCGTAAAGCCTGTGAAGTCCGTAGTGGTCATTCGGGTTATGTTGTGGTCGCCGCCTGTTACCATCTTGATTTGATACAAGAAGGACAGCTTTCCTGTTGTCTCTTTGATAACCGTTGTGTAGACTTGCCCCGACCAATACGGTGAGAGGAAGTTCGCCACCAAAGAGTCTAGGAGCGTTCCGCCTGTTAGGTTTGCTAAGGCTGCTGAGTTAGTGCCCGGCAACGGCTTCGATAAGTCGCCAGGAACGAGGGTAATGGCGTAGGCGCTTTGTCCTATAACTGTTACTAGAGCAGTTAAGAAGAGCCCCCCAATGGATTTAGATCTGATCATATATTCTCCTTTCGTGCCCTTCGTTGGACACTATATACGGCAACTGTCTCGGACTATACCGAGACAGTTGCCGTTAGTTGTGTAGGAGTTAATAGTGTCGCATAGCTGCAAAGAAATATGTCAGCCTTCATTTACGCAGTCAGCAAATCCCAAGACATACATATTAACTTACATAAAGACGAGATGTTATATATGATAGATATATATAGATCTCGAACGAGCCAATAGGCGGTTCGACCCTAGGCCGAAACATCACCGTCACGCAATCCGTATTCACCAATTAGAAGACTGGCGAACTCACATGATTCGCTGCACAATGTTCACAAGAGGTTATCCGGCCATGCTTGAAACCGTCATTTTGGTATTAGTAGTTCTTTGGCTGCTTGGATTTTTTGTGATGCACATGGGAACCCTAGTGCATATACTATTAATCTGCGCAGTCGTCGCAATCTTGATGCGTCTGTTCCGAGGCCGCTCAAGCAGGATCTAGATTATTGTTCGCCACATATCGCCTAAGCTAAGGATATCAACTTGAGTCTTCCACGACACGCCGCTTTGCTGGTAAACGGAAACTCGAGGCGCGGCGCGGATTGGTATCTTCAAGCCTTAAATTCGCTTGAAGGAAGCCATATCCAACTAATCGAGTCTTGCTCCTTCAAGAGGCCTAACCTATTGGCCGCTGCCGCATCTCGCCTCATCGGTGACGGAGTACCCATGGTAATCGTTGGCGGAGGAGACGGAACTCTTAGCTCAGTAGCTCCGCTCTTTGCTCATACTAACACGATCCTAGGGGTGCTTCCGATGGGAACCGGCAATGCTTTCGCCCGAGACCTTGAGGTTCCAGCTTCGATCGATGGCGCTGTCGAGGTCTTATTGAACGGCAAGATCGCTAAAGTAGATCTCGCCAGAATTGGCGGCAGGTGCTTTCTCAACGTTGCTAGCGTTGGCCTTACAACTAAGATTGCGCTAGGGTTAAATCACGAATCGAAGAAGATATTCGGAAAAGCAGCCTATGTTGCGTCCATAATCAAAGCTTTGGCGACCCTTAGATCCTTCAAAGTATTGCTAACGGCGGATGGGGAAAGGAACGAGTTCGAATCGCTGATGCTAGTGATCGGCAACGGACGCTACCATGCCGGATCGCTGCTTGTGGCATCAGACGCCAGTATATGCAGCGGCTACCTCTCCATCTACGCGTTAGCAAGCCGAAGAAAGATCGACTTGCTAAGAATGGCCTTATACTTGAGAGGTGGCAAGCAGGGAGAGTTGGAAACGGTTAAGGCCTTCCGAGTTCAGTCCGGTCGGTTAGCGACAACGCCACCGAGGCGAATCACCGTCGATGGCGAGATCTGCCTGTCAACACCAGCCGACTTCACTATCGAGCCTGGAGCGCTCAGAGTGGCTGTTCCTTCAGCTTCTACGCTGGACGCAAGCCATCCCTGAGCGGGGTTCCATTGGGCAACATTCTAGCGCTTGAGAGCGACAGGCTCGTCGATCCAGTAGCCAGATTTGTCGTAGTGTTTGAAGAGCTGATGCTCATAGTCTCTGCTGAGTGTTTCTGGCGAGAACTCAGGCGCTTGCCGGATCAATTCGCAAGTTAGGTTGATAAATACGGTCTTTTCACTCCAACTTACTCGTTGCACCCACTGAGGCGAGACCAGCACATGCTTGCCGGGCCAAAAGTTCTTCGTTTCGACGACGAGGTAGCGAATCGTCCAGGTTTCGTCGTCGATGATGAAGTCCTCGACATGGCCGATGGGACCATCGAGCGCTTGGATGGTATGTCCGCTAACGTCCTTGGTGCTTCTCAGATTCGGGTCCCAGGATTGCTTTTCCAGGAGATGCGCATCTCGTCGAGCCTCATTGTTTTGGCTTGGCAAGGCATAGGGACCCCAAAGCTCAGTTCCATATCCGTAGTACGGCCATCTGTAGTAGCCGTGGTAGTCCAACTCGAACTGCCGCGACACGGGTTGATCGCTGTTTAGGGATGGGCTATCTTCAATCTGCTTCTTGGTCAAACTGACGGGCAGGACCTTTTCCGGGCCGTCCACCTTATATAGAGCGTAAGGGGAGATGAGCACTTGCCTTCCCGATAACCATCCTCTCGTTTCAACGACCAAGTATCGGACGGTCCAGTAACGGTCGTCGAAGTAAAACTCTTCTGCACGGCCGATATCGCCGTCGCGTGCTCGGAGTTGGTAGTTTCTAAAGTCTTTTGCTTGTCTTAACATCGTCTTATCCTTGCTACTTGTGATAGCTGCGGCTTGTTAACGCCAAAGAAATCGGCTAAGTGTTTAGTCGACTATTTCTGAGCCACTTCGACTGCTGGCGTGTGGTCTTCAACCATGTAGCCTAATCTATTGAGTATGTCTTTGGCATGAGCGAGATCTCCCGATGTGCCATGAACCACTAAGGCGTATTGATCGCTTTTGATAGCAGTTTCATATTTGAGGATGCTGTCCTTTGGGATGCCGATACTATATAGCGCAGCTCCAAGCGCGCTTAGCCCGCCTACAACCACAGCACCTTGCAAAGCTCCAAGCATATACGTAACCAGAGGACCGGCCACGATAAGCGGGCCTACACCCGGAACCCAGAAGAACGCAGATCCGTAAAGCAAACCCCAGATGCCGCCCCAGAATGCGCCTTGTGTTCCCCAATAGCTCATACGGTCCCCTGCGCTATAGTATCCGACAACATTCTCTTCTGTGTGATAATCCTTTCCTACGATAGACAGCTTTGTTAGGTTGAAGTTCGCTCGTTGAAGCTCCCGAACAGCATTTTCAGCTTCGGTGTGAGTGCTGAGTATCAAAACTCCGGCATTGTGTTCATTCATGATAGTCTTCCTTATGCTCTTACGGCGTCAACTATATTGGTGATATCCGAATCTACTATATTCGCAATATCGAGCATTCTTATGTCTTGAGATAGTGCAAAAAGCATCTTGACAGGTTGGATCGTGCCTATTTTTGTTACTCCGTTATCTGTATAGATCGAAATACGGCACGGCAACGCCGTATTTAATCGCATATCGTATTGCAGAATCCGCGACGCTAATGACGGATTGCAAACTTCGAAAATCTTGCATTCGGAGTTAAAACCAACTCCTTTAGAGCGCAATGTGTTGCCAAAATCGTGGACATGCAATAACCCATAACCGTTGCGCGTGATCACTTTCTCTAGGTCGAATGCGGCTTGGCTAAATGATTTCGTTGTATCGACGATATAATACACAGTAACCTCTGCTAGGCCTGTTAGGCAAGGGGCTT
This sequence comes from Fimbriimonadaceae bacterium, assembly GCA_963666135.2. Lineage (GTDB taxonomy): Bacteria > Armatimonadota > Fimbriimonadia > Fimbriimonadales > Fimbriimonadaceae. Next base: position 240,020 of record CAXXNR010000001.1, on the reverse strand, counting down.
CCCCTACCAATCTAAACAAGTAGAGCAATGCGGTTGCAACAGGCTATCTATTGTGCTCCGGGAATCGAGATCGTGCGAGTCTGTGTTTATCGTGTCAATGGATATGATTCAGATGCTAGAATGCTAGATTCACTGGACTGCATGCTGGCCATGTTGATTTCACCGAGGCGCGAGATCCTTGCTGCTACTCGTTCGACCAGATATGAAGACTTACCGTCGGTGCTCGGAAGCTAAGCGCTGAACTTAATATTGCTTAAAAAAATAACTGTCAGACAAAAGGCTGACACCCAATATGCCCCTCTTCGCGCTCAAAGCGCGTTGAATAGTCGTACACTAGATACTAGGACAGGTGATCGGTAATTCACCAAACCTAATTGGAGCGTGTAACATGAGCAAGGAACTTTCTCCTCGAGAGAATCAGATCCTTGAACTTTGCATCGAAGGTCTCACCAACGATGCAATCGCCAGTAAACTTGGCATCAGTGTTGGAACGGTCAACACTTACTGGCTACGAATCCGCATGAAGGCAGGCGGAAGCGCCCGTACCGACACGGTAGCTCGAATCATCAGCGAGCGAGCTGATAGAGCATTGCGGGAGGCGAACGTTGAGAGAGCCTCATTGACGACCATGTTGGAGAACAAAGAGCGCGATCTTTTGGATCTACGCGCTGCGCTTGCGCTCTTGAACCTTGCCATGGATCAAGTACGATCGACGGTTTGGGCTGCCGACACGGGCCTCAAGATCCACATCATCGCCAACGGCGAATTTCCTGCGACTCATTTCGGCGTGCTTTGGGAAGTAGGCAAGACCGTGCAACAGATATTCAAGTCTAGTGATCCCTTGAATCCCGCAATTCGCGCCCATCTTAGCGCGTTGGATGGTGTAGAGAACTCCTTACGCCTGACTGGCGAGTTCAGCCACATGAATCTGCGTGTCGTGCCGCTGTGGAATGACCAGGATGACAATGTCGTTATCGGCTGCATTAGCATCCTAAACAGTATCGGAGATTAGCGCTCGTCGTAAATCTCCTTACAAATGCTTGACATGGATTACCTGAACAGGCAATTCATGTCTTACTTTTTCAGGGTCCCTAATCGCCAAGCAGATCCTTTTATCTAGCGTCAACATAAGCGAGAAGATATGAAAACAAACAACAACCCTCAAACCGCAAGAGATGTTATAGCAATGGCCATTGGCGTAAGCGCTGGAGTCGTCGGCACGATCGTGTTCGCCACGGTCTGGCAGAAGCAGTTCGACCGGCTGATCGGCCGCGCGCGCTCGGCGTCCGCAACAGTCGGCGATTGCGTTGACGGCCTTGTCAACGACCTGAGCGAAGACGCAACCAAAGCATCGACAAGCATGGCCGAGTCCGCCCATCGAGGCGTCGATAAGGTCGACCATGCATCAAAAGTCGCGATTGAGACCGTGAGGTCTAAGATCGTTGACTAAGGCTAGATGCCTTCCTAACACTTCGCAAGTTTCGGGCGCGTTTGATATTTCAAACGCGCCCGAACCTAGTTTAGGGTTAGCCGGTTCGCCATCTGCACGGATAGTGACGTCCGACCATCTGTGGACATTATGATGAAGACAAGCAAATTTGAATCATGCGGCAGATAATATCCGCATGGGCAGCACCTCGCCTGGACGGTTCGGCAGCAAAAGAAAAGATGAAGCCGGTTTTTATCACATCGCCGGACTCATCTCCAATTCAATAGCTGGCTATAACCCAAGCCCCTCCACGAGAACAAGCCCGAGCGACAACACACGAATCAACAAGCCAACTCACTCCACAAGCGATGGCAAGGTTGATTTGAGTCCAGTATCCCACTCAAGGACAAACAGTGAGAGACGACCAGACTCATCAAGGATTTGGCAACTATGACAAAGAACTGCAAATCCCTTGTAAATGCTGGAGTCGAAGAACCCGCACATCAGTCCTGCGCCAATGAGAAAACTGACTGGACCGCTCGGCGCACCTTCAGGACAGGCGCTGCCCACCCGAAGAAACCACTCAGAGCAACGCGAAGCCTTCACCCCTGCCATTCAGAAGGTGAACTGAGCCTCCGCAAACCTGATGCTACTCCAACCGTTCTTCATGGACTTATGCTGGCAAACAGGACGTCTCATCAAGGCCGTCAGGAGTCAGCCAACCATTCCTTGCTTTATCAGCTAGCCAAGGAACAACACAATCGGCGTATAGCGGTTCGACGACAGAAGGGATGAGGTGTCACAATGATTAAATCGCTCAAGACTTTCCTATCGATTTCATGTTTAGCGATCCTAGCGAGCATGGCTAGGGCAGATGCCGAACTAGATAGGGTTATCACTACGCTGCTCGCTGAGCAGTTCGGGATTAGCACCAAGGAAGTTGCGACTGCGCACTCGTCCTCGAAGATGAGTTGGGAGGACCTTGGAACGGTCTATTCGGCCAGCCACTATGGCCACACCCGCGCTGACACCGTGTGGAGGCTAAGGAATCAAGGACTTGGATGGGGCGAAGTCGCCCACCGAATAGGCATGCAGCCTGGCACCTTTAACAAACTAAGAAAGCAAGGCGCGTTCGACTCCGATAAAGTCTGGGACAAGATGCTTAGCAATCGATTCGACGTACCCGTTTCTGAAGTTAGAGCCGTCCGCCAGAGATCTCCGAGTTTGCAGGATACAATCGGGTCGATTGTAGTCGGGCGAAAAAGCCATCGTAGCCCCAAGTTGGTGATTGAGGAGTACCGCAAACATCGGGATTGGGAAACTTTGAAAACCAAGTACGGTGTGAACTTTTCGGACTGGCGAAAGCACACGAAAAACTCCCTAAAGAAACATGTGCCGCCTCATCAACAGAAATCCCAGGTCAAGGCAATAAAGCCCAAGGTTGAAAAGCATGGGCTTAAAGACAACGGCAAACACAAGGGATCAGCCGGCAAAGGTCACAAGAAGACTTAGTCCGTTTTAGAGCAAAACAAGTTGTCTATCTGATGGTTAGCCCACCCTTTTGATGAGGGTGGGCATTTTTTTACTTCTCTGAGCAGGTTCGATTCGGGTGGAAATCTGTGAATGGAACGTAAAACCACTTATATTTTTACACCCAAACCGACCGACTAGATCTAAGGTGACAGTGTAGAACCGGACTTTTCGGCAGGCATCAGGCAGTGTGACAATACAGCCATGAAGACAATTCACAGTATTCTGCTCTTAGTCGCCCTCTCGATTGCGGGCGCAGGAAGTGCCAGCGAAATCCGTGCAACGGTGGACGGTGATCTTGTCAACTTCCCCGACGTTCAGCCGATCATGATGAATGGTCGCGTGATGGTCCCCGTTCGCGGGGTGTTCGAGCATATGAACGCCAATGTCGATTGGGACGAGTCGAACCGTACCGTAACGGCGCGGCGCGGGAACGACACGATTTATCTGACCCTTAATGCCAACTCGGCAACAATCAACGGCGAGAGAGTCAAACTCGACGCTCCTGCCAGATTCGTTCGCGGACGCACGATGGTTCCGCTGCGGTTCCTTGGCGAATCCCTCAGCTCATCAGTCGAGTGGATAGCATCGACTCGCACCGTGGAGATTGCGACTTTGGATGCAGCTCCGATCGAGTCCATCTATGCCCAAGATGACAACACCTATAATTCAACAATCTTCGGCTCAGGCGTCACGACTGCAGGCTACACGCAGATCAATATGAAGTCAGGAACGGTTGTTCCTTTCACGCTTGACGAACAGCTAAGCTCCAATGAATCGATGACCGGCGATAAGTTCACGGCATCAGTTGATACGGGCGGCGACTCGAACTACGGCGGATTGCCCGATGGTACAACCATCTACGGGCACGTGAACCTAGCCCGAGAGAAGACAGACAAGAACCCTGGAGTGCTCGGTCTATCGTTCGATCGAATCCGACTTCCCGGCGGCCAAGTGTATGATGTGCGAGCATCCCTGATCAGTCTGGATTCAAAGAGCGTTCGGACTAAGAACGGCCAAATCGTAGCTAAGCCAGGTTCAAGCAACAACTTGAAGTACATTGGCTATGGCGCTGGTGCTGGCGCGGTCTTAGCCGTCATCACCAAAGGCAACCTTGTCTCGAACACGCTTATCGGCGGAGCGCTTGGTTACCTTCTCGGCGAGATCCAGAAGAATCCTTCGAAGTCTCGAGATGTCGTCTTGAAGTCCGGTACAAGGTCCGGCATGAAACTGACTCGCAACCTCGCATTCCGAGGCATGTATGAGACTGGTGCCGAGAAGTAAACTCGACACTTGACTGTTGACCCCGCGAAACCGGCCAGCCTGCACAAGGCTGGCTGGTTTTTTGGTTGCCGTCAGTTGGACTTCAGGCTGCCAGGTGAGTAGATATCTCCGGTTTTCCCGTTCGTTTCTCTAGCCTAAGCATCAATCGTCGCTTGACGATGTCGACTAATGCCATATACGTTACGGTCGCCACAATCAGATAGGCAAAGAAGGTCCAAGGCAACGGCGTGAACTTGAGGAGATTGCCTAACGGCGAATACGGCAAAGCAATTCCAACCCCGATACTCGCGGCAATAGTAATGAGAAGCGGCTTGCTCGGAAGGCTTTTGAAAGGACTCCCCGAAGTTCGAATGACGAACACGACTAAGGTCTGGGTGACCAAGGACTCTATGAACCAGCCGGTATGAAAGAAACTCTCATCTGCCTTAAACCATTTCAACAAGACCCAGAATGTTAGAAAGTCATAGATCGAGCTTAGCGGACCAATGAAGACCATAAAATCGCGAATGAGAGCAATGTCCCAGCGGCGCGGCTTTCGGATGTAAGAAGGATCGACTCGGTCAGTTGGGATAGTGATCTGGGCCAGGTCGTAGAGTAGGTTGTTGAGCAAAATCTGGGTAGGCAGCATCGGCAAGAATTTGAGGAACGCAGTCGCACCTGCCATGCTGAACATGTTGCCGAAGTTCGAACTCGTGCCCATCAGCAGGTACTTCATCACATTGCCGAACGCCTTGCGTCCCTCAACGATCCCGCGATGCAGAACGCCAAGGCCGTTTTCGAGCAGGATGATGTGGGCCGCTTCCTTTGCCACGTCGTAGGCAGTAGCGACCGATATTCCGACGTCAGCCGCATGAAGCGACGGGGCGTCGTTAATGCCGTCGCCGAGATAGCCAACGACATGGCCCTTTGCCTTTAAGGCTAAGATGATTCGGTTCTTCTGAGCTGGAGACACGCGAGCGAAAACGGATGCTTTATCTGCGATAGGTCCAAGCGCCGAATCGGTTAGGCCGTCGATATCTGAACCAAGAACGATATTGTCGGTGTCTAGCCCAACTTGAGAGCAGATATTCCTTACGACTCTCTCGTTGTCCCCGCTTATTATCTTGACGACGACCCCATCGCGATGAAGCGAGCGTATCGTGTGGGCAGCGTCTTCTCGCAGCGGATCCGAGAAAGTTACAAGGCCGAGGAAGGTCATCGTGTTCTCATCCGCCGCCTTAAAGGTTGTCTGACCTTCTATCTGCCTCTTCGCTATCGCTAGAACCCGAAAGCCCTTCTCTCCGAGTTCTTGGTAGACATTTTCGATGCTCCGTCGTTTCTCGTCGGTAAGAGGTGTAACTTCATTCTTAATCTCGCACTGTAAGCACACCGCTAAAACTCCCTCTGGGGCTCCTTTTGTGATCAAGACCCGATGCCCAGCAGTTTCGGCAACCACCGAAAATCGCCTACGCTCGAAGTCAAAAGGAATCTCCGTCACTTTCTGGAAACCAGACGCATCGATGTCTTTGCGCTGGGATATAGCTGAGTTAAGAGGATCGGCTACAGCGGTCGCGAATATTGAATTGACATAGGCATGGAGCAAGACCGATTCGGACAGTTCGCCGTTAGCATCGATATAGCGCTCAAGGACCATTTCGCCCGTCGTTATCGTGCCGGTTTTATCGCTGCACAGGATATCCATGCTTCCCAGGTTCTGGATCGACGCGATATTCTTCACGATGACCTTGTGCTTGGCCATGTGCGCAGCGCCGGTCGAAAGAGTCACCGTCGTGATCATTGGCAAAAACTCGGGAGTCAAGCCAACGGCCAGTGCTACGGCGAACAGAAATGACTGCATCCCCGAAGTTCCTCGGATTGAGCCGATCATGAACACGAAGAGCACGAGGACAACAACCGTCCACATGATGAAGACCCCGAACTTTCTTGTTCCCCGTTCGAACTCGGTTATAGGCGGCTTGGCGGCAATTCGAGTGGCGATGTCGCCAAAGGAAGTCGATGCACCAGTAGCCGTGACTGCCGCTATTGCCGTTCCACTTACCACCGAAGTGCCTAAGAACACGCAGTTTGGGGCATCGGCGAGCGAATTGTTGGCTTCGGTGATGTCAATTGCTTGCTTTTCAACTGGAAGCGACTCGCCGGTCAGTGCTGCTTGCTGAACATGCAGGTCTTGGGCACTGATTAACCTAGCGTCTGCTGGCACCAGGTTCCCGCCAACTAGTTGGATCACATCGCCCGGAACAAGGTCCTTTCTCGCAACTTGAGTCCATTTCTCGTCGCGCATTGCCGCGGCGGTCGGCGCAATCATGGCCCTGAGTCCATCGGCCGTCTTCTGCGATCTGGAAGTCTGCACAAAATCTAGGATCGAGCTAAGTAAAACGATTCCAATGATGATGCCTGCATTGATCTCGTCGCCGGTGACGCCAGACACGATCGCAGAGACGATCAGGATGACCACCAAGGGATTCTTGAAAAGGCCAAGGACCCTTAATAAGGTTCCTGCGCGCTGCTCGGGAGCCGGCTCATTAGGCCCATATACGTCTAGACGGTGCCTAGCTTCGGCAGTTGTTAGTCCTTTCGTTGACGATCTTAGACTGTCAAGGATCTCGGAAAGCTGGACACTTGAATCAAGTCCATGTGCCTTGATGTCCTTCTCAGTAGGTCGCACAATTTACACCACCTTTGATAGCATTGCTAATAGTATAGCCAGGATATAAACTGCAGACCTGAGTATGTAGAATAGTAGGTGTTATTACATTTCCAAAACTTGTTGTCCTATCTTCAGCATAAATGTATATGTACACAATATTGCAGACGATTATGCTGTGACCATGTAAATCGTGACTGTTACGGTTTGGCTTATTGGCGCAGAATCAGTCTATAAAGCAGTTACTGCGGGAACTTTGGCTGCAGAATACGCAGCTCGCTAGTAGTTAGCTTGCCTCGCAGAAGGTTAGTTCGACTCGTTGTGCAGCCTTGCATAGGGATCCTATACTGGCACTTCGTAGATAAGGTGTTACATGCTTATTGACGTTAAAACGCTAAATGGTTACCAGCTGAAGTGCAACGATGGCCGAATAGGAAGCGTTCGAGAACTTTACTTCGATGACCAATATTGGGCAATCCGCTATCTCGTAGCTGATACCGGCAACTGGCTGACAGGAAGACAGGTTCTCATCTCTCCATACGCCTTAAGGTCGGTCGACAAAGCAGATAAGCTGATACATGTCGAGCTGACGAAGAAACAGATCGAGGAGAGCCCGCCGCTTTCGAGCGATCAGCCTGTTTCCCACCAGTATGAGAAGGTAGCGTTTGGCTATTACGGTTGGCCAATTTATTGGAACGGATCAAATATGTGGGGAAGCGGCACACTTCCTATGCGTGACTCAAAGTCCCAGCACGGTACAAATCCTGGTGGACGAGAATGGAATCCTCACCTGTTAAGTACCCATGACGTCGCCGGTCACCGAGTTCACGCGCTGGACGGCGAAGTAGGTCATGTAAACGACTACATTATTGACGATGGCAGTTGGGCAATAAGATACTTCGTGGTAAGAACGCGCAATTGGTGGCCAAGCCATAAGGTACTTGTTTCGCCACAATGGATCGAGCGAGTAGATTGGCAGAAGTCCATTGTTGTTATTAGCTTGACATCTGAAGCTATAAGGAACGCTCCCGAGTTCACAGCAGAATCCTTGCTCTCGCGTAATTATGAAAGCGAGCTCTATCGCCATTACAACATGCCAGGTTATTGGGGCGAGGTATCCGAGTAGTCTCTACTAAAGGATCATTGATATGACCAAATTTGCAACCCTCACAGTCGCAGTCCTTCTCTCAATCTTCTTTGGAGCAACCTATATTGCTGTTGCCCAGCAAACTACCAGTACGAAGCAACCATCTGGAATCGTAACACGATTAAGTCCTAGCAAGTGCATAGCCGCTCAAGACAAATTGATCAAGATCCAAGCTTCGATCGATGAGATGGACAGGAAGATGGAAGGTCTTCTTATCCAAGTAGAAGACGCCAAAACCGGACAGATCGAAGCGGTTATTGCTTTACTGAGAGAGTCGGTTTACCAGCGAAAGATGATACGAGTGAAGTTGCAGGAAATGGATGCTATCAAATCAGCGCACTTCGCGGAGCATTTCCTTGGCGGAAAGAAGTTGATTTGCCCAGTGAACTCAATCAATCGATAGGGAATGGTGCATGGTTGAGATGAACACTTCGCAAACTCCTTCCCATCACGGCATAGCCATCTTTGCTTCGCATGAAGATGCGGAAGAAGCCATCCTGGTTTTGAAAGAGGCTGGATACAACCTTACCAACCTCAGCATTATTGGTCAGGATTTCCAGGTGGAGGACCATCCCATAGCCATCATCAATAAAGATGACCGCATGTGGGCATGGAGTAAGAACGGCGCATTCTGGGGCTTTGCCTTTGGCGTGTTGGCTCAATCTGCCTTTTTGGTCATTCCCGGACTTGGTTATGTCTTCGCTGCTGGCCACATCATCTCCATCATTGAAGGAGTGCTTCTCGGTGCGGGATGCGGCGCGGTCGGTGGAGCTCTGCTGAGTCTTGGCATTCCAGAGAACGACATCAGCGAATATGAATCGGCTCTTAAAGGAGGCAGCTTCCTACTGATCGCCCATGGATCGGATCTCGAGGTCAAGCACGCAAGAAGCCTTTTGGCGCAGACCGCAGCCACTCGTGTTGATACCTACACCAAGGATGGCTTCGAACTCTAGAGCCTTGTGTGATGGCCGATTCGTCGTCACCAACTATGTGGACAAACAACTCGAGACTTGTGCAATGAAGATTGAAAGAGCAAACTCATAGCAGGAGAAAATATCAATGAAACTCAAATACTCATTCAAAGGACTTGCCCTTGCCTGCCTTACATCAATAGCCATGGCATTGCCCTTACTGGTTTCAAGCGGGGCGCCGACGCCGGCAGCAGGCTTGCAACAAAAGACTAGGGGAATGGCCGTCGCCTATCCTTGGGTTTTCAAGAAAGGAACCGGTACTGCTAGGACGACTGTGCTGAAGACATCGAGTGAAATCCTGCGAAGAGCCGGCTATGCATCGATCCCAGGCGACGTTGCGAAGAAGGCATGGAAACAGGGAACAAGCAGATTGCCTTCGAGAAGCTCATTGAGAAGCTATGCGAAGGGACTTGATGCAACAGCCGTATTGTACGGATCTGTTTCTTGGCACACCCGCAGCATTTGGGTTAACGCCGGCCCCAAGACGATTTCAACGGCGACAGTCGACGCCTATGTCTATGACACCAAGAAAGGCAAAGTTGTCTATTCGAAAAGAGGCATTACCGGACGCAGCGATGAAAAGTCGAACGGCTATAAGATAGCAGCCGCTATTCTCTTTACCCCCGTTGTCACTGCTGTTAGCGGAGGGCCAGCTACTCCTCAAGAGCAACGAGCTGTCCAGATAGCCCTTGCCCTCGCCTATAACGATTGGTTAGCAGGCAAGTAAAAGCGCTAACACGAATTCCTAGCTGAAGGAACGATGGTCTTTAGCCGGGTTCCATTCAAGCCCTAAGGCTAGGCATGAATGCACTTCGAATAACTAGGATGTTTGAAGAAGGGCACAGCCGGAGCGGTGTATTGTCCGCTCCGGCTTTCTTTCACTGAACGACGTAGGAATGCTTATTTGCCAGTGGTCCGCTCGAGTTGCTGGGCGATCCTGTCCAAAGTCGGTTTTAGCACCTCAAGGCGTTTGAGTGGCTGGAGCATCCACAGCAGCACCGATAGCAAAACCGTTGCTCCAATTGCTGCCCCTAAGCCTGTCAGCAAGCCCTGCCTCAATGCGAGCTTCCAATCCTTATGGACTCTCAGATGCTCAACAGCCAATTCATTGCTTCTCCTTATCTCCGAAATAAGTTGCTGTTCTAGGGACGGCAACGAGGTGTCTTCAGCGATGACAGAGGTGGACCCTAACTGAGCGCCGATTGGCAGTTCATCCATCACATAGCTTGGAGATGCAACCGATAAAGCCGTTCTACAGGTTTCAACTGTGAGTAGGTTATGCACTCTTTCGAGATTGGTGTTGTCATTCATGATCGCCTCCCGGCATATCGGTCGTCAATAATGAGTTCGTTCCTCATCATCTGATGGGATTCATCCGAAGCTAGATAGAGGACTCCTTGAGCTAAATCCTCAAAACTGTCCATTGTTCGATTCGATATCCAGTCCGATAGGTTCTCCCCATGCTTTGTAGGCTGTTCTGGGATTCCATAGTGGTCAGTTTCGATGTTGCCCAGACAAATGGAATTAAATCGGATTTTGCGAAAAGCGTTTGAAGACTCCTCGATCGAAAGCACCGCGCGCATTGCGTTCCGGAAGGCTATTAGGGAAGATACATTCGGCGCACCGACAATTTCTTCTGAAGGAGCGACATTGATAATGCTGCCCATTCCAGCCTGGGCCATTTGCAGGAGAGCGTGCTTTGAGCAGTAGTAGACTCCGCAAACATTGGTGGCCATCAAGCGGAACCACTCGTCATCGGCACCTGGTCGGCAAGTCGGGCTTTGGTTAAAGACAGCGGCGCAGTTAACTAGAACCGTGATCGGCCCAAAGCGGTCTTTAACGCACGCCATCACTTCACGGACTTGGTATTCATCCGTAACGTTCATGTGCCAATAAGCCGCATCGCCATTCAACTGTGCAATATCGTCAGCTAGCGAGTGTCCTTCAGCATCGCGAGTATCCGTCACGGCTACACACGCACCTTCTGACGCAAGCAACTTAACACATGCGTGACCTATGCCACAAGTCGAAGCCGTTACCAGCGCAACCTTGCCTGCTAATTTGCCGCTAGATGCCATATATACCTGCTAACGAGTCACACCGGTTGTACCTATATTGACAATTGCAGAACCAGGAATGCAGTGGACTTTGCCACGGCACTTTCGCAATAAAGGGAAACCTACCCAGAAAACAATCCGATTGTTGAGCTCGCGTTATATAGTAAACGTACATCACGAGCTGCTAGAGTGCAAGTCCTGCAATAGCTGTATTGCTATGAATGGACACTAATCGCACGGCATGCATCGAAGGACTTGCACGAAGGCGAGTCAAAGTAGATACTAAATGTAGTCCACTTCACCCATGCACCTGCCATAGCCGCGATCGCTAAATGGGAGTGGCGGCAGGTGCAACCGAAGGACCTACTATACTAAGAGGTGTTCGTGTGTTGAACTTAATCCTTTGGATCATCGTCGGAGTCTCGACAGGATCTAACGCGAAGCGTATCATTCCCGGTGAAGGACCTGGCGGCATGTTCGGCGATATTGTTATCGGCATTGGCGGGGCAATATTGGGAGGCTTGATCTTTAACTCGTTAACGAAACAAGGCAATACGGATATGATAGGCAGTACGATATTCGCAATTGCCTCTGCAATTATCGCTTTGCTCGTTGTTGGAATCACGTCCCGCCGGTTGGGCTTGCGATATTAACTATCTTGTCTCGATCAAGCCACATCGGACAAAGAGCTTCAACGACTGATAAACGCACTAGCTCATCTGCTGCAAAATCAAACATAAATACAGAAGACCATTTTTAGAACTAGGATCCAAAACCATGATTAACAGTCAACCTATTGGCATTCAGATTCATCTCGCTTCAGGCAATAAGCGCATGTTTTACCAAGACAATGCGGAACAAGCAGATAGAATCCTTAAGGACTTGGATGGACGGGTCTTTACCAGGGATACCGTCATTATTGAAGGGCCTGACGCTATTCATGCATTCCCTAGCAACGAACTGATCGGTATCTCGATCATCACGGATCTTCTGCCAGAGTCATTCATGGAAATGGAAAGGGCGTCAGAGACAGTCGTAAGCCAGATAGCTCAGGATGCATACCTCTTTCAACACCATCAGTACTTAACCAAAGTTGTTGGCAAGATGAGTTCCACCTTCTCAGAACTAGAGTTCGTTAGTGGAGAGCGCTTGTTCTTTGAAATGCAGGGAATCACCGAGAACATTCCTGGTGAGCGCTTCGCGCTTAACCACTTGTTTAAATCACCGTCTTTGTTTTGTCGTCGGTTGCACGGCGGCTTCAGCATTTGGAACACGCGGAAGGTAGTCTCGTGGACACTCTATCCAAAGCTTGAATCGCCGTCAAGCGCTTGGCAAGCGGAGTCTCTAAATCAAGATATTCATGGAAAGTCGGACCTTATCAATATGCTCTAGATGAAGCTGGCCTTAACCTTCTTGCTAGTACTCGACTGACCTTTGTTAAAGGAGACCGCTTCAATGGACCGATTCTTTGATCGTCCAAACCAGGACGACGTAGGTCAATTTAGACCTGGTAGTAGTCTTGATGAGTTCGACATCAGCGTTTTGAGCCTTCTGGCCAGAGGTTTCACAAGCCACAATGTGGCGCAAAGAATGTATGTTTCGAAGACTCTCGTTGACGCTTGCATAACGAGGATCTACTCCAAACTCGAAGTTGACAACCCGATGCTGGCTGTTCGTAAAGCCTATCGGCTCGGTTTGCTCGCTCAAGACTCATTGCCGGACATTGAAGTCCCTGAGCCTGCCTCAGAACACAATCCGTCGTAGCAACTAGGTAGAAGCTGTCTTCCTCTTCCCGCGTTGACGAGCCATATACCATTTTGGCAACTCGAACCAGACAACGCTGCCGATTCCTGCGCCTATGCAAGCAATTACTTCATATAGGCCGATGGGCTTGAACCTAAATACATCGCTGATAGCAGGTACGACTAACACTGCTGCTAGGAAAATGCTAGCTCCGAAGACAACGTATTGCATGGCTTTGTTTTTAGATCGTATAGTGGCCAAGAAGCTTCGAGTCCACGATACGTTGGTTACAATCAATGCGAGATTGCCAACGATCAATGTCGTAAAAGCAAGCGCGCGCGATTCTGGTATCCCAAGTCCAGATCTAAGACCGATTAGGTAACTGCTTAGCGATGTTGCCAACACGACTAAGCCTTGAACAAGGCTCCAAACAACAATTCTTCTGTTGAACAGCGAATCAGTCGACTTGCGCGGAGGCCGCTTCATCACATTGTCATCGCTGGTTTCAGCCTCGAACACCGTTGAGCATGCAGGATCAATGATTAGTTCCATAAAGACGATATGGATAGGCATGAGCATTAACGGCCAACCAAAGAGCACTGGGATTAGAGACAGACCGGCTATCGGAACATGAACCGCAAAGGTATAAGCCATTGCCTTCTTGAGGTTGTCGTAGATTCGTCTTCCCAGGCGTATAGCAGACACAATCGATGCAAAGTCGTCGTTCAGCAACACGAGGCTTGACGCTTCGCGTGCGACATCGGTGCCTCGGCCACCCATCGATATTCCAATGTCTGCCGCCTTGATCGCTGGCGCATCGTTGACCCCATCGCCTGTCATCGCGACAACCTCACCGTTGAGCTTCAACGCTTGAACGATTCTTAGCTTTTGTTCGGGCACAACTCTAGCGAATATCGTAACCCGTTGAACCCGCTTTTGAAGCTCGTCGTCAGCCATCGCCTCCAATTCATCTCCTGTTATGAGTTGGTCTGTATCCCTTAAGCCTGCTCGTTTGGCGATGGTCTGGGCGGTCGCAGGATAGTCGCCTGTAATCATGATAATCCGTATGCCTGCTTCATAGCACTCCTGGATTGCGCTCGGGACGGACTTTCGAACCGGATCCACGAGACCGACAAGTCCAAGGTATTCGAAGGTGAAATCGTGCTGTTCGTTAGGCAGGACGCTCTCTTTGGCTATGCTTGCTCGAGCAACGCCGAGAACCCTAAGCCCATTCTCGGCCAACTGGGAGACTTTAACCGAGTATATGGCGATTTGCTCTGGGCTCAAGTGGCATAGATCGAATATGGCTTCCGGCGCTCCCTTTGCCGCTATAACATGGCTTTCATTTTGATTCGACTTCCAAACCTGAGACATAGCAAGAAGCTCTTGAGAAAGCGGATACTCCTGAACGAGAGTCCAGTCTGCGTGTAAATGGTCTGTGGCGTGAAGATAGATCTCACCTAGCTGGTGAAAGGCTTTCTCCATTGGATCAAAAGGATCTCGCTGACTTGCCAGAATCGAAAACTCGATAAGTTCATGGAGATCATTGGGAACCTCCTTAGGCAGATCTTCATCTAGGACGATGCCGGCCTGCGTCCCCTCTAGTTGGCGAACGGCCATCTGGTTCATCGTTAGAGTGCCGGTCTTGTCGACGCAAAGCACGGTGGCCGAACCTAAAATCTCGATAGCGGGCATTCGTCTAGCAAGAACATGCTTTTGCGAGATACGCCAAGCTCCCATTGCCAGAAAGATCGTTAGGATAACAGGGAACTCTTCGGGCAGCATCGCCATGGCCAATGCTACACCTGCAAGCAGTCCCTGGAGCCAATCGCCTCGTGAAAGACCGTAAGCAACGACCACAAGCAAGCTTAGCGCGATCCCTATGAAGGCAAGATTGCGCACGAGTTTGCCTGTTTGAACTTGTAGATCCGTCTTGCCGACCTTAATTGACTGCAAGGAACTGCCGATCTTTCCCATTTCGGTCAACATGCCGGTCTTTTGGATTTCAATTAAGGCTTGGCCTCGAACCACCAGAGTTCCCGAATACACAAAAGGCTCTCCTTCGCCGCCTGGATGAGCGCTTGTTGAGTTGGCGGACCTTTCCGTTTTCGAGACGGCGATGGCTTCGCCCGTCAGAAGCGACTCATCAATCTGAAGGTTTGTATGCGTAAGAACGATCCCGTCGGCAGGCACTCGATCGCCTTCCGATATGATGACGGAGTCGCCGCATACAACTTCTCTTCCGGGAATCCGAAGCTCGGATCCATCGCGAATGACGCGCGCCCTTGGACTCGATAGGCTTCGAAGAGCCTGAATCGCGTTTTCTGTCTTCCTCTCTTGAAAGAGCGTGATGCCGATAACGACGAAGACGAATCCTAGTAGAAGTAAGCCACCCTGCAGATCCCCGAGAAGCAAATAGATTGCTCCGCCAGCCACCAACAGCAATAACATCGGCTCGCGAACCACCTCAAGACCAATTGCGAAGATGCTTCGAGGTCTTGCCGATGGCAACTCGTTAGGCCCGGTAGTTTTCAGAACCTCACGAGCAGCGGCAGCTGTTAAGCCCTTAATTCCTGCTATCGAAAAGCCAGCCATAAAACCTCCACTTCATCAGGTTGCCGGACGGAATAAATGGCCAGCAAGAAGAGAGCGAGAGACTAAGAAGACACGCAGACCAGATACTCTTCATCGCTCAATCGTTTGTTGCGAGCAATGAAAAGGAACTGCTCGGTGCCGCCGACTTTTGAGCGCGAGATCGTTACGATATAGCAGTCCGTCTCGGCTATGACCTCTTCGAGTAGCTCAAGGTTCTCAAAGCAATGGTCGGTACCGGCAGGTTGCCAATCGGTCACCATCAAAACCGCTGCTTGTGCACTCGTCGAATCCAGAAACTTCAGGGCCTGCTCGGCGTCCTTCTTGATGCAATCGGTCCACTGGCTGTCGCAAGGGTCTATATTGTCTAGGCCTGATAGGCTGGCTCCACCTTCAAGCCTAGGCGTATTGCGATCGTTAAACCGCGTCATGAAAACCTGAGTTACTTCTAATTCCAAGGGAGATAGACCTCCTTGAATCACTTCGATCCTTTGTTATTGGTTCGACTTACTATTTCGTCGCTTCCGCATCAAAGGTGACAGAAGGCCAAGGCCGAAACTAGTCATTGCAGCAGGACCGAGAACTCAGGAACTTGCTGAATACTCCCAAACAGCAACCCTGAAATGAGCTCAATCTCAATGCGTCACGAGTTCCCTGTTCAGTCCCGCCATGAGTCGTTGGGGACACCTAAGCCAAGTACTAGTATTGCTAATAGAGATCCCCTATGCAAGTCCCCAACTGCACCGTCAACTCACAGATGTCCACTAAATTCATGACACTGATTGTGGACGGCTTCGGAGCTAGACGCAAACTCAATGACGAGAATTGGCAGACCGATTCCCCAGATTCTGCGGGCACCCAATGGTTAAGCCTTGCAAGGCCAAAAAAGGGCCGGAGCAGTCGTATCTCTGCTCCGGCTTAGCCCTTCATCCATTGATGGGCTGTTATCTAGTTTGAGTCTGTGAACGGCCATTTTTGAAGGAGCCATTATCTCAACTAGAAATCTTCAAATGGCTATTCTTTGATGGCCCAATCGTGGTAAGCCAGCCCGAGAGCGATTTGCACCGCTCGTTCCTCTTGCGGAGTCGCAGGTCCGCCGCTGACAGCGGTTACCAGAGGGGTAAAGAGGACCGCCGCAGCGATCTTGTAGCCGTTTGATCTCTCATCGCTTCGTCCTTCGACGCCGAGGTTCTTGTAGATTACAGATCTGGTGGCAAGGTCATATACATACACGTCCACGGTTGCCGTTGAGATCGTCTTAGGTCCTGCATTTACCCAGATGCTGCGCGTGTGCCACGATATTGATCCATAGAGCACGACCGTAGCATCTAATCCTTCTGCATACGACCTTAAGTCCTGAAGCGATGGCATGGTTCGCATTCTCGGTTTCGGCATCTTGTCGGTGATCCATGTGGCCTTCGCAAGGTCCCCAGGAATCGAGGCATATCCAGCTTTTCTAAGGATTCCCTCAGATGTCCTTAGCGCCGTTGTACGTGCCGTCGCAGTACCATTTTTGAAAGCCCACGGATAGGACACGGCCATTCCACGGGTTGTCGTCTTGTCGCCGTCTGTCTTATCCGGCGAATATGTGAAAGCAAGAATCGGCGCTGCCACCGCTGTTACTGCGAGACTGGCATAAAGCGCTCTTACTAGTTGTTTTGTTAGTTTCATCTACTTATTACTCCTGAAGACATCATGGCTCAGCAGAAAAGGCTTGGCAAGTCGGCCATATGCTGTCCGCTCAGACGCTGTCGGTAAAGATCGGATAACTGAAAAGCACTGCCTCAATCGCTTCTGGGCGAGCGAGACAGTGCTGGGATAGCATTGAGGCAGAACCAACCTAGACCAGCGACTTAGCGTTTTGGTCTTCAGTCCAATACCCGTGTCGGTTATAGTGGCTATACAGCGCGGTCTCGTAGTCGCGGGTTAATAGAGCATCTTCCGAGTAGGTAGGCGAGTGCTTAACCATATCTGTGGTGAGATAGACGAAGACTTTCGACTCTGGCCAACTGATGCGCTTAATCCACTGTGGCGCTATCAACACCTTGCGCCCGGGCCACCAATTGCGAGTGTCTATCACAAGATAGCGAACTGCCCAGTCATGGTCATCAATAATAAAGTCATCGATATGGCCAATTTCACCGTCGGTGGTGTGAACTCGGTGGCCGACCACGTCGTGCGCGCTGCGCAGGTTAGGATCCCATTCTTTGCCGCCGGGATTCCTGTTCACTTGGGTATCAGGGATTTCACGAGTCAGACTTGCTGTCTGCCCCCATATATAGGGGCCATTCCAATAGACCGGCCATCCATAGTAGCTAAATGCATCGCTCTCGAATTGGTGCGAAACAGGCTGGTCTGTCAGCAGTGACGGGCTGTCCTCTATTTGCTTCTTGGTCAGGTTGACGACGATGTTCTTGTCTTCCACACTGATGGCTTTGAGGGCATATGGAGAGATAAGCACTTGGCGGCCTGAAAGCCAGGTGCCAGATTCGGCAACGAGATGGCGGATGGCCCAATGTAGGTCATCAAAATAGAAGTCTTTGACACTTCCTATTTCGCCATCCAGACAGTTCAGTTTGTAGCCCTTTAAGGAGCTTGTGTTGATAAGCATGGTTGTTTTCCTGATCGCTGCGTTCCCGATGCGGCTTCGCTGATGCCTCCACAAGACAAATGGAGTTGAATGAAGAGCAGTCTTCCTATTAGCTGCTACAGTAAGGGGTCTCGAACTTAGTTGACTTGGTGGTCTGGCGCAGTGCACGGTCGGGAACCGCGGTGGTCTATACACAGTTTCCTGGATTCGGTAAACGTGTGAGTAGTCTGCTATTACACTGACGGCGTGGACATGTCAGCATTGCCTGTTTGCGCCTGCTCAATGATGAATGCCAGCGGCCAAGCATGGTTTACCCTCAGTGGCTTCTCCATGCCCACTTTAAAGACCTGGCAGATGGTGGACAGTGAAGCGTACCGAGCAGAGCAGACGATATGGCCGGTGTTTAGGCAACAGCGGCCTGTCGTCAAGCACATCAAAGAGCCGATTCGCACATTCCCCCACGCGTCGTAGCTCCTTAGATTCGAAGGGGTATGGTCGTTCGCCCTCGACTTGGCAATGCGAGCGGCTAAACTTCCTTGGGTTTCATATCACACAGACACTTGAACCTGTGAGCCGGTATGAACAATGACACGGCAGGAGGCACTGGCTCTAATCTATCCATTCAAGAGTCGTCGGTCATCCGAAAACGAACCAGAATGTTAGGTCAATGTTATGAAAACAAAGAAACCATCGTTGGTCGCCTCCTTCTATTATGGTCGAGGCAATTGCTAGTGAAGTAAAGCGCTATACGCTCCAGGAATTTGCACATCCAGTGGTCGTAGGAACGCGCAATTCACATCAGAAGTCGTCAACATTTGTTGGACGCATCGAGCCAAGGTGCGAACAGTTCAGAAAGATGTTAGTACGCCTGCGATGAGCCTATTGACGCTCATATGTGGTTTGAAGATATGGCCGGCACTTAGGAGAAGGTTTGCCATCAAAAAGGTCAAAAGACTCGACCTGCCTTGGGGTCGCCTGAACAGTGTCAATCCGAGGCCAGTCATCAGGATGGTTCCTAATCAAGTTCCTAGACGAGATGCACCACTATGGCCCAACATGACCTAAATAAGGAGCCTAGTAGCTTGTCCTTGAACCTGCCGAGTCTGTATCGCACTTCAGAGGTCGTGAGTTCGAATCTCATCATCTCCACCAAATTCAATTGAACCAGGGCGTGCTTGCTCTTCTGAGCAACAAGGTTATGTCAGATACGGCCCTATTGACTGCCAAGTCATTTAGTGAGGCACGAAATGCCACTTCACTTGATCGCATCTATCTGCGAGCCCGTTTCCGTATCATCCTCGGCGATGCGCCTTTGGTTTGTTGCATCAATCGATTGAACTGCTGCAAGTTGGGCACGCCGACTGCACGGGCGATGACCTTGATCGGCATCGTCGTTGAGACAATCAAATGTTCTGCATGGTCAGCGCGGCGGTTGCGAATATGCTCGAGGACTGAGCAGCCCAGCCAAGTCTTAAACAGCCGTCCCAAGTATCCATAGGAGACGCCAACTTCGTCACATAGCCTTGAAACCGTGATCTCGCCTGCTAAGCGCTGTTCAATATGCTTGACCGCCATGTCCACTAGGGGATGGCTAGACGAAAGGTTCGGCCTTTGATCCGGCAGAGCAATTTCGGCATACTCGCAAAGGAGCGACCAAAGCACCGACCGTGGATAGGCTCGGTTCGGCGGAAAGTAGCCGACGGCCTTCCTTGCCTGGTCGTCCATCGACTTGAATCTCTCTCCTAACCCTACCACCAACGGCAACTCCACTTTTTGCTCGCCATCGACAGGTTCAAAGTGGAAATAGACATGATCGCTCGGTCCTTGATATCGATAGACCGTCCTTACGCCAGGTGGAACGATACTGGCATGCCCCGGCTGGATGATTTGAGGTGCTCCATTGAGTTCAAGAACGGCATGGTAGCTATAGATGTGAAAGCACCACAGGTCCGGCAGCACGAAGTCGTCGACCGGCTGCGCTTCGCCGTGGCGGGGGATTCCCATGGCACGAATCACTGGCGGTTCTTCAAGGCTCAGGCGGCAACGATGCACAGGATTCCAGCTTATCCCAATCCGCTGAAAATTTGACTGGAATAGGACTCCAGCTTGTCAACGTTAGTCGAAATCGCACTGCTCCTGTATCCTAAATACGGAATGGCTGACGATCCTTCGAGAAGCCATATGATCGCTCCCAAGGGACTGCAGCAACATCCGGTAGACAATGATGATAGTCTTGAAAAACAGAAGTGAGACTCAGATGAGTAGTGTTTGGCCAGCTGCGTTCCGCATTCTAACCATTCTCTCGGTTTGGGCGAGCGTATCGTTAAGCCAAGCGAAGATGCCGGAAACAAAACCGTTGACTAACCGAACTATGAACCAGCAACAAATCTCAGACAACGTTTTCCCGCCGAACCTTGGCTGCCGGCCAAGCAACTATCCGGGAGTCGGACATATGTTCGTCGGCGCATGCTACCAGCCGATCGACCGAACGCTTTCCCAGATTAAGGCCGATATCGCCATCATGAAATCGGCCGGTTTCAACGTGGTTCGATTGGGAGACCTTTCTTGGGATTCGTTTGAGCCTGCCAAAGGCAAGTTCACTTTCGCATGGTTCGATAAGATTCTTGACCAAATGCAAGCGGCCGGGATAAGGGTCGTTCTTGATATCCCCGGTTCGCCGGCGCCGATTTGGCTGCATCGCGCTTATCCTGGCGTTGACATCGTGAACCAGGAAGGCTGCCGGTTGCCTCCGGCTGAACGCTATATGGACAACATCAGCGATCCAGACTATGCGCGCCATGCCAAGATCCTTGCCGAGGGGATGTTGAAGCGCTATGCCAAGCATCCTGCAATTGTAGCGATCGGCTACGACAACGAGATCGGAAACGGTTTCATGTCGTATTCGGAAGCAGATCGTCAACGGTTCATCGCATGGCTTAAGAAACGGTACGGGACGGTTGCTAGACTCAACAAAGCCTGGGCGACGCAGCGATGGTCGAGGCGGCTGGGTTCATTCGACGATGTCGATCTGCCTCTCAAGAACGGCCCCGGACCATCAGAGCGCTATCTTGACCTTCATCGCTATTGGTCCGATGTAACCGTTCAAAGGCTGAAGGAACTTGAAGCCGTTCGACGCAAGTACATGCCGGACACCCCAACGCTTTCGAACTTGTGGGACTACGCCTGGCGAAGAGGCTTCGACTATTTGGCGACCTACAAGGAGTACGTCTCCTTTGGAGCGATGGGATTCTATGCAGGAGGACCGATCGATGGTTCTTTCCAGATCATGATGACCAAAGGAGCATTGCCAACTCCGCCGTGGCTTAATGAGTTCACGGCCGGCGGCGGCGGCTGGTACGGCGACCCGGGACGCAGCCGAATGCTCGCACTGAGCACGGCGCTGATCGGCTGTCAAGGAGTCATGGCATGGACGTTCAACAGCCATTCGGGCGGAGAAGAACAAGCGCTATTCGGGTTAGTCGACCACGATGGCAAGGCCTCATGGAAAATTGGCGAATGGGCACAAATCGCCAAAGACTTTAAGACGCTGGCCAAGTATGGCTTTCCCCGTTACAATGAGCCTGAAGTGGCTATCGCTTACTCGTTCGAAGCGGCTGTAGCCTCTGCACCGAACGGTCCTTCAAACACGACGAAGCAATACTTCAAAACGCCCTACATGGACCAGGTTCAGGCTGCCTTTGAGCCTCTGTTCAAGAAGAACATCGATGCAGCCGTAATCAACATCGGCCACGAGAGCTTGGCAAAATACAAACTGGTGATCGTTCCTGCGCTGTATCTCTTGGATGAGAAGAGCGCAAAGGCTATTCGCGAATATGTAAGCAATGGAGGCACGGTGCTCATGACCGGATACTCAGCCAAGATGAACGAGAACAGCCAGTGGTTCGAGACTGGATTGCCCGGACGGCTTGGCGAAGTGTTTGGGCTCAGAACTGCGGCGTTCTACCGGAACGATTCTGGGGTGAACTTCATGCTCAACGGAAAGGAGCACCTGTCAAAGGCTCAGTATTATGAGATTCTGGAGCCGTCGACTGCGAAGGAACTCGGCGCTATCACGAACTCATATCTGCCTGAGCACGCTCCGATCCTAACCGTTAACCGTTTCGGCAAAGGGCAAGCCTTCTACTTGGCGACCGAGTCGAATGTGTCTGCCATCGCGCCGGTTTTGGATATCGTGAAGAAGGCGGCCGGAATCGAGGACGGCCCGGCAACGCCAGAAGGAGTCTATGCCCGAGTCATAAACGGGAGGACTTTTTACGTCAACTCGAACTGGAACGAAGTCAGGATCCCAATTGATGGAACAAAAAAGGGATTGCTATCGAACAAGGCCTTCACGGGCGAGCTTGTCATCGGAGCAAAGGACGCCGATTTGGTGGAATAGAAGCATGCGGACAATCCATCTCTTGGCTTCAGCAATCTTGCTTCTCGTTCCGTTAGCGACCATGGCAAAGCAAACCAGGCAGGTGAAGTCGCTCGACAGCGGATGGCGATTCTCTTTTGAATCGCCGTTGCTTCTTTCGGCGGGAAACCTTGCTCCGAAGGAACCCAGCTTCGACGATTCGAATTGGCGGCTAGTCAACATTCCGCACGACTACGTTATCGAGCAGCCCTATACGCCAGGGCTCGATCCGCAGCACGGCTCATTACCGACGCCGCCCGCTTGGTATCGGAAGACCTTCACCGTGCCTTCTTCCAGCCAGCTAAGAACATACTGGCTCGACTTCGAAGGCATCTTTCGCGACGCCGATGTCTATATGAACGGCGTGCATTTAGGCCGGCACCAAAGCGGCTATTTGCCGGCACACTTTGACGTGACGCCGTTCATCAAGTCCGGACAGAAGTTGACGATCGCCGTTCGCGTTGACCCGTCTCGCTTCGAGGGGTGGTGGTATGAAGGCGGCGGAATCTATCGACACGTTTGGTTCACATCGCTGGCAACGTGCCATATAGTCCCCGATGGAGTTCGGATCATCGCGAAGCCTGTCGGTTCCGAATCGAATCCTACTAGCGCGGACCTCGAAATCGAGGCAACGGTCGCAGGCTCCAGCAGTGCAGCAGACGATGTTACTTTAGAGCAACAAGTCACCGATCTAACGGGACGCCTTAAAGTCAGTCGAGTTGTTGACAAGTTCAGCGCGGTTCCGAACAAGACCACGACGGTTTACGCAAGCAAAATGCGATTCGAGAATCCAAAGCTCTGGTCGATTGAGTCTCCCCATCTTTACAAGCTCATCACGACACTGAAGATTCGTGGGAAAGTCATCGATCGAGTTGAAACCAACTTTGGAGTGCGAACCGTTCGATTCGATCCAGATCGCGGCTTCTTCTTGAACGGCAAACAGGTCAAGATCAAAGGCGTATGCAACCACCAGGATTTCGCCAGTCTCGGCATCGCAGTACCCGGCAACCTAGAGGCTTGGCGGGTTAAGAAGATGAAGGATATGGGCGCTAATGCCTGGCGAGCAGCGCACAACCCTCCTTCAAAAGCGCTTTTGGATGCCTGCGACAAGCTGGGAATGCTGGTTCTGGATGAGAATCGCCATCTTGGCGACACCTATGACGTCAAAACCTATTGGGATCAGACGCCAGCCGAAGCAATGGATGACTTAAGGTCGATGATCGTTCGCGACCGCAACCATCCTTCCATCATCGCTTGGTCGTTGTGCAACGAAGAGCCGCTTCAAGGAACCGTCGCTGGCGCGAGGATTCTAAAGAAGATGCTCGAGACAGCCCATGTATTGGATCCAACCCGCCCGGTAACCTGCGCGATGAACGGCGAATGGGGCAAAGGCTTCACCAATGTCGTCGATATCCAGGGATGCAACTATTTTGGAGCCAGCTATTCGAAGCTTCACGCGGACTTCCCGAAGCTGCCCATCCTATTTACGGAAACATCGAGCGCCGTTTCTGACCGCGGCGTCTACAAGAACGACTGGAAGAACGCCTATATCGGATCTTACACAGAGCCCGTTAACGACGGATGGCCCGATTGGGTGACGAGAACGGAGGAGTCGTGGAAGCCGATCGCCGAGAACGACTACCTTGCAGGATGCTTCGTGTGGACCGGCTTCGACTATCGCGGCGAGCCGTCTCCGTTTGGCTGGCCGAGCATCAGCAGCCACTTCGGGATCCTCGACCTCTGCGGATTGCCAAAGGACGTCTACTACTACTATGCCGCCAACTGGAAAACGAAGCCTCTCGTGCATATCGTTCCGCACTGGACTTGGTCCGGCAAGACTGGCTCTCCAATCGAGGTAGTGGTCTTCACGAACACGCCGAAGGTCGAACTCTCTTTGAATGGGAAGAGCCTAGGCGCTAAGAGTTGTCCTGCGAACGGCCATGTCCGTTGGCAAGTGCCCTATCAGCCGGGAACCCTTGCGGCTAGAGGATTATCGGATGACGGCCGCCTGCTAGCATCGGAATCTCAAAGGACCGCTGGCCAGCCGAAAAGGCTGCGGCTAAGGTCCGATCTGAAGCGCCTTAAAGCAAATGGTCAGGATGTCAGCGTCGTTGAGGTAGAAATAGTCGACAGCCTGGGCCGCGCGGTGCCGACGGCGGATAATGACATCGACTTCGAGATATCAGGTCGAGCCGGATTGATCGTCGGCTCGGCCAACGGAGACCCTAGCGACCACACGAGTAATACGTCGTCTCAAAAGAGAGCGTTCTCCGGCAAAGCCATTGCGATTGTCCGATCGACAGGTGCTAAAGGACAAGTTCAAGTGAAGGCTTCCTCGCCGGGGCTTGAATCTGATACATTGACGTTAAGTTTTCTATAGACAAGAGATAAACAATGCTGAACAAATCGGCTTTCTTGGAGCAACTATGATTACCGCCCTCGTTCTAGCCCTATGCGCAGCCTCAGGCTCGCAACAATCAGACCTTTTCGTGCTGCAAGTGCCCGACTCCGGTTGGAGCCTGTGGCTCGATCAGAAGGCAGATTGGCGCAAGGAGAAGGCGTTCTTGCCCGATGAGACGGTGCTTTCGCAAGTCACACCGCAGCAGCCAACGATCGGATGGACGAGCCTCTATCAGCAAAAGGCCTTGATGGTCACCTTGCCCACGACGGTTGAGGAGCATATGTGGGGCGTGAACGGACTCCGTCCTTACAAAGGCGAATACTTCTATGAAGCTCAGGATCCGGACCCGAAGAACGGCAACTATATCGGCGTTTCCTGGTGGTGGCAATCGTTCTCTTTGCCCGAGTCTTTCAAGGGTAAGAGCATTACGCTCAACATTCGAGGAGCCAAGCAGCTTGCTGAAGTGTTCGTAAACGACAAGCTCGTGGGCTACAGCATGCTTGCGGAGTCGGCTTTCAAATGCGACATCACTAAGGCCGCGCTTATCGGGAAGCCAAACCGGCTGGCGATCCGGATCACGAACCCGGGCGGAAGGTTGGATTGGGGCGATTGGAGCACATCGAGCCTAGGCGGCATTGCGATTTATGGCGGCCATGCCTTCGGCGGACTTGATCGAGGAATGACCATTGAAGCGCATGGCAAGGACTACATCGAAAGCGCATGGGTACTGAACCGTCCCGAGCCCAAGACTGTCGAAGTGCATGCCTCAGTTCAACTTCAAACGAAAGAGGCTGACACCTTAATTGCCTCGGTCATCGATCCGACATCCAACAAGGAGATTGCCCGGGAGCAATCGAAGGTTCAGGGCAATGAGGCCGCCGACGCCAAGATACGGATTAGCGTTCCCTCTGCGTCTCTATGGAAGCTGGATCATCCGAAGCTGTATAAGCTCCGAATATGGCTCGCTGGCGATCCCAAGACCTTTAAGGATGTTTCCTTCGGCTTTCGTTGGTTCGCTCCCGAAGGCATCGGTTCGAATGCCGTGCTAAAGTTCAATGGCGAACGAATCCGCATCTTCAGCGCGATTTCGTGGGGTTTCTGTGGAATGAACGGCCTCTGGCCGACTCCTTATCTCGCTGAGAAGGAGGTCAAAGTTGCCAAGCAGCTTGGACTCAATGCCGTCAACTTCCACCGGAACGTCGCGCGAACGGAATCGCTCGATGCCGCTGACCGTTTGGGCTTGCTCAGGTACACAGAACCCGGCGGCGGCATGGTCCTCTTCTGGAATAACGGACCGAAAGACGACAGCTTCCAGCGCTACATGCTCAGCAAGATACGGCAGATGGTTCGCGACCATCGCAGCCACCCCTCGTTGATGATGTATGTCGTTCAGAACGAATTGAACGACGACTCGTATAAGCACCGAATGGCAGAGAAGGCCGTGCGGCTGATCCATTCTGAGGATCCCAGCCGAGTGGTTGTCCTCAAAAGCGGCCTCGGCGGACCCGGCCAGATGCTGATGCTTCCCTATGACGACAATCTGTATGTCGACAAAGGTGATGGCTATTCCGGCTGGTTCGACGAGCACACCGTTGGCTATCCCGACTCGTGGAACGACGCAAATTATGAAGGCCCCGAGAAGCATATCTATCGCAATCGGAACCAGAAGGAGATCGTCGACTACGGCGAGATGGGCGGCAGCGGCGTAGGGGACAATCCTGCCCGCATGATTCGCCAGATTCAAGCATTAGGCGGCAAAAGCTATGATCTTCTTGACCACCAAGAAGTCAATAAAGCCTACAACGCTTTCCTTGACAAATTCGGATTCCGATCGGCGTTCCCAACCACCGAGAAGCTATTTGATATCTTCGGCTCGAAGCAATACGAATACTGGCACAACGTTATGTTGACCTCGCGATTGAGCGATGAAATCGACTATTTAACGCTGAGCGGCTGGGAATCCACGGCTGTAGAGAACCACAGCGGCATAGTGGACAACTTGCGCAATCCGCACGGCGATCCGAAGGTCTTGGCTTCAGCGCTTAGGCCTGTAATGCCAAGCATCCAGCTCCGCCAGTCGTCGGTATCTGCTGGCGGACAGGTGAAGTACGACCTCTTCTTCTTAAACGAGACTCCGAAGCCGGTGGTCGGCCAGATAGAGGTGTTGCTCCGCGCACCCGATGGAAAGGAATCGCAACTTGCGAAATATGAAGTTCCGAAGTGGCAGAAAGATCGCTTTGTCTATCCTATTGCCGAAGCGCTGGAAACCCCGAAGCTGGCCGCTCATGGCCGATATACATTAATCGCGAGGCTAGGAAAGGTCGAAGACAAACGAGAGGTGTTTTCGATTTTGATCCCCAAACCGGCGCAGGCGAAGCTTTATGTTTCGGGCGGATCTCCGACGTTAGCCGCCGACCTTGAAGCTGTTGGATACAAGGCGTCGAACCTGTCAACGGACGCCGGCTTCGACGTGGCGATCAGCGCGTCAGCCCAATCTGGGCAAAGCGCGACTGCACCGGATCCGGCGTTTGGCACGCCCGATCCTGAGCTCTACAAGATCCATCACTATGGCAAACCGGATAACCTGCGACTCATGTTCGACGGTCTACCCAATGGCCCCGCGAAGGTTAAGCTCGGTTTTGTTGAGGGTTTCTTCGACCGTCCTGGCAACCGAGTTTTCGACGTTACGGTCAACGGCAAGACGGTCATCCAAGACCTTGATCTCTTTGTCAAAGTCGGCAAGAATCAGCTCTATAAAGTAGAGATAGACACCGAAGTTGTCGACGGAAAGATCGTTATCGCTCCCGGCAAGGTAAAGGTCGACAACGCGATGTTCAACACGGTTGAGATTGAAGCCAACGGAGTCTCGCGCGCTTATTACTTCGGCAATAAGCCCTATAAAGCCAAGGACGGCAAGGAGTGGTTGCCGTATGCCAACTCGTCGCAGATTCCGAGCGCGGTGCTGGATCAAGTCAAGGCTGGCAAATCGTTAATCGTGATGTCGGATGAGGACACCGTCACCGAGTCCTTTGCCAAGCAACTTGCTTCGCTCGGCGTCTTTCGATATGACGGCCTCGTCGGCAAATCGCCTGCGCCGTGGATGGGAAGCTGGTACTTTGTTAAGCCGCACGCCATCTATGATGGATTGCCGGTTGCGACGGTGATGAAAGGCGACTATCAAGTGCCGGTCTCGAGTTCGAACGGATTGTTGGTTTCAAGCCCTAGCATAGAGATCATCTCAGCGTATTCGAAGGACCACAGCCGCAAGATCGGAGCTGGCGATGCGCTGGTGCTGTATGGAAAAGGACGCATCTTGTTTCATGTGGTGCCCAGAATGAATACGCCGTTCCAAAGGCGCTGGCTGGCGAATACGATTAGGTATATGGGAGTTCCTCAACCGTAACGGATGTTCTACCCAAATAGAGGACACACATTCTAGGGAAGTGCTAATGGCCATTGTAGCATCGAGTGGTTCCTACCTTGGTTCCTAGACGAATTGCCGCAATGTGACCCGACCTGATCCTTATGAGGAACCTAAAAGCTAATTGTTGAGCCTGCCTTAGTAGCAATCGCGTTACAGAGGTCGTGAGTTCGAATCTCATCATCTCCACTACCTTAGGGTGCGCTTTTCCTCTCAACCAAGCTCCGCCTAGCGATGGCATCGAGTCATGAGTCCAAGTGCACCAAAGCGCTAATTGCGAAATATCGAATATACTAATGTCATGACGGAGCGGCCGAACGGCTTTCCTTTGGACAATAGTGATGCTCAGGATGCCTTGCGCCAGTTCAAGGCCGACATCTTTCGTGCTCTTGCCCATCCGACTCGCATTCACATCATCGAGTGTCTGAGAGACGGCGAGCTAACCGTTGGGAGGATCCTCGACCACATCCCTGTTGAGCCGTCCAATGTATCCCAGCATCTGGCGTTGCTTCGCTCGAAAGGTCTGGTCAAGAGCCGCAAGGAAGGCAACCTAGTCTACTATTCTATTCGCGACCCTTTGCTCAACGAGGTGTTGGACGCCATGAAGAAGTACTTCTTGACTCACCTTGAAGAATCGCTGGCGCTGATTCGCGAGATGGAGCAGCAAGCCTAGTGTTAGAGCTAACCAACTCGGCCAATTTGGCATTTCTTGCCTTCGCAGTTTGGCTGACAGCATGTCTCTGCGGATTTGCCAGAGCCCCATGGTCTGCCCGAACGGCCGCGATCCTATTCGGGCTTGGCAGTGCGATAGCCCTAGGTTCCGCTTTTGCGAGCTCCAGTGGGGCATCGATGCCTGCTTGGATTGGGATCGCTGGACAACGGTGCGATCTACTCGCCGATTCGCTGAGCCGCTGGTTTGTCGGCCTAATCGGCATGGTCGGCCTCATTATTTCCATCTATACGCCTGGTTACCTGAGTGCATACAAAGGGAAAGCCCGGCCAGGCTTGGTTTGGTCAGGTCTGGCCGCGCTCTTTATCAGCATGTCTGGGGTGGTTCTAGCGCGCAATGCCGTTCTGTTCTTTGTGTTTTGGGAGACAATGGCGCTTTCATCGTTCCTTCTCGTCGCAACCGAGCACGAGAAACTCTCAGTTCGTCGCGCGGCGGCAATCTACCTGGGCGCGACGAGGTTGGGCTCGGGGTTCTTGATGGCAGGCTTTATCTGGGTATATGCCATCTCAGGATCGTGGGACTTCGCAAGCTGGACGATACATAGCTCGCAAGCGACAGGACCGGCGGCCATGATCGCCATCGGTTTGCTCGTGAAAGCTGGATCGTGGCCTTTCCACATTTGGCTGCCGATCGCCCATCCCGTTGCTCCGAGCCCAGTATCAGCCGTTATGTCCGGTGTGATGATCAAAACGGCCATTTACGCGATCTTTCGGTTCTTCGTGTTCGGAGGTATTGATGCTCCCTGGCTCGGCTGGGTGCTGGTTGGCCTTGGTGCGGTCTCGGCCTTCTGGGGTGTTTTGTTCGCTCTGTTGCAACACAATCTCAAACGATTGCTTGCTTACAGCAGCGTCGAGAATATCGGACTGATATTGCTTGCCATCGGCCTGGCCTTAGTTGCGCGCGGGGCGCATCTCGACGCGGTAGCAAGCTTGGCAATCGGTGCGGCGCTATTCCATACGCTGAACCACGGGATGTTCAAGTCGCTTCTGTTCCTGTGCGCCGGCACCGTCGACTCCTGCACACATACGAAAGAACTTGACCAGCTAGGCGGACTCATCAAGAAGATGCCTTGGACTGCTGCTGGGTTTGCCGTCGGATCGGCCTCAATCTGCGCTTTGCCACCTCTTAACGGATTCGCCAGCGAATGGCTTCTCTATAGGGGCTTTTTCGGTTTCGCGTCAAATGCGAATTCTGGTGAAACGAGGCTGCTTGGCCTCTTGCTGATGGGTTGGTTGGCTCTCGTAGGCGCTCTTGCCTTGGCGTGCTTTGTCAAAGCGTTTGGGATCGCCTTTCTTGCCTCGCCGCGCAGCTCTCAAGCCGAAAAGGCAACTGAAGGTAGTCCCGGCATGTCGATAGCGGTAATCTCGTTGGCAGCGGTTTGCCTCGTTCTGGGTTTGGGTTCTAGCTCTGTCTGGGCTGTGATGGGCCAACTCGGTTTGGTCCAGGGCGAACTCCAAGGGGCAGTGCCGATAGTGCCGCTTGTGGCGGGTGCTTTGGCGATCATCGGTCTACTTTATGTGTGGGTTCGAAGTCTCAGGAATCGTCGGCAATCCCGAAGTTATGTCACCTGGGATTGTGGCTTTGGTCCGTTGTCGGCTCGGTCCCAATACACCGCTGCCAGCTTTGCGCAGCCGATCACTCGGCTCTTCGGCGTTCTCTACAAATACGACATCGAGATCGACGTAGAGCGCAAGCATCACAAGAACTTCGCGTCGAAGGTAAGTATCTCGTCCAGCCACGAACCTTACCTCGAATCGCGATTCTATACGCCAATCCTTAAAAGCGCTGTCCACTTTTCCGAGAGGCTCCTCATGCGTTTGCAGGCTGGCAGCATCCACCAATACTTGCTGTTTATGGTTATTGTCCTTGGAATAATGCTTTGGATTGGAGGGGGTAAATGATCCACTTCGCTCTCGTCCTAATCCTTCCGATCTTATTCGCGAGCGTCATACGCAAAACCAAAGCTCTGATGCAGGGAAGGCCCGGACCGCCATTCTTCCAATTCGTGTTCGATCAACTCAAGCGGATGCGAAAGGGAGAGACCGTTTCCTCGGCCACTTCTTGGTTCTTCGCCGCCAATCCGCTTGTCGCGCTTGGTTCTGCGTTTGTTCTGGCGCTGGTATTGCCGTGGACAGGCGCACAGCCGATCGCAGCAAGAACCGGAGCAGCCGACTTAATGTTGGTCATCTATTTGCTCGGAGCCGCGCGCTTCTTCGCGATATTGGCTGCTCTGGATGCCGGATCGGCGTTTGGCGGGCTTGGAGGAAGCCGCGAGAGCCTTCTATCTGTCTTGGTGGAGCCGGCCATCGTGATCAGCCTTGCCGCTGCTTCGCTATCAAGCGGCACAACCGACCTGTCTGTCGCGCTATGCGGTTCGATTCATGTCACGGTCGCTATCTTATCCGGGATCGCTTTCCTACTAGCCTCTTTAGCCGAATTATCTAGAATGCCTGTCGACGACCCTAACACGCACCTCGAGTTGACAATGATTCACGAGGCGACGATCCTTGAGAACAGCGGCCGAAACCTCGGACTTATCGAGCTGTCCGTTGCTTTGAGGACAGCGCTCTTTTTCGGTATCGGCGTGCGGCTGCTATTAGCAGGATTGACGCCTGGACTATCCTCAGGACTGGCTTCTGTGACGATCTCGTTGTTTGGCATCTTGCTGCTGGGCGTTCTGCTCGGGGTTTTCGAGGGCATCGCGGTCAAGCTCAACTGGCGGCGGGTGCCGTCATTGATGGCATTCGCTACAGCTCTAGCAGTCATGTCGGCCTTTGTTGCGGCGGTGAGGATTTAACGATGGACCCTAAACTGATGCAAGAGATGGCTGGCATCGTGGCATTGTCCTCAGTGTGGATGCTGGGCGTCACTCAGGTTCGCTCAATGCTATGGGGATTGGCTGTGCAAGGCATGTCTCTTGGTTTGTTGGTTTCTGTTCGAGGATATGGAGAGAGGTACGGAGCAGAGATCGCAATTGGCATTGCCATTGTTTTGCTGAAAGGGATTTTAATCCCGATCTACTTGGCCTGGAGTGCGAGGCGGCTGCAAGTTCGGCGCGATAAAGGCGCATACTTGAATCCTGCTCTATCCATGCTGGTTGGCGCGTCGCTTGTCGCTGTTTGCCATTTCCAAGGAAGCCGCTTTAGCTTCGACGAAGCGATGTCGGGCAATGCAGGATTGGCGATCTCGACAGTTCTCACAGGATTGCTGCTAATGGTCACTCGCAGGCTGGCAATCAGTATGCTGATCGGTTTTCTTGTGATTGACAACGGCATCGGCGCTTACGCACTAAGCCAAGCGCCGGGTCTGCCTTCTGTCGTCGAACTCGGCATACTGTCCAACCTTTTCCTAAGCGTTTTGCTCGCAGGGCTGGTGCTGTTCCGCGTTCGAACAAGCTTCGAGCATATTGATGTCCGAGACATGAAGGAGCTGCACGAATGAGCTTCGTCGGTCTGCTAAGCCTAATCCCCCTGTTGCTGTCTGTGTTTTGCTTAGCAATCACGTCGCTTGACGCGCTAAAGAGACTATCATTAGCGTTCGTGGCGCTCTATGCTGTCGGCCTTGCCGTCTTGACGGTGACAGCCTATCAGAGCGGATTCGCCCTTGCCGATACAGCTTGGTTCCATGCCGATGCGAT
The DNA here is from genome assembly GCA_963666135.2 of Fimbriimonadaceae bacterium. Lineage (GTDB taxonomy): Bacteria > Armatimonadota > Fimbriimonadia > Fimbriimonadales > Fimbriimonadaceae. Next base: position 207,427 of record CAXXNR010000001.1, on the reverse strand, counting down.
GGCTGTTTGGTTTGTTGTTACGAACGGGATTGTCTATCTGGCCGCGCTGTTATCGATTGCCGATGGCATGAGCCATCTTGAGGACATGCACTTAACGCCCAAAACGGCACGGGCGCTGATCGGCTTATCCAGCCTGTTCATCATTGCCTCGAACGCGGTTGTATGCGCGTCCGACTTAGGCGTGCTTTGGGTGGCAATCGAGGCAACCACGATTATCACCGCGCCAATGATCCTCCTTACCGGCACGCGAAAGTCAATCGAGGCGGCGTGGAAATATATCATTCTCTGCGGCGTCGGTCTGGCTTTTGCGATGCTCGGCACTTTGATCGTTCATGTGGCCGCATCAAACGCGAACGGCTCGCTCGGTATATCGTGGCTTCAAGCCAACGCTAGCACGCTGAAGCAGACTCTCCTCGACACTGGCTTTGTGTTCATGATCCTTGGCTACGGTACCAAGGCGGGTCTTTTTCCGGTGCATAACTGGTTGCCTGACGCGCACAGCGAAGCGCCGGCACCAGCTTCGGCCATTTTGTCCGGAGCGCTGCTGAACCTGGCAATGTTGGCGATTTGGCGCGTATCCAGGGTTGTAGCATCTACGCCATCAGGTCGCTTGCTCATATCTATTTTGGCTCCAATGGGAGCGATCACTGTTATAGCAGCCGCCGTATTCCTAATTCGCCAGCAGAACCTGAAACGCATGTGGGCGTACTCTAGCATCGAGAATATGGGATTGCTGGCAGTAGCGGCGGCTCTGCAACTTGCGCCGGTATTTGGCCTCCATGCCTTGGCTCACAGCCTGTCAAAGGCCGCTGCCTTTTTGCTTTCAGGCAATGTCGTTAGAGGTTTCGGAACGGTGAACCTGAACAAACTTAGCGGCATGATGCGTCGATCTCCGCATCTCGGCTTCGCGTTGTTGGCTGCAGGCGTTGCAGCAATGGGCGCTCCTCCTTTTGCGTCTTTCTCAAGCGAATGGCTGCTCGTTTCGAAGGTCGTTGGAAGCGGCTCGACCGGATTCGCGATCGCTCTCGTCGCTGGTCTTGCAGTGGCCTTTGTGGCGGTAGTGACGCACCTTGGCCGCGCGGTGTTTGGCGAAAAGCCCATTAAGCAAGGAGAGATGAAGGTCTGCGGCTCCATTGTTCCGTCTGTAGTGCTGTTGACTTTGGCAGGCCTACTTTTCGTGCTTCTCTCGCCCATTGTTCTTGATGGTCTTGAGCGAGTTTTCGCCGGAGGAAGTCGATGAACCTGAGCCGACATACGACAGAACTGGATATCTGGGTTCAATCGGTATTCGACGTGCTCCATCGGGGACTCAGTTATGGCCACTTGACAATGAGACGAGTCGATGGCATTCGGCGCATTGAGTGCCTGCTCATCGATCGTCGCAAGGGAAGTGTCCAGATCATCGATGCTGAGGTGCCGCCAGGAACGATGGAAATCCCGTCGATGACCTCCTTAGTTCCCGCAGCGCACTGGGCCGAGCGGCTCATCGGCGATCAATGGGGTATCCGCTTTGCCGGCCATTTAGAATGGAAAAGCCTTATCCTGAACCAAGCCTGGCCAGAAAGCTACTACCCGTTCCATCATGCGGAAGACGGATCTACGGTTCCACGCGACTCCGCCTTCCTAAGAGTCCAGGGCGATGGCGTCCATGAGATCCCGGTCGGTCCGATCCATGCAGGTGTCATAGAACCTGGACACTTCCGCTTCAGTTGCCTAGGCGAGGTTATAGCCAACCTAGAGATTCGGCTAGGCTATCTACACCGCGGAGTCGAAACAAACCTCGCTAAAATGCCCATACCTAAAATGAGGCACCTGGCTGAAAACGCGGCCTCCGATACGGTTGTGGCAGGATCTCTCGCCCATTCAGTTGCCTTAGAAGCCATGCTCGGAATCGCGCTTCCCCAGAGGGCTCAAGCTCTCCGAACGATCTCATTGGAGATTGAACGCATCGCCAACCACTTTGGGGATCTTGCCGCACTAGCCTCTGACGTTGGCTTCGCCTATATGAACGCTGAGTTTGCCCGCCTTCGAGGAGACGTCTTCATGTTGGGCCAGAAAGTCGGAGGCTCACGCTTCCAAACTGGATATACCGCGCCTGGTGGAGTCAGTTGGGACTTCGACACCTCGAAGCTCGGTGCCTTCAGGGAAGTGCTGAGCATCTTGATTCGAGACGCCAAAGAGGCATGCTCCTTATTCTTCAGCAGCAACGGCATGCAAGACCGCTTTGAGGGGGTCGGCGTTTTGTCGAAATCTTCAGCCGAAGAGTTCGGCATGGTCGGTCCGGCAGCCAGAGCTAGCCGGTTGCCCTACGATTCGCGCAAGGTCTTTGAACAAGGCCTGTTTCCCCAGATACAATTCGCGATTCCAACCGAGATCGGCGGCGATGTGTGGGCGCGTGCCAAGGTGCGAGGCGCTGAACTATTGGCTTCGCTCCAACTTGTAAACGACCTCATCGATAACCTTCCGAGCGGACCCGCACGAGTCGAGATCAAACATGAACTGCCAGCGAACTCTGTCGGCATCGGGATCGTCGAAAGCTGGCGCGGCGAATTGATTCACTGGCTGACGACCGATGGCGAAGGAAAGGTGAATCGCTACGTTATACGCGATCCCAGCTTCCAGAACTGGACCGGGCTCGCGATAGCCATCCGAAACAACCTCGTGGCGGATTTCCCGATCGTCAACAAGAGCTTTAACCTGTCGTATTCAGGGAGCGACCTCTAGGAGTTTTACGATGTTGAACGCCCTCATCCATGCCGCCAAACAGAAGTTCACCGTCGATTTAGCCGACTTTCCCAATCTGCCTGAAGACATGATGGGAATGCCTCGTCTATCAGAAGAACCATGTGCAGGCGAGGCTTGCTCAAGGTGCATCGAACTCTGTCCGACCGGCGCGATCGCCTTTGGCAACGCTGGAATCGAGATCGATCTTGGCTGTTGTCTGGCATGCGGAGCTTGCATCAACGATTGTCCGACAAAGACCATTCAAGCCGAAAGATCGACGATGACTGCAGTGAAGAATCGCGAAGACCTTGTGATTAGGGCACGAAAACCATTGCCCAAAGAAGACCTCGGGAAGCTAACCGGCAAGTCGATTGACGTGCGCGTTGTCTCGACCGGTTGCAGCGCGACCGATCTTGAGGTCAACGCCAGCCTGAATCCCGACTTCGATGGATCGCGCTATGGCATCCGCATCGTCGCTTCGCCTCGTTTTGCCGATATATTGTTGGTGACAGGCCCAGTGCCGCAGGCCATGCAAGAACCGCTGATCAGGTGCTACGAAGCAATGCCAGACCCGCGGTTGGTAATCGCTGCGGGCTGTTCGGCGATCAGCGGCGGACTCCATCGCGGGACCTATGCAAACGGAGCAGGCGTTGAACCTCATTTGACGCCCGATGCCTTTGTTCCAGGAAATCCGCCTCATCCTATCTCGGTAACCTACGGTATTCTGCTTGCCGCCCGGCAGAGGCCTTCGGGGTAGGCTAAATAAGGTCTGTTCTCTTCTATTTGATGCAACGAGCCATGAAGCGGTACTAAAATGGAGGACAAACATCCTAGGGAAGCGCTTGCGACCATACCAAAGAACCGCTTTGGCCGTTGTTGCATCAAGTGGTCCCTCCCTTAGATCATTGATGCGTTGCCTCAAAGTGATTCAACATGATCGTTATGAGGAACCGAGAAGCCTGTTGTTGAGACAAGATAGCCGACGCCATCATCTGCGACTCTCTTCATGGAGTGGTTTGACATTCTGCGGGATCAAGTCGGGATCTACATCTTCCCACTCAACAGTGAAGCTCCCAGAATAGCCAAATAGGGGACCCCAAAAGGTATTTCTAACCTCAACTTGAATTTGGTACATGCTAATAGCATCATCGAACCATACATGAACGTATGCCTTGCCCGAGAAGAACATAGGGAACTTGAACGAGATTGGGCCTGCATAGAAGCGTTGCTCGCCTGACTCTATGAGAAGACCGCCCTCGTTTGTGACGCCTAAGTTCAAATCGACGGCGAGGTGCTGGTGTGTGCCTAAGTAATCGACTACTTTGTTGCGACGGGCATCTCGAACCATATAGCCATCAAATCGACGCTCCTTCCCGAGTTTGAAAGTGCGCAGTTCTGTAACCGTTTCGCGGCCGAGTGAGTCGACATAGGCCCAGTTCTCGATCGTAAAAGGTATGTTCTCCCCTTGGTCTGGGAACATGATGTTTCGCCATGTTCCGACCATCAGGAAGGGAACCGTGTAGAATCTTCCGCGCCAGACTCGTTGCATAATGCCGCGTCCGATGGCTCGTTTTCGGTCTGAGCTACCAAACCCAAACCGTTCCTGGATCTTTGGGTGAAGCCGTTGGAATTCGTCTCCAAGGACTTCCTTATAAATCGAGTTGTTCATCGTATCATCCGGTAGGCAACAGAGTCGCACGACCTTCCCAAGATCCATACTCGGCGATAGGTCGAAACCGCATCGTTGTAAACTCCTGGTGAAAGTCGCGACGCTCTCGTTCCCTCATGGCGTCGATGTGGCGCATCGGCTGGCTGACCGCGCTCCGCCCACTTACCATATCGATCATCGCTTTCTGAGACCTCCATATGGAAAAGGTCGCGATAGTCCTTGGGTAGCGGATTGACGCGAGGGAGAACGTTGCTTCGGGGTGGTCCCGTATAAGGGCTTCGACGGGCCGGCCCCAGCGGATAAATCGCGGAACCTCTGGGATCCTCATCCGCGCGAGTGTGAAGGCGGCAACAGGGGACATCGGATCAGACTCGCCGACGGAGTCTGGGAGCGAAGCGAACTCTCGCACAGATCCCCACCTGCGCAGAAAAGCCATTCGGACATGCCAACCCGATCTAATGGATTTACCAAGGTTTGTGGACTGCATGAAGCTTTCGATCGCCTCTTCGCTCTCCCACGATGCGAACATGGCGATCTTGTTGAACTGCATCCGCTGTGGCGATAAGATATGAGAGCCGAGTAGCATTGGAGTAAGGCATTCGGCGTGAATGAGGCCAGGAACCGTAAGACCGTTTGGAGGCCGGTATAGAGAAGAGAGCGTCAGCGAAACTGACGTTCTTGCCAAACCGAAGGTGAACAATCTCATGGCTGTACCTATATCTTATCGTAAACAAGGCACTCACCCGCGCAGTTAACTGAGCTAGTCTTGGCAGCGGCTGAGCCCTTTCAAGAAGAGAAGACTGCTTCGTCGAATCTCACAAACGGCCTCTGACACCGTGAAATCACGCGGCTAGTTCTTCCCGCCGGTGGTGGCGATTCCTTGGATGAACGTCTTCTGGGCGAAGAAGAACAACACGATGATCGGCACGGTGAACACGATCGAAGCGGCCATCAATTGTGTCCATTGCCCGCCGTACGCGCTCATGAACTGCTGGAGACCGTAGGCCAAGGTGTACTTCGCGGGGTTGTTCACATAGATCAGCGGACCCATGAAGTCGTTCCAGGTGCCCAGGAACTGAAACAGCGCGCATGTCGCCAGCGCAGGCTTGGCCAAAGGCAAGATGATCTGGGTGAAGATCCGGAACTCGCCAGCGCCGTCCAGACGCGCCGATTCGGCCATCTCTTCAGGCAAGGTGCGGAAGAACTGCGTGAGTAGGAATATATAGAACGGGCCGCCGCAAAACACCGGCACTGTCAACGGCAAATAGGTGCCGTACCAGCCGAGGTTGCGGAACAACTCGAACACCGGGATCATGGTGACTTGCCCCGGCAAGGCCATGGTTGCTATGAGCAAGGCAAACAGCGGACCTCGGCTTCGGAACTTGATCCGCGCAAATCCGTAGGCAACGCACGCGCTAGACAGAACAGCGCCGATCACGCATACGACGCAAAGCACCAAAGTGTTCTTCAAGTAAAGGTCGAACGGTACTGTCGAAAGCGCTTTCGGATAGTTGCTCCAGACCGCCGGATGCGGAATGAGGCTGCTCAACGAAAACCCGCCGCCTTGCATGCCAGCATAGACCTGGCTGTCGGCCTTCAATGAAGTCGAGAACATCCAGAGCAAGGGAAGAACCGCCGGAATCGCTAGGAACAATAGGCAGACGTGAACTCCAAGCTTGAGGAGCCTATTCGTCATAGCCGAGCTTCCTCCTGCGGACAATTTCCTGAGCAACCTGCGTTTGAACCTGCTTCATCGCCTGTGCAGGAGTGATCTCCCCGCGCATCGCCAAGTCCTCGACCTTCCAGATCGTGTCGTTCACGAACACTTGATAAGCCACAGGCGGCTGCGCCCGGATATTCGGGCTCTTGATCGCTTCGACAAAGGTTCTGAGCTGCCGGTGCTTCTTCATATAGTCTTGATAGATGGGGGCATTCGCGACGGCATCGCTCGGCGGCAGCCACCCGCCCCAAACATAGAACTCGGCGGCGCGCTCGGGATGCGAAAGCCCCGACCAGAACTTCACAAAATCCCATGCTCCTTGCTTCTCTTTTGCCGAACGAGGAATGATCATGAAGTTGCCGCTTCCAAGGCCCGCGCCTGTCTTTCCACCAGCCGGAGGGGGCACCATGATCGTCGCATACTCAAGCTTCGGGGCATACTTGGCGATCTGCTCAACTCGCCATGGACCGTCAACCGTGGCCGCATAGACGCCGGCAATGAACGGCCAGCCGCCTGCAAACGAGGACGTGTTAAGCCCCGACTGGAACCTATTCACCGCATCATAGCCGTCGCGTTTGCGGATCGAAACCAGTTCCTCAAGGCAGACCAAATTCCTAGGATTGTCCAGAGTCAGTTTGTTCGCTTGAAAGTCGTAGATGTCTCCGCCGAATAGAGGCACCGTCTCAGCCCACGAGCCAGGCATGAAACCTAGCCGCTCAATGTTGCCGTCTTTGTCGCGCTTGGTGAGTTTATTGCTCAGGCGAATAAGCTCTTCCCACGTCTTAGGAAACTCCTTTATCCCCGCCTCTCTGAAGGCTTGAGGGATATAGAAAATGCCTTTAACCTGCAATCCAATGGGGAAGCCGTAGGTCTTACCTTTGTATTGGCCCACTCGCTTGACGATCGGGTACGACTCGGTCTCAAAGGTCTTATGTTCAACCGGAGTCATGATGTCCTCGAACGGAGTCAGCATTCCGCCTTCGGCCCAGGTAGGAATGACCGGGTTCCACTGTGCCATCAAGTCGGGCGGATCGCCACCCATCGCACCGAGCAGGAACTTGGTGTCAGCGCTGCCGGGAACCGATAGCGCGATCACCTCATACTTGTTTTGACTTTTGTTGTAACGGTCAACGATCTTGTCAACAACATCCTTCCACTCGGCGGACCACATGTGCCAGAACCGAACGGGAGTGCGGCCAGGATATTTGCGGTCGGTTTGCTCCTTGGTAGCCCTTCCAGGTGAAAAGCCCATCCAGAAGATGAACGTCAAAGCCAAAGCTGCTGCAAGAAGTCGAACCAGCCAAACCTTAGCCGCCATAGTGAACCCACCTTTTTTGGGTGCTGAACAAGACTGAGGTCAGCACGATGATGGCGACGAAGAGAATCCAAGCCATAGCGCTGGCATAGCCCATGTCGGCATATCTCCAGGCGCGGTCAAAGAGATAGAGCGCATAGAACCGCGTTGAGTCTTCGGGGCCGCCGCCGGTCATGATGTAGGCCTGCGTGAAGTATTGCAGCGAACCGATCACACCCATCACAAGGTTGAAAAAGATGACCGGAGTAAGCATCGGCAGCGTGATCTTGCGAAGGCGTTGCATAGCTGACGCGCCGTCAACGATGGCGGCCTCATAGAGATAAGCAGGAATGTCCTTCAGACCAGCGAGGTAAATAACCATGCTGTTGCCGACTCCCCATAGCCCCATGAAGAGCAAGCTCCACATCGCCCACTTGGGGTCGCTCAGCCAGCCGGGACCAACGATGCCGAGTTGCTTGAGTAGGCCGTTCACCAGCCCGATCTGCGGATTCAAAATCCACATGAAGATGGCGGTCGTGGCAACGGTCGGAACGATCGACGGCAAGAAGAAGACAGTTCGATAGAACGCAATGCCCTTGATGTTCGAGTTCAACAGCAGAGCTAGAATGACGCCGGCGGCAATGAACAGTGGAACGGAGATCGCGGCGTACTTGAGCGTGATCCAGGCCGATGTCCGAAACACCGTGTCGTTGGTGAAAAGGCTTTCATAGTTGGCCGTCCCCACCCATTTCGGAGGGCGCACAATGTCGTATCGCATGAATGAGAGCTGGATGCTGCGCAGAAACGGCCAAGCCGTAAACACGATAAATCCAATGAGCCAGGGAGCGATGAAAGCCAGACCAGTCAGCTCTATTCGCCACTTCGACTTCACGGCAACCTCGTCAGCCGTATAACCGCGCAATCCATTGGGGCCAGAGCTGTCTGGATGGCTTCGGTTGCTGTTGATGTCTTCTTTGTCCAAAGCTCATAGGCTTGCCACTTGTCTTTGCCTATGTCAAGTCGGCCGAATGGAATGCTCATCGGCTTTTTGTCTGTTTTGCTGAAATTGAACAAGGCGACATAGACCGTGTTCTTGTCTTGCGAGTAAATGAAGGCGTCGCCCGCGCGCTCTTCCGTATCGCCAAAAACCGGCCTAAATGCAGGCGTCTTCTTAGCCAGTTCCAGCGCTTCTTTGTTTGAGAATATCTGCAAGACTCTTTCGCGAGCTTTGGGATTTGTCAAATCGTCGCCTTCGATCATCATGCCGCCGCCAATGACAGAAGCGGTAAATCGAGTGCGTGCTTCAGCTTCGGTCGTGGGCTGCTCGCCCAGGGCCTGGTAGACGCAAGCGCTGTCCGGGTCGCTGAACCGATAGAGCCGGCCAGCGGTCCACCAGCCGTAGTTCTGAGAATTCAAGAAATATTCGCTTGCGCCGATATTCGAGAAGATGTCGCATGAGATGCGCCTGCTGTGCGCGTAGCCATGCGGGAACATCGGAGCGATGCTCAAGCTGATGAACACCGGTTTGCCGACCTTTTTGACCGAGAGTTTGGCGGCAAGGTATTTCATGCCAAAAGTATAAGCAGCGTTACCCGTCGTTATCTTTTTGTCGTGGTGCCTGCCCTCAAGAGCGCCATGAGTCATGAAGTCGAACTTGATGTAGTCGAACCCTTGGTCCATGAATTGCTTCAGATGCTCGTCGATGCGCTTCAGAGTGCCGGGATGGGTCGGATCAAGCGGCCAACCGCCATCTAGCTTCGGCAAGAACTCGCCTTTAGAGTCCTTGAGCTGAAGATCGCGGAAATGGAATCCGCCTGAAGTCTTCCAGTCGGGTTCTCCCCAGTTGACGAATGGCGTCCAGTAGATGCCTGCCTTGAGTCCCATGGCGTGCGCCTTCTTGCAGAACTCGGTCAGCTGCTCGGGCTTCAGGTTGTCCCAAAACGAATCGAAGTTCACGTATGCGATACCATTGTTTCTAAGCCAGGGAAGGTCACTCTTGACGAAGTTCAACGCGGCCATTGCTGCGTCGTTCGTGACCTTGTTCTTGTGGCCTGACCACGAGTTCCAACCGAACGGAACTCCGCCGGTCCAAGGGAGAGGAGACTTGACTTTGGCGTTTAGGTCACCGTATCTCTCCAGTCCCGCTCGCCAGTCTTTGTAGTTTCCAACGACAAAACGAGGGGAACTAACGACCTTGCCGGAGACCGAGCCATGTAGCTCCTTGTCGTGTGTGTATTTGCTTGTTACCCCGGCGACAGCTCGTACTCCGCCGTCTTTGAAGAACCGAACTGCCGACTTCCAGACCTCGTGGTCGAGGGAACCGATAATCAAGCCGTTCCGCGAGCCGTCATTGTAGATGGCTCCTACCTCATAGCTGCCGAGTGCGTTGCCATCTCCCTCGCCCCATTCGACCGAGTTGTATCGGAAGTAGTTGTCGTTGTCGTAGGGGACAAATAACGGGAAGATGCGGCCGACGCTCTTCAGGCCGACTTTCGAGTCAGTGACGAGAGGAACAATACGATTCGTCTCGAAGGTGCTTTTTGAAATGGCTTCAAGACGGACAATCGCTTCTTTGCGGCTTCTATAGAGAGCAATCGTGTGCTTTAGCGAAAAGTCGCCACTGAACCTGCTCGTGATCGAAACCTCAATGCCTTTGCCGAATAGGTCAGCGATGCTTCGCGCCTTCACAGTCCTATCTTTGGCATCAATAGTCCTTCGGATTGAACCGTCCGGCATCGCAACCTCTCCGTATGCATCACGGATGGATGCTCTCTCGTTCCAATCAAGCGAGAAGCGTCCCGATGCTTTGTCGACTGACAAGCGAAGTCCTGGAACGGTATATGCCTCACGGCCTGTTTGGCCGGAAGCCGATGTCAAAGCAACCATTGCGATGAGAGGAAGGACTGCCATTTTGGTGATTATGAGGTCGTCCAGCAGTTGCGCCGGGATAAGTGTTTGACGAGACAAGACCTCCCCCGCATGCACCGAGGGAGGATTTTGGAGATTGCTGTTGCCTTCAATAACAGCTAAGAGCTTACTGCCACTCTTTGTAGTCGCGTTTCATGTAATATGCGATCGACTCGTCGTCGTTCGGATACTTCTTGAACATGCCCCACATGTCATCGGACAGAGACTTGTAGGCATTTACGGCTTTAGCGTGGCCGTCGAAGAACACCAAGTTCAGTTGCTTGTTGCCAACGCTTCGGCCGTTGGTTACGTCGTTGCTCTGCGGGCTGCAGTTCCAACCGGCGTCGCCGCAGCCGAAGCACAGATACCATGCGCCAGAGTTGACGAACGGTGTACGGGTTCCCGTCATCATGATCGTGCCAGCGCCGTTCTCAAGAGAGGTCATGGATCCGCTGCCGCCACGGTTCTGAATCGGTTCCCAGGACCACAGGTCGATTTGCGGCCAAATGCCCTCGTGTCCAACGCCGCTCATGCCTTCATTGCGGCCCGCGTCTTCGTTAATCGCATACGATCTTGGGAATCGGGTCGTTTCGTCGCCATAGATGTTGGCGGCCCATGACGTGGGGAGCTGAGCCCAGCATCCGGAATAGGTGGGAGAGCAGAAAACGCCGCCGTCGCGTCCGGTGTTGCCCGTATAAGGGGTTCCGTCGGGCTTGATGTAGCTGCCGCCGTTCTTGATGTAAGGCAGAATGGAGTCTTTCCAGCTAATCTGCTGGTAGCGTTGCATCGTGTCCCAGACAACCTGTCGAGTTGGGGGAAGGGTATCGTCATTGTCGCCGCCATAAAGCTGGAAGCCCATGCCGATGTTCTTGACGTTGCTTAGGTCGGCAGTCCTCTTGGCAGAGGCTTTCGCTTGAGCAAACACAGGGAAGAGGATCGCAGCCAGGATGGCGATGATCGCTATAACGACTAGAAGCTCGATTAATGTAAAGGCTTTTTTCATGATTGCGTTTCTTCTTTGAACAAACAGGTCCCGGCGCTATCGCCGTGAAGACTCTCTTACGACAAGCTCGGGCACTAACACCCGCTGAAGCAGTGGTCCCGAAGGATCTTCCATCTGGGTTTTCAAGAAGTCCCAAGCGACGTAGCACATCTCATAGATGGGCTGAACCACCGTTGTGATGGGAACCGGGCAATGAGCCGTTTCCTCTATTCCGTCAAATCCAACGATTGCCACGTCCCTTCCGACAGCGATCCCGCGGTCCATCAGCACCGACTGGGCAGTTATGGCGATTTCATCGTTCATGCAAAGCAGAGCGTCGGGCAAGTCCCCGCTATCGACTGACTCGTCTATGGCCTCTTTGACTAAGCCATAGGTGACGCTCTGGACTCCAATAGTCATGCACTCCAAGCCGCGGTTCTGCATCGATTCCTGATAGGCCTCAAATCGAGGACCGCTATCAATCAGGTCGGAAGTCCAAGGCGCGACATAAGCGATTCGTTTTCGGCCCGTCTCGAAAAGATGGTTCATTGCGGCCAGAGCTCCGGACTTGAGGTCGATGCCTACATAGCTCTTTTCACTGGACCAATAAGCGCCCATGCTCACGAACGGAATCAGCGGAGCAAGGCGGCTTGACTCTCGCGCAAACGCTTCGACGGACGCGGAGTTGTCGAATGCGATGATGCCGTCGGCTGGCACTCTCAAGGCTCGGTCAAATGAATGGGCTAGGTTGTATTCTTCGTCGACGTCCGTAACGGCTATGGCGACTTCGGTGCCGCGGAGAAGGGTCCTCATACAGTCCAGAACCTGGCCGCGATATCGAGAGTATTCAAGGCTCATCCAAAAGCCGACAATGCCGCTCTTGCCGCAAGTCAACGCCTTGGCTGCCGAGTTGGGGGTGTATCCGAGCTGGCGAGCCGCTTCAAGAACTTTCTCTCGAGTTTCCGGGGAGATGGATAAATCGGTTCTTCCGCTCAGCACCCGCGAGACGGTGGCTCCCGAAATATTGGCGATTCTCGCGACGTCATCACGAGTCGGCCGTCCTGTTTTTGTATTTTGTACGCGCGTTCTGTACACGCGTTCATTGTATCATAGGTATAGTTGTGATGCAACACCAATTTCATGAATTTGGTCGAGCCGAGTAAGAATTACATTAGCGGGAGGTGTGACGCCATCGCCCGAAGGATTTCTCAGAATGACACGAAAAACCTCTGTCGCCTTAGTCTTGTTGTTAGCTCTTGCGCTTCTTGTCGGATGCGGCCCAGACAACCGAAAACCTGCCAATGCAGCGGAATTCAAGCCTGCAGAGACCAAGTCGCTTGGACCGGCAGCCACAGCCGATGAGAAGATCGAGCGTATCAAGAACGCCCCGATCTCAGACAAAGAGAAAGAAGAAGCCATCGCCCGCGTTCGCGCTGGCAAGCTTTAATCGTCTCTCAATATTCGGCCCGCTTCTAATCGCCTTCGAAGCGGTCCGATTCACAAACTACTTCTGAGAAATCTCGAACACACGGCTTTCGCAACAACCTAGACTCGGTACCGCCAAACCGATCTCCATCAGTTGCACGCCAAGGAAACTTTCCCCAGCAGCCTCGCCGTCCAGCAGCTTAACGCTGTAATCGCCGTTAGGCTCCAGACCCTTAAGCCGAACGAGCGCTTCCTCAACATCGCCACGCGCAAACACGAAAACAACGGCGCGCTTGCCATATCCATACATCAGCGACGAACGAACGCCGGCATAGGGCGATTCGAGCCGGTAGAGGTCGCCTAGCTGAACGACATCTCGGATGCGCTTGTAGTTTGCAATCGCCTTTATCGCGACTTCGCGTTCAGAAGCCGTGCACTTGTCGACATCGATGTCCATACCCATTCGGCCGCTCATCGCAACATCGAATGAGAACTGCATCGGCCTCGAACCCCATCTCGTCACGTGGTTCGCGGTGGAGATGGCCGGGAAGAAGAACGAATAGCCCCACTGGATGAAGATGCGCCGAACCGCGTCGGTCATGTCGCTAGGCCACACTTCATGGGCAAACTTAAGCGCGCCATAGTCGACACGGCCGCCGCCGCCCGAGCACATCATGATCTCGACATGCGGATGTTTGGCGATGAGCTTCTCGAATACACGATAAAGTGCGTTGACATAGTCGATCGAGAGGTTAGACTGAGATTCGGCAGGCAAATAAGATGAACCTGGCTGAGTCACATATCGATTGCAGTCCCACTTGACGTAAGTGATGCCGGGAGTAGTCGTCAACACGTCGTCAACAACTGAGAAGACGTATTGCTCGACTTCAGGATTGGTCAAGTCGAGAATCATCTGGTTGCGATGCAGATCAAACTCGCGCGATGGTTGCTGGATAGCCCACTCGGGATGTGTCTCAAAGAGTTCGCTTCGCGGGTTAACCATTTCGGGCTCGAACCACAGACCAAATAGAAGCCCTTTTTCGACAGCCTTCTCGGCAAGAATCGAAACGCCGTTCGGCAGTTTTGCCTTGTCTGGAGTCCAATCGCCCAAACCTTGCTTGTCGTCATTGCGAGGGTACTTCGTGCCGAACCATCCGTCGTCCAGCAGGAATAGCTCCATGCCGAGATCGCGCGCTCCATCGAAGAGCGAAGCGATCTTGTTCTCGTCGAAGTTGAAATAGGTTGCTTCCCAGTTGTTCAGCAGGATGGCTCTCGGCTCGTTGCCATCTCTCAATGCGTTCTCGCGAACGTATCGGTGAAGCCTTCTGCTGAGTTCGCCGGTGCCATTGCTGCTGAACGCCCAGACCATTTTTGGGAGCGTTAAGATACGCCCAGACTCAAGCACGTATGTGGAGCCGTAGGGGTTGACGCCGCAAATAGCCCTCAATGAGCCGCTAGGTTCTTTTTCGAAAGCGAATCGGAAGCTCCCGGACCATGCTAACGACCCTCCGAAAACTTCGCCGGAATCTTCCGCAGCTTCTTGACCCCTTGACAGGATGAACCAAGGAGCGCGGAATTGGTGGGCGCGAACAGCCAGTTTTGAATCCAGAACCTTGATGCCGTATCCCAGCTTCTCCTCTGCGAGGTTCGCCTCGTTGGCCCAATCGCCGTGGAACTGAGTCAGCCAATAGTCGTCCTTTCCAAAGTCGATCGACGATGAAGCCAAGCATTCAACCTTGACAGAGCCTGGTTCGCTGTGTTCGATGGAGGTCCAGCATTCAATCACGCCGACTTCAGGCAGAGCTTGGAAATGGAGCGTCAGCGTGACGGGAAAGACCGGATCTTTCATCACAACCGTTGTCAATCCTTCTGCTTGGCTTACTTCTGTAACTCGGAAATCGCTGGATGTGTTGCCGTCGGCGTGCGTCACTTTGGCCGCCGGTTCATAGATCCATCCGTTGCCGGCTGCCGGAAAGGCGTCTGTCAGATCCTTGCAGTTCTCATCGTTGCTTGTGAACGAAGTCTGAAGCAATCGACCCTCATCGGTGACCCGATAGTCAACGCTCCAGTCGCGAGCATCAATCGTAAAGCTCTTCTCTATATTCAAAACGGCCCCTTCAAAGCTTTCAACGTAGCGGCGAATGCATGCATGATGCCAAGTTTACCGATGAACCGCCGTACATTCACGGTCGGTACAATCGAGGCAGATCGCGTTCGTGTCGCACCTTAAACGAGTCATTCGTTAGCAAGACGTCCGATACCGGCCCAAAATCGAGATCGTTGCTCATATACCGAGGTTGGATACCATTTTGCCGCAGACAACGAGCGGCTCGATTGCGTTCTGGACACACCCAACACACGGCCGGAGAGGAGCTCTTTGTCTTGTGTTCGTTTCACGAATAAATGCTTGGTAACAACAAATCAGCATTGTGATGAAACGTTTGGTCATGTATTATAAAGGGCACACCCCACCGATTTTAAAAGCAAGATGAAGATGTCTGCCTTCCTAAGAGCGCTTGTTTGTCCCCTTTCATTGCTCGTTCTGACCTCGTTTGCAACAGCCGGACCGACCACGATCACTCAGACCTACTATTGGCGAAGTGCGGCGAATACCGGAGAACGCGCCGGCCTGGCTGCTTGGAACGCCTGGCTAAAGGAGATTGATCCGAAGACTGGCGTCCAAAGATCAAAACTCATTGCCCTGGACGGCACCAGCAACCTCAACATCGAGGGTTCGTCGATCCAGTTGTTGAAGTTCGCAGCGGGCTCTGGCGAAGACGTCATCTGGACGCATCCCGACAGCTTCTATCTCTTCCGAGATCAAGATCTGTTTCTCCCTCTCAACGGCTTCATTTGGCAGGTGCGCGAAGGGAAGAACGGCGAACCGTTGCGCAAGGCCGACGGAACATGGGATTACATCCTTGACAAGCATGGCAAACGCCAGCTTCTATACAAGGATTGGGACAAGGTTCCGCCCATTTCCAAGCAGATGTTCATGCGCGGCGACGATGTGCTGGGCATCCCCATGCTGACCGTAACGCTCGGTTTCGTCTGGAGAAAGGATGTCTTCCACGACGCCGGCCTTGACCCTGACAAAGCGCCTAGGAACTGGGATGACGTCTTTGATCAATCGTTGCAGATCTGTGCAAAGAGCCCCGCCAGCCGACCGATATATGGATTCTTGATCGAACGCAACACCTGGTACATGCCGACCCTGACGATGGGGTATGGCGCACAAATGGTCAAGCGGTTCAAGACCTATGGCGATGGCGGAAAGCAGAAGGTCATTAGCGATTTGGCGCATCCCATCGACAAGGCGCCTGACGGTACCGACCTCACCGATGTGCCCGACCGATGGGTCGCAGCCTTCGACAGCAAGGAATTTCTCGCCGGCGTACGGATGCTCCGCAAGCTAGCACTTGCCAAGTGGATCGTCGCGCCGAACGGCCAGCCCGTTGTGGTTCATTTACCAGACGATAAAGTCGACATCAACGTCGAAGGTCTTGGGCATGGCAACTACAAGAATGGCGAGGTTCTATTTGCCAGCCGAACCTACAAGCAAGAAGAGGTCCGAACGGGCGTCGCTTATGTGAACATCGGCGCGCAGGCCACCGACGAAGAGCGCAAGCGTCTGCTCATCACCGAGCGCCGCATCGCGATGTTTCTCAATTACCCAGACCTCGCGACCGAAGCCGAGACGTTCGGTCTGCGCAACCTTGGGCTTTGCCGCGTTCCGGCCGGTCCCAAAGGAAGCTTCGGCGGAATTGGAGGCAACTTCGGAAGCCTAAACTCAGCATTGAGCAAGGACTGGCGCAAAGCAAGGCTAGCTTGGGAGACTTTGGCCTACCGGGCTAGCACGCAGTTCAAGCTGAGAATGACCTCTCAAGTCGTGCGCGAGGGCAAAGGGCTATACGAAGATCCGGAGCTGCTGCGAGAAGGAGGGTTCACCAGCGTACTTGAGCAAGTCCCCACCGAGATGATTTCAGCACGAAAGGAGATCGAGCAATCCGGCTATCCGGAACCCTACGCTCCGGAATGGGATCGATTGGCAACGAAGTTCTTGCTTCCTGCCTACGAACGCGCCCTCAAAGATGAGAACGCCGACTATCAAAAGGAGTTTAAGCGTGCGGCGATGCTTATCAATCGCGAGTGGCAGTTTGCCGCGAAGGACTTCAGTGGAAGCCGCACGACCTCGTGGATTGGATTCGCAGTCGCATTGCTCGCGGCGGCCTGCATCGGCGGCGCGTGGGTTGCATTCAGAAGCTTGGCAGCCAAGTATCAGCTAGCAAATGAGAAAGGGAACAAGACGGGCCGAGTAGGATGGGCGACCGCATCGATGCTTGTAGCGCCGGCCGCCTTGCTCGTACTCGTCTTCGCCTACTATCCAATTAGCCAAGGCTTGGTTTTAGCCTTCAAGGACTACCGAATTGCAGGCGGATCGGAGTGGGTTGGCCTTGCTAACTTCTTGGAGCTAACCAGGAGCGACCGCGTTGGCCACACGCTTGTGACGAGTCTCTACTACTTGATCTTGAGCGTCGGACTCGGGTTCTTCCTTCCGGTCATTTTGGCTGTGCTCCTCACGGAGATTCCGCGCGGCAAGGTCTTCTTCCGAACCATCTATTATCTTCCCGCAACCATTAGTGGCATCGTCATGGCCCTGCTCTGGAAGCGCTTGCTCGACCCAACTCCGGCAGGCATCCTGAACCAGCTCTTAGCGCTCGTTCATATTCCGCCACAGACTTGGCTGCAAAGCTCATCTCTTGCGATGCCGACGATCATCCTCATCGGCATTTGGGGTGCGACGGGACCAGGCACTCTCATCTATCTTGCCGCTCTAAAGAGCATCCCTGACGATCTCTACGAGGCGGCGGAACTCGACGGTGCCAACTGGCGCGTTCGGTTAACGACCATCACCTTGAAGTACCTAAGGCCGCTGCTCGTGATCAACTTTGTTGGAGCGGTCATCGGCGCATTCCAAGCGAGCCAAAACATTTTCGTTCTGACCGGCGGCGGCCCGGACTTCGCCACACAGACCTTTGCACTTGAGATCTTTATGCAGGCGTTCATCTTCCTCAAGTTCGGCTATGCGGCGGCAATGGCCTGGGTCATGGCCACGTTGCTGATTGCCTTTACCATCTGGCAGCTGCGAATCCTGAGACAGGTCGAGTTTCGGCGTGCGGAGGTGGACTAATGCCTGTGATTTCACCCATCGAACGCAAAACTGTCAAGGGGCGGTCCGTGCTTTCGCTCATCTACGGCTTGCTGATTTTGGGAAGCGTGACCACGGTATATCCCTTCCTCTTGATGCTCAGATTGAGTACGGCCGACGCGACAGATAAGCAAAGCTTGTCTCCGATTCCGGTGTATTGGTTCGATCGAGACTCGCTTTCAAAGAAATACGTCCTCAGGAAGCATGCGGCACTCGATGCGAAGGACCCTGAGTCTCCGGCTGCGCAGCCGGTTTCCGGTCCTGAATGGTCCAACACTTCGTATCCTGCTGAGACAGACTTCTGGAACAAGACCTTCGGCGAATTCGAAACGATTCCCAAACAAGGCTTGAAAAGGCACCTCTCCGACTACAAGACATATCTGAGTTCTTTGGACGAAAGATACTACGAGCCGGTCTGTTGGCACGCCGATGCAGGCTTCGAGTCGTTCTATAACAAGCAAAGGCGCGAACACCCCGAGCGGCCGCTTTCGCAAACATCGTTCCTCGTGACCAAGGACTTAGCAACCCGCGACTGGCATCCGCAATGGGACGAAAACTGGAATGCGACCGTCCAATTCCTGGGTCAGCTCAGACCGGAGTTCCGAAGCCCGTGCAAGCTTCCTTGGGTTCAGTTCCTCAAAGACAAATACGGCCAGTTTGAGGTGAAACGGCTGAACCATGCTTGGGGAACGAGTTACGCGAATTGGACTGAAGTAAAGCCGCCGGTCGGACCACTGCTGAGCCGGCAGCAAAAGGACTACCAAGAGTTCGCCATGACTCGCTTCCCGCATATTTGGATGAGTATTCAAGGCGACTACACTCAAGAATGGCGCAGCTTCTTAAAGGACACGAGGCATATCCGAACCGGTTCTCAGTGGTTGAGCCTTACCGGCATGGGAGTCCAAAGCATCGAAGAGGTTCCTTGGACCAACCAGATGCCAAAGAATGACGGCTGGGCGACTCTTTGGAGCCAATTTGTCCATGAGCGCGTTCCGTTCGAGCGGCGTGTTCTGTCTTCGCCGGACATCCTCTATAGCCGTTTCTTGCAAGCCAAGTACGCTAGCCTGGAGCAACTGAACCAGGCATGGGGCACGAAGTTAGACCGATGGGGAGATTTGGTGCTGTCCGCGCGCTTAGTCGACTATCAGGAGCTGCGCGAGAAGCCAGGTAGGATAGCCCGCGAGCTGACCGTTGACCCCTATCGAATGATCTTGTCGCTTATGGCGCGAGAGAACAAGGCGTTTATCAACACATTTGTCCTTGTCGTCATGTCATTGATAGCAGCGCTGACCGTTAATCCGCTGGCAGCCTATGCCTTGTCGCGGTTCCGGCTCAAAGGCACGCACCAGGTGCTGCTGTTTTTCTTGGCCACGATG
This sequence comes from Fimbriimonadaceae bacterium, assembly GCA_963666135.2. GTDB lineage: Bacteria > Armatimonadota > Fimbriimonadia > Fimbriimonadales > Fimbriimonadaceae. The sequence goes on along the minus strand of CAXXNR010000001.1, from coordinate 188,121 downwards.
GCGCTTCCAGGCGAAATCGCGATGGTTCCAAGTTTCTTGCTTGTTAAGAACCTTGGGCTCATGAACTCTTTCTTCGCGCTTATCCTTCCGGGAGCGGCCAGCGGATTCGGCATCTTCCTGCTCAAAGGTTTCTTTGACTCGTTGCCTCAAGAGCTATATGAGGCTGCAACGCTAGACGGAGCCAAAGAGCTAACGATTTTCGCCCGTATCACCATGCCCTTGGCTCAGCCGATCCTGGCCGTAACGGGTCTTGGGGCCGTGCTTGGCGCTTACGGCACGTTTTTGGGAGCGGTTCTATACCTGCCCGATGTCAACAAGTGGCCGCTGATCCCTAAGCTGTATGAACTCACCGCAAGCGCAGGCGCTACAGCCTCGTTTGCCGTTTCTTTGGCTGGATTGGTGGTCGCATCAATACCGACGTTGCTCGTTTTCCTGTTCGCGCAAAGGATGATCATGCGAGGCATCGTGCTGCCTTCTCTCAAGTAGAAACGGCTTGAAAAGGCAGTTGACCTTAACTGTTGGTCAAAATCACCGGTTTTGACCAATCGTTTCATTAAATAGGTTCAAAACCGCTTTTAGGTTAAAAAAGTCTGAAAATGCTGTTGCACTTTTACAAAAGCTGATGTAATATACGAGATGAAACGTTTAGTCACGGTGACTAAACGATTGCGCAGGAGCAAAATGAGCCGAACTCAAAAACGGTCCGAGGTAGTGCCAACGCTAAAAGATGTAGCGCGGGAAGCTGGGGTAAGCCCTGGCACCGTCTCCGTCATTCTTAGCGGATCGAAGTCAAACACGCGCGTTTCCGACGAAACGAGAGAGCGCGTACGCTTGGCTTCCATCAAGTTGGGCTACCGGCCAAACCTCCTCGCACGTTCCCTCCGTAATCAATCAACCCATATGATCGGCGTCTACTGGGGTTACCAGGAAGAAACGGTCCAGAGAATCTTCGTGAGCGAGATCGTCGCAGGCATTCAGCATGCGGCAAATAAGTTCGCGCAAGATGTGGTCTTGTTCAGTTCGTTCCGCGAGAAAAACGTGGAACAGTTGGCAACGACCCTGATGAGCGGCAAAGTGGACGGCGTTCTCCTGATCGCTCCCGTAGACGACCCGTTGGCCGGATACTTGGCCGACTCCTTTGTTCCCGTGGTTGCTGTGGTCAATGCGCTTCCGAACATCGCATCGGTTGTTGTTGACGACATCGCTGGCATGTCGATGGTAGCGGCGCACATACAAGCTCGTGGCCACAAGAAGGTTATGTACCGCCATCGTCTCCAAGTCACGTCTGCCCGGCGGCGCTATGAAACGTTCCACCGCTTGGCAAACGAAATGGGGATCGAGGTTGTCGATGGCTTCACGGAAGATGAATACGATGCTCTAAGCGAGCAAGAACTTGAAATATTGAACCAGCCGAACGGGCAAAGGCCGACAGCTGCCGTTTGCTGGCACGACATTTCTGCGCACGCAGTTGTGGAGTATTGCCTAGACCACAACATTCGTGTGCCTGACGACATCGCTGTCACCGGCTTCAACGGGCAGGTACCCCCGGTCCGGTGCGCTTACCGACTATCAACTGTGCTTGCTCCGTGGTGGCAAGCGGGGCACAACGCAACCGAACTATTGCACGAACTTATCGGAGGCCAATCCGTTGCTCAAGAAACGATGCTTCCGGTCTCGTTTGTCATCGGGGATACCGCATAAATGATATCCCAATGTGGGGCGATATAGTTGTCGCCTGTATCTCGAAGAAGGGTTATAAAGATGAATAGATCGAAGCGGGCATTTACGCTTATTGAGTTACTTGTCGTCATCGCAATCATTGCGATCCTAGCTGCTATCCTTTTCCCTGTGTTTGCTCAAGCCAAAGTAGCTGCCAAAAAGGCGGCGTCCATTTCAAACATGAAGCAGATCATGACTGGCTTCATCATGTATACGGGCGATTATGACGATATGGGACCTTTCGCTTGGGGTGGCTGCGTCGAAAAGGGTTATGCAGAACTCATTGACACCTACATCCATGCCGGCGGAACCGACATCGATGGAGACGGCGTAGTCAGCTGGGCAGAGAAGTCAGGCGTCTGGAAAGATCCGATGAATACGAAGGGTCACTTCCCGATCAGCTACGGGCTTAACGCCAACATCTCGGGCGTTCACAACGGAGACTGCGCTGACGTTACGCCGGGCATCAACGGTTCTCGCAACAACGGCTACTTCGAGGGTTCGAGGAGCCTTACATCAGTTCAATCTCCAGCAGACCTGTACGCGCTGGGATTCTATCAGTGCAACTACTATGCTTGGGTTGGAGGCTGGTGGGATGTCCCGACCGACCTTATTCGACCGACCTACGATCTCCCTGCAACCTGGGAAAGCGATGCGGCCAAGAATTTGATCGACAACATGTTGCACAACAAGGCCTATGACTGGTCGGATGGCTTCTCGCAGGGTTATCCTTGGGAGTGCCCAACCGGTCCTTGGATGTGCAAGTACTTCAACCACGCCTATAACCGAACAGGTATCGGAACTGGCAATACGACCCTTGGATTCGTCGACGGCCATGCCAAGTCGATGCGATGGGGATCGATCAAGCTTAAGAACTACGCTAGCGAATGGGCTAACGAAACTCGATAACGACTATCTTGGCGTCCTTCTGCGGAAGGACGCCATCTTTTTTTGAACGCAGGTGTCCTCATGTCCAAAATCCCAGTACCAGCCATTATCGCTATTGTTGTCATTGCTATCGGCCTTGCCATTTTTTCGGTGGTGAAGACCGTTTCTCCGCACGAATACCATCCAACCGAAAAGCCTCTCGTGAACGAAGATACGAAATGGCTTCGCGAAACAGCGAAAAGAGTGAGTGGCGACGTGACCAAATTGACTCCAGCAGAGCGTCAGCGCGCTGACAAAATAACGCGCGGCTATACTACAGTGGCGCTTCCATTGATGGCAAAGGAAACGAAATAGAGTGGTGCGTTCAAAAGTTCTGAGCATACAGGCTTTAATCGCCTGCCTCTTGGGCGTTGTTTCCGCTCCGGCCCAGATGGTGACCGGCTCTGGAATGAAAGAGTTTGGCCAAGTCTTCGGAGTCAAACCGGGCAAGTCGATTCCGGGCTTGACTATCAAGATTGTCAGCCAGCCGAAAGGCAGCATTCTGTGGCCCAACGACAAGGCTGTCTACGTTTTTCAGATTGAGAATACGACCGGTTCCGATGTCGTTGCCAAAGGCAAGTTCTTCGTGATCAACTATGGCACGAAAGGCCAACCAGGAGATATCTGGGTTCCGCAGGTCGTCAAATTCGGCGATGTCGGTTCAGTTCCTATCTCTCTGAACATTCCCGCCAAAGGCTATCAGAACATAACGGTCAAACCGACCATACCCGAGAAGTTTGGCGGCTATGCCCTTGTTCTCGATCTCGGCACGATGGGAAGGCAGTTCGTGACGACATGCGTCCGCACGTTCAAACCAAACACCGGCCGCGTGAAGTTCCCTCGCATTTCGTTGGATGACATCGGCATCGACGCATTGCAGAGACTGGGCATCCATGCCATCCGTTGGGGCGTGTCCTATCAGGACCCCTCGGACAACAACTATGGTGAGATGTCTGGCTATAGGGAAGCCGATCTCAAGCGATTTAACGATGCGAACATCACCGTCTTAGCCATGATCGGGGGCGGTGGCTTCACTTCGAACTACCAGCCAATGAAGGTTCCGCGCCCCTGGCTCGACAAAGACGGCAAGATGGGCGGCTATCCGTTCGACCTTGCTTGGCTTCCTAGTTACGACGCTGACTTCACCAAATACGTGACGAAGCTGGCCACAGACTGGGGTTGGCCTAAAGGACCGATCACCGCATTCTCTCTTTGGAACGAACCTTGGGAAGGTTGCTCGGTCTCCGGCTGGGGTGCAGACCTACCCCGCTATCGCGAGATCTACAAGGCGATGGCCGATGGCGTGTTGGCCGCCCGGAAGAACGGCGCTGATGTTCTGGTTGGCGGATGCGATTCGTCATCGAATGCCTTGGACAAAATCTTTAACGACAACAAAGACGAGTTCATGCCGATCTTCGACTTTCTGAGCATCCACTATCAGGGCCTAAACAGCTACTCGACCTATAAACCGTGGCGAGACCGAAAAGCCAGTACCGGAAGAGTAAAGATTTGGGACACCGAAAGTTGGATCGCCAACACCGACGACCGAGTAGCCGGCGTCATGGCTTCGAACCTCGCGGCCGGATACGACCGAGCGATGGGTGTTTACGGCGGAAACGTGGCCGAGCGCCAGGAATATGAAATCAAGAACGGCGACAAGACCTACCGTGTCAACCAAACGCACGCTTTTTCGACGGCAGCGGCCATTGGCGCGGCGACCCACTTCATCGGCGACAGGCCTTTCCGCCAGCTATTGTTCCGCAACGGTTTGCCTTGGGTTATGGTCTTCGACGGCATCGATAATCCAGATGACGGTACGGTCGTGATCGTCGGCGATCTCGGAGAAGAATACGGCGCGCGCAATCTTCCCTTGCGCACGGCCCGCGGCATCGCTGAGATGAAGCGCAAGGAGGCCTTGTGGAAACAGTTTCGGGCAACAACGGATCCGAGCAAGATTAGCAAGCTGAGAGCTCAGATCGAGAAGGACGAGGTGCTGAGCGAAGCGTCTCTGACAGTGCCGGCCAACGCGGCCTATAAGCTCTACGACTTCTATGGCAACCCCGCCTCGGTCAGGGGAAACAAGATTGCGATCCCCCTTGATGGGAAAGGATTCTTCTTCCGGCCCAGTGGAGCCAAGGGTTCCTTTAACAAGCTCATTAAGGCTCTGCAGGCATCCGACATCGTCGGTATCCAGCCGTTCGCCATCGTCGCCCACGACATGACCGCGCCGATTGACCAAAAGCCTACGCTTCGCTTAAAGCTAACGAACGTTCTGAACAAGACCGTGACTGGAAAGCTCAAGGTCAACCTCGGCAGACTTCAACTCGAAGTCCCTAAGGGCGACATCGTCGTCAAAGGCAACGAAACCAAGGAAATCGAAGTCAAAATCGCTGGCGGAAAGGCAGAGGAATCGAACTCCTATCCGCTTTCGGTTGAGATCGAGACGAGCAAAGGCCGCGCTGTTCTCTACGAAGATTTGCACTGCAACGTCATCAGCAAGAAGACGATCAATGTCGATGGAAATCTAGGCGATTGGGAAGGTTCCTTGCCTCAGTTGGTTCTCAGTCCGGAAGGTTCTGTTCCTTCGTTGACCGAGGCCGCCTGGTACCCTTTCAAGAGCTTCGATAAAACGGTTTCGAAAGGCGTTGCCACTGGCTTCGTCGCAGCCGACGACCAATACTTCTACTTCGCATCGAAAGTCGCCGACGATACGCCCGAAGACGGCATGATGCGCATCGAAACGCGGGACGACGACCAATTCTACTATCCGGACAAGAGCTATTCTATCGAGAAGGTCGATGGAAAGGAAAAGCGGGTCGACCACGTCTGGCCAGAAGGCGTTCGCCATTACTCGTATCGCAAGGACCCGTTCCTGCCTGCAGGCAACGCTCAGCCATGGTGCGACAACGTTCAGATCGCGTTCAACGTGCTGCCTCCTGAGATGAAGCTCTATGACATCATGTCGCCCGGCACGATGCCCGGATTCGTGAACTACCAATGCACCGACTACGAGTTCGCTCTGAATCCGATCGCCCCTAAATATGGCGGCGGGACGGAGATATGGAAGCTGAACGCGCCAGAGCTGCCCCACAAGCACTACTATCCGCGCCAGAACAAGGCCGACGGCGAAGGCCCGGTCAAGGATGGCAAGCTGGTCGTGCGCCGAGACGGCAATACGATCATCACGGAATGCGCCATTCCTTGGACGCAGATGCCGTGGGTAAAGAAGCGCCTCGACGCCGGACAGACCGTCAAGTTCTCGTTCCGTTCCAATAACAACGTGAATGGAACTTGCATGGAGCTGTCCCGGATGCGAAGCGTATCGAAATCTGGACCTTCGTTCATGGTCGATTGGGTTGAGCACTGGTCAAACGAACTCGAGTTCGGACTCGAAAGAAAGTAGACGGACTGGAGCATTGACACCAATCATCAACGTTGACAAGCAAATGGACATGCTTAGGTCGCCAATCTATGAGTGCGACCTAAGTGTGATCTCAAGCAAGGGTACTTTTCGCGAGCTTGAGAGCCATCTGCCAAGATTGAAAAAGATGGGCATCGGCATTATATGGCTGATGCCTATTTTCGCGCGCGGCGGCAATCCCGTTGGCAAGCCAAGGTCGGATAGCCCGTATTGCGTTCGGGATTACCACAAAATTGATCCCCGGTTCGGATCGGAAGACGACTTTGAGCACCTTGTTCAAGCTATACACAAAAACGGTCTCAAAATAATCATTGACTTCGTCGCAAACCACACTTCTTGGGGACATCCTTGGGTCCAGCAGCGCCCTGAGTTCTATTGCAAGGATTCGAATGGCAATATTATCAGTCCAGAACCGTGGTACGACGTCGCCAAGTTGGACTACTCCAATAAGCGTTTGTGGCAGACGATGCTCGATATCCATCGTTATTGGCTAGACGAGTTCGGTATCGACGGTTTTCGAGAAGATGTCGCCGGCGGCCCGCCAATGGCATTTTGGAAGTGGATGAAGCCGAAACTATCGTCGAGAAGGGTGATGTTGCTTGCGGAAGCCCAAGGCAACTCCTTCGCCAGCACCTTCGATGCCGACTACGATTGGCAAACGCAAGCGGCTTACTATAAGATCTATAGAGGCGATTGGGATGCGTCTGCGATCGACAAGTACCTAGAAAAGGAACGAACCAGTTATCGCAAGCGCTATGTTCGGATGCGGCACCTCGACAACCACGACATGGCCGACATGAAATACGCTTGGCCGAATCGAGAGTGCCTCGATCCCTCGGAATATCCGTTCTTGGAGACTGTGCCTCTCAGTGAAAAGTATGGCAGCGGCTACCGCGCTTTCGCCGTTCTTAACGCGACCTTGCCGAATAGCCAGCCCATGATATGGAACGGCGAGGAGGCCGGCATTGTCGACAACACGCCGCGGCCTGTTGCGCTTCCAGGCCCAGGAACCCATGTCAGCTTCTATTCAAAGCTATTTGACGCATACAATGACCATAAGGCTTTTCGCGACGGACGGTTCATACGAGTCGAAGTGCCGGAGAAGCCGGCTGTCTACGCCTTTTGGCGCGAACTAGGCCAAGACAAGGTACTCGTCATCGTGAACCTATCTAACCGTGAGCAAACGGTTGCTTTTAAGTTTAGAACGCCTATGGCCGATGTATTCACCGGACGAATGTGGGCTTCGACTCAGCGGCTTTCGCCCTGGGAATATCAGATTTGGGTAAGGAAATGACTGTGAATAAAGAGACGGTAAAGATTGGAGCATGCGAAGTTGAGCTGCTGTATGGCGAGAAAAGGCTGTTCATCGGCATAGGAAAGGTTCTTGTTGATGGAACTGCAATCCGCTCTGGCGAAAGGCCGATGAGTCCGGAGATTCGCAATCCAAATGGCATCCTAGTCACTGACTTCAGAGAGGCTGCTAGAAAAGTCTCGGACAGTGAAATCGAAATCAGTCTATCGATGAGTAAAGTCGAAGGCGGACCTATGGAGTTCATGCTTCATACGGCTAGAAACCGATACAACACCGCGAACTGGACTCAGGAACCGGAACCCTTAGATGGCGAACTGAAGCTCATTTTGAAGCCGGTCGAGCGAACCTTTGGAGCTACAAAGTACAAAGGCTTCAGCTATCAGTATCGTTATTCGGCCAATGGATTGCCCATTTACAAAATCCTGGACCGCTCGACTTGGGAGATCGGCGGCAAAGCCGTCGGCAACGAAATTTGGATGCGTTGCGGCACCGTCGATGCGATCATCCCGATCAGCTCTGTTGAGCAATGCGCAAGCACCGAATGGTATTTGCCCAGCATCCAGCAACCGAACATTTTTCAGTTCCTGCCGTTGCAGACCGGCATGCAAGGATTCACGATGGCTTTCTCGAAAGACGGAGCCCTCGTCACGTGGCCGACCACCGTCTCGCATACCCGAACTTTGATCGAAAAGCCGTCGGGCGAAGACTGCATCGTGCACTGGCACGAGCACTGCAATGACCTGAGCGCTGAGTTTGAGACTCCGGTTGTCGAGGTTCTGTTTGCGAAAGAAGTCGAAACGAACGCCATGCGTCGCTACAACCTATATGAAGAGGTTCGCTATGCCGTCTCGGCAACGCTCCATGAGCAGGCCAAGATTATCAAGGAGCCGGTTGAAGCCTACGGCGTGATGGAGGAGTGGGGGCTGCCCAACATGGACAGCTACATCGCCAACGGGCTGCCTAAGCTCTATAAAGCTGGCATCAAGCGCATCATGCTCCCCAGCGAGTTCGAGAACAACATGAACGTGTGGGGTGTCTCGAATATGTGCTGCACCGTTGACCTAAAGGTCGCCGAAACGGTTGGAAAGGACAAATTTACCAAGCTCTGCCAAGACGCCCGCGGGATGGGAATGAAGATCGAGATGTGGGGAAATACTTCTCTCTCGACCCTTACCGACATCTTCAGCAGAAGCAATCCGGGCGGAGACCGCATCAAGTTCCTTCAATACGAAGGCTCTGCCATGGACATGATCACCCAAAAGGGCGATCCGTGGATACGCAACCTCTTTGGGGGCATTGAAGCGGACCACTATACGCCGGTCTTCGCCTGTATGAACCTGCGAAACCAAGCAGTCCGAGACTACTGGATGTCTAGCTGGTCGAAGCTGCACCATGAAGTCGGCGTCGATGGCATCTTTGTGGACAGTTCGTTTAACCTGTCATCCGACAAGTTCCACTTCATCCAGAATGCTCATGGCCATGCAGGAGGCGCGACGATCGATCAAACCGACTTGTTGGGCCACACTCGGCCTATGGCAGAGGCTAAGCAAGCCGTGGAAACGCAATACCATGCCTATCTGAGCTTACTTTCGGAGATGCAAGCGCTTGGCTATGGCCTTTGCGTTGAGGATCTTGGTGTATTCGGAGTTTGTCGAACCGGTCCCGACGTAAAGCGCAGATACAAGAGCCTCCCGGTATGGGTCGACTCGATTTGCGACTTCGACCGGCGAAAGATCCGGCAGATGGGCGAGGACCCGTTCGATGTCTACTTCAAGGGCTTGGCCTATCGGATGATGTGGTACCACTACTGGGTTCCCTATCTTGACAGGCTAACCTTCAAGAACAACGAGCATGCAGGCGACGATGACAATGTTGAGGACCGCCAAACCGATCTGCTGAAGATCTACACGAAAGTCCTCAAGTTCATGGATGTCCGGCACATCGATCCGAAGGGTAACTGGGTGCAATACCGCAAAAACGGAACGGACTGCTATTGGGTGTTTAACGACTCGACGATCGAATTGGCATCAACAGCAACCGTGACCAACATGGCCGACGGCAAGGAAACGAAAACCGTGCTGCTGCATGCCCAGAAGAACCATGTCTATCTGGTTAGGACCAAATAGGAGTCTATGAGATGATGATTCCCTTTCTCATCATTGCCGCTCTCTTGCCTAAGACCAGCGACAGATGGGTATTTCTAGGCGACTCGATCACCGACGGAAACACCTATCCGCTGATAATTGAGCAAGCGCTGAAGGAAGCTAAAAAGGATAGGCCCAGCTTCTTTAACGCTGGCATTGGCGGCGACACCTCCGAAGGCATGCTAAAGCGGCTTGACCGCGATGTATTCGCGCTACATCCGACAACCGTTTCCATTAGTGCTGGTATTAACGACCGAATGCCCGTCGGCGAATACGAGAGGAATATTCGGGCCATTGTGGCCGCAGTAAGGAGCCATAAAGCCGAACCGATCCTGCTAACGACTACGACGGTTGATCGGCCAACTGCGGAGGTTCTTTCCAAGCTAGAAGGCTACAACTCGGTATTGCGCCAGATCGCCGAGGAAGAGAAGCTCCGCCTGGCCGAGGTTCAGGAGAAATTTAAGGGCAAGTCAGGCTTGTTCGTCGAGGATGGAATCCACCCCAATTTCGAAGGTCATCGGCTGATTGCCCGAGCCGTTCTCGATGCCGTTGGCCATCAAAGCGTCCCGGTTCCAGCCAAGCTGAAGTCGCCGCTCATGCCCGGCATCATCAGGCAATGGCAAGTCTGCGCTCTCAAGTCAGATGCAACGGTAACTGCGGAGAACCTTGATACTTTGCTCGGTCAAAACAAGGGTGTATCTTTGATTCTGCCTCTTCAGGCCGGGGACCCCGCCATCTGGCCGAATCAGGAGCGGATGCGCGGTTTTGCGATTGAGCTCGACAAAGTCGTTGGTTCAAGCGACTGTTTCCTAAGTGCTGGAGAGCGCATTGCGAATCGCGAAGAACAAGCAACGATACTGGTCGGCGGGGATGTGCGCTCGGTTTGGGTGAACGGCAAGCGCGTTTATGAGAGAACGGTTTACCGCGGCTGGCACGCCCATCCTGCCGAGGACCTCGTTAAGCTCCGCAAAGGGTCAAACCGTATCTGCGTCGTGTCAGGCACGTCGTTTTTTGTTTCGCTTGTCGCTCGATGACAACTGGATTTTCAAAAGCAAGGCAACGAGGTGAGACCGATGTATGTCGATTTGCGTTAAGAGGTATCCCTTGCAGATGCAAAGAATGCGCGGTATAGTAACTCCATAGGCGGAGCCCAAGCCTCCTCCCTCCAACAGGGAAGCACCGAACGTGCCGGGCTGGTTTTGTCGGACGAACTGACCGGGCAAGCGCGCATAAGGAGGGGTTGCGCAATCTACTTGCCGCAGGAGGTTCGACCATGAAACTAACGGCACCCATCAACGTTCTTAGGCGAAAAGCCAAGCTCCTTTCACGCGAAGAGCATATCCCTTTGCACGAAGCCCTCGACCGCCTTGCGTCTCAGGAAGGTGCAGAAAGCTGGAGCTTGCTTGTCTCTCAGAACTCGGCAAAAACAAACGCGCAAAAGCTCTACGCTAAGATAAAGCCAGGCGATCTTGTCCTCATCGGCGCACGTCCAGGCCAAGGCAAGACGTTGCTCAGCTTGCAGGTGCTGGCCGAAGCAATATCTGATGGCCATATGGGCTACTTCTTCTCCCTCGAATATACCGAGTCCGAATGCCAGAGCCGATTCCAGCAGATCGGCGCCAACCTGCCCGCTTACGGCGACAGGTTCGTCTTCGACGGCTCAGATGACATTTGTGCAGAATACATAGTAACAAGGCTCAAAGAGGAAATGAAAGGCACCGTCGCAGTCATCGACTATTTGCAACTCCTCGACCAAAAGCGCAAGAACGCAGAGCTGAGCGAGCAACTAGAAACGCTGCATCGCTTCGCCAAGTCCAAGGGCGTCTCAATAGTCTTTGTCTCACAGATTGATCGGCAGTTCGATCCTAGCGCGAAGGCATGTCCGGATTATTCCGACGTGAGGCTTCCCAACCCGCTCAATCTTGAGCTGTTTGACTGTGCTTGTTTCATCCATGGCGAGGCGTCGAAGATCCTTGGACGGTTTGTTGGGGCATGAGAAGGCGAACCGAGCAACATTCTCTATCCCTCCACGTTCGCAAAGTGGAGGGAATTTTAGCCGCCCATCGCTAATCGGCCAGATTGTCTTTTACACTCTCGCATCGTACAGGGAATATAGAAAGGTCAGTCCGCCATCCTTCCAGATGCTTCTGTCTATACGTTTACCCGCCACTCTTCGAACGTGGAGGGATAAGAACGGCATAGGAGCATAAAGCCTATTTCCTAAAGATCTGCTGGGCAAACCAATAGAGGTCGTTCCTCCAAACCGGCCAGTCGTGCGGGCCGCTGTCAACATGCCAGATATGCTTAACCTTCTTTTCAGTCAGATACTTATGCACGTTCTTGCTGATGCCGAAAAGTCCGTCCTTGTCGCCGCAGGAAACCCAGATCAAGCCCATCTTTTTAATCTTGTCGGGTTCAGGAACCAGCTTAGCAGGCGTCATCGTGTTTGGGGCTGATGAGAAGCCTCCGACGTAATAGAACGTCTCGGGATGGGCAAGTCCGAAGTTGAGCGACTGGCCGCCGCCCATCGACAGACCAGCCAATGCGCGATGCTTGACATCGGCAAGCGTTGAGTAGTTTGCGTCGATATAAGGGATGATGCTGCCGAGCAAGTCTTTATCGAAAACCCCGAAGGCTGGAGCAGAAGCAAAGGCGTTTCCCTCGGCACGATCGTTCTTCTGCGCACGCCCGTTCGGCATGACAACGATCATCGGCTTGATCTTCTTGTCGGCGATGAGGTTGTCGATGATAGCTGGCACCGAACCGGCGTAAAGCCATTCCTCTTCGGTGCCTCCAATGCCATGGAGCAGGTAGAGCACTGGATACCGTTTCTTCTTGTCATATCCCGGCGGGGTGTAAACGACCATTTTGCGACGAGTTCCAACCGATTTGGAATCATATTCGACGATGGCGGCAGTGCCCGCCGGCACGCCTTCCCGCACCTTGTCGAAACCTTCCGGGGCTAAGGCGAAAGCCGGTTTGTCTTCAGAATCAAGGACCGGCGCAGGTCCGAACTGAGCAAACGAAGCCGCCGCAAGGGCCGCGAAACATGAAAGGAGGCAGAGGCGTTTCATGCCTCCTATTCTAACAGAATCTCAGATCCCTCTTTGACGAGGAACAATGTTTAGTTGCAGGTAAATGTAGTTTCCGGCCTTTATTATGTTAACAATGGTTAATGACATGGAAGCGCCAACGACCGATCGCGCCGAAGCAAAACCTAGGTACCGTTTTTATCAGTAATATCGCAAAAAACCTGCGTTTGAAGGGTCAAACTTCCGATAAGCAAACTAAGACAAATAGATCCGGTAGGTTAACCGGGCTTTGGTCTTTTTGGGGGGAAAGATATGAGCTTCATTGACGCGGATGCTTCCGCTCGAAGTAGCGTTGGATTCCAGCGAGGGTTGCGAAATCCTCTGGAGCTTGCTAAAGTTATCGATGTTGATGCAAGTAAATGCATTAACTGCCATGCGTGCATAACGGCTTGTCCAGTTAAGTATTGCAACGACGGATCTGGCGACCACGTAGAGATCAATCCAGACTTATGCATCGGCTGCGGACACTGCATCGACGCATGCACGCACGGAGCCAGAATGATCAACGATGACTTGGAGCTATTTCTATCTGATCTGCAGAAAGGTGTCAAGACCATCGCTATCGTTGCCCCAGCGGTCGCGGCGAATTTCCCAAAGATGTATCTCAAGCTCAACGGCTGGCTGAAAAGTATGGGGGTGAGGGCAGTCTTTGATGTCAGTTTTGGAGCTGAACTCACGGTTAAGACCTATTTGGACCACATCGAGAAGAACAAGCCCTCGACAGTAATAGCCCAGCCGTGTCCGGCAATCGTCTCCTACATCGAGATCTACCGGCCCGAGCTTTTGCAATACCTGGCTCCTGCCGACAGTCCGATGCTTCACACCATCAAGATGGCGCAGCGTTTTTATCCAGAATGTCGTGATGCCCGGGTTGTGATCATTTCACCTTGCGCTGCCAAGCGCCGTGAGTTCGACGAAACCGGCATCGGCGATTACAATGTCACAATGAAACGCTTGCAAGAGCATTTCCAGAGGCTTGGGATCAGCTTGAACCAGTATCCCGACACTGACTACGACAACTCGCCCGCAGAGCGAGCCGTTCTGTTCTCGACGCCTGGCGGTTTGCGCGATACGTTAGAGCGATGGAGCAAAGATGCCGCCAAAGCGACCCGTAAAATCGAAGGCGTGCCGACGGTTTACCACTACCTGGATGAGCTGCCCCAAGCCATTCGTAAAGGCAAAGCGCCGTTGCTGGTCGACTGCTTGAACTGCGAAATGGGATGCAACGGCGGCACCGCGACGCTAGCTCGCTCAAAAGGAGTCGATGAAATCGAAAGCCTCATCAGCGAACGAGCTAAGGACATGAAGCGCAAGCTCGCAAGCACTCAGGCTTCCGATGAGGACCTTCAAAACAAGGTTCTGCCGTCAATCGACGAGTTTTGGGAACCCGGTTTGTATGGCCGCCAGTATGTGGATCGATCTCGGAACAACCATATCGTTGAACCGACCGAAACCGAGCTGGAGCATATCTATGCAGAAATGAAGAAGTCGAAGCCGGAGGACTTTTTGAACTGCGCGGCTTGCGGCTACGGCACCTGCAAGATGATGGCGACGGCGATCCATAACGGCTTGAATCGTCCTCAAAACTGCCACAAGTATCAAGAGGCAATGATCGCGGCCAACGCCGAACAGAGGCAAGAAGTTCTCAAGCAAATCATGGTTGAGTTTTCCGAAACGGTCGACGGCATTCTGGCGATCACGCGAGACGCATCGAATGAAGCCGATTCAGTCGACGAGATGTCAAACGCCATAATAAAGCTGTCGAACCAAGCTCAGATCCTCGCCCTAAATGCGGCTATCGAAGCAGGCCGCGCTGGCAGCTACGGAGCAGGTTTCAGCGTCGTGGCTGATGCTGTCAAGGAAATGTCGCAAAACGTCAAGCTGGAAGCGTCGAGGATCAAACCCCATACGCACCGGCTGAACGAAGCTTTAGACAAAGTTGTCACTGAGGTGGACCGCTTGTCAGAACGCGTTTCTCAAGTCTTCGACCACGTGAACGCCGAACTGCAGGCCGCATAAAGAAACGGGCCGACAAGTCTGGAAGAAGGGGTTCAAGCCGAGTGCTTGAGCCCCTTTTGCATCTTGAAAATAAAAAAGCCCCGAAGCGGTGAAAGGAGAGCAAAGCCGCTTCGGAGCAAGGGGAACGCTTTGTCGCTTCTCTTATGGAAGAGATCAAATTGTTGCGTCACTTTTATAGACTTGTATAACTATATCGGCGATCCATCTAGTTCCTTCCTGGGACGATATTGCGGAGAGTTCGGCAAGGATCGCATGCTAGAGAGGCCGAGCGGCCTCAAAAGTCCTGCCAGAGTCCCGAATGCGAATCAGACGGCTCTAGTTTTTAGCATCAAAACCCGTTGTTATATATGACTTTTATGTCCAAAAAACCGATATATATAGCGGTTTGATTGATGCCGCGCATTTTTGCGGTCTTTTTCTATTTAGGGAGGTTTTGATATGACATTGAGATCGAGATTTATCTCAGCCGGTGTGGCAGGAGTGGTGGTTACCGCTGCGGTTCTATGCGCCGTTGGCCTATTTGTTTCTGCACGATTTGGCAAAGAGGCCATCAAAGAGGCACAAACACTACAGAGAAACGATTGGAAGAACCTAAACAAGGGGTTGCTCACAACTGTTGAGGCTCAGAGCGAGACGATCACTAGCCAAGTTGACTTTGCGTTGAAACAGGCTTGGACGGCCGCAAAGGCCAAGGGCGGCTTCTCGGCAAGTTCATCGACTGTAGATTGGACGGCGGTCAACCAGATTGATAAGTCTGAGAATCAGATCAAGTTGCCAAAGCTCAATGTCGGAAGCCAGTGGTTGGGTAAATCGAAGTCGTTTTCCGACAAGGTTCCTATAGTCGACCAAGTCACTTCAGACTCGGGCTGCGTAGTCACCGTCTTTCAACGGATGAACGGCACGGGCGACATGCTCAGGGTCGCCACGACGGTCAAGAACAAGAAGGGCGAGCGAGCCATCGGAACCTTTATTCCAGCTTCTGGCGCGGACGGCAAAGCCAATCCCGTCATCGAGAGCATAGTTGCCGCCAAACCATACACCGGCATCGCCTATGTAGTGGACTCGTGGTATGCCGTTCAATATCAACCGATTCTGGATGCCAACAAGAAAGTCATTGGCATGTTGTTCACGGGGCAGAAGCAAGAAAGCGCTGCTGCTTTGCGTCAAGCCATAGAGAAGAGCGTGATCGGCAAGCAGGGTCGAGTCATTGCGCTTGGAAGCTCCGGAGACAAGAAAGGCAAAGTCTTTATATCAACCGGCGCAGAACTCGACGGTAAGGTCGTATCGGAAGGAAACTCGCCTTATGCTGCCGCCTACGCAAATATTGTTGAGGATGCGCCTAAACTGGCCGATGGCGAGATAGGCACGCTAACCTTCACCGATAAAGACGGCAACCAATCGATCAAGAAGACTGTCACCTATTCCTACTTCAAGCCTTGGGACTGGATCATTGCCGTTGAGGCCGACCACCGAGACTTCATGGCTACCGAGACCGCGCTCAACAAGGGCATGAAAAACATGACGGTTTGGTTTGCTCTCGCCGGCCTGTTGCTTGCCGTAGTAGTAACTGTTTTCATGGTAATCATGGTGCAGCGGTCGCTCAAGCCGATGGCCAAGCTGTTGGACGTTTCCAAGTCGATCGCCCGGGGCGAAGTCAATGACGACCTCGACACAACGAGCAAGGATGAAATCGGCGAACTCGCACAAGCCTTCCAAGGCGTCGTCGAGTACCAACGCGATATGGCGGCATCGATGGAGCAGATCGGAAAGGGCGACCTCACCGTCAACATCACTCCTAAGAGCGACCAGGACGCTGCCGGAAACGCCTTCAAGAAGATGGCCGAGTCCGTTAGGCTAATGGTTGGCGCACTGAGTTCGAATGTCGACCACGTACAAAAGACAAGCCACATGCTGGCTTCGACCTCCAAACAAGCAGCCGAATCGCTCAACTTGATAGATAATGCGATTGGCACCGTCTCTCAAGCTGCTGAACAAGCGGCGATGGCTTCTGGTGAGGTGGCTCGGGGCAGCGAACAGCTCGCCCATCATGCCACCAACGCTGCTCAAGCTATGGTTACACTAGATCAGGCCATCGCGACGGTGAAGCAAGCCAACGATGAGCAAGCAAAAACGGCGGCCAAGGCGATTGAGGCGTCTGAGCTCGTCGTCGAATCAGTAGAGAAGACGATCGGCAGCATGGGCCAAATCCAAAACCAAGTTGCCGCATCCTCGGTTCAGATTCAGGCTCTCGGCGATAAAGGCAAGCAGATCGGACAGATCGTTTCGACGATCGAAGACATCGCCGAACAGACCAATCTTCTTGCGTTGAATGCCGCTATAGAGGCTGCCCGAGCGGGAGAACAGGGACGCGGGTTTGCGGTCGTCGCCGATGAAGTGCGTAAACTGGCCGAGAACTCCTCGAACGCTACGAAGGAGATTGCAGCCTTAATCAAATCAGTCCAAGACAGCGTCGATATGGCTGTTCGTTCGATGCATACGATGGAATCGGAAGTCGGAATCGGCGCTGAAGCAGGGGCTAGCGCACGAGAGTCGCTTCAGCTCATATCCGGTGCCATAGCCGCGGTCATTTCGGCAACCGAGAAAGCCCAAGAATCGAGCGAGAAGATGTCCGGCCTTGCCGCAACGGTCTCCGACACGATCAGCAGCGTTGCGGCGATCAGCGAGGAGTCGTCGGCGTCGGCGGAAGAGATGTCTGCATCGTCCACAGAGGTCTCTCAAGAAGTCGGCGTTGCCCGCCGAAACCTAACGAGCCAGGTCGAGACCAACAACCTCGTCCTGAACAGCGCTAACGACATGAAGAAGCTGGCCGACCAGGTGAAGGAACTCGTTACCCAGTTCGACAACTTCAAGTGGGACAACGGCAATGGAAGCCAGATTCAAGAGGACGCGCATAGGCGCTTCGTCAAGAAGAGCGCTGCCTGAGCCTTCAGTTCGTTTAGGCTGAAATTGCAGGCTTCGAGGCTCCCTCCCCCTGCCCCCTCCCTCAGACACAAACATTCCGAGGGAGGGGACGCTTGCCATCTCGATGCATGCCTTGAACCCTTGGCATCCACGGTTGACAGACCCCGCCGGAAGCCAACTATTCAATAGGCCATCGTAGCCGGCTCGCATGCCTCGGGGTTCGAAACCCCGAGGCTTTACCTGCAACAGGCCATCGTAGCCGACGAAACGAAATTCACGACCAGGATTCCCTGTGAATCGCGTGAATCTAGTGAATCTAGTGATTTTAGTGAATCAAGTCATCCCTAGCCCTCCTGGGAATTCAGGGAAATTAGGGATTTGAATGACTTGACCCGCGAACTAGCCCGTCCCCTCCAGCATGTCTTGAAGCAGCAGGTTCCAGCCGATGAAGCCGCCTTCGGTGCCGTCGGGCGAAGTGTCGGCAGACGGCGCAAGAGGCGCGCCGGTTTCGGCGCAATAATTCTCGTGCATCGATCCGATGGCTTCGAGGTCGGGCAAAACGGCTTTCACCAACCGATCGGCAAGGGCATTAGCTTGTGCTCGAAGTCCGTATTTGCGCAGACCGCAAAAAGCGATATAGTTTGCGACAACCCACACCGGGCCTTGCCAGTTCGAGTGTGGCCAGATGATCTTCTTGTTGTTATAGAGCGGGTCTTGCGATGACAGCGAGCGCAATCCGAACGGACTCAACAGATGGTCTTCGCAGAGGATATATCGAGAGATCATTGAACGTGCTCGTTCAATGTCGACAGCTTCGGCCCAAAGCAGCGTTGCCATCGTCCAGTTGACAACCCGGATCGGCGCTCCGGTTTGGCGGTTCAAGTTCCAATAAGCCTCGTCGTCCGGATGCCACAGGTGAACCTCGATAGCATCGCATAAGTCTTGAGCTTTGCGCTCGAAGACCATGTCCTCGTAGCCCAGCTTTCGAGCGATGAACCCAAGCGCACGGTACTCGCGGATCATGTAGGCGTTGATGTCAGCCGCCAGGACTTGGCCCCGCAACGCAGGCTCGTTGGTGATGGCTGGATTGTTGTCCGCGCCAGATTGCATCGCGTCGTCCCAGAAGAACAGGCCGAATCGTGCGTCGTAATGGGTTCGTTCGCGGCTGGCGACAACCGAAACGAGGCGCTGCAAATAGGGCTCGAGCCAGTCGCCACTGCCAAGACATTCCTCAGCGCCCTGGGCCAAGAACGGCTTCATCGGAAACGCCCGGTGGCCTTGCGCAGGACCGTCGACCGTAAGGCATCCGGGCACATAGCCGTCTGCCGAAGCCGCCTCAAGGAAGTTCAGGCACCAGCCTTGAAGATATTCCGCCTGTCCGCGCCTCGCCAGATGAACGCCGATGAAGTAGCCGTCCCAATCCCAAAGCTCGTCATAGAATCCGCCAGGCACGGCATAGGGATGTTTCAAGAAACCCTTGGCAGGACGAAGAACGCGCGGCCGAAGCGCATCGAAGTGTTCGGATATGTTCATGGGTTAGCGCAACTGGATCTCGGTTCGCAGGTCCGGCGTTAGGAACGCGTCATCGGTTTCTCCGCCGTCGTCTGTGAAGTTCGATCCGACCGAGTATACGTCGAAGTCGGAGCCGTCGGCACGATAGATAAACGGTTTGCCGGTGAACGGATCAGTCGAGATAAGCTTCTTGAACCCGTCGAGAGTTGGCGGGGCAGCCTTGCCAAGCCGAGGACGCTGCTGAAGGGTCGCCTGAATGATGAGAAGCCGGGTTCGAGCGACAGTGACATCCGTCATGTCGATAAGCGGCCGAATCGTGCGGAAGAACGCATAGCTGAACCGCCACCAGGGCTTCTGTTCCTTGTCATCCGGTTCTTGCCGGAAAGACCCGAAGAGCTTAGCCTGCCTGGTGCAATAAGCGATTTCGTCCTTGGCATCTTTGGCAAGACCTTCGAAATAGGCCGGTCTTTTCTCGCGGTCTTTCGGGCGCATTTCCTCAAGGTATTTGACGGCCGGTTTCACCCAAATCCCGAGGTTCTTCTGAAGTTCGTCGGTCTTGTTGAGGCGATAGCTCTCTTGAACATACTGGACCGCCGCCATCATATTACGCTCTTCGTTGGCGATGGTTATCTCAAGGGTCGGCTTGTTCTTAAGAGCATAGGTGAGGCCGGCGGCTAACTTGGCTAGCTGAGCGTTCTGAAGGCGGCCGAGGTAAGGCACGAACGCCTTGCGCGCATCGTCGGCAATAGCAAGGCCGAGAGAGGCATCGGTCGCTCCGCCGCCGCAAAGGTCGAAGCCGAACTTGGTCGCCACGGTCAAGTAAAAGATCGCCTTGTCGAAATCGCCCACTTCGCAAGCATCTTCGATCTTCCAAACGAGCCCGCGGCCGAGCAATCGCCATCCTTTTTGGTGCGAAGGCGGATCGAATGGGGGAGTGGGTGCGAACTCGAACTGGCAGTGCTTCTTGGCTCCTGCAACGACGTCTTCAAGAGCTTTGCTGATGGCCTTCGAGACGACTTGCCGAGGTTCAGGCGTAAAGAACGTCTTGTTAAGATACTTGGGTTGAACCGTCTCGGCGGCTTCGGCGGCGCGCACGTATTTGCCGAACCCGTTTTGAGAGCCAGGCTGAGTTACGGGCGAGGTCTGCTGGACCGACCAAACGGGATAGGCAGGCGGCTCTTTACCTCCGCATCCACTAAGCAGAACTGCCCAAAAAGCTAACAGATATGGCTTCCGGCCATCCGTGGCGTTGTCCATTGTCTCAATGGTACCGCACTTATTGTGCTAACCTTATCTATCCCTAGAAGGAAGGTGTGCCATTTGAGAGGGGTTATTCTAGCCGCAGGAAAGGGCTCTCGTTTGTATCCGGTTACCTACAATATTCCCAAGCCGTTATTGCCTATTGCCAACCGCTTGACACTTGAATACGCGTTCGAACGGTTGAAGGAAATCGGCGTTACTGAGATTTGCATCGTCGTCGGCGAGTTTGAGGAGCAGATCCGCAATGCTTTGGGAAATGGCAATCAGTTCGGCGTTCAGCTCAGCTATGTCCGCCAAGTCAACCCGCACGGCCTCGCGCATGCGGTCGGTTTCGCGAAGTCGTTTATCGGCGATGAGCCGTTCGTGCTGTACCTAGGCGACGGCATTTACACTTCAACCCTTGCCCCTTATTACAAGCGATTTGCCGATAGCGGCTGCGCCAACTTGAATATCGTTAAGCCGGTGCCCGATCCCCAAAGGTACGGCGTGGCGAATGTGGACGGCGACCGGATTGTAAAATTGGTCGAAAAGCCGAAGGAGCCCGAATCGAACCTGGCCATGGCCGGCATCTACTTCTTCGGTCCTCAGCTTTGGAACGTGCTGCCTGACCTCAAGCCGAGCGCTCGCGGGGAGTATGAAATCACGGACGCCATTCAGATGCTGATCGACCGCGGCGAGACGGTTCTTGCTGGCGTTTACGACTATCCATGGTTCGACACCGGCACGCTGGATTCGTTCCTTGAGACTTCTTGCCACTTGATCGGCGACCATTCGATAATCGCGCCAGGCGTGGAAGTTGTCGGCAAAGTCGGCAAAGGGGTCGTCGTTGGCCAAGGTGCAACCGTGAAGTGCCGGAGCATTGAGGACTCGGTTATTCTGCCTGGGGCCTCAGTTGATGTCGAAGGCGATATCTCGCATTGTCTTCTCGGCGGCCGGATTCACGACGAGTTCTCGCTTGAGAATCTGATACTTTACGAGAAGTAGGTTCTGTTTCCCCCTCCCCAGTTCGCTTTGCTCACTGACCCTCCCCCGCTGGCGGGAGAGGGCGATGAGCGGACGGATCTGTCCGCTGTTTCTCCTTGTTTTTGGGGATGTCATCCTGAGCATTGCGAAGGATTTAGGTATATGTTGCTTGTTGGGTTCTGGCGCGAGCATCCATGCTTTCTTTACCGGGATTCCTCGCCTTCGCTCGAAATGACGCGTTGCAGATTGGCTGGAGGAATAGGTTCTGAAACCCTCAACCCGACCGCTTCACTCGGCGGGTTCTGGTATAGGATGTATGCCTTCGGCCGCCTTTCGGCTGGAGGCTTGAGGGATAAGCCCTAGATAGAAAAAGCCCCCTGCTATCGGCATGTGCAAGGGGCTTCTTACGCCAAGGCGCAACTCAATTTCGTCTGCGTCTTAGCAATAGTGCGCTCGCGCCGATCATAAGTCCGGCGATCGTGGCTGGTTCAGGAACAGGTGCGCCAAGGCCGGTTTCGCCGGAAAAGGCAACGCGGTATTGGTTCGTTCCCGGATCCTTCATTGGATCGTAAAGATAAGGTCTGCCGTCCAGGCCAACAAAATCGACTTGGCCGCGCATGACTCCGGCCTGGCCGAGGAGCTGGTTGCGTTCCGCGACTTCGCCACCGACGATTTTGCCAATGCCTTCAAGGACATACGAAGTCCCGCTCGATTTGCCGTAGAGCGAGACCTTATCCAGCTCGAGGGCCCACAGCAAGACAGGTGCGCCTGTCACGCCGACGGTGCCCCAGATCTCGAGGTCTGCACCGTTAGCGTTTGCGCCGGTTCCGACGAGGCTGACATCGATCTGGTCTCCGCCTGGATTGGTGTAAGGTGCATCCTGACCGTTGAATAGGACATTCAGTACGAAATCGCCACCGAACTTCTGGCCGCCGAAGATGGGATCGGGATCGCCGTTCGGCCAGTTGGGCCAAAGCGCTGTAACTTCATGGTCGTTCGAGCCGCGCGTATAGGTAAGCGTGTCCGGCAACAAGGCGTTCATCCACCATTCGGGAAATGCTGGAGCGCCGGTGTCTTGGATTCGATTATAGGCGCCGAAGTTGAAGTCAAAGCCTATGATCGTTGGAAACAGCGGGGCAGAAAACGCCGAGCCGGAAATCACGGCAACGATGCCTAATAAAGCTCTTTTCATGATGGAAACTCCTCTTCTCAAGCCATGGTCCAGAGGACCGATTACACTCTTATCCTCATTATATATCGGATTGGCTGGAACCCCAACTTATGCTGGGATGTTTGCGCTGATTCCGGACGGTTTGATGCTTTTTCTGCGTTGTTTCGCCGCTTCGTAAGAAATTCATGTCGTTTTGGTCTCGCTAACTGACAAAATAAGCTGATGCGCAGGTTATCGTCCTCACTGAACGGTTTCCAACAGCTCGGGTTGATCGTCGTCATCGTCGCGCTGATGTTGATGGTAGGCGCTTTTGCAGGCTCCCATACAAACGGACAAACCGGCCAAGTAACCCACAATTTCTACAACGCTGGCACCATATCGCAAATCCCTTTGTTTGCGAGCGCTTTCGCTATCATGGCAGTCGGCGTAACAATGGTCATCATTACGGGAGGCATAGACCTTTCGGTAGGCTCGACGTATGCCATGTCTGGCGTTCTTACCGCGATGCTCTTGACGAAGATGCAGCTCAACGGACCGACGGCCTTGCTTGTCGGCTTTGTTGTTTGCGTTGGAATCGGCACCCTATGCGGACTCGTCAACGGCCTTTTGATCACCCTTCTCGGCGTTCACCCCTTCATCATCACGCTGGGAACGATGTGGGTCTTCAGAGGGATCGCCTTCGTCGTCACCAAGGCGCAGACCTACAACTTCCCGTCTTATACGGTTGATGCCGTCAAAAACCACCTTGGCCTTGGAGATGAGATCTATCCGGTTCCGATCATTATCATGGTCTTGATAGCCGTGTTCGGCTGGCTTTTCCTAACCAAGACGGTGATGGGACGACGAGTTTTCGCCGTCGGAGGCAATATTGAGGCGAGTCGTTATTCAGGCGTGCCGATCCATTTGACCTTGACATCGGTATACACCATATCGGGAATGACTGCCGGAATCGCAGCGTTCACCATGGGGAATTACTTCGGGGCCTCCCAAAGCAACGACGGGTACGGCTACGAACTCTACGTAATTGCATCGGCCGTTGTCGGCGGCGCCAGCCTCGCAGGAGGTAAAGGAAGCGCCATCAGCGCGATGCTGGGTGCGGTGTTGATTCGAATGCTCCAGCAGTCGATTTCGACGCTTCACCTCGATCAGCAATACGAGTACATCATCATCGGATGTGCCATCGTCATCGCCGTCTTGCTCGACCGATTGAGCGCTCGAATCAGCGCTCGGCGGCTAGCGCAAATGCGCGAATGATGCGGAAGACAATGCGAAGGAGATTGGAATATGAATCTGAGTAAAACCATTAAACTGTCTGCAGCGATCTTAGCTCTTGGCATTCTTGCCGGATGCAAAGGCCCCGAGCAGAAGTCCGAAGAGCTAACCCCTGGCGTAAAGGAAGGCGGAAACGCTGCCGGCAAAGAGGGCATCGTTTGGAAGAAAGACTCCCTTAAGATCGTCATGATCGCCAAAAGCGACAACAACCCCGTGTTCCCAACAGCTCACAAAGGCGCTGAGGACGCTGCCAAGGAGCTTTCGGAAAAGACCGGCATTAAGATTGAGATCGACTGGCGAACGCCGCCGACTGAGTCTCCAGAAGAGCAAGCCAAGCGTTTGCAGGAAGCTGTGTCACAAGGCGCTGACGCTGCGCTCATGTCGCTTTCCGGCGCAGAGAAGGTCACCCCGGCTATTGACGCAGCTGTTGACAAGGGTTGCCCAGTCATGACGTTTGACAGTGATGCTCCGAAGTCCAAACGGTTCGCGTTCTATGGTGCAGACGATCCTGAGACCGGCGCTGCGGTCATGAAGGAACTCGTCGCCCTGACCGGCGGCAAAGCCAATGTTGCGATTCTCGCAGGATCGCAAGGCGCTCCAAACCTTCAGGCTCGCGTGCAGGGCGTCCTCGACGAAGCCAAGAAGAATAAGGGCATCAAGATCGTCGGTACGTTCTATCACGTTGAGACGCCTCAGGATGCCTCTGCCGAAGTCCAGAAAGCCATGAAAGCTTATCCGGAAATCAACGCTTGGGCGATGGTCGGCGGTTGGCCGCTCTTTGCGAAGAGCCTCCTCGACCTGGACCCGAACAAAGTTAAGATCGTTGCTGTGGACTGCTTGCCTGCCCAACTCGACTACATCGACAAAGGAGTTGCTCCGGTTCTGCTCGCTCAACCAACCTACAAATGGGGTTACGTTGGCGTTCAGACTATTGTCGACAAGCTTGTTTACGGCAAAGACGTGCCTGCCATCAACAAGATGCCTCTCGAGCGAATCAGTAAAGAGAATCTGAAGGAATGGGCAAAGACACTGAAGGATTGGGGCTTCGAAGGCATCGATCCTAAGTACTTGAACTAGGTAACAAACGCCCCCTCTCTAACCCTCCCCCATAAGACGGGGGAGGGAACAGCCTGACGTAGATAATGATCTTGCGCCAAATATCCAGATTTGACTCCTGACAAAATGCAACCGAATCAAGCATACGAAGCCATTATCAAAACGGAAGACCTGACAAAGGTTTTTCCGGGAGTTGTTGCTCTGAATAAGGTGAACATCGAGGTTCAGGCTGGCACGTGCCATGCGCTGGTTGGCGAGAACGGCGCTGGCAAGAGTACGCTGGGCAAAATCATCGGCGGGCTCTATCGGCCAGAGCAAGGGCGGCTGCTGGTGCATGGAAAGCCTGTTTCGTTCCACGGTCCGTTGCAGGCAACCCGAGCAGGGATTTCCATCGTTCACCAGGAGTTGCTGTTTTGTGAAAACTTATCGATTGCCGAAAACCTGTGCCTCGACGAGCCGCCGACAATCGGTCCGTTCGTCGACAAGCAAGAGATGGTTCGAAGAAGCAAGCTTTGGTTGAACTCCATGCAGGTCGATGTCGATCCAAACATTTTGGTCGGAGCTTTGCCTGTCAGCATCCAGCAGCAGGTCCAGATTGCAGGCGCGGTCGGCAAAGGCGCAAGGGTTTTAATCTTTGACGAGCCGACGTCTTCTTTAACGCAACGCGAAGTTGAGCTTCTATTCGATCAGATCCGCAAGCTAAAGCAAGAAGGTGTGACCTGCCTTTACGTTTCTCACCGGCTTGAGGAGATCTTTGCGATTTGCGATCGAGTTACCGTTCTTCGCGACGGAAGCCATGTAGGCACAGAGCCTATTGAGAAGCTGGACCGCAACTCCATCGTGCGCATGATGATCGGGCGCGACATATCCGCTTCGGCACAACGCGACGCAAGGCAAGATGGAGAACCGTTGCTGCAGGTTCAAGGCTTTTCCAGTCCAGGCAAGTTTCACGACATCAGTTTTAGGGTGAAGTCGGGCGAGATTTTAGGGTTGGCTGGACTCGTCGGCGCAGGACGAACGGAGATAGCCGAGGCGATCTTTGGCCTCGACAGAGAAGCCACGGGAGTTGTTGCCGTTAAAGGCAAAGAGGTTCGACCGAAGTCGCCGAGTCAAATGATGGGCCATGGCGTCGGCCTCGTGCCCGAAGACAGAAAGAGACATGGCCTTGTGCTGATGATGAACTCGAGAGAGAACATCTCGCTTGCGATTCTTGACCAGATCCAGGCGGTTGGGTTTACGAAGGGCAAGTCGGAGAGGCAAGTAGCCCGAACCTATTTCAACTCCATGCGGGTTAAAGCGCCGACACTCGACACTCCGTCGGCGGGTCTTTCCGGCGGCAATCAGCAGAAACTCGTCATCGCCAAATGGTTGGCGGCGCAATGCGACGTTCTAATCCTTGATGAGCCGACGAGAGGCGTTGACGTTGGTGCAAAGTCAGAAATTCATGCGCTAATCCGCGAGTTGGCTGACCAGGGGAAAGCGGTGATCGTCATCTCCAGCGAGCTTCCCGAACTGCTGTCGAACACGGACCGGATTATCGCCCTCCATAACGGTAGAATTACCGGAGAAACAGAATCTGCAAGCGCTACTGAAGAGTCACTATTGCGAATGATGACTGGCTCAGCAGCTGCAAGCTAAGAAAACAAAGGAACCATCCATGAGCATGCTAGCAATACTAGCCGTGTCCGCGTCTGTAATGCAGACTGGGCCTGGCGATACAAAGATAGTCAATGTGGCCGATCTTGAACTGGGCGCGATGATCCAGGATTGGGAGAGGCCGCAAAAGAACCTGAGCGTTGAAAAGAACCCGATCCGGATCGGCGGCCAGACGTTTGCGAAAGGCGTCGGCACGCATGCCAACAGCTTTATGTGCATCAAGCTGACGGGCAAAGCGATCAAGTTCACCGCGATGGTCGGAGTCGATGACGAGAAAGACGGAAAGGGCACAGTTAACTTCGTCGTTAAGAAAGATTACAAGACCGTGTGGGAATCCGGACTGATGCGAGCAGGAGATCCGGCAAAGAAGGTCGAGATCGACCTTAGCGGAACGGGCCGGCTGGGATTGGTTGTCACCGACGGCGGCGACGGAAACGACTGCGACCACGCCGACTGGGCCGAAGCAGCCATCGTAATGAAGAAAGACGCGCCAATGCCGGTGCTGAACAAACTCGGCGTCGACAAGCCGATGAAGATAGCCAGCGGAGTTCCTGACAAGACTCAAATCAACGGTCCGCGCGTTATCGGAACGACGCCTGGCCGTCCATTCCTCTGGCTCATTCCTGTATCTGGCAAGCGGCCGTTTGAATACAAGGCAACCGGATTGCCGGCCGGCCTCAAGCTCGATTCGGCGACTGGGGTTATCTCCGGCACAGTCGAAGTTGCAGGCGAGACGGTTATTAAACTCGAAGTAAAAGGCCCGAAAGGCAAAGACAGCCGCGACGTTAAAATCCTTGCCGGAACTCACAAGCTGGCAATGACTCCGCCGATGGGCTGGAACTCATGGAACTGCTGGGCTGGAGCTGTTAGCGCCGACAAGGTGCGAGATGCGGCGAAGGCAATGATCAATAGCGGATTGGCCGATTTCGGATATCAGTATGTCAACATCGATGACTGCTGGGAAGCCGACCGCGATGCAAACGGCGAGATTCGCACGAACGACCGATTCGGCGACATGGCACGCTTGGCTACTGATGTTCATGGCATGGGACTAAAGCTTGGCATCTACTCCTCGCCTGGCCCATACACTTGCGCCGGCTACACGGGCAGCTACAAGCACGAGTTCCAGGACGCCACGACTTGGGCGAAATGGGGCATCGACTATGTGAAGTACGACTGGTGCTCTTACGGCGGAGTCGCAAAAGAGGGGCTCTTCGAACTGCAGAAGCCGTACAAGTTGATGCGCGAGGCTTTGGATGCGGCCGACCGAGACATCGTTTTTAGCCTTTGCCAGTACGGTATGGGCGACGTCTATAAGTGGGGCAACCGCGTAGGCGGCGATCTGTGGCGCACCACCGGCGACATCACCGACAGTTGGTCGAGCATGGCTGGCATCGGCTTTGCCCATTCAACGCAATCGCCGTTTGCTGAGCCCAGCGGATGGAACGACCCTGATATGCTGGTTGTGGGATTGGTCGGTTGGAGTGCTAACCTTCACCCAAGCCGTCTGACGGCAAACGAGCAGATCACGCACATTACGCTTTGGTCGATGCTGGCGGCTCCGCTGATCATCGGCTGTGACATGACGCGCATGGACCAGTTCACGAAAGACCTGCTGATGAACCACGACGTGATCGAGGTTGACCAGGATCCGCTTGGCAAGGCTGCCGTCGAGAAGTGGAAACAGGAGTCGCTGGAAGTCTGGACTCGGCCGCTGCACGACGGCTCGTATGCTGTGGCTCTATTCAACCGCGGCATGATTAAGATGCCTTTGAAGGTGAAGTGGTCTGAGCTTGGCCTCGTTGGTCCGATGAAGGTCCGCGATCTATGGCTCCGCAAAGACGTCGGCACAATGGTTGACGCCATCTCGCGCGAAGTTCCTTCGCACGGCGCGATGCTGTTCAGAGTTACGCCGGTTCAGTAATCGGCAATTGTCCTGAGTCCTCCCCCGATTTGATGGGGGAGGATTTCTGTTACCGTTCAAGCAACCTTCCCGATTGGTTTAGGATAGACTTCATTCGACGAGATTTACGAATGGATGAAAGCAACTATCAGGCGCTTGAACGGATCGAGGCGGACTTGAAAATCGGTGACCTTGGTAAGGCTAGGGATCGCTTGCACAGCCTCATCCAGAACCATCCAGCCGACACCTCCCTACGATCGCGACTTGCCGGCATTTATTGGCAGATCAAGCTTCCCGTGGAAGCTGGCAGGTACTGGTACTTAGAAGAAAACCGCAACGAGGATGAGGAATTCGCGGTCGACATCTTCAAGAAGAACTGCGGATATAGGGCAAGCGTGATTCTGCGGAGATTGAAGCTGAAGGTTGACATCGCGCAACTAGACAGTGAGTTCGCACGCGAGCAGGTCCGGGAACTTGTTCGGCTGTGCAAAGTAGACGGCGAAGTTCGGCCATTTGGTAAGAAAGAAAGTGAGCGGATAGATAGGAAAAAGAAGCTCTTGGTGGATAACAACCGGGCTTGCTGGGGCATCACCACGGTCATCATAATCCTTGCGGCCGCCTTTGTCGCTTTGGTCGATTTACTCGTACGGCATTTGATGTCCCTGTTTACCTAGTAAGGGTTCGCAGGCGCGATATCCCAAGCTTTGACGGCTTTAGCCTCAACCTTATCCTCACTAGCGAATAAGCGAACGCCTTTGCTTGATTTGAGCGAAGGATAGATGCGCCTCATGACCGCTTGTCTTCCATTGGCAAAGACTTCGACGACGGATTTGTCGATGAACACGCGCAGCTTAAGCGTTTCGCCTTTTCGCAATACGAAAGGTGCCGACTCAATGGTTCCAGGTTCACTCAAGCTAGATTTGGTAGCATCGATCTCTAGTCTCTTCTTTGCTCGATCGTAGTTAATCCGCGTGAACTCCTTGCCATCCGGCGAAACGCACACATCGATTCCAAACTGGGGCGCGCTGTCCGATGAGAGCTGCAGTTCCAACTCAAGGCTGTTTCCCTGAATGCCATCAAGAGAGAGAGAGCCTGAATAGTTGCAAGACTGCATCGATCGGGGGTTCGTGCGCAGAGCCTCAATCTCTTTGGGAACATCCATTTTAAGCCGCTTGTCTGATCCCATCGTAAGAACTCTCGGCAGGCTCATCGTGCCTGACCAGCCGAAATCGGTTCTTGTTCCAAAGGCAGGCCGATCAAATATCCACGACCACATGATGCGGCGGCCTTTTCTGTCGAGCAGGCTTTCGGGAGCGAAAAACGAATTATCGTTCCAGCTCATCTGTTCGTGGACCTCCGGCCAGAACTGCTCATTCTTCCATTCTCCAACGTAATAGCGAGCGCCAAGTCGGTGGCTGATGCATAGCAAGACGCGCCTTCCGCCTAGCTTAAAGAAATCGGCGCAAGAGACGTCTTCGTTGATCGACACGCCGGGCAAGGCCTTTGCCATCAAGTCGCCACAATAAGACCACGGTCCTTCCAGCGACTTGGACTTCGCAACAGCGGGCCGTTCGCCTCCGAAGATGGCGTAGTAGTTGCCGTCTTCGATCCAGCCGTAAGGATCCCAAGACCGGTAAAGACTGTCGAACTTGTCTCCAGGCTTCGTAACCGGCGTGATCGGGTTGCTCGGCAGCTTTTTCCATTCGTTCAGGTCATCGTCCAATGCGATCGCCATGGCGTTGCCTTGGTCGACCTGGTGGTAGCACATCGTCGGCACGCCACTTTTGTTCACGAAGCAGTTGCCGCTGAACATGCCGTCGATCAGTCCCGTCGGATGGTGCCGCCAATGAAAGAGGTCGGCGCTCGAAACGTGGCCCCAGTTATGCCCGCGCTCATCTTGAAAGATATAGAAGATGTGATAGCGACCCTTCCAGTAGATGGCGCCGTTTGGATCGAACGGCATGCCTGTGCCCTCCGGGATCACGAAATGATAGCCGGGACGATAGGGATCGCTCAGCAGCTTCTCGCGAAGGGCGCGTGCCGTAGCGTTCGCATCCTTATCTGTCGGAAGGTCGCGAGCAGCCATCAGATACGCGGTCTTGCCATCAAGCGCGAGACCCTCAGACGTTAACTTAGCATCGCCGGCAAGGGTCGCAA
The DNA here is from genome assembly GCA_963666135.2 of Fimbriimonadaceae bacterium. Lineage (GTDB taxonomy): Bacteria > Armatimonadota > Fimbriimonadia > Fimbriimonadales > Fimbriimonadaceae. The sequence continues at coordinate 157,615 of CAXXNR010000001.1, read as the reverse complement.
TAGGGAATACACCCATGCGATCCGAGAGCCTTCCGTCACAGAAATCCCACCATGCTAATGGTTTGGGGTCTGAGAGGTTGCCCGGTTCGAGCTTGCCCAGTTCATCGCTACTCAGTGCCCTGCTATAAATCCTCGCGTCTACAATGGTGCCTTCAAATAAACGGTTTGCTGGCGCGGCATCGCTGTGCCGAAGTCCGATGAACACCCGACTGTCGCTCGTGAAGGTCATCGGAATTTCAACCTTATACTCAACTATTTGAGTTCCTTGTCGAAACAGGCTGATGGACTTGCCTTTGTATACCGTTGCGATCTGAATATAGCTTGTTGGCGCGCCTTGTTCTCGTGGAGTGCCTGCCTGCTTTGCTTGTGTTCGATGGAACATCTCGCTCCCTGCCATCCATTTCTGGGGTTCGACCTCGCCGAGAACGATTGCATCGAAGACGCCGCCTGGTGCCTCGATGGTCAGAACGCTGCCTCCGCGTTGCTCAAGGTTTGCTAGTTTGACCCAGGCAACTAAGGTTTTATCTCGTAGTATTGGTTCTTTTAGATCAGTTCTCATTGCTGGTTGGCCGCTTGCTAAAGCGCAGGCAGATCCTGTAGCCAAAATGGTAGTGAGTAATAACACGTTTCTGCCTCCGCCGAATAACCGCACTATACCGGCTCGGGCTAGACCTTTAGCTCGAGCCTAACTTTAGGACTCAATTCGGCAGCGCAAACGTAAACGAGGCGCCGACTCCTTCTTCGCCTTGCGCCCAGATTCGGCCGCCGTGTCGCTCGACGATACGCTTAACAATTGCCAAGCCTACGCCAGTACCCTCAAACTCGGTAGCGCTGTGAAGCCGTTGGAACACTCCGAACATCTTATCTTCGTAGTCCATGCTGAATCCCGCCCCGTTATCTGAGACGGTGCATCTCGATTCGCCGCCGTGCGGTTCCAGTTTGACGCTGATGGTTGGCTTGTCCTTGAGTGATGAGAACTTGATTGCATTGGCCAGCAAGTTCTGGACAACCTGCCGAATCAGCACCACGTCTCCGACAATCGCCATATCAGGTTCTATGTCGACCGTATAGTGCTCGAATGTGTGACCGGGAAGCAGGTCGTGGCAAACATCTTGGCACAGTTCTGTCAGGTTGATCTTCTCTTTCTTTATCTCGGCGCGGCCGACCCTTGAGAAAGCCAGAAGATCGTCGATTAGCTGGCCCATCTTGCGAGCGTTCGCGCTGATACGTCCTAGCAACTGGCCTGCCTCGCCTTCAATCGTCGATCTATGATCCTCCATCAGGATATGGGTATAGCCGTCGATGGCTCGAAGCGGGGCGCGCAGGTCGTGGGAAATGGAGTAGGCGAACGATTCTAGCTCGTTCATTGCTTCGGCCAACTCATGCGTTCGTTCTTCGACGCGGCGCTCAAGATCGATGTTCAAGCGCTTGATCTGCTCTTCATATTCGACTTGCTGGGAGATGTCGGCGTGGGTGCCAATAACTCGCGTCGGTTTGCCTTCATCATCGCGAGATAGGATCATTCCGCGGTCGAGTATCCATTTATAACTGCCATCTTTGCAACGAAGTCGATACTCGCAGTTGAACGTAGATATGCGTCCCTCAATAAAGGCAGTGATTTCCGACTCGACGCGCTGCTGCTCATCGGGATGGAGCCTCGACTCGCCTTCCATCGGATCGTCGGTCCAGTCGTCGTCTTCATATCCGAGCATGCTCTTGACTCGCGACGAGTAGAAGACCTTATTGTTGACGATGTCCCAATCGTAAACACCATCTCCAGCACCTTCTAGTGCAAACTGCCAGCGCTTTTCGCTCTCGATTAGCTCTTCTTGCGCGCGTTTCTGTTCCGTAATATCGTCGTATATGCCGAGTACCCCGTAGACTTGACCCGCTCCGTCGACCATCGGAATCTTTGAGGTGTCTATCCAAAGGCGGCTTCCATCAGCTTGTTGAAGCGGTTCGATAATGTGATGTTTCGCGCCGTTAGTCGCGATAACAAAGCGGTCATCGCGCCGATAGGCTTCCGCCTCATCCTTGGGCCAGGGTAAGTCAAAGTCGGTCTTGCTTACGATCTCGCTAGGACTATCGAGTCCAATGGCAAAGGCAAACTGGGCGTTGCAACCCAAGTAACGGCTTTCTTTATCCTTCCAGAAGACGCTCTGCGGAATGGTGTTGAGTACTTGGTTAAGCATATTCCGGCTCTGCGATAGCTCCTCTTCAGCTTGTTTGCGCTCTGTGATGTCGAGAAGCACGCCGGATAACTCGCAAGAGCCATCGTCGAGAGGTGATACCTGGGCAATACAGTGGAACCATACCTTCTGACCGTCTAACCGGCTGAAGCGCGCCGTGAAGTCCCAAGAGGCTTGTGCTTTAACGGCAGCGCGAACTGAGTCGTGGAACCGTTCGCGGTCTTCTGTGTCAAGCCCGGCAATAAAAACGTCTAGAAAATCTTCAGGGCGGCCAGAATCAAGTCCAAAGAGGTGCAAAGCGGCTTGGCTGGCGAATACTGTTCGAATGGACCCATCGGGCATGAGGTAGAAGCGATAAATGACTCCTGGAAGACTGTCGGCAATTCCCTGAAGCTGGACAGCCAGATTGCGGACGGTGCCTCCAAAACGGCGGCTCAGCAATAACACGGCCCAAATCGCGCTTGACGTCAGAATAATCGTTAGAACCAATACGCCAAGTAAGTTGCGCCGGTGAGTCTGCCGAGCAGCCTCGACGTTAAGTCCGATGCGAATGTTTCCAAGGGCGCGACTTCCCATTTCGCCACGATAAGGAATTACAACTTCTTTAACGGTGCCGCCTTCAAAGCTACGCTCGCTGACAATCGGTTCTCCGGATGTTGAAATCGGTATACGCTGGCTCTTGGGCACCACTAATCCGTTCTTGTCGGGGTCGCTGTTCGCTATGATCGTTCCGTCTTCTGATTCAACGGAGATATAGGAAAGGTCTGGAACCGTATCCTTCATTTCCTCGACGAGTAATCGAGTGTGGTACTTGCCTGAAAACGCCACTTTGTTAATGGACTGGTCGAGGATCTGGGCGATGGATGCGGCCAACCGGTCCTCTTCCTGTCGGTTGAGACCGATGAAGAGCTGGCTTGCGAACCCTACGGCAATGAGCATTAGCGCCAAAATGATGGTGCCGAAGGCAATTGCCAGCTTTCGGTCGATTCGCTCAACCATATTCGGAGTTCCCGGCAGCTCTATCTTTGGCATCGTTATGGAACCTCCACGCGCATCGCACCGCTCCATCGCGGCTTTGTGCTGCGCCATGGCTTGTCAAACCCCGTGGGGATCGGTCCCATCCAACCTGGATAAAGACCCAAGGTTTCTGCCGCAATTGGGAATACCGGAACGAGAGAGTGACGCGGTTGTCTCTTGCCTGTAAGAATGGCGTAGCCCGCCTTCATCGCTTCAGCTCCGAGCGGCCCGCAAAACTGAGCGGAGTCGATGACCGTCAGCCTCCGCGATTTAATGTTCTCGACCGATCTCGGATCGCCGTCTATCGTCGCTATCTGGATCTCAGTGCGGCCTGCCTTCGCAAGGGCATCAACCACCGCCAATCCTCCGCCATCATTAACGGTAAACACCACATCGACGCTGTTCTTAGTCGGGAAATCGCCAATAATCGCAAAGCCTGCCTTTCGTCCGCCGACAGGTTCAACGGCAGTGTAGCTCTTAAGCACTCGGTATTTGGCTTTCGCGGCGTCGAGGGCATCAATGAAACCGTTCACCCGCTCAACCGTGGACGATACATGAGGATACTCCACGAGGACAAGCCGGATCTCGTGCTTCTTTGGGAACCGGGCCGCTATATATTCGCCGTCGAGGAAGCCTGCTTGATAGTTGTCTGAGGTGAGGTATGCCGCAAGTTCGCCACCGTTAATGTATTGGTCGTACGCAACGACTGGTATGCCGGTATCGTTGGCGTGCCTGAGTGGATCGGCAAGAGCAGCGTTGTCGGTGGGCTGGACGATGATGAGATCGACTCCGGCAGAGATCAGCTCATGCATTTGCTTGATCTGAGCTTCAATGCCTATCTCTCCGTCTCCTGCCACTTTAGGTATGAGCGTGACTCTCTGCTTGCTGTTCTTAGCTGCCCTGTTTATGCGTTCGCATTCGGCTTCTAGCCCACGTCGCATAGCGACTTGACCCTCGATGTTCATCGACCAGTAAAGAACGCCAACGGAGAAGGCGGATGGGTTACGAGCTTTACGGCTCTGCGTTGATCCCGATATCGGGTTGTTTGGGACATGAGACTTGCCATTGCTGGAGCTTTTTGGAGAACCTGAATTCTGAGCATTGCATCCATGTAATGCCCCGAGCAGAGTCAGCAAGCCAATGAAGGCAGCAAAGCCTTTTGAAGATATCTTTGTTAGATCGCTCATGTCTTCGCCTCCTTCTTACATCCCTCTGTTGCCATTGTCAAGCTGCAATCCATCGGGATTCTTGTGTCCGGCTAAGATGCAAGAGGTCAGCAGCCAGGTGAAGTAGTGCTTCTCCTGAGTCGAGTCTGTTAACCGAGTTTGTTGAATCCGCTTATCAAATGATTCGTACAGCTTGAAGTATCGGTTATGCCGCCAAGGTTGTTCAGTCGAATTCCGCACCTACTCACCCGTTCAAGATATAGAACCATTTGTTAATCGTATGGCTAGTTGGGATGCTAGTCAATAGGTTGTTCGTCATCTTCTATGATAGGCTGTATTCCATTACAATCCAAGCCGAAAACGTTTTATTATTGCCCAAGTTTAGTGATTGAACAAAACAAAAGTGGCGTGATTTATAGCCTTGCGACACAGAAGCTGGATAAGCCGGGATGTGTGTTGACTGACACAAAAGGCGTCTGCGAAGGCCAGCCACCCAAGAAGCCACCGAAGTCGAAAAGAAGGCCCGGAATCTTTCGATTCCGGGCCTTTTTGTTTTTGTTTTCTGGTTTGAACTTTGGCGCCCCGGGCGGGATTCGAACCCACGACCCACTGCTTAGAAGGCAGTTGCTCTATCCCCTGAGCTACCAGGGCGCATGAAGGTTTTGATTTTACCTGGGATGGACCGGTCGTACGCTTTCAGCCCGTATCGCAAACAGGCAAGTCAGAAAAGAACGCACCAGCTCCTTTGCTGGTGCGCCAGCCTTCACGCTATGAAGTAGAGAAGAGCCCGGCCGCACCTCTGGATGGCCGCCGGGCATTAGATTCGCTAGTTGCCGCCAGCCGGAGTACTCTGGCCGCCCTGAGGAACGCCGGGTTTGCCGGGATGTCCAGCTTTGCCGTTCGCGCCAGGAGGTGGAGCATAGACAAAGTTGCCGACCTTCTTCTCTTCTGGAATCTTGCCAGCATCCTTATTTCCGGAACAGCCAGATACAGCAAGCGCAAAGACGGCGGCGAAAAGAACAAGGAGTCGCATTACTGCCAGCACTCCGAGTCGGCCATCATGACGGGATAGTAGCCATCAGATACACCGTTGTTGCGCTCAGGAGCATTGTCTGGAACGATGATCTCTCGTGCCCACTTGCTATGGCCGTCGGCAAATCCGAAATTGCGTCCGTTGTTGTGATAGCTCTTACCATAGTAGTCCCAGTCGGGGATCGCGTGTGCGAAGTAATAGCGAAGCAGAGAGCTGCTCGGGCCGTGGGTGCAGGTGTTCCAGCTAAAGATATACTGGCCGTCGCCATACATGCCGATGTCAGCAGGCTTCTCTATGGATGTCATCGGCGTCGACGCGCCGAACAGCATATGGTTGAGCTGGTAGTCGGCTGTATCGATCAAGGGTTTCTTTGACGTGTCGCCGTAAGCCCAAACGCGGAAGCTGGCGATATAGTTGTAGTCGTTGTTGGTTGGGCAGTCATAGATGCCTTTGCTCTTGACGTATGGCAGAAGCAGAACCGCCCAGTGGTCGGGAAGGCAGCCGAAGGTGTTGGGATCGCCGTCGGTATCGCAGTCCGCCCAATATCCGGTCTCGGTTGCTGGAGCGCCTCCTGGCCAGATTTGGTTCAGCAGAGTGTCGTCATACGATTCTGCATACATGAGGAAGGCAAGTCCCGTTTGTTTGGTGTCCGAAAGGCACTGGATTTTCTTCGCGGAAGCTTTGGCTTGGGCGAACACGGGGAACAAGATGGCGGCGAGGATCGCGATGATCGCGATAACGACAAGCAACTCAATAAGGGTAAATGCTCTAGACTTCAATTGTAGGCTCCTATTAGGTATGGATGGGGAACGTGCTCTCACGTATAACAAGCTCAGGATCAAATAGGTATTGTTCGCGGCTGATGTCGCCGAACAGGAACGGGGACACAACGAGTTCTGCAGCCTTCTTCGCCATGTCGTTTAGCGGCTGTCGAATGGTCGTCAGCGGCGGATTCATGTGTTGAATAAAGGGAGGATCGTCGTATCCAACGATGGACAAGTCGTGAGGAACTCGCAAACCAATCGAGTTCGCGACGGAGATAACGCTCATGGCAACGAACGAGCCACCAGCAAAAACGGCGGTAGGACGGTCATCGGATCTCAGAATCTCGGCTATTCGATCCTTGTCGCGGCTGTCATAGTCGTCCATTGGGCCTTCGCTGACGATGGACCATTCCGGCCTGTCCTCCAGTCCGCGGCCAGAAATCGCTGCCCGAAAACCTCTTTGCCGGTCGACGGTGTTTGTGTCATGCGGCTGTCCGCCGACAAAACCAATCTTTGTGTGGCCGATATCGGCGAGATGCTTTACCGCGAGACTGGCGCCGAAGAAGTTGTCGCTGTCGACGCTGACCATGCCGTATCCCTGGAACGAGCATCCCACTAGAACGACGCGCCGGCCGGTCTGTGCGTACGCAATGAGCTCTTCAAGCATATGCCGAGGAGTGCCGATGACGATTAGTGGGTCGACCTGCATAGAATAGACCGTCTTCGGAAGGTGCAGACCGTCTTGCATCACCGTCCGCAACTCGATTCCAGCCCCAGACAGATGCGATTGAAGGCCCCAAAACAACCCTTGGAAGTAGGAGTCTTCTTGAGGCATCGATTCGTAGTGGGCCATGACGACGGGTGCGAACTCAGAGGTCGAGTCGGACTTGCGGTCGGCGACGAGGGTGCCGATCTTGCGCTTGCGCGTCAGCCAGCCCTCGTTCACAAGGGCCAGAATGGCTTTGTTCGCAGTCATGCGGCTGACACCAAATTGGTCGGCAATTTCGGGTTCGGCAGGCAAGCGATCGCCGGGACGGTAGGTGCCGTCCTCGATTCGAGCGATAATGGCAGCTTTCATTTGCTGGTAGAGCGGAGTCGATGCGTCCATTCCTCGATTTTGGCTGATGTTGCCTGTGGCCATTTATGTATATGATATACGATGTTTTGGCTCTTATGTATAGATTTTTGAAAAATAGTCCAGTCAAAATAGATGCCGAACTCAAAAACTGTTGAGATGTGCTGTATGAAGTTGCTTGTTTTCGTCTTGCTCGTTGCCGTGTTCGTCTCCATCAATCCGAACGCCTATGCCGCCCAAACGTGGTTCAGCGGGCTCTCGGTCGGCAAGATGAGTGTCAGTTTTAACAGCGGGGCCGACCGGATCAACGTCTCCTACGGAGGCGTGCGGCTGATCCGCGACGGCTCTTTGTGGGTGCACAACCCAGAATGGAACAAGCACTACTACGGCATGACGCACATCAAGGACGACATCAAGGTTGCGGATATCGTCGGAGGCAAAGAGGCAACGGTCTTGCATCGGTCTGATCCATTCTTTGGAGTCGAGAAGATTCGCGTTTTCGCCAATCGGGTCGAAGTTGAATTCACCTTCAAGCTGATGCAGGATATCAAGGACGCGGACATGGAGTATTGTCTGGGCAACCTTGTCGCAGCTCCGATCATCGGAAAGCCTTTCAATGCCATTCTCCAAGATGGGACGGTTCAAGAGGGCACCGTCCCCATCTACGCCAAGGAGAGCGACCTGATGAAGTCGGCGATGACGTCGAAGCCGTTTAAGTCGATTTCCTTCTTATCTCGGCTCGGAAAGATCGCGATCGAAACTAGCGGCGATCCCGGCGAAATGACGATTCACGACTCGCGGAAGCACTACTATGAACCAATTGACAAGCACCCTTCGTTCTGGGTCGGCGTGCTTGGCATCCACCTGGAATATGGGAAGAAATACACCTTTAGGGCGAGTTTGACCGTGGATCCTTCGGACTCGGTTCGCCCGACACAAAAGGTGGAGGCTAAATCGAGAACGGCTGAAGTCAAACTGGCGCGCAAGCCTGTTCAAAGCAAGGTCGTCGTGATTCCAGAACCTCAAGAGATGAAGCTGTCGACCGGCGGCTTTGCCTTGTCGGAAGGGACCGAGATTGTCGTCGGCAAAGACGCTCAGGACCTCGACCTTAAAGGAGCGCAATCCTTTGCCGAAGAGGTCTCAACTCTTTATGGAATGAAGCTGAAGATAGTGCGGGAAGGGGCTCAGAGCGGCAAGCCGGCGATCTTTGTTGGCGAAGCTGTGTTGAACAAAACCTTGGCTGGTTTGGCATCGAAATCCAAGATAAAGGCCCCAACGCAAGATGAGGGCTACTACATGTTGGCATCGCCGCGCGAAGTGCTCGTCTTGGGCTCCGACCGACGAGGTTCCTACTATGGCATGCAAACGCTCAAGCAACTGCTCGTCAGCCAGAAAGGGAAGCCAGCGATCCAGGCTTGCCGTATCAACGACTGGCCGACACTCAAGTTTCGCGGCGTTCACCTCTTTGTCAGCAGCACGTCGCGCGCGTTCCATGAGAAGCTCATCGACAAGATTCTCTCCCGATATAAGTTCAACTGCGTGATGCTGGAAGTCGACTACATGAACTTCAGCTTCTTGCCTTCGCCGCCGGCGGCTTTCTCAGCTTCTCCAGAGTCGGTTCGGAATGAGGTCCAGTGCGCCAAAGACCACTTGATGGACGTATATCCGGTGTTTGCGACTCTTGGCCATTGCGATGCGATCTTTGCCGGCCGAAAGAACCTCGATCTTGCAGAGAATCCGGACAAACCGTATGCCTACTGCCCGTCGCAACCGAGGCTCTATCCGTTTCTGTTCAAGTTCTTCGACGAGATGTTTGAGGTGTTCGACCATCCGAAGATTATCCACATCGGGCACGATGAGGTGCTTGATCCTGAAGGTTTCCCACGCTGCCCCGAATGCATCAAGAAGCCGCTTGAGAAGCACTTCATCGACGACATCAACAAGATCCGTGAGCACATCGCCGCGAAAGGCGCGCGAGTCGCCGTCTGGGGAGATATGATGCTATTCAAGGGCTCCGATCCCGACGCGATGAACGCGACATCGGAATCTCAGGCCCAGTGGATGCGCGACAACTTGCCAAAGGATGTTATAGTGACCGACTGGCACTATGAGCCCGGCAAACCCGAGCAGTTCAAGTCGCTCAAGATGTTCATAGATACCGGCCACAATACCATTGCCGCTTCGTGGTTCACGCCAGCGAATATCGAGGCGTTCTCGAAGCAAGCCAAGAACGTCTGCGCTTTAGGTTTGCTGCAAACCACTTGGTGCGGCTGGCTGAGCGACGAGACGGCTTTCAGAGACTCGTTCAACCAGTTCTCGGCCATGGTTCTGGCGGGAGAATATGCCTGGAATGGCGGGAACACGCCGCTTGACAAGTTGCCGTATAAGGCCGAAGAGGAGTTCCGCAAGCAATGGGACCCGATTCCAGTTAAACAGCAGCAGGCAACAGGATTCGTTGTCGACCTGTCCAAGGCCTATTGCGCAACGCTTGGCGATTGGCTGGGGTTTGGGAAAGGCAACAGCCTAAGCGTTGTGCCGAATGGGGACGTATGGCTTGGCACCGATCTATTCCGACTATCCAAAGACAATAACAAGCATTCTGCAATCAGGCTAGCCAGTTCGCTAGATGATGTTCGTGCTTATCCTTCGGCCGTCTCTATTCCGATCGGCAAGAAGGCTGGCAAGCTTCTTTTCTTGCATACCTCGGCATGGGCAGATGGAACCAATCGTAAAGTCGGAACTTATTGCATCAAATATGGCGACGGAACCGAGTCAACCATTGATATTCGTTACGGCGACAATGTCATTTCGTGGACCGATCAGCGTTCGATTCAAGGCGCATTCCGGTGCTGGGAAGGCCGAACTCCGAATGGCGAAAAAGTCAGTCTGCACCGGTTGGAATGGACCAATCCTAAACCCGACGTTGAGATTAGGAGAATTGAATTGGGGTCTGAAAGAACTGAAGCCGGATTGGCAGTACTGGGCATAACAGGCCTTAAGTAGCAGATATCGCCCCGATTGTTCGACTAAAGACCCGTGTAGCAACTCACACCTGGCATAATCGCGAACAGCCCTTAATATGGGGAAAGGAGTTTGGATATGAGGCGAGTTATATTTACCGCCGTCGCATTGGTGCTTGGCGTTGCATCGTTTGCTAAAGACACGACTGCCGAGTTCAAATTGGCCATGGCAAAGGAGAAAGTAGCCGTAGAGGCCGCCTTCGGAAAGAAGGACATCGGGTGGTTTGAGAAGAACTGCACCGCCGACTTCTCTTATGTGTCTGGCAAGGAAAAAACAGATCGAAAAGGCGCTCTTGCAGGTATGAAGCAATTGTTCAGCATGTGCAAGACCTTGAAAGCCGATATGAAGCTGGTCTCAGCCAGGGCAACCGATGGAAATGGCATTGCCGTCGTCGAGCAAACGCTGAACGGCAAGATGATATATCCGAACGACAAGAAGGTTCATACGATGAAGTCGGTTTCGACCATCCGTATGACGATGGTCAAGAAGGGATCTTCTTGGATCATGAAGAAGCTTGAGGATGTCAAACCGCCGACGATGCTGATCGACGGCAAGCCGTATGACCCCTATGCAAGCCAGGCCGCTGCGCCGAAGAAGTAACCTTAACACTCGTCTAGAAACAAAATGGCGGCGGTTTAGACCGTCGCCATTTTGCTTTTATCAACCGAGCCGAGTTAGCCGTTCTTCGCGGCGAAGTCCTTCATGAAGCTGGCAAGCGCTTCGCAACCTTCGACCGGGAAGGCGTTGTAGACGCTGGCGCGGCATCCGCCGACTGAACGGTGGCCTTTCAGACCGTCGAGTTCCTTTTCTTTGGCTTCCTTGATGAACGCTGTCGTCAGGTCATCGCTGGGCAGCGTGAACGTAATGTTCATGATCGAACGGAACTCGGGCACCGAGTGGCCTTTGTAGAATCCGCCGGAGCCGTCGATCGCCTTATAGATGATCTCGGCTTTCTTCTTGTTAGTGGCGTTCATCGCGGGCAAACCGCCATTCTTAAGGAGGTATTTGTAGACGAGGCCGCAAATGTAGATGGTCCAGCACGGAGGCGTGTTGTACATCGATCCGTTCTCGACCTGGAGTTTGTAGTCGAGCATCGGGAAGGTGTTCTCAGGAGTTCGCTCAAGCAGGTCTTCGCGGATGATGACCACAGTCGCGCCAGCCGGTCCCATGTTCTTTTGAGCGCCGGCATAGATCATGGCGTATTTGCTGACATCAACCGGACGTGAAAGAATATCGGAGGACATGTCGCAAACGACCGTTCCGGGCAGATCGACATCGCCTTGGAACTCCACACCGTGGATCGTCTCGTTGCTGGTGAAGCTGATGAATGCTCCGTCTTTGGTGTAGTTCAGCTTGGTAAGGTCGGGAAGCGTGTTGTAGTTCGTCTCTTTACCGTCCCAAACCACATTGGTTCCGCCGATCAGTTTTGCTCCTTGATAGGCTTTCTTGCTCCAAGTACCGGAGACGATAAAGTCGGCAGTCCGGCCAGCGCCAAGAAGGTTGACCGGCGCCATGCTGAACTGAAGGCTTGCGCCGCCCTGAAGGAAGAGCACTTTGTAGTTGCTGGGAATGCCCATGAGCTCACGAAGGTCAGCTTCAGCGGCGTCGATGATGCTTTGGTAGGCTTTGCCGCGGTGGCTCATTTCCATCACGCTCATGCCGGCGCCCTTCCAGTTCAGAAGGTCGGCTTGAGCCTCAAGAAGCACCTCGACGGGGAGGGTGCATGGGCCTGCGGAAAAGTTGAAAATGCGTCCGTATGTGTCGCTCATGAAGTCAGTTTTACCTTATCTGAGGGATGATGATTCGTTCGGTGCTTGTCGGTTCTTCTAACAGGTCTGGCTGGCCGGACAGGCAAATCTATGAATCAAGCAGGAATCTCGCTATTGCGCGGCGAATCTATCACGGATGGCCTCCATCGAGACCCAGTTTGCTGACGCCGAAATAAAGGACCAGGAAGAAGTTCGAACTTACGAGAACGGCTTTACTTGGAAAACCTTCTTCGGCGCTCTTTTTATCGCCGCGTTCATGCTGCCAGGCGGCATCTACCTTGGCCTGGTTGCAGGCGCTGGCGTTGGCGATGCTGCCGCTTGGGTGACGATCGTTCTTTTTGCAGAGGTCGCCAGGCGCAGTTTCCAGCCTCTTCGCAAGCAAGAGATTTACATCCTCTACTACGTCGCGGTCTCGCTGGCAATGACGGTCAATGCCGGATTAGGTTTAGGCGGCGGTCCGTTTGCCAACATGATCTGGAATGCCTACTTCGTAAGCTCGCCGTCAGCGCAAACTTTGGTACACGGCGCTGGAGGGGGCATTCCGCACTGGGCAATCCCCGATCCGAGCAGCGCGGCTATCCTGCAGAGGCAGCTCTGGCACCCCGACTGGCTGGTGCCGATCGGCCTTCTCGTTGTTGGCGACTTGCTGGGAAGGATCGCCTGGATGGGTATGGGCTACACCCTGTTCCGGGTAACAAACGACATTGAGAAGCTTCCATTTCCGATGGCTCCGGTTGCGGCATCCGGTGCGACTGCTCTTTCTGAGGCCGGTTCCGAGAGCTGGCGATGGAGCATCTTCAGCACCGGTACGGTCATCGGTTTAATCTTTGGCGGACTATATGTTGGTTTGCCGGTCATGACGAACGTGCTCTTTGGCACGGCAACGACGATTCTACCGATCCCATTTGCGGACTACACGACGAACGTCGAGAACATTCTGCCGGCGGCCATTGTCGGCGTCAGTTTCAGCTTAGGAAACGTCCTGTTCGGTTTTGTCGTCCCCTTTGAGATCGTGCTTGGATCGGCCATTGCCAGCGTGCTTGGCATGATCATCTTGAATCCGATCTTGCATCATTTCGGCATGTTGCCAAGCTACCAATACGGCATGGGAGCGATCGCCACGAGGCTTGCTGTCGACTTTGACTTCTGGCTCTCGATTGGCATCGGCATCAACATTTCTGTCGCAATCATCGGCATCTATTTGGTTCTTAAAGCGTATCGAGATGCCAAGAAGCACATGTCAGAGCGGAAGTATGCGCTTGCGCCACCAAAGGGTCGAGGCGACATTCCGATCTTCCTGGCACTGGGTCTTTGGCTTTTTTCGGTTGTCGCGCTCATCACCATTTGCCATGTTTTGGTGCCTCAGTTCCCGGTCTGGATTCTCGTGTTCTTCGGCTTGATTTGGAGCCCGATCAACAGCTACGTCTCGGCGCGGATGATCGGTATGACCGGCCAGGGAATTTCGTTCCCCTATCTCAAAGAAGCAAGCGTTGTGGCGTCAGGATATAAGCGCGTCGATATATGGTATGCGCCGATTCCTATGGCTGACCACGGCTGGGCTGCCCAGCGCTTCCGAGAAGTTGAGCTGACCGGTACGAAGTTCACGAGCGTGTTCAAGGCTGAAGTGTTGATGTTCTGCATCGTCATGCCAGCCAGCTTTGCGTTTTGGAGCTTCTTTTGGAATTCGAACGCAGTGCCTTCTGCCCAGTTCCCATTCGCTCAGAAGATGTGGCCGAACGCCGCCGCCATCGGCGCGGTTATGCAGCAGATAAACGTCACCGATACGGAGAACTGGTTCAAACAAGCGATTAGGCCGGCCTTTATCGGATACGGAACGGCAAGCGGCTTGCTAGTGTACGTCGTCTTTACGTTGTTTAAATGGCCAATGCTCTGTTACTATGGCTTTATCGGCGGACTAGGTCTTTACCCCGCGAACACTTTGCCGACATTGCTTGGGGCATGGCTTGGCAAGAGGTTCTTTTCAAAGAAATACGGCGTTGAGAACTGGCGCAAGTTCGCACCGGTCCTTCTTGCTGGATTTGCGTGCGGAACCGGTCTGATCTCGATGGTGTCGATCTCGCTGGCTCTGATCTCTAAAGCCGTCGCGAAGTTGCCGTATTAAGCGTCTTGCTCGCGCATTAGCAGCAGCGGAACTCGGATTTTCGCGGCGATTCTCGGGGCAATGGAGCCAGCGATCAGCGCTTCCAAACCGAGGTTTCCGTGTGTCGTCATCACGACCAAACCGGCCTCTAGTTCATTGGAGCGCTTAAGCACCTCGCCGACCGTGCTGCCTCTCAGAACCTGTCCTGATGCGTTGACACCTTTCGCCCGGAAATCGGCGAGCAAACCTTCGATCTGTTCGCTCTCCGATTCTTGATCCAAATCGAGGATCGCACGCATGGCCGACGGCAGCAGCAAGCCCGTCCGGGATCGCTCAATATCAAGGGTTGCTAGCGTTGGCACAACCGATACGACGTGCATCTCGGCAGATAGACCAAGGGATAGAGCTGCCGCAAACTGCAGTGCTGGCTGGTGCGCATGCTCGGAATCTACAGGCACGACAATCGACTTAACTGCAAAAGGCTGCTTTTGCGGCTGAAGGATCAGCACAGGGCATTTGCCTCGAAGCAAGACTTGTTGTCCAACGCGGCCGGTAACAAACGACTTGAGGCCGTGCTTTCCGTGCGCACACAGAACGATGAGGTCGGGCGAGTACTCCTCGGCATGCTGAACGATGCTTAGCGGGATATCGCCTTCGCGGGTTTCATGAACGTGGGTTTCTACCTTGACTCCAGCAGAAGACAGCTCCGAAGCAACGGACTTTAAGTATCTATTTGCCTCGTCGCTGCTCGTTAGGTGCTTTTCCCCATGGACCGTTTCGGCAGGATTGCGCTCCAGTACATGGATGATAATAACCTCAGCCTGGAACGCCTTGGCAAACAGAGCCACCGCGGGAACAACCGTCTGCGCGAGGGTCGATCCGTCGAGAGGAACCAGGAGTCTTCGAATCTGCGGGAATGTGTCCATTACGAATGCCCCCAAAGCGTCTGGTAGAGCAGGAAGATGTTCAGCACGATGATGAGCGCAGCGAACAGGCTCGCAACGACTGTGGTCAACTTGCGGTTAACGAGCGTGCCCATGATCTCGCGGTCTGCCGTGAACTGAACTAGAGGTACAAGCGCAAACGGAATGCCGAAGCTCAGAACGACTTGGCTGATGACGAGGACCCGAGTCGGATCAAGTCCCATGAAGATAACCACAAGCGACGGCGCCATCGTAATTGCTCTTCGCCAGAACGGCCGGATGTGGCGCTTAATAAAGCCTTGCATGATCACCTGACCCGCCATGGTGCCGACCGCCGAAGATGATAAGCCGGCTGCCAAGAGGGAAATAGCGAAAACAATGCTGGCGGCCGAACCAAGCAGCGGCTCTAAGGTCTTATACGCTTCCTCGATCGATCCGACTCCCTGGTGGCCTGTGGAGTGAAAAGTTGATGCCGCCATGATAAGCATCGCCGCGTTGATAAAGCCCGCCAAGCCCATTGCAATAACGATATCGAGCATCTCGAACTTGAACAGCTTCTTGAGCTGGCCGGGGTCTTTCGTGACGATGCGGCCTTGAGTCAGCGCCGAATGAAGGAAGATGACGTGGGGCATGACCGTCGCGCCGAGGATTCCAGCAGCCAGCAAAACGCTCTCTGTGCCTTTGAACTGAGGAACGGTTGCATGGTGCAGGATCTTGCCCCAGTCCGGCTTATCGAGGACCGTCTCTATAATATAGGATACGGCAATGACGCCAACTAGCGCCGTTATGACGGCCTCAAGCGGGCGAAATCCGTACTTTTGAAGTCCAAGAATCAAGAAAGTCGCAATGGCTGTTAGGATGCCGCCGACGAACAGCGGAACGCCGAAAAGCAATTGGAAGCCGACTGCAGCTCCAAGGAACTCGGCGAGGTCGGTTGCCATGGCGACGCCTTCCGACAGGAGCCACATGCCGATTCGGACTGGCTTGCGATAGCGCTCCCCGCACCACTCGGCAAGGTTCTTGCCTGTTGCGATGCCAAGCTTCGCCGACAGTGCTTGGATCAGCATCGCCATCAGGTTGCTGGCGACGATGACCCAGATGAGCATGTACCCGAACTGAGCTCCGCCTTGGATGTTGGTCGCGAAGTTGCCCGGGTCCATGTAGGCGACGCAGGCGATGAAGGCAGGTCCGAGAAATGGAAGCAGCCGGGCGAAGAATCCCTTCTTACTCTTGCCAGCTAGCACATCGGATGCCGATTGGTGCACCGAGCTTCCGCTTCCTAAATCCATACTGGCTATGAGTATGGCTCATGCGAGTTGCGATCCGTGAAAAAGGGGTATTAAGGTTCGTTCTTAATGATGTAGACAAGCGTCGGCTTTTCGGGATATAGTATAAGAAACGGCAAGAGGAGCAGAAGGAATGGCTTACGAATATCATCGGATCGCTCGGTTAAGCGAGCAGTTGGAAAAGAACAAAATTGATCCTAAAACCGTTGCCGATGTGATGGAAGGCGGCGACACAATATTGGCCTCGACCAAGCCCGAGAAGAAGGCCGATTGGTTGCGCGAGGCGATGGTCAAACTGACAGACAAACTGGACTATGAGACCTTGAAGAAGGTGCGCGAAGGTTGTTCTTGCTGCCTTGGAGGCAAACGGCTGAAGGATTCAAAGGCAATTTATAAGAACGGCAAGAACCTGCAAGAGCGAATTGCCTTGGCCGACAAGACTCCGTTTGTCTTTGGACACAGCGTGAATCTGAAAGAGGACGGCAAGATTGTTGTGCGATTTGGTCCCGAAGGTCCCGCGACGTTCAAATGTCCTTGCTTGCCGAAGGCGGCTTTGCCGTTGCCGATCGCCTATTGCATGTGCTGCGGCGGCCATGTGAAGCACCACTTGCAGACCGCAACGGGATTGAACCTGGACTGCCGAGTGGTGTCATCAATACTGGCGTCGGGCAGCGAGCAGACGTGCGTGTTTGAGTTCACGCAGGTTTAGTTGGCTAGAAATCTGCCCTCTCCCGCCTCGCGGGGGAGGGTCAGTGAGCGAAGCGAACTGGGGAGGGGGCAGTATTCTACTCGATCTCTAACGATTTGAACCGTTTCTCGGTCACATCGACGTTCTCGGTGAGCACTTGATAGGCCCAGTTTATGCGCTGTTGGATCGACGCGGCTTGGTTGGCTTCGGCTGAACCTGACGGAAACTTACCCGGTTCTGATCGCTTGTTTAGGCGATCAAAGGCCTTGCGGATCTCATCGAACTTGGCGTCGGGACCAACGCCCAAAAGCTGTCGAGCCCGGGTTTTGGGATCGCTCTGCACGGTTAGCTTCTCCATCTGGACATCGACTTCCGCCTCGCTAACGGGCGCAGGTTTTTCCATCGACTCCGCGAGTTCCGTTTCCGCATACGAGCGGTCAAGGCTCTGGATACGATCCCACTCGCGGTTCACATAGCCGCGCATGATGTTATAGGCTCTTTTACCAATACTCACTTGTTTATATTCTCCAGAAAATCGCCTGTTTCGCCAAGGCTCTGGCCTAACGCCTGCAAACGCGAAAGCGATTCGCGCAGTTCTTCGCTTGATCCGTCTTCAAATACTCCCTGCCGGGCCATCGTGGACAATTGCGTGACGATCAGCTTCAGCGCCGCTTCGGCTTGGGCAAGCTGAGCATCGATGGCTTCAAATCGTTTGTTGCGCTCGGCTAGCAGCTGCGCTTGCTGGTCATAGCTGTTTAGAGCGGTTTGATACAGGTCCTTTTCTTCGTCACTCGTGGCTTCGGTCAGCTTCAACGCGGCGATCGATTTGTCTTTTAGGATCTGAGCTATCTGCACATTACTCTTGCGCGCGTTCGCTTTCTCGATGACCAGAGTCACGCATTGCCGATAGATCGACTGGCCTTCGTTCAGAGCTTCTCCGCCGATGACTTTGATGCCTGCGTGACCGGCGTTTTGCGAGGTGATTTCCTCAATCTTCGCCAGTTGCTTTCGGATCGGAGCGAGCAGATGCCGGTCAGCCGGGTTTACGTCGTCCTCGATAGCATCGGGTCTGTTCGCTTGCGCCTTCTTCATCGATTCCAGGGCGATCAGTCCGATGCCGCCAACAATGAGTAAAGCGCCGAGGGCGAATTGGGAAAAGACAATCAGCCCAACGCCGGCCGCCGCAACAATAGCGCCCCATTTCACAGCTTAACCCTCACCGATATGCCCAAATCGTAGAACACACCTTCACGATACCGTACGATCGGCTCTAGCCATAGGTTCCTAGCCAGCTTAAATCTACCCTCAATACGGTACATGTCGAATCCCTCGCCCCAGTTTCTGGCCCAGCCTAAACTCAGCGATTGCTGGGCGTTGGGCTCAAGTGTGAAAACGAGGTCCGTTGCTTCGGCGTTGTGGTCCTCTGGGTTCTCGCCCTCGCGCAGAAATACGGCTTCCGCCTGGACCTTCCAAACTCCCATTCGTCTTGAATAATCTGCGCCGAACATCTGCTCATAGCCACGGTACTTGCCAAGCGACACCTCTGGTGCTTTCAATGGGGCAAGAACACCTGATTGAATGCCTAGATCGCGTCCGAACGCCGCGCTGATTCCGAGTTTGTCGCCCGCTCGAGCCATCACTCCGCGAGACCGTCCAGAGCCATCGTCGAAGATTGCCATTTGCAGGGGCTTATAGATGAACGGCAGGTCGGTGTCGCCGCGCGCTGCTCTCGAATAGGCTCTAACCAGGTTGCCGCACCCGAAGGGAAGGAGCTGCTTGCCGAGACGCCAGCTCCCCGGGTCTTCAATATAGTATTCGAGAAGGTGCTCGGGATCGCCGTCGCCGTCAATGCGTTCGAAACGTTCGCTGAACACGGCGTTAAAACCTTGTTCGAGGCGCAGGATCAACGACACATAACTGGGTCGTGCGAGCGAGTTATAGGTTCTTACGGTCGAATCTTGGCCGTTCGCCGACCGGTAAGTAAGAGCGGCATCCAGCTTGACGGACACATCGGGCACTTGGGCGTATGCCCCAGCGCACGCGATCGTGAGACCAAGCAAGATGCCGCTTTTCATCATTTCTTAAGCACAGAGACGATTTCGCTCAGTGGAACGCTTCGTTGTTCGCTCGAACCCATGTCTCTCAGCGTTACTGTTCCGTTCGCTAGCTCGTCGTCGCCAAGGATCGCCGCGTATCTTGCCCCAGACTTGTCAGCTTGCTTGAGCTGGCTCTTCATCGACCGGGCGTCGATGTCGAGCAACGTTGCATAGCCATTATTGCGAAGCGTTGTTACAAGCTCTCTGGTCGCTCTCGCCGTGGATGGTCCGGCAGAGACAACGAAGACATCCGGCTTTGGCTCATCGATCTCGATTCCTTCGGCCTCCTGGACCATAAGCGCTCGCTCGATGCCCATTGCCACACCAACGCTCGGTGTTGAAGCGCCGCCGAGTTCTTGGATAAGGTCGTCGTATCGTCCGCCGCCGCAGAGCGCGCTTTGAGCTCCGATGCTCGTCGATTGAACCTCGAAAACTGTCTCTGTATAGTAATCAAGGCCGCGCACGATGTCGGGGGAGATGACATAGGCTACTTTAGCTTCAGTCAGCAAGGCTTGAAGCTCGTCGAAGCGGCGTTTGGATTCGTCCTCTAGATAGTCGGTTACGGGCGGACAGCCCTTGAGAGCTTCTTGAACCTCAGGATCCTTGCTGTCAAGAAGGCGAAGCGGGTTCTTCTCGGCTTTTGCTCGAACTTCCTCTGGCTGGTCTTTAAGGTATGGCTGGGCATACTCCAGAATCGCATCGCGGTACTTGGCACGGCACTCAGAACGTCCCAACGTGTTCAGCAAGACCTGGACATTTTTGATGCCCAGAGCTTCATAGAACCGAACGGTGATTTCAATAACTTCGGCGTCGGCGGTTGAGGAGGCGCTGCCGATGAGCTCCAGCCCGACCTGATGCGCTTGGCGGTAGCGACCTTTCTGCGGCCGTTCGTACCGAAAGATCGGCGTGATGTAGTAGAGCCGCTGGACGGTTCCAGGCGGGCAAAGGCTGTTTTCGATGACGGCGCGCATCGCAGGCGCAGTTCCTTCGGGTTTTAGCGTGATGCTTCGCTCGCCTTTGTCGAGGAACGAATACATCTGCTTGGAGACGATGTCGCTGGTCTCGCCTGAGCTGCGTATGAAAAGGTCCGTGTCTTCAAAGATCGGCGTGCGAATCTCTTGGTAGCCGTATTGATGAACGAGCTCGGAGAAGGTTCGTTCCAAGTTCTGCCATCGATACGCCGTGCTGGGCAGCACGTCTTGAGTCCCGCGTTGCGCCTTGTATTTCATATCCTATTGTGGCTGATCTGGCGTCGTTTTCGCGGAGGCCAAACCCAAGACGCGATTACGTAAAGAATTAGCATTCGTTTCGTTAGGTCTTAAATAAAGAGAGGCACGCATGTAGTATGCGTGCCTGCTCGTAATGCGTTTTAACGCTAGCCCTTGACGAGGGCTTTTATTTGAGACCTGCTCAAATGTCTTCCTTAATTGTTAACGCTTCGCCCTATGAGACTTCTGAGTTCACCTCTTGGAAAGACTAATTCATATATTGGCAGATTATTTGAACTCTGGATAGGTATTTTCACCATGAAGGAAAAACCTGTCTAAAATGCCAAAGGCACGGAATACACCGTGCCTTTCAGGCTTGCGCCTTGCGCACACCCGTCACCCGGGCGCTTCATTGAGGGTCTAGTTTACTGACCCGATACTGCCGATTGAGTTTTGCTTCAACGATCTGCATTGGCAACTCTCGAAATCTGGCTACTATCAATATAGACCAGGTTTGATGGGAATGCCAACAAAGACCTGGGAAAATCCGCCATCATACTAGCGAATGGCAAAGCAAGCAAAGGACCAAAGCCGCACCTATGTCGACCATGCGGTTCTTGTTTACACCAACGAGGACGAGTCGGAAGACCAGTACGTCGAGGATGAACTAGAAGGGTTGTGCGAAGCCGCGGGGCTCGAACCGGCGGCAAGCATTCGTCAGCGCTTGGACCGTCCGTTCCAGTCGACTTATATCGGCAAAGGCAAAGTCGACGAGGTGAAGATGCTGGTTCGTGAGACGGAAGCCAACATCGTGCTGATCGACGGAGAAGTGAACGGCGTCCAGCAAAGGAATCTTCAGGACGCCATTGATGTCCGCATTGTCGATCGGACTCAGCTCATCCTCGATATTTTCGCAAGCAGGGCGAAAACAAGAGAAGGCATGCTCCAGGTCGAACTGGCGCTTCTCAGCTATATGTTGCCGAAGCTGATGGCCGTTTACACCAAGTTCGAAAGACAAAAAGGCGGCATCGGCATGCGGGGCCCGGGAGAGACGAAGCTCGAATCGGACCGCCGACTCGTTCGCGATCGCATCGCCAAGCTGAAGGTCGACATTGAAGACGTCAAGCGCATCCGCGAGCAGCAAAGAGCCAGCCGGCGCAAGCACCCGTTCCCGTTCGCCACGCTTGTTGGATATACCAGCGCGGGAAAATCGACTCTGATGAACCGGCTTGCTGGAACCGAATTGCTGGCCGACGCCATGCCGTTCGCCACTCTCGACCCCACGACGCGTAAAATCGACTTGCCGGAAGGATACGGTCTCTTCTTAACGGACACGGTTGGGTTCATTCGCCGATTGCCGACCCAACTTGTGGCCGCATTCCGGTCAACGCTCGAAGAGGTTATCTACGCCGACTTTGCCGTTCACTTGGTCGATGTTAGCCACCCGAACTGGGAAATCCAGCGCGATGCCGTTATGGAAACAATGAGGGATTTAGGCTGCGCAGACAAGCCGATGATCACGGTCTTCAACAAGATTGACCTTGCGCCAGATCCCTTCCTGGCTCGAACGCTCGTAGCCGAGTGGCCTAATTCTGTCGTTATTAGCGCGAAGAACGGCGACGGCATCGACGACTTGATGATAAAAATCGTGGAGCAGGTTCGCGATTTGCTTGGATTTACCCGCGCCTTGATTCCCTACAGCGAGTCGGCTCTGGTTCAGGAGTGCTATGACTTCGGCCGCGTTCACAAGGTTGAGTATCGCGAAGACGGGATCTTTGTAGAGGCGGAGATCGTCGAGGAGATGCGCAACAAGGTGCGTCGATACCAAGTGGAGAGTTGATCAATAAGCAAAGGTTGCCGCTTGCGGCTGTGTAACCTTAATAGGTTCGCGTTCAATGACTTTGGAGATCGGGAGCGATAAGGGGTCTATGGGGTTTGCCTTTGGTAACTTAGAGCTAGGATCGCTTGTAAGCAGGAAACTCAGCGTTTGCTTTTGTTTTTTGAACCTCAGATGGAAACCATGGGTTCAAGAAACAAAACAAACTCATCTTGCCAAGAAGCCCAACGTTCGCTGCTGCCCATGCAATTCTCTATAGACCCCCCTTCACTGTCTCCCAACCTAAAGATAATCGCGTGTCCATGCGCATGGCTAAGCCGACTTTCGTCGCTTACTAAAGACACCGAGACATCGTCGGGCACTCGAGGAAGTCAGTAAAATACCGTTGACTATGCCAATCACCGAGTTCCGAATCAAAGGCTACCGATCTATCGTCGATCTCGATCTTTCTTTGAAGCGGATCAACGTGATCGTCGGACCGAACGGGTGCGGCAAAAGCAATCTTTACAAGGCCATCACGATGGTCAAGGCGGCGGCCGACGGGCGGTTGGCGCGAGCTCTAGCCGATGAGGGCGGCATGCCGTCGGTTCTTTGGGCTGGGCCGCGAAAAGAAGGACCGGTTCGGCTTCAGATCGGCGCTTCGATTGACGACTTTCAATACGATTTGGCTCTTGGTTTGCCAACCGAAGCATTGACGGCATTCAACCTTGATCCGGTCGTCAAAGAAGAAACGCTTCGATATGGCAGGCGGCAGTCGGTCAGCATCCTCAAGCGCGGCACTTCGAACTGCACGATGCTTGATGACGACGGCAACAAGAACGATTATCTCTTGGAGCTATCATCGTCTGAGTCGGCGATGTCGCAGATTGCAGACGCCCATCGATACCCCCTAACGGCCCAGTTTAGGCATTCGGTTTCCGGTTGGCGGTTCTATCACCAATTTCGCTCGGATATCGATTCGCCGTTGCGGCATCCGCAGATTGGAGTTCGGACGTATGTGATGGCACCGGACGGTTCAGACTTGGCTGCTGCGTTGCAGACGATACTCGAGATCGGCGACCGTGATGGTCTGAACGAGTGCGTCGAGTTGGCCTTTCCAGGGGCACATGTCGGCGTCGACACGAGAGACGGCCGATTCGAGGTTCTGCTAAACCGTACAGGGGTGAACCGGCCGATGAATGCGAGAGAGCTTTCGGACGGCACAATCCGCTATCTGTGCCTTTTGGCCGCTTTGCTAAGTCCTCGGCCAGCGACTCTCATCGCGCTAAACGAGCCCGAGTCCAACCTCCATACATCGTTGCTCAAGCCGCTGGCATCGCTGATCTGTCGGGCTTCGTTGACTTCGCAGATCTGGATCACGACGCACTCTTATGAGTTAGCCGAGTATGTGCAGGAAGAGGCAGGCGTTGCGCCGATCCGGCTGTGCATGGAAGACGGCGAGACGCGCGTCGAAGGGAAGCAGAAGGGGCGGTACTTTTTGGCGGAGGAGTAGGTCGAGAAGGGGTAAGGGGTATGGGGTATGGGGTTCAGCTATCTTGTCTGACAGGTAGCCTATTTGTATGAAGCCCCGCGAAGTTACTCCCTCTCAAGAAGCCTGGCTGGCACACCTCAGAGATTCCGATCATGTCGTCATCAAGCCGTTCGACCCAACGGCTCAGGCCAAGTTTGAACAGGTACGAGAGTTGATCCATGAGCGGCTCGGGCAACAAACGATAGTTGAGCACCATGGCGCGACCAGCCTTGGTATATCGGGACAGGATGAGATTGATATCTATGTTCCTGTTCCGGAAGATCGGTTCAACGTGTTCATCGAGAAGTTATCGCAGGTTTTCGGCGAACCGAGAAGCCATTACGGCCTTGAACGGGCGCGGTTTCGGACAGAAGTTGAAGGGAAGCGCATTGATGTTTTCTTGATCAACGCAGATTTGGACGGCTGGTCAAACTGCCTTAAGTTTGAAGCTTATTTACGAAAGCACTCGGAAGCTCTGAAAGCCTACGAGAAGTTGAAAGAGGACGGGCACGGACTGAGCACTCAGCAATACTATCGCCGTAAGATTGGGTTCGTTCACCGGATTCTCGATCTTGCCGACTCGTCGGACACTTGTGACCAGTCAGAACTGGCAGGCATCTTTGAGGTGAACTGAACCCTAAACCCTATACCCATTGCCCTCAATTCCCCCATCCGTGCCAAGAAAAGCCCGGACCTAGTAGAATACGCAGACAAGACTATGAGTGCAGGATTTCACATTGTTGTCTGCGGAAGCCTTGTTCCGGACCCGCTTCAAACCCTTGAGCCCTTGATGGGGCCGCAGGGACCGGGCCTGAAGAACGAAATGATGCTTCCCTCCGTTCTCGACCCTTGGGCAGGCCACGCGCTCTTCGAAGCCGCCAACCTCGCCAAAAACCTCCCCGACACGAAGGTCTGGCTCGTCAGCCTCGGTCCGAAGCAGAAGCTTCAACAGC
Source organism: Fimbriimonadaceae bacterium (assembly GCA_963666135.2). Classification (GTDB taxonomy): domain Bacteria; phylum Armatimonadota; class Fimbriimonadia; order Fimbriimonadales; family Fimbriimonadaceae. The sequence goes on along the minus strand of CAXXNR010000001.1, from coordinate 132,979 downwards.
TGATGATGACCATCGCGCAGAAGGCTCCGTTCGAACTGATTCCGGTTGACGGCAGCGCCAGCGGCTTCACCGATTCGGCTGAGACGGCCCAGGCTCTTGCCAAAGCTATTGACGGCATTCCCGGTCTGGACAAGTCGAAGCTATTGGTCTTCGGCGGATGCTCCTCGGCCTCGCGCGACGCAGGCGCTACCATGCAGATGGTCGGCGAGATCCTCGGCATCGGCGACCAATTCGTCGGCGTTGACGAGATCAAAGTCGCGGACGACGGCAGCTTCGAGATTAAGGAGCGCGTCGAGGGTGCGAAGTATTTGGTCAGCAAGTGCGAAGGCGCTCCTGCCGTTCTCGCTTGGGCAACCGGCAACCTCCCCGAGCCCCCGAACAACCCGCAGGTGGGCATGGTCAACATGCGAACCATCATGCCGGCCCTGATGAAGGCTCAGCCGGCGCAAGTGACCGGAGCCGCTGCATTCGCCAGCGTCGAAGTGCCTCAGCAGCGCCGCGACACGCGCATCGTGAAGGACAAGTCGGTTGACGAAATCGCCCAGGAAATCGTGGAGTGGATCAAGGAGTAGCCATGGAGAACGTTTTATTTCTAACCCATGTCGAGGCTGACGGCAGCCTCTCAAAGATCGCTCTCGAAGCCCTGGCAGCGGCTCAAGCTATTGGCGGATCGCTGACAGTTGGCTTGTTCGGCGGGGATTGCTCTGCGGCTACCAATGCTGTTGCAGGTTGCGGAGCTGCGAAGTTCCTGGCCGTGAATGGCGTTGAAGATCCGGTCTATTCGACCGATGCGGCGGCTTGCGAAGCCCTGATCAAGCAATCCGGCGCGACAGTCGTCATCGCCCCGAACACTTCGCGCATCGCCCGCGCCCTTCCCGGCGTGACGATCCGCGTCGGCGGCAAGATCGACACCCGCGTATCGTCGGTCGGAGTTGAAGGCGGTAAGGTGCAGATCAAGCGATGGTATTACCGTCAGCGCATGATCGCCACGATTTCGCGCGAAGCCCGGCCTTGGCTGCTTACGATCGACGGCGGCAACTACGCGGCCTACGAAGGTGCTCCCGGTTCAGCTTCGGTTGAAACGGTTGCCATCTCAGTGTCAAAAAGAACTCAAACGCTTCGTGAAGAAGCCGCGATGGCTGGCGAGCAGACGATTCGACCCGACGCCTCGCTCCTGTTCGTAGCTGGCGCCGGCTGGACCAAGAAGCAGAGCGACGGCCAGCCTCATGTGAAGGACGCTGAAGAACTGATCCGCGGACTGCTTGGCAAGACAAAAGCATCGCTCGGATCAAGCAAGTCGCTGGTTGACCAGAAGGGCGAAGGCGAGATTATCTCATACCTCACCCACCTCAACCAGGTCGGACAAACCGGCGCAAGTCCACGGCATCCGAAAGGCTTGGCCACGTGTTGCCACGGCGAAGAGCCGCATGTCGTCGGCTGGCGATTCATCAACGAACGCCGTGCAGTGAATCTTGACCCGAACTGCGGATGGGCGCAAGGCAAGGCCGACGTGCTTTACGTTGCCGATGCGTTTGCGGTCGTCAAGAAGATCAACGAGCTACTGAGCTAGAATCATCATGTCCGACGGACCACACATGGTTGGCCCGTCGGACAGATTTCTCACCACACGATCGCCACGTCAGATGTGTCGCCTCTGGGTTCCAGCGAAATCGCATCCTTTGGGCATGCCGAACGGCAAGTGCCACACCCCCAGCACGAAAGACGGTCCAAGCAGACCTGCCGCCCTGTGACCGAGATCGCATTGAACGGGCAGTTCTTCACACACTTCTGGCAGTTGGTGCATAGCGAAGGATCGACGCGAGCCACGTCCTCGCCTTTCCACATTATCCGAACGCCTCCCTCCATCTGCAAGCGCATCGCCAGGCAGCCGCTTGGCAAATCGCAGTTGCATATCGCCGCGATGAAAGGCGTTTTGAAAGTCCAAATGGTGTGGCAAAGTCCGCGATCTTCCGTTGCTCGCAGATAAGCCATCGCCTGCTCTTTGGTCAGCTTCTCAAAACCTTCCGCATCAGGGCCACCCTCATAGTCGCTGAATCCCTCGGCCAATATGCCGTCGTGCGGCTTGACTGTGACCATGATGCAGCACGATTCGGCATTTGATCCCTTCTGTTTCGCGCCGCGGCAGACGCAGGGCAAACGCGTGATGTTGGTGGCAATGTCGAAGATGCGAGCGCAGTCCTCGAGGGGCACAGGCTGTCCGAAGTGGTTCTCCTCGAACGAGTCGGTCATCTTCTTTTTGATGCCGTCTTGCAGGGGAACCGGAGCGTAACGGAGCGCACGAAGACCGACGTTGATCGTCTTGCGGTACTTTTCAAAGCTCTTCATGAACTCGACCATGTAGCCGCGGCGCTCAAGGTCGGACTCAAGGTCCATCGCATAATTTACGGCGTTGGCATACCATCGCTTGCCGTCGCCGTGCTTAACGCAGAAGTTGCACACTAGGGATCGAGAGTACCCTCGAAGTTAGGCTTCGGTGCAGATGCGTATTGAAGTCGGGCTCGACCGTCGATCAGCGGCACGGACTCGGTGCAAAGACAACCATTAATCCGAAGGCTACTATCACGAGTAAGCAGTTGGATGCCCCAACAGAAACAAGCTTAATCGCTTTTTTCGGTCTATCAACTGGAATTTGAGCGCTGAGCCGCATCCTCTTCAATGCTTCTTTGCGTGGGAACCTGGCAAAATAGTCTTTCCAGGCGATGGCGTAGCCCCATGCGATGCAAACAAACCCAAAAGCAAGGAGCAACACCATGGCATAGCCGATAATGTTGCTCCAAAGAACGGACATAGAATAAACCCTTAAGCCTTGTGGATCGCGTGACCGAGGGCGTCCTCGAATGCTTCCAGCACGGCTTCCGACATCGTCGGGTGGGCGTGGATGCAGTCGACCATGTAGTCGAGCGTCGCTTCAAGCTTAAGCGCAACAACGCCTTCGTGGATCATGTCGGTGACATGAGCGCCGATCATGTGGACGCCCAGCACCTCGCCGTACTTCTTCTCGGCGACAATCTTCACGAAGCCATCGATTTCGCCCGAAGCCATGGCTTTGCCTAGCACGCGGAAATTGAACTTGCCGATCGTCACATCGTAGCCTTGGTCCTTGGCTTGCTGCTCGGTCAAACCGACAGCCGAAACCTCGGGAACGGTGTAAACGCAGAACGGAACGGCCTTGTAGTCCATCTTCTTCGTAGCGCCGGTGATCGCGTTCGTCACGGCAACGATGCCCTCTGAAGAGGCCACGTGGGCGAGTTGGATGCGGCCCGTCACGTCGCCGATCGCGTAGATATTGGGAACATGGGTCTTGAGCGTGTCATCCACGACCTCGACGCCGCGCTTGTGCAGCTTAACGCCGATCTTCTCCAGGTTCATACCATCGGTATTGGCTTTGCGTCCGACGCCGAGAAGAATGACTTGGACTTCGATCTCCTCGATCTTGTCATTTTGCTTGACAAAGCACTTCCAGCCTTTGTCGGTCTTCTCGCACTTCTCCAGGCCGGCTGCGGTCTTCACCTTGATGCCTTGCTTGCCCATTGCGCGTCCGAGCTCTGCGCCCAAGTCGGCGTCCATCGTTGGGATCAGCGAAGGAAGAAGCTCGACCAAGGTGATCTTCGAGCCGAGGCCGTTGAAAACATAGCTGAACTCGCAACCGACTGCGCCGCCGCCAAGAACCAGCATGCTCTCGGGGATGAACGGCGCATTGACGGCGTCGTCCGAAGTCCAAACGCCTTCGTCGCGGCCGCCTTCGAGTCCGGGGATGTTCAAGCGGATAACCGACGAACCCATCGCCAGAAGGAAGTTCTTGGCGGACAGCGTCTGGGTCTTTCCGTCTTTCTCTACAGATATCGTGTTGGCATCGACGAACGAAGCGAAGCCTTCGATGTGCGCCACGCCGTTCTTCTTGAACAGCATGCCGACGCCGCCGCGCAGGGTCGTCACGATCTTGTCTTTACGCGCGGTGTATTTGTCGAAGTCGAGTTTGACTTCGCCTGTCACTTCGATGCCCATGGCCGCTGCGGTCTTGATGTGGTGCAGCCTCTCGACCGGAGCGATCAGTGCTTTGCTTGGGATGCAACCCCAGTTCAGGCAGGTGCCGCCGAGATATTCTTTCTCGACGCAGGCGACTTTTGCGCCAAGCTGGGCTGCTCGAATGGCAGCAACATATCCGCCGGGGCCGGCGCCGATGACGATAAGGTCAAAATCTGGGTTTCCGCTAGGCATAGGTTCAGGCAATTCCTCGGGAGCTTTGATCTCGGAGATCTCTTCAATAAGGGAGTCAACCACGACTGGAGCGGACACAGCAGGTCCGGAAGCAGGTTTTATCGCGGCGGCATCTTCGGTGTGCATTCGATCCCTTCAACCGATTTTGAATGATACCCTTGGTTCAGGGGAACCTGGCGGGATTAGCAAGGACTGATTCAGATTTTGGCTTTGCTGGACTCTTGGTCCCGTTGCTTCGAGCCGCCATAAAAAAAACACACGTAATATTGCCAGCTTTTGGTGTTTTTGGTTCGCAATCTTTGCCGAAATGAGGGATCATATAGGTAAGGAAATTCCATCCGGCTGTGCGTGCGCGCATCAGCCATTATCGGTTTTTATTTTTGGAGAGGAATATGAAAAAACTACTCTTGGCGTCAGTTGCTCTTGGTTGCGCCGTTGCAAGCCAGGCCGTCGTGGTGTTTGAAGATGACTTCGAGACCGGCGACTTTTCGAAGTGGACGGGAATTACTGGATCAGGTTCAGATCCCGGCACCATTGTTACTACTCCTGTCTATGCTGGAACATATGCGGCGCAGATGTCCGGTTCCACAACAGCTGGAGTTGTAAACGGCAGATACAAAACCATTGCTCCAATAGTTGGCAGTGAGCCGGTCGTTCTTGAGTTCTACATGAAGCTAGGTGGGACTAGTTCGAATAACCGTCAGTATATGGAAATCCGGTCGTACAACACCGACAACTTGGTAGGCGGCACTCTGGATCAGCTATTCGCTATTGGTGCTTATAATGGAGCAACAAACAAGATAGATGCAGCGGGTGGAGTCAGCACAGCGTCGGATACCACCAAGTGGCAGGTAAGAGCAGCTTTCAGCGGCTATGCCAACGGCGGTTGGTTCCAACTTGACCAAGCAGGCACTCGAACAAATGAATGGACTCAGTTCAAAATTGAGATCCTAGCCAACACCGTTCAATTCTATGTGAACGGCGTAGCAGGTCTGGCAACGTCGCTTGCGCGAGGTAACACTAACTCGCTTGACACCGTCGTTCTTGGTTCAAGACTGAGCTCAGCAAACCTCAATGGCTACTATGACAACGTGAAGGTGACCTCGAACCCTGTTCCCGAGCCCATGACCCTCATCGGTCTGGTAACCGGCCTCGGCGCACTCGTAGCACGACGACGAAAGAAATAACACCCCTTAGAAAGGTGAGAAAGACTCGGTCCTGCCCGTTCATTCGGCAGGACCGTTTTGTTGTTTAAGGATGCCCTTGTCGAACAGCTTGTCGACTCGGACGAAAGAATAGCCGCCCGCCGTTAGGAAATCCAGCACCCCCGCGAAGTGCTTGTGCATCTTATCAACGCGTGTGCCCGATCCGGCGTGGAGCAGTAACACAAAGCCGTTGAGACCATCCTTGTCCTTTGCTGGATAGTCCTTGATGCTTTGCAGAATCGCTGATGACGGACGAAAAGCGCGGTCATCCTCAGGAGCATAGTCGGTAAAGCTCAGCGTGCCGTGCGTGAAATTGATCATCGTCATGCCCATGGCGCTGCTCCAGCTGCAAACCTCGAGGCTCGTGTGCTCATAGGGCGGTATCCAGTACCGGATGTCCTTTCGCGGAAATCCGAAGAAGACGCACCTGTCGATGTTCTTCTTCAGATCTGCTTCTAACTCCTCGCGCGTCACGAGCGTCTTTTCATGCTCCCAATCGGCCAGTAAAAGGTGCTTGTCGCTGTGCGGCCCGAGGTAGTGGCCTTCTTTAACCAAACGTTTAATGAGCGGCTGGTGCGTCTTGATCTCGAAGAAATCGCCGGTGAAGAAGAACGCGCCTTTGATCTTGCGCCTTTTGAGCTCATCCAGGATGTGCTCGAGTCCTTCGCCGTACTCGCCGCCTGTGAACACCAGCGACATCTCTTTCTTGTCGCGGAAACCTCGGCACAATGCGCCTTGCCGTCTTTCAAACCTAGCATCGAACATAGGAGCAGCCTTTTGGTCCTTTGCAGCGGGAGACATACCGAGCGAAGCGGCTAGCCAAACGCAAAGAACGACCATTGAGCCAGTTTACTGCTATAGCTTAGGCTCGGACACAAAAAAGAGCACACTGACTGGTCGGTTCAGTGTGCCCAGTATCGAGTTTGCGTTTATTCGTTCGGCTATTCTAAACCTGCGATCTTTGTTGCCACAGGCATTCGTATGGTCTACGCGACCTCGATACTCGCCAGTTCCCACCTATGGTAAAAAGTAGTTTAAAACTTCTTACTATTGAGATTTGGCGGATTCGTCCAAGAATTCAACAAACTCCTTCTCCGACCGAGCAAGACCTTGGAAGACCTTAACGACCTTTTGATCGGATGTCATCACGACGTAGGTTGGGTTCGTCGAGACTCCGGTCAGTTTCTCGCGCAAAGCTGCGTTGGCGTTGTTCTCAGCCGAGCCGTTGTCTGTGTAGAGCTCAAGCGGAACCATCTTGTTAATGCGCACTTTGATCTCGGGCTTAGGGAAGAACTCGCCTTCCATGACGCGACAATTCGTGCAAGTATATCCGGTGAAGTTAACGAATATAAGCTTATTGCCTGTCTTGGCCAGCTCAACAGCTCTGTCCAAGCTCGTTTGCCAAACCAGCTTCTCAGAGTTGTTTGATATTTGCGTCGAAGCCGTTCCAGGATACGGATCTGGCGGAAGGAAGCCGCTGGCTTGGCCCATCGATGCACCATACACAGCAGCAAGACAGTAGCCAGCGAGCAAGGTCGTCAAGTAGCCGACAAATACCCGGAAAGGACCAATCTTTAGGTCGTTGGCATCGGGGCCGAACCGGATGAAACCGAAAAGATAGAGCGCTGCCGCCGAATAGATCACGAACCATGAGATCAGGAAGACGTTCCTCGTCAGGAGACCTAAGCCCCAAACCAATTCGGCGTTCGACAGGAACTTCAACGCGGCGGCAATCTCGAAGAAGCCCATGTAGGCCTTCACAGCCGCCAGCCAAGAGCCTGAGCGGGGAAGCTTAGCGAGGAACTGCGGGAACAGCGCCAAAAAGAAGAATGGAATAGCGAACGCCAAGCTGAATCCGATCATGCCGACGATAGGATAGAACAGGTCGCCTTTGGTTGCGCTTACCAAAATCGTCCCGACGAACGGCACCGTGCAGGTGAAGGTCGTTAAGCTGAAGGTGAGGCCCATCAGAACCGGTCCAATCCAGCCGCCTTTTGTCGATCCTCGCTGCAGTTTGGTGGTCCAAGACGCAGGAAGTGCGAACTCAAACAGGCCGAACAGGCTCAAAGCAAGAATGATAAAAAGCGCTGCTAGGCCAAGGTTCACCCAACGGTTCGCTGCGAGCTGCTGGACGCCAGATGCGCCGAAGATCAAGGTGACAACCAAGCCGAGAAGCGTGAATGTGCCGACGATGCCAAGACAATAGGCGAGCGCTCCGCCGATGTTCTTCTTCTGGCCGTCGCCCGTCCTTTTTGAGAAGAAGCTGACGGTGATCGGCACCATCGGCCATACGCAAGGGGTTAAGAGAGCAAGTAAGCCGAAAACGAAGGACAGCCAGAAATAGGGAAGTAGCCCGGCCTTTTGAGCGTTCGCTATCTCATCAGCAACTGCGTCCTTGGTCTCGGTCTTGTTCGACGTTTCTGGCTTAGAGGGCCCCGGATGACCTTCCGGCTGGTCCGGTTTTCCGAGGATCGGTTCAACGCGTCCTAATCTCGCTTCGCCCGGCTGAACGGCTATTTCGATTGGGACTTCGACGCTGCTCGGTATGTCGCAGCTGCTGCTGTCGCAAGCTTGAGAAGTCGCAGTGACCGTCGCTTTGATGGTTCCGTTGGCGTCTTTTGAGAGAACAACCGGCAACGCAAAAGTCACAGGGCCTTCGTGAGTGCCGATGTCTTTTTGGAATCCCCGATCGAACTTTACGGTCGGCTTCGGCTCGATGGCTTCGCCGTTTGCCTTAACCTTGGGATTATCAGCCAAGGCGAACGCAGTGGAAACTGGTCCTTCCGGCTGTTTGAGAGCGTAGATATGCCAGCCTTCTTTGATCTCAGCGGTTAAGAGGATCTGGGTTGATTCGCCAGCTCGAACATCGGCAGGTTCGATCCGCGCGGACCACTTGACCTTGTCCGATTTCGGCTGGGCAAAGGCGCAAATAGCTGCTATAAGGATTAAAACGACAAAGAGGAATCGAGAAGAGAATTTCATGGCGCGATATCGTTAAGGTGCTGGAGGTCCCCCACGAATGGCTGCATCGCCGCCGTTGGCCCGCACCAGACGCGGATAGTATACCGGCAGGTGCTCAGAACCAACGGATTGGAGGGATAATGGAACCATGGTGGCTTTTATGTTGCTTGGTCTTGCTCTTAGCGGAGGCGATGATCCGCTCTCTCAAAAAGCTATTGACTCCCGCATCGACCTTTATCGGAAAGCCGATGCCGTAGTCAGGGTCGTCGACAAGAACGGCGCGCCGGTCAAGGATGCAAAGGTAACCGTCGTTCAGACCGAGCAGGCGTTCCTGTTCGGTTGCAATGCTTTCGGCTTGTTAGGTCACCGAGAGCCTGAGCGCGAAGCCCTTTATCAAAAACGGTTCACAGTCCTCTTTAACTACGCTACGCTTGCGTTTTATTGGGGCTCTTATGAGCCTAAAGAAGGCCAAACGAACGAAACCAACCTCAGAAAGCAGGCCGAGTGGCTTAAGGCGCATGGCATCATAGTCAAGGGGCACCCACTGGTTTGGCATGAGGTTTATCCTCGGTGGGCTCCGAAAGATCCGGACCAGGCGTCGGCTCTTCTGAAGAAGCGAATCGAGGATATTGTGCCCAAGTTCAAAGGTCTGGTCGACATTTGGGATGTCATCAACGAGGCGACAGTTTCGTCGAAGTTCGATAACGGCGTAGGGAACTGGATCAAGCGCGACGGAGTTGAGCCGGTAGTCGCCCAGACGGTTGATTGGGCGCATGCCGCAAACAAGAGGGCGGCGCTGCTATATAACGACTTCAACCTTTCTGAAAGCTATTTGAAGCTGGCAGGTGAGTTGATCAAGGCAAAGAAGCCAGTCAACGTACTGGGAATTCAATCTCACATGCACGGCGGCGACTGGGACCTAAAGCGAGTCTGGCAGATTTGCGAGGATTACGCCATGTTCGGCAAGCCGCTGCACTGGACGGAGGCAACTTCGGTTTCTGGGGAGTTCGGCTGGATGAGAAAGCTTCCCTGGCCAACAACCCCTGAAGGCGAAGCCAGGCAAGCCGAGTTTGTTCCGAAGTTCTATTCTGTGCTGTTCTCGCATCCTGCTGTCGAAGCCATTACTTGGTGGGACCTGATGGACGGAGCTTGGCAAGGCGCGCCTGCAGGATTGATCCGGGCTGACTACTCGGCGAAGCCCGCGTATGATCGTTTGGTGAAGCTGATTAGAACCGATTGGATGACGCGCGAGTCGTTGACGACCGATGCCTCTGGAGTCTGTAAGCTACGGGGGTTCTTGGGAGACTATGCAGTCGTGGTGGAAGTCGGCGGGAAACAGGTCGAGAAGGCATTCTCGTTGAAGCGGGGAAGCAAGAGAGAGTGGAAGGTCAGTGTGGACGTGAGACGTAAGGCGTAAGATGTAAGACACCTAGGGTTTCGTGTAACCTTCAATACCACGGTTATATTCGAGATCAGAGGTAAATGGCGCGAAACTGGAGTTGGGTTGGAGGGCGAGTGTACTCGCGAGCTTTTGGTTTTATGATCTGCCGCCTTTGGGCTGGAAGCCCATCAATTAGCGAGGGGAAGTTGTTGCATTGTGCTATTGGGAGATGCGCCTAGGTATCGCCGGACGCTGGTGGCAAATGGAACCGCCTAGATTGAACCTAAATAGGTCGACAGGCAGGCGCGGGGACAAGGCATCCCGCGGCTACGGTTCTGCTTAATCACGAAGAGGAACCGATTCATTTCTTAACTCCCCGTCCTTGGCAAGCAAATGCTTCACAAGGTATAATTGTGCGTTCAAAGGACCAGAGTATAAATGAAGAGGACTTACCAACCCAATAACCGCCACAAGAGCAAGACCCACGGTTTCCGCGTTCGCATGCGCACGACCGACGGCCGCAATGTGATCAAGCGGCGCCGAGCGAAGGGCCGAGAGAGAGTTACCCACTAAAGGAGACGGCGGCGAACGGACCCAACAAGCAACGTTTCGAGGCGATCTTTTCCGAAGGCAAGCGAGTTTCTGGAACTTATATCCGAATCGCATCATTGCCTGGCAAAGGGCTAATTGGGATCGCAACCTCAAAGCAAATTGGGGCCAAGCCGCAACGAACACGCGCCAAGCGCCGTTTAAGAGAGTGTGTTCGGATCCAACGGGATCTGATAAACAACCAGCTAGATTACGTTTTTATCGTCAACCTCAGGGCCGCATCTGCAAACTTCCCGCAACTCCTATGCGAAGCGGCTGAGCTGATTGATAAATCGAATGGGCGATGGGCAAGCGAATCGGAGTGTTTCTCATCAGATGCTACCAAGTAGGCACCAAATGGAAGCCGCCGGTCTGCCGGTTCACGCCAAGCTGTTCGAACTATACGCTGCAAGCCATTGAGAAATACGGGCTGATGAAGGGCTCTTGGATGGGAATCAAGCGCATCTGCAGATGCAACCCTTTCCATCCGGGAGGCCACGATCCCGTACCGTAATCGACTTCCATGAGCAAACAACCGCCAAAACAAAACTTCATGCAGACGCTGCTTCTCGTAGCCGTTCTGTTTTTCGGTTTCAAAATCATCAGCGACGGGATGAACCCGAACAAGGGTCCAGCAAAGTCCTCAAAAGAGCTTTACGAACAAATGGTGAAATGCACCAACGTTCCGGAACAGCCGAAGAACGGATCGATTTTAGAAGCTAAGAACGCCTACGTTAGCGCTTTGAATGCCGAGAAAGATGCCAAGAAGCTGACCGAAGCCGATTACCAAAAGAAGGTGATGGAAGCGGAAGTGCTGGTAGCCCACACCGAGTTCAAGGCGGCTAAGAAACTAAATGACTCGTCCGGATACAACATTATTACTACGGCCTACACTAACCTTAAAGGCCTAGAAAAGAAGCATATAAAAGATGCAATCTGGAACGAGCCTTTCAATGTATTTCCAGACAAATACGCCCCCAAAGATTCCTATACACCAAAGGATTTGCTCAATGAAGTCACCAAGTTTTCGAGCACGATGGGCAAGGAGACGCCGGTTTGGGGCTTTTTCCCAGGTTACCAGCTAGTCGACTTCCTGGTTCGAATGACCGGTTCGATGCCTTGGTTTAGCTATTGGTTTGCCGCCCTGCTGATGGCCGTCTTTGTCCGAGCCACCGTCTACAAGCTCTACGAGAAACAGCTTCATTGGGGCAGACAGATGTCGCAGCTCCAGCCTTTGATGAAGGAGATTCGCGACAAGTACGAAGGCGTCGAACTGAATCAGCGGACGATGGCGCTTTATAAGGAGTACGGCATCAACCCGATGTCGGGATGCCTTCCGGTGGTCATTCAGATGCCGTTCTTCTTCTTGATTTACGGCTGCATGTTGCACTACCGTTTTGAGTTTGAAAAAGGCACATTCCTGTGGATCGGCTCCGGTCTTTCCGACCAGTTCATGGGAATCATTGCGAGGAACCTGGGCGAAAGAGATTATCCGCTTATCGTAATCTACGCGGTATCGATGGTGGTCACGACTTATCTGCAACCCATATCGGACCCCGCCAACGCAAAGCAGCAACGCATGATGGGACTCAGCATGTCGGTTATGTTCGGCATCATGATGTTCTTCTGGCCGATCCCCAGCGCGTTCGTGCTCTATTGGATTTTCCTTAACATCCTGGCCACGGCTCAATCTCTAAGGGCTTACCGCAAGCCACCGCCCCCCTTAGTCAAAGTCAACGCTCCTGGAGGAGGGGTCTTCCCCACCGAACCTAAGCACGGCACGCGCTTCGGCAGCACCGGGGCTCCCAAGGTGCATCGACCCAAAAGGAAAAAGTAAAGAGAGAGAAGGTTGACCATGAAATCAGTTGAAGTAACAGGTAATTCGCTCAAAGAGGCAACGGCAAACGCTGCCGCTGAGCTTGGAGTCGGTATTGATGCTTTGAATGTGACCGTTCTGGAAGAGACCAAGGGGCTTTTCGGAAAGACGGTATACCGCGTTCGAGCCGAGGTCGTTGAAGAGCCGGAACCAATCGTGGATCCTGTGGTTGAGGAGCCGGTTGCCGAGGCGCCCGTGGCAGTTGTTGAGGCAGAGCCCGTCGCCGAAGTTCCTGCGACTGTTGCCGATGTTGTTGAAGAAATTGTGCCAGACGTCGAAGAAGAGTCAGCCGAAGTCGAGCAGGTCGTTGCTTCGCAAGAAGATGCTGAGCAGTTCGCCGGTTTGCTGCGCGGTTTGCTGGACGACGCTGAGCTCGAAGTCCAGGTGACGTGCGGATCGCTCAACGGCCGCTATGTCAACCTCGATATTGACGGTAAAGACGTCGCATTCCTTGTTGGCAAGCACGGCGAGGTCATCAACGCGCTTCAATACTTGGTAAACATCATTGGTTCGCGCAAGTTCACGAAGGGCGTTCGAGCCACCGTTGACGGCAACAACTACCGTCAGCGCCGAGAAGAGACTCTGAAGAACCTCTCGCTGAAGATCGCCGAGCAAGTGAAGAAGCGCGGCGAAGAGGCCGTCCTTGACGCTCTGCCCGCTTTCGAGCGCCGCATCGTGCACAAGGCCCTTGACGGAATTGAGGGCGTAGTGACCTACAGTGAAGGCGAAGAGCCCAACCGCCGCGTGGTAATCGCCCCGGCCGAGTAGGCTTTTCTATATCGCGTAATGATAGCTATGCATGGCCTTGCGAAAGCCGTGCATAGCTTTTTGCTTTGTTAGGACTAGTGGGGATTGGCAAGGATTGGTTCGGATTAGTGAACTGGCGAGAACTAGTAGTTCGGTAACTGGGACCGCCGGCTTCCAGCCGGCATCTTCTCTTCGCGCTTACCGTTGAAGCAGAAGGCGAGAAATAGTAGTTCGGTAACTGGGATCGCTGGCTTCCAGCCGGCATCATCTAGATGCCTCAGTCCCATTCCGATATGCACTGGACCATCTCCAACCGCAAGGCTCGCAGCATAAATGCGCCTTAACAGGATTCGCCTCAATATAAGCTTTAGCTCGCCTAAAGTGGTCTAGGTCTCTGATGTACCGATCATAGAATTCCCGGTGCCATAGTGCGCCTTCTCTTCTCAGCAACCTGTTGATTTGAATCGCAGTAAACGATTTCCAGCTATGGACGATGTCTTGGATATGCTGGCTGTCTGGAACTTCAATGAGCAAATGGACATGGTTCGGCATGACTACCCATGACAGTAGTCGGTAGCGCTCGCCGTCAAAGTGCAGAAGGGCATCTTCTACTATCCTGGCGACCTTAGGGATGCGTAGAGCGCAACTCCCAGCTCCTTTATCGAGTTGGGCCATCAGCCGTATCGACGTTTCCTTCTTTTGCTCTGACGGACTCATTCCCGCAAGCTCAGACAGCCAACGGTATTGTAGTTCCTTAGGGCAGGCATCTTCTAGCCTGAACGTGATGAACTGAGTCAGGCCGGGAGCATCAAAGTGCGGCAGATAGCCTCGGGAGTACCAGCCCTTTGGCTCAAAACTTGGGTCATCTGCCATTTAGGAATATTACCTATATGGAAAGGACTTAGCATCTTGATGATGCCGGCTGGAAGCCAGCGATCCCAGTTACCGAACTCCGATTCGCCGTCACGAGCTTCTATTCCGGCGGTTCCGGCCATCACACGGTACAGGTGAAATCGTCTGCCAAGCCGGTAGACTTATCCCAACTCACGACCATGCGATTCAAAACCGTTCTCCTCGCGTTTTTCCTTTGTTGCCTCAGTCTCGGCCAAGTCTGGGAGAAGTACTTCCAGCCGGGCATCACTTTGCGCGTCGAAGTCGACCAGAGCATTCCGCGCATCGTCTATGCAGTCCGGTTCAGCGAGGCATCCGGCAGCGTCAAGGCTTCCTCTTCTATCCCAAATGCGGTGATCTTGGCCGACACGCCAACCAAAGGCAGAGGTACGGTTAGTGAGGCGGTTGCTTTTCACCAAGCTCTCGGCGGCATCAACTCCGATTATTTCCCGTTCACCGGCGACCCGCTTGGGCTGATGGTAAGGGATGGCGAGTTGCTCAGTGAGCCGAATCCTATGCGGTCAGTCATCGCTTGGGGAGACCATGGCGCTACGTTCGGGAAAGCCACTTGGAAGGCATCCGCTACATTGCCCAATGGCCAGGTGCTTGATATTGGCGAAATCAACGCGCCTTGCGGCCCGGGCGAAACGGTTTTGAACACGCCGTCAGTAGGACTGGCCCAGCTCAAAGGCAAAGGCGTATCAGCTGTGTTCAAGTTCGCAGACACGAAGTGGTCCCCGCAGACAGAGGCGACGGGCGAGTTCGTTTGCCTTTATAGCGACACTGAGAGTTTGCCGGTTGCCGCAGGAAACGCGGTACTTGTCACGAATGGGCTGAAAGCGGACCTCCTGCGCGCTCTTGTTCCTGGCGACAAAGTGACGGTCAAGATCGCCGTCAACGGCTTCGATTGGACTCGTCGTAAATGGGCGATCGGCGGAGGACCTGACCTCATCCGATATGGCGAGATCAACATCGATGGCAAAGCGCAGGATTTCGGCGACAGCCACGTCAACAAACGCCATCCGAGAACCGCCGTCGGCCGGACGCTCGCGGGTGATGTCTGGTATGTCGTTGTTGATGGCAGACAGAAGTTCAGCGACGGCGCGACATTGCCCGAGATGGCGATCATCTTGAAGCGGCTTGGCTGCATCGATGCGATCAACCTAGATGGCGGAGGCAGCTCAGCCATCAACCTGTTCGGTTTGACTCTGAACAAACCAAGCGATGGCAAGGAAAGACCCGTTGCCAACATGATTCTCTTCAACGGGGTCAGACCCGCCGATGAACAGGCTCAATTGACGTTGTCGGCTGCAGGAAACCTTGTCGAAGGTGGCAACACGCAGATCACTCTTTGGGATGCGAATAGACAGAAGATTCCGCACGCGGAGATACTGTGGTCGGCGCAGGGAACCGGCTGGATCGATCAAGGCGGATTGCTACACGGCCTCAAGGAAGGCACTGTGGCTGTGCGAGCCTGGGCGAAAGGTCATATCTACGAACTGGTTGTACCGGTTTCAAAGAAGCCATAAAGGCATTAGATGAGGAGTCACGGCTGGAGGGCGAGCGTACTCGCGAGCTTGAACCATTGACGATTGACGATTTACTATTGACTATTGGGGTCAAATGTACGCCTTGGTTGGAGGGCGAGCATACTCGCGAGCTTAAGAGTTAGCTTCTATCCTGCCGCTTGGACCTCATCTACCATCGGTAATCCGATTATCTTGTGCATTAAGGCTGTAACCCTCGGCATCAACGCTCCGCTCGGGATGCCGAGGGATCGACCGGATAGAGGAGCAAGCACACGGCTACTTGCGAACCAGCATGTCGGCCAAAGCAAACACGAACACGCCGATGGATACGAAGCCGTTCAACGTGAAGAACGCCATGTTGACGCGGCTGAGATCGTTGGGTTTGACCAGGCTCTGCTCGTAAATCAGGAGCAAGGCCGCAACGCCGACTCCGACAAAGAACAAAGCGCCTGCCCCGACCCAGATGCCGCCCCAAATCAAACAAGAAACAGCAAAGCAGTGGCACAAACGGCTGATCAGCAATGCGCGCGGAACCCCAGCTGTCTCCGGCAACGATCGAAGCTTCTGCGACTTGTCGAACTCGACGTCCTGAAGCGCGTAGATGATGTCGAAGCCGGCAGTCCAGAACATCACCGCGCCGAAGATCGGTCCGATGGGCAAATCCAGCCGGCCAGTCGACGCGATCCAAGCAGCCGCCGGAGCGATGCCAAGCGATGCACCGAGTATGAAATGGCAAAAAGGAGTGTAGCGCTTGGTCGTGCTATAACCCAGCGTCACAAGAAGAGCTATTGGACTCAGCGCGAATGCCAGCATATTCAGCATATATGCGCTGAATAAAAAGATGACAACAGAAACCAAGAAGAACGCCATCGCGTGGCTGAGAAGCAACGTGCCGGCAGGCAAGGCGCGCATATTGGTTCGGTCATTCAGCGCATCGATATGCCGGTCGTGGATGCGGTTGAACGCCATCGCCGAAGACCGGCAAGACACCATCGCGACCAATATCCAAAGGAACTTGGGCCATCCCGGCCAACCGTTTGCACCCCACATCATGCCGATCATCGCGAACGGCAAAGCGAAGATCGAGTGCTCGATCTTTACCATCTCAAGAAAGGTGCGAAGCGAACTCCAGCCGCGAACCGCGATAGCCATCACGAAGATAATACCGGCTTAGGTCGCTGACTCAACTAGTTCGCCATCCTCGCTCTGTCCGTGCACAAATTGTTCTTCATAGAGCCGCGTATAGAGGCCGTCTAGTGCAAGCAGTTCATCATGCCTGCCTGCTTCAACAATATGGCCGTCTTGCATGACGAGGATCTGGTCAGCCGCCAGAATCGTTGACAGCCTGTGGGCGATCGCGAATGTCGTGCGGCCAACCATCAGTTTGCTCAGCGAGTTCTGGATCATTCGCTCCGAGCGAGTGTCGAGAGCCGACGTTGCTTCGTCAAGGATCAAGATGCGTGGATTCTTAAGGATGGCGCGAGCAATGGCGATGCGCTGCTTTTCGCCGCCGGAGAGCTTGTAGCCGCGTTCGCCGACCACGGTGTCATACCGATCTTGCAAGCCGTCGATGTGCTCGTGGATGGCCGCCGCCTTGCAGGCTTCGATGAGTTCCTCCTCGGTCGCGTCCGGTTTCGCAATCTGAAGGTTTTCGCGAATCGTGGTGTGTACGAGATAGGTCTCTTGAGTGACCGCGCCGATCAGGTTGCTTAGCGAAGCCAGCGTGACATCTTTCACATCATGTCCATCGATTCGAACCGAGCCCTCGTCGGCGTCATAGAGCCTAGGAATCAAGTAGGTTAATGTCGTCTTTCCTGCGCCGCTTGGACCGACCAGAGCAATCAACTCGCCCGGTTTTGCCTTCATGTTGATATTCGTAAGGGTGTGCGATTCGGAACCAGGCTCATAGCGGAAGCAGACATCCTTGAACTCAACTTCGCCTCGTATGTTGTTTTTATCAAGATCAACCGCGTTTTCCTTGTCGGTGATGTCTTGCTTCATGTCGAGGTATTCAAAGATGCGGTCGAATAGAGCCAGCGAACCCATCACCTCAACCTGTACGCTCATCAGGCCGGTCAGCGGGAAGAACATGCGAGCCTGTAGCCCGACAAAAGCCGCCAAAACGCCGAGTGTGATGTTTTTATCGCCGTGAAACATCAGCCAGCCGGCAAACCAATAGACCAGCGCGGGCACCAGCGAGAAGATCATGCGCATCAGGCCGAAGAACAGGTACATGACGACTTGGCCTTTGATCTGCCAAGCCGAGAGCTTGAAGTTTTCGCTGGCGAACTTGGCCATCAAACGGTCGCGCCGTCCGCTCGTCTTGGTTAGCAAAACGCCAGATACGGAAAGCGTTTCCTGCATCAGCGCGTTCAGCTCGGCGGTTTGCTCCATCGTGCCTTTGCGGATATCGCGGGCAACGGTGCCCATCTTTCCGCCGGCTAGGGCAAAGACCGGCACGACAGCCAATGTCAGCAACGTCAGCCTCCAGTCAAATAGGAACATCGCGATGAGTGTCGTTATGACAACCGCTGCATTCGACAGAGCGTTGGTCACGGTGTCGCTGAGGACCGATTGAACCCCTGCCACGTCCGAGATAAGGCGCGATTGGATCTCGCCGGTTCTGGTCGAGGTGAAGAACCGCAGAGACATTCCTTGAAGGTGGTCAAACAGTTTGTCGCGGAAGTCGCGCATGATCTTCTGGCCGATCAGAACGCTCCAATAGCCGTACAATAGCGTCAGTCCTGCGCCGATGATCGTGGCGACAATCGTAAGGATCGAATATAGTGCTGTAACGTGCAGGTTGTTCTTCTGGATGCCCTTATCGATGATAATTTGCAGAAACCAGGGTGGCAACAAGCCGAAAAGGACCGCGACGATGACGGTGGCGATGGTCATGATGACCTGGCCGGTATATGGCTTGAAGGAGTGCATGACCCGCCTCAGCGTTTGAGGCTTTACTTTGGTCGGTTTGCTTTCTTCATAGTGGCCGTGCATCAT
Organism: Fimbriimonadaceae bacterium; assembly: GCA_963666135.2. Taxonomy (GTDB): domain Bacteria; phylum Armatimonadota; class Fimbriimonadia; order Fimbriimonadales; family Fimbriimonadaceae. Next base: position 114,562 of record CAXXNR010000001.1, on the reverse strand, counting down.
AGAGTTCGGTTATACCTGTGAGGAGCCCGCCTAACGAGCATGAGCCGCCTAACGTCATAAGCCGCCGACTCAGAAAGGGACGTTAGCAATAGGCTTCTTCAAGTATTTATACGGAACTTAGCCGTGCCGGAAGGCGTATGCATACGTCAGAATAGGAAAACATTTCAGTTAAGGTTCCCCAAAAATGCTCACCACCCTTACAGTCGCGCTTGTTGTCGCTCCTCAAGCCAAGTTCACTTTTGCTGCTCCCTCTGTTGCCGTTGGACAACGGGCCATTGCTATGGCGCCTGCTCCCACAGGAAGCAAGGTCGTCGTTTGTTTTGAAAACAACACGGTGCGAGTCATTGACACGAAAACGCACCAGACTGTCCGCGCTCTGGAAGGCCACCCTTCGCCAGCCTACGCGGCCGCTTGGAGTCCTGACGGCAAGTGGCTTGCGACTGGCGACGAAAGCGCTCGAGTTTTCATCTGGAATGCCGCTAACGGTAAGAAGGTTCGGACTATCCGCGATCACATTAAGGGTATTCAGGCTCTGAGCTTCAACTCGGCGAGCACCATGCTGATCAGCACTGGCAAGGATGACGTGATCAACGTCTACACGCTCAGCGACGGCAAGAAGACCAAGTCGATTCTAGGAAAAGGCGCTAACTTCTATGGCGGACTCTTCGTTGGCAAGACCAACAATATCCTTTGCGGAACCCTTGGCAAAGGCGCGATGGCGCTGAAGTCGGACGGCCAAGCGCTGTATGCGCTCGGCGGGCACGGCGGACAAGGAGTATGGGAAGCAGCGATGAATCCGGCTGGAACCCTCATCGCTTCAGCGGGACGCGATGGAACCGTGGGAATCTGGTCGACAAAGACCAAGCAGAGGTTGAACAGCCTGAAAGGCCACACCGACTGGGTGGTTCACGTCTTGTTCACACAGAACGGAAAATACGTCATCACCAGTTCGGTCGACGGAACTGTACGCGCATGGAATGCCTTCAACTACCAGCAAGTCGCGGTCTTGAAGGATCAAGCGATGGTCGGCTCGCCGATTTGCTTAACCGCGGACGGCAAGACGCTGCTGACTACGAACGTAGGCGACTCGCTCCAATACAATACGATCCAGTCCAAGTAGGGCTGGATCGTACAGAAGTAGTTACCCTAGGCTGCCGAAAGCTGCTGTTTCTCAGCCAGGCTTACGTTTATCTCTAACTGTCCAATCTCCTCAATATTGAGGGGAATGACCAATGCAGGAACATTAAGAGTTGAGATTTTGACATTGGTGCCGCGAATGATCGTCGGCGGAGTGATGTCGCATTTGAAGCCCTGCCCGGAAAGCAACGACATAGCGTTTCCGCTGACCATGTTGCCTAACTCAGCGATTGCGCTTGCGGCAAGCCCATCGAAGGTAACCACCGGCGCACCGATCATTGTTGAGGCAATGCGGTCTGCGGTTACCATCGACATTCCGTAGATTACCAATCCGGCAATCTCTCCGGTTATGCCGCACACGACGTTGATTTGCTGCGATGTAAATATCTGCGGGCGCGCGCTCAACTTCCCGCGCTCTGGCGTTTTGTTGAGCAGCATCTGCATAACATTGACGGCCGCTTCTGCAAACGGACTTACATATTCGACTTTCACGAAGGCTCTCCTTAGCTTTACGCGGCTAGCAATTTCTGAACGGCTTCGAGAACTCGATCAGGCTGGAAAGGCTTGACGATAAAGTCCTTCGCTCCTGCCTGAATGGCTTCGACAACCATGTTCTTCTGGCCCATAGCCGTGCACATAACAACATTCGCCCCTGGATCAACAGCCTTGATTTCCTTCAAAGCCGCGATGCCGTCCATTTCGGGCATGGTTATGTCCATGGTGACAAGGTCGGGTTTCAATGACTTATAAAGTGCTACTGACTCGACTCCATTAGATGCTTCTCCGACGACCTCATACCCATTCTGAGTAAGGATGTTCTTGAGCGTAACCCTCATAAACAGAGCATCGTCGGTGATTAAGATGCGTTTCGCCATACATGTTCTCCCTGCATTGGTTTCTTGTAGTAGAACGGAAGCGGCGTCTCAAAGCCGATTTCTCGACCGTTGACGATCCGCTCCGTGCTTCCCACGAATAGATATCCGCCGGGCTTCAGAGCCCGGAAAAACTTTCCGTATAGAATATTCTTGGCTTCCTCGGTGAAGTAGATCACCACATTGCGACAGATAATTAGGTCAAAACCTGATTCAAACGTGTCGCTAAGCAAGTTTCCAGTCTTGAACGACAAGAACCGTTTCAGTTTCGGATTCGCTATCCAGTTCGGTCCTTCATTCGTAAAATAGTTCTTGCGGACATCGGCAGCCACATTCTTCATATCGGGCTCAATGAACTTGCCTTCTCGAGCTTGAGCCAAGGCTGCTTGGTCGATGTCTGTGCCCACAACAGTATGCGAACCCGAAAAACTGCGGTCGAGGATGATTGCCAGAGTGTGGGCTTCTGCGCCAAAGCTACAGCCCGCGCTCCATATCTTCAGCCTGCTCGACTGCTTCACGAGTTCCGGCAGGATTCTATTTTCGAGTTCAACCCACTTTTCTGGATTCCTGAACAGCTCGGATACGTTGATCGCCAGCTTGTCCATGAACCATTTGACATGCTCGGTGTCGCCCTTAAGGTATGCCCAGAAATCTTCAAGGCTCTTGAACCCCTTGGTGTCGATCATGCTGATGATCCGGCGCTGCATCTGATCCTGCTTATAGGCGTTCAGGTCTAGGCCCGTGTTGCCTTTCAAGTTTCGATAGAAGACTTGCCACTGGTCGTTGTTAGGAAGCACGTGCTAACCTCCCTGATAGGACCGCCACGAGAGCGTGGGCGATTTCCGAAATCGGATACTCTGCGTCGATGCCCCCGGCAAGCTTGGCCATCTTGGGCATGCCGTAGATCGTGCACGACTCCTCTGATTCGCCAAAGCAAACTCCGCCAGCATGGCGAACTTGGACCGCGCCTTCTGCGCCGTCTTTGCCCATTCCTGTCATCACCACGCCAATACATCGGCTCTGATAAACCTTGACTCCGCTCAAGAACATGAGGTCGGCAGCAGGACGAACGCCGTGCATTGGCGAGTCCTCGGTAAACTTCAGTTCACCGTTCATTCCGACGATCATATGCTTGCCGCCTGGCGCCATGAGCGCGAGACCCGGCGTAACGCGGTCGCCAGGCGCCGCTTCTCGGCATGGCAAAGTTCCGCATCCGTTCAGTCGATCAGCGAAGTTCTTCGTAAAGCCCTCGGGCATGTGCTGGACGATCAGCATTGCTGCTGGAAATCCTTGAGGCAAAGACTCAAAAAAAGCTGTCAGCGCTCTCGGGCCACCGGTAGAGGCCGCTACAAGGACCACACGGTCTGCGCCTTTGGTTGTCGTCGAAGCTCGAACATGCATGCCGAATTTGGTTCGCATACGGGCTTCTTTGGCGCCGATAACCTTAGAGATCAACTCATCTTTAATCTTGTGAAGACCTATCGGCGTTGAGGACGGCTTAGCAACAAAATCAATGGCGCCGAGATTAAGGGCCTCCATTGTCTCTTTAGCGCCTTTGGTCGTGAGCGTGCTGACCATGACGACAGGCACTGGATGCTTTGACATGATATCGGCGAGCGCCGATAGACCGTTCTTTCGCGGCATCTCAACGTCCATGGTTACGACGTCTGGGCTAAGCTCGGCGACTTTGCGAATGGCATCTTCACCGTCTTCAGCAGTGCCGACGACGTTGATCAGCGGATTGCTCTTGAGCATATCCGTTAAAAATTTGCGCATCAGCGGCGAGTCGTCAACAACTAAAACCCTTACGCTCATACCCTGTCCATCTCCTCAAACATCTTCGCATACGCCTCATACTCGGTAACGAAGTCGCTTGCGATCTCATCGATGTCGCCTGGCTCTAAATGGAGCCTTTCCAGTGCTTCCGGTTCGATTTCATATCGCAGTCCATCGCCACCAAGGCCAAAGCCCATGCTCATCGTCAAGAAATCGCCAATGTGAACGGCATCAGCAAGCACACTCGAAGGATTGCATCCGTTCGGGTTGTGGTGATAGCGCATCGTCTCGATGAGAGGCGCAGGCAGGTTCCACTTCTCGCCCAAATACGCTCCTACATCGGCATGGTCATATCCAAGCAGCTTTCGCTCAACTTGGTCGAATGTCAAATCGTCTCGAATGGCTAACGCCATCATCGCTTGCAAGCGGTTTTCAAGCCAAATGCTCAGCACAACCTTGCCCAAATTGTGAAGCAAGCCTGCAGTAAAGGCTGTATCCTCATTCAGAGCTTTTGTCTTCCTAGCGATGAGTTGGGCCGCCACGGCTACGCCGAAGGAGTGGGTCCACATCTCTTTTGGTCCAAGATGGTAACCCTTCAGCGGGCGCGTCATCCATGGGTAGGTCGCCGCGACCATCGCTAAGTTACGAACGCAGCGCATTCCTAGAACGACGACCGCTTCTTGATGGTCCATGATCTGGCGAGAAAGTCCATAGTAAGCGCTGTTCGCCAGCCTGAGGATGCGTGCTGCAAGGGCTTGGTCTTGGCCGATGTGATGCGCAACCGTTCGCGATGAACCCGTTGGGGAATCGGCTTCGCGCATGACGGCAAGGGCTGCAGCCGGGATCGTTGGCAGATCTGTTGTCTTGCTTACGATATCTTCGAGGGTAAGTGTTCCTTGTGCCATGTTATGCTCTTAATCTGCACAGGAGCTTTTCCTGCTGGCTAACCGTACGGACTTTGACTTCGCCTGTCGCGCCGTCGAGTGTCATGGTCCGGCCGGCGCTTCCGCCGATGTCTTTGGCAATTACTTTAAGGCCGAGTTTCTTAGCCTGCGCTTCAACAGCGATGCCGTTGCGAGCTCCAATATCGAGCTTTGATGCCACATTCGCTCCAAACTTAAATACTTGCGCGCCTCCTGCCATTGCGCAGACGAGTCTTGACCTGGAAGCTCCTAGCTTCTCTAACGCCTCAATCAATGCGGGTATTCCGGTGTCGGCGAACTTGCCGAGTTTGTCTACAGGCTTATCGGGGAACCGCTCAGGCAACATTACGTGAACCATTCCTGCCACGTTCGCAACCGGGTCCAAGGCGCAAAAGCCTATGCAGCTTCCCAAGCCTAGGCACGTGAAGTGACCATTTCCCTTCATGGCCTGGATGTCGGCCATGCCGACAAGCTGTTGGGTTGACGTCATGCTATGCGGCCTCCCCAAGGCCGAGTCTCACAAAAAAGTCATTCAGCCCTTTTTCAGATGGAATATAAACAAAATAGCCTTCTGCGCCGCCCTCTTCGTCGATGATGCGCGTCTCTATCGAAAGCGCACAGTGGTCTACGGAGTAGGCTTCGAGCACGATTGTTTGAAGGATGGCTGCCGCCATTTCGATCGAAACCATCGGCGGGGTCGCGTGAAGCCTAAAATCGGTCATGTCTGCGATCGCGTTCAGGAAACTAGAGTTCACGATATTGCCGACTTCAAGCATCACTGAGGCTTCGAGTTCTCCAACATCCTCGGCCGTTTGCGGCGAATAGCCCAGAATCATTGTCCAGAACTTCTGCGCGCTCTTCCATGGGAACATGAAGGCAATGTGGCCGGTGATGTCGCCATCTACGCTCATATAGATTCCCACCGTTTGCTCCTCGCGTCCTCCAATAATGAGCGGAATCTGCTCAAGGCCGATCTGCTCGGCTCGGGGAACCGACATGTTAAACGGTTTCTGCGTGAGTTCGGCAATGGCAGTCGTCGCATGGCCTAAGCCAATATTCGCAAGCTCTTTAATCGCCGATAGCCTCATAAGGTCCAAACTGCCAGAATCAATGGACATAGTCACACCACAACCTTTCTAATCATCGGCACGTTTGACGGAAACGCCCACCCGTCAAGCCCAATGAAAAGTGAACTATCAGCGGATATTCCTGTTTTTGAACCTGCACATCCAAGTATTTTTGCTTTGGGTAGTAAGTTATTCGGTTTGAAAGATGCACAGATCGTTACTTTTGTTGCGTTACGATGGGTCCTTTTCGGGCTCTTTTATGCGGTTGACGATGTCCAGCACTTTGCCCATATAGGTTCTGCGGGCTTGCCGGTAGCAGTGGGCATGGCGGGCCTCTGGTACAACCCAGAGTTCGCATCCGACAGCGTCGGCGAGCTGTTCCGCGTCTTTCATTGGAATGAGCCTGTCGTGTGCCCCCTGAATGACAAGCGCTGGCCTGCCCCGCCACTTTGCGGACGCGGAGAGAACATCGATTTCTGCAGATTTGACCTTGGCAATCTTTTCTGCAATGGTCTTGATCGGTTTGAGAACATGCCTTCCTAAAGGCATTGTTTTGTCTAGCCAACGATCTGTTGTCTCGCCGATGTGTAGAAGCGCGCCTTCGGTAATGACAGCATCGATTGTCGGGTCGGCTTCGGATGCCAGCCAGCAGGCAGCGCCGCCCATCGAGATGCCCATCAGCACAATGCGAGGCCTGTCGTTATATTGTTTGCGAACCCACTGGACGGTATCGACAACAAGCCGGCACTCTTTGACGGCGAAGCCGCACTTTTTGTCCGGATGCGCGCCATGGCCGGGCATCGCCGGAATCACAAGCTCAACATCATGTTGCCTTAGGTCGGCGGCGGCTTCTTTCCAGCTTGAACGGTCGCCTCGATATCCGTGGACCATGATTAGGACTGTGTTTGACTTCGGATTCGACATCGCCAAGCCTGGGGTAAGCCAAACAGGCGCTATGCCACAGTCGAGTTCCAGGTTGCTATTAATGAGACCTGTCGGGGTTGCTGGAACCGGCACGCGCGGATGCACATAGATATAGGCCAGCGCAACCATCGCCAGCAGGTAGAGAAGTGCAAAAGCGCCGAGGACAGCCCAGATCACGAGTTCAGACGCGCTTCGGCCGCATCAACGGCGTTGGTCAGCAAAGAGGCAACCGTCATCGGACCGACTCCGCCCGGAACCGGCGTGATGAAGCTGGCAACTTCTTTAGCCGTTTCGAATTCAACATCGCCGACATCGCCTTTGCGGCCTTCAACCCGGTTGTAGCCTGCGTCGATGACCACAGCACCTGCTTTAAGCCAGTCGCCTTTCACCATTTCGGCTCGTCCGACGGCCGCCACAAGGATATCGGCTTCGCGACAGAGCGCTGGCAGGTTCTCGGTGCGCGAGTGGGCAATCGTTACGGTCGCATGCCGCTGGAGGAGCATAAGCGCGGCCGGCTTGCCCAAAATGACGCTTCGGCCGATGACCAGTGCGTTCTTGCCCTTTAAGGGAACCTCATAGTTGTCGAGGAGGCGCATGATGCCGAGTGGCGTTGCGCAACGGAATCCTGGAAGATCGGCAACCAAACGGCCGAGAGATTGCGGCGTAATGCCATCAACGTCTTTCTCTGGACCGAGGGTCATCAGCGCTTCCGACTCGTCAAGATGCTTGGGAAGAGGATGCTGGATAAGCACGCCGTGGACGTTCTTGTCGGCGTTGAGTTCGTGGATCTTCTTGATGAGCTCTTCCTGCGTTGTCGAGGAGTTGACCTCGTAAACATTGCTCTCGATGCCGACTTCTTCGCACCATCGGCGCTTCATCTTGACGTATGTGACGCTGGCAGGATCATTTTCGGCGAGCAGAACGTCAAGCCGCGGGTGAATGCCCTTTTTGCGCAAACGGTCAACGCGCTCCTTAAGATCCGCGCGAATGATCTTCGAAAGTCCGAGTCCATCAAGTATTGTGCTGCTCATCCATCCCTCCACGTGTTCATTCTGAATCTACCCGATGGCGGTTGGCTTTGCCACGGCGATGTTGAAATCACTTCTTCGGCTTCGGAAACAGGTTCAACCTACGCATCATTAGGACTTCGCCATTTGGCACCGTGAGGTTCAGTGGATTGGGATATGGCTTTTGATCGTTTTCGTTTGCCTCCATATTACGGAACTCACATCGCCGTTGAAGGTCAACATCGCCATGAAGGCCGAAGTGGTAAACAACGAACGGGGCATTGCTTCTTGAAAAAGCAAGAGCCTCGCGCCAGTGTTTCCCTTTCTTGTTTACAACCTTAACGATGTTATGTGGGTCGTTGCTCTTTACGATGAACCAGTGTTGCCAAGCCTTGCGAACGCCTTTGTCCGTCTTCCGCCAGCAAGTAATAACATAGGGCGAAGGCGCCTTCACACTAACGGCGTTACCTTTGACGACGGTCTCATACTTGCCTCCATTAACGTATGCCTCAAAATACATCGGACTTGACTTGCCAATGGGAAAGTAAATGTCATGCCACGATCCTTCCGGGCCATAGAAATAGCCGCTCTTAGGCATGGCTTCAGCCATCTTGAACAAACGGGTTCTATCGCGACTAAGGTTCAGAATGAACGCCCCTTCGGCTCCACTTTGCGCTAAGCCGACATCGAGTCGATCTTGTTGAAGCATGCAAGCGACGAACATACATGACAACATAGTTGTAACTACGATATCCCACAAGTGCGCATTGCCAGGCGCTACGCAAACATCAAGAACCGCAAGACTTCGTAATACCGATCAGTCTTGAAGCCGACGGTCGTCTCGTCGATCCTCTCAGCTCCAGGATAGAAACCGGCCGTAAACGCCTTGGTATGCTTTCGATAGGTTAGCTTGACGTCGAACTCATTGGGCAACGGCTTCAGGCATGCCTTGACATCGCCTCGCAGGGCTTCAGCCATATTCTGTTTGATTGATCTGACAGCCTGGTGCGGGTGGATGTTGATCGTCGAGTTGCCTTTGCCTTCCTTAACGGCAACGGTCTTGGTGGACGGATTGAAAGCGTTAACCTCTTCGCAAAGGGCTTTGTCGCCGGTGACCAAAACCAGCGGAACGCCGTACATCGCTGCCGAAAACGTGTTGATCAGGCACTCGGAAGCAGGCTGGCCATTGATTGTAATAAGCGCCCATTCGCCGGTCATTGTGTGCGAAAGCGGGCTGCCGCCGGAAGCCGCTCGCGAGTGGTAGCCAATCAGCGCTGCCGCATCGAAAGTGTCGTCCAACTCCTGCATCATCATAAGCGGGTCGGCCGCCCAAGCCCGGATGAGTTTGACTTCCCTCGGCAACCGGCCATGGATCAGGTTGCGCGCGGTGTCGTGCGCGTCCTTCACCCAAATCTCGGTTGCACCGGCCTCCAATGCGCCTTCGCAGGCCGCAATGACCTCGGCGATCATCTGCTCCTGTGCTTGGCCGTAGACGCCCTTGCCCAATTCGGTCTCGTCCCAATGGGTGACGTCGGTGATGCCTTCGATATCTGCACTGATATAGACTTTCATTGTTTTGCCCTCTTAAACCAGCTTCCTGAACTGGTGCTTTCCAACTTTCAACACTCTGCCTTTGAGCTCTTCGGCCTCGAGGCTTGCGAACGCATCGGAAACCTTATCGCCGTCCAACGCGACCCCGCCTGATTCGATCAGTTTGCGGGCTTTGCCGTTGCTTTCGGCCAATCCTAGAGCGGCGATCAACGAAGCGACCGGTATCTTGCCGTCTTTCTCAAGACCTTCTGGAATCGCAGCTTCTTCGGCTTCTACCGGCTGCTGCTTCTGGCTGAACGTCTGAATGAAGTATTCGTCAGCTTCCTGGGCGGCTTCCTTGGTGTGGTAAAGCTCGACAATCTCGCGGGCGAGCCTTCGTTTGGCGTCGCGCGGGTTCATTTTGCCCGAACGGCAATCGTCGCCGATCTGCTTAACCTCAGCCATCGGTACGTCGGTGCACAGCTCGAACCAGTTCTCGATGATCTCGTCTGGGATCGACATCGTCTTGCCGTACATGTCGTTCGGCGTGTCGATGATCGAGATGTAGTTGCCCAGCGACTGCGACATCTTCTCTTTGCCGTCGGTGCCGACCAGCAGCGGGCACAGAAGCACGACTTGCGCCTCTTTGCCGTATTGCCCCATCAGGTTGCGCCCGACCAGGTTGTTGAACTTCTGGTCGTTGCCGCCGATCTCAACGTCCGCATCGATCTCAACCGAGTCCATGCCCTGGCACAGCGGATAGAGGATCTCGTGCATCGAGATGGGGCGCTGTTCGGCCAGGCGTTTGGTGAAGTCGTCGCGCTCGAGAATTCGTGCCACGGTGTAGCGCGAGGCCAGCCGGATGACGTCCTCGAAGGTCATTTTGCCAAGCCAGTCTTTGTTATAGTAGATCTCGGTCTTTTCGGGGTCGAGGATCTTGTATAACTGCGCGCTGACGGCGTCGACGTTTGCCTGGACTTGTTCTCGGGTGAGTTGCGGCCGCGTCTTGTTCTTTCCGCTGGGGTCGCCGATCATCGAGGTGAAATCGCCGATGATCAGGCAGGCTGTGTGGCCGAGCCGCTGGAAATCGCGAAGTTTGCGGAGCACAACCGCCCATCCGAGGGTCACGTGAGCAGCCGTCGGGTCGACACCGAGTTTCACGCGGATCGGCTTGCCCTTCTTCAGCTTGGCGGCAAGGTCCTCTTCGCTTATGATCTCGGTTGTTCCTCGTCGGAGGATTTCGAGTTGCTGCTCAATGTTCATAGAACCTAGATTGTACCTAGGGGGCTTAGTTTGGATTTGTTAGGGTTCGAGAGGGTTACCGGGATCGCTGGCGGCCACGCCGGTATACCATCCCCCTGCACCTCGAGCGAAGCGCTGATGCCGAGGGATCGGAAATCATCTTGGCCGCCAGCGGTCCCGGCCAGCGGCATGCCATCCCTCGGCATCCCGAGCGAAGCGTTGATGCCGAGGGCAGACCGGCTCAGCCGATTCGGATGACGGCCAAGCCATCGCCTTGCCAATCTATCTCCATCTTTTCAGGCAATGCGCCTGCCGTGAGCTGTTCCTTAAACATATAGTAGGGTTCTAGTTGCGGAAAAGCGACTTTCTGAACGCGCAACAAATGGCCGCGTATGGTTGGCCAAAGGTCCACTGGAAACGTGGCAACCTCGGACTTCAAACCTTCGACCTCAAAGGAAACGGATACTTGATCTTCATGGTTTAAGTAGATGGCGTGCGCCGCCTTCTCCTTCGCTTCCGTGACGATGTTGCGCAGGATGCCAGGAAACAACGAGCAACTGAACATCGCTTTGAGTATCTCTCTTGCCGTGTCGAATCTGTCGGACAGTTCGAACAACCGAGCCTGCAATGCGAGTCCGTTAGGCGTTAAGGCTGCCTCTTCGATCAAGAGATCGCCTTCGTGCTTGATGTTCTGAAGGGCGATCTCAAACTTAAGCGCCGCTGTAGGAATCTTTAGCTTCTCAAGGTATTCGCTTGCGCGTCGATCGATCTCTTGCCCAAAAACTGGATGGTATGCGCCGGTCAACCTGCCGAGGGTCCTTGCATGGAAGGCTAAAAAGGATGCCCAGGTCAACATTGGTTGAGCTTACCATCATCTTTTTAGGTGTTCGTCGAACCCTCGGCACCATCGCTGACACTAGGGGTGCCGAGGGATGTGAAGCCGGCGTGGCCGCCAGCAATCCCGGTAACCTTCGCGAACCCTCACCAATCCTCACCAACCCTAACCGGTTCTCGTAATTCCTAACCTTCCCAAAAACCGACGACACAAGGGCCGAAGCTGGGGTTAACTGGTGGCATGATGAGCGGACTAATCTGTGCGGCGATGGTGCTGGCGGCACCCGGTCAAGAAACATTAACGGAGCCTCCAGGAGGCCAAACCATTGACCTCAAAATAGGCAAGAAACTGCAACTGCCCGAGCAAAAGGTCGTCGGCGACACAGGCATCAACGTCCTTCTCGACCAAGCGCACCAGGCGTGGTTCCAAGCGATGTGGGAGCTGCCCGGTCCGATGATGCAGAACGGTTTCCGGACAGTTGTGACCTTCGCGGCGCTCGATTCGAACCTAGACCCGAAAGGGAAGTGCCGAATCCGCGTGAAGAACGGCAAGCGCATGCCGTTCGCTTGGGTGCCGAATCCCAAATACAACGTGGTGATCGCCGCCCAGCACGACCCGAACGCACAGGACTACCTTACCGAAGAGATCGAAGCGCTCAAGAAGTTCGTGAGAGGTGGCGGAGGATTGATCATCTCCGGCACACGAGTTGGAGACGCGAACAAGCTCGCTACCTATCCGCTCAATAAAGTTGCCAAGGCATTCGACGCGGCCTTAACAACCGAAGGCGTTAGCTATAACGGCAGCCTAGTGCCGGTCTTAGCGCTGGGCAAAGATTGGAAAGCCGAGAAGGAAGCCGAAGGCAAGCCGGTCGTCGGTCTGCGCAAATACGGCAAAGGCTATGTGGTGCTGAGCGGCGCTCCGAACTTAATGGGCTGGAACGACAAAGCTCCCGCCGATTCTCCTGCTTCGCAAGGCAAAGTAATGGCCGAATTGAAGCGGCTCATCCTTCTGGCGGCTCAGGGCAAGAAGCCGGTTGGCGGATCAACCAGGCTGCCTATGGCCGATGAAGGCGTCGGCGGACCGGTTTACCCCGAAATGGAGGAAATCGTGTCCGGCGCGGTGGTCTATTACGCCAAGAACCAGTTCAAGTCGGTCCTCGACACGGTCCGCAACGACATGAAGAAGCTAGACGATCAGGTGCGCCAATGGACACCTTCGCCAAAGCCGAGAGATCCGATGTTCCTTATCCTGGCGGCGGGCTATGGCGGCGGCTGGGCGGTCAACATCTATGAGCCGAAGGAAGTCGGCATCATTGCTCCCGATCCGAACGAGATTCTCTCGATTCTCGCCCACGAAGTAGCCCACACGTGCTACGCCGGACCTCCAAACGACAAGGGCGAACAGGCTGGCGCGTTGCCAGAAGTGTTCAGCGAAGCGCATGCCGGCTGGTTCCAGCGCAAAGGCGACACTTGGCGCAATCCCGACAACAAAGGCCACGAGCCGAACAACCTGTTCACCTTCGATCCGGACGGCACGAAGCTCGACTTAGCCAAGTCGGAGACATACCCCTATGGCCAAGCTTGGACCAAGCTGTGGTGGCTGTGGCAGAAACTGGACGAGAAATACGGCCCAGAGTGGTACCCGAGATGGCTTTGGGTGAAGAACGTCCGCTGGTCTGCCACGCCTGCGAAGCAACTTACTTGGGACGAGGTGGTCGAGGACATGAGCATCGCGTGCGGCGAAGACCTCTTCCCATTCATGAAGAAGATCGGCACGACGCTCACGAAAGACCGGTTCGCATCGGCCGTATTCGATGGAAAATCCCTGAACCTGCCGGTCGCCGAGATAACGATGGGCAAGTGCGGCCGAGCGATCGTCCGTCCGATCGGCGACTTCAAGAAGCCGCTGCGGTAACAAAGAGCAATACCCTCGGCACCAGAGCTGACGCTCGGGGTGCCGAGGGATTTCTAGCTGGTCATTCCGAACGCAGTGAGGAATCTGACTGTAGTCTCTGCTCGCCATGGCTATCGGGCAATTGCCTCACCCATATCCCTCGCGATGCTCGGGATGACATTTTCCGAGCATTCCTGAGCATAACCGTTGGCGATGATTTCTGGGGTTCAATATCGACTTTGTGTTTGTGAGACTGCCGAAGAACACCGTCTTGTGGAGCCGAAAGACCGACTTCTATTGCCTTTATCCGTTTCTCATGTTTTTCCTGCTTTGCGGATGGGCGATTCTTGTGCCGGTGTTTCGCGCGGCGCGGACTCCAATGAAGCAATCTACCTGCCTCTTAAACCTCAAGCAGTTGTGCTTATCTGCAACTATGTACTCTGTCGATTGGGACGATATCCTGCCGAGATCAGATCGTTGGGTTGACTTGACAAGCAAATATAAAGAAGACGAAAGAGCCTATCGATGCCCATCGGTGAAGGAGGGTCAATTTGGATACGCGTTCATGGATCGGCTGAGCGCAAAGAACCTCGCAAACTTGAATAAGCCCGAGGAGCAGTTGATGATCATCGAATCGTCCGACCTGCGCCGCAACGCGCATGGAGACAAGAGCTTGCTGCCGAATCCGCCCAGGCACACATGGAACGCCGTTGGGTACGCCGACGGCCATTCTGGGTTTTTCAAAGCTAGAGAAACTCCTTAGTTCTGCATGCTTATTGATCGAATCATCGCCGCCTCGTCTTCCAGATGCTTCAAGCTCATGATTCGCTTTTCTGCGGCTTTGGGCATCGCCGGCCGGTTGCAGGATGCTCCCGGCAGCGCATACCAAAACGTTACGGCCGAGTAACCGAGCAAGTCCCAAGGCTGGCGCATGTCAGTGCCGAACGATGCTTCGATGTCGAACCTGAGTCTGCTGGAAAAGGGTATCGCGTCGAGGCTTCGGATGCGCGAGCAGATATTATAGCCTTGCGTGTGGCCATCCAAGCCGCCAATATGGTTGGTCAGAAAGAGCTTGGAGAAATTGTCCTCAGGTACCGGATAGACGCCTCCAGCCCAGCCGTAGTAGTCCTCGGTGCCGGTTCCGAAGTGGGTCGGGAAGCCCGTTTCCCATGCGCCGTCCACATAGATTTTCTCATCGCCTTCGCCCCACCATGAGTTCGGACGGATGTTCAGAACGGTCCAGCAGTCGCCGACGTAAACGCCTTTACCGGCGATATCGACGAAGTTCCAGTCTAAGAACGGCGTGCCGGGGACGATCTCGTCGGGCCGCCACCGGGCGTAGAAGTGCATCGAGTTTGGTGTCCACCGTCTATAAACGGCATTGGCCTGGCAGTTGACAGCGATCTCTGATTCGCCGCAGTTCAGGATCTTGACTTCTACAGACTTGCAATAGGGCATCGGCCATCGGCATTGCATCGTGCCATCCTTGCCGACCTTGCGGGTCCACGTTTCATAGGGATGGAATCCATCGGCGCAGCTAAAGAAGTCGCCGAGAGGAGACCACACGGTTTCCTCGCCGTCGAACCAAATAGATAGCACCGTGGACCGAAGACGCTCAGGATGCATGAGAGCACCTTCGAGGTTCAGGCTGAGGTCGTAGATGGCTTCTTGACCGGTCGCAAAATACACAGTCTCCGATCCGCCTTTCTTAATGGAATAACGTTTCATCGTCGACAGTGAAAACGGCTTTGCCAGCGCTTTCGCAGCCCTTGCCAAAGCATCTTTCTTGGCTGTCGCCCAGTCCTTTGGCAACGATTTGACCTGTGTTCCAGCAGGATAAGCGCGGTAGTTGATGATGAAGTAGAACGGCCGCTGGACCATCGTAATTTGCGCTCTTGGCAAATGGGATGGGCAAATAGCAGTTGCCAGCCCGCGCAGTGTATTCGGCCCAAGGCGCGCCGACCAAGCCTTTGCCGGTCACCAGTTTGATGAAAGACTCGTCGAACAGAGGCGTCTTCGAGCCGTCGAGATAG
The DNA here is from genome assembly GCA_963666135.2 of Fimbriimonadaceae bacterium. Lineage (GTDB taxonomy): Bacteria > Armatimonadota > Fimbriimonadia > Fimbriimonadales > Fimbriimonadaceae. The sequence goes on along the minus strand of CAXXNR010000001.1, from coordinate 99,323 downwards.
ATGCGGATATTCGGTCCGACCCGGTCGTTGAAGTCGCGATTGAAGAACGGCGTCCACATCTTGGTAATCGCGCCCGGTCCCTCGTGCTCCATCATCACCCACTCGGTATGGCCGTTGATCTCCTCGGTGCGGATGAAGCCTTCGCCGTCGCTGTCCGCAAACCAGCCGGGCTTGTCTCGATGCACCGACTCACGGTTGTAGCTGGAGGCTTGCAGGCATCGCCAGTTCGCTGAAGGGTATTCCGCCAATTGTCTCAAATCGGCCATTTCGCTAAGCAACGACTCGAAAGTGATTGCCGCTGGTTTGGCGGCGAGACAGAGAGCAACGAGACCGATCAGCATGGATGTAGTATAGCCCTCGGATGGTTTGAATGATTCGCTGTCCATTGGACGACTGGTCTCATATAGGTCGCTGATGAACATGCGGATTTGGACTTGGAACTGGAACCGAATTTTGGGTTGGGCCTCTCTGGCATTCTGCCTTTTCTGCGGAACGGCAATCATCTATCCCAATTTCGTTTGCGCTCGAGTCGCCGCGCAAATGGTTGTTTGCAGGACTCATATGAAGAACCTCTGTCTTGCCTCGATAATGTATGCCGGTGATAACAATGATCGCCTGCCGGATTCGAGAATCTGGATGGATCAAACATCTGCATATTTCAATAACAAGGGAAACTACCGTTGCCCTGCAGTTGCTAATGGCCAATATGGCTATGCTTTTTTGGACAAGCTCAGCCGTCTTGGTCAAGATAAAATTGCTAGTCCATCTGATACTTTGATGGTGATCGACTCAAAGGATACACGGTGGAACGCTCATGGGGACATTTCCTTGCTGCCCGATCTGCCAAGGCATTCCAACGGCAACATGATCGGTTTTGCCGACGGCCATGCTGATCGGATAAATGACTTCAAATTGAAGCATTTGAGACGCCAATAGGCCCTCAGGTCAGAGTATATTTAGGCCATGCCGCTTTGCGAATTGCGATACTTCTCGGAAGCGCTGGGGAAGCACACTGGCGCGAATATCATTCTGCCTGCGCCGAACCTGCCGGGTCCGTTTCCGGTGATGTTCCTGCTTCACGGCCTATCCGATGACTATTCAATCTGGCTTCGCCGGACATCGATTGAACGCTACGCCGACGGATTGCCGTTGATCATCGTGATGCCGGACGGCGGCCGCGGATTCTATTGCGACGCGATTCAGGGCATCAAGTACAACACGGCGCTCGGTGTTGAGCTGCCAAAGCTGATCAAGGGCTACTTCCCGTGCATGGACGAATGGTGCGTCAGCGGGCTCTCGATGGGCGGCTACGGTGCGATCCGCCTTGCCTTGGACCATCCCGAGCTGTTCGTCTCGGCAACCAGCCATTCCGGCGCGCTCTATTTCGGGCACCATCCCAATGATCGCGACGACGAGTGGAACCGCGAGTTTGAAAGAATCGTCGGCAAGAATCCAGAGGGCGGACCGAACGACCTGCTGGCCCTGGCGGAGAATCTTGACCCAGACGTGCGGCCGCAGATCAGGATCGACTGCGGAACCGAGGATTTCTTGCTCGAAGCGAATCGGGCGTTCACCAAACACTTAACGAGCATCGGCTACATCCACGAATACGAGGAATTTCCCGGATCGCACGAGTGGAGTTATTGGGACGTGCACATACAAGAATCGCTGGCGTTCCACCGGAACAACCTGGGGATCTAAGGATTTTGGAGAAGTCATTCCGAACGGAGTGAGGAATCTGACTGGACTCTTTGCCCGTTTATCCAATTGGGCAGAAACTCCTGTCAGATCCCTCGCGTAGTTTAGGATGGACGGAAGAACGCAGGCCCAATCCGCCTGCGCCTACAACGAAGACTTCCAAAGTTGCGCCTAGCCCTGCTCGCGAATACGCTCGCGCTCCAACCCGAGTACCATTTCTCCGCAAAATGGTCAATGGTCAATGGTCAATAGCCAACGACCCCTACCTGCCCATCGTCGGACTCGCCTTCACTTCCTTATCCGGCTTGCTGTCTGGCGTGCGGACCTCGAACAAGAATCCCCAGTTGCCAGCCGTGTTGCCAACTCGGACGACGACCTCGTTCCAACCTTTGTTCAGTCGGACCTTGATCTTGTCGTCGCCAGGCAAAGCCGGACGCGGGTTCGTGAACTTGTCGATGACCTTTCGGTTCAGCCAGACGCAGCACGTGTCGTCCGAGCCGATGTCGAGCCGGACATCGCGGTCGTTCGGCGAGTAGAGGTAAGTCGCCGCGTAGGCGTGGCACTGGTCTTGACCCCATAGCTTTCGGAAATTAACCAAACGCGGCTCGGTCAGTTTCCAAGCCTTCATGTCTGGGACCATGTCGCGCCACTTGGTCTGGCCGTCCAAGCCTTGATAGACAGCACCAAAGTCAAGCAGACCGGAAGAGGACAGGTCGATCTCGTCCTTCTCCGGATTCAAGCCGCCAAAAGGACCAAGAACGCGCCACTTAGTCACGTAGGCATTGGACCACACAATCTGCTTCGAGCTCTTGAGCGGATAGCCGCCGATGGTTGCCGAAATGTTGAACTGGGCGACGAAGTCGTCAATCGGGCTCTCCTTCGGCTCTTCAATTTGCCACCGGCCGAAGCCAGACGCCTGGTACACCCGAGTCGTCACATAACCCTTCGGAGGATCGAGAGTAACCGACACCGGTATGCCGGCCAAGTTCTCGTCAAGCGAGGCATACGCCGAAACGGTGTCGCCGAAGTGGAACGCCTTTAGAAGCTCGATGTCGGCACGCTCGGTTAGCCCGACGATTTGCTTCAGTTGATCGTCGGTTGCTCCGTTCTTGCGGGCAAGCGCAAAGGTGCTTAACAAGAACGTCCGGGGATTTAAGGCGATGTTCGTTCCCTTCGTCCATCCTGTAAGTTTGTCTCGGCCTGCGGCAATCGACGGCTTCAGATAAGGCATCTGGCTAGTGAGAGTGTCCAGCCTGTCCAAGAGTTCAGAGGCGTTGCGGAATTGCAGATACTTGGCGAAACTGTTTGGACTGAAGATCTCAACAGTCATCGGTTCAGATACCGCTCTCATCTCCTTGGACAAGTCGAGAATCACTTCCCCTGTCTTCAAGTCGACAGACTTGACCAGTTCTCGATCGATCGCCCTGCCGTTAATGATGAAGTCGTTCTGGGGCAATACTCCAAACAGCCGCAGCCTAAATCGGCGTTCCTTCGGCATGCCTACATACGATCCCTTTGGCGGGTAGATCTTCAGTCCGAAGCCATCTTTATGGTCGATCAACGCGACCTTGGTCTTAGCGACCTGCCCTTTTCGATAGTCCAAGCTCAACCCGTCATCCTCAACCAACGTTGTCGACTCACTTGCGCCTCGGTAAACCCTCAGAGTGATGCCGTCGAAGTCCGGCTCCTTTGTCGGGATGATTGAACCCGCCTTCACATAAGCGGGAATCTTTTCAAGCTCGGCCTTCTCAATGAAAGCTCGGCCGCCAGTGTAAGGCTTACCGGTGAAGTAGTCCATCCATTGGCCCTTGGGCAGGTAAACCGGAACGTTCGTTGCTCCATCAACCGTCCGTTCCGAAGCCGGCGCGACCAGCAGGCTCGGACCGATCATATACTCATACAAGTGCTGATAGGTGTTGGCGTCTTTGGGATATTCCAGATAGACCGGCCGATAGATCGGCACGCTGTCCTCGACCAACTCTTGCTGCAATGAGTAGACATACGGGATCAGCGATTGGTGCAGGCGCATTGCGTCCAGCATGATCTTCTCGGTTCTCGGCTCATACTTCCACGGCAGCCGCTCGCCGTGGTTGCTGTGAAGCCGGAATACGGGAGTGAATGCGCCGAACTGAGCCCATCTTGCGATGAGTTCGTCCTCGATCTTGTCGCCGTGGAAGCCGCCGATGTCGTGGCTCCACTGCCACAGCACGTTGCCAGCCCGACCGGTCATGCCTGTCTCATATTGTAGGGTCTCCCATGTCGCCATCGTGTCGCCCGAGAATCCCAGCGGATAGCGATGGCTGCCGGTTTGGCCGTAGCGGTCGAAGACCATGGATCGGATGCCGGTTGCCTTTTCCTGCGGCTCGTAGTAGATCTTGTTGGTCCAGAAGTGGCTGTTCAGTCCGTCCATATACGACTTGTGGCCGTCGATCCACCAGAACGATATGCCGCGCTCGATGAGGGGATTGAGACAGATCTTGTTGAACGCTTCAGCATCGAGTTTGCGCACGAAGTTGAATTCGTAATCTTCGTTCGCCGGAGGAAGGCCGACATATTCGCGGACCTTCGGAGTATGGCTGTCGGCGGCGACGATGGTGCTCGGGTGCGTGTTCAAGGTTAAGCGAACGCCGGCATCCTTGGCCCATTTCATGAAGCCGTCGGGATCGGGGAACGAATCGGTGTTCCAGTCGTAACCCTCCCAGCCGTACTTGTGCCAGTCAACATCGACGACCAGCACACTGAGCGGGGCATTACGCTTCTTGAACTCAGAAACGATCTCTTTGAGTTCGTAGTCTTTGTAATCCCAATAGCGCGAGTACCAGCAACCGAGAGCGTACTTTGGAACCTTAGGAACGCTGCCGAGGAGACGAGTGTATTCCTTCAATGCGCCTTTGTAGTCTTTGCCATAGACAAAAAGATACTGGTCGGTGCTTCTTGGCTTCGGTTTCTCTTTAAGCCAGTCAGTGGCAGGATCGATGAGCGGCGTGTTGGTATCGTCGTAGAGCCAATAACCAGACCGACTAAGTGGACCTTCGCCGATGCTTGGCAGGTAGTCGCGGTATACGCCGTCGAGCGCTTCCGGGGTGCCTCCGAGATTCAAGGGATCTTTCTGTCCGGGTTGCCATGATCCGCCTTTCCAAGAGACTTTCAGGTTGCCAGGCTTGAAATCGGAACCCAGTTTGTACTTAATGGTGTAGCCGCCGCTCCGGATCGTGACCCAGTTGCCTGAAGTCTTAACAGTTGGCGAAACGGGTTTGATCCGATTGCAGACGACCGCAGTAGGCACGTTGGTAAAGGTGCCACTCGGCGAATACTCCAGCCTTAGGAGTTTGTCGCTGAGAACTTGGAACCTAGCTTTGCCGGCAATGATTCCATCGGGGCCGACTACAACTTGAGGCGCTTGAGCGCCGATACCAAGGGTGGCAAGTAGAACAAATCCTATACCGGAAAACATGGCCTAGGTTACTCGCTTGCGCCTTCAGAACACCACGACGCTTGAACAATCAGAGAAAAGAGAAAAAAAAAGCCCCGACCTTCGCCAAGTCGGGGCTTGATACTTAATCCGTGAGCATATCGGATTGATCGAATTGTTGTTTTATGACTCTCAGTAACCGTAACAAAAGCTAAAAGCTTTTTCTAACCTTTCACAAAAGTCGCTCTCCAAAATGCAACGGTCAAAGTTTAACACCGGTTCAACTCCTTATACGGCATAAAGTCCTATCGTGCGGTTGTTGCGGCAAAAAGAACAAGAAAAGGTCGGACCAATTATCTTATGCAAGGTAGATATGGTCGATCGTCAGATAGAGTCCAACCCCGAGGAAAATGATGCCGGTTATCGTTCTAGCCCACCGATCCGCCTTAACAATACGGTCGTAGGCGCGGCCGATCGCATTGGCGCTGAAAGCAAGCACAAACGCCACAACGATGACTGGCAGTGCCGTGCCAAACCCGTAGACTGTGGGAAGAAGGATCGGCGAGTTAGATCTCAAGGCCAGAGGGATCAAGCTGAGGAAAAACCAAGCGGCAGAAACCGGGCAGAATGACAAGGCAAAGATAAAGCCGAGAAGCAAAGGTCCGACCCAACCGGTTCTTTTGGCTAACGATTGCGCCTTTTCGCCGCTAAGTCCTCTGGACGTTGGGATCGTCAGCCACTCAAGCAGAAACACTGAAGCAATGACCAGAATCGGCCCAATGAGCTTATTAAGGTACCGTTGCAAGAACTGCGAGATCTCTGGGCTCGCCAGAGCGCCGCTGACGACTAGGGCTGCGACAAGGATGTAGGCCAACATTCGGCCTAAGGTATAGAGGAGGCCCGCTACGACAGTCCCTTGGCGCGACCCGATCTGCTTACCGATGAAGGAAATCGCGGCAATGTTCGTAGCCATCGGACATGGACTGACGGCGGTGAGCAGTCCAAACCACAGAGCCAAACCGATCGCCTCGATCACTTCGGCAAGTACTCCTGAACTTCCTCTCGGATGTAGTTCTTAAAGGCAGCCTTGTCTTTCAGCAGATCCCAAATGCGATCAAGCTCTTTCCATCTCTTCTGTTTGCCCGCGTCGAACTCAGCAACGACAACCGACTTCGAGATGAGCTTGTAATCCTTCAGATAATGAGTGTTCTCAGGCTTGTCGGTGTTCAGCGGCTTCCATTCGACGGGCATATTCGAAGCGAACCCTTCCTGAACGGCCTCACGGGTGTAAGCCTCAATCTTTCGGCAACTGTCGCACCGGATGCTGTCATAAAGATAGTAGATGACGATGCGCCGGCCGGACTCAATCTTAGCCTTGTTCAGCGAAGCAGCCTCTGCATGCGCTTTTTCTTTGGCGAACAAGACGCCGATGCTAACGAGCGAAAAAAGCACCAATATCCAGCCGGCCCAGCGTTTCATATCCTAATGATGGCCCAAGGTCCGCTTTGCAATCTCGGTAGCGCGAATAATGTTGGAATCGACAACGGGACACTCGCCTTTGACGAAACCATGGTCGGCTAGGTTGAGATAGGTGAAGTCATGAAGGCCAGCAAGCTCCATGCAAGCCTTTGCACAGTTCTTGTTGCAGCCGTCGATGACCAGTTTGCGCGGGTTGTTCTTGGCGTTCTCGATCAGAAACTCGACTCGCCCGCCAATCCCGACAAGGCATTGCATCTGAGCGTCGCTGTCACGGGTCAATCGGCGCGCGGCCGCATCGGTGAGGCCTCCCACATCGGAAGCTCCGGAGCAAGCATAGATATAAGGCTTAAGATCAGACATATGAACCTCGCTGTTTAGCGGTCTGCATCAAAATTCGGGCAACCATATTCCTCGCGAACTTGGCCGGAATAGCGGCGTCGCCGGCTTCTCTATCAGAGTACAGCAACAAGACCAAACATGCCAGAAGGTGTGGCCAAAGCGACTATTCGGGTAACGTTTAGTCGTGCCAATACCGTCGCTTCCGTTTTCTCGCGAGCCGCTTGCCAAGCCTTCGTTTCAGCATTTGCCGCTCGGCTCGGTCAAGCCCGAAGGTTGGCTGAAGCGCCAGCTCAAGATTCAAGGCGACGGCGTGACCGGGCATCTAGGCGACTACTGGCCCGACCTTGGTCCGAACAACGGCTGGCTGGGCGGCGATGGCGAAAGTTGGGAGCGCAACCCCTACTACCTGGACGGTCTGTTGCCTCTGGCGCACCTGCTTGACGATCCATACTTGCTTGAAAAGGCCAACGCCTACATTGAACGGACCCTGAACAGCCAGCAAGAGAACGGCCAGTTCGGACCGGCGACGAACGACGACCCGTGGCCGCGCATGGTCATGCTGAAGTGCCTGTCGATGCACTACGAAGCAACCGGCGATGATCGCGTGCTGCCGTTCATGTCGCGGTACTTCCGGTTCCAGCTCGAGGATTTGCCGAAGAAGCCCCTTTACGGATGGGGAAAGGCACGCGGCGGCGATAACATCCTCGTCGTCCACTGGCTTTATGAGCTGACCGGCGAAGCGTTCTTGCTAGACTTGGCGAAGCTCCTCTTCGAGCAGACCGATCCTTGGTATGAGGTTCAAGCCGGATTTGAGGGCAAGCTGATTCCCGGTTACCACCACCAGCCGATGACCATGCTGACGCACGGCGTGAACAACGCCATGGGCTTCAAGACGGCGCAGCTGATGTACCGGCAGACCGGCGATCCCGTGCTTCGCGGAGCATCCAAACGCGGCATGCTGAACATGGACATCCACCACGGCCAGCCGACCGGGATGTTCGCGACGGATGAGCACCTGAACGGCACGCCGCCGACTGCCGGTTCGGAGCTGTGCGCGATTGACGAATACATGTTCTCGTTAGAGGAGTTGATTCGGCTTGAGGGCGATGTATCGTATGCCGACCGGCTGGAGTCGCTAACCTACAACTGCTTCGCATCGACTTTCACGACCGACATGTGGTCGCATCAATTCGATCAGCAGGTGAACCAAGTTCTCGTGTCGGTAGCCAAGCGCAATTGGTCGATGAACGAGGACGACTCGAACACTTATGGCCTTGAGCCGAACTACGGCTGCTGCACGGCGAACCAGCATCAGGGTTGGCCGAAGTTCGCGAAGGACTTGTGGATGGCGACCGAAGACGGGGGAGTGGCTGCCGTTGCTTATGCACCGTGCCGTGTTTCGAGTCCTTCGTGCGACTTGGCTGTTGAGACCGAATATCCGTTTGACGGAGTTGTTCGGGTTCGTGTTGCTCGGTCCGAGGGGGCATGGCCGATGCTGTTGCGGATTCCGGAGTGGGCTTTTGGTGCCATTGTTTCCTTGAACGGTTCTCGTATGTCTGATCCAGTGGCTGGCACGTTCTATCGTATAGTGCGCGAGTGGTCTGAGGGCGATGTCATTGAGCTTGTTCTGCCGATGGCCGTTCGTTTCAAAGGCGGCTATAAAGGTCTCGTGTCGGTGTTCCGAGGACCGCTGATGTACGGCCTGAGAATCGGCGAGGAATGGACACAGATCAAGGGCGAAGAGCCGCTGATCGACTGGCAAATCAGTCCAACGACGCCATGGAACTACGCGCTGGCTCTCCATGCCAGTTCGTTTGCTGTTTCGTCGTACAGGGTTCCTGAAGCTCCGTGGGACAATACTTCACATGCAGTGGTCTTGAAAGCCAAAGGGAAGCTGCTGCCTTCGTGGACGCTAGAAGATAATTCAGCGGGCGACATCGACGGCTGCCCGAAGGCTTCGGATGAGTCTCTCGAGGATATCGAGCTGGTGCCCTACGGCTCGACGCGGCTCCGGATCGGGGCGTTCCCGATTCTGGATGAATCGGGCGCTGAATGGCGAATGATCGTGGAAGGGTAGGCGAATACCAAGTACCGCCGACGTCATCGTCGGCTAAGGTGAACCCTCGGCATCAACGCTTCGCTCGGGAGGTCGAGGGATCGATTCGTCTCTGAATCCAAATAGACTATAAGCGCTCCGATCGTAGCAGCCTAACTGGGACCGTCAGCGCCATCGCCGGATCATATGGCGCTTAGGATATGGTTGGGTCATTGTGTTGCGGCAACAAGGATTATCGGGCAGATCTTAAGAGCAGGCCATGAATATTGGCCGCTCGCAGGTTCAATTCTGCCCTTCAGCTTTGCCGCCTGGGAGGCGGCAAGGCCTGGTTTGATCGTATTGGCACCGCCTGAGCCATCGTCGGCTCCTTACGCGGACAGGATGTCCGCGCCACGAATCCTAGCCGATCCGAACTAACCCTCACAAACCCTAACACCTACGACCAAGCCTCAATGCCTTTCTCAAACACCTTCCACATCTCGTCGCTGACCCCTCCAAACAAGGAAACTCCATGCCCGCCGCGCTTGTGAACCAACGCGAGGCCCTTCGCGAACTCTTCCGGCGACTTGAACGCAGGCATATAGAGCCCGGCTACGACGGGGAAGTCGACGGTTCGGATGTTCTCCAGTACCATCTCGCCGACCCATTCGACCGGTTCATCGTAGAAACTGTGATAGATCATTGGACACGCGGCATCGAGCGGCCATTTGTCCCAATCTTGCCTGCAAATCATCCTAGCCATACGCGGAGTCGGAAACACCGCGGCCGTCAAAGCCTTCTTGTGCGCCTTCGTTACACCTTGAAGCTTCTTGACCAGGTTGGTCACCGAATCATAGCGGAAGTGCAGCCATTCCTGGTCGTGCGCAGGATCCTTGATGTCCATGGGATCTCGCCCAGAAACCTTCTTGAACGCATCGCGCGTGTGCTTGCTGTAGCAGAAATCGTACTCTGGCATTTCCTCGGTCTGGTCAACGTTATAGTTCTTCCAGAGCGCTTTCGGCAAAATCACGTCCGGATAGCGGATGTAATCGAGGTGGACGCCGTTGACCGCCGGATGCTTCGCGAGTTCGGCAACGCGGTCCTTGAGGTAGTTCTGAACTCCGGGAATAACAGGCGAGATCCACCGGTAGTAGTCGACGTAGGGAGGCTGGTCGAAGCACGACTTGCCCGTTCGGCTGACCATATACCAGTCGGGATGGTTCTTGCGAATCCATTCGTCGCCGCGGTTGGTGGTCCACATCCAGCAGTGCACCTCGATGCCGGCTTCGCGGATGATTTCGAACTCGCGGTCGTCGAAACCTCCTATATAGACGCTGTCGATGCCTTTTGATCTAAGGTCGCGATATTTCGTTTTGAGGTCTGCAGTCGATGCCTTCCCATCGCATCCGCACCAAATGCCGAATCGGGGCATGGTTCTCTTCGGTTTGGAAAGCGAGGAAGCGAGCCGTTCAGCAGGTTCAGCAAGGGACGATGCCACCGGAGTCGCTGATAGGCCTGCGGCTGCTGAAACTTTCAGAAAGTCGCGTCGATTCATGTCTGCCATTCTATCGCGAGAGATGGCCGGATGGCACCTTTAGATTTGTTGCCGCTCAAAAAACGAACCAAACGCAGATTTGGTATTGCGGAACGGACTGGGCTGCTCAATGTTGATGTGCTGAAACGGTTCTCCTTGTTAGGTCCTTAGACATATCTATGTTTGGGCCGAAAAGTGGTCAATAAAATGGACAAATTGTTTCACTAAGAACTCAATCCAGTAAAAAATATCAGAAAAGTGCTGAACCGGTTCCGCATTTGCGCAAATCTGTGATATGATGTTCTTCGATATGGTGACAGTTAGCCTAAGAAGTCTGGTTGTCGGTTTGGTTGCAGCGTTGCTGATAGGGTGCGGGTCAACGGGCGGAGATACCGTCGACAAGGATTACCTGAAGAATGCTGAGGCCATTGGAAAGCAAAGGCGCGAGATTTTCCTGCGCGCAGGCACAGAGTACGACAAGATGTCGACAGATGATAAGAAGGCGTACTTGGACAGCTTCGACGGAAACGAAGATAACGCCAAGAAGTTCTGGGATCTGATGAAGTATCCCCCGACTCAGTTTCGCCCTGGCATGCCCTCAAACGTTGGCGGTTCTGGCACCCAAAGCAAATAAATGGAAACAACGAAACGGGCTACGATACGCGATGTGGCAAACCTTGCCGGAGTAGGCAAAGTGACTGTCAGCTATGTATTGAACGGCCAGTCAAAACAAGCCAGAATCAGCTCCGAAACAGAAAAGAGGGTTCTGAAAGCCGCAACAGAGCTGAACTATCGGCCCAACGTCCTTGCCCGTATGCTTGCTACCCAGCGAACCGACATGATTGCCGTCGTGTTCCAGCGGGGCTCAATCTTCACTGGCTGGTCGCCGTTTACGGCCGAAGTGATGCGAGGAGTTTCTACGGCTGCCGTCGAACTTGGGTATGACCTTATGCTTCATACGAAGGACACTGTCCACGAGGATGAAGCAGGCATTCTAGCCAACGGCCGCATCGACGGCGCGCTAGTCCTTCGCGATGAAGACGATCTTTTAATCAACGAGCTAACCGAACTCGGTTTTCCAGCCGTGAGGTTCTTCAGCCGCGGCATCAACGGCGACCAGCCATATGTGGACGCCGACAACTATTCGGGCGGCAGGCTGGCAACCCATCACCTGATTGAACTTGGGCATCAGCGGATTGCCATGATACGCGGCACCCAAGGCGTTACAAGCTCTAACGATCGATTTAGCGGATATCGAGATGCCATTGAAGGAGCCGGGCAGACGGTCGATCCTTCCTATGTCTTAACCATTCCGTCGACAATTGCCGATTGGGAACCTCTAAGGGGCCTCATGAAGTCAGCCAAACGTCCGACGGCTCTCTTTGTGTGGTCTGACGATGTGGCTTTGGCTGCTTACTCCATCTTGCGGGAATTAGGTTTGCGGATTCCTGAAGATGTGTCGGTTGTTGGATTTGACTCTCTCGACGCATGCAACCTAGCCGTGCCTCCGCTAACTAGTGTGCGCCAGCCCGTTTTCGAGATGGCTCAAGAAGCCACTCGTCTCGTTGTTGATCTTATTCAAGGTAATCCGGCTTCACGGAGCCAGATTCTCTTTCCTCTCTTGCTCGATGTGCGCGGTTCGACTGCGCCGTGTTCTACCCCTAACCAACGAAGGTAAACCATGAAACGTGCATTTACTTTAATCGAACTCTTAGTCGTAATCGCGATCATAGCGATTCTTGCGGCCATTCTATTCCCTGTGTTCGCACAGGCAAAAGCTTCTGCCAAGGCAACCCAGTCGATCTCCAATATGAAGCAGATCGGCACAGGGCTGATGATGTATTTGGCAGACTACGACGACACCTATATGCCTCGCCGCGTACAGGGCACTAGCTCAACAGGGCAGCCTGGCGAATACTCCTGGAAGCAGGTCGAGTATCCCTATGTTAAGAACCAAAATCTTTTCGGGGATCCGATGAACACCGCCGCAAAGTATCCAGATGACTGCTCTGACCCAACGCTTCGTGCAAGCTGGGGGCAGGTCGTGATCGGACCGGTGCTTGCACGCGGCTATTCCTTCTTTGACGGTCCTTGGCTTCTTCAGAAGTCGTGGAGCGCTACGACGATTACTCAGACAGCTATTGAGCAGCCGGCTTCGACTATTGCGGTTGCCGAGCAGAAGCGCGTTTGGGTGGATACCGGCCCTTGGTTGAACTGGGACAAGAATGACTGGGATCCTGTAACGGGAACGGTTGGCGCTCTCGGCTGGCCTTGGGGCGGCAGCAAGTGGGAAGATAAGGCGATGGTCATCGTCTTCCACGACGGCCACGCCAAGAGAATGTCGAACGGCGGCATCTGCGGCAAGGATAACGAGCTCAACGCTTGGGGCTACATCCGCAATCAGTTGAGCAACTACGGCGGCTTGGGCGATGTCACTTGGGTTGATACGTTCTGCCAGACCATTCCGACCGGAATGAGATAAGCAGAAGGCAATTGGCCCTTCACTGCGCTTGCGATGAGGTGCGGACGAAGGGCCTCTATTTCTTGATTGCTGAACGCTTGTTCAGAGGATTAGCTATGTTCGTCATTCCGTTCGCCATGATTGCCTTAACTCCGCCCAAAATCGATGAAGCTCTTCTAGACGACTTGCAACACCGGGCAGTCAGCTTCTTTTGGAAAGAATCGAATCCTAAGACAGGCTTCACCAAAGACCGGTCTTCGAACTTCAAAGAAGACACTTTCAACGTGGCCAGTTGCGCCGCGACAGGATTCGCACTCGCCTCCTATCCCATCGGAGTTGAACGCAAGTGGCTTGCGCGAAAAGATGCGCTTGCGAGAACGAAACTTACCCTCAAGAGCATCCTCGATATTCACGGAGGCTACAAAGGCTTCTTCTACCACTTCGTCAACTGGGAGACAGGAAAGCGCGAATGGAATAGCGAGCTGTCATCCATCGACACTGCGATCCTCGTCGCTGGCATCATCGTTGCGCGTGAATACTGGAAGGACGCCGAGATCGCCAAGCTGGCCGATAAGATCATCTATGCGCCCGATTGGAAATGGATGATGACCGATGGCGGAACCAAGCCTTCCGAGGTTTTTGTGTCGATGGGTTGGGAGCCCAACAAAGGCTTTATTGACGCGAGGTGGTTCAGGCACGCCTACAGCGAAGAATCGATGCTCTATATCTTCGCCTACGGAGCTAACAAGAACTTGACCACAGACGGATGGGACAAAGGGAAGCGCGACGTTGTGCGGTTCAAAGGTTTTGAGTTCCTTACCGGCGGGCCTCTTTTTATGCACCACATGTCGCACGGATTCATAGACTTCTCAGAGAAGCGAGATCGGTTGGGCTACAACTATTGGTTCTCCACGAAACAGAACACGCTGGCCAACCGCGCCTATTGCATTGAGAACTCGAAAGGGTTCAAAGCCTACGATGAGAACTTCTGGGGCCTTTCTGCTTCGGACAGTCCCGATGGCTACCGCGCTTTCGGCATACCGAACATGCACGACGACAACGGCACGATAACGCCAACCTGCGTGGCAGCCAGCATGCCGTTTACGCCAGATGAGAGCATGGCCTGTCTGGAGAACCTAAAGAGGAACAATAATGATGCGTATGGCCGATATGGCTTCAGCAACGCCATTAACCCAACACGAAGCTGGGTGGGGCCCGATGTGATAGGCATCGATTTGGGCATGATGTTGGTCGGCGTAGAGAACTATCGGTCTGGCCTAATCCATCGGCTGACGAACAAGAACGAAGTCGTTAGGAAGGGAATGGAGCGGCTTGGATTCCATACGGTTGCGGGGTCAAATAAGGGGCCATTACAGGTTCGTTAACGAAAGGCAACCCAACCGGCTTTTTATGGTCCTAACAGTGCCATAATTTAGCGATCAAAATCGGATCGGAGGAATCCAGACAAACATGAAAGTTAGTATCATCGGTGGCGGCGGCCGAGTTGGAGCCGACGCAGCGTATGCATTGCAACTAGGCGGAGCCGTTCACTCCCTCGCCCTCGTCGACCTGAACGCCGACATGGCCGCAGGCGAAGCCCTGGATATCACCCATGGCGCAGCGCTTGCAGCAGGCGTCCAAGCCGTATCCGGCGACTATGATATCGTTGAAGGCAGCGATTGCGTAGTCATCACGGCCGGTCTGCGCCGACGACCGGACGAAAGCCGACTTGAGCTGGTTAACCGCAACGTTGTCTTATTCCGAGAGATCCTCGAGTCGTTGAAGCAAATTAAGCTTCCCGACAACGCAACGATTTTGGTCGTCTCAAACCCGGTCGACATCCTGACTCATCTGGCTGTCGAATCCGGCATTCTGCCCCAGAGCCAAGTGATTGGCCTCGGTACCGCGCTTGACACTTGCCGCCTTCGATCCATGCTGGCCGCCCACTTCAAGATCAGCGCTCCGAACATTCATGCGATGATCCTTGGCGAGCACGGCGATTCGATGGTTCCGATCTGGTCAGCTGCCACGATTAGCGGCATTCCTTTACGATGCCTTCCGACCTACGACCAATCGGAAGTCGAGGCCATCTTCGACCGAACCAAGAAGGCTGGCGCAGAGGTCATCAAACTGAAGGGCGGCGCTGGCCGAGCCGTCGGCATTGCCATCATGAGCGTTGTTCACGCCATGGCTTCCGACCGAGGCACGGTCATGCCCGTTAGCTCGGTTCAGAACGGATCTCTAGGCATCAGCGACATCGCGCTCTCATTGCCGACAAAGCTCGGACGCAAGGGTGTTGTCGAAGTCTATGAGCCGGTGATCACCGTCGATGAGCTTGAGGCGCTATTGCGGTCTTCAGAAGCTCTGAAAGAAGTCCTCTCCCACGTTAAGAACTCGTCCGCCTAGCGCGTTCGAGGCATGATCCAGCAATTGCCCACCTTTTGGAATCCAATAGGTGGGTTGAAATCCATGGCTTCCGGATTGGCAAGGAGCATGATTGAGATATCGTCGTTTAATTTGAGCTTAAGAGCGTCGACGATGGCCTTGCCGATCCCGTTCCGCTGGTAATCGTGGTGAACAGCCAGATCTGCCAAATAACAGCAGAACGCGTTATCCGTTATCGCACGGCCAAATCCTACAAGCATTCCGGCATGCCGGACCGTGATAACGATATCGGAGTTCTTCAGCATTCGCTCGATGCGCGCTAAGTCGTCCGTGGCACGGTGAACGCCCGCGGCAAGGTAAAGCTCGACGACTTCGGATGAAGCTACGTTTGGCTCCTCTACAATTACTATATCTGATTGCGCCACGAACAACGGCATACTATCAGGATAGCATTGATTTTGCGCAAATCCAAACCTTTTATTGCGCAGCGAGACCAGAAGAAGCAAATGCTGCGATTGTTGCATTTGCAATCGATAAACTGACATCGTCGTCAACGACTTCCACTGCCGACACGGCGACCTCAATGTCTGCGTTCTTGAGATGTCCTACAACGGTAATAAACCGCTCTCCATCCTCGCGCTCTTCGTGATAGACCTCGTCGATAGTCATCTGGCTATCAGGAGAAATTCTTTGCAGCGCTTGGCAAGTCGCTAGGGCTATAGACTGGTGAACGGACTCAATGCTTCGCGAATAGATTCCGCTGAAAACGGCGTCTCCCGTAGAGAGGATGACCGTTGTCAAACTGCCGACTTGCTTCTTGGCATCGTGAACGCTGACCACCGTGATTTGCCTGGTGGGAATTGATGCTGCGGTGCTGTCCGGCTCGACCGCTATAACGGCGCTGTTCTTCGGCCGTTTGTTCCGCTGGCAATCGCGGCTTGCTAGATTGATGAGATTGTCGATAGTCGCCGCGAAGTGGATGTTCTCACGTTCGATGGTTCTTCGCCCACCGGAAACGCCGATAGAGAAGTGTACTGGATCCGAGTCGTCTTCGCGGATGTTGCCTCCGAACTCCTTCAGCAATGAATAGACCTCTTTCTGGTCTCGGAACGTGCAGATGGCAAACTCGTCTCCGCCGTACCGAACGAGCACGTCGCGCTCCGCATCGACTTTGGTCTTCAAGAAATCGGCAAAGAACTGAAGGACGCGGTCTCCGATGATATGCCCAAACCGCTTGTTGTAGATCCCGAAATCGTCGAGATCGAAGAAGATGATGGTTATCTCTTTGCTATCTCTCAGGCGGTCGATGCCCCATTCGCGCAACCGATCGCTCCATGGAAGTCCTGTGAGAGGATCTCGGGATTGGCGCAGCTCTTTGAGGAGAATGTTCGAAGTGAGTATTCCGAGGAAGTGTCCTTCATGCAGAACCGGAGCATATTCAATATCGTGTTCCACGAACAGCTCCGCCGCCTGCTCAATCCTATCGTTGGATTCAACAGTTAAAAGCGGCTCCTCCACAACTCCAGCAACTTTTTCTGCGCCCAGTCCATCGGCAAGTCTTTCGCGCCTGACGATGCCAACAAACTTACCCTCGTCTACAATGCCCAAGGCTTTGAGCCTGTGGCCATCCATGACATACTTTGCAGTCGATACTAGATGCTGCGAGCTAAGCCATACAGGTATTAGCTTTAACTCGTCTATTCGCATGTCTGAGTATAGTGTCACGCAAGAACTCCGCCGCGCGCCAGGTAAGTCGTAAAAGCTGTCAACTATACCTAAGCAATGATACGGGCTTTTTCGCGAATCAAGCACATCTACGGGCTCAGGACTCTTCATCTAGTGTTTGTACGATATCAGACATTAGACGCACCATAGCAATGCGCGTTTCGTTGTTCTCAAAGATGGCCTTTTCAATCGACATGGCCATTCCGTACACATGTTTAGGTTCAACTTTCAAATAACAAGCGATTTCAGATTCGCAAAGCCAAGCTTCACGCATCATCAAATAAGCTGAAACCGCGACAGGTTCTCCCGGTATCAGCGCGGTTATTTTTGAACGGTCTAAAACGATGCGCGCAATATGCTCTCTCAGATCCCAACTACTGTTATCTGATAAGAACGGGTTGAGTATCCCGCATGCTCGCAACGTTTCTTGCACCGTCATCCATTTGGACTGTTGCAACTTTAGGCGCTTGATGGCACCTATATAACTGCGTCCGCTGCCCTGAATTTTGTATGCGGCTAAATTGATTAGTGTATCGGATACCGATAATCCTTCAGACGCGCACATATACTTGATTACCAGCTTGCGCTCAGTCGGAGTAGGCGTTTTGATCGTGCAAATCGACCACTCTCTGGCTTGCGGCAGGATCTGGCGAATCTGGCGGCTTGGGCTGGCCGCAGTAAAGCTTAACAATGTTGGCCGATAGGCTCGCGTCCGGCGTTCAAGAGCTAAGCGAAGTGCTTGGCGGTTCTTGGTGGTTGCCAAACAAGCTTGCACGTTGTCTAGCACCAAAGGCATGAACGTCGATTGACGCGAGCCTGTGTTCAACCAGTCCATCGCGTTGTGGACCGCGACGCCTTCGAACCCATACTCGTTTTGCATGCGTTCGACGGCTGCGTTCAAAAGGTGGGTTTTGCCCCATCCGCTCGGACCGACCAGAGCAACGAGATTCTCTAGTCCTGCTGAGAACAGCATAGAGGCCTCGATTGCTTCTACATTGGATGGCAAACTGGCAATCGAACGGAAAACCTTGGTGTTGCTTGAAAAGAGTGCCTGAGATATCCTCGGCATTCTCCCTTCAAGAACCAAAACGTCCTTCGTTTTCTCCATAATTTCCGCCACGCAAAGCCTTGAACAAGGCTGCCAATCCAAAGCGAACTCTTGAACGACGGCGTTCTAGCTCACACGGTCCTTAGTTTCTGGGATTAACGGGTTGCCGGTCAAGTGGCGAAAATTGGAAAATATCATCAGTCTCAGGCTAAGAAGAATACAGATGCTCTCGTTTTCTGCGGATTACTGCCTCATCTTCTTTTTGTTAACCATTTCTTTATCCACAGGTTTTCCACTAATGATGTGCAATTTTCGACCAGTAGGTCTCGTAATTGAACGAAGTGCTGTGGCCTATGTCGTGGCAAGAGGTGCAAGAGGTCTGAGGTTTGGTAGGTCTTTTGCTTTTTGGCGATTTGGCATGGGCTGCCAATGGGCCATGGCAGCTTTCGCAGCCGACGTTGGCGAGTAAAGGTGTTTTGTCCCTCGACACAAAGCCCACTCTTGAGCTCAATCCGACTACATGGCAACTCACGCAGTCAGGATCGAAGTCGTGGCCGACCTTCTCAAGCGATTCGAGTGCCACGGCATGGCTTGTTTCTTTCCAAGTGTTGTACGCTCGCTTGTGGCAACGCCCGCATGTTTCAGAGCCAGCGAATTCTTCCGTTTCCACTCTCGGCCATTGATCGAGCAACTTCTCGCCTTTAACGCGGTCCAAATAGGCAAAATAGGTCGCCGAAACGGTTGGATCGTCTTTATACTCCGGCGATAGCGCTGCGGAACGATAGGCGAGATTGCCTTTCGAGTCTTGGCTCAATGTGACCAGATACTTGCCGGACTCGCCTGGCGTAATGATGACTGTTTTACCAACCCGTGCCGGACTGCCAAGCGGATCGCCCGCTCCAGAGTATACGATTGCCGAGAGTTTGGGGTACTTCTCCGCAAGCGATTTGGCGTCGTCTGCTGAGCCTCTGAGCAGAAGGAAGGGTTTCAGTTTTCGCTTCTCGGCGGCCAAAACAAGCACCGAAGCCGCCTTTTCTGGACTCAATAGCTTGACCGACAGGGTCTTCTCTAACGGTTCGGTTTGCATGCAAATTCCGCCGATAAGATAGCCGTTCTTGCCGACAAAGGGCTTGATGCCAAGCGGAGCAGGCGTCGGGAGTTGCGTCGAAACGAGTTTATTGTCGGATAGTCTTTGAATCGAGGCGACCATATCCTTGCCGAGGTTGGCTTCCTCGACTCCCAGATTGATGGCATCGGCTCCCATCATAGCAAGCGCTTCTGCCAATGCTTCGGCTTTGATTTCGTCTTGCCTCTTTGTCCCAGCGACCAGGCCGCCGTTATCGACAACGATGAGACGCGAGGTTTGGGCAAGGCTGCGGACACCTGATGCGCGCCTCTTGATCCCGCCTATCATCGGATAGGAGCATCCGCATGGAGATAAGTAACCCTTTTGATCGCCGGATACGACAAAGGCCACCGGTTTTGGGGCAGGCGACCAAGTGAAAGCCATGCCTGCAACGCCGGCCATCACGCTTACAATATGCCAAGGTTTCACTTGATCGTTCCTCCAACGCCGACGGGCACTTCCGGCTGGTCCGGGTCGTCCGTCATGACCTTTATGATAGTGCGGAAATATCCTTTTGGCGCATTATCTTTTAGGGTTACTATAAGTTTTTGACTGTCTCCCTTGGAGTCGGGTGCCATCTTGACGTCAATATAGTTCTCCTCAACCTTAATCGAGGTCACGCGGAACGGCTTGCCCGGTCGCGAAAGGATAGCAAAAGCTTCCGCACCGGGCTTTGCTTGTCCAAAATAGACAGAGAGAGGCATCGCGACAATCCCCTTCTGAATGCTGAAGTTGAACTGCAGCAAGCGGAAAGTAAAGTTGTCGGTCGTGACAGTCAGCGTGCCCGGTCTTCTGCCCAGAATGTCCTGGTCGGGAACTGATACTCGAAGCTTGTAGCCTTGGCGAGGCATGGGGCCTTCATCCAGTTCTGGATCGGCCAGCACGCCAGTCCAAGGCGTCATCTCGACCTTTGCTTGCATGCCTTCGACCTCGGTGCGGATCGGCTGAATGGTCTTCTTGTTGGCTAATACCAGAAAGACATCGAACTCAAGGCCTATCTTGGGGAGGATGAAAGAGGATCCTTGTGGGCTGAGCAACCGGTACTGGGGAGTGATGTTTGATTTGATCGGCAACTCAAGCGTCCCTAGATTGCCATCGTTTGTATAGACATGTAGAAGCTTTGACAGCTTTCCTCGAAACTCGGTGGTGTCGAGTTCAACCTCAATATTCTTAGAGTCACCAGGCTCAACGGACCCCGATCTTTCCATATTCATGCAGGCGCAAGTCGAGGCAAGGCGATATCGTAGTAGCGAGTTGCCCTTGTTCGCGACCGCTAAGGTGTAAATCGGCTTGTCGCCTTGAACGGTATTGGTCGATTCAGGCTCGATTTGTTTGATATCGGCGATCGGATACGATTTGGCTATGCGCTTGTTGTTGGCCGCCGCGGCCCTTAGCACTTCTGATGCTACAAGGCAGTCGGTAGCCCAGTTGGCTTCGTCAAGGGTGATATGAGCCAAGGTTGTGTTAGGATGGTCCGTGCGACCCATCACCTGCGTGTAAATCGGCGATCTGGTCAAGCCGAGGTAGGTTCCGATCGCAAATCCGACTTCGTTTTGCACGTCGATTGCCGATACCTTGGCGGTCTTTTCACCCCGCACGAGCGATATTCGCGACTCGACTGTTCGCGCGTTACCGATTCTAACCTTGTGCTTAGCAGCGAGAGGAATCAGCTCGCCGAGAGAGAGTTCGAATCCGTCAACGAACGAAACATCGATTTCGCCGATCTTGGCAACGCTAATCTTCAAAGTTGGTATTGCCTTGATCCACGCCGCAATCGCCTTGTCACGGGCCGCTGCATAGACTGAACGGTCTCCAACCGGCACGTTTTGATCGGACCACTTGATCGCTAACTGCCTCTTCGGGAGCCAAGCGCACCGTTTGAGGGCTTCTGCGAAGCCTGACTTCTCCAATGACTGCTCGACAAGCTGAACAGCGTTAGACAGGCTGGCATCGCATCCCGGCGGCAGTACAGGACCCGCGGCCAATTGAAAACCGACAAACAAAGAGGCGAGGAGCATAGTTGAACCTACCTGATTAATGCTCCGAATAGGAACCGCGTTACGCTAATCTTTCGACCAGACAGGATCCAGCACGCCTTCGATCATTCGTTCTGTTCCACCAAGGAGGTCGAGGACGACGATCTCATTCTTTCCCTTCTTCAACCAGGTCGCAGGCAAGAAAAGCGATTGTTGCGCGCCGATTCGCCAGTATCGGCCAATGTTTCTGCCGTTCACCCAAACAGCGCCGATGCCCCATTTGCTCATGTCGAGATACGTATCTCCCGTTTGTTTGAGATCGAAGGCACCTCTATAGAAGGCGCAAGATGATTGGACAGGTCCGGTATGTTTGATCTGCTTGAGGCTGTCGCAAGGGATCGAAGATGTTTCCCATCCAAGGAGTTCGACGTCACCCAAGAACACGCCGCCCAAGATTCCCTTTCTCTCGGCAGGCAGTTTATGGCCGAAGTTGATTCTGCCAAGGTTGTGAACGAGGATTTCGAGTTTTGTGTCCTCGCCAAGGCTGACGTTCAACTTTGTTTGCCCACTTCGCAGCAACTCGCCCAGCGGCTTGCCATTCGCCAGAACGAGGGCATAGTCACATAAGCCTTCAATTTTGAGTTCGCCTTCGAAGGGACCGACGGTCTTTCGGTACAGGATATAGCCAAATGCCTGGTCCATCTCCTCCATCGACTTCGGCTTCTCCGATTTCGCTTTCCGCACGATTGCCTGTTCGAGGTCGGCATATGGTTTGAGTTCGAACGCAGGAATCGCGATTCTTGGCAAAGGTTTGGGCAGCTCGGGCAACTTCTTGCCAAGATGAGCCGCGATTGCCGAGCGGAACGACTCAAACTTCGCGGTCGGTTCACCTGCTTCGTTGAGCGGCGCATCGTAGTCGTAGTTGGTCGTGTCCGGTTTGTATCCGCCGTCCCAGTTCGCGCCAGCCATAAATCCAGGATTGGTTCCTCCATGAAACATATAGAAGTTCACGGAGTAGCCCTTGCCGAGCATCCACTTAAGGTCCTTCGTATGTGCTTCAACCGAAGTGGTGCTGTGCTCCGATCCCCAATGGTCGAACCAGCCGCACCAGAACTCGGCGTTCATACGCGGACCGTTCGGCCTGAACTTTGCTAAGTTGGCGAATTGGCCTTCTGCGTCGCCGCCGAAGTTGATCGTAGCAGGCAAGTGGGGAAGGGTTCCTCCGCTGAGCATGGCATCGGAAGCACCGTCCGAAGTATAGAGTTGGCAGTCGAACCCGCTATCTATCAGGATTTTCTCGGACCAAGCCATGTAGGCATGATCGTGGCCATAAGAGCCGTACTCATTTTCGACCTGGGCCATGATGATCGGTCCACCTTGGCTGATCATCAGCGGCTTCAGTTCCTTGCCGAGTCGAGCCATATACCGTTCTACATAGCGGGTGAACTTGGGATCCAGGCTTCGAACAACAAGGTTCGGGTCTTTGAGGAGCCATGCTGGATAGCCGCCAAACTCCCATTCGGAGCAAACAAAGGGACCGGGGCGGACGATTACCCAGAGTCCTTCTTTCTGGGCGGTTCGGACAAATTCAGCTAAGTCGGCATTGTCCGAGAAGCGGAACTTGCCGGGCTTTGGCTCGTGTACGTTCCAGAAAACATAGGTGCAAATCGTATTCAGCCCCATCGCCTTAGCTTTCAGCATTCGATCTCGCCAGTACTCCTTGGGAATGCGCGGATAGTGCATCTCGCCCGAGATAATCTGGAACGGCTTGCCGTCAAGTGCGAATCCGTCGTCTTTGACTACGAATGTGTGTTTGGCTGTGTTGGCGTTAGGCATGGTCATGAGAAGGAAAGCAAAAGCAGAAAGGCAAAAGCGGATTGACATGAGCTCTAAACGAACTCCTTGAAACCTGTTTTTGCCCAGAGCGATTTGGCCCGGCGAATCTGGACGTTCATCGCTTTGGGGCCGGGGCCGCCGAAGGACTCGTGGCGCTGGACGGCGCTCTTGGGACTTAAAACGGTGAGAGCTTGCCGCGGTATCTCTGGAGCGATCTCCATCAAGCGGCTTCCGGTCATTTGATGAAGTTTCCAGCCGCGTTGCTCGCAGGCCTTGGTGACCTTGCCGACAGCCTCGTGGGCTAGCCGGAACGGCATTCCGGACTGTGCTAAGAAGTCGGCGAGTTCGGTTGCGGTTGTAAAACCTTCGCCGGAAACCTGCGCCATTGTCTTTGTATTCCACTCCGCGCCATCGAGCATCAACGCCACGAGCTTCACCGAGTCGCGAAGCAAATCGAGCGAGTCGAATAAGGCCGGTTTGTCGTCTTGGGTGTCGCGGTTGTAGCCAAGCGGCAGCGCTTTCATCGTGACGAGGAATCCAGTCAGATTGCCGATGGCGCGTCCCGTTCGACCCCGAATCAACTCGGCCATATCCGGATTTCGCTTTTGCGGCATGATGCTCGAACCGGTCGTTACTGAGTCCGAGAGCCTGACGAAACCGAACTCGCGGCCCGACCAGAGCACCAACTCCTGGGAAATCCGGCTAAGGTCGACCATCAAAGAAGCGCACCACTGAAGAGTATCGAGTGCCCACGAGCGGTCGGAGGTTGCATCGAGCGCGTTGGGTATAGGGCCGTCGAAACCGAGCTCAGAAGCCGTCTGATGGCGGTCGATCGGAAATCCTGTGCCAGCCAATGCGCCTGATCCGAGGGGGCAAACGTTGATCAGTTCGATGAGCCGGTCTGACCTCCAGCCATGTCGCTGCATCGCCCAAAAGTGAGCCATCACGTGATAGCCAAGAGTGATCGGCTGGGCTGGCTGCTGATGGGTCCAACCGGGCATGACCGATTGGCGATGGTCACCAGCGATCTTCAACAACACCTCTTGAAGCCGCTTAATGTCCGGTTGAAGCGTTCGAATAGCCTCGCGAAGCCAGAGCCGCGCATCGGTGGCCACTTGATCGTTGCGGCTGCGGGCGGTGTGCAGCTTTCCGGCGACAGGACCGACTATCGTCCCGAGCCGCGCTTCGACCGCCGTGTGGATGTCCTCGACATCGAGCGGGAGCTTATCTGGACCTTCGTCTAGGATCTGCTCAAGACCCTTTATAAGCGCAGATGATTCCTCGACTGTTAAGATGCCTGTCGAGCCCAGCATTCGAGCATGGGCGATAGAGCCAACGACGTCTTCGCGCCAAAACCGCAAATCAGATTCGATGGATTGACCGAAACGGTCGACAAGTTCGTTGCTACCCTCGGAGAAGGCTCCGCCCCAAAGCTTCCGCATACTAGCGGAAGTGTACCTATCGCTACTTTTTCTTGCTTTCAGCGACTCTCAAACACTTGTCAATCCAAACACCAAGCTCGGCCGGGTCGTCAAGGATATCTGCGGGCACTTCGTAGTAAGTATTGGCGATCGCCCAACGATCCATGCCTTTATCGATGTAGTCTTGGCGGTTCGTATCGTTCACCTTGAAGAAGAGCTTGTCGTCGTCGATGATGGCGAACATCAATTCTTCGGCATAGATGCCAACGCCGCCGAACATAGGCCGAGATCGAATCATCTTGGCAGCCGATAGTTTCTCTTCGACTTCTTCTCGAAACGCCTTGGTATAGGGCATCTAAGCCTCCGGATACAGATTGCGGATCAGCGCTTTGACGGTCACGTGCAAGTCGCGGTCGGCCGCCATCATCTCGCTGATCTTTTGGTAGCCGTGCATCATCGACGTGTGGTCGCGATCTCCAAAAAGCGTGCCGATATGCTTCCAGCTATCCATCGTGATCTCGCGCGTGACATAGACGGCGACATGGCGTGCATGGACAATCGGCGCTTTTCGCGAAGTGCCCAATATCTCGTCCTTGGCGATGTTGTAATGCCTGGCAACGGCATCGACGATCAAGGTGAAAGAGGGTTTGGCCAAGGAGCCGGCACGATAATACTGCTCGATCATATGCGTGGCCAAATCAAGTGTCAAAGACATTTCTTCGATGCTGGCCTGCACGCTCAGCTTCGTCAATGCACCCTCGAGCACGCGGATATTGCCAGGTACGTTCTCGGCAAGATACATCGCGACGTTTAGATCAAGCCTGACGCCTTCTTGTGCAGCCTTGCTAAGCAATATGGCGCAACGTGTTTCGGTGTCTGGCATCTGAACATCAGCGACAAGGCCTGCCTCAAACCGAGAGCGTAGCCGCTCGTCCATCAGATAGAGGTCGCGGGGCGGACGGTCCGATGTGAGAACGATCTGCTTTCCAAGCGAATGCAAATAGTTGAAGGTGTGAAAGACTTCTTCCTGCGTTTTGTCTTTGCCAGCCACAAACTGGATATCGTCCACCAGCCAAACGCCAACGTTGCGCTGCGAGCGCCGAAACTGCTCGATGCGGCCAGCTTGCAAGGCGTTTACGAAGTCCTCGGCGAACTGCTGTGCAGAGATATAAACCAACGGGTAGCGCGGATTCTTTTTGAGGATCTCGCGGGCGATGGAATGCAGAAGGTGCGTTTTGCCGAGTCCCGAGGCACCGTAAATGAAGAGCGGATTGTATTTGGTTCCTGGTTCCGCGGCGACGGCTTTTGCTCCGGCAACAGCCAGACGATTGGTTTGCCCAACGACATACGACTCGAAAGTGAAGCGATCATTCGGCTTAAAATGTGGCTCTTCGGCTGAAAGGTTTAAAGAAATCGAGGCCTGGACCGGGCTGATCGACTCCTTTTCTTTGGCTCCTATGACCAGATCGACACAGACTTCGCGGCCGAGTTCGTCGCTCAGGTAGCGCTGAATCGTTGATAGATAGCGTTCGCGAACCCAGTCGTGGACAAAACGTCCAGGTGCGAGCATCTCAACGGAGTCTTCATGCATACTCAACGGCGCAAGAGGACGGATAAAGCGATCAATCCATTGCTTTGGAACGTCTACTGAAAGACGCTTATGTACATTTTCCCAAGCAAGGCTGAGACGCACGTCTCCATCATTGCCAAACAAGGTGTCTTGGTCCATAGGTAAGGTAAAGGCAAATCAGATGCCGCAAGAGCGCTTGCGGCTTACAGGTAACGAGTATACACAGGAACGGGCAATTTTGCTAGGTAGCGCAAGGCCGTTATTTGGCGAATATCGCCTAACATCGCCAACGGCAGTAAGTATGGCCCAAATATGAGCATATTTCGTAAATATTAGGCTCAAAACTTTGGAAATGTTTATAAGGCTTCGATTTCATGAACACCTGTCTACACAAACGTAATCGGTTGCCTGCCGGGCTAAAATAAGAAGTGAACGAAAAGGTGCTAGGGGTGCTTGCTGGCAAAGATATGCCGCCCGACCTGCTCAAGCGCTGGGCGGACTCGGCTGATTGCCTTATCGCTGCAGATGCCGGGGCAGACCGATTGCTTGATGCGGGATCTGCGCCGGTCCTGATTTTAGGCGATCTTGACTCGGTCTCTGAAAAGGCCAAGAAATGCGGCGCAGAAGTCGTGCATATCGCCGACCAAGACTCGACCGACTGCGACAAGTTGCTGAGGATTGCTCATGAGCGGGGATGGAGCGCCGTGACGCTTGCGAGCATCGAAGGCGACTCGCTTGACCACCTCATCGGCACGGTTTACAGCGCTGTTCGGGCGTCGGTTCAGGTTCGGTTCGCTCTGCGCACCGGCATCGGCTATATCGTCCACGAAGGTTCTTTTAAGGTCAACGCTCAGCCTGGCAGAAGGGTGTCGTTCTTGCCGATATTGCCATGCCGCGGCGTGTGCCTTGAGGGCGTACGGTGGCCGTTGCAATATGTCGAGATGGCGCCAAACGGCCTGGTCAGCGTGTCTAACCAAGCGATTGATTCTGCGGTGAACGTCAGCATAACAGAGGGCGCGGGCCTGTTGGTCGTCGAATACCCGCAGGAGGAGATGCCGATTTGGAGCTAGCCGCCCTCGATTACGCCGTCATCGCCGTTTTCGTTCTGCTGATCTTGGCACTCGGTTTCTCAGCCAAGCTTCGCGACAGCAGCGTCCTTCAATTCGTCGCCGCTGGACGAAGCCTAACACTGCCGGTGTTCGTAGCAACGCTCGTCAGCACTTGGTATGGCGGCATCTTGGGCATCGGTGAATCGGTGACCTACTACGGCCTCGGAACTTGGGTTCTGATGGGCGTGCCGTATTACGTTTTTGCTCTAGTCTATGCCTTGTATTTCGCCAAGCGGGTGAGGGGCTCAGAACAGATCAGCCTGCCAGAAAGGTTGGAGTTGCGTTACGGCAAGAAGGTGGCCTTGCTCTGCGCGTTCTTGGTTTTCCTGTTGGCGGTTCCGGCAACGCATGTGTTGATGCTTGGAACGCTCGTGGACTTGCTATCCGGCTTCGGCCTTTCAGCATCCATTGTCATTGCAACGATCATCGGCACGCTGTTCCTCTACAAAGGCGGATTGCTTGCCGACGTACGAGTAGCCATTTTAGCGTTCCTGATGATGTATATCGGGTTCGCCGTGATCGATTTCTATTGTCTGGCGCACTATCCGATTCTGCAGACGTTGAACTCCCTGCAAGACAAGAACTTGCTAAAGTGGGACGGCGGCAAAGGCATCCTCTTCGTCGTCAGCTTCTTCATTCTTGGCGCGTGGACTCTTGTCGACCCCGGGTTCCACCAGCGCGTCGCCAGCACGAACACGCCCGAAACCGGCAAGAAAGGCGTTCTCATCAGCGTGTTCTTCTGGTTCTTGTTTGATGTTCTGACGATCACGACGGGCATGTACGGAATTTCCTTGCACAAGGGTGAGGGCGGTGTGAAGCTGTTCCCTCTGTTCGGCAATGAGATTTTGCCGCCGGGTTTGAAGGCGATCTTCTTCTGCGGCATGATCGGAACCATTGTTTCCGCGATGGTCGGCTACACGCTCGTTGCCGGTTCGACATTAGGGCGCGAGGTAGTCGCTCGAATGCGTCCGATGAGCGAGGATAAAATCAAGCTGTGGACGCGCTTCGGTTTCGGGTTCGCATGCTTGGTCGCCATTCTCTTGGCTGTCAATATTGATAGCGTGGTGAACCTGTGGTACTCGTGGAGCGGCGCAGTAGTTGGCGCATTGTTGATTCCGGTATCGCTGTCGTACGGGCTGCTTTGGAAGTCTCGGGCCGGTTCTTCCGCCGTTTTTGCATCCATGGCAATATCGTTTTGCATCGCAATTGCATGGTTAATTTTTGGGATGCGAACCGGAAACCCTTATCTCAGCGTCCATATACAAGGTAATGAATTCAGTCTGGGCACGTTGTTGCCCGGTTTGGCCGTATCGGCGCTCATCATGGGCATAGGCGAGGCGGCCGCGAGGAGGAAACCGCAGGATGAGTGATGAAGAAGCTGTAGTTGATGCCGTGCAGACCGATGCCGCTCCCGTCGGCAACGCAAAGATCGTGCTGAAGCGCTCAGGCGCTGAGACCGATATAACGTTTCCGGTCAATCCGCCCGCGACAATTGGGCGATTCGATCCGGCGGTTGGACCCATCGACGTCGATCTGGGCGACATCGACGAGGGTAAATATGTCTCGCGAAAGCATGCGAAGATCATTTGGGATACCGGCGTGTACAAACTGGTTGACCTCCAGTCGTCGAACGGCACCTTTGTGCTTCGAAGCGACTTCGAGAAGATCGACGAGGCCGAATTAACCTCCGGCACCGAGTTCGCCTTGGGCAATGCGCGTTTTGTGTTCAAAATCGACGCGCCTGAAGCTCCCGTTGCTGAGGCTGAACCGGTTGTTGAGCCTGAGCATGCGGCCGAGCCCGATCCAAACAATGTGATTCCGCCCGAGCTGGCGTAGAAGCGTAATCTCTTTTATACCACGGGCTCCCAGCCCGTGGTACTTTGCTGTTTCGAGCCTATCTGATGGCCTCTAACTGAGACCGCCAGCGCCATCGCTGGCCCAACCGAGATGCTCAGTACCTTCCTTATATCTTCCTAAAGGTAAAATGGCAACATGCAAGAACCGAAGGAATGGTACTCGCGAGGCTATTTACCTCATTTCGACAGCCCAGGTTCCCTTCAGTTCATTACCTTCAGGCTCTCAGACGCATGTCCAAAAGAAATCCAGTTTAGGATCGAATCGGAGACCAAGAACCTACCACTTGGTCGTCAGAAAACTGAACAGACAAAGAAGCTTATGGAATGGCTGGATCAAGGCGCAGGTAGCTGCCTTCTCCGCCAACCAAATATAGCAACAATCGTCGAGGACTGCTTGTTGTACTACGACGGAGTGCAATACCGCCTACTTTCTTGGGTTGTCATGCCGAACCATGTCCACGTGCTAGCAGAGATCCTTGGTGGAAATGCACTAGAGAGCATCGTCCACGGATGGAAATCGGCATCAGCTCATCATATTAACTCGGCTTTGGACCGTAAAGGTTCAATCTGGTTCAGGGAGTACTACGATCGGTTTATCCGAGATGGAGAACACTATCAACGCGTCGTTTCATATATTGAAGCGAATCCAGTCCGGGCCAAGTTATGTTCTACTCCCAGAGAGTGGCGATGGTCGAGTGCTCAGCGGAATGGAACTCAGGCTAAATAGCTGAGCCGGCGATGGCGCCGGCGGTCCCAGTTAGCGAGCTACCATCACAACCCTCACGGCACCAGCCGCTCAAACCTTCCATAATCAAGGGACTGCTTTCAAAGGTAACCCAAGAAATTGATTCGAAGCAAACTGCACCAGATTCTTAACGACGCCGTCGCCGGCCTGATCGCATCGGGCAAGCTGCCCCAAGCCTCATACAGCGAGGCGGAAGTTAGCGACCCGCGTTCGCCCGAGCACGGCGACTACGCCACGAACTTCGCGATGGTGAATGCGAAGGCATTCGGCATGAATCCGCGCCAACTGGGCGAGGCTCTGGCTTCGGCGCTTTCGGAGAAGCCTGAGTTCGCGGCGGTCGAAGTGGCCGGACCTGGGTTCATCAACCTTCGGCTCCAGCCGTCGGTGATCGCTGCGACCGTTTCAGAGGTCTTGGCAAAGGGTAACGATCTGCCGAAGTCGGTTCATCCTGCTGCGCAGAAGATCAACGTCGAGTTCGTATCGGTGAACCCCAACGGTCCGATCACGGTCGGTTCTGGCCGCGGAGCCGCGTTCGGTTCGACGCTGTGTAACGTTCTTGAGGCCGCCGGGCACACCGTCCACCGCGAGTATTACATTAACGACGGCGTGAACTCGGAGCAGATGCGGCTGTTCGCCGAGAGTGTGCATTATTACTTCTGGTCAAAAGCAGACTATAAACAGGACCCATGGTTTAAGGAGCATCCAGACATAGCTGAACTTTATGTCCAAGCGCTGACCAAGGCATACTTTGAACTAGAGAAATTCGGATATTGCATGCCCTTTGAGCGACTGTCGGTTGAGGCGGTAGTTGAGGCTGCCGACAAAACTCCCGAACTCCATCAACGACTTGAAAACAACTTGCGAGTATTGTGGAGCATTGATACACAGGATAGGACTCATGTATATCGATGTGCTCTTGTTCTTCTTAGGCACACTAGCATCTTGGAAAAAGGATTCCCAATCGAAGGATACAAGGGCGACTATGTTCAGGAAGTTGCCGCAGGTCTTCTTGATAGTTGGGTTTTTGGACAAGAATCACAAAACGAGTGGTATCGCAAGCAGTCTGAGCAGCTCATGCTCAAAGCTCAAAGAAGCGCACTTACCGCCTTCGGCGTTGAGTTCGACACTTGGTTCTCCGAGCAGTCGCTCCACGATGCAGGCGTCGTCGAGAAGTGTATTGACGAACTCATGGCCAAAGGCGTAGCCGACGAAGAAGAATTCCGAACCGTCCTGAAGATGGGCAAAAAAGGCGAGATCCAAGAAGTCAATAAGGAAAGCCAGGCCAAGGAAGTAGACGACGACGATCCGAATGCCGACGCCTCCCCCTCCTCGGTCTTGCAAAGCGAGAATGAGGAGGGGGGCAGGGGGGTGGATCATCGTACGCTTTGGCTCCGCTCGACTAAGTTCGGCGACGACATGGACCGCGTGCTCAAGCGCAAAGACGGCCGCCTGACCTACATCGCCAGCGATGTGGCCTATCACAAAGACAAGTTCAATAGGCCGGGAAACGCCGACAAGCTGATCACCGTGCTCGGTCCAGACCACCACGGCTACATCGGCCGCTTGCAGGCGGTTGTCGGGGCGCTGCTGGAGTCGGACTCCCACTCCTCGGTTTCTCCAAGCGATGGGTGGAGCAACGACAACGAACCGCTCATCTACAAAACACCCGCAGAGCGCGACGCCTGCCAAGCAGCCCTTGCCGAAGCAAGACGCAAGCTCGAAGTGGTCATCTTCCAAATCGTTCGTTTTGTGAAGGAAGGCAAGCCCGCGCCGATGCGAAAGCGCGACGGCAACATCTATGCCCTAATCGACCTGATCGACGAACTGGGCAAGACCATGGCGCCCGAGGCCGACCTGGAGAATCAGCGCAAAATCGGGCGCGATGTCTCGCGGTTCTTCTATTTGATGCGAAGCCATGACACGCACATGGACTTCGACATCGACCTGGCGACCAAGAAGAGCGACGAGAACCCCGTTTTCTATGTGCAATACGCCCACGCGCGAATCTGCTCGGTCATCCGCAAGGCCGCAGAGGCTGGTATAGAGACTCCCTCTCCCGCCTTGCGGGGGAGAGTTGGGGAGGGGGTAGATCTCAACCTCCTAACTCACCCGAAAGAGCTCGCGCTAATCAAGAAGATCGCCGACCTGCCTTACGAAGTTCGCCGATGCTCCGAAGACTACGGTGTCCATCGTCTGACCTCCTATGCCGTTGAACTCGCGCGGAGCTACCACGGATTCTATGATAGTTGCCGAGTCATCCAGCCCGAGGACATCGCATTGAGCCAGGCGAGGTTATTGCTCTGCCAAGCCGCAGCTCTTGCTTTGAGTTCGGCACTAGGAATCCTTGGCATCAGCGCACCGGAAAGCATGTAAACGATGTCGTGCTACGGGCATCATGCCCGTGGCCGATACCTAATTGCCAACGCCATGTCTGCGCTACAATCGCCCTATCATGCCAAACCGATGGAACGAACTCGGATCAAAGCGCATCGCCATTTCGAAAGAAGCCCAATCGCTTGATGACTGGAAGCGGCTTTGGTTTGAACCCCAGCATAGGTACCCCTTCGAGTACGGCGACTGCTGGAACTTCGTAACGGAATACCGCGTCAAGGATTTTGAAGCCGAAGTCGGCTTTTTTACAGACGGTCTATGCCTCAACAGCTACGTTTTGGCCGAGGACTACGCCATGTTCACCGACGAGGGCCGAACGTTCTTTATGAGCTTTGTGCCAGCCGGTAACGATTTGCCAACGAGCGGATTCAATCTGCAGTTCATGGTGAAAGACATCATGGCAATCGTCGAGGAACTAACGAATCGGGGCATCGAGCCGGTGCAAGGCATTCACAATCCGTACCCCGGCGGACCGATGCGCAAGGCGATCTTTGAGACGCCAAACGGCATTCCAATCCACCTTTGGGGAATGGTTGACGAAAGCTGACCATGCTCGATCCCGTCGCCGTCTATATCCATATCCCGTTCTGCCACAAGAAGTGCGGCTACTGCGACTTCAGCAGCTTCGTCATGAAAGGCTCGATCGTCGATCGGACGGTAGACGCGATTGTCAAGCAAATCGAGACAAGCCCGTTCGCCGGGCGCTCAGCCAAGACGATCTTCTTCGGCGGCGGAACTCCAAACTTCCTGACAGGCGCGCAGCTTGGCAAGATCGTGTCGGCTTTGTTAGCTGTTCATAAGCCAGAAGGCGAGATCGAGATAACAACAGAGGCCAATCCTGGGGCATCCGATTCGTTCGACGATCTCCAAGAAGCAGGATTCAACCGGCTCAGCCTTGGTGTTCAGAGTTTCCTCGACGACGACTTGAAGAAGCTGGGGCGCATTCACTCCTCCCAGCAAGCCAAAGATGCCGTAACACTCGCGCGGCGTGCCGGCTTCGATAACCTCAGCCTCGATCTCATGTTCGCCTTGCCGGGACAAACGATGGACGGCTGGATAAAGAACCTCGAGCAATGCCTCACCTTGAATCCCGAGCATCTCAGCCTCTACTGCCTGACCATCGAAGAGGGAACGCCGTTCGCCATCCTCGACCGGCAAGGAAAGCTTGACCTGCCTGGCGAGGATGAGCAAATTGAGATGTATGATCTATGCGACATCGTCCTGGCCGAGATAGGACTGGAGAGATACGAGATCAGCAACTTCGCCCAACCGGGTAGGGAGTGCCTGCACAACCTTTGCTATTGGCGCGGCGAGGAGTATCTGGCCTACGGACCTGGCGCGGTGGGTTGCGTCTCAACGAGCCTTTACCCGGGCGCAGAGCCGGCAAGCGAAAGAGTTAGGTTTACTAACATTAAGAATCCTAATCAATATTGCGAGGCCATCGAATCGGACCAGCCAGGCTGGAACGTAACCGAAAGACTAACGGAAGAGAACCTGAGAACCGAGCGCATTATGCTAGGCTTGCGCACAAGAGGAGGTGTCCAGTTAGCCGATTGCGATATCGAAATATTAGGTAACCTTATAAGCAGAGGTTGGTTAAGAGTCTGTGAAGATCGCGCATCGTTAACGCCTATGGGAAGACACTTCTGCAATGACGCCGCGCTTGCGCTGGTAGGCTAATGCCATGCTATCGATGATCATCTTGGCTGCTGCCGCTTCGCCGATTTCGACAAACGCGATCATTGAGCAGTCGTGGAAGGAGACGCTTGTTGTCGGCCATCGAGGAGCCGCCGCCTGCAAGCCCGAAAACACCATTGATAGCTTCGAGGAAGCTATTGTGTGCAGAGCCGTCGCGGCCGAGTGCGATGTTCACGTCAGCAAAGACGGCGAACTGATTGTGATGCACGACGGCACCCTTGACCGAACGACGACGCTGAAGGGCGAAATCAAGGACATCGATGCTTCTGAGATGATCGCCGCGGGTATTCCGACTCTTGGCGATTATCTGAAAACGACGAAAGACCGGATCGTCTCGGTTATCGAGATTAAGGACGGGATCGACGTCGTGCCGAAGACCCTGGCACTCGTGAAGAAGCAGAAGATGCTTTCGCAGTCGATCTTCTTCTCGTTTAACGCCGACTTCATCAAACAGGTGAAGGTTATCGAACCGAGAGCCTACGCCGTTTGGCTGAACTCTGCGCCGAAGAACATTGAGGAACACTTCGCAAAATGCAAGGAAATCAAGGCCGACGCGATAGGCGTTGGTTTTCCAGGAGCTACTCCGGAGATTGTCGCAGAGGTGCACAAGCGTAAGATGCCCATATTCGTTTGGACGGTTCCTCCTGGTCCAGAAGTCGACCGGTTGAAGGCGTTGAAGGTGAACTTCATCATCACGAACCATCCGAGGGACGTGATTGAGCAACTGAAGAAGTAGCCGTTATAAGTTGCTGTAGCCGCCGGAACATTCCAATCGGCGGCTGCGGGTTCGCGTATTCTCACGATAACCCAGTCCTTTGCAGAAGCGATAACTGAGCTCTCGCCGACTAGCTCGCAGGAATATCCCTCCCGCATCTCATTGGGGAGAAGCGAACAGAGGTGAGGGTTAAAAGGCCATGCCTTCGTAATCGCGGATCAAGCCGACGATACGGCCGATGACCCGAGCGTCTTCCCGCTTGATCTCGATCGGCTCATAGGCAGGATTGCTGGGCATCAGCCTTGCGCCTTTGGGATCGAAGTGGATGCGTTTAACGGTGGCTTCGTCGCCTAGTAGAACCGCAACTAGGTCGCCATGGTTGGCCGTTTGCTGGGGCTTAACGACGACCAAATCGCGCGGCATGATGCCTTCGCCGGACATCGAATCGCCACGAACGCGAAGTAAGAACGCGTGCTCGATATTGCGGACCATCTCGTAAGGTACCGGAATCAGGTCCTCAACGCTTTCCTGCGCTTGGATCGGCGTTCCGGCGGCAATCGTGCCGAGAAGAGGCAGCATCGTGACACGGTTATTTGATTGATAGCTCGGATGAATAACCTTGATCGATCGCGGCATATTCGAACGCGAGATGTAGCCTTTTCGCTCCAGAGCGTCCAAGTGCACCGTCACACCGCGCAACGAGCCGATGCTGAAATCCTTGCCGATCTCGCGAATGGAAGGCGGGTAGCCCTCACGCTGAACGTAATCCATCACGTATTGCAGGATCATCTGCTGTCGCTTCGTAAGACCTTTTGCCATCGGTTAACCCCACTCGATACGGCATATCCAAAGCCGTAGACATAGTATACACCTGTTTGTCTACTAGTGTGTCAAACTTATAGCTGAGAAGTATAGATTTTGGCGATTTCGTCCTGGGAAAGCACCCGATCATAGATACGAAAGTCGTCAACGGAACCGTGCAAGAACCGTGGCTCCGGGCCCCAGCAACCCAGCTTCAAGCTGTCCAGGTTGAGCGGCCGCGCGACCCCATACTGAACTTCGGAATCCATTTTGCCATTCACAATGATCGCGCTCTTCCGGGACTTAGCATCGTAGGTGATCGCCACATGAACCCACTCTCCAAAGTGCTGCTTAAATGAGAATCTGGAGTCTATGAGCTCGGGCGTGTTGCCGTTCACGGCTAGACGAATGCATCCAGAGCCGTTCATCACTTGCGCATGCGGATCGCCGCCTTCCCATGTTGGCCGGTGGAAGATTGACATCGCCCAATCGATCGGATGCAGGCTATTCACCTTGATCCAAGTAGACATTGTCATCGACCGATGCATGCCGAGTTCGGGCATCTGTAAATAGGCATCCCTGCCGTTCAAATCGAGCGCTTGCCCTTGCTTGCCAACGGCCAACTTCGCTTCGCCGACCATCCTGGCATTGCATCCGTTGCCCGAGTCGTCAATGACGGTTCCCGAAGCATCAGAATCGAAGTTATAGCGCACCAGAAGGCCGTCTGATGGCGGATTCAGCCGTATCAGTTCGGCCAGCAGAAGCACCTTACCTGTGCCGATTACGCCTGTTACCTCCACTTCGTTGCCTTCAGCGAACTTCCGAACCGCCACGCCCTTCGCAATCGAGACCTTCACTGTTTCGTTCGCTAATGCGATTTCGAAACTTCCTGCCTTAATGTTCTTGGCGATGCCTCGAATGCGAGTGAACGATCCAGGAGTCGTGCCGCCTTCCCTAGGCTCAAGACTCGAGACTGCGCCAACAGATAGCTCGGATATCGGCACGACTGTCTTCTCGCCGGTTGAGTCCGCCTTAACCAAGCCATCGAACGTATAGCGCAGTCCAGTAGAGACCTGCGCGCTTCCGAACCCAGAATCATCAACCTTGATGCCTCCTGTCTCGTCGGCAATATAGAAGAAAGGCGTCGAGCGTTCGTTCGTCTTCAGGTCAACCGGCGCATAAGCCGCCGTTTTCGACAGCACACGCACCCGGCTGCCAGCTGGCAGGCTCAGCATATCCTTGATGCTGAAAATCGGTGCGCGCGCGAAGGCACCCGCGGCCTTTCCGTCCAAGGCATGACCATAGATGTGCAATTCATCGAACTCTCCAACGAATCCGTCTCCGCCAATCCGGAGACTCTCTGTCGGAAGCAGCCTAGCATCTGTTTGAGCCTGGCCGCATGGAATGCCGTTGCGGAAGAAGAAGACGGTTCTGTTCTTGACGTTCGCTGAAACGGCTAGGTGGACCCACTGCCCAAGCATCTCTTTGCCGAAAACCGCCAAAGACTTGGCGATTGCCTGCC
This sequence comes from Fimbriimonadaceae bacterium, assembly GCA_963666135.2. Lineage (GTDB taxonomy): Bacteria > Armatimonadota > Fimbriimonadia > Fimbriimonadales > Fimbriimonadaceae. The sequence goes on along the minus strand of CAXXNR010000001.1, from coordinate 62,441 downwards.
CGCCATCATAGACGCCAACCTCGCCGCTTTCAGAAACCCTTAAACTCAGACCCGTTCCGAATCGAGCAAGGCAAGCATTCGGCCTTAGTTCATGCAGGTTGACCCAGGCTGCAAAGGTGAAATCGCCGCTTCGCTTGAGAGTCGGCACATCGATCCACTCGTTTGCTGATAGTTTGACCGCGCCGCCGATGACGCCAATCGTTCGCTTTGCGCCGATTTTGATTGCCCCGTCGTTGCCGCTGGTTGTTCGGTCTTTGGCGAGGTTGCCGTAGGACTCCTCAAAGGTCAGATGCACTAGGCTCGGTTCTTGCGGGACAACCGAATAAACCACGGTTTGCGAACTCTTCAGCTTGCCATCATCCGCCGTCAGCTTCAGAACATATCGGCCGGACTTGCTGAAAGTTGCTTCTGTCGCCAATCGGTCGGCATGTTCGAAAATGACCTTCTCTGGACCAGACACGACAGACCATTGCACCTTGACCGGCCCATAGGGCAAACCGTCGTCATCGACTGTGCCTTGCAGCAATCGCGTCAGGTTGCCATTGGAAACGATGGCGTTAGGTCCTGCCGAAACGCGCGGCGCACGGTTCGGCTTGTCGATGCCGTCGTAGACCTTGATGTTCCAAATCGCGATCTCTTTGATCGGTCTTTGCGGGGCATCGTCGCTAAGCATCGTTAAGCGGACATAGCGAGCCTTGGTCTGCCGGCGGTCTGTCATCGGTCCCCACTCGCGGTTAGTCTTGCGGTCGGCATACAGCAACCACTTGTTGCCGTCTGTCGAGGTCTCCAACACATATTGATAACCGATTTGGGCGAATTGGAACTCAGTTTCAACGCGTGCGATCCCTTGCACCTTGCTCAAATCAAGCGTTACCGATTGCGGATACTTATATTCCTTAGCTTTCCAAAGTGTGCCGTTGTTTTCGTCGGCGACGTTCTGCGCCTCGAAGAACCTGCCAGCCGAAGATGAGGCTCTCGCAGATGCGCCAACAACCAAGTTCGTGTCGCGAACCGTTGACGGCGCTAAGAAACCGACTCCGGTATGGGAAGGCCGCACCTTCTCGATCGACCCATCGGGTAGGAAGTGCAACTCGTCGACGGCTGTCTGACGATGCGCTCCATCTGGATAGTGGGGATTGTCGTGGCGGTGGTACACGATGTAGACCTTGCCGCCGTCCTCAAGAATCGAGTGGTGGCCAGGCCCGTCCACGGTGTCGTCATCGTTGGTTGAGAGAATCGGATTGTTCTTGCCGTATGTAAACGGTCCCCAAGGCGTCGGCGCGGTGCTGTATTCGACCTGGTAGGTGTGGTCTTGGCAGAAGTTGTTCGAATACATCAAGTAGTAAATTCCCTTTCGCTTCAGCATGTATGGCGCTTCCATGCAACCTTGGATGGTGCCGAACGGGGCCTTGTAGCCAGGATTTCTGCCACTCTCGAAATACTGGATGGGATCGCCATCAATAGTGTGCATGTCGGACTTCATCTTCGCCAGAGTCGGCGTCCACCATGTGCTGTACCACATGTAAATCTTGCTGTCGTCGTCGATGAAACACTCGCCGTCCAAAACGATCGAGCCCTTTGGGGTTTGGTCGGGGATAATCGGCTGACCTTGAGGCGCTAAGCTCTTCCAAGGACCTAGCGGCGTTTCGGAGACTGCACCCCAGATCATGCACGGGGTCTGGGTGTACATGTAGTATTTGCCGCCTCGCTCGATTACCGACGGCGCCCACTTCTCATTTGTCGTGGGCCAATTGCTCCTATGGCTCTTCCAGTGGACGAAATCCTTTGAGGTCCAGATGCAGAACGGCCCCTTGCCGACATCCCAGCCATCGGGAGTGACATAGAGATAGTAGGTGTCGCCAATCTTACGCAAGCAAGGATCGGCAAAGTAGCCCGGCAGAACCGGATTGCGCGCCAAAGCACCGTTCCATTCGTTATTCGCCGGTTTGTCGGTTGACGAACCGATCACGCCGAGTAAAAGAAGCGCACTCCATAGAGCCATGGCCCCCTTATACCAGAAGGGCTGCGCTACTAGCTATATATATTCCAAACAAGCTATTGTTATAAAAACTAGTCCTTCTTCAGAACCAACCTCGGTCCGCTTCCGGATTCCGCAGTCAATTCCTTCGTCTTCGCATCCCAAGCCATCACGAGCGTTGCCAGCTTCGTTTGGTCCTTTTCAACCTTGCCGTTGATCTTCTCCGGCTTGAAGGTCAGCTTATTCTCGTTGACGATGACCGTTCCATCCATCAGTTGAGCCCCGGAGTAGGGATCGACAAAACTCATTGTATACTGGCCATCTTTTTTAATCTCTAGCTTGATGCTCTTTGCGATGACAGATATCTCAGGAACCTTGCCGCCAAGCTTTAAGATCTCTTGTTTTGCGAGAAGATCGCCTTTATCCGCCTTTTCTTGCGCCTCTTTGACTTTGGCTTCCTTTTCCTTGATAAGCTTTTCGAGGTCGGGCGTGACAACCATCGAGTAGGTTCCGATAAAGCCTTCAGACACGGGTTTCGGGCCGCAACCGGCAACGATCAGCGAGACAGCGACGATGAAGACGAAGACGAGTTTCTTGAGCATGGAAAGCACCTAGGAACAGACGCACGGCGCATGAGCCTAGGTTCATTATATCTGCTAGAAGATGCTGAGTCCAGCCTGGTTCCAATCGTCGAGGAACCGTTTAAGGCCGATATCGGTCAGCGGGTGCTTGAACAAGGTTTGCATCACCTTGAACGGCATGGTCGAGATGTGCGCGCCTGCTTGAACCGCATGTACCACATGGAGCGGATGCCTCACTGAAGCTACCAGGACTTGGCTGGTGAAGCCGTAGTTTGAGACCATCGCCACGGTGTCGGCCACAGCATCCATTCCGTCGTCGCTGATGTCGTCAACGCGGCCCACGAAGTTCGAAATGAATGTCGCGCCAGCTTTCGCCGCCATCAATGCCTGCGACACCGAGAACACAAGGGTCACGTTTGTTTTGATGCCTTTGTCGGTGAGTGTCCGCACCAGTTTCACACCGGGCTCGATCAGCGGAACCTTGATGACGATGTTCTTGTGCCAGCTCGCGATTTCCAGAGCTTCCTTCAGCATCGCGTCGTACTCGGTCGAAACGACTTCCGCGCTGATCTCACCGTTGGGCACCAGCTCGCAGATCTTGAGAACCGTCTCTTTGAACCCCTTGCCGGTCTTGGCGATCAGCGTCGGGTTGGTGGTCACGCCGTCCAGAATGCCCCAATCGGCGGCTTTGCGGACTTCTTCGATGTCTCCGGTGTCGACGAACAGCTTCATAGGCTTATTTTACTGAGTGGATGCGATTCATAATGAGTCCGAACATGCCGAGTCATTTCGATACGATCGTTGCACCGATAACCGGAGTTCAAAAGGCTGCCGTGGCGTGGATTCGGCTGTCCGGCCCCGAGGCTTGGCAAGTGGCGTCGCAGGTCTTCTCACCATGGCCTGTATCCGTTGTTCCCCGTTTGGCTGTCTTTGGACGCTATCTGAATGGCGACGAGGGCTTGGCTTTGCCGTTCGAAGAAGGGCATAGCTACACTGGCGAGCAGTCGGTTGAGCTATCGGTTCATGGGTCGCCCTCGTCGGTTTCGTCTTTGCTGGCGGCTTGTTTGGCGAATGGCGCTCGAGAGGCGGAGCCTGGCGAGTTCACGCTTCGGGCGTTCTTGAATGGGCGGATCGACCTGACCAAGGCCGAAGCCGTTCGTGAGACCGTCGACGCATTAACAGTTTCTCAGTTGCGAGCGGCGAACCGTTTGCGTCGTGGAGAGTTGCATGACCACGTCTCGTCGGTTGCTTCCGCCGTCTTGTCAGTTCTGACCGACATCGAGGCGCGAGTCGACTTTAGTGAAGAGATCGGCGACTTGGATCGGCCCTCTTCCGCGGCGGCTTTATCTGCATTGCTTCTTGAGATCGACGAACTCTTGAAGCACGCTGCGACAGGCCGCCTGGTACGCCACGGACTTCGAATCGCCATCGTCGGACCTCCCAATGCCGGCAAGTCCTCGATTCTGAATGCCATCCTCGGCACCGACCGCGCCATCGTCACAGAAATCCCCGGCACTACGCGAGACTATGTCGAGGAGTTCGCCGATGTTCAAGGCGTGCCGTGTGTGCTGGTTGACACCGCTGGTTTGCGCGAGACAATCGACCCAGTCGAGTCGATCGGCGTTCAGCGCTCGGTTGCCCAAGCAGCCTCTGCCGATTGGGTCTGGTATGTCGTCGATTCGGTCGTCGGCAAGACCGAGGCGGACGAGGCGGCGATTCGCTCGTTTGAATCGGAAGTGCTGGTTGTCTGGAATAAGGCGGATTTAGTGAAGGAGCCCTCTCCCCAGCCCTCCCCCATGAGATGGGGGAGGGGGAATCCTGCTGTCTCTCAACTACCAGGCAACCGAGACTCCAGTCTGATAAGGAAAGACTCTGAAGGAAGCGATGATCTCGAGGAGACGATTCGCAAGTCCCCTCTCCCGCCTCGCGGGGGAGGGCTAGGAAGGGGACAAATAAGCCTTTCTGCCACCACCAAGCAAGGCTTCGAAACGCTCTACAATAGCATCAAAGCCAAGTTCAAAGACCAGGACGAAAGCCCGCTGATCAACGAGCGCCACGAGCCGCTTTTGAAAGAAGCTAAGGACAGCATCGTCCACGCCATCGAGAGCTTGGACGCCGACATTCCGCTTGATTTGGCTTCAACCGACCTGAGAAACGCTTTGCATGCGCTGGGCTTGATCACCGGCGAAACAGCCGACCAAGACGTCCTTGACGCCATATTCCGACAATTCTGCCTTGGAAAATGAAACCGAACCGGCCGATTATGCGTTCTATAATATAGATGTCAATTTACTTGACACTATAAGGCTAAAGTAGAGACATGAGATTTGACAAACTCACCGTTCGCGCACAAGAGGCGTTTCAGAATGCCCAGCAATCCGCTGAAAGGCTGAAGCACACGAGCATCGACGTCGAACACCTTCTTTCGGGCATGCTGGCTCAGGAAGAGGGCGTGACGCGGTCAATCCTTGAGAAGCTCAGCGCCGACCCTTCCGGACTCAAGCGTGAAATGGATGAAGAGCTTGAGCGCCAGCCGAAGGTTCAGGGCGATGCATCCTATGGCGCTAGCATCAGTAGCCGGCTCCAGAAGGTGTTTAACACAGCCTTTGCTGAAGCCGACACGATGCACGATGAGTACGTCTCAACCGAGCACTTCCTGCTGTCTATCACCCAAGACACAGGTTCGGCAGGCAAAGCGCTCAAAAGCCGCGGCGTGACCAAGGACATATTGATAACCGCCATTGAGGACGTACGAGGAGGCCGGCGCGTCACCGACGAAGGCGCAGAGGACCGCTACCAAGCCCTCGATAAATACGGCATCGACCTGACCGCCAAGGCCCGCATGGGCAAACTCGACCCGGTCATCGGCCGCGACGAGGAAGTGCGCCGGGTCATTCAAGTACTCAGCCGCAGAACAAAGAATAATCCAGTCTTGATTGGCGAACCTGGAGTTGGCAAGACCGCCGTCGTGGAAGGCCTCGCTCAGCGTTTGGTGAAAGGCGACGTGCCCGAAAGCCTGCGCAGCAAGTCGGTGATATCGCTTGACATGGGTGCTCTTATTGCCGGGGCAAAGTACCGCGGCGAGTTTGAAGAGCGCCTGAAAGCTCTGCTCGACGAGATCAAGAAGTCGGACGGCCAGATCATCCTGTTCATCGACGAGTTGCACACATTGGTAGGCGCAGGAAAAGCCGAAGGCAGCATGGACGCCGCCAACATGCTTAAGCCGATGCTGGCCCGTGGAGAGTTGCGTTGCGTCGGCGCGACAACGCTCAACGAATACCGCCAATATGTTGAGAAGGACAAAGCGCTTGAGCGCCGGTTCCAGACCGTTTACGTGGGCGAACCGAGCGTCGAAGAGACCATCTCGATTCTGCGCGGCCTTAAGGAGCGCTACGAGATCCATCACGGCGTGCGCATCACCGACTCTGCTTTAGTGGCAGCCGCGACGCTCTCGAACCGGTACATCACCGACCGCTATATGCCCGACAAAGCCATCGACCTGATGGACGAGGCAGCATCGAAGCTAAAGATTGAGATCGACAGCGTTCCCCAAGAAATCGACGAAATCGAGAGGCAAAGCAATCAGCTTGAGATTGACCGCGAGGCTTTGCGCAAAGAAACAGACGAAGCAAGCAAGCACCGTCTGGAGGACACCGAACGCAAGCTGGCCGAACTCAACGAGTCGTCAGCCGGACTGCGGGCAAGATGGCAAAAGGAAAAAGAAGCCATCGAAGCCATGCGCGGCATGAAGGAGCAGATCGACACGCTTCGCGTTCAACTCGAACAAGCCGAGCGCGACGCCGACTGGGCTAAGGCCTCCGAACTTCAATACGGCCGCATTCCTCAGCTTCAAAAGCAGATGGAAGCCGAAGCCGCCGAACTCGACCGCATCCAGGAAACCGGCAAGATGTTGAAGGAAGAGGTCGATAGCGAGGACATCGCTGAGGTCGTCAGCAAGTGGACCGGCATCCCCGTGAGTAAGCTGCTTCAAGGCGAGATGCAGAAGCTGCTGACTCTTGAGGAGCACTTGAGCAAGCGCGTGGTTGGCCAGGACGAAGCTTTGCGCCTGCTGGCCGATGCCGTCAGGCGTTCGCGATCGGGCATATCCGACCCGAACCGGCCAATCGGCTCATTCCTATTCCTTGGTCCGACCGGCGTTGGCAAGACCGAGACGGCCAAAGCGCTCGCCGAGTTCCTTTTCAACGACGAGCGGAGCATGGTGCGAATCGACATGAGCGAATATTCCGAGAAACACTCAGTCGCAAGGCTTATCGGTGCTCCTCCGGGATACATCGGCTATGAAGAAGGCGGCCAGTTAACCGAAGCGGTTCGGAGAAGGCCTTATTCGGTCATCCTGATGGACGAGATCGAGAAGGCGCATCCAGAGGTCTTTAACGTGCTGTTGCAGCTGTTGGACGACGGACGCCTGACCGACGGCCACGGTCGCACGGTCGACTTTCGCAATACGGTCGTGATCTTAACGAGCAACCTTGGTTCGCACCATTACAGCGATCCGCTCATGTCGAGTGAAGAGTTCGAGGAGACGAGGCAGAAAGTTCTTGACGAGACGCGGCTGTTCTTTAGACCCGAGTTTATCAACCGCCTTGACGACATCGTCGTGTTCCGCGCCCTCGGCATCAACGAGATCAAGAAGATTGTGCAAATCCAGGTCGGACATCTGGCGCAACGTCTGGCCGACCGTCGCATCACGTTAAGCTTGACGGAAGCGGCAGCGCTTGAACTGGCCTCGGAAGGCTACGACCCGACTTTCGGCGCGCGTCCACTGAAGAGAGCCGTCCAGCGCGAGGTGATGAACCCGCTGGCGCAGGCGATCCTCAAAGGCGATGTGCAGGAGGGCCAGGCAGTGATTGTGGACTTTAATAACGGCCGGTTCTCATTCGAGTGCTAGACCGGATTAGAGATACTCCATAATGGTCATACGAGAGTTTCTAATGAACCACAATAGACTTCAAAACCTAACAATTCCAGCCGTCCTTATTGGACTGATTGCTGTTGGATGCAAAGACGCTAGCCCGAACCTGGTCGGCAGCTACACAGGCAAACCTGAGATGCCTGCCAGCATGCTAAACGACCGAGTGAAGAGCCTTGCTGCTAGCCAGTTTCTCAATCAGAAGCCCATGCTTGAGCTGAATGCCGACAAATCGTTCACGATGTTTATCGGCGCGGAAATGAAGGGCACTTGGTCGCTTAGCGGAGGGAAAATCAGGATGCAAATGGAGTCGATTGCGGGCAGGACCATTGAAGACGAGATTAAGCGGACCAAACTCGTAAACCCGGGGCTGAACGAAGAAAAAGTCCGTCGACAGGCGAAAGAAGAAACATTTCTGATGCTCGGATATTCAAGCGATTACAAAACCGTTACTTTCGAGGACCAAAAGACGCCTGGTGTCAAGGTCATATTCACTCGGAAATCCGGAGTCTAGGGTCTCTTCCTATGCAACAAGTAAAATAGACTCGTGCCAAAGTTTCGCGTTTGCCGTACGTTCGTGGTCGAGAGCGGCCACATGCTGACTCAGCATCCCGAGCGATGCCGGAACCCGCACGGACACACGCGAACGATCGAAGTCGTGGTCTGCGGCGACAGTCTTGATGAGCACGGCATGCTGGTGGACTTTACTGCCCTAAAGCTGGCTGTAAGCGAGTACATAGATCAGTTCGACCATGCGATGGCTGTTCATTCGACAGAACCTTTGCTGCCTACGCTTAAGGAGCTTTATCCGAACGGAATCATTGTTTTCGACGAGGAGCCAACAACCGAGGTGTTCTCCCGCCGCATCTACGAGCACATTGCAACTGTTCTCCGCGTGGGATCTCAACGCACATCCGAATCAGGCATTGTATATTCGATAAAACCTGGCCAGGTTCAACTTGAGCGTGTGCGCGTTTGGGAAACGCCGTCTAGTTGGGCTGAGTATGGGGCGTAGTCGTGCGGAGACCAACCATGTATGATGCCAAGGCACTGTATCCGCTCATCGGCGTAAAGCCTCTAGGCCGCAGATACGGTATCCGGCGAAGAAAGACTGCTAAAGCGCCAACCCGGTAACATTATTGGATGTTGCCACTCTGGACGATCGGCCCCTTTCTCAAACTCGACGACGCTAATCCGGTGCTTTGGCCTCAAAAGCGCTTGCCGTTCGAATGCCCAATGCGAAAGGCTCCCATCTATTGGGAAGAAAACGACGTCTTCAATCCGGCCGCCATCGTGCGCAACGGCAAGATCATCCTTCTCTATCGCGCCGAAGACAAGTTTGTCGAGAGCAAGCGGACATCGCGTATTGGCTACGCCGAATCTTCAGACGGAGTAACGTTTTTGCGACGCAAAGAGCCGGTTCTTTACCCTGACTCCAGCAACAAAGAACTAGAATGGGAAGGCGGATGCGAGGATCCACGGGTGGTTGTTTCGCCTGAAGGAACCTATGTGCTGACCTATACAGGCTGGGACCGCAAAACGGCTCGGCTGTGCGTTGCGACATCCAAGGACCTGCTCTCGTGGACCAAGCACGGATCGGCATTCATCGATGAGACGAGCAAGATCTGGACAAAATCAGGATCGATCCTTACGAAACGGAAGGGAAGCCAGCTTGTGGCAACCAAGGTCAACGGAAAGTATTGGATGTATTACGGCGAGTCGAACATCTTCGCTGCGACCTCGGACGACCTCATCCACTGGAGGCACGAAGGCACCGTTTTCAAGCCAAGACCGGGCAAGTACGATAGCCAATTGGTAGAACCGGGTCCGCCAGCGATGCTAACCAAGGACGGAATCGTTCTCATCTACAACTGCCGAAACAACTCGGACCCTTCGTTCGCTATGGGAACCTATGCTCCGGGGCAGATTCTGATGGATCCCAAGAACCCGATGAAGGTGCTTCAAAGAACCGACGAACCGTTCATGAAACCCGACCGACCCTACGAAATCGACGGCCAGGTGAACCATGTCTGCTTCGTCGAGGGTCTGGTGCCGTTCAAGGGCAAGTGGTTCCTCTATTACGGCACGGCTGATTCAAAAATCGCTGTTGCGACCGCGCCTATCGAGAAGTGACTTTTCCTGTTATGTTGTTGACGTCATGCTGAGCGAAGCGAAGGACCTGTCTGTAGTTGCTGTATGCTATCTCGAATAGGATAGTTCAGGGGTCAGGTCCTTCGTTTCACTTTAGCCGACGGCTTTAAACCTCGAAAACGCGGGGACAAAGCATCCCGCGGCTACTTCGGTGTGTTATGTCTTACTGGCTAACAACGGTCACAACCGATCGAGTCGGCAGAGCGACAGACACAGCGCCCGCGGCGTCGGTCGTCACTAGCTTTGCCAACTTGCCTTGCGATTCCTTTGTGCTGACAATGACCTGTGCTTTGGCGTTAGGAGTAAGACCTTTTAGAGCAAGCGTTCCTGCACCAATCGGGTTCGTGACTAAAACAGCGAATCCCTTGCTCTTGGTTGTCACGACATACTGAATCTCATCTGAACTTGAGTTTGCTAATACAACGGTTCGGCCGGCGGCAAGCACATCCTGCATCTGCTTCATTACATGGAAGATCGGATGAGGGCTACCTGTGTCTTCATCGATCAACGGGTAGTTGTTCTGATAAGTCCAGTAGTCCATCAGGCTTGCCTCGGTTAGACGGACAGTCTTAGCATAGGCAGTGGCCGTGCCGAAGGCATTATCCCAAGACAACCAAGGATTCGGCTTTTCCCACAAGGCTGCATCGTGGCCGGCCTCTAGGCACCAAACCGGTTTCTTATACTTTCGTCCCAGTTCGGCGATGCCACGGTAGACATCTTCCTGTGCGCCGAGAGCGTCCCAGCAATGGAAGGCGATTGGGCCGAGATACTGAGCGATGGCTTTATCCTCAAGCAGCGGACCGGCCAAAGCGCCGAAGTTGGCCCCGTTCGCCGTGTCCGCGACCAGGAACTTTGTCTTGATGCCCATCTTCTTAAACTTCTCGCCAGCGCGCTTGATGAAATCGATAAAACGCGGCGGATCGAATTTGAAGTTAACGCCGTAATCAGGCTCATTAAAGGAAAAGTACTCTGGTTCAACACCATACTCGTCTCTGCCGGCCTTCAAGTATTCGGCAATTGATTCGATGCATAGATCGACCATCTCGGGTTTGAGCACCATGCCGTTGCGATCTGGACCGACCATCCACTCCGGCCCTACCCAAACTGAGACTACGGTCGGGATGCCGCGCTTCTTCATTTCCTGCAAAGCCAGGAACGATGCTTTGGCTTGGGCTTCGTTCTTGTAGACTCCGCGCGAAGGATTCCAATAGTTAAGCGGCAAGCCGATGCGCGCGTGCGCGACTTTGAGATTATCAAGGCAATATTGGCCGGTTCGATCCAACGGAACGGTGTGTCCATACCGCGGCTGGCAGAAATTGCCGCCCATCCCCATCATTGTCTGGGCTGTTTTCTTCATGTCAACGGTCAGCGTTGCGTTTCCAAGCTTGTTGTCTGCCATACACAACTCCACCAGGTCCTCAAGACTCTTGGATTTGCCGAAGTTTACGACCTCCAATCCGCCGATCTCGACTTGCTGAATCGCTGTCGCGAACCTTAAAGATGCCATCGCCGCACCTTTGCCGTAGTCTTCAGCCGATGCAAACGGGATCAGATATTGCTTCCACTTTGTGCCGTCGGAAGGTGAAACGAGAGGTTGCCAGATCGACTTGGTCCACGGATTGGTTGCCTTTTCGAAAAGGAACTCGACTCGTGCGGGCTTGCTGTCTCCTGCCTTGCCTCTAATCCAGACGCGTGCCAGCATCACATCGCCTTTACGGATTGGTTCCGAATTGGGGATTGTCATCTGGGTCGTGTTGGAATCGGCTGCGCGCTTACGAACCGTCACACGAACTGCCTGCTTGAAAGGCTGGCCAGATATGCTGACGATCTCACTCGTTGAGTTGGTGTTCTCAAGGCCGCCGACAGGTGTTGAAGCAAGGGGATTCGGCGGAAAAACCGAAGTTCCACCTTCTTGAGTTTGGCTCGATGAGCACGAAAGAATGAGATGCAGAGCCATGAGACCGAACATGGCTCCTGTTTTACCTTTTGTACTATCCTTCGATGACGATCTTCGTGAAATCGCCTGCAAGATAGAGCCGATCGCAAATGAGACTGAGAAGCGCGAGGCGCGCATCGCGAGTTGCTTCGTCATCGACCATCACCATCGTCGTGTCGAAGAACTGGTTGATGGGATCGTTAAGGCGTCTCAGCGTGTCAATCAGGCGGCCTGCGCTGCCTTCTTCATTGGCGGCTTCGATTTCGCTTTCCAGGTCTGATACGACAGAAACCAGCAGCAAACCCTCTTCAGTTCGCAGGTCGTCGGTGTGGATATCGGTGACGCACTTGATGGCAGGAAAGTCAATGTTCTTCTTTCGAGCGGCGTTGACGATGTTGATCGGTCTTGTAGCAGTCTGGATGAACGCCGTGTCGTCAGATGTCTCTGCCATGCAGGACGCTCTGAACTTCACACCGTTTGGATCGAGAGCTCGCCAAGGCTGATCCGGGATGATCGCCGCCTCGAGGATGTCGTAACGTACATCAGGCATCATGGTCGGATAGCGCGATGCGAACAGGGCTGCCGCGGCTTCAAGCATCGATGCCCCATCAAGCTCTACGCCTTGCTCTCGATAGCCTTTCTCAGCTACTCGCAGAAGCTCTTCATAGCTCGGGAATCGACCTGTCCAACTCCAAGCAACCTCGATCAGCATCGTGGCGGCGCGTCGCAGACCATATGGGTCGCTCGATCCGGTAGGAGCCATACCGATTCCCAGGTATCCGGCAAGCTTATCGAGCTGGTCTGCCGCCAGAAGCCTGCGCGCTGTTCGGCTGCCTTCACAGTCTTTGATCGGAATCTTGTTCAGGTCGTAATGCTTAGCAATAGCGCAACACACGGCATGCGGCAAACCTTCGCGCTCGGCATACTCGCCGCCGATGATCCCTTGAAGAGAAGGCAGTTCACTGACGAGGCCGGTGCTAAGGTCGGCTTTGCAGAAACGGCCTCCGATTCTTGCGTATTGCATCTCCGCTTCATCGGCGCCTGTTTCTTGGGCGATATAGGCTGCTAATGCCGCAAGACGGTCGGCGCGTTTTCGCACGGAACCCAGCTTTTCTTGGAATAGAATGCCCTCTGTCTTGTCGAGGAATGCATCGAAATGATACTTCTTGTCTTCCTCGAAAAAGAACAAGGCATCGTTGAATCGAGCGTTGAGAACCCAAGCGTTACCTTTGCGTACCGTATCATCCTCGCCGGCGTTGCGAATCGAGATGAACTTGTTGGTTAGCTTGCCTTGCTCGTTGCGAACCGGGAAGAACCGCTCGTGCTTTGCCATCGCCGTGATAAGAACCGGATCGGGAAGCACCAGGAAAGCCTCATCAAACTCGCCTTCGAGAGCCGACGGCCATTCCGTCAGGTACACGTTCTCATCCACTAGTTCGTCTGTCAAAACCGGAGTCCCCGAACACACTTTTTGAGCGGACTCACGGATGATCTGCTCACGGATTGCAGGATCAGGCTCAACCTGGCGCGCACGAAGTTTAGCTAGCAGGTCTTCATAACCAGTGACCTCAAATGGGGCAGGATGATTGAACCGGTGGCCGCGACTGTGGTTGCCAGAGTGCGCCGTCTCAATGCTGAACGGAATAGTCTTACCGTCGTATATAGCCAACATCCAGCGGATTGGCCGGGCAAACCGCATGCGCGAATCGCCCCACCTCATCGACTTGTCGAAGTTCAAAGATGTGATCGATTTCGGTAGGATTTCTGCCAACAGGTCACACGTATCGCGACCTTCGATGGTCTTGGTTACCCAGACATATTCGCCTTCTGTGCGAACGCTGGCAACGTCGACGCCTTGTCCGCGGCAGAAGCCTTCGAGCGCTTTAGTCGGCTTGCCATCGGCATCAAACGCCGCCTTAGCGCCTGGACCTCGCATGTCCTTGGTTCGGTCTGGCTGGCGTGGTGCGACCTCCGCATAACGGACGATCAGCCGCCTTGGTGTGCCAATCGGTTCGTCCGTGCGCGTGAACGGCACTTCGGCTTCGGTCAATGCTTGGTCGATGTTGGCGGCCAGATCGGCAAGCGCTTTGCGGACGAACGAAGCAGGAAATTCCTCGCATCCAAGTTCAAGGAGCAGCTCTGGCATAGACACATAGTCTACCCGTCGAGGGGCATATCAGAGGTTTAGGGTATGGGGTTAAGGGCACGGAGTCGGCACTGATATCTGACTTGTTGGACAGGTCAGACGAGTCAGACACTGAAGCCGATAAACCCTAATCCTTAAACGCTTATCCCTGCGTGCTCGCAATACCGGTTGAACAGGTTGTGAGCCGAAGGATAGCACGAGTTCGGCGACATGAAGTGAGGGAACTCGAAGGTTATGATCTTCTCAGTCGCTTGAGCAGCCTCAAGTTTACATCGAAGATATCGCCAGTCGGCAGGCGGGAACTTAATTGGCATGTCGCGGTCGAATGTCTCGAGGTTCGACCAGATCGTGATGCCGTGCTTCTTGCCTAGCTCCAAGATTCCGTTCACGAAGTGAGGAAGCTCTTGGTAGTGAACTTGGCCGTCCTGGAACGCGCAGATGTCGAGCACATCGCTTGTTTCCGAGAATATGCGATCCCAATGCTCAAACGACTCCTTTAGAGTAAACGTCCACGCGCTGTCGAACTGCTTTGCGCCTTGCGGGAACGGGGATATCAGCACAGGCAGGTCTTTGGCTTTTTTGCAGTGTCCGCCGATGTGGTTGAACAGCTCGGTAATATGGTTGCTGAAGTTGCTGGTTTCGTGGCACAAGTACCAGCCTTTGAACGCAGGCGATGAGCCATAGCGCTCCACTACTTCGTCAATGAACTTCTTGTTGATGTCGACTTCGTTCCACCACGAGTTGCGGTGCCAGTGATAGCCGGAATCGTAAGTTCCCCAGTAGAGAGATAGACCGTACTCCTCAGCCAAATCCAGGAAAACCTGGCCAAGGTCCTCATAGACCGGCAGAAGGTCTGGAATGCTCTTCGCCGGGAAGATGCACTTGTTTTGATATCCCGCACGGATGATGATAACGGTATCGATGCCGATTTTGGAGTAGAGCTCGAACTCTTTCCGCCACTCTTTGGGTCCCCAGTTTTGCGAAGGAATGTCGTGTGTTATCTCGTCTAAGAACGTGCCGGTTATCTTCATCTATGCCTCGTATTTCGAACTTGCTTCTTTAAATCGTTTCTCAATGACCTTAACGCTATCTTGAAGGCCTCCGATGCGGTTGCGGCTGACCCATAGCTCTCGGTAGTCGCCGAGTATAGCGCTCAGTCTTGCACTGTGCCTGAGACGCGTTTCCGGCTCTTTGAGGGTGCCTTCAATCATCGCTAATCCGCGGTCGCAGGCGAAATCCATCATCTCCGCGGCCAGCTCATATTCCCGTAATATTAGGTCGGCGTCAGGCGCGTTCATTTCCGTCAGCCTCAGCGATTCCATCGTGCTTTGAATGTAATCCCGAGTTTCCAGAAGGTTATCTACGGTCACGCCGTTCGGAACGCCCTTCTCCGGATCGCGCGAAAAGAGAGCAAAGAACGGGAAGTCGGTTTCCATCTTCCGAGGCATGCAGTACCGGGCATTGCCGAGGTCGAACGCAATCTGGCCCATCAATCCGGCCGAATCATGGAACGCGTGCATCGAGAGCGCTGAAGACCAGTCGAGCTCGCTGTTCTTTTCGTAGTTCCATGAGTATGCGGCTCCGACGGCATAGCCGAGATAGCTGACGCTTGTCGGCTGCCAGTGGCCTAGATCGCCCCAATCCGTGTTGAGCACGCCGATAGCGCCGTTGTTCTTGCCGTTAACAACTGCGTTTGCCACGTTCAAAAGGCACTTGTCGGTCATGCCGCCAATCGATAGCCATGTCGATGTGCCTGGACAGACATAGAACGGGACGCCAGCCTTTCGAAACTGTACTGTTTCTTTCTGGAACGGATGTTCCTCGCCGTAACCCCAGTTCAGCGCAACGATGTCTTTCGGAAGCTCAGGAACGAGTTCGGGGTGTTCGAGGATGATATCGCCCCAAAAATGCATCGTCCTGCCGCGCTCTTTGACCAGTTTCTGAATCTCCAGCAGGAAATCGAGATAGACGCGGCCTTTGCCCTTCTTATCGCACTCCTTTTTGCTTCGGCCTTGGCCCAGATCGTAGGTTTCATCGCATCCGACATTAAACTTGCTTGAGCTGAAGTTGGGAAGCAGCTCATCGTAGAGTTCAGCCAAGAACGGCACGCTGCGTTCGTCCAGCGGGCAGATCGAGAACGACTCCATATTGGTGGTGTTCCATGGTGTATCGGCACCCATTGAGGCTTCCGAAAGGTCGATATAGCGCGGAAGCTCCAGCCAACGGTGAAGATGGCCGAACGAGTTCTGGTTCGGAACAAGCTCGACAAACCTGTCCTTGCAGTAAGCGTCGAGAGCGCGTATTTCCTCGGCGGTCATCGGACTCGACTGCGCCCAGACTTCTTTGTGGTCAGAGTAGGCGAAGGTGTGCTCCATATAGAGCTCAAAGTGGTTGATCTTCCACTCGGCCAGTCGGTCAACGATGAGGTAGAGCGTTTCCATCGTCGGAACCTTGTCGCGACTGATGTCGAGCATGAGTCCGCGGGTGGGGAAGTCCGGCGCGTCGTCGATCTCGCAACAAGGAATCTCGCGCGGATACTGACGTAGAATTTGGATCAGCGTCTGACATCCGTAAAACACGCCAGCAGGATCGCCGCCGAGTATTGTGACTCCTGTTTCGTTTACGACTAGCGTGTAGCCTTGTTGCTCAACTTTTGCATTGAGGCCGAGATAAATCGTTTTCACTTGTTTGGCAGTCGATGGCAGAACACTTGCATCGAGCCCAAACTCGTCGCTCAGGCTATCGGCAAGAAGATCCGCGATCTGGACCAGTTCAGGCTCGAAGCCGATCACGACTTGGCCGACAAGCGCAATGAAACCATTCGTTAGTTGGATGGCACGGGGATTTGGAAGTAAAACGAAGTCGGACATGGGCTATCGATTCTCCATCATCGAATAAAGCTTGTTCTGGCTCTGCGTTCGCCGTATTAATTAGATGTCGCCTCGATGGACGAAATGGTCGGACGGCAGCGCACTAACTGCTTCAGATAGCTTACCAGCTTGCTAAGGCTGGCTATACTGCAGGCTAAAGAGAGTTCAAAAGATGCTAGTTGTCGCTTTTCTCGCCGCCGCCGCTCTGCCAAAGGCCCTCGTCGTTTACAGCCCTTTGCAGGATAAGCCATCAATAACGGACTTGTCCATCCTGAAAGCCGTCAGCAAAGCAGGCTATGCATCGTCCTTGATTTCTGCCGGCGAGATGGAAGCAATGCCAAATAGTACACGATTGCTTGTGCTTGCCGATTCGAGGAACCTACCTGCTCGTTTAGCTCTACCCGTCAACCGTTTCTTGAAAAGCAAAGGCCGCCTGATTGCACTTCGAGCTCCCGCATGGCAGAACCCCCTTTATTCCGTTAAGGGCAAGTGGGTGAACCAAGACGAGTACGGCTTCGACCAAGCCAAAAGGGCGCCTGACCGGCTGATCCTCGATTTGGTAGCGGGGCCGCTTACAGGATGGGTGCGATCTAGCAATGATATGGCTTCTCAGGCTTCCAATGAGGTCGAGTCTTCGGGTTTGGGAGAGAGTACGACCGCGATTCATGTAAAGCTGGCCGATTTGACGAGCTGGGACACATCGATGTCGCCGCCGCTTGATAAGCCGTTCGCCCAAGGCATGACAATAACCCAGTTTGCTGCTAAAGGCGGACCCAGAACAAGCCAAATGGTTGTAGAATGGCGTGAAAATGACGGCTCGCGCTGGATTGCGGCAGTGCCGCTGAGCCGAACCTGGAGGCTTCACCGATTGGCACCTGCTTCGTTCAAATATTGGACGAGCGTTCCGAACCGAGGTTTTGCAGGAGACACCTTTAACCCCGCGAATGCTTGCTCGGTCTCGTTCGGTATGGCGTTCACACACAACGGAGCTGTGGGCGGGAAGCATGAGTTTTGGATTGCCAACTTCGGTGCATCGTTAGCGCGGACAGGCGAGCCAGCCGATTCGATGAGCCTAGAGCTTTCGCCGACAGACGGGATCTACCCGAATTACAAGTTCTTCAAGACGACGGTGCCGGTCAGCGTTCTAAACCCGAAGACAGGCAGGATGGTCGCCTCGTTGACAGGTACATACTCGCTTCAACCCAGACCTGAGCCGAATGGATTCGATAAACGGCGACAATGGACTTTCGAGCCACTATTAGAGGCAAGGGACAGCGCTGGCGACTGGCGCGGCATCCCAGCGGCGCTTATTCGCTGGAATGGCGGAGAGCGAAAGGGGGCAGGAATCGCTTCTTTCGCGGCTACTGACGCAGCATTCTATCGGAATCCTGCGATTCTTCAGCTCATTACGAAAGTTGCTCAAAGGCTCAATGAGGATGTCTGGTTGGTTGATGCTGGCTCGGACCGGTTCACGCAGTTCAAAGGCGAACGCGTAAACGTTGGTGCGACGGTCTACTCGAACGTTGAAGGAAAGTGCCGTGTGTCCATTGAAAATGCGGGCAGGCAGGTATTGCAGAGCGATGTTGCGCTTCACGCAGGGCAAACAAGCCCTGTTGCGCCTGTTAGCGAAGCCGCCAAAGAATGCCTTTACAGGACATGCCTTTCTGTCGGAGGCAAGCTGATCGAAGCGAGAGATCAGGCTCAGCATGTTTACGCCCAGCCTAAAAAGAAGAGCTTTGTGACGACGAGCCGCTGCGAGTTCATGCTTGATGGCAAACCCATCCGTTTCAACGGCGTGAATTATATGCCATCGTCGGGCATCGGAACCGAGGACGGCGAGTATTTCGAGTTCTGGATCGACCGTCAAGCCTATGATCCGAACATCGTCTCGCGCGACCTGAAAAAGATCAAGAGCCTTGGATTGAATGCTGTCAGCGCCTTCATCTACGACCGCTCTGTCGAGGCTGGCAACCTGCTCGATTTCATAAGGCAGTGCCGGGAGCTGGGTCTCAAAATCAATCTTTCCCTTCGGCCGGGAACGCCGATGGACTTCAACTGGGGTGGAGTTCGGCAGATCATCTCAGTCTATAGGCTGAAGAATGAGGATACGGTGTTCGCTTACGACCTGGCGTGGGAGCCAAGCATGTATAACCATGCTGCCCGAAAGCGTTATGACGAGAACTGGCGCAACTGGGTGATCTCTACCTATGGGAGCTTGGCGAAGGCCGAAGATAGCTGGGTTTCTGCCATGCCAGTAGAAGACGGCAAACCGACGAATCCTCCCGATTCGTTGCTCGTTAGCGATGGAAAATGGAGGAAGATGGTTGCGGACTTTCGTCGCTTCGTCAACGACCTTCTGTTCGTTCATTATTACGAGGCGAGGCGAAACGTACGGTCGATCGATCCGAACCATCTTGTCAGCTTTCGGATGTCCGAAGCTGGAAATCCGACATTCAATTGGGATGCTTTTATGCCTTATGAGCTTCCTGGGATCGCCTGGGCAACCGACTTTCTTGCACCTGAAGCATACGGCCGCGGCTCAGGATGGGATCAAGCTAAGCCTGGTTTGTTCGAGGTTGACTACTGCAAGTCGTTGCCGCCTCACAATCCCGTCATCTGGGCAGAAGCCGGAATGAGCTGCCTCGATTCCTCGCGATTATCGGTCGATCCGGCACTTGTCGAGAAACAAGGCGAGCTATATCGCAACCTATACCGAATGGCAATCGAGTCCGAATCGAACGGCATTTTCTGGTGGTGGTATCCCGGCGGCGTCCGCATCGGCGAGAACAGCGACTATGGGATCGTGAATCCTGACGGTACCGATAGGCCGTCGACTCAGGCGATCCGCGAGTTCGGTCCAAAGTTTCTCGCATTAAGGTCAGCGGAACGTCCTCTAAAGGAACTGGCTTATAGCCTAGACGATGATTCGCGCGGTCTATTCGGTATCTACCAAAAGCTGATGGCCGTATTTTGGCGTCTCAAGGATGCCGACTTTGACGTGCGTTTGCGCGACATAGCCGCCCAATACGACAAAGACCCTGCGATTGACCAAGCTAGTCTGAATCGCATCTATGAGAAGCTAGGATTGCCCAAGCCGTCGAACTAAGGATGCCTTAGGTGCAGGTCGGTGTGCTTCTGGAAGTCGCGCGCGACTCGGTAGCACACGTCCTCGCGAAAGGCTGGTGCGATAACCTCGGCTCCGATTGGCGCTCCGTCTTCGAACGCAATTGGGAAGCAGATGGCCGGCCATCCCAGTAAGTTTGCCGGTGTGCCGTGGCCTCCCATGTTGGTCCAAGTCTTGTCGAACGGCTGATCGGCAGTCACCGCAGGATGATAGAACGACGGCGTGAAGATGCAGTCGCAACTGTCCCAAATTGCATTGGCTTTGAGTGCTTCGTTGCGCATGCGCATTGCCCAGAGATAGTCGACCGCCTTTGTGTCGAGCGCCGCTGCGAATCCGGCCACTTGGTTCACGTCTGCCAGCTTCTGGAACCGGTCGCTTCGGATAAACTCCTCATGCGCGCTCGCGCCTTCCGCATCGACTATGATGCCGATCATCAACCAATAGGGAAGATCTGGAAGCGATACATCGACAACCTCGTAGCCCAGTTTCTTGAAGAGATTCAACGCATCCTGGTAGCCCTTCTCGCAGACTTCGGCTTTGCTGTCTTTGAACGTCTCCTTTAGCAAGCCTACACGTATTATTTGGTCTTTATTTCTTAGGTTTAGGCGTTCGCGTAAAGAGCTCGGATCGCGCGGATCGTAGCCCGAGATGGCTTCTAGAACAATGGCGCAATCTTCGGCTGAACGGCATATTGGTCCAACTTTGTCCAGCGTCCACGACAAAGCCATCGCTCCGTGGCGGCTAACTCGTCCATAGGTTGGCCGAAATCCGGTGCAGCCATTGAACGAGCTTGGGCATGTGATAGAGCCGCTCGTTTCACTGCCGAGCGAATAGCCAACGCAACCCAGCGCAGTACAGGCACCAGAACCGCTGCTCGAGCCGCCAGCCCACCGAATCTTGTCCCAAGCGCTTAGACACGCGCCTCCGCGGCTCGCACTGGCGACGTTGTAGTTGCCCCCACCCGCGAGTTCGATCATCTCAAGCTTGGCGACCAGCACGCCGCCTTTGCTGTAGAGACGTTCTACCGCCGTTGCATCGTAATCGAAAACTTGGTCTTCATGCCCCGGAGATCCCCATCGCGTTGGTATTCCTTTTGTGGCAAGTAGATCTTTGACTCCGAAAGGAATGCCATGAAGCGCATGCATCGGTGATGTGTTATCAGCCTTCTTGGCTTGCTTCAGAGCGTGTTCTTCCGTAAGTTCGGCGACGGCGTTGTGTTCCTTTCCAAGGGTCTTCAGTCGCTCGAGATACACCTGGGTCAGCTCAACACTTGATACTTGCTTGAAGCGAATAGCGCGGCTGAGTTCGCGAATGCTAGAGAACGGGCCTACCATGAACGCTTCTCCTTCGGTCTCGGGCTAAAGGAGAAACTCGGCTCGCTGTTTTCAGGGCACTTTGTCTTGAGCCTCGCTTCGCTGGTTTCTCGGTTCGACTTGATCGAGGTGGCCAGAAGCTTCTTGGCTTCTTCGCTTAGCGGCTGGGCAAGCTGCTTCTCGATTAGAGCAGTGTCGATCTCAGGCTTTACAGGCTGCTGGGCTGGACTCATAGCAGGAATGGCGGCTGCGGCCGCTGCGGCCACTCCTCCTTTTAGGACATCTCGGCGCGTCTTTCGCTCGGACATGGCGGCAGTTTAGCGCGAGAATCGTTTCTAACGCAATCCGCGCAGCATTTCCGTGCCAGCTAGCAGGAATCCGCCGACTCCATAGGGAGCAGTCGAGTCTTTCGTTGCGCTTCTTGGATCAGCGCCGACCGGTTGGACCCAGCCAAGCTTACCATCCGGAGCCACGGCCGACTCTAGCGCTTTCCAAGCCTTGAGTACAACGGGCCAATACTTGCTACGATCTAGGAGACCTTCGTTCACACCCCAAGCGAAGGCAAAGCAAAAGAAGGCCGTTCCGCTGGATTCCGGGTTTGAGAAACTATCGGGATCGAGCAGGCTGGCGCGCCAAAAGCCGTCTTTGCTTTGAAGACCCGCGATCCGCTCGGACATTTGAACAAAGAGGGTTTCATAGTTCGCCCGAGGTCGATATGCTTTTGGAACGTACTGCATGATTCGGGCAAGGCCAGCGAGAACCCAGCCGTTTCCGCGACTCCAGAAGACTTGCTGGCCGTTCTTTTCGCGCTTATCGAAGAAGCTGCCGTCGCGGTGAAAGAGCTTTTGAGTCGGGTTGTAAAGGTATCCCTGGGTCTTCATGAACAGCCGATCCATCAGTTCTAGGTAACTCGGATCGTTCAAAACTCTAGCGCATCGCGCCAAAGCAGGCGGGGCCATGAAAAGCGCATCGCACCATGCCCATTCCCGGTTCGCAATGCTGTTTCGCCAAGTCAAAGGTTCATTGAATGGTAGCCCCAGCATATCCTCGAATCGAATGGCGGCTTGCTCAGCCATATGCCAATCCTTAGCTATCGTGAACAGCTCAAGGTAAGCCTGAGCGACGCATTGGTCGTCAGCGTGGCGCTTTCTTGGTCCGAGTTTCCACTCAAGCGCTGTGCCATAAGCCTTCATTTGCTCAAGGTAGCGCTCGCATCCCGGCGTCTTGCCCAGCGAAACAAGGCCCGTGAAGAATGTAGCATCGACCCATCCGGTCTCCGGTTTCTTAAGGTTGGCGATCTGCCAGTCCGCTGCCTTCTTTAGTTTGGTGAGAACCTGAAGCCGGGACTGAGCCAAAGCGGAAACCGTTCCTGCGATGAACAGGAAAACGATTCCCGCGCGAAGCAACTTTGAGTTCAACTGCTGCCTTTTAGAACTTGGATTCTTTAACGATGTTCAACGCTTCGCGGAACTTTGGATTGCTGGCCGTGCGAAGCCATTCATAAGCAATCGATTCAGAATGGGTTAGGATTGCACCTGCCATTCTGAGTCTTTCAAGGCCTGCTTGATGGCGATCCGGCGTGCTTGAGCCTGTGGCGTCGATGCAAACGAAGACTTCGTATCCTGCAGCTATTAGCCCGCATACGGTCTGGACGACGCAGATGTGCGTTTCTACGCCGAACAAGATGACCGTTTTTCGGTCTGCCTGGCGCAAGGCGCTCATGAATGAATCGGTTGATGCCGCGCCAAAATCCATCTTTTGGATCTTGTGGCAGGGTTCGATGACCTCTTGAAGCCGCGGATCTGTCGCGCCGAGTCTGCTTGGATTCTGCTCGGACTGAATGATTGGGACTCCAGCCAAGTGGGCCATTTTGACCAGAAAGATCGATCGATCGACGATTCTGTCGGCATCCGCCATCAGGCTTAGGACGCTAGGTTGAACGTCAAGGGCGACTACAACGCTTGATCTGGGGTCAGCAATTAACGGTTTCATGCACTTATCATGGTGACATGTTTCCTAGCAAAGGTTCTAGGCAGTAGAATAGAAGATGTTAAATGAACTCAGCCGAATTGACGGTGTATGAGGACATGCAACGGAGGACTATCAGGATGAGACGGCAAATCACAGCTTTGGCCCTCGCGGCCTCTCTCGCAACTGGCGCACTCGCCCAGACCAGCACTGTTATGGACGCTACCCCCTCGAATCTTCAGGTTCGCGGCGGCGTTTTCTTCCCGATTGACGATGATCTTCGTGACATCGACAACGTAATGTTCGGTCTCGGCTTTGACATCATTTTCGACAAGCAGTATCTGAGGAATTCGACGACCTATCTGTCTGCGGACTGGGTTGGCCGCACGCTAAAAGGCGACAAAGGCAACTTCTTCCCGATCTGCATCAACCAGAAGTTCCAGCTCGGAAAGAAAGGCGGATTTGACGCTTATGCTTTCGGCGGTGCTGGCATTTCGATCGTTGACATCGTCGATTCGGACTCCGCGCTGACGCTTCGCGGCGGGCTTGGACTCGACCTGGGTCCCAGTGTGTTCATGGAAGGCACCTTCTACTGGTGCGACAAAATGAACGTCAATCCGCAAATCACGGGCATTGGCGTTTACCTCGGCTACCGCTGGTAATCGAGTTTGTACTTGTGGAAACGGACGGGCGTTGTCCGTCCGTTTTTGCTTTTGCGGGTACCCTATTAGGTTCCTATGAAACACGACGGAACCAAGATTAGCGTAGCAGTCGTGGGTGGGACAGGATACGTTGGCGGCGAGATCATCCGCCTACTTCAGGAACACCCCCTGGCCGAAGTCAAGCTTGCGACTTCGAACCGTAATCAGGGCATCCGTCTGCGTGACAAGTGTCCGTGGATTGCCACCGACCTTGTCCTGTCGCCTTTCGAGCCCGAGTCCATTGACGCCGACTTCGTCTTTATCTGCCAAGAAGCCGGATTCGCCATGCAGCATGCGCCGACTTTAGTGAAGCGCAGCAAAGTCATCGACATGGCCGCCGACTTCCGGTTCAAAGATGCTTCGATATATGAGAAGTGGTACAAAAAGCCGCACCTTTGCCCGGATCTTCTCGCCGAGTCGGTTTACGGGATGCCTGAGCTGGTGCCTCATGCGTCCATCGCCTCGGCCCGCGTGATCGGAAATCCGGGATGCTATGTGACGGCTTCCTCTCTGGCCTTAGCGCCTTTGTTCAAAGCTGGTTTACTTAAGGGAGTGCCAGTTATTGACGCCAAGTCGGGCGTATCCGGTGCAGGTCGAAGCAAGACCGATCCAGATTACCTATACAGCGAAATGACGTCGAACCTGAAGGCATATGCCGTAGTTGGACACCGCCACACGCCTGAGATTGAGCAGAATGTCGGATGTCTGGTTCGGTTCACGCCGCATCTGGTGCCTATGGCTCGCGGAATCCACGCGACGATCCAAGTGCCGATTCTAGACGGCGTCACTCGCGAGCAGATCAATGATGCTTGGCGCGAGGCCTATGCCAACTGCCCATTTGTCAACGTGCAGGAAACCGGCTGGCCTTCGGTGAAGCAGGTCATCGGCTCGAACCGGTGCGATATGGCTGCGGATGTCGATGAGCGAACAGGTTATGCTGCCATTGTATCGGTGCTAGACAACATGATCAAAGGCGCTGCCGGACAGGCGATCCAAAACATGAACATCATGGCGGGTCTGCCGGAATCGACAGGCTTGCCGCTGAACGGAGTGTGGCCATGATTCCCAAAGGATTTCAACTCGCAGGTACGCGCTGCGGACTCAAGAACAAACGAAACGACCTCGGCTTGATCTATTGTCCCGATCCGGCTTCCGTAGCCGGAGTCTTCACGACGAACTTGGTGCATGCCTCATGCGTGGACTTTACACGTGCTGTTGTTGGCAATGGCAAGATGCAAGCCATGGTGGTTAATTCTGGCAATGCCAACTGCTGCACCGGGCTCCAAGGCGAGCGGGATACGGCGCGAATGGCAGATTTGGCGGCTTCAGCGCTTGGCATCGACAAAGAGTTGGTCGGCGTTGCTTCGACCGGCGTCATCGGCAAACTGATTGACATGGCCAAGGTCGAGAAGGGAATTGCCGACGCGGCAACCAAGCTTGGCAACGATCCAAAGCCGTTCATGGACGCCATTCTGACAACCGATCTGGTCGAGAAGGAAGCTTCGGCATCGTGCGGATCAGCGCTCGTTTATGGCGTTTGCAAAGGCTCTGGCATGATCGCTCCGAATATGGCGACGATGTTGGCGTACGTTATTACAGATGCTGTTGTGTCGCCTGAAATGCTCGATCGAGTGCTTCGCCAGGCTGTCGAGGTCTCATTCAACTGCATGACGGTTGACAGCGATACTTCGACGAACGACATGGCCGTTGTGATGGCAAGCGGAGCCAGCGGCTACGAGCCATCGGAGCCTGAGCTTCTGGCATCCTTGACCGAGGTCTGCGTGTCGTTGGCTAAGCAGGTGGCTAAAGACGGCGAAGGCGCGACCAAGCTGGTCGAGATATGCGTTCGAGGCACGGCCGATCCCAAGCGTGTTGCGCGAACGATAGCTGACTCTCCCTTGGTTAAGACGGCGATGTTCGGCTGCGATCCGAACTGGGGGCGGATTTTGGCCGCCGCAGGACGTTCTGGTGTGGCTTTCGATCCTTCGATTGCGCGCTTGGTGCTTGTCGCATCGGGCGAAGACCATGTGCTGTTTGAGGACGGAGCTCCGGCACCGTTCGATCCCAAGCACGTGTCAACAGCGCTCAAGTCGGACTATGTTCGCGTTGAGCTCGATTTAGGCGTTGGCGAAGAAGCGACGGTTTATACGTGCGACTTCGGCTACGGCTATGTGCGTATCAACGCTGAGTATCACACCTAAAGTGCCATGGGTGTCTCGCCCATGAATCCAGAGTAAATGCCCGGTATGAACCCCAAAGTTTCCCGCCGGGCATTTAGGGCTGATTTGTTCGCAGAATGGCCTAGACCCAAGCCAGTAACAATTTCCATAGCGTAGAACTGCGCTATGTTAACCTCATTTCTAGCAGCTTGCATTCTAGACCAAGGCAACTATGCGCCTTCGGCTGAGAAGCCTAAAGGTTTCTACGATTTCGCCGTCAAAGATATAGACGGCAAGAAAGTGAAGCTCGGTAAGTTCAAAGGCCAAGTGCTTTTGGTCGTGAACGTAGCCAGCAAGTGCGGATTGACGCCTCAATATGCCGGCCTTGAGTCGCTCTATCAGAAGCATAAAGACAAGAAGTTCGCCATTCTCGGATTCCCAGCTAACGACTTCAATGGACAAGAACCGGGCGCAGAAAAGGATATAAAGGAGTTTTGCACAGGCACATACGGTGTAACTTTCCCAATGTTCTCAAAGATCCATGTCAAAGGACCCGAGACTGCGCCTTTATACAAGTGGTTGTTGTCGACTGCGGATCGGCATGAAGACGTGGAATGGAACTTCGCCATGTTCTTGGTGGATCGCAAGGGCAAGGTCGTAGGCCGTTTTGCGCCGGGAATAAAGCCGGACGACGAAGGATTGGCGAAGGCGATCGAGAAGGCGCTGGACGGGAAGTAGGTCGCTAAGTCGTCATGTCGTCATGTCGTCATGTCGCTGTGTCTCTGTGTCTCTAAGCTCATAGCGGCCTTGTGTTTGACTAAATACTCGACTGAAGCTACTGTCTGGTTTATCGTGATCGCGTGAAGCTTGAAAGAACGCGGGCCAAAGCCGCCCGCGCCTACTGCGGGGGTTACGATCAAACTGTAGTTTGCACCTTTAGTTTTGCCTGAAACTCGTAGGTACGGTAGCACTCTTAGGTGTTTCCTGAGACGCATCCCAATAGTCAATCGTAAATCGTCAGTTTTGAGCTCGCGGGTACGCTTGCCCTCCAACGCAAGGCAAAACAAAGCGGGCCGCCTTAAATTAGGCGGCCCGCGAATTCGTTGATTAAGTTAGCGTCAGGCTTCGACGGGGTAGACACTGATGCGTCTCTTGCAGTCAGGGCCTTCGAACTTCACTTGTCCGGGTGCAAGGGCGAACAGCGTGTGGTCCCTGCCGAGGCCGACGTTGAGGCCCGGATAGAACTTAGTTCCGCGCTGGCGGCAAATGATGTTGCCGGCCTTCACGATCTCTCCGCCGTACTTCTTGATGCCGAGCATCTTAGGCTTCGAGTCGCGGCCGTTTCTGGATGAACCTTGTCCTTTTTTATGTGCCATAAACTTTCCTCGTTATTTGCCTGCCACTACGTCGACGACGCGAAGATGGGTCTGCGGCTGTCGATGGCCCCATCGCTTCCGCTCGTTCTTCTTGGGCTTGTAGTTAAATGCGTTGATCTTCGGACCTTTGGTCTGTCGAACAATCTCGGCCTTGACGGCGGCGCCCTTGATGAATGGGGAACCAACCTTAACCTTGTCGCCGTCGCAAACCATGACGACTTCGCCAAGTTCGACTGACGTGCCCGCCTCGCCCTCAAGCTTCTCGACGATCAGAATGTCGTCTTTGGCGGCCTTATACTGCTTTCCTCCGGTCTTTACGATCGCATACATTGGAAAAACGCTCCGAGCGCTTACGCGCAAAAGCAAATGATGGCACAATCGACATTTGCAAGTCAACTGCCCGGTCGAAACCGGCTGATCATTTGCCCGAATAGGATACCCCAAGAAGAAACAAGACAGAAATGTCCAGAATAACCAAACTATTCAAGACATTTGAACCTAGCCCAAGAATCCGCTGATCAAACGATAGTGGCAAACCGTGCCGCCGATGACGAAGATATGCCACAGGTCGTGCGCCGAGAACTTGCCTGGCGCCAGGTGCGGGTTGTCGATCACGTAAATGACCGCGCCGAAGGTGTAGATGATGCCTCCTGCGAACAGCCAGCCGATGGCTTCGGGGGGAAGGTTCTGGCGCAACGGTCCGATGGCGATGGCGGCGAGCCATCCCATTACCACATAGAGCGTTGCTCGGAGCCAGCTCGGGCCTCCCTTGAAAAGGATCGTGGCGACGATGCCGACCAGTGCCAAGCTACCCTCAACGGCGACCATGGCAATGCCCCAGTTCCCCCTGAGAGCCAGGATGCAGAACGGCACATAAGTGCCCGAGATGAGCAGATAAATCGCCATGTGGTCGGCTTTTCGAAGCCAAACCTGTGCTTTGCTGGACACCGGCAGAAGATGATAAAGCGCTGAGCAAGTGTACATCCCAATCAGGCTTAGACCGTAAATCAAGAAAGTGACAATATGGGCGAGGCGGCCGTCGGCGATCATCAGCAGGTGAATTAATCCGGCAATGGCCCCAATCGCTCCGGCGAGGTGCGATAGACCGGAGAACGGCTCGCGTAAGTAAATTCGTGGTGCGCTAGTCACTTCTAAGTCTAGCCGTCTTCCAAAGCCCGATGTCAGCTTGGTGCGCCATAATGACCGCAATCTTGCCAGGTGTCCTCAATGAAATCGATCAAATCGAACGATATTGCTATGTTGCTGTTAAGAGTCGTCGTGGGCCTCATCATGGTCTATGCCGGAAGCCAAAAAGTCTTTGGCATACTTGGCGGACCGGGTTTTAAGCAAACCATCGAGTTCTTTGGAAAAGATGGCATTCCTATGCCGTTTGCGGTTCTTGCCATGGCCGGAGAGTTGCTTGGCGGCCTCGGTCTGATCTTTGGAGTTCTACCTCGCATTGCAGCCTTCGGCGTGGCTTGCACAATGGCTGTTGCGACCTTCAAGACGGCGACGATGGACGGCGTATGGCATAAATTGGCCACTGGCGAAAACGGCGGCATGAATATGGTCGGATTTCCGCTGGTACTGTTTGCCGGTGCTGTGACCATCCTGCTTCTCGGCGGCGGCCGGTTCTGCCTTGATCGACTGGTCTTTGGAAGGAAGAAGGCCAGCAAGTGACTCGGCCTGCACAGCCTTCAGATTGCATAGCGATTTGGCGTCTCATCTGCGAACTAGCCCAATACGAAAAACTCGAACACCAGCTTGAGGGATCGCCTTCCCTCTTACAAGACCATTTGTTTGGCGATCGCCGTTTTGCCGAAGCGATCGTTGCTGAGGTTGACGGCATCGTTGTTGGTTATGCGCTGTTCTTCCCGAGCTATTCGACATTCCTCACCCGTCCGGGGCTTTGGTTAGAAGATATCATTGTCACGCCGAAGATGAGAGGCCGGGGAATCGGCAAAGCCTTGCTCGTTGAGGTTGGACGGATTGCACGCGAAAGGGATTGCGGCCGGCTCGAATGGAACGTTCTGGACTGGAACGAGCCGGCGATTGCCTTTTATGAGAGCATGGGTGCAAAGCGGCTTCAGGATTGGCAGGTGTGCCGCGTGGAAGGCGAAGCGCTTGAGAAGTTCGGCAACTAAGGGCACCAAGGACAATCAAGGCTTTCGGCCGCAACGAGGGATCTGATCTTTAGCGCCTTCTGAACGCAGCAACTGGAGGCAACTCCAGTCAGATTCCTCGCTGCGCTCGGAATGACATCGAAGATGACATCTCCAGCCGCCTATGGATATAATGGCTCTGGAATATTCAAGCTATCAGAGGTCCAATTGCCATGTCAAAAGCCAAGCTCACAGTCGTTGCCAACGAATCGATCGGAACCATTTCGCCGCTTCTTCACGGCCATTTCGCCGAGCATCTCGGCCGTTGCTGCTACGACGGCCTTTGGGTGGGCAAAGACTCGAGCATTCCGAATGTGAACGGGTTCGCCAAGGATGTTTTAGAAGCGCTGAAAAAAGCCAACATTTCGATGCTCCGATGGCCCGGCGGCTGCTTTGCCGACAGCTATCACTGGCGAGACGGCATCGGACCTGAGAAGAGCCGTCCGAAGACCCTTGGCGAAAGCTGCGGACTAAGAGTCGTCGAGACCAACGAACTAGGCACTCACGAGTTCATTTGGCTATGCCAGCAGCTCGGAGCAGAGCCTTATTTGGCGGGTAACGTCGGATCGGGCACTCCTCAGGAAATGGCCGACTGGCTGCACTACTGCAATAGCGAGATGGACACCAACCTTGTTGCTGAGAGAAAGGCCAACGGCCATGAGAAGCCGATGAACGTTAAGTATTGGGGCGTTGGCAACGAGAACTGGGGTTGCGGCGGCCACTACGATCCCGAAGGCTACGGCAAGGAGTATCGCAAGTTCGCGACCTTTATGAAGCAGGCAGAAGACAAGGCTGAGTTAGTCACGTGCGGGCTTGCCGACCGAACTTGGAACCTGAAGCTCATCGAAACATTGCGCAACCATCCGTTCTTGGTCGACCACTTGTCGGTGCACCGCTATTACACCGCCGGCAAAGCTGTTGACTACACCGAGGACGAATATTGGGAGATCATGAAGGGTGCAGTCGAAGTCGATAACGACATTCAATACTCCTCCGAGATCTTGGATTTCTTCTTTGCTGGCAAGAAGAAGGTCGGCGTGGCGATGGACGAGTGGGGCGTGTGGCACCCAGAAGCCACAGGCGACAAGAATTACGAGGCGGTCAGCACGTTGCGCGACGCCGTGGCCGCCGCCGCTGTTCTCGACGTCTTCCACAAACGGTGCGACGTGACGACTATGGCCAACCTCGCGCAGATCGTGAACATTTTGCAGTGCCTCATTCAAACAGACGGCGGCAAGATGTGGCGAACTCCGACCTACCATGTGTTCGCGATGTATGCGCCGCATCAGGGAGCAAAAGGGCTTCGTATTGATCTTGAGACTGATCAAGTCGAACTGAAAGACAAGACCAAGGTCGGCGTTGTCTCGGCGTCGGCTTCGGTTAAGGACGGCAAACTGGTAGTAAGTGCCAGCAACCGGCATCCTTCCGAAGGCGTTGAGCTGACGGTTGTCCTCAAAGAAATGTCCGTTGGAACAGGAACAGTGGAAACACTGGCCGCCGATGCCCCGAACGCCTATAACTCGGCATCGAATCCGGACAAGGTGAATGTAGTGTCAGGCAAAACTCAGGGTGGATCAACAATCAAACTTGAGTTGCCGGCAAGTTCGGTTCAGACTTATGTTTGGCCTCTTGTTTAGAGAGGTCTTTGCGTTTCGTTGATGAGCCTGCCTCCTTAATGTTCGAGGCTGTTGCACTGTGTGGACATCAAAACCAGTCCTGGCAGGAAGCCATGTTCAAGTGCCTGCTGATCAGAGTTCCTAGGTTCTAGTTTCACCCCTGGGCTCTGCCAGCAAGCTGCTGGCGATACTTGGGCTTGCCTCCCGCAATCACAATGCAACGGCCTCTGTTCTCAGAGATGCAGTTTTTCTAAGTGGCATATGGCCCGAATATGATGTAAATCATATCGTGCTGTTAAATCCGGCGGATAATAAGCCCAGAGGGAAGCATGTTCATCGGCGATCTTCTGCTCCTAAGGTTCGTTAAAGGCCGTCTGCGTTCGGCTTGCTATGCGATAGGCGGCGCGACATTCGGGCTCGGGTGTTGCGTAGCTTATATATCGAATGCGGCAAGCTATATGTCGGACGATCCCAAAGCTTGCATCAACTGCCACATCATGGATCCCGAATACGCTTCCTGGCAGCATTCGAGCCATGGACGTGTGACGGTTTGCAACGACTGCCACGTTCCGCACGACAGCTTGATCTCGAAGTACTACTTTAAAGCGAAGGATGGATCGAGGCATAGCATGCTCTTCACGTTGCGCAAAGAGCGCCAAGTGATTCAAGCGATTCCTGAGTCTAAGGAAGTTATCCAGAAGAACTGCATTCGGTGCCATGGAAATGTCGTGTCTGAAGCGATGACACCGGTGCACAAGTCATTTGACAGAACCTGCACTGATTGCCACCGTGAGGTGCCGCACGGCCGGGTGCACAGTCTCTCTTCAACGCCAAATGCGGCGATTCCGCCTTTATCGCCGGTCACTCCCGGCTGGTTCAACAAGTCTTCGTCAAACGAGGAAAAGAAATGAGCGAAAAGAAACCTATATTCGGCTGGCTGATATTCGTTGCCTGTGCCATCGGCATGTTCGCGCTCGGTTTGCTTGCCGCATCAATATCCGAGCGGCGCAATGAAACCGTTCAGTCGCGGCTTCAGTTCATGGAGCCCATTGCCGACTTCGAAGCGGACAATGCCAAATGGGGCAAGAGTTTCCCGCGGGAGTATAACTCCTGGGAACTTACGAAGACCGACAGCGGCAACACGAAGTACGGCGGCTCGGGATTTAGAGATTATCTTGCCGAAGATCCTCGTCTCGTCGTTATGTTCGCGGGATTCGCCTTTGGAGTGGACTATAACCAAGCTCGAGGCCACTATTGGGCAGTTCACGACGTCACCAACACGAAGCGTGTTAACGACAAGACCGCTGCAACGTGCTGGACTTGCAAAAGCCCCGACGTGCCCCGCATGATGAACAAGATGGGGGTGGCGAACTTCTATAAGGGCAAGTTCATGCCATTAAAAGAGGAGATTAAAAACCCAATCGGATGCGGGGACTGCCACAACAACAAGACCATGGCATTGCAGATCTCAAGGCCCGCACTCAAGGAAGCGTTCCAGAGGATGGGAAAAGATATCAGCAAGGTGTCGCACCAAGAGATGCGTTCGCTTGTCTGCGCCCAATGCCATGTCACTTATTACTTTAAAGACAAGAAGACCAACTATTTGACCTTCCCGTGGGACGACGGTCTTGGCGCGGACGACATGGACAAGTATTACCAGCGCGTCGGCTTCTCGGATTGGACGCATGCCATCAGCGGCGTGAAGATGATCAAGATGCGCCACCCCGACTACGAGATCTATTCGAAGGGCATTCATGCGTTCCGAGGCGTATCTTGCGCAGACTGCCATATGCCGTATAAGTCGGAAGGCGGCATCAAGTACACCGACCACCAGATCCAGTCGCCGTTGCAGAATATCGCCAACTCGTGCCAGGTCTGCCACCGGTGGAGCGAAAAGGAAGTTCTTTCGCGGGTAGAAGGCATTCAAGACAAACATAAAGAAATGTTGGGCCGGGCGACCGAAGCAATCACGAGAGCCCATCTCGAAGTAGGCGATGCCGCCAAACGCGGAGCCACCGAAGCTGAGTTGGATCAGCCTAGGAAAACTCTGAGACGAGCCCAAATGTATTGGGACTACGTCGCGGCCAACAATGGAATGGGTTTCCATGCGCCGCAAGAGACCGCAAGAATTCTTGATAAGGCCCTGAACCTAGCGATGGAGTGCAGGTTGGCGGTGAACCTGATTCGGGCAAAGCATGGCGTTTTGGAGCCGTTGGCCATGCCTGACCTATCGACGAAAGAAAAGGCTGTGTTATTTGCGAAGCCTTATAATGTCGCAGCGAAAGCTAAGGCTGATGCGGCGACTAAGCACTAAGTATAAAGGTATGAGCCGGTTCTTTTGTGTCGTATGATGCCGTTATGTTCATGCAAACGCACCCGATCATCGGGACGCGCGATATTAAGCGCGCCATCGATTTTTACACGCGAGAATTGGGTTTTGAGCTAGTCTTTGCAGATCATGCCGTAGATCCGAACTATGTCGGCTTTCGACGCAACGAAGTCGAGGTTCACATGCAGTTCCAGTATGAACACGAAATGAGGGAAATCCGACTTCGTTTTCTCGTTGACGACCCTGACAGGCTCTACAGCGAGTACCAGACGCGCGGTGTAGCCATCAGCGATGCGGGCATTCGCAATACGCCCTGGAAAACGCGCGAGTTCGGCTTATATGACAATGATCGGAATGCCTTAAGCTTCTACCGCCATTTGCATAGCAATGAGGTATGAAAGCATCGTGTACGTGCCAGACACGCGGCTTGCCGGCTAGTTTTGTTTCCGTAGCAAAAGTTCGGTAAAACCAGCAAAGAACCAAGAACGTTTCAACAATCTTAACCCGTCAACACCATTGATCCTCGTTTCGGCGGTAAGATCACATTCGGCGTCGCAAATTGGTCTACAATAACAAATTGCACGCGAATGGGCTGTGATGCCCAAAGAGTAAGGTAATACAGTTCGGATGGGAGTTAACACATGGCGTTAAACCGCATGCCCATGTCTCAGTTCTTGATGCAGAAGGGTTTCCTGAAGCAAGAGCAACTTGACGAGGCTTTAAAGGTTCAAAATCAAACCAAAAACCCCGACCTTGCGAGGGTTCTTATTGATCTTGGAATGGTCGGAGAGCGAGAGGTGCTTGAGGCGAAAGCCCAGGAGATGAATATCCCGTTTGTCAACCTTGACAATGTCAAGATTGACAGCAGCGCGATCAATATTCTGCCTGAGCGCATCGCCAAGAACCACAGCGTCATTCCTGTCAGGAAAGACGGCACGACTCTATATTTGGCAATGTCTAACACCAACAACATCGAAGCAGCTGACGATGTTCGCATGGTGACCGGTTGCCGAGTCGTGCCCTGCATGGCTGTTCCAGGCGCCATTGAAGACGCCATCAAGAAATACTACAGCAGTTCGACGGCCGAGCCGGAGTCCACCACACCGATGGATCAGGCGACAGGTGCTGTGGCAACGCCCGGAACGACATTTAATGTTGACATCCGGTCGGCCATCGCCGGCGCACAGATCGCTCGCAGGACCGGCGACGACGAGGATGTTCCCGACGCCGAAGCCGAGAAGATGGCCGAGCAAGCGCCGATCATCCGTTTGGCGAACGCTCTTATTCAACAGGCAATTTACGACAGAGCCAGCGACATCCACGTCGAGCCCCAGCAGCGCGCTGTTCGCGTTCGATATCGAATTGACGGCGTTTTGATGGAGGCGATGACCGTTCCGCGCAACTTGATGGCGCCGCTGATCAGCCGCCTCAAGATCATGGCGGACATGAACATCGCTGAGCGCCGCGTCCCTCAAGACGGCCGTATCGAGGTTCGCCACCAGAACAAAGATTTCGACCTTCGCGTTAGCTCGATTCCGACTCCGTACGGCGAGAAGATCGTCATGCGTATTCTCGATAAGAGCAGCGTCATGATCGGTCTGCAGAAGCTCGGCTTTACAGACGAAGTCATGCTGAAGCTCGAAGAGCTCATTACCCAGCCGAACGGAATGGTCCTTTCCACAGGCCCAACGGGTTCCGGAAAAACGACGACCCAATATTCTGTTCTGAACAAACTGAACTCCATCGGCGTCAACATCCTGACGATTGAAGACCCGATCGAATACCAGCTCGGCGGCATCGCCCAGGTCCAGGTCAACAGAAAGGCCGGCCTCTCGTTTGCCACCGCTCTCCGCGCCTTCCTTCGCCAAGACCCTGACATCATCATGGTCGGAGAAATGCGCGACCTTGAAACGGCAGAAATTGCGATTGAATCGTCGCTTACGGGACACCTTGTTCTGTCGACGCTCCACACGAACGACGCTCCGTCCGCTACGATCCGTATGATCGACATGGGCGTTGAGCCATACTTGATTTCCGCCACGGTCATCGGCGTTCTGGCTCAAAGGCTTGCCCGTAAGCTGTGTTCAGAATGCAAGGAAGCCTATCAAGTCAAGGAAATGGATCTGCGCCGATTCGGCATGAACGTCACCAATCCTGACAACGAACTGACGCTTCACCGTAAAGTCGGTTGCGAGAACTGCCGACAAACAGGTTATCGAGGACGACTCGGTGTATATGAATTAATGGTCATGAATGCAGAAATTGCTGAAATGATCGTGCGTCGTGCTCCGTTGCACGACATCAAAGATGCTTCGAAGGCCAATGGCATGAAGGAGCTTCGCGAAGACGGACTTTATAAGGTGTTGATGGGAATCACCGACCCCGAAGAAATCCGACGCGTTGTCTTCACCGCTGGCTTCTAAGTTTAGAGAGAACCGATTAAGGATAGATGAAGAAGAATGCCTGATGAGCTAAAGCCCTACGTCGCCGGCAGCACAGAGACTGCCTCTGCTCCGCCTCCTGTTCAGAGCCAAAGTCCTGAAGTTGCGAAAGCAGGCCAGCCGCTGACGCTGGAAGATCTGCACATCGACGAGCTGTTGCATACAGTTGTCGACACCAACGCTTCGGACCTTCATATCTGCAACGAGTCCGAGCCTGTTATCCGCGTTGACGGCCAATTGCTTCGGTTGAACTATCAAAAGTTCACTCCGAACACCTTGCAGCGCATGCTCTATGACATTCTTTCGGACGAGCAAATCCACCGATTTGAGTCGACGCTTGAGCTGGACTTTTCCTACGCTCTTCCGCGCCGCGCTCGCTTCCGTGTGAACATCTACCGCGACCGAGGCGCTTGCGCATCTGCTTTCCGATTGATTTCGGACCGCATTCCGACCGTCCGAGACTTGAACCTGCCGCCGATTCTCGAGCAAATTACCGAGAAGCCCCGCGGATTGGTTCTGGTCACCGGCCCTACCGGCTCGGGTAAGTCGACGTCGCTGGCTGCGATGATCGACTACATCAACTCGAATCGCGGCGTGCACATCATCACGGTCGAAGACCCGATTGAATACTTGCACCGCCACAAACTGAGTTTGGTCAACCAGCGCGAACTCGGCGGCGACACGAAGTCGTTCGCTAATGCTCTTCGCGCCGTTCTTCGTGAAGACCCAGATGTCCTGCTCGTTGGTGAAATGCGCGACCTTGAGACGATTCAGTTAGCCATCACGGCCGCTGAAACCGGCCACTTGGTCTTCGCCACCCTCCACACGAACAACGCGGCTGAATCCGTTGACCGTATCATCGACGTTTTCCCTCCGGGACAACAGGATCAGATTCGTATTCAGTTGGCCAACAACATCCAGGCAATCATTTCGCAGCAGCTGATGCCGCGTGCATCTGGACCGGGCCGCGTTCCCGCAACCGAGATCATGGTGGCCACTCCGGCTATCCGCAACCTCATCCGCGAGAACAAAACGCACCAGATTCCGTCTATGATCCAGACGAGCGCTCAGTTCGGAATGATGTCGATGGACCAATGTTTGCGCGACCTTTACATGAAGGGACACGTCAAACTAGAAGAAGTCATGAGCCGCGCGTTGAACGTGGACGAGTTGAAGAAGATGATCAACACGCCACAGGCAAACGCCCAGGGACAGGGAAGAAGGTAAGACTAGGAGGCAACTATGCCCGTTTACTCTTATACGTTTAGAGATGCGACCGGCGGATCCCAGAAGGGAACCGCCGAGGCCGAAAGCGAGGAGATCCTTCGTAAGCGTTTCGACGAGCAAGGGCTAACGATCACCGAAATCACGATGATCAAAGCCCGAGGCAAGAAGCAGAAGACTTACGGAAAAGTAAAGCTCACCAACCTTTCGATCTTCTGCCGCCAGTTCTCTACGATGGTTGACGCTGGTGTATCGCTTGTACGATGTCTCGACGTTTTGGGCCAGCAAACCCAAGACCCCAAACTGCGCAAAATCCTAATGGACATCGGCGAACGGGTTGAAGGAGGCGAAAGCCTTTCTCGCGCCATGCAGCGCCACCCGCGAACGTTCAGCAACCTCTTTATTGGTCTGATCCGCGCTGGAGAAGTCGGCGGCGTTCTCGAAGAGTCGATGCAGAGGCTCTCGCAGTTCCTAGAGTCGGACGTGACTCTGCGCCGTAAAGTCAAATCGGCCATGACCTATCCGGTCTTGGTTGCCGTCTTGGCTACCGGTATTACTGGCTTCCTCGTTGCCTGGTTTATTCCGCAATGGCAGAAGATTCTCGTCGACTTGGGCCTTAAGAAGAGCGATATCCCGGCACCGACCCAATTCCTCATTGATCTCTCGGTGTTGATGACGCAACGCTGGTGGATTTTGGTACTAGCGTTAGTGCTGATCATTGTCTCTTGGAAGCTATTTACGAGCACGAGATTCGGCCGGCGCGTTGCCGATCGCATGCGCTTGAAAGTTCCGGTATTCGGCAAACTTCACCATAAAATCTGCATGGCTCGCTTTAGCCGAACGATGGGCACTCTGCTAACTTCTGGCGTTCCGATTCTACAAGCGATGGAAACGGTTGCCGGCACGGTTGGCAACACCATCATGTCGGACGCTGTCATGGAAGCCCGCGCAAGGATCCGTGAAGGAGACCGTATCGGCGATCCGCTAGAGCAATCGAAGCTGTTCCCGCCGATGGTTGTTCATATGATCGGCGTTGGAGAAGAATCCGGTTCGCTGGACTTCATGCTTCAGAAAATTGCCGACTTCTATGAGAGTGAAGTGGAAGCTCAGCTTGCTTCGCTGACGGCGGCACTGGAACCGATCATGATCGTTACGCTCGGTTTTATCGTTGGCTTTATCGTCATCTCGATGTTCCTTCCGCTTGCTAACGTTATCTCGAAACTGTCGTCTGGCGCAGGCGACGAAAGCGGCGGCGGCGGCGGCGAGTAGCTAGTCATTTAAGGGCAGGCTGGCGATCCTGCCCATCGCAGTGTCCGGGGGCACCTGTATGGGTCTGCCCCCATTGGCGTAGAAAATGGGTCTGGGAAGATAAGGATAAGTATGCCGAGGAGGGCGCATGTTTCCTGAGTGGACATGGGTGGTCGGGCTGTTCATTGGAGCAGCTATTGGGTCCTTCCTGAATGTCGTCATCTATCGCATGCCCCGTAACATCTCTCTGTCCAATCCGCCAAAGAGCTTCTGTCCTTCGTGCAACCACAGCCTTGGCGTTCTCGATCTGTTTCCTCTTCTTAGCTGGCTTTTCTTACAAGGCAAATGCCGATATTGCGGCAACAAGATCTCGGTCCGCTACTTCTTAGTAGAGCTCATCACCGGCTCGTTGTGGGCAGCCGTGTGGTACCAGCAACTCGTTGTTCCTGTCGGTGAAGAAGTCAATCCAAACCTTCAAGCCATCCGGTTTATCTGTTATGCTTCGGTTTTGGCGGCTCTGGTCGCGATCGTCTACATTGACTGGGAGCACTACATCATCCCAGATGAAATCAACGCCTTTTTGCTGATTCCGGGAGTTGTTCTACAGTTTGCGGAAGGCACGCCGATGAACGCCTTATGGGGCGCTCTGCTCGGCTGGGGAATGCTCTGGGGCACGGCGCTTTTTGGCCGCGGCCTCTTCGGAAAGGACGCTATGGGCCACGGAGATATCAAGATGATGCGCGGGATTGGCGCATGCATCGGTCCGTTCCTGGTGGGCGTGTCTTATGTTGCCGGGATTCTCGTTGGGCTCGTGGTTTCGATAGCTTTGCTATTCCTCATTCCAGAAAAGCAACCTGCATCGGACCAGTCTGACAGGTCAGATAAGCCAAGCGAAGAGGATGAAGACTTCGACGCTGCTAAGGAACTTAAGGCGTTTGTCTTCTGGACAGTTGTCCTTCTCGGCGTTCCCGCAGGTGTATGTTTGACGGCTGGATGGCCCATTATCTATGGGTTGCTTGCGGGTGCGGTGGGCCTTCTTCTTAGGATTATCTTCAAACCGAGGCCGAAAGAAGGACCAGCGCCTGAGTCCTGGAAGAGCCTGTTCATCTGCGGCCTTCTCTACCTGTTCCTCATTGATGTCGTAGCTCTGTTCATTCCGAAGCTGAACGAGAAACTGGGGTTCCTTGTTCCAGACGGCGAAGAAGAAGACGAGTTCGAAGTTACTGCGCAGCACATCCCATTCGGACCATACTTGGCGTTCGGGTCGGCGATTTGCATTTTGTTTGCGCAGCCCATTGTGTTGTTTGTGCAAGGATTTACTGAAAAGTACTGGGGGGGTCCATGGCCGCCCATATAAATCAGACCAAGCGCTTGCGCAGAAGTAGTTTTTCAGGTGCGTACAAGCCTGAGCCGATACCTGTGAATTTTGCCTGTGAATTTACGGGAACATGTTGCATGCAGGCTATGTCAAACAATCAGCTTAAGCTATAGGTCCGGTGATTCGATCATGATCCGAAAACTCGGTTTTACACTTATTGAATTATTGACGGTGATTGCCATCATCGCAATCCTTGCGGCAATAGCCTTCCCGGTGTATGCAAGAGCCAAAGATTCTGCGTTCCGAAACTCAGATATGGCCAATATGAACGCCATTCGCACATCTTTGCAGCTCTATCGGGTTGACCAAGGCGGCTATCCTCCCGCGTTGCTCGGCTATGCCACTCTTTATAATGCTGGCGGCGGACTCGTTACAAACAACATCGTGCCTGCAAGCCAGCTTAGGTCGTATCTCTACCCGAAAAGAATCGACAGCATCGCAACTCTGCAACCCAAGTATGCTCGATTCAAAGAAACCGATCTGACTACCGCGGTCTGGCCGAATCAAGATCCGCGAGCGATTGGGACAGCGGGAATTGTCGATCTTAACGGCGACGGGAAAGTGGACGCTACGGACGACCTTGCTGGAGCGCGCCAAGCATATGGCCCGACGCAGATCGTACAGGGACCGACTCCTTCGGATCCGTTTACGATTGGCGATGCCTATTACTATCCAGTAAGCGGATACGACGTCTCTCAAGTGAGAACTCCGTCTGGAAACCGTTTCGAGCTTCGCTACACCTTGTTCTGGACGAACTGGGGACTCGGCTCCGGGAACGCCATGGACGATCCTCGCCAGCTAGGATACGACGATCCGCCAGAGAGCACCGTCGTTACTTGGAACTCCTACTTCCGCGATTACAACAGCGACGGCACGGTTTCGCACGTCCGGAAAGACATCGTCCTCTTCCTCGGCGGCTCAGCGCGAACCTTCGATAGCGCGGACTTGAACGATCGATCCTGGCGCGTGATGCCGTAACGGATCTTTGCGACCTTGGCTAAGGTTTAGAAAAATGAGAACACCGATTCTAAAGACAAAAGGACTGAGGCAGCGAGCGATTGGTACAACGCTCGTCGAAGTCTTGGTCGTCATGGTGATCTTCCTTTTGGGAATCCTGGCGGTGCTTCAGATATTCCCGGGCGGCATCAAAGTGCTCAGCCAGTCGCGAGACCGGGCTATCGGCGCGGCGTTGACGCAGGGAGAAACAGAACGCATAAAGGGCAGAACCGACCAGTTGCCAGAGCTGATCTTGCCGGTTATTGCGACATGGACGGCGTTAGGAGTCAGGCTGGAAGCCGATTCGAACCGAGTTCCTAACGAACTTGGACCGGTCGCCTCTGCAATGGATGCGTCAGGCAACTTGCTTGACGACGACGGCAACATCCTCGGCCCGTGGGAGCTGCTGAGCGGCGCAAACATGACTCGGCGCGTAGTTGGCGAAGGCGGCGTTATTCCTGCTCCTCGCGCAGTGGGATCGCTTTATGGCGGCCTACTGGTTCTCCAGTTCGCCCCGATCGTTTTCGATCCGCAGTATGTGGAGTACTTCGAAGTCTACGGCAACGACATGGTTCAGCTTTACGGCGATCCATCGGGCTGGAGAACTCGCGACTACCAGTTCTACGCAAACGACCTCGACACTGCCGGTGCCGTTATCTATTTACCGAGGAGCCAAACGAAGACCCGGCATTTCCGGCTGTCGCTCTCGGCAACGGTAAAAGTTGGATCAAGCCTGCAGCAAAAGGATATTGTCTCCTCGACCCCGATCGAAGTCCCGGCTGATTCAAACGGCGGGTACCTGAAGGTCGATCTTGATGACTATATCTTGGCCAGCGGAGAAACGCTTGTATACGTTGATGGGGATTCTCTGAAAGTAGCCCGGCTTTTCGATCGTGTGTCTAGCTTCACTGCCGATCCTTACGAGTATCAGCTTGTCGACCAGAAGCTTGGACTGGTTCTGTTCAACCCGGCCGGATATAACTATAAAGAGCGTAGACAGGGCGGACGGCTCGTTCCGCTGGTCGGCCGAGTCAACTACGACGTTTACGACTGGCGCATCCTTCGAGAGGATATCCGCATCCCTGGAACCGAGAGGCCGTTCTATCAGCTTCCGCTTGGAAACCTAGTTATCAATGGCAAGCCAGGGCCTGACAACCAAACAGTGCTTCCGATGCCGATTGGCGCAGGTGCAGTCATCAACAAGCCTGCAGTTGCATTGCTCGATCTTGACAGTGGATCGATCTACTCGGCCAATTCCATCTCGGTTGACGGTTCCCGCGGCGTGATCAGCTTTATCGACGGCGACAACGATGCGATGAACGGCATCCAAATGGAGATGCGGCCGCCTGACGGAAGCGCGCCGATAACGGTGAACGCCTCGGGACGCAGCGTCCGAGTTCTCTATATGGCGAATAACCAGTGGGCGGTTCAGGTAACCAAAGCTGCAAACCGGTATACGCGGTCTTGGAATCGGCCTGGCGTCGCCCAGTATTACGTGGGCAACCTGGTTACAGGCGTTGGAAATCCGACTCGCATCTACTTCCCGCGAAACGACGTGGGCAAGAAGGTCACGATCGACACGATCTATTACAGAAGGTCTGGCGACGATCTGACTTTGGCGCCGCGCGAACTGAGCGGCCAGGATTACCTGATCACCGCTTCGACTGATCCGATGGGGCCGTATGTCGATATCACGTCGATTGATCCCGATGCGATTCGAATTGACACCCCTGTCTATCAATCAGACGGAACCTTAGTGTCCGGATCCTACTACATGTACGGCGTGCGGAATGTGAAGGGAGCTTCGATTGGAGTGCGGACTCTTTGGAATCCGAACTTCTTTACCCTTGGCTCCGATTCCGCCTCCAATATGAAGGAGTTCAACAAGTGGATGGGCGGCTGGCGCAAGTCGCAAACCGAGACCTATCTGCAGCGGAGTGAAAACTAACATGAAACAAGTTCTCACCCAGAAAGCAAGGCGAGCATTTACGCTCATCGAGCTCATCACGGTTATGGCGATCACCGCCGTCTTGCTGACGATCATCGTCGTGCCGATGATCCAGAGCTTCAACTATGTTCGGCAAGCGCAAGGTTTTGCCGATGCGCAGGAGAAGGGGCGGCTTGTGCTTGAGCGGATCTCGCGAGAGATCAACAACAGCGCCGGCGTGCGAGACAACACCGGTATACGCGGAGCGTGCGTCGTCGAAGTGCCTGGTGCCAACGGCGCTCTAGAAGCTGTGACAATGGAATTCACGAAGCTTGATATCGTGAAGCCTGCCCAAACCGGATACGCCGACGCGAACGGAATTCAGAACCCAAACACAGGCAAATATGACCCAACCTTGAAGTCCAAGAAAGGCCAAGTGGTTCTGCCCGTGGCTCCTGGAACGACAATTGTCAGGTATTGGATCGGACTGCGCAATCCCTTCGGCACCTATACGAATCCGTATGACGGTTTACTGATGGCGCGCTCCGCTGTACGAGACAATCTGTTTGTTCTTTACCGCGCCGAAGTGAACCCTTATGTCTTTAGCGGCGGCTCGCTGGTTGCCAACCAGCGGTATTTTGAAGTGGATTCAAACGGTGCGCCGATACTCGATGCGCCGGACTTCTTTGTTAACAACGGCGGAGCACCTAAAGCCACGCGTATTGGCAATTGGCTTAAGGAAGCGACCATCGTTACCGAACTTAGCCGGTACGACATGATCATGCCGATTTACGATAAGCGGTCTCGCGAAGTCCGGTACGATGGCAATATCCCCAGACTTCTCGCTCTCATTCAGTTCAAGCCGACCCGTGTATCAAGCGAACCGGCAGAAGGAACCGAGGCCGTGCGGCAAGGCGAAGAAAGCGAAGGAATGGACCAGTTTGCGTCTAGCACTTTCAAATCTAAACTCGCTGGCTGGGCCAATGTCGTCGTTCGAGCTTACGGAACCGGCTGGACCGCAGGGAATCCATACGAAGTAGCGCGCGCCGACAGCCTAGGCAACACGATTCTCTACTATTTCGACCCTGCGTCTGGTGACGATCTATCAACCGGCGTTGAGCTGTTCAGCATCTCAGAGTACGAGCGGGCCGTCCAATCGGGCAATGCCGCTGACAAGTATCCCTTCAGTCTCGCGGTGAACACGGCGAACCTGACAGATGCCGCCCGTCGCGCAGCCTTCATGCCGTTCTATTTGAACACGCATGCTGGCAAGGTTGTATCGAGCTTCGGCATCCATGAAGTCGGGCAGGATACTTCGGTTGTTGGCAACAACTTGCCTGCAGTCCAAGCGGGACCGGAAGTCACGCCGAAAGAAAAGGCTGCTGATATGTTGCCAGGCGTGTGGTCCGACTACACCACGGTCAACGAGCGATTCGCCAAGGTCTGGGAGCAGTTTGAAGACCTTAGGGAAGGCAATGTTCATCGATATATTGACCTTCGAGTCGTACCTAATGCTGACGGAACGCCCAGCCCGTTGAATCCCGATCCATTAGTCGGTTTTCTGCGTGCAACCATTGCGCCGGGCAGCGAGATTGTCACTG
The DNA here is from genome assembly GCA_963666135.2 of Fimbriimonadaceae bacterium. Taxonomy (GTDB): domain Bacteria; phylum Armatimonadota; class Fimbriimonadia; order Fimbriimonadales; family Fimbriimonadaceae. Next base: position 18,286 of record CAXXNR010000001.1, on the reverse strand, counting down.
GACCAAGCCAGACAGGCGGTCCGACTATGGGATCGATCGTCCGGTACACGCGAACGACTGGACGTCCCGGACCGAACCAGTATCGCATCAACTATACGAACCTGCCGGAACCGACGGATTACTCGTTGCTCGGATTCAGCAATCCTCCAGCTAACTACGATCCGAACGATTTTGTGTCGGCCGTGATCCAGCCGCGATACAAAGTTGGGTATATCGAGCTCTACTCAGAGAACACGGTGCCTATTCCTTCAGGGAACATTACCATCAGTTATCGCTTCCAATTTACTAAGCAAGGCGATACGGTCGCCGTTGACTACGATTCGCGACAAATGATTCAGATTCTGCTGACGATGAGGAACTTCCCACAAACGTCTGCTCCGAATCCACAAGGAATCACGCTTAAGACGACTGCGACAGTCAGGAACTACTTGCGGTAAGACGTCATGAAGATAAAGCAACTTGGTCGAACACGAACGGCGCAGCGAGGTCAAACCCTCGTCATGGCCATCATCATCCTCGGCGTATTGCTCGTGCTTGGAATGGTTTTCATCGGCATTGTGAACCGCAACATCGTGGGTTCCGGCAGGATGCAGACCCGTTCGGTCGCGAACAACCTTGCCGAAGCCGGAGTGCGATACGCTCACCAGCAGCTTCTGAACAACTCGGCTGACTGGCGGCCTGCGCAGACGGTTCTCGCAGGAACGGCCGGCGACATTACCCGCGATCCTGACGCGCTTTACCTGCGGCCTGGCACTGGCTTCGGCTGGCGTGGGCCAACCGATGCCAACCTCGACCAGGGCGGACCCGACGGACTCGGCTCCTACTCGCGCATCAACGTCGACAAAGGGCGCTATCTGGTCCGTGTGCGCTATGCGCCGAGCGACCTCAATGCCTTCAACACCTCTGCCATCGGAAGTCTGAGAACCCCTGGCAAAGCCAAGAGCTACACGATCATTGAGAGCATCGGGCGTCCCGGCACCGTAAACGTCAATGATCCCACAACTCTGCCTTCTGGAGGCGGCGTGCAGTTCCAGAACTACGCGAACGACGGTGCGTTTCGTGCGGCCATCGATAAGATGAAGGATCGCGACAATCAGTTCGTTAACTCCAGAAAACTGATGGCGTTCGCATCGATCGGCATTATCGACCATGCCATCTACATAACCAACAAGTACGAGTCGGATCAACCGATCGAACTCGGAGCCGGCGAAAACATAGATGTTTCATACAATGCTAATCCGGTTTTGCCGATCCCGACAGTTGGCGGAGCTCAGCGGGTTTATGAGCCTTACGATCCGGTCGCTGGAGGCAGCCCGACTTGGCACACCGACTATATGGCAGGCGGCGGCTCTGTCTTCATCAACGGCGACGTCATCGTGCACAACATCTATGAGGTCCTGCTGAACAAGCCTATGGGCGATAGCTTCTCGGTTGCGGGCGTTGTGACTAGCGCCGATACCACGAGCACCCTTAGATTCCGCGTATCCGATATTGCGGGCGGAACCTGGCAAGAAACCCTTATCAACCGATCCGGCTCGCAAATCGACAGCCGAAGCGACCAGTTCTCTACCCTCGGCGGGTTGTTCCGCGACACCATGGCCAAGACCGACTCCAACGACGATGCTCGCGGAGTCTCCAGGCTTGAGCCGCCTTCGATACTTCGAACCGATCCTGAGACTGGCCTAAACAAGTACCTGACTTGGTGCCGCGATTCGGGCAAGATCCTCGATGCAGGCAACTCAGGGCGCTTTGGCCAGGGCAAGAACGTTTACGTGAACAACGACTATGACCGGCAGATGCGCTATGACGCAGACGGCCGCGCCGACGTAGGTTCAGCCGAATCTCTTGTCTATGACTGGCTAAATCCGAACAACGGCCAGCAAGGCACTGGATGGAAAGGCCCATACTACATTCCTCCGGGAGCCAGCCTGACTCTGTTGCAGGACGGTTTCATCATCACTCGCGACGGTTCGCATCGGCCCGCAGGGGCTCCGGACAACCAGCGCACGTGGCGCAGGCCGGACGGAACCGATTCGGGACTTACAACCTTACGCTACAAACTCGGCAAGGTTGGCGGAAGAACGTACATCGTTAACAACTTGACTCCGGGAGTTGGCGATATTTCTGGCGTTCCCAATTATTCGGCAGGCGTACCTTTCGACGGGATATTGTTCTTCGAAGGCAATGTACGCGTCCGAGGCGTGATCCCCACCGACGAGCAGATATCGGTCGTCTCGATGGGCACCATCTATATTGAAGGCAGCATCACGAAGGGCATCTTCCAGGGGGCAACGCGAATCAATAGACCGAGCCTGTCAGCGATCATGCTGATGGCCAAGGATTATGTGGCTCTGAATCCGTCGATGTTCTTCGGTCCCTCGACCAGCCAGCAGGTTGACGAGTTCAACGAGAGCACCACGACGAATTCGTGGAACCCGGTCCGGCTCGCCGCTGATGACGGTACTTTGCGAACCCAGGTCGAGTTCTTGGTCGACCCAAACACGGGCACTGCCGGCGATCCGAGCAGCTTCATGTCCTACATCGAGAGCTATCGGCAGTTTTCGGACCCCGACAACAACTCCGGCACGCCGATCGACACTCACATGGTTATAACCCACACGATGGAGGATGGCAAGGGAGCTTATGCTTTCCTGGCGCTCGACGTCGACTACGGTTTGCCCGACCCGACATACCTGTTTGAGCTGACTGAGAACAACTCGGCTACTCCGCTCTATCCAGATCCTTATACGACTCCGGGCTATTCCGCAGCCGGCTACGCTCCGAACTATGGTCTAGGTTCGCACGGTTGGCAACGATATGGAAACTTCGAGTCAATGGGCACAAGGCTGTTCTCTGCGAGCAGCCTGAACAGCACCGACGCCACGATGACTTCAACAGGTCCGGAAGGCAGGTTCACGGTTCAGTTCCAAGAATCGAGCGAGATCACGTTCCGCACGACGAACATGGCTCTCGGCGCGACAAACGACTATCTGCTGTCGAGATTTGCGATCATTCCGCACAACGTGCGCATTGATGCCTCGATCTATGCTGAAGAAGGCTCTTTCTTCGTGATCCCGGGCAACTGGTTCAACCCTCAGGTAAGTGACACTCGGAAGGCCTGGGTTGACAGCGCTTCGACTGACGACGAAAGAAACGAGATCCGACTAGACAAGTTCGGCTCGTCTCCTTGGACGCCGTTCTACGGTGAGCCTATCGACGTTCAGATCACGCTCTACGGATCTGTCAGCCAGAACATGCCGCCGACATTAGCGCAGAATGCTGAGATTCTGAAGAAGTGGGGATGGATCCCGCGCAGACTCGGCGCAACGGACCAACTCATTCCTTGGAGCCATGTGCCGGAAGGTTACAACATTAGCAATTCGGGTTCCGACGAGTGGGTTCCCAATATAACGATCATCTATGACCCGGTGCTTGCGACCGGCCGCCAGCGTGGCTACGATATATCAGCACCTTACATCCGCATCGACGAGGCTGGACGGCCTCTGCCGCCGATGCCTCGGTTGCCCGTGAGTCCAACGCTGTCCTACTTTGGTGAGGTAAATCCGTGATGCTTAGACGTATCGCATCTTCACTGCTGGCGATCTCTTTGGTCGCCATCGGCGCTTCGGTTCCGTTGAACTTCGCGCAACGTTCAGTGCCAATACGCGCAGGTGTGCTTGTTATCGACAGTGCAACTTACTCGTCTGGAATCGCTGAACCGGCCAACTTCGCGCCATACGTTTGGTACAACTTGGATTCGAACCAAGGGACAAAACCCGCAGGCTGGTATTTTTACAATCCGAGCGCGCAATCGACAGCAACGGCAGCAATACGCAACCGCTGGCTGCAGGCCTCGGCGATTGTCGGCGGCGGAGCTCCCGCGCTTAGCGCGCAGCTTACCAAGCGAGATGCCTCGTATTGGGAAGTGAACTTGGCTTCGGCAAGCAATGAGCAGCTCGCCAACTACGACGTGCTGTTGCTTGCAGCCCATGGAAATGCTTCGCTTAAACCGAGCGACCGCGAGAAACTTCGCAAGTTCGTCGATCGCGGCGGCCTGCTGTGGATCGACTTGACCGGCGCTTCGTCGATCAACGCGCCTTTTGGGACGTCAATCGACCTTGTTAACGGAATGCCGGTCAGCTTCGCGCTGTCCAATACCGCCACCGGCCTTGGCGCGTGGACGGACTACATGCATCCGATTTTCAACTATCCGTATCCGATGACTTGGCAGAATATCTCGCTGCTCGGAACGGACACCACCTACGGACTTAAAGCTGCTGACCTTAGCGACGTCGGAGCAGGCGGCCTAACATCGATTCAGCAGTTCTTAAGACTTGACTATGAAAAGTTCAAACCGGTCAACGCCAGCGTTGTCGGTCCAAGCATTTCGGTTGCCAAAGTTGGAAATGGCAGCTTGGTTGTAACCACACAAGGAGTCGCAACGACTCTAAACAGAGCCGTTGTGTCTGGCAGTATTCGAGCGAACCAGGAATCTAAAGCCCTTAACGGCACAGGCGACTTGTCTTCGAATGCGGCTGCGAAGCTGGCAATCAACATGATCGCACTGCTTTCGAACTACGCCGAACCCGGGCAGGGAACCCACAGGCTGAACTCAAGCCCAGTAGATATCGGTGCGCCGCTGCTTAAGCGGTTCGATGCGCCTCTCCCTTTGAACCCGGGACAAAACAACTATGTTCCGCCGACAGTATATAAAGGTCTGGTGATTGTTTGCAGCGATTCGGCCGTCTTTGCCTATAGCGCGAAGCCCGGTTCCGACCTAGACCAAGACGGCAATCCGGATGACGGCGTTCCCGACTTTGGCGCTGGCTCGAACTACGATCTGGTCTGGCAATCTCAAACATTAAGCGCTCCGATCTCGTCGCCGACGTGCATCGAAGTGCCTGGAGCGACGATCAAGGACCAGGTTCTTGTTCAGGACAGCACCGGCACGGTGTATGCCTTTAGCGCATTCGGCACGGATGCAGGCGGACACTTGAACACAGTCCCGACCCAGATCTATACCGTTTCGCCACCTAACGGATCATCGAGCGTCGACACTTCTGTCGAGGGTCGCGGTCCGTTCCCGCCGACCTATCACGAAGGTTTGGTTTACGTTGCGGACACTGAAGGTTCTCATGGCCGAGTGTGGGTCTTCGACCCGGTATCTGGCGGCAAGATCGCATCCGGCGGAAACGAGTGGGTCATCGGCACCGACTCTGCACCGGTAATGAATCCGATTGGCGGACCTCCCACGATTGGCTACATCTCAATCGCGGACAACTCGGGCGGCATCGATAAGGTTATCTATACGATCACCCAGCCGGTGAGTTCGGGATCAGGCACCAATACGACTGCTGGCATTTCCAGCGTTTGGATTGGCGCTCGAGGAGAAAAGCCGATCAAGACTATTGAAGTCGTGAGCGGCACGCAGCTGCAAGTAACCACACGGGCCAGCCTAAAAGGCGCTCGGATCTACATGCCGTCAGGCGAGAGCCGGGTCGGCGTTAAACTCACCTTGATCCATGCCGATGGAACGCCATTTACTGCTTCGCAGCTTGATGCGGTGCTAGATGGCACGGTAACTCAGCCTGCTCCCGGCGTTCTGCGGTTTGGCATGCGAGCGGCAAACTCTATCGACCCAGCCGTCGTATCAGCGCGCGTCGACTACAACCTTGATTGGGGAGTGGCCGGCTCGTCGAACACGTCGTTCCGGGGCAACTTGTTCTTCCCCGACGACACCAACAAATCGAGAAGGATCCTGCACCACTTGGCGCTGGCTCCGAACGGAACACTGTTCGCAGCCGTGAGCGATCAGCGGCGCGGCGGTTCGCTGTTCGCTGTTCGTGAGGAAGGTCAAGGCACGTTCAAACTGGTGTACCGGTATGATCTTTATCCGGAGCATAGAGTCGCACTGAACCAAACCAGTTCAGTGACTTACGGTCCGACTTTCCTTGACGCCGACCCGCTCAATATCACCATTGTGCCGTTCCTAAATGGCAAATTTACGAACCTGTCGATGCAGGGCGGACCGGCGATCCACAACGGAATCGTCTATGTGACGGCTCGCGGCACGAAAGCAATCACCGGCTTCGGCTCGGTTGATGAGTTCACGCTTCTGCTTGCCTTCAATGCGACGCCTGAGTCGTTCGACATCAAGGTGCCGAAGATTGACGGGAACTTCTCAGTTGTTCAGCCCGATATGCTGCGCAGTTCTGACTTGTCTGATCCAACGACGTTCTCGACGTTGCCATCGACCCAGTTCCGCTACGAATCAACTAGCGACGATAAGGGCGTTATTCGGTTTGACAGCCTGATGACTTCCAATCGGGGCCTGATGCAGAACGCCTTGAGCGTCAGCCAGCCTGTTATTATCAGAAAGCCGAACCAGCCGGACGAGTGGATTATCCCTGAGAAGAATGCCAGCCGATGGAGCCCATTGCTTCATTACATGGTTATCTCTGGTCTCAAGAACTCGACACCCGCGTTCATATCGGGTGAGACGGTGTTTGTCGGCGGCATTAGCCGCTTGCCGAACATCATCAGCGGCAACCCCGTATTCGATCCAGCGAAAGGTCTACTCTACGGCATCTCGTCGTCGATTAGCCCCAGCGATTCATTCCTAGTAGCCAACTCGACGAGACCTTGGCAGAGCCAGCTTTACCAAGTGCTCGAAGATGCCGCAGGATTGAAAGGCAACCCCAACACGAAGTGGCCTCAAGCTTCAGGTCCGATGCCGTTCGATAGCTGGAGGCTGCGCGTCTTGCAGACAACCCTTGGCAGTTCAACTGGATTCTATGGTCTTGTTTGCGGAGAAGGCGGATTGTTCTCGTGGACGAATCTTGGACTTTGGGGATTTGACCGAGCCGACTTCATCGTGTGCGACGAGGGGCGCGTGTCTCGATTCGATCCGAGCGGAAATCCGCTGTGGTCCACCGACACGACACAGAACTCAGGACGATCGGCCGATGACGTTACTGCAAGCGTCTTGAAGCCTTTGGTGAGTCCGACCAAAGCGTATCCTTTCGGAACAAGCGACTTGCTTGTCGTCGATCCAGGCGCAAATCGAATCGTTCGGCTTGATGCTTCGGCTCGCGAAGTTCGATCTATTTCGTTCTTCAAACTCGACAGCGACTTTGTGCCGGACGGATATTCTGCCAACGAGACGCCTGAGCTGCGAGATCCGCGGGATGTGCTCACCTACACAACTTACGAAACCAATCCTTCGAAGTTGTCGAGCGCTAAGACCTTAGAGTACTGGGTCCACTATGTTATCGCCGACACGGGCAACAAACGGTTGGTCGAGTTAATCGACCGATATGAAGTTGATCCTGTCAGCCGAGCGGTCATTCAGCCGATCGATTTGGGTGTGCTGTATTGGCACTCGCCATCCCTTTACTCGGGCAAGAAGTTCGACTACAACAGCGTCGCACGAGCCTGGGTATCGGACGGCGTCACCGGCCGGTATGTCTATGCGTGCGGCATTGGCAATAAGATGCCAACAAGATCCGATATGGGTCTGGATGCGCCGACTACGACATCGATTCGCGAAGATGAAACAGGCAAAGGCGGGATCGTTGTCTATGACGGCGCCAATAGCGAGGTCATCAACACGGTCATCGTGCCGCGCATCGAAGCGAATGTCATCTATGACGGTTTGACCGGTCTCCTGAACATCGACCCGATCCCGGTTAAGAATAAACTATTGGCCAACGTTGCGTCGGTTACGATGCGCAACGTGCTCATCGACACGGACGGGGACGGTACTGCGGAGCCTAAACTGGCGATCATGTTCACCGACAATACCGGCGTATATGAGATCGTCAAAGTTGGATCCGATTGGAAGGTCATCTGGATGGTAACCCGTGAGGTTTACAAAGCTTTGCGGCGAAACGGCGCAGGCGCTATCCTTCCTAGCAATCCGCGCGAGTTCAGGCCGACATATGCACGACGCTTGAACTCCGGCGAGGTCATTATCGTAAACGCCTATGTCGGAACGAAGATGTCCAACGATCAATTCAACGGCGAGGTCCTGCAACTGGACGGCACCTTGCCGACAGGCGTCTACGCCAGCGGATTTACCTTTACGTCTTTGAACCTCGGGTTCAACACAAACAGCATCAAGTTCGAACTGCCGCCGGTGCAGGGCACTAGAGGCATTATCCTGCCGGTCTTTGCGGACCGAAAGTAGGAGCTTGAAGGGTGATAATTATGCAACGAAATTTGCGAAAGTGGATCGCATTCACAGCAGCTTTAGGCTTCGGGCTTATGGTTGCCACCGTTGGGGCGCAGGACTATCCGACCCACAAAGGCAGCAGCCAGCGAGCGGGCCATAATGGCGACGCCTATTCAACGTCGCCAGGATTGGGCAACTTAAGGTGGTGGCACCCGGACAGCACAGAGTTTAACTTGACCGCATACATTAGGGACAATACGTCGTCGCTGTGCACCAAAGCCGTTGGTTGGTTTCCTTCTGTAACCGGTTCAGAGGCTTATTCCACGTTTGTGCCAACCCGAACAGGCAACTCTAGTTATGATGCGCTCGTGTCGAGTTTCTTCGATCCTGCCTCATCTGACTATAACGACACGCCAATAACGCCCACCTATCATTTTGCAAGAGCACTCCCATCGCGCTGGACCGGGAATCCATTAACCTACGATCCGACAATTCCAGCTTCAGGTGTTGCCAGGACCGTCACATGGAATGTGACTCCTACCACTGGCGTTGCAGGTATGTATAGCCTATACGTCTGGTTGCCGGCTGGTCCGACCACATCTGGCGGTCAAACCTACTACCCGCAAAGATATTACGTATATAAAGTATCTTACGGCTCAGGTTTGACTTACACGGAAGTTGTTGACACCAACATCGCAGGTACCGGCTGGGTTAGGCTTGGAGGACGAGGCGCAGCAACTGAACGAGCGTTTGCGTATGACGGTGTTAACCCAATCACTATATCGTTGTACAACCTAATTCCTTGCGACTCTGCAGGCAAACTTCTCGTTACAGATACGTCAAAAACCTACCTTGTCTATGCCGATGCGGCGATGTCAGCACCGATCTGGGGCAGCTATTCCGCCTCGCCGATTGTAAGTATGCTTTCAAGCGGCCTTGAGACGGTTACTCTAGCGGCTTTCAACAGCATGGAAGTCGGCAAGGTCGGGTCCGTCAGCACGATGCTAAAGAAAGGCATTGTCACCAGCTATACGGCGACAACCGGCGTAAAGCGGTGGTCATTCGCTCCTTTAAACGAGTCGGACCAAGCAACGAACCTGGATGCACCGAGTTCGCTAGTTACCGTCGGCCCAGGTTGGACGCAATCAACAATCGCAGACAACTATCAAGGCACCGGCTACTACACCCAGTCCATTACGAGCGACTATGCCGCTGCTACTGATGTTAGATATGCACCGACTTTGGCCGACGGCGATTACGATATCTATGTTTGGGTTGCTGGAAGCAGCAATGGCGAGCTGTTCGCTAACGAGCAGACCTTCGAGATTCGAGAAGGTTCAGGGACTCCAACACTCGTTGAAGTCAACATGAACACCAGCAAAGGCTGGGTTAAGCTCGGAACTCGCAGGTTCGACCATACATCGAGTTCTCGGCTTACCGTGCACGCACTCAACTTCAGCGACCTACCAGCCGACGCGACCCGCTCGGCGTATGCCGACACAGTGCGTTTTGTCGGTGCGGGCAATTTGGCGATCAACTCGACGCCGATCCACGTCAACAGCGCCCTAATTAGGAAAGATCCGAACGGAGCCATTCCTCCGGTCGCAACCGATGTGGATATTGTGGCAGCCGAGGACGGACGCATTTATTGCCTTGACTCGCAAGGCAACGGCGACGGCACGACAACTATTTACTGGACGTATCCAAGCACGCCTGATCCCAACAACGCTTCGTGGACAGATCCCAACCATGCAGCTGGTTTCGACGGACCCGACGGCATTGCCGAAATGCCAACCAATGCGGGATTCGACTTGAGTTCAGGCTTGGTTGAAAGGATTGACGGCTTCGATAAACTCTACATTGCTGCACGTAACGGCCGGGTCTATTGTATTGATGTAACCGGTCGCGGCGACTTCAACACTTCGACCCGCCGACCTGGAACGACAACGAGGCTTTGGACATATCCGGACGACTATCCCGCAACGGCCAAGAAGACTAACCTAGGTGCAATCACAGGCTCAGTTAGCTTCGCCAACATTGCGGCTGGACCGACGATCTATGTGCCTGCTCCTCAGGGACGAATCTACGCCTTGGACGCTCGCCCTCACGCTAACCGCACGACGGTCGCCCGATGGCAATATCCGGCGGCAACCGACCCAACGCTGGGCGAAATCTCGATGACTCCCGCTCTTGGTCCAGACAACATCTACTTTGGCACGAAGATGAAGGACGAGGAATCGAAGGGCGAGTTCTATGCTCTCGATTTGGACGATGGAAGCGTCGTTTGGAAGTTCGACGGCACGGCATCGGTCGCGGCTGACGACTTTACGGCCGGTCCCGCTTATGTGCCAGCATCCGAGTTCCGTAACGGTTCCTATCCACAAGCGGCCACTGTCTTCGTTGCCAACGACAACCGGTTCATCTATGCTCTCGATGCGGCAGGCAACGGCGACGGCACAACCAGCATCAAGTGGTCAACCGACGAGTTGGGCACGACGGCTTCGGCTTCGTTGTCCTTCTTGGCGATGCAGAGCTACACGAATAGTGGCTCGGTGAGCGCGGCTTCTGAGGCGATCCTGATGGTGCCAACTCCAAACGGAAGAATGGTCGGTTTGTTCGCTGACGGACAGGTTAACCGATTTGGCACGAGACGGGCTTGGGAATACGATACTGGCGACGCCTTCATTGCATCGGTGGCAAACGGCCGCGGCTGGATGTATGGCGCGAGTTCCGGCGGCTATTTGCTCGCCTTCAATGCTGGATTGGGTTACGTCTCGCCCGGCACACCTCCGGGCCAGCAAGTCATCGTTGAAAATGACGCTTCCGCAGACATCTTCCGCGAGTGCAAAATCAAGCTGATAAGCGAGAAGGACTATCGGGACTTGCGCGTGAAAGCGGCAAGCACATCCGATCCTCTAACCTATACATGGCTTGAAAGCCTAGCAGAAATATCAGGCAGCCCGCTTGCCTTTGAATGGGGCCAGACCGTCTACGCCGTGGTTTACAAGTTCCCGCACGCAACGCTAAACACCGTTGGAGCAACGGTAGCCGAACCTTCGGTCAACTTTGTTTTCAGCGTGGAAGGCGCCACAACGAGAACGGTAACGGTGGCAAGCGCACCATTGTTCCATGGCGGAGCAGGCAATCCGCCTGTGGCAGCGGCAGACGGCGTAACGTTACTCGACGGCTACGCTGCAATCTCGTTCCCGATACAACCGGGCGGAGGCTTGTCGCTAGCTCCGGGTAACGGCGTGATGACCTATAGCATCAGTGCGAGCTCGCTCAACAGCACCGGCGCACGGCAGACAATCGCTCTCGACTCGACAACTAGTCGAAGAGAGTTCTTGATTGCGAACCCGCTCGCGTTGCTCATGAACGGCAAGGGAGACCTTAGCCAATCGATCGGCTATTCGACCAATCCGGCTGATGACGAGAACAAGGTTAACGGCAACCCCAGAGGCACTGTTAACAGCAAGGTGCTGACACGGCTCACTGCTGAAACAGGACTCGTTTCGCACGGAACTGCCCAGTCCAGAATAGTCTCGATCGTTGACCGCAGCCTGATGGTCCAGCTTTATGGTTGGGACCGAGGCCTAACGAATATTCGAGTTCAGCGAAACGATCTTGCCTGGCGCGGCGGCGGCGCTTCAGTCTATAAGCCGCTGGACGCTGGACTCTATCCGAATTATGAGGACCTGCCCCTTCGCTATCCGAACGATAGCCTCGACTATCCGGATATTACGAGAGAGCGGCTGACGTTTATTAGCGATCCCGCACAGAATCCTTCGAATCCGATATTCTCCGGCGTCGAGTTGAACCCTCCGACCCGGGCAAACACCTCGGATCCGGTAACGAGCCGAGCTTTGGTGCCAACGGACATGCAGATCCAGCTCGATGTACCCAGGTTCCAGCCGTTTAACGTTTATCCAGCGCTGAACTCGGCGAGCAACCAAATAGCAGCAGGTTACATGGGCAGCCAGTATGTCTATGTAGATAACGGCAACGGCCAGTTTAATCGGTCCGGCGGGCAGCGCAATGCCTACCGCATGTTCCGGTTCGCGGGCAATGTCGACGCTGACGAAAGAATGTCGGTAACCACTCCGACTGTTGATAACGGCAGCTTGGCGCAAGGCCACGGCTTCTCGCCTCTGGCACCGTGGAACACGGCCAACACGCTCCTTAATCCGGCGCAAGACCAATCTCCGACCTATACGGGCAAGAAATACTTCACAACGCTCAATGTCGTTAATGAAGGAAACGTCAACCTGCGCAATTTGCGGCTAGCCAAGTTGCAGATACTTGGAAGCGCTTTGCTCCCTTGGCCGGTCTATTCGCTTGGCAACCACGAAAATGCTTGGCTTGAGCCATTGACTTCGGTGTCGAATTTGCCTGATGGATATGTCTTCTCGAACCTCGACGACGACAGCCGTTGGCGGGTCATGCCCACGAACATCCTGCAGAAGGCTCGCGTTGGCGACCGAGTAGGAACGGATTTAAGCTTGAATCCAATTCGGCGAGCCAATCCCAACCTAAACGTGAACGCGGCGCCTCTCAATGCGTCTCTGCCGATTCCTTTCCTGCCCAGCGTTGCCGCCACGGTTCCTATTGGATTCCCGGTTGGCACCTATGCGCAGACGATGCGGATCATCAACGAAGATGATGGCAACACTCCGGACGGCGCCTTGCGCATGGACAATAACGGAGCCGGTCTCGAGACATACTCGGATCCGACCTTCATTTTAAGGTTCATGGTACGCGAGTCGCGATTGACGAACAGCTTTACCGCAGGTACAGTGCCGATGGCCGACTCGTGGACGCCGACGAATGAGCTTTTCCTTCATCGGAACGTTCAGCCGACCGCGATGCGAACGCCGCTTGGCAGCTTGATCACAGCTTGGGCGTCAACTCGCTCGAACTGGGACGAAAATCAACCTGGCGCGAACGCAAAGCTGGACGACCAGTGGCGAATATACATGGCGAGGCTTGCCGGCACAACGCCGCAGTCTGTGAATACAAGCACAAACCCGCTTCGCGAGTTGGGCTACTTCACACCTGCGACAGGTAACCGATGGTTCGAAAAGCTGACCCCCGGCGGAAGTTCAACGGGTGCGTTCCCGCAGTGCACGACCGAAGCAGAGGCCAACAGCCTTTTCAACATAACTACCGCTGGTGATACGATCTTAATCAATACGGTTAAGTTCAGCTCTCCAAGCTTGCCGACAAACGGCCTGATCAATCCGTTAACAAGCAGTGACAATCCAAATGCCTATATGGCTTTTCTCGGAGAAGCCCAGCTTCAAACGGCGACCGGCCGTGCGATCCTGAACAAGATGTTCATTGCTCCGATTACACTTGGATCCGGCGGCGCTCCGACAGTCGGCGCGCCGATTATGGCTGCCAACGATGATTCGCGCATCCAAAAGTCGAAGCCAAGCGTTCTCCAGGTTGGCGAGACGGTCACGATGATGTTCGGCGGCGGAAGCGCAGGCAATAGCCAGCTTATGTATATGAGCTACGATCCGAGCTTCGGCTGGACGCCAATCCGGACTTTCTCTACTGGCGGCGGCTTCGAATACACGACATCGCCGAGTATGACGCTTCGCCGGTTCGCGAGCACTGCCGGCGGCCCTCAATTGCCGCAGGGCCAGGAAATGTTGGAGATCTCGTTCGTAGGAAAGCTGAGAAGCCGACCGAACAGCGAGGTGTTCTTCGGCCGCGTCAAAGCGCAGTCGAACGGCATGCCGGACGGCGGCAACAACCCAATATTCCTGTACTTGCCGAATAAGGACCAAGAGCAACTCGTCTCTAACGGTCAGCCTGGCGTCTACCGAGCTGACGGCGTAGCTTGGAACCTGAGAAACACGATCCGATTGGAGCAAACTTTCGACGGGAACACCTACACCGACTTGGAAGTCGCTGGTACACGAACCTACGACCAGTCAACGGGTCTGATCACCTTTACGACGAAACTCGGCGGCAAGGCCTATCTGGATCCAGGCGCTGGAACGGTTCGATTCGCCAGCACCGTTCCTCCGAAGAATGCGTTGCTCGTTCTATCCTATCAGCCGAGGTTCCTCAGAATCAGCGGCACAGGTGTTAACGCTGGCCATTCTTCTCCGTCGATTCTTTTCGATAACCGTCTCGTTGCCGAAGCCAGCTATTGGGTTGGCTTATCGCCGACGGACGGCTCGGCAAGATACGTTCACACCTACGTGAAGACATCGCCAGGTGCAACCCAAACGAAGAGGCCTTATTTGAAGTCCTATCGGCTCGGCGTTCAGCTTCCCTATGCGATTGCCACTCAGCCGAACGGCTTCGTGGTGAGTTTAACGGTGAACGGCAACTCAGGCGCCTATCAAGTCGATCCGGCGAATGGACGGGTCTTCTTCACGGCGGTCGACGAGGCCAAACCGGTTAGGATTCAAGCTAGGCTTAAGTTACCGAACGGAAACTTCTTGGACTACGACCGGACTTCCTACGTCTCCTTTACTACAGAAAGGGAAGAAGCGCCGGTAACCATTGAGCAAGCCGTCAGCGAGTCGGGGATGTACGCATTCCTCGATCCGATGAATCTGGCAGGCAACTTTTCAGAGCGAAGGCCAGGGTTGATCTGGCTCTTCTGGACGAGTACAAGGGCAGGTGCGCCGGATATTTACTTTGAAACGATTGCACCTCGCTTTACCCCTGTGCCCCCGGGACAATAACAGGGTAAGATGAACTAACAACTGGGTGGAGCAAAAACTCCACCCAATTCACATATTCGCGAACCTTATTGGATTTGCGTTGCGTCAAAGTAGAATGACGGCGAAGCAGTTGACTCTTCGCCTTCGAGGGTAGTAACATAACCTCGCTCCATACTGGACGCAGGATTGGGTCTATGGCGAAAAAGCTGAACAGCGTTCTTGGAATCGACATTGGAAGTCGATCAATCAAAGTCGCGGAAATCCGCGGGCAGGGTAACCAGCCGGTAGTCTCCGCTCTAGGTATGATCGACACGCCCGAAGGCGCCGTGGACCACACTGGCGTTTTCAATGCCGAAGCAGTCGGCGCAGCCTTAAAACAGGTCTGCACCGAAAGCGGCGTAAGCGTCTCGAATGTGGTCGTCTCGATAGCAGGGCAAGCAAGCGTTTTGGTTCGAACTCTAGAAGTTCCCAGAATGAGCAGCTCTGAGCTGAGCGAACATATGCAATGGGAGATAAGCAGAAACATCCCGTTTGCAGAGAGCACGGTCGTTAGCGACTTCAAACAACTGGAAGACGAAGATCCGTCTTCGCAGAATATGGATGTCGTGATGGCGATATCCCCGCAGTCGGCAGTAGATACGATCGTTGCTTGCGTTAAGAAAGCAGGCAAGTCGTTAGCGGCTATTGACGTAGAGCCTCTAAGTTTCGCGAGATCGCTTCAAGTGTCTCAAGATCTGGGTGGCAAGCAGGTTGTCTGCATCGTTGACGTCGGACATAAGACCACTGCGATCAACATTTATAAGGGCACTAAGCTTCTGATGCCTCGGCAGGTGCCGATCGGCGGCGAGATGTTTACGACAGCCATCGCCGACGCGCTGATGATGCCGGCAAAAGAAGCCGAGAACCTCAAAATGACGCGGGCTGAGATTCCGGATAGCGCTGGTTCAGTCGTCGCCAATCCGTTCGCAGCGCCGGCAACGCAGCAGCTTACGCCCTACAATCCTTTCGCAGATCCAGTGCCAGCGGCCGAGGAGCCAGCAGCTGCGGCGGCGGAGCCAACCGCGATGCCTGCTCAGGTTTCCGATCCTGAAGCGATTCGAATCTACAATGCCATGGCATCGGTTCTCGATGAGTTCTGCACGGAAATCCGAAGATCTCTCGATTACTTCCGGAGCAAAGGCGGAGACGTTGGCAAGGTCATGCTTTGCGGCGGCGGAGCGAAACTGAAAGGTCTTCCTGAGTTCCTCGAGAAGTCTCTTGGAATGCCGTGCGAAATGTATGATCCAATGAAGAATGTAAGTCTGGGCGCAAAGAAAGTAACGCCTGACTTCGTTGTCGACCACGCGCAGGAGTTTGCCGTCGCTGTCGGAAACGGCCTGCACATCTTCTTCTGATAAGGGGTAACGAATGAAGTTAAACTTACTACCGACTCATGCAGCTAAAGGCAAAGGCTCCGGCTTCGCCTGGATTGTCTGCATCATCATGATCGTCGTTTCGGCAGGATTGGCGTTCATGATGGGGCAAACCTCGCAGAAGAAAATCGAGTTTTGGACGCAGAAAGCTGAAGAAATTAAGCCTTCCTACGATGCGGCTGTAGCCGTATCAGGTTATGCTCAAAACGTCGTCGATAATTCTAAAGGCGTCATCATTAACGCGGCTCTCGCAAAAGAAATGCTCGCCCACAACTCGGCTTACCCAGCGTTTTATGATAAGCTGAGACCCTATATACCGGGCTTCTTCAGGATTAATCAGATGTCGGCAACGCCTGTCACTGCTGACACCGTTTCAGTTACTTTGCGAGGCGTCATCCAAACAAGAGAGCAATACGCGAACATTATGTTGGCGTTCAATCGGATTCCGGATGTCCAAACGGTTACTCGATCGGGCTATACGATCGTTGACCAGTACATTCCCAACTTGATTCAAACTGACCAGACGGGCCGTCCGATTACTATGCAAGAGTCGAACGTACCTGACGACCCCATGCAGCGGCTACAGTTTTACATCGCCAGAGGAAGCCTAAGCGGCTACCAGCAGGTAGGCAACTTCGGTTCTGGCCAGCCTGGATACAGAGGAGCCATGCCGAAGTGGTCTGAGATAACCATCAGCCTTGTCATGCCGGGTAAGTTGCAGGCTCCAGATCCTAAGGGAACCTTGAACGCGGCTTCGACCGGATCTGCGCCGACAGGCACAGCTACAGGCGGAGGTTCTGGATTTGGCGGTCCCATGGGAGGAGCTCCGATGGGATTACAGGGCGCACCTCCGATGGGTGGAGGAGCCCGCGGCAGCGGAGGAGTGGGATCAACCTCGACTGAGCCGTAAGTCCGAGAGGAGTTAATGGAAAAAAAATGAAGATAAGCTGGGTTACCATCATCATTATCGGAATTGCGGTATCGTCTGTCTTCCTAGCGTTTGGATTTATCCATCTCTATCAGCCGAATATGGCAGCCGCTAATATAAAGAAGGAGTACTACGAAGCTCTAAAGACAGAAGCGGAGAAGTCTGATCGTGTTAAATTGCGCTACGAGAACGCCCAGAAAATCCGCGATGAGAGCGACGTTGCTTGGAAGAAGTATGTTGCCGAGCACACACCTGGGCCAACTCTAGCATCGAAAGGAATCGATCTGTCTGTCAATCCTTGGCAGCTGGGTATCGATGTTAGAAAGTTCCGCAATGCGGCGCAACAAGCGGTCAATGCCCAAGTGAAGAAAGGCGGGGTCGTGGTCATCAATGGTCCGCGGATTCCTTTCCCCGAGGACAATTCGACAGCAACTCTTGCCAACTATTTCAACTATCCTCCGTTTGAGTATCCAATCGTGATCTGGGAGCTTGGAACAGTAACCGTTCAAGGCAACTATAGTCAGATTTGCGACAACATGAGAGCTTGGTCGACGATGAAGGGCTATCTTGCGGTTGCCAGCAACCTTAACCTTTCGGGAACTTCGCCTCAGCTAACAGGGACCTATAACTTAGTCGTTGTCGGTTTCATTCGAGGCAATAAGTTCTTTGGTGGAGTGAACGAGGGTCAAGGTGCATCTACTGGATCAACTGGATCAGCCGGTTCCCCTGGCAGCGGAATGATGCCCGGAATGCCTCCTGGATTGGGTCGGGGCGGCGGAGGGCCAATGGGCTTGCAAGGCGCGCCTCCAATGGGCGGCTCGATGGGCGGTCCTCCTCCTGGAATTGCAGGACCGAGCAGATAATAGCTTAACGGATTAACGGGGACGAAGTGAGAATAAAGATGACTATTACGAGACGAGGAATCAACAGAGCTCTAGGGCTGGTTCTATGCTCGGCTGGCATGGCGGCGGCAATCGTCGGATGCGCGGGACCCGACGAGGAAGTCGGCCCAGCTCCCACTGCTCTTAAGGCCGCAGAGTATGAAGCCGATTCAAAGAAACCGTTAACAGCCGATGCAGGAGTAAGTCAA